>NZ_CP185262.1:227500-1427500 GCF_018215285.2 Streptococcus sp. 11-4097
ATTTTGAAACCCATCGTAGTTATCAGTATCAAGACTTAACGACTCGAGGAACGGTTGAGTTTCGTAGTGTGTGTACTCAGCCACTTGATAGGACTTTTACTTCAGCAGCCTTTCACTTGGGATTGTTGGTTAATTTAGGCAAGTTAGAAGCTTACCTAGAAACAGCATCTTTCTTTAAAGTATTTGGTAGAAATTACAAATTTTTAAGGCGACAATTTTCTAAGAAAAAGCTTACAGATCAGGAAGAAACTGCGATTATAGAGTTTTCAAAAGACTTACTCTTGCTAGCTGACGAAGGTCTGAAGATGAGAAATAAGCAAGAAATGACCTATTTACAGCCTTTGAAAGAAGAATTGAGCCTATAATTTCTCTTATAAAAGGAGAATTTTCTGAAAAATCATGATATAATGGATGAGACTATAGATAAAGGATAGAGAGTAATGACATTAGTTTATCAATCAACGCGTGATGACAACAATACAGTAACTGCCAGCCAAGCAATTTTGCAAGGTTTGGCAACGGATGGTGGTTTGTTTACACCGGTTACTTATCCAAAGGTAGATTTGGATTTTGAAAAATTGAAAGATGCTTCTTACCAAGAAGTTGCTAAGTTAGTTTTATCAGCCTTTTTAGATGATTTTACAGCCGAAGAGTTGGACTACTGTATCAACAATGCCTACGATAGCAAGTTTGATACTCCAGCTATCGCTCCTTTAGTGAAATTAGACGGGCAATACAACTTGGAACTGTTCCATGGTTCTACGATTGCCTTTAAGGATATGGCCTTGTCTATCTTGCCATACTTTATGACGACTGCTGCTAAAAAGCATGGTTTGGAGAACAAAATCGTAATTTTGACAGCAACATCTGGTGATACTGGGAAAGCTGCTATGGCGGGATTTACGGATGTGCCTGGTACAGAGATTATCGTCTTTTATCCAAAGGATGGTGTCAGCAAGGTGCAAGAGTTGCAAATGACCACTCAGACTGGCGACAATACTCATGTTATCGCCATTGACGGTAACTTTGACGATGCGCAAACCAACGTGAAGCATATGTTTAATGATGTGGCTCTCCGTGAAAAATTGGCTGCTAACAAGTTGCAATTTTCATCAGCTAACTCTATGAACATTGGTCGTTTGGTACCACAGATTGTTTATTATGTTTATGCCTACGCTCAGTTGGTTAAGACTGGTGAGATTGTGGCTGGTGAAAAGGTCAACTTCACAGTACCAACAGGAAACTTTGGAAATATCTTGGCTGCCTTTTATGCTAAACAAATTGGTCTTCCAGTTGGTAAATTAATCTGTGCTTCAAATGATAACAATGTCTTGACAGACTTCTTCAAGACACGTGTTTACGACAAGAAACGTGAGTTTAAAGTAACAACTAGTCCATCTATGGATATCTTGGTATCTTCAAACTTGGAGCGTTTGATTTTCCATCTTTTGGGTAATGATGCAGTTAAGACAGCTGAACTCATGAATGCCTTGAATACACAAGGACAATATGAATTGACTGATTTTGATGCTGAGATTCTGGACCTCTTTGCGGCTGAATATGCGACTGAGGAAGAAACTTCGGCAGAAATCAAACGTGTTTATCAAACAGATGCCTACATTGAGGATCCACATACGGCGGTTGCCTCAGCAGTGTATAGAAAATACCAAGCGTCTACTGGTGATGTTACCAAGACAGTGATTGCTTCAACAGCTAGTCCATACAAGTTCCCAGTGGTTGCAGTAGAAGCTGTAACTGGGAAAGTTGACTTGACTGACTTTGAAGCCTTGGCTCAATTACATGAAATCTCAGGAGTGGCTGTGCCACCAGCAGTTGATGGCCTTGAAACAGCGCCGGTTCGTCACAAGACAACTGTAGCAGCTGCTGACATGCAAGCAGAGGTTGAAGATTATCTAGGACTTTAAGATAGAGGGAGTAAACTCGGTTGGGAAACCAACTGAGTTTCTTTTCATCAGGAGGAGAGATTGTTTAAGAAAAATAAAGACATTCTTAATATTGCATTGCCAGCTATGGGTGAAAACTTTTTGCAAATGCTCATGGGAATGGTGGACAGTTATTTGGTTGCGCATTTAGGGTTGATAGCTATTTCAGGTGTTTCAGTAGCTGGTAATATTATCACCATTTACCAGGCGATTTTCATTGCTCTGGGGGCAGCTATTTCTAGTGTTATTTCAAAAAGTTTGGGGCAGAAGGATCGGTCTAAGCTAGCCTATCATGTGACTGAGGCGTTGAAAATTACTTTACTATTAAGTTTCCTTTTAGGAGCTTTGTCCATCTTCGCTGGGCAAGAGATGATAGGACTTTTGGGAACTGAGCAGGCTGTGGCCGAGAGTGGTGGACTGTATCTATCCTTGGTAGGCGGATCGATTGTTCTCTTGGGCTTGATGACGAGTCTAGGTGCCTTGATTCGTGCAACGCATAATCCGCGTTTGCCCCTCTATGTGAGTCTCTTATCCAATGCCTTGAATATTCTCTTTTCCAGTCTAGCTATTTTTGTTCTTGATATGGGGATAGCGGGTGTTGCTTGGGGGACTATTCTGTCTCGTTTGGTTGGTCTTGTGATTTTGTGGTCGCAATTAAAACTGCCTTATACGAAACCGACTTTTGGTTTAGATAAGGAACTGTTGACCTTGGCTTTACCAGCAGCTGGAGAGCGCCTTATGATGCGGGCTGGTGATGTCGTTATCATTGCCTTGGTCGTTTCTTTTGGGACGGAAGCAGTGGCTGGAAATGCGGTCGGAGAAGTCTTGACCCAGTTTAACTACATGCCTGCCTTTGGCGTTGCTACGGCAACGGTTATGTTGGTGGCCCGAGCAGTTGGAGAGGATAATTGGGAAAGAGTAGCTAATTTGAGTAAGCAAACCTTTTGGATTTCTCTGCTTCTCATGTTGCCTTTGACCTTTAGTATCTATGCCTTGGGTGTACCATTAACTCATCTCTATACGACAGATTCTCTAGCGGTTGAGGCTAGTGTTCTAGTGACACTTTTTTCACTACTTGGTACTCCTATGACGATAGGAACAGTCATCTATACAGCAGTCTGGCAGGGTTTAGGCAATGCTCGGCTTCCCTTTTATGCGACAAGTATAGGAATGTGGTGTATCCGCATTGGAACAGGATATCTGATGGGAATTGTTCTTGGTTGGGGCTTGCCTGGTATTTGGGTAGGGACTCTCTTGGATAATGGTTTTCGTTGGTTATTTCTACGTTACCGTTACCAGCGTTATATGATGTTGAAAGGATAGGAGATGCAAAAAACAGCTTTTATTTGGGATTTAGACGGAACTTTATTGGATTCTTACGAAGCGATTTTGTCAGGGATTGAAGAGACCTTTGCTCAGTTTTCTATTCCCTATGATAAGGAGAAAGTGAGAGAGTTTATCCTCAAGTATTCGGTGCAGGATTTGCTTGTGCAGGTGGCAGAAGAGCGAAAGCTAGATGTGGAAGTGCTAAATCAGGTGCGTGCCCAGAGTCTAGCTGAAAAAAATGCTCAGGTAGTTTTGATGCCAGGTGCGCGTGAGGTGTTGGCTTGGGCAGACCAAATAGGGATTCGGAACTTTGTTTACACTCATAAGGGAGATAATGCTTTTGCCATTCTCAGAGACTTAGAGTTGGAGTTCTATTTTACAGAGATTTTAACCAGTCAGAGTGGCTTTGCGCGGAAGCCAAGTCCAGAAGCGGCTATCTATCTGATAGACAAGTATCAGCTGAATCCTGAGAAGACCTATTATATAGGGGATCGGACTCTGGATGTGGAATTTTCTCAGAATAGTGGGATTCAAAGTATTAATTTTTTAGAGTCGACTTATGAAGGCAATCATAGAATTCAAGAACTAGCAGCTATTCCTTACATTTTTGGGGATTAGGAACGATAAGATTGTGTCAGTTTTATGACAGAGACCTAACAAACTATTTCAAGTAACCGAGTTTGTTACAAGGAATAGACAGTTCTGTTAAATAGGCCCGAGAGGGCTTTTTTTCTGCTCTTTTTGTGTTATCATAGACAGGTACTCATTTGAAAGGAATTTGAAAGAATGAAGAAAAGAATATTATTAGCGTCAACAGTAGCCTTGTCATTTGCCCCAGTATTGGCAACTCAAGCAGAAGAAGTTCTTTGGACTGCCCGTAGTGTTGAGCAAATCCAAAACGATTTGACTAAAACGGACAACAAAACAAGTTATACAGTTCAGTATGGTGATACTTTAAGCACCATTGCAGAAGCCTTGGGTGTAGATGTCACAGTTCTTGCGAATTTGAATAAAATCACTAATATGGACTTGATTTTCCCAGAAACTGTTTTGACAACGACTGTCAATGAAGCAGAAGAAGTAACAGAAGTTGAAATCCAAACTCCTCAAGCAGATTCTAGTGAAGAAGTGACAACTGCGACAGCAGATTTGACAACCAATCAAGTGACCGTTGATGATCAAACTGTTCAGGTTGCAGACCTTTCTCAACCGATTGTAGAAACTCCAAAAGCAGTAGAAACTACAAGTACAAAAGAAGTAGCATCAAGTTCAGAAGTTGCAGAGACAGTTGCTACTGCAGAAGAAGTAGCACCATCTACAAACACTTCTACGACAGCTGAGCAAACAGTCGAAACAACCAGTCCAGTTGAAGAAGCAGCTCCTCAGGCAACGACTCCAGCTGAGAAAGAGGAAAATCAAGCAAACCCACAAGCTGAAGCAACAGTGGAAACAACTACAACTCCAGTAGAAGAAAAAACAACAGAAACAACTGCAACAAGTTCAGAAGAAGCAAAAGAAGAATCATCAAGTAGAACATCATTAAGTGAAGATACACCAGCAGTTTCTACTTATCAACCGGAAGAGACAAAAACAGCTTCAACAGCTTACGCGGCTCCTGCTGCACCTGATTATGCTGGACTTGCAGTAGCAAAATCTGAAAATGCAGGCCTTCAACCACAAACGGCCGCCTTTAAAGAAGAAATTGCCAACTTGTTTGGCATCACATCCTTTAGTGGTTACCGTCCAGGAGACAGTGGAGATCACGGAAAAGGTTTGGCTATCGACTTTATGGTACCAGAAGGTTCAGAACTAGGGGATAAGATTGCGGAATACGCTATTCAAAACATGGCTAGCCGTGGTATTAGTTACATCATCTGGAAACAACGTTTCTATGCTCCATTCGATAGCAAATATGGACCAGCTAATACTTGGAACCCAATGCCAGACCGTGGTAGTGTGACAGAAAATCACTATGACCACGTTCACGTTTCAATGAATGGATAAATCAGACTTGGTAATATCATTTTGACGAATGAGATCTAGCTTTCGTGATGGGGAGCGAGTCTCGTTCGTTTTTCTTTGTCATACTCTTCGAAAATCTCTTCAAACCACGTCAGCTTTATCTGCAACCTCAAAGCTGTGCTTTGAGCAACCTACGGATAGCTTCCTAGTTTGCTCTTTAACTTTCATTGAGTATCAATATGAATGGGAAGTTAGCATTTTGTAATGAGTTAAGCAACATTCTTGCATTTTATTTTACTTTACATTATACTTGATTTGTCAACTATTGATAAATCAAGAAAAGAGAAAGAAATGCTAGAGATTCAAGATTTACTGTATCAACTCCGCTTGTCTGAGCAAGCGAGTACGCAATTGTTTGAAAAAAGACTTGGGATTAGTTTGACACGGTATCAGATTTTATTATTTTTGCTGGAGAATTCTTCCTGTAATCAGATGGCGGTTCAGGAGCGTTTGAAGATTGATCAGGCTGCTTTGACACGGCATTTCAAGATTTTGGAAAAGGAAGGTTTGGTGGAGCGTCATCGTAATCCTGAAAATCAGCGGGAAGTGTTGGTAGAGGCTACGAAGTATGCTAAGGAGCAGTTAGTGGTGAATCCTCCTCTGAATCATGTCAGGGTTAAGGAAGCGATGGAAAGTATCTTAACAGAGTCTGAGAGAACAGAACTCAGCCGTTTATTAAATAAATTGGTTTTGGGTATTGAAAATATAGAAATTTAAGGAGAAATATATGGCAATTATTACAATCATTTTAGCAACAATCGTTGCTTTGGAGCATTTTTACATTTTTTATTTGGAAAGTATTGCAACGCAATCAGATGCGACTAGTCGCGTCTTTAACATGGAAAAGGAAGAACTGGCTCGTCCGTCGGTAAGTTCATTGTTCAAAAATCAAGGGATTTATAACGCTTTGCTAGGAGTCTTTCTCTTGTATGGGATTTATTTCTCACAGAATTTAGAAATTGTGACTATTTTTGTCTTCTTTGTGATTGGGGCTGCGGCTTATGGCTCTTTAACAGCAGATAAGAAAATTATTTTGAAGCAAGGTGGACCAGCTATTTTGGCCTTGATTAGTATTTTACTCTTTAAATAAACTCGAAGACCATTCTTATTCTCTCTAGCTCTTTTCAACTCCAGAATAAGGGAAATATGTTATACTTGTTTTTAAGAAAAGAATTTCATGGAATCTTTTGTAAGGAGTTAGAAATGAAAGTATTAGTGACAGGTTTTGAGCCATTTGGAGGGGAAAAGGTCAATCCAGCTTTGGAGGCCATTAAAGGTTTACCATCTGAAATCCATGGTGCTGAGGTCCGTTGGCTAGAAGTGCCGACAGTCTTTCACAAATCGGCCCATGTATTGGAAGAAGAGATGAACCGATATCAACCTGACTTTGTCCTTTGTATTGGCCAAGCAGGTGGAAGGTCTAGCTTGACACCTGAGCGAGTAGCTATTAATCAAGATGATGCACGCATTCCTGATAACGAAGGTAATCAGCCGATTGACATTCCCATTCGATCGGATGGTGCTCCGGCCTACTTTAGTAGTTTGCCGATTAAAGCGATGGTCCAAGCTATAAAAATGGTGGGCTTGCCGGCCTCTGTTTCCAATACTGCAGGGACTTTTGTCTGCAATCATTTGATGTATCAGGCCCTCTATTTGGTAGAAAAGAAATTTCCACATGTTAAGGCAGGTTTTATGCATATTCCTTATATGATGGAACAGGTGGTGAATAGACCGACTACTCCAGCTATGAGTTTAGTGGATATTAGGCGAGGGATAGAAGCGACAATCGGCGCCATTATCGAACATGGAGATGAGGATCTCAAGTTGGTGGGCGGAGAAACTCATTGATAGAAAAAAGCTTGAGGGAAAACCTTCAAGCTTTTGGACGTTTTCGAGCTAGTACTGCTCGGTAAAAAATTATTTTATTGATTTGAATATAGGGAAGAAGTGAGAAACTAGCAATTCCAAAGGTAATCCAATTGAGGAAGTACCAAGGAAGGAGTTGTAAGTCTAGGACAAAACGCTGAAACTTGTAACCTTTCATTAGAAAAAAGCTGGTTTTAAGAATTTGTCCTGGTTTAGCTTGGCCCAAGTCTAGAGTGTCACAGAGGAGCAATTCTACCTGTGAATAGGCATAGTATTGTGGGATATAGAGACTATTTCCGACAATCATCAAGAGGATACTTGCTAGGAAGTAAAGACCAAAGGTCATGAGGAAACGCTCAGTTTCAACTGACGTGAGATCTAGATTGGGAAATTCAGGATGGATTGCAACGAATTTCTTTGCTAAAAAGCTACTGTAAAAGAGGAAGTAAATCCCAAGTAAGCTAGGAATGCTCCATAAGAAGAGATAGAAACGTTTGAGAAGGAGAGTCAAAAAAGTTTGTGAAAAGTGCTCTTCGTTAAATAGAGCCAGACTATTTTTGACGGATAGTTCTGTATCAGGATTCTTAATGAGTCTCAGGGTTGTATAAACTGAACTGGTCAGGAGAATCGTCCCGATAAAGGAGACTAATAGTGGAAAAAGGTAGGCTTGGAATACATGACCAAGCATGCTTAAAAAGGATTGCTCTAAAATAGACTCGTTGATACGCTCTAAGGGATTAAGAAAGCCAGACAAGATGACCAGTATGCTAGGTAAGAGATAGACGAGAAAGAGGCGGGGATTTTCAGCCTGAAATTGTCTGGCTTGCAGACGAACGGTTTTTAAATCAATTTTTGGGTATTTCATTCTCTCATTATACCATAGTTCGTGACAGTTCCAGCTTTTTTTGATAAAATCATACAGTATGCCCTTGGGCACAAAGTATGAACTGGGACTGTCTTTCCCAGCTTCGGAGGTAAAAAATGTCAGATTCGCCAATCAAATATCGTTTGATTAAGAAAGAAAAACACACAGGAGCTCGTCTGGGAGAAATCATCACTCCCCACGGTACCTTCCCAACACCTATGTTTATGCCAGTTGGGACTCAAGCTACTGTCAAAACTCAGTCACCTGAAGAATTGAAGGAGATGGGTTCAGGAATTATCCTATCAAACACCTATCATCTCTGGCTTCGCCCTGGGGATGAACTCATCGCACGCGCTGGTGGTCTCCACAAGTTCATGAATTGGGATCAGCCTATCTTGACAGATAGTGGTGGTTTTCAGGTTTATTCCTTAGCAGATAGCCGTAATATCACAGAAGAAGGAGTAACCTTTAAAAATCATCTCAATGGTTCTAAGATGTTCTTGTCCCCAGAAAAAGCCATTTCTATTCAGAATAATTTGGGCTCAGACATCATGATGTCCTTTGACGAATGTCCTCAATTTTATCAACCTTACGACTACGTTAAGAAATCAATTGAGCGTACCAGTCGTTGGGCTGAGCGTGGTTTGAAGGCTCACCGTCGTCCGCATGACCAAGGGTTATTTGGGATTGTGCAGGGGGCTGGATTTGAAGACCTGCGTCGTCAGTCAGCTCATGACCTTGTCAGCATGGATTTCCCAGGCTACTCTATCGGTGGTTTGGCAGTGGGAGAAACCCACGAAGAGATGAATGCTGTCTTGGACTTCACAACTCAACTGCTGCCTGAAAACAAACCTCGCTATTTGATGGGTGTGGGAGCGCCAGATAGCTTGATTGATGGGGTGATTCGTGGGGTGGATATGTTTGACTGTGTCTTGCCGACTCGTATCGCTCGTAATGGGACTTGTATGACTAGTCAGGGGCGTTTGGTTGTCAAAAATGCCCAGTTTGCTGAGGACTTTACGCCGTTGGATCCTGAGTGTGATTGCTACACATGTAAGAACTATACACGCGCCTACCTTCGTCATCTGCTCAAGGCTGATGAAACCTTTGGTATCCGCTTGACTAGCTACCATAATCTTTACTTCTTGCTTAACCTGATGAAGCAAGTGCGACAAGCCATCATGGATGACAATCTCTTGGAATTCCGTGAGTATTTTGTTGAAAAATATGGCTATAACAAGTCAGGCCGTAATTTTTAAACTAGAATTGATATAAGCTAAAAATCCTAAGTTTTCTCTTGGGATTTTTCTTCTTTTTTTGATAGAATAAAGTGTATAATGAAAGGGAGAATAAACTCGTATGCGTATTAAATGGTTTTCCTTGATTAGGATTACAGGTTTACTTTTGGTACTCTTGTATCATTTCTTTCAGACCATCTTTCCTGGAGGATTTTTCGGGGTAGATGTCTTTTTCACATTTTCAGGTTTCCTGATTACAGCTCTACTTATCGAAGAATTTTCTAAAAATCATGAAATTGATTTGGTTGGATTTTTTAGGAGACGCTTTTATCGTATCGTGCCACCTGTGGTTTTGATGGTCTTGGTGACCATGCCTTTTACTTTCTTGGTTCGCCAAGACTATGTGGCTGGAATTGGGGGTCAGATTGCGGGTGTCTTAGGCTTTATGACCAACTTCTATGAACTGCTAACAGGTGGGAGTTATGAATCTCAGTTCATTCCACATTTGTTTGTTCATAATTGGAGCTTGGCTGTTGAGGTTCACTACTATATCCTCTGGGGATTGGCAGTTTGGTTCTTATCTAAACAGTCTAAATCAAATGGTCAGTTGAGAGGAATGATCTTTCTCTTATCTGCTGCTGCCTTCTTGATCAGCTTCTTCTCCATGTTTATCGGTAGTTTTCTAGTAACCTCTTATTCTTCTGTTTACTTCTCTAGTTTAACTCATGTCTATCCATTCTTTTTGGGAAGTATCCTAGCAACGATTGTAGGCGTTCGTCAGACGACTTCTTTAGTTAAGCAGTTGGATAAAATTTGGGATTTACGCAAGACCCTTTTAGTTTTTGGGGGAGGTTTTGGATTCTTACTCATTTTGACCTTCTTTGTCAAATTTACCTATCTCTTTGCCTATCTTATGGGCTTCTTGCTTGCCAGCCTTGCAGCCCTTGCTATGATTCTGGCGGCGCGTGTCTTACATGAAAAGACTCCTAACATGCAGGAGCCAAAGATTATCAGCTTTTTAGCAGATACTAGCTATGCAGTTTATCTCTTCCATTGGCCTTTCTATATTATTTTCTCACAGTTGACATCAAATCTTCTTGCTGTATTACTGACTCTGATTTTTTCTTATGGATTTGCCAGTCTGTCATTTTATGTATTGGAACCTTGGATTGCAGGAAAGGACACACCTATTATACAAACCCTCCGTCCCCTGCCTCATATTCACACAATCCTTGCAGCAAGTACTGGAATTTTGGCCTTCATTGTCTTCTTAGTAACTCTGTTGGCACCACAAGTGGGAGCTTTTGAGACAGACTTAACTGTCAATGGCTTGAAGCAAGCTGCAACAAATATTAACCAGACCAAGGTGATGACAGAACGAGCAGAAGCTGATAGTTTAGGAATTGCTGATGGCACTATGTTAATTGGTGATTCGGTAGCGCTAAGAGCTAATACAGCTTTGCAGACAGCCCTTCCTGGAGCACAGATTAATGCACAAGTCAGCAGAACAACCAAGACTGCCAATGAAATCATGCTAAATAATAGCCAGAATAAATTTCTACCAAAGATGGTGGTTATTGCAACTGGGGTAAATAATCCTGAAAATTACAAGGAAGATTGGGATAGCATCGTGAAAAATCTTCCTAAGGGCCACCATATGGTTTTGGTGACTCCTTATGAGGGGGATAAGGCAAAAGAGACCTATGCAATCGTTGAGAAAGAGGCTGCCTATATGAGAGAATTGGCAGAGAAGACTCCTTACATCACGATAGCAGATTGGAATCAAGTTGCGAAAGAGCATCCAGAAATTTGGACTGGAACAGACCAAGTCCATTTTGGAAGTGACAATAGTAAAATTGAAGCAGGAGCTAAATTGTATGCAGATACCATTGCTGCAGCCTTGCAAACAGCTCAAGACAAGCCAGTCAAATCAAAATAACTTGTATTTAAAAGAGAAGAGTTGGAAAAATCCAGCTCTTTTAAAATATCTCTAGAAAATAGGTCTATACCATTTACAAATAAAAAAGAAAGGTTTATAATGTAATTGACATAATAAATTGTGGAATCAATCTTTTAAGGAGGTTAACATTATGCCTAACTATATTAAAGCGGATCAATTTTTCTACCCACACGGAGTTCGTCGTGGTGGTTACTTGGAACTTGTGGATGGCAAGTTTGGAAAACATGTCGAGCAGATTCCTGAGGGAGCGGAGATTATTGACTATACAGGTTATAGCATTGCTCCAGGACTTGTAGATACCCACATTCATGGATTTGGCGGTGTGGATGTTATGGATAATAATATCGAAGGAACCCTTCACACCATGAGTGAAGGACTCCTCAGCATGGGGGTAACGAGCTTCTTGCCAACCACTTTGACATCATCTTATGAACAATTGCTTGCGGTAACAGAAAATATTGGTGCTCGTTACCAGGAAGCAAGTGGAGCCAAGATTCGTGGAATCTATTTCGAAGGGCCTTATTTCACAGAGAAATACAAGGGAGCTCAAAACCCTGCCTACATGAAAGACCCTCGTATGGATGAGTTTCGTGCTTGGCAAAAAGCAGCAAATGGTCTGCTAAATAAAATTGCCCTTGCGCCAGAACGTGAAGGTGTAGAAGACTTTGTTCGTACGGTTACGGGCGAAGGTGTGACGGTTGCTCTTGGGCACTCAAACGCGACTTTTGATGAAGCTAAAAAAGCAGTCGATGCTGGAGCGAGTGTTTGGGTACACGCCTACAATGGCATGCGTGGGTTAACTCACCGCGAACTGGGTATGGTTGGAGCCATGTACCAATTGCCACATACCTATGCAGAGTTGATCTGTGACGGCCATCACGTAGATCCAAAAGCCTGCGAAATTCTTATCAAACAAAAAGGAACTGCAAATATTGCCCTTATCACAGACTGTATGACAGCGGGTGGATTGGAAGACGGCGACTACATGTTGGGAGAATTCCCAGTTGTCGTTGCAAATGGAACTGCTCGTCTCAAATCTACAGGTAACTTGGCGGGTTCTATTCTCAAACTCAAAGACGGTTTGAAGAATGTGGTTGACTGGAACATTGCCTCTCCACACGAAGCAGTTATGATGGCAAGCTTCAACCCAGCTAAATCCGTTCATATTGACGATGTTTGTGGACAAATCCGTGAAGGCTATGACGCGGACTTTATCGTACTAGATAAAAATTTAGAATTGGTAGCAACCTACCTAGATGGCGTGAAACGTTATCAAGCATAAGAGAGAAAGCAGGAGTTAAAGACTGATTTCTTTTCAGGTTTTATAAAGAATCAATTGCACCCCAAAAGTTAGATTTTTTCCGACTAACTTTCGGGGTGTTTTCGTTATGTGTAAAACAGAACTAAATTCACTAGGTAAATTATTCATCTAACTTTTTTTGGGGAGTACTGTTTGGAAGATTTTTTAATTTCCCTAGGTAAATATCCTTAAATGAGGAGTAAGGATATACATAAGAAAATTCTTTGTTGTCTTGAAGTGGCTTCCTTTTGTCTTTAGAAAACACCTCTAAGTATGGTAAAATAGTAGGAGAATAATGTGAGGAAAATGAATGTCAAATAGTTTTGAAATTTTGATGAATCAATTGGGGATGCCTGCTGAAATGAGACAGGGTCCTGCTTTAGCACAGGCTGATATTGAGCGAGTTGTGGTTCATAAAATTAGTAAGGTATGGGAGTTTCATTTCGTATTTTCTAATATTTTACCGATTGAAATCTTTTTAGAATTAAAGAAAGGTTTGAGGGAAGAATTTTCTAAGACAGGGAATAAAGCTATTTTCGAAATCAAGGCTCTGTCTCAAGAATTTTCAAATCAACTCTTGCAGTCCTACTATAGAGAGGCTTTTTCTGAGGGGCCATGTGCTAGTCAAGGTTTTAAGTCCCTTTATCAGAATTTGCGAGTTCGTGCGGAGGGCAATCAACTCTTTATTGAAGGCTCTGAGGCGATTGATAAGGAACATTTTAAGAAGAATCATCTTCCTAATTTAGCGAAACAACTTGAAAAGTTTGGTTTTCCAACTTTTACTTGTCAAGTCGAGAAGAATGATGTGCTGACCCAAGAACAGGAAGAGGCCTTTCATGCTGAAAATGAGCAGATTGTTCAAGCGGCCAATGAGGAAGCGCTCCGTGCTATGGAGCAACTGGAACAGATGGCACCTCCTCCAGCGGAAGAGAAACCAGCCTTTGATTTTCAAGCCAAAAAAGCTGCAGCTAAACCCAAGCTGGACAAGGCGGAGATTACTCCTATGATCGAAGTGACGACTGAGGAAAATCGTCTGGTCTTTGAAGGGGTTGTTTTTGATGTGGAGCAAAAAGTGACCAGAACAGGGCGCGTTTTAATCAACTTTAAAATGACCGACTACACTTCAAGTTTTTCTATGCAAAAGTGGGTCAAGAATGAGGAAGAGGCTCAGAAGTTTGATCTAATTAAGAAAAATTCTTGGCTCCGAGTGCGTGGGAATGTGGAAATGAATAACTTCACACGCGATTTGACTATGAACGTGCAGGATGTGCAGGAAGTTGTTCACTATGAGCGTAAGGATTTGATGCCAGAAGGTGAGCGTCGGGTTGAGTTTCATGCTCATACTAATATGTCGACCATGGATGCACTACCAGAGGTAGAAGAGATCGTTGCGACAGCTGCTAAGTGGGGACACAAGGCGGTTGCCATCACGGACCATGGAAATGTTCAGTCCTTCCCACACGGCTATAAGGCGGCTAAGAAAGCGGGAATCCAGCTGATCTATGGTATGGAAGCCAATATCGTGGAGGACCGTGTTCCTATCGTTTATAACGAAGTGGAGAAGGACTTGTCGGAAGCGACCTACGTGGTCTTTGACGTGGAAACGACGGGTCTATCAGCCATCTATAATGACTTGATTCAGGTTGCAGCCTCTAAGATGTACAAGGGGAATGTCATTGCTGAATTTGATGAATTTATCAATCCTGGGCATCCCTTGTCAGCTTTTACTACTGAGTTGACTGGAATTACAGATGACCATGTCAAAAATGCCAAGCCACTGGAACAAGTTTTACAGGAATTCCAAGAATTCTGCAAGGATACAGTCTTGGTTGCCCACAATGCAACCTTTGACGTAGGATTTATGAATGCCAATTATGAGCGTCATGGTCTGCCAAAGATTAGTCAGCCAGTTATTGATACGCTGGAGTTTGCTAGAAATCTCTATCCTGAGTATAAACGTCATGGTTTGGGGCCTTTGACCAAGCGTTTTGGTGTGGCCTTAGAACATCACCACATGGCCAATTACGATGCGGAAGCTACTGGTCGTCTGCTCTTTATTTTTATCAAAGAAGTAGCAGGAAAACATGGTGTGACCGATCTAGCTAGACTTAATATTGATTTGATTAGTCCAGATTCTTATAAAAAAGCTCGGATCAAGCATGCGACCATTTATGTCAAGAATCAAGTAGGGCTAAAAAATATCTTTAAGCTGGTTTCATTGTCTAATACCAAGTACTTTGAAGGAGTGCCGCGGATTCCGAGAACGGTTCTAGATGCCCATCGAGAGGGATTGGTTTTAGGATCAGCCTGTGCAGAAGGTGAAGTTTTTGATGCAGTCGTTTCCCAGGGCGTGGATGCGGCGGTTGAGGTGGCCAAGTATTATGACTTTATAGAGGTTATGCCACCTGCTATTTATGCTCCCTTGATTGCCAAGGAGCAGGTCAAGGATATGGAAGAACTCCAGACCATTATCAAGAGTTTGATAGAGGTGGGAGACCGTCTTGGTAAGCCTGTTCTGGCTACCGGAAATGTTCACTATATCGAACCGGAAGAAGAGATTTATCGTGAAATTATCGTCCGTAGTTTGGGACAGGGGGCTATGATTAACCGAACCATCGGTCATGGGGAACATGCACAACCAGCACCTCTTCCCAAGGCTCATTTTAGAACGACTAATGAGATGTTGGATGAATTTGCTTTCTTGGGAGAGGAACTGGCACGCAAACTAGTTATTGAAAATCCCAATGCCTTGGCAGAAACCTTTGAACCTGTTGAGGTTGTTAAGGGGGAATTGTATACGCCTTTCATCGACAAGGCTGAAGAAACAGTTGCTGAGTTGACCTATAAGAAAGCTTTTGAGATTTATGGAAATCCGCTGCCAGATATTGTTGATTTGCGGATTGAAAAAGAACTAACCTCTATTCTGGGGAATGGATTTGCTGTGATTTATCTAGCTTCCCAGATGTTGGTGCAACGCTCCAATGAACGGGGCTACTTGGTTGGTTCTCGTGGGTCTGTCGGATCTAGTTTCGTTGCGACCATGATTGGGATTACTGAGGTCAATCCTCTCTCTCCTCACTATGTCTGTGATCAGTGTCAGTACAGTGAGTTTATCACAGATGGTTCGTACGGTTCAGGTTTTGATATGCCCAATAAGGACTGTCCTAAATGTGGTCATAAACTCAGCAAAAACGGACAGGATATTCCTTTCGAGACCTTCCTTGGTTTTGATGGGGATAAGGTTCCTGATATTGACTTGAACTTCTCGGGAGAAGACCAGCCTAGCGCCCACTTGGATGTGCGTGATATCTTTGGTGAGGAATATGCCTTCCGTGCGGGAACAGTTGGTACGGTAGCTGCTAAGACTGCCTATGGATTTGTAAAGGGCTACGAGAGAGACTACGGGAAGTTTTATCGTGATGCAGAGGTGGAACGCCTCGCTCAAGGTGCAGCTGGTGTCAAGCGGACAACAGGACAACACCCGGGGGGAATCGTTGTTATTCCTAACTATATGGATGTTTACGACTTTACGCCTGTCCAGTATCCAGCAGATGACGTGACGGCTGAATGGCAGACCACTCACTTTAACTTCCATGATATCGATGAGAACGTCCTCAAACTTGATGTACTGGGACATGATGATCCGACCATGATTCGAAAACTCCAGGACTTGTCTGGGATTGATCCTAATGAAATTCCCATGGATGACGAAGGCGTAATGGCCCTCTTTTCTGGGACTGATGTGCTAGGAGTGACACCTGAGCAAATCGGAACGCCTACGGGCATGCTGGGGATTCCTGAGTTTGGGACCAACTTTGTCCGAGGGATGGTCGATGAAACCCATCCGACGACTTTTGCAGAATTGCTTCAGTTGTCAGGGTTGTCCCACGGTACCGACGTTTGGCTGGGCAATGCCCAAGATTTGATTAAGCAAGGGATTGCTGACCTATCAACCGTTATCGGTTGTCGAGACGACATCATGGTTTACCTCATGCATGCTGGTCTCGAACCTAAGATGGCCTTTACTATCATGGAACGGGTACGTAAGGGCTTGTGGCTCAAGATTTCTGAAGAAGAGAGAAATGGCTATATCGAAGCTATGAAGGCCAACAATGTTCCTGAGTGGTATATCGAATCTTGTGGAAAAATCAAGTACATGTTCCCTAAAGCCCATGCGGCAGCCTATGTTATGATGGCCTTGCGTGTAGCTTACTTCAAGGTTCATCATCCCATTTATTACTACTGTGCTTATTTCTCAATCCGTGCTAAGGCTTTTGATATCAAGACCATGGGGGCGGGCTTGGAGGCTATCAAGCGTAGAATGGAAGAAATCTCTGAAAAACGGAAGAACAATGAAGCCTCTAATGTGGAGATTGACCTCTATACAACTCTTGAGATTGTCAATGAAATGTGGGAACGTGGTTTCAAGTTTGGGAAGTTAGACCTCTACCGTAGTGATGCGACTGAATTCATCATTGACGGAGATACACTGATTCCACCATTTGTCGCTATGGATGGTCTGGGAGAGAACGTTGCTAAGCAGTTGGTGCGAGCGCGTGAAGAGGGAGAATTCCTCTCTAAAACAGAACTCCGCAAACGTGGTGGACTCTCATCAACCTTGGTTGAAAAGATGGATGAAATGGGGATTCTTGGAAATATGCCAGAGGATAACCAGTTGAGTTTGTTTGATGAGTTGTTTTAAAAAATTGCTTATTTTGATCAAGTGGACAAAATATGTCCACTTGATTTGTTATAATTCTCTTAAAAATAATAGAAAAGAGAGTATAATATGGTGGATCAAGGAATTTTAAATTCTAACGTGTCAATTGAAGAGCAAATTTACAATTTTGAAAAAGGCTTGAAAGATGATGGGAATGATTGGACCGGATTCCCACAAATAGACTTAAAAGAAGATTCTCAATGTATTTACATTTGCGGTATTTCAGAGACTGACAGATGGCATTTGTTTTATACGTTAACTAAAATAAAACCTGCTACTCCAATAGCATCACTTGGATATTATCGAGTGAGAGATAATTTGATTTTTTCTAAACATAGTCAATGGATAAAACTTCAAATGGAGCATACAGAGTATGACTTGATTTTTCTGGAGGGAGTTCAACTTTTGGGAGAGGCTGATCAAAGGGTACAGGAATACTGGATGCAGCAATTCAAAGAGAATAAGAAAAGAGGCAGACTCTTCATTGTATATTCAGACTGCTTACCCGAAGACTTAAAAAATATGGATGAATCCGTAGTTGAGTTCTTCGAATCTGGCATAGTGGTACAGTTGCAATCACCTAAGGGCTAGTTTATTTTACTTTAATCGTTTTGAATATAAAGTGCAAAGTTAGAGGTTAAAATGATGAACAATACAGGATTAGATAACAAATATCAATTAAAAAATTTTCTAGAAAAAGATGGTAATGATTTAGCAAAGAAAGGGGCCGTAGCTGTAGTAGAAAACTTAGGGTTACAATATAATCCCCTTTATATTTATGGGGAATCGGGTTCAGGTAAAACACATCTCCTTCAAGCTATTGGGAATAAGGTGCTTGAGAACAATCCAGAAAAACGAGTAAAATACATTTCTGCCGAAAACTTATTGGAAAATGAGCTAGAAATACAAAAAGTTAGAAGTGAGGAGTTTGATCTCCTAATTGTAGATGATATTCAGGTATTGGGAGAAAAAGATGATATGATTCAAGAAAAATTTTTTAATCTATTTAATTCTCAACATATTAAGAATAAGCAAATTGTTTTATCTGGTGATTCTGAACCAGATCAGTTGAAAAATGTTCAATCTCGTTTAATTGTGCGTTTTAAGTGGGGGATGACAGCGTGTTTAACATCGCTTGAAAAATAATAAGAAGGACTGAAAATGAATGATCAAGAGAGACTACTAACGATTTTTTTACGTTTACAGTTAGGTACTTCATTTGAAAAAAAGCAATTGGCTCAGGAATTTGAGGTTAGTGAAAAGACTATACAGAGAGATTTTTCGCTACTCCGTGATATTTTATCTAGTAACACCAGTTATAGTGGAGATTTTCTTTATAACCGTAAGACGAATAAGTATTGTTTAGCAAGTAAGTCAGTTTTTAATAAAAAGGATATTCTCGTTATTTCAAAGATTTTATTGGAAAATCGAGCACTGAACAGACCAGAAATTGATAGCTTACTAAAAAATTTGCTGGTTTTAGTTCCTCGTGATGACCAAAAAGAAATTGAGCAGATTATTGGCAGTGAAAAGCTGAACTATGCTCCCTTAACGTATCAACAAAATAGAATAGAGAAAATTTGGAATTTATCAGAAGCTATTTTGCATGAACAGGTTCTAGATATTATCTATCAAAAACCTTATTCTGAATCTTCTAAGAGGCAGACTGTTTTGCCAGTCTCTCTTTACTATGATAATCATTATTTCTATCTGGTTGTTTACCAGTTGAAACATGCTACTTATATTACTTTAAGAGTAGACCGTATCCAGTCCTGGTCTTTTAGTGGTATAGAGAAACCTTCTATTTCTTATCGAGATAAATTTAGAGATGGTGATATTCGTAACGAGAGAGTGGATGCTTTTATCGGGAAGAAAATCAGTATTGAAATCGAGTACTTGTACGATCCGACGATTGTGATGGATCAATTTCCAAATGCAAAAATAGTTGGGAAAAATGGCGATTGGACTCATTTTCAGTTTGAAAGTCAGCATACACCGGGGCTTAAACGCTGGTTGCTGGGGCAAGGAGAAGCGGTTACTGTTTTGTCTCCTCGGATTTTAGTAGAGGATATGAAGCAAACAGTTCAAGAAATGATAGATAAATATAGATGAGGGTAAAATGACTATTCAATTTACTTCTAAAAAGGTTGGAGAACTATTGAAAGAAGGGAATTTGCGAATTCCTTCTTATCAAAGACCATATAAATGGAACAGAAAACATATCCGTAATCTTTTTTATGATTTACGAGATGCTATGGGGAAAAAGGAATATCAGATTGGTTCCGTTATCTTGCATGAAAATGATGAAAATGATGGAAATGATAGATACTTAGATATTGTCGATGGACAGCAACGGCTAATTTCTATTTCCTTGTTTCTTCATTTATTAGATGATTTAGAGAATTATAAGGGTGCTAATCAACTGCTGAGTGCTGAATTTGGAGAGCTATCTTGCTATCATGCGAGTGAAAATTATAACGAGTGGGAAAATTTGACTCAATTGGTTAGCGAAAATGAGGCAAAAGATATTTGCAACTTTTTATTAGAGAATTGTGCTGTCTCTGTGATTATTATGCCCAAAAAACGATTATCAGAGGCTTTTCAGCTATTTGATTCTCAGAATAATCGTGGAAAACCTTTAGAACCTCATGATTTGCTCAAAGCCTATCATCTCCGCAAGGAAGATTCAGAAGATGAAAAGATTGTTGAAAAGTGGGAGCAATTTGTAGAAGATAAAGATTTAAGTCTCAAAGAGTTGTTTGATAAACATCTTTTCCGTATGAGACGTTGGTCTCGAGGAGATACAGGATTGACAAACAAGCGTTATGGATCTTATCTCCGTTTTACAGAGGATTTTATTGACGATTTTAAAGGCGTTGATTTGAATCAGAACTTTCCATACTTAGAATTGTATCGTCATATTGAAAATCTCCCCATGTCCATTACTATGCTAATCATTGATGGAAGTAAATTTTTTGAGTATATTGAATCTGCTCATGAAACTGTTAAAAATTATAAAGATTTTTTAAATGAACAGTTAGGAATATCTAATGAGTTAGAGGAGGAAGGACAAAATTTAGCTTACCCAGAAGGTATGTTAAACATTTACAATAGCTCAAAAGGACGCTATCTTAAATGTCACAATATATTCCTAAATATTTGCTCGCTTTTCGCAGATAGATTTGGAAAAGAGGAGCTATCAAAGGAGATAGTAGAGACCTTGTTTATTTGGTCTTACTACCCTAGAGTTAAATCTAAAGCCATATATGATGCGACAGTTGGGAACTATGCTGCTGGTGGAAGGTTTAGACAAAAAGAGGTCCAAAAGCTATTTCAACTTTTATCTCATGCTGTCACTCCGAATGATTTTATGGTCAAAATAGATAGAGAGCTATTTGAAAATTATACTGTGGACAAGATTATAGAAGAGGAAAAAGATAAATGGTAGAAACACATATAAGCTTATCAGTTAATCGTTTGTTAAATGAAGATACCTATGCTATCCCTCTTTATCAGAGAAATTTTGCTTGGACTTATGATGAAATTGAGCAGTTATTGAACGACGTAGCAGATGCTGTTCAAGAAAATAGAGACAATTACTATATTGGAACATTAGTCGTTAATAAAGAGAATGACATTTTCAAAATCATAGATGGGCAACAACGAACAACAGCCCTTAATTTGATTGCCTTAGCTTTGAAGCATGAGTTTGGTTTTGATAGATTGAAAGCTGTCAATCTTACCTTTCCAGCTAGGAAGAAATCAAATAAGAATATTCAAGATTTATTTTCCAAGAAAAAAATTTTAGAGGGCGATGAAAATGAGCTGACTAGAGGTTACGGACATGCTAGAGACGCATTGAAAAAAGTGTTAGAAGAGCGCCAATTGAATCCTCAGTCTTTCGTTGGTTATCTTTTTGAAAAGGTCATCATTTTTCGGAGTATACTTCCTGAGGATTTAGATTTGAATCTTTATTTCGAACGTTTCAATTCTCGAGGAGAACAACTAGAGGCTCATGAAATCCTTAAGGCACAAATGATGTCTAAATTTGGTGAAGATCAAGAAATGGCGCAAAAGTTTGCAAGAATTTGGGATGCCTGTGCAGAGTTTGATAAGCCGGTAGCAAGTCAGTTTAAGATGCGACGGAAGAGAGCAGATGACTTTCAAGAACGTGAACGTATTTTTGGATGGCATTTTACAAATTATTCATTTCATAATATTTATAATGATATTGATTTTCATCAAAATGAAAGAAGAAAGTTATCAGATATATTAGGAAAAAAGATAAATGAAAAAAATATAGAAGTAGAAAAAGATTTTGGCGATTATACTACAATCATTGATTTTCCAACATTCTTACTCCATGTATTGGCAATTGCGGAAGGTAAGAAAACTGATGAGATTCAACTAGATGATAAGAAACTCTTAGCACTATTTGATATAAAAAATAAAGATAAAACTTGGGTTATTGAATTTAGTGAATTTCTTCTTAGAATAAAACACATTTTCGATAATTACATCGTTAGAAATTCGAATATGGACTCTTCAAGTAGAAATAAGGATGAATGGTTTTTACAGAAGGGGACTTATTATGAATATCAACCAAATGGAAAATCTAAAGAGCATTATATAGTCGAAGAACGTTTTACTAATAATACGTTTTCGGATTCGGAAATTAACCAAAACATCATTCTTCTCCAATCCATGTTTGCTGTGACCTTTACAGCCAATCGTGATAGTCGTTGGTTATATGAAATCTTGCAATTCCTGTTTAACCATATTGAAGAGTTAAATCAAACAGAATTTGCTAGTCTCTTTAAGAATTTTCTTGAAAAAATGGCAGTGAGATATGCTGAGGAAAGATTGTTTACCGAAGATCAAAGTATCAAAAAATATGGTGCAATTCCTGTTTATGCTTTTAACTTTGTGGATTATGTTTTGTGGAAAAATCGTGCCGAATTAGAGAAAGAGTACAAGGATATTAATTTTGATCATTTCAAATTTGCTTATCGTCGCTCCATAGAGCATTGGTATCCTCAGAATCCAAATGGACATGATGGAGAGAGCCAATTACCTGCGGAGTTTTTACATTCCTTTGGCAACCTTTGTATTACTACCGATATTCAGAACTCCAGGTTTGGCAACTCCTATCCTGAAGCTAAATTAGTGCAATGGGAAAGAGAAGGGATATTCCATCGTCAGAGTTTAAAATTACAGATGATGGCAAAGATAACTTCTAAAAAAAATAGATGGGATATTGGTGAGATTCAATCTATAGAAAAAGAAGTGGAAAGATATGTACAAAATTTTTGTAATAGCTAATTAAAACAAGCTTCAGTAAGCTTGTTTTTTAAAATACCAATATATGTGATATACTAGTAAGGGAAGGATTTTGTAAAAGACAAACCAGCTCAAAAGTTTTTGACTATCAGCTAGAACTTGCTGACCAGACAATTCTTCTATCAACAGCACTCTTGTCAGGTGCCATTGCTTTAGCAGGATTATTCTCTGCTTTGAAAGAAAAATAAAAATAGAAAAGAGAAACAACATGGTTTTACCAAATTTTAAAGAAAATCTAGAAAAATATGCGAAATTGTTGGTTGCAAATGGAATCAACGTGCAACCTGGTCACACTTTGGCTCTCTCTATCGATGTGGAGCAACGTGAGTTGGCTCACTTAATCGTCAAAGAAGCTTATGCTTTGGGTGCACATGAGGTGATCGTTCAGTGGACAGATGATGTCATCAACCGTGAGAAATTTCTCCATGCGCCGATGGAGCGTCTGGACAATGTGCCAGAATACAAGATTGCTGAGATGAACTATCTCTTGGAGAACAAGGCTAGCCGTCTCGGAGTTCGTTCATCTGATCCAGGTGCTTTGAACGGTGTGGATGCTGACAAGCTTTCAGCTTCTGCTAAAGCTATGGGACTTGCCATGAAGCCAATGCGAATCGCAACTCAATCTAACAAGGTTAGCTGGACGGTAGCAGCCGCTGCTGGACTTGAGTGGGCTAAGAAAGTCTTTCCAAATGCTGCGAACGATGAAGAAGCAGTCGATCTCCTTTGGGACCAAATCTTCAAAACTTACCGTGTCTATGAAGAAGATCCTGTTAAGGCTTGGGAAGAGCATGCAGCTATCCTCAAGAGCAAGGCCGATATGCTTAATAAAGAGCAATTTTCAGCCCTTCACTACACAGCGCCAGGAACAGATTTGACACTTGGTTTGCCGAAAAACCATGTTTGGGAATCAGCTGGTGCTATCAATGCACAGGGCGAAGGATTCTTGCCAAATATGCCGACAGAAGAAGTCTTCACAGCACCTGACTTCCGTCGTGCAGATGGTTATGTCACTTCTACAAAACCGCTTAGTTATAACGGAAACATTATTGAAGGTATTAAGGTGACCTTTAAGGATGGACAAATCGTTGATATCACTGCTGAGAAGGGTGATCAGGTCATGAAAGACCTTGTCTTTGAAAATGCGGGTGCGCGTGCCTTGGGTGAATGTGCCTTGGTACCAGATCCAAGCCCAATTTCTCAGTCAGGCATTACCTTCTTTAATACCCTTTTCGATGAGAATGCATCAAATCATTTGGCTATCGGTGCAGCCTATGCGACTAGTGTTGTTGGTGGAGCGGAGATGAGCGAAGAGGAGCTTGCAGCTGCGGGGCTTAACCGTTCAGATGTTCACGTAGACTTTATGATTGGTTCTAACCAAATGGATATCGATGGTATCCGTGAGGATGGGACACGTGTACCACTCTTCCGTAACGGAGATTGGGCAAATTAAGGAGATAATATGTTAGGAAGTATGTTCGTTGGTCTCCTAGTGGGATTTTTAGCAGGTACTCTGACCAATCGTGGAGAGCGAATGGGATGTTTTGGAAAAATGTTTCTAGGCTGGATTGGTGCCTTTATAGGGAACTTGCTTTTTGGGACTTGGGGGCCGATAATAGCAGGAACTGCCATTATTCCGGCAGTACTAGGTTCCATGATTGTCTTAGCGATTTTCTGGAGACGAGGAAGTTAATTTCTTAAATCTGATACTCAATGAAAATCAAAGAGCAAACTAGGAAACTAGCCGCAGGTTGCTCAAAGCACTGCTTTGAGGTTGTAGATAGAACTGACGAAGTCAGCTCAAAACACTGTTTTGAGGTTGCAGATAGAACTGACGAAGTCAGTAACATATATACGGCAAGGTGACGTTGACGCGGTTTGAAGAGATTTTTGAAGAGTATGAAACGAAAAGGAGGTTGGTCATTGTACCAGCCTCCTTTTGAGTATGATATAATAGTTCTATGAGATTAGATAAATTTTTAGTTGCCTGTGCTGTGGGGAGTCGGACTGAGGTCAAAAACTTGCTCAAGTCTGGGCGCGTGATGGTAAATGGTAAAAAAGAAAAGTCAGCGAAACTGCAGATTGATGAAGAAAGAGATGAGATTCGCTTTGACGGGCAAGTGTTGGAGTATGAAGAGTTTGTCTACTACATGATGAACAAGCCCAAAGGAGTTATCTCAGCGACTGAGGATCCTAAGCACAGAACGGTTCTGGACTTGCTGGATGATATTGCTCGGAGCAAGGAAGTTTTTCCAGTAGGACGCTTGGATATTGACACGCATGGTCTTTTGCTCTTGACCAATGATGGCCAGCTGGCTCATGCTCTTCTTTCACCCAAGCGTCATGTTGACAAGACTTATCAGGCACAGGTCAAGGGAATTATGACCCAAGAAGACGTAGAGACATTTGCCAAGGGCATTCCGCTCAAAGACTTTACCTGTCAGCCCGCTAGACTGGAGATTCTTTACACAGATGCAGAAAAGAATCAGAGCCAAATCTGTGTGACTATTGCAGAAGGGAAGTTTCATCAGGTCAAGCGTATGGTAGCCTACTGTGGCAAGGAAGTAGTAGACCTACAGCGTTTGGCTATGGGAACTCTGATTTTAGATGAGAACTTACAAAGAGGAGAATGGCGTCGCTTGACCGAGGAGGAATTAGAAGCTCTCCTTGCAAGTATTGCTTAGTTTGGTTTATATTAGAAAAAGGTGAGGAAGAATGTCCTTGCCTTTTATGTTTTTCAGTTGCTTCCTTTGTGAAAAGAGTTATAATAGACTGTAGAATAAAAGGAGGAATCTATGGACGCGATTCAAGAATCATTTACTGATAAACTATTTGCCAATTATGAAGCAAATGTAAAATACCAAGCGATTGAAAATGCTGCCAGCCACAACGGAATTTTTGCAGCTCTAGAACGTCGCCAAAGCCATGTAGATAACACACCTGTTTTCTCATTGGATTTGACCAAGGACAAGGTAACCAACCAGAAAGCATCTGGTCGTTGCTGGATGTTTGCAGCTCTTAACACCTTCCGCCACAAACTCATCTCACAATACAAACTAGAAAATTTTGAGTTATCACAGGCCCACACCTTCTTCTGGGACAAGTATGAGAAATCAAACTGGTTCTTGGAGCAAGTGATTGCGACTGCAGACCAAGACTTGACGAGTCGTAAGGTTAGCTTCCTACTCCAAACTCCACAACAAGATGGTGGACAATGGGATATGGTGGTGTCTCTCTTTGAGAAATACGGTGTCGTGCCTAAGTCAGTTTACCCTGAGTCAGTTTCATCTAGTAGCAGCCGTGAGCTAAATGCAATCCTTAACAAATTGCTTCGCCAAGATGCTCAAATCTTGCGTGACTTGCTTGCTTCTGGCGCAGACCAAGCGACTGTTCAAGCTAAGAAAGAAGACCTCTTGCAAGAAATCTTTAACTTCCTTGCTATGTCATTGGGTCTTCCACCACGTAAATTTGACTTTGCTTATCGCGATAAGGATAACAACTACCAAAGCGAAAAGGGCATTACACCACAGGAATTTTACAAGAAATATGTCAATCTTCCTCTAGAAGATTACGTTTCTGTTATCAACGCCCCAACTGCTGACAAGCCTTACGGCAAATCTTACACAGTTGAGATGTTAGGAAATGTAGTTGGTAGCCGTGCAGTTCGCTACATCAACGTGCCGATGGAGCGCTTAAAAGAATTGGCGATTGCTCAAATGCAAGCAGGTGAGACTGTTTGGTTTGGTTCTGATGTTGGTCAGCTCAGCAACCGTAAAGCTGGAATCCTTGCGACAGATGTTTATGACTTTGAATCAAGCATGGATATTCAATTCACTCAAGACAAGGCTGGACGTTTGGACTACAGCGAAAGCTTGATGACCCACGCTATGGTCTTGACGGGTGTGGATTTGGACGAAAATGGCAAGTCAACCAAGTGGAAGGTTGAAAACTCTTGGGGAGATAAGGTTGGTACAGATGGTTACTTTGTTGCTTCAGATGCTTGGATGGACGAATATACATACCAAATCGTTGTTCGCAAAGAATTGCTGACAGCAGAAGAACAAGCTGCCTATGAAGCAGAACCAATCGTACTTGCACCATGGGATCCAATGGGAGCCTTGGCTGAATAAAAGTATAGAAAAAAGGAATCAGATTTTAGAACCTGATTCCTTTTAAGTTGCTTGATTACATGATGTGAAGAACATGTGCCACAATACCCACTGCGAAGAGTGCAAGGATAATAGTGATTGGAGATACTTTTTTCTTAAGCAAGTACATGCAAAGGAGAGTAAGGAGTAGTCCTGATAGTCCAGGGATTAACATATCCAAGTTTTGTTGGAAAGTAGTAACTTTTTCAGGTGTTTGAGACAATCCTTGTCCTACTTGTGCGAATGCTTCTTGAATACCTTTAGATCCTTCTGGCAATTTATCCCAATGGATATAAGCCTTCTCATCTAGTTGAACTTTGGCAACATCGAAAGCAAATTTAATATTTACCCAACGTTGAACAAGGACAGCAAGAATGAACATACCAAGGATAGAAGCTCCTTTAGTGATGTCTTGAAGGATACCGCCAGACATATCTTTAGTGATTTCTGATCCAGCCTTGTATCCAATCTCTTGTGTATACCACAAGAATGACATACGAATCAAGTTCCAAAGAACGAAGAAGAGGATTGGACCTAAGATATTACCAGTAAGGGCAAGTGAAGCACCGAGTGATCCAAGGATTGGGCGTACTGTAAACCAGAATACTGGGTCACCGATACCAGCAAGAGGTCCCATCATACCGATTTTAACCCCTTGGATAGCAGCGTCATCAATTTCAACACCGTTAGCACGTTCTTCTTCAAGTGCAAGAGTAACCCCCATGATTGGAGCGGCTACGTATGGGTGAGTGTTGAAGAACTCAAGATGGCGTTCAAGAGCAGCGATTTGATCTTCTTTTTTAGTGTAGAGTTTTTTAAGAGCTGGAATTAATGAGTAAGCCCAACCCAAGTTTTGCATACGTTCATAGTTCCAAGAACCTTGTAAGAAAGTTGAACGCCACCAAACTTTTTTACGATCTGATTTAGTTAATTGAAGTTTTTCAGTCATGATGTTTTCAGTCCTTTCTTATCTTAGTAGTCTTCTAGGATATCGCCGATTGGGTCGTTAGAAGTTGCGGCTCCACCGCCACCGTTTCCACCAGTTTTAGAAAGGTGAAGGTAGATAAGAGCGATAGCAACACCGATAGCACCAAATCCGATTAGAGTAATATCTGACACGGCAGCAAGCACGAAACCGATAGCGAAGAATGGCCATACTTCACGAGTTGCCATCATGTTGATAACCATAGCGTAACCAACGGCAACAACCATACCACCACCGATAGCCATACCATCTTTAAGCCAATCAGGCATAGCATTTAGAATGCTTTGTACTGTTTCAGTTGGTACCATTAGAAGGAGTGCTGCAGGGACTGCAATACGAAGACCTTGAAGAAGAAGTGCGACAAAGTGAGCACGTTCAACTGCTTTGAAGTCACCTTTTTTAGCAGAAGCATCAGCAGTGTGAACCAATCCGACAGAGAGTGTACGGACAATCATAGTCAAGAATAGACCAGCAACTGCAAGAGGGATAGCAACCGCTTGGGCAACACCGATACCTGTCTTAGTAAAGTCGCCACCAAGAACCATGATAATGGCAGCAGCAACAGAAGCAAGAGCAGCGTCAGGAGCTACGGCAGCTCCGATGTTAGCCCAACCAAGGGCGATCATTTGAAGAGAACCACCAAGGATGATCCCTGCTTCAAGGTTACCAGTAACAAGACCGATAAGGGTACAAGCTACGATTGGTTGATGGAATTGGAACTGGTCGAGGATACCTTCAAGACCTGCTAGGAAGGCTACAACGACTACTAAAACCATAGAAATAATAGACATCTTTAAAATCCTTTCATAAAATCGATTATTGCACGTTTGCTTTGTTGATCAAGTCAAACAAATCTTTTTTGGTGTCGTTTGGTACTTTACGTACATCAAATTCAACACCAAGGTCACGCATTTTTTCAAATGTAGCAACGTCTTCTTTATCCATAGACAAAACGTTGTTAACCATTGTTTTACCAGTTGAGTGAGCCATTGATCCAACATTAAGAGTTTTGATTGGCACGCCACCTTCGATAGCACGAAGGGCATCTTGAGGTGTTTCAAACAAGATAAGGGCATGTGTTCCTCCGAAGCGAGGATCTTTTGCAACGTCGATTAGTTTTTGGATAGGAACAACATTTGCTTTCACTTTACCTGGAGCTGCTTGTTTAATCAATTCTTTACGTAATTCGTCTTTAGCTACGTTATCTGAAGCAACGATGATACGATCTGCTTTTGAATCTGGAGTCCAAGCAGTTGCAACTTGACCGTGAAGTAAACGAGTGTCTAGACGGGCAAGGTTGATTTTGAGTTTACCGTCTCCGATGACAGTTCCTTCTGGAATAGCAGCTTGGGCAACTGGAGCAGCTGCAGCGCTTGCTACTTCCTCAACTGGGTTTAGCTCTTCTGGAAGAGCTTTGATGCCATCTTTGGCTTCTTTAATGATATTAGCAGCGACTTTTTCTACACCTGCAGCAGCGTCCATAAGGCGCTCTGTGTAGGCTTGAATTAACATCGGTAAGTTCAGTCCTGTGATGATGGCAAACTTACGCTCAGGATTTTCTCCCATCACGCGGCTAGCTTGGTTAAATGGAGATCCACTCCAAAGGTCAGCCAGAACTAGAACCTCATCTTCTGCGTCAAATGCAGCAACAGCGTTATTAAACTTAGCGTATAGATCGTCAGGACCTTCATTTGGCATAAAGGTTACAACTTGAACCTTTTCTTGTTCACCAAAGATCATAGATCCTGACTGATGAATACCCGCAGCAAATTCGCCGTGGCTCGCAATAATGATTCCGATACTCATTATTGTCATTCCTCCTTTTTTGTTTTAGTTTTCGTTTAAGAAAACTTTAAGACTGTTTAAGTATAAACCGTTTTCATCTAAAAATCAACTATTTATCATAAAATAATTAAAAAGATTACATCTGAAAATATTGATATATTGAGTTTTAGAGAAGTTTTTTTGAATCCTTATTAAAAAATTTAATATAAAAAAGTTGGAAGCGCATTCCAACTTTTAAAATAGGTTTTTATTAGATTAGTGGGTGAAATCGAGTACCATACGTCCTTGGATTTGACCTTTTTCCATTTCGTCGAAAATGGCTACGGCATCTTCTATTGGACGTTTTTGAACAACTGGAACTACTAAACCTTCTGCACCGAATTGGAAGGCTTCTTCCAAGTCTTTACGAGTTCCTACAAGAGAACCGATGACTTGGATTCCATCTAAAACTGTTTTCACGATGCTGAGTTCCATCATTTCAGAAGGAAGACCAACAGCGACTACGCGACCACCGGCACGAACTGAGTCAACAGCCTGATTGAAGGCAACTTTAGATACAGCAGTTACGACAGCTGAATGAGCTCCTCCATCAGTTTTTTTCTTGATGAGTCCTGGTACATCATCAACTTCTAGGCCGTTAATAACGACATCAGCACCTACTTCTTTTGCAAGGGCAAGTTTGTCATTATTGATATCAACTGCGATGACATGAGCATTGAATACTTTTTTAGCATATTGAACAGCTAGGTTACCAAGTCCACCAGCACCGTAAAGGACAACCCATTGACCTGGTTCAACTTTTGCTTCTTTTATAGCTTTATAGGTTGTTACACCAGCACATGTGATAGAAGAAGCTTGGGCTGGATCAAGTCCGTCAGGAACTTTAACAGCATAGTCTGCAGTTACGATACATTGTTCAGCCATACCACCGTCTACTGAGTAGCCGGCATTTTTCACTGTACGGCAAAGAGTTTCACGGCCAGTAGTACAGTATTCGCAAGTTCCACATCCTTCAAAGAACCAAGCAACGCTGACGCGGTCGCCGACTTTAAGGCTTTTCACATCTGGGGCAATTTCTTTAACGATACCAACACCTTCATGTCCTAGAACACGGCCTGGTACTTGACCAAAGTCACCATGGGCAACGTGGAGGTCAGTGTGGCAAACACCGCAGTATTCAATTTCTACAAGTGCTTCCCCAGTTTCAAGTGGACGGAGTACTTTTTCTTCAACAGCAACACCAGTGCTTTCTGGATTTACAACAACAGCTTTCATAGCTATCCTCCTTGATATTAACTGAGAGCAGGAGAAACAGGACTGGATTGATTTTGTGTCAACAGAGTCGAGTGTGACGAGCTCTCTTGTATTTATATGTGAAGTATATCACAAAAGAAAGCCTTTTCCAAGGTTTTGAAGGCAAAAAGTAGAACAATCGATTAACTGGTTGATGAGACTGTGAAAAGAACACAAAGACCAGCTCGCAAGCTGGTCATACTCTTCGAAAATCAAATTCAAACCACGTCAGCTTCGCCTTGCCGTATATATATGTTACTGACTTCGTCAGTTTCATCTACAACCTCCAAGCAGTGCTTTGAGCAACCTACGGCTAGCTTCCTAGTTTGCTCTTTGATTTTCATTGAGTATCAGTATGGACTATAAGAATAAGTCTTGCAGGGTTTTGGCAACCCCGTCTTGGTCATTTGTCAAGGAAATTTGCTCATCTGCATAGGGGAGTAGCTCTGGGTTGGCATTTTTCATGGCATAACCTTTCCCAGCAAAAGCAAGCATTTCGGTATCATTGTGTTCATCTCCAAAAGCAATCAAATCCTTTTTGTCACGATTCATTACCTTGAGCAAGTAGTCTAAGGCGAAGGCCTTATTGACACCTTTTGGGGTACACTCAAGGATATTGAGCGGACCACCCCAAGTATTAATAGAAAGTTGATGCTGGTAGAAGGCGTTCATTTCTTTTGCAAGGGCATACTTGTCACTGGCTCTGGTCTGCAGCAGAATACAGTTAGGATCTTTGGTGACTAACTCAGGCTGGAATTGATCTTCGGGTTGGAATGCCTCCACACCAAATAGTTTGGGATTGGCAATTTTTTCATTAGGATTTGTAATGTAGAATTTTTTACGATATTCTCCAGCGATAAAATCGGCTTGAATCTCCTCTGAACGTTGAACCATATCTAAAAGATATTTTTTGTCTACGGTCAAACACTTTTCAAAGTCCCAAACCTGGTCTGGTAAATGAGTGAGGGAGCCGTTGAAGTTAATCATAGGCGTGTCTAAGCCCAGTTCACGGTAAAAATCTTTTGACATACGGTAAGGGCGACCTGTCGTAATAATAACCTGATGGCCTTTTTCAACAACTTTTTTAATAGTTTCTTTGGTAAAGTCAGAAATTTGACTGTCTGAGTTGAGCAAGGTTCCATCTAGGTCAACTGCAATAATTTTTTTTGTCATATGGACCTTTCTAGTGTCTTTTCAGATAAGATGTCTACTATTATAACAAAAAGCAGGCAGAAAAACAGATTCCAAACAAAAAATAAAATTCCATCAAATTCTTAAATAAATCAAACAAAGATATTGAAAAAGTGAATGATAAATGATATAATTCTATTATTGTTCGTAAAAATTAGAAGGAGATTGATAATGGACAAATTATTTAAACTAAAAGAGAATGGTACAGACGTTCGTACAGAGGTTCTCGCTGGTTTAACAACTTTCTTTGCAATGAGCTATATTCTCTTTGTAAACCCACAAATGCTTTCACAAACAGGGATGCCTGCTCAGGGTGTATTCCTCGCGACGATTATTGGTGCAGTAGCGGGTACCTTGATGATGGCTTTTTACGCTAACTTACCTTATGCCCAAGCACCAGGTATGGGACTGAATGCCTTCTTTACCTTTACAGTTGTATTCGGGCTTGGTTATTCATGGCAACAAGCCCTAGCTATGGTCTTCATCTGTGGGATTATTTCATTGATTATTACCTTGACAAACGTTCGTAAAATGATCATTGAATCGATTCCAAATACCCTTCGCTCAGCTATTTCAGCCGGTATCGGTGTCTTCCTTGCCTATGTAGGGATTAAGAATGCTGGACTTTTGAAATTTACGATTGATCCAGGTAACTATACTGTTGTAGGAGAAGGGGCTGACAAAGCTAAAGCAACGATTGCAGCGAACTCTTCAGCGGTTCCAGGATTAGTTGACTTTAATAATCCAGCTGTTTTGGTGGCTCTTGCAGGACTTGCTATCACAATCTTCTTTGTTATCAAAGGAATTAAAGGGGGAATTATCCTCTCTATCTTGACAACAACTGTTCTTGCTATCGCAGTTGGTTTGGTAGATTTGTCTAGTATCGATTTTGCTAATAACCATGTTGGTGCAGCCTTTGAAGATTTGAAGGTAGTTTTTGGTGCAGCTCTTGGTTCAGAAGGTTTGGGAGCTTTGATTTCAGATACAGCTCGCTTGCCTGAAACTCTGATGGCCATTCTAGCCTTCTCATTGACAGATATTTTTGACACGATTGGTACCTTGATCGGTACAGGTGAAAAAGTTGGTATCGTAGCGACAAATGGTGAAAATCACCAATCAGCTAAGTTGGATAAGGCTCTTTACTCTGACTTGATTGGTACTTCAATTGGTGCCATCGCTGGTACTTCGAACGTAACGACTTATGTTGAGTCTGCTGCTGGTATCGGTGCAGGTGGACGTACTGGTTTGACAGCCTTGGTTGTAGCTATCTGTTTTGCAATTTCAAGCTTCTTTAGTCCACTTCTAGCGATTGTACCAACAGCCGCTACAGCTCCAATCTTGATTATCGTTGGGATTATGATGTTGGCTAGCTTGAAAAATATCCATTGGGACGATATGTCTGAAGCGGTTCCTGCTTTCTTCACATCTATCTTTATGGGATTCAGCTACTCTATCACTCAAGGGATTGCAGTTGGTTTCTTGACTTACACTTTGACTAAGCTTGTCAAAGGTCAAGCTAAAGATGTTCATGTCATGATTTGGATTTTGGATGCCTTGTTTATCCTTAACTACATCAGCATGGCCTTATAATAGGATAACCCAGGGGGATTTTCCCCCTTTTTGAATACAAAGGAGATAGGTGATGAAAGAGAAAAATATGTGGAAAGAATTATTGAATCGTGCAGGTTGGCTGTTAATCTTTTTTCTGGCGACAATTTTATATCAGATTCCTATAGGGGTTACTGCTATTTTAACTTTAAATGCAGTACCACTGTTGCAGTCAGGACTGATAGTTGCTGGTATTTCGATTGTGATTCTGGTGCTGTTTATTATTGGAGCTCGTAAAACGCAGTTAGCAAGTTTCAATTTTTCATTTTTTAGAGCTAAGGATTTGGCACGATTGGGCTTGAGTTATTTAGTCATTATCTGTTCAAATATACTTGGTTCTATCTTGTTACAACTGTCAAATGAGACGACAACAAGTAACCAGTCTCAGATTAACGATATGGTTCAGAATAGTTCTCTGATTTCCAGTTTCTTCTTATTGGCCTTGCTTGCTCCGATTTGTGAGGAAATCTTGTGTCGGGGAATTGTTCCTAAAAAGATTTTCCGAGGCAAGGAGAACTTGGGATTTGTAGTCGGTACGATTGTGTTTGCTTTATTGCATCAACCAAGTAATTTACCTTCTTTATTGATTTATGGAGTTATGTCGATCGTTCTATCTTGGACGGCTTACAAGACCCAACGTTTGGAAATGTCTATCTTACTTCACATGATTGTTAATGGAGTTTTTTTCTGTTTGTTGGCTCTTGTGGTGATCATGAGTCGGACATTAGGGATTTCTGTTTAAGATTTTTGACAATTGCTTACTTGTTTCTACTGGGAAAAAGATGAATTCAATCGTGTCCATCTTTTTCTTTTTATGGTAAAATAGAGAAATAATATGGTGAAAAGCCTTGAGGGAGTGACCGATATGTCAACTAAAGCAAATCATGCAAAGACAGCTATTTGTGGAATTATCAATGTAACCCCAGATTCCTTTTCGGATGGTGGCCAATTTTTTGCTCTTGAGCAGGCACTCCAGCAGGCTCGTAAATTGATAGCAGAAGGGGCTAGTATGCTAGATATCGGCGGAGAATCGACTCGGCCGGGAAGCAGCTATGTTGAGATAGAAGAGGAAATCCAGCGTGTTGTTCCAGTGATCAAAGCGATTCGCAAGGAAAGTGATGTCCTTATCTCTATTGATACTTGGAAGAGTCAGGTAGCAGAAGCTGCTTTGGCTGCTGGTGCCAATATAGTCAATGATATCACTGGTCTTATGGGTGATGAGAAAATGGCGGATGTGGTTGCTAAGGCTGGTGCGAAAGTAGTCATTATGTTTAATCCAGTCATGGCGCGACCTCAGCATCCTAGCTCGCTCATATTTCCTCATTTTGGATTTAATCAAGCTTTTACAGAGGAAGAGTTAGCTGACTTCGAAAAATTGCCAATCGAAGACTTGATGGAGGCTTTCTTTGACAGAGCCTTAGCGAGAGCGAATCAAGCTGGAATCGCACAAGAAAATATCCTGTTGGATCCAGGAATTGGCTTTGGTCTGACCAAGAAAGAAAATCTGCTTCTTTTACGGGATCTGGATAAACTACATCAGAAAGGATATCCAATCTTTCTCGGAGTGTCGCGCAAGCGGTTTGTCATCAATATTCTTGAAGAAAATGGTTTTGAAGTCAATCATGAGACAGAACTTGGTTTCCGCAATCGAGATACGGCTTCGGCTCATGTAACCAGTATCGCTGCGAGACAGGGTGTGGAAGTGGTGCGCGTGCATGATGTAGTTAGTCACAGGATGGCAGTTGAAATTGCCTCCGCTATTCGTCTGGCTGATGAAGCGGAAAATCTAGATTTAAAACAATATAAATAAGATGAAAGAATTTGAAAACAATCAGTGGATTGCTAACTACCGGACGGACCAACCGCATTTTGGCTTGGAACGCATGGTGGAACTATTAGCTTTGCGTGGCAATCCCCATCTCAAACTCAAGGTCATCCATATCGGAGGAACCAATGGCAAGGGCTCGACCATTGCTTTTTTGAAAAATATGCTGGAAAAGCTAGGCCTGAGAGTTGGGGTATTCAGCTCGCCCTATCTCATTCATTATACAGACCAGATTAGCATCAATGGGGAATCTATCCCAGAAGCGAGACTAGAAGCCCTCATGGCAGACTATCAGACTTTGCTGGAAGGGGAATCGGCTGCCAATTTGCAGGGGTCAACCGAGTTTGAGATTATCACAGCCATAGCCTATGATTACTTTGCCTCAGAGCAAGTAGATGTGGCCATCATGGAAGTGGGCATGGGCGGACTCTTGGATAGTACAAATGTCTGCCAGCCCATTTTGACAGGAATTACAACTATTGGATTGGACCATGTAGCCCTTTTAGGTGACACCTTGGAGGCCATAGCAGAGCAGAAGGCGGGTATTGTCAAACAAGGTATTCCTTTGGTAACAGGTCGCATTGCTCCAGAAGCTTTGTCTGTTATAGATAGTATTGCTGATGAGAAGAATGCGCCGAGACTTGCCTATGGGAAAGATTATCAAGTTAGTCACCAAGAGAGTGTGGTGGCAGGGGAAATCTTTGATTATACCAGTTCTATCAGACAAGGCCGTTTCCAGACAGGTTTGCTTGGTTTGCACCAAATAGAGAATGCTGGGATGGCCATAGCTTTACTTGATACCTATTGTCAAGAGGATAGTCGAGAACTAGCAAGCAATGACTTGATTGCTCAAGCTCTGGAAGAAACAAGATGGCCAGGGCGTCTGGAGGTCGTGTCGAGAGAACCCTTGATGATTTTGGATGGGGCCCACAATCCTCATGCCATAAAGGCTTTATTAGCAACCTTGCAAGAACGCTTTGCGGATTATCATAAGGAAATCCTCTTTACCTGCATCAAAACCAAGGCCTTGGAGGATATGTTGGACTTGCTGGGTGCAATACCAGATACCGAGCTTACCCTGACACATTTTGATGATAGTCGGGCGACTGATGAAAGTGTGCTGAAAGAGACAGCCAAGTTTAGAAATCTCAGCTACCAATGTTGGCAGGATTTTCTAAATCAGAAATTGACAGATAAAAAAGAAGAGAAACAAACAGTTAGGATTGTCACGGGTTCCTTGTATTTCTTGAGCCAAGTGAGAGCCTATCTGATGGAGAGGAAGAAAGAGAATGGATACACAAAAGATTGAAGCAGCTGTAAAAATGATTATCGAGGCTGTAGGAGAGGACGCTAACCGCGAGGGCTTGCAGGAAACACCTGCTCGTGTAGCCCGTATGTACCAAGAAATTTTTTCAGGTCTTGGTCAAACAGCGGAGGAACATTTGTCAAAATCCTTTGAGATTATTGATGACAACATGGTAGTAGAAAAGGACATCTTTTTCCATACTATGTGTGAGCACCACTTTTTGCCATTTTATGGTAGAGCGCATATTGCCTACATTCCAGATGGTCGTGTGGCAGGTTTGTCTAAGCTAGCTCGTACGGTTGAAGTTTATTCTAAAAAACCACAAATTCAAGAACGATTGAATATCGAAGTGGCCGATGCCTTGATGGAGTATCTGGGTGCTAAGGGAGCCTTTGTTGTTATTGAGGCGGAACATATGTGTATGAGCATGCGTGGTGTCAGAAAGCCAGGAACTGCCACCTTGACAACAGTAGCTCGTGGTCTATTTGAAACAGATAAGGACCTCCGTGACCAGGCTTATCGTTTAATGGGACTATAATATTCTTCGAAAATCAAATTCAAACCACGTCAGCTTCCATCTGCAACCTCAAAACAGTGTTTTGAGCAGCCTGCGGCTAGCTTCCTAGTTTGCACTTTGATTTTCATTGAGTATAAAAAGAATCCGCTTTGGGCGGATTTTTCTAGAAAGGACTAGTTATGGATCAACTGCAGATTAAAGATTTGGAAATTTTTGCCTATCATGGTCTGTTTCCTAGTGAGAAAGAATTGGGGCAGAAGTTTGTCGTTTCAGCCATCCTATCCTATGATATGACCAAGGCGGCGACAGAACTGGATTTAACAGCCTCTGTCCATTACGGAGAACTGTGTCAGCAGTGGACGTCTTGGTTTCAGGAAACAACTGAGGACCTGATTGAAACGGTAGCCTATAAATTGGTAGAACGTACTTTTGAGTCTTATCCTCTTGTCCAAGAGATTGAGTTGGAACTGAAAAAGCCTTGGGCGCCAGTGCATTTACCGCTAGATACCTGCTCGGTGACCATTTATCGTCGTAAGCAACGGGCCTTTATCGCTCTAGGAAGCAATATGGGGGACAAGCCAGCGAACTTAGAGCAAGCCATTGATAAACTGCGAGCTCGTGGCATCCATATTCTCAAAGAGTCCAGTGTCTTAGCGACGGAGCCTTGGGGTGGAGTGGAGCAGGATAGCTTTGCTAATCAAGTGGTTGAGGTAGAAACCTGGCTACCAGCACCAGTCTTGTTAGAAACCCTATTAGCCATTGAATCAGAGATGGGACGGGTGAGAGAGGTTCATTGGGGACCTCGTTTGATTGATTTGGACCTGCTCTTTGTAGAGGACCAGGTTGTTTATACAGACGACCTCATCTTGCCCCATCCTTACATAGCAGAACGCCTTTTTGTTCTTGAGTCTTTACAAGAAATTGCGCCTCATTTTATCCATCCGACATTAAAGCAACCTATCCGCAACTTGTATAATGCTTTGAAAAAATAGAAAAAACTCTAGTTTTCAGTCGTTTGTAACTGAAGGCTAGAGTTTTTATACTCTTCGAAAATCTCTTTAAACCACGTCAGCGTCGCCTTGCCGTATATATGTTACTGACTTCGTCAGTTTCATCTGCAACCTCAAAACAGTATTTTGAGCTGACTTCGTCAGTTCTATACACAACCTCAAAGCAGTGCTTTGAGCAACCTGCGGCTAGCTTCCTAGTTTGCTCTTTGATTTTCCTTGAGTATTAAAATAGGTCATTTTCTTCTGGGAGGAGGATAGTTTCTCTACCATCCATGTCTAAAACCAGGACTCTCGGGGGATAAAGAGGGTCGAAAGGGTGGTTAAAGTCAAAATCAATGGCTGTAGGGAGGTGTTGACTTGAAAAGTGGAAGGTAATTTTTCCTTGGTTATTGAGCAATTGAAACTCGAGTTCCTCCTCCAATTCAAAGACATTTTTTAAGAAGTGGTCGATGATATACCAAAAAGAGTCAATGACATCATCAGGCAAGCTGGTAACAATGCCAAAACTAGCAGACCGCATCTGGGTATTGGTAAAAGCCATATTTCTGCCCCCCTTTCTTTTCCCTTATCATACAGCAAATAGGATTAAAAATCAAGAAAAGGTGATTTTTTCTTCATAAACATTGCTTCCTATGAAATTTTTTCAAATAATCTTCAAAAAAAGCTTGAAAGTGTTTACAAATAGTGATAAAATGGAATAAGTAGAATCATGAAAACGAAATTTTCATACCGTCTCTTTTTTAGAGTCTCGTGAGGTATGATATAGAAAGGAAATGGAATGAATACAGACGATACAGTAACGATTTATGATGTCGCCCGTGAAGCAGGAGTTTCAATGGCGACGGTTAGCCGTGTAGTCAATGGCAATAAGAATGTAAAAGAGAATACTCGTAAAAAAGTGCTTGAGGTGATTGACCGTTTGGATTACCGTCCAAATGCCGTGGCGCGTGGTCTTGCAAGTAAAAAGACAACCACTGTCGGTGTCGTAATCCCAAATATTACCAATGGTTATTTCTCAACGCTTGCCAAAGGGATTGATGATATCGCTGAAATGTACAAGTACAATATCGTCCTTGCTAATAGTGATGAGGATGATGACAAGGAAGTTTCAGTTGTCAATACACTGTTTTCTAAGCAAGTGGATGGTATCATCTTTATGGGTTACCACTTGACTGAAAAAATTCGTTCAGAGTTTTCTCGTTCTCGAACACCAGTTGTTCTTGCGGGAACAGTAGATGTAGAACACCAACTTCCAAGTGTTAATATTGACTACAAACAAGCTACGATTGATGCAGTGACCTACCTTGCTAAAGAAAACGAACGCATTGCTTTTGTTAGCGGTCCACTAGTGGACGACATCAATGGTAAGGTTCGTTTGGTTGGCTACAAGGAAGCCTTGAAAAAAGCAGGGATTTCTTATAGCGAAGGCTTGGTATTTGAGTCTAAATACACTTATGAAGATGGCTATGCCTTGGCTGAACGCTTGATTTCATCAAATGCAACTGCAGCAGTTGTAACAGGTGATGAATTGGCAGCAGGTGTCTTGAATGGTTTGGCTGACCACGGTGTATCAGTGCCAGAAGAGTTTGAAATCATTACTAGTGATGATTCACAAATCTCACGTTTTACCCGTCCAAACTTGACAACGATTGCCCAACCTCTTTATGACCTTGGTGCCATCAGTATGCGTATGTTGACTAAGATTATGCACAAGGAAGAGTTGGAAGAACGTGAAGTTCTCTTGCCTCATGGATTGACAGAACGTCGCTCAACACGAAAACGGAAATAGAAAAAATCAGGGAATCGTGAAGATTTCCTGATTTTGCTTTCTAGATAAGAGGTTAGCCTTCCATATAGTCTTTCAAATCCTGTCCTTTTAATCCAGCATTGAGGGCGATAAGGAGTTTCAAGCGGGCTTTTTGGGCGTTGAGTTCTTTAACAAAGAAGACACCAGATTTTTGCAACTGCACGCCCCCACCTTGGTAGGCATAAACAGGTTCTGCAATACCGTTAAAGCATCGTGATACCAGGGCGACTGGGATTCCTTTTTGTAGAAGGCTTTCTAATTTTTGAGCCGTTTCTTTGGGAATATTACCAGCTCCGAAGGCTTGGATAATCAAACCGTCCAATTGTTCCAAATCCAGCATATCAATCAGCTCATCTGTCATACCAGCATAAGCTGAAATGATAGGGACTAATCCTTGTATGTGATCAAGGTCAAATCGGACACGGGGCTCAGCTGTTTTAAAGTAAAGGATTTCGTGTTTCATAATCAGACCAAGTGGCCCGTGTGTTGGAGTCTGGAAGGTGCTGACGTTGGTCGTATGTGTTTTGGTAACATACTTGGCTGCGTGGATTTCATCGTTCATAACGACCAAAACTCCTTTGTCAGCAGCCCTGTCATCGCTAGCTACTCGTAAAGCACTGAGGTAATTATAAATCCCATCACTACCGAGTTCGTTAGAGCTGCGCATGGCTCCTGTTAGTATGATTGGCATGTGGGGAACTTCCATGGTATCAAGGAAATAGGCTGTTTCTTCTAAAGTATCGGTTCCATGTGTGATTACCACTCCATCGTAGTTATCTGTTTCCTCTTTGATTTTTTGATAGAGAGCCAGCATATGCTTGGGCTTGATATGGGGGCTTGGCAGGTTAAAAAAGTCTAGGGCGTGGACTTGGATTCCTTCAAGAGGATTGGACACATGGTTCATAGGATTATCTGAACTAGTCACAACAGCACCAGAAGCATCGGCTTGCATGGAAATAGTCCCACCCGTATGTAAAACAAGGATTTTCTTAGGCATGATTTACTCACTCTTTCTGAAATGTGGTATAATCATTGTATCACAAAAGGGGAGATTGGGATAGGATGGAAGTCAAAGCTGTTTTTTTTGATATCGATGGAACCTTGGTCAACGATCGCAAGAGTGTTTTGAAATCCACTAAGGACGCGATTAAGATTGTCAAAGAACAAGGGGTACTAGTTGGTGTAGCGACAGGGCGAGGACCTTTTTTTGTTAAGGAATTGATGGACGATTTGGATCTGGACTTTGCGGTGACCTACAATGGCCAGTATATCTTTAATAAAGAAAGAGTCTTGTTTACGAGTCCAATTTCCAAGTTACATTTGCGCCATCTCATTTCGTATGCTAAAAAAGAGGGTAAGGAGATTGCCCTAGGGACCAAGGATGCCATGTTGGGTTCTAAAATCATGTCCTTTGGTTTGGGTTCTTTTTCCCAACGAATCAGTCGCTTCGTTCCCTCGGTTTTAACTCGGACAGTGAGTCATTCCTTTAATCGTATGGTCAGCAAGGTTGTTCCCCAAAAGGAAGAAGACCTGCTTGATCTAATGAATCAGCCTATCTACCAAGTTTTGATGCTGATGACACCAGAAGAATCTGAGAAGGCGACAGCTGATTTTGAAGACTTGAAATTGACACGTAGCAATCCTTTTGCAGCAGATGTCATCAATCAAGGAAACTCTAAATTGGAAGGCATACGCCGAGTCGGGAAAGAATATGGTTTTGACCTCAACCAAGTCATGGCCTTTGGTGACTCAGATAACGACCTAGAAATGCTGGCGGGTGTCGGTATGTCGGTCGCTATGGGAAATGGTAGTAGCAGTGTCAAGGAAGTTGCTAAGCACATTACCACCAGCAATCAGCAAGATGGAATCCACAAGGCCCTGGAACATTTTGGTGTTCTGGCATCAGAAAAAGTCTTTGTCAGCCGTGACTATCATTTCAATAAGGTCAAGACCTTCCACCACATGATGGATGAACGAACCCAAGAAGAACCACGAGCTTGGGATTTAAAAGGTGCAACCCACAGGGCTGGCTTTAAAATAGAAGAATTGGTGGAGTTTGTTCGAGCTGCAAGCCCTTCTGAAGAGGACTTTGGTCAAGCTCTATCGCAACTTCATCAAGCTCTTGATAAGGCAGCAGATAAAGTAGCTAAGAAGACGCCTGCTCAGCAAGATTTGATAGGGCAGGTGGATGCCTTGATTGATACGCTTTACTTTACCTACGGTAGTTTTGTCTTGATGGGGGTGGACCCAGAACGTATTTTTGACATTGTCCATCAGGCCAATATGGGGAAAATTTTTCCAGATGGCAAGGCTCATTTTGATCCAGTGACCCACAAAATCTTAAAACCAGATGATTGGGAAGAAAAATATGCTCCAGAACCTGCTATTAAAAAGGAACTGCAGCGTCAGCTCAAGGCTTATGAACGTCATAAAGAGAGAAATAATACTCAATGAAAATCAAAGAGCAAATTAGGAAACTAGCCGCAGGCTGCTCAAAACACTGTTTTGAGGTTGTAGATGGACGTTGACGTGGTTTGAATTAGTATAAATAGTAAACAAAAAGGAGCTCTGGGCTCCTTTTCTTGATGATTATAAGGTTTTTTCTTGTTCTCTCACAACCAGCAAATCAACCTTAGCATGGCGGAGGATGTATTCAGATGAAGAACCGACCAAGAGGCGTTCAAAGGCGTTGAGACCAGTTGCGCCAACGAGGATAAGGTCCACTTCCTCAGCATCTGGAATAGTACGTGCTAAGAGGGTTTTTGGATTTCCCATTTCAATGACGATATGAACATCTGCCACACCAGCATCTTTAGCACGTTTTTCGTACTCTTTCATCAGACTTTCAGCGTCGACTTGGAGTTCTTCATAAACTTCAGCATCAAAGGTGGATACGCTTTGGAGTGCGCGTGTGTCAATGACATGTGCGATGGTGAGTTTAGCGTCGTTTCGTAGAGCAGAATGAACTCCCTTGACAAAAGCCAAGTCCGCTTCTTTAGAACCATCGATTGCGACCATGATATTTTGGTAACGTTGTGCCATAATGAAACCTCCTGAAATTTTCTTACTATAATTGTAAACCTTTTCACTATAGAAGTAAAGCAAAAAAAGTATTTTTCAAAAGAATATTAGCGTTTAAAATCTATATAAATATATGATAAAATAAAAGAAAGGATAGCAGGAAAGAAGTGAAGGGAGGGAGAATGATGAAGCACTCTTTTCAAGAAACAAAAAATTCAAAATTCCTTTATTATGGAATCATCCTAGTTTCAGTCTTGCTAGAAGTTATCATGATCTGGCAATTAGAGAGTCTGGTACCGCTTCTCTATCCAGGTTTTGTTGGCTTTTTAGTCTTTCATCTACTCTACCATTTGGTATTATTCCTAGTTGCAAAACGAAGTGGGCGTTGGGATTACTTGATGATATGGGGACTTTTCCTCATGTTCAATCTTCTTTATGACTCCTTTTTAGGCTTGCTTTTTCTAGGTTTATCTTTTGGTATGTGATGTGACTTTCGCAAAATACCTGCTATCTCCCCTGTCTTGGCCTCGCTTTTAGCGAGGTTTTTCTTCTATCTTAATCTAGTAAAACATTTCAGTAAACTTGTCGCAATCCCTTTCTAGTGGTATAATGTTACTATCTCGATGAATTGAGGAAACAAGATGAAAGAATATAACAAGTCTAGTAAGTTAGAGCATGTTGCTTATGATATCCGTGGTCCTGTTTTGGAAGAAGCCATGCGAATGCGAGCAAACGGAGAAAAGATTTTACGTCTGAATACAGGAAATCCAGCAGAATTTGGCTTTACAGCGCCAGACGAGGTCATTCATGACTTGATTATGAATGCGCGTGATAGTGAAGGTTATTCTGACTCCAAAGGGATTTTCTCAGCCCGTAAGGCCATCATGCAGTATTGCCAATTGAAGAAATTCCCAAACGTGGATATTGATGATATTTACCTTGGAAATGGTGTCAGTGAGTTGATCGTCATGTCCATGCAGGGGCTTTTGGACAATGGGGATGAGGTCTTAGTACCTATGCCAGACTATCCTCTCTGGACAGCAGCTGTTAGCCTAGCTGGGGGAAATGCCGTTCACTATATCTGTGATGAAGCTGCAGAATGGTATCCAGATATTGACGATATCAAGTCAAAAATCACTTCCAATACCAAGGCAATCGTCCTTATCAATCCAAACAACCCAACTGGAGCCCTTTATCCTGAGGAACTCTTGTTGGAGATTATTGAGATTGCCCGTCAAAACGATTTGATCATCTTTGCGGATGAAATCTATGATCGCATGGTCATGGATGGACATGTGCATACTCCTGTGGCTAGCTTGGCACCAGATGTCTTCTGTGTCAGCATGAACGGTCTGTCAAAATCCCACCGTATCGCTGGTTTCCGTGTGGGTTGGATGGTCTTGTCTGGACCTAAGACACATGTTAAAGGCTATATCGAAGGTCTCAATATGCTGTCCAATATGCGCCTTTGCTCTAACGTTTTGGCCCAACAAGTCGTGCAAACTTCCTTGGGTGGCCACCAGTCAGTCGATGAATTGCTCCTGCCAGGTGGACGAATTTACGAGCAAAGAAATTTCATTTACAATGCTATTCAAGATATTCCAGGTTTGTCTGCCGTTAAACCAAAGGCTGGGCTTTATATCTTCCCGAAAATCGACCGCAATATGTACCGTATCGATGATGATGAGCAATTTGTCCTTAATTTCTTGAAGCAGGAAAAGGTTCTATTGGTTCATGGTCGAGGCTTCAACTGGCAGGAGCCAGACCACTTCCGTATCGTTTACCTTCCTCGTGTTGATGAACTAGCCCAAATCCAAGAAAAGATGACTCGTTTCTTGAAACAGTATCGTAGATAGGGCTTACATTCGAAAAAGCTGGAAACATTTGCCTAGAGCTATTGACAAAAGCGAAAGAATCAGATAGAATAGTAAAGTATGTTTAGTAACTGATCACTTTATAGCCGGCTAAACGAATACAAAATCTATGAGGAGGTATTCATCGTGAAACGTACTTATCAACCAAGTAAACTTCGTCGTGCGCGCAAACACGGATTCCGTAACCGTATGTCAACTAAAAACGGTCGTCGCGTATTGGCAGCTCGTCGTCGTAAAGGACGCAAAGTTTTGGCTGCATAATCCAAACGAATTCTATCAAAAATCAGTAGGAACTCGAGTCTACTGATTTTTATTTTTGTAAAAAAGTACAAAAAGGCTTTATATTTTTGCTCAAATGATGTATAATATTTCACATACTGTAAAAAAATGGAGAATAATCATGAAGAAATCAAAAGTTATGCTTTTTGGAGCTATGGCTTTGACAGCGGGTCTAGCTCTAGCGGCATGTGGGTCTTCCAAATCAAGTAATGCTGACAAGACTTACTCTTATATCTTTGTCAACAATCCAGATACCTTGGATTACATTACCTCTACTCGAGACTCTACATCTAGTATCACAGCCAACTTGATTGATGGCTTGTTGGAAAATGACCAGTATGGCAATCTCATCCCCTCTATGGCTGAGTCATGGACAGTGTCAAAAGATGGCTTGACTTACACTTATAAGATCCGTCAGGGAGCTAAATGGTACACTTCTGAAGGAGAAGAGTATGCGGACGTAACAGCTCATGACTTTGTGACTGGTCTCAAGTATGCGGCTGATAAAAAGGCTGAAAACTTGTACTTGGTACAAGACTCTATCAAGGGTCTAGCAGACTATGTTGAAGGGAGAACATCTGATTTTGGAACTGTTGGTGTGAAGGCAGTGGATGATTACACACTACAATACACCCTCAACCAACCTGAAACTTATTGGAACTCTAAAACAACAGCAAGTATTCTTAGTCCTGTAAATGAAGCCTTCTTGAAGTCTAAGGGAGATGACTTTGGAAGTGTGACACCATCAAGTATCTTGTCAAATGGTCCTTACTTGTTTAAGTCTTTCACTTCAAAATCTTTGATTGAATTTGATAAAAACCCTAATTACTGGGATAAGGACAATGTTAAAATCGAGAAAGTGAAACTCTCATTCTTTGACGGATCTGACCAAGACAGCATTGCTAGAGGTTTCTTGGATGGTAACTATACAGATGGTCGTATCTTCCCAACAAGTTCAGTCTTTGCTGAGCTTAAGAAGGGAAATGAGGACAAGATTACCTATACACCGCAAAACTCAGTTACTTTCTACTATCTTTTCAACGTCAATCGCCAAAGCTACAAGCAGACTATGAAGAAGTCTGATAAGGAAAAGACAGATTCACGTGCAGCTATGCAAAATAAAGATTTCCGTCAGGCTATCAACTTTGCCTTTGACCGTCATGCTTATGCAGCCCAGACAAATGGGGAAGATGGAGCAGACCGTATCTTGCGTAACACGGTTACACCAAGTAACTTTGTCCAAGTTGGCGATAAGAACTTTGGTGATATTGTCAATGAAAAAATTGTCAACTACGGTAAAGATTGGGCCAATATCAACCTAAACGATGGTAAGCAAGCCTTCTTGAACCCTGACAAGGCCAAAGAGAAATTTGCTAAGGCAAAAGAAAGTTTACAATCTCAAGGAGTAACCTTCCCAATTCATTTGGATATGCCAGTTGACCAGACTGCTAAGTTAGATGTGCAACAGGCCGGCTCTTTCAAACAGACAGTAGAAGAAACCCTAGGTAAGGAGAATGTAGTCATTGATGTTATCCAACTATCTCCGGATGAAAAAGACCAGGCAACCTACTTTGCAGATACAGCAGAACAAAAAGACTACGATATCGACATCTCAGGATGGGGTGGAGATTACTCAGATCCGAAGACTTATCTAGCTATTCTTGATCCAGAGACAGGTTCTCAGTTGAAAAATATGGGCTTGACTGAAGGAAAAGACAAGGAAGTCAAGGACAAGATTGGTCTTTCTGACTACAAGAAACTCTTGGATCAGGCTGATGCGGAAATCACAGATACTCAAGCTCGCTATGAAAAATATGCTGAAGCCCAAGCTTGGTTGACAGATAGCGCCCTCTTCCTACCAGTTCAAAGTGGTGGAGCTAACCCAATCTTCCGTAAGACTGTACCGTTTACAGGTCCATTCTCATTCGTTGGTCATAAGGGAAATGCGGACAACTACAAATATGTTGAATTGCAAAAAGAGCCAGTAACTGCTAAACAGTACCAGGAACTCTATGAAAAATGGCTGAAAGAAAAAGCTGAGTCAAATAAAAAAGCTCAGGAAGATTTAGCTAACCATATTCAATAATATGCCTAGTCATGCTTTTCAGTTAATACTCTTCGAAAATCTCTTCAAACCACGTCAGCGTTGCCTTACCGTATATATATGTTACTGACTTCGTCAGTTCTATCTACAACCTCAAAACAGTGTTTTGAGCTGACTTCGTCAGTTTCATCTACAACCTCAAAGCAGTGCTTTGAGCAGTCTGCGGCTAGCTTCCTAGTTTGCTCTTTGATTTTCATTGAGTATAGGCATAGTGACTGGTTTCAGAAAAAGGCCTTATCAGACGCTTCTCGCTTCTGGTAGGGCCTTTTCTTTATTCTTTTAAGTGATAGGAGTAGCTAGCGACAACGACGTCTTGGTGCCAACGGAGTGCATATTTGAGTTTGAGACTCATTTGATTGTGTAGAATATTTTGCCAAGGTTTATTAGGGATAAACTGGGGTACCAGAACAGTGACTGTATAGTTCTTTTTCTGGGCATCCTCAGAGATTCGTTTGACATACTTGACAGTAGGGGTGATGATGTCGCGGTAGCTGGTTTTGATATTTTTCAGAGTAATGGTTGGGAAGTAATCGACAAATTCTTGGAGAATTTCTTGGTCTTTTTCTGCTGTTTCCTTGGTGGATATATGCATGGCTAAGACTTCGTCACCGATACTTTGGGCATAGTTAATGGCTCCGACGCTGACTCGGGTGACATTTCCTACTAGGACGAGGACAAGATTGCCATCGTAAGTACGTTTTTCGATTCCTTCATAGAGTCGCAGTTGTTGAGCTACTTTTTGGTAATGACTGTGAATTGCCAAGAAGAGTAGGGTGAGTACGAGAATAATCGGGAAGAAAGGCCAGATATCACTGAGACGGAAAAAGAGCAAGATTAGTACAATCGCGTAGCAAATGATAGCCCCAAGGATATTGGCAAGAGCAGGTTTTAAGAAATTTGCCCCCTTTTCTTTTTTCCAATGACGAATCATCCCAGTCTGAGAAAGGGCAAAGGGAACGAAGACCCCGATAGTATAAAGGGGAATCAAACGTTCGGTATTACCATTAAAAATGAGAAGAAGAATCATAGCCCCAAAAGCCAGAGTTAAAATTCCATTAGAGTAGCCTAGGCGGTCTCCTTTTTCCATAAAGAGGTGGGGCATATATTTGTTTTTAGCCATATTGTAGGCCAGCATAGGGAAGGCTGAAAAACCAGTGTTTGCTGCTACGGCTAAAATCAAGGCTGTGGAGAATTGGAAGGTATAATAGCCAAGGTGTCCTAAGAAGGAATTACCAAGGATGCCTTGAGCCATCTGTGAAAGAATTGTTTCTCCGTGTTGAGGCATAATCCCCATCCAGTAGTTTAGGAAGGTAATACCAGCAAAAAGAAAACCTAGAATCAGTGACATGATGGTCAAGGTTTGAGCGGCATTCTTTTCCTTTGGAGCCTTGAAAAAGGGAACGGCATTTGAAATAGCTTCAACCCCTGTTAGAGAGGCAGAGCCGCTGGTGAAGGCTCTTAGAATGAGAACGATAGACAGACTCGGTACAGCATGCCCAATAGGAGAGGTCGCCTGATAGCTGAGAGAACCTGTCACTAGTTGAAAAATTCCATAGAGCAAGAGAAAGACAGTACTGATGATAAAGAGATAGACAGGAATCATCAGTGAACTGGCAGATTCTTTCAACCCCCGTAAGTTCAAGAGCATGAGCAAGCAAACTAGAAAAATGGAAATGTGGAGGTTGTAAGGGTGGAGGGCAGGGAGGGCTGCTGTAATAGCATCAGCTCCAGATGATACCGATACCGCCACAGTCAGCATGTAGTCAACCAGCAGACTACCTCCAGCAATCAAGCCTAGCTCGGGTGATAGATTTTCTCGAGTAACCATATAGGCCCCTCCTCCTTGAGGGTAGGCGTGGATGATTTGACGGTAGGAAACAGTCAGACTGGCCAGGAGTAGGAGGACAAAAAGGCCGATAGGAAGGCTCCACCATATAGCAAGTGGAGAGAGACTAGCCAAGACGAGGACTACTTGCTCAGGCCCATAGGCAATGGAAGATAGAGCGTCGCTTGACAACATGGCTAAGGCCTGCATTTTTCCTAGCAGACCTCCCTCGCCTTCTGTTAAGGACTTAAGAGGACGACCGATAAAGGTCTGTTTTAATTTTGTAAACATGGTATTTTCCTTTTCTGAAAATTTCAATAAGTGCTATTATACTGCTTTGGAAAAATAGCGTCAAGAGACGACGATGGATTTTAGAATATTTTTTACAGATGAGGAGAGAGGGCAGTTTTTTGGTATAATAGAAGATAGAAAACGAGGTTAGAAGAGATGATTTTTGATACACATACACACTTGAATGTAGAAGAATTTGTTGGTCGTGAGGCAGAAGAAATTGCCTTGGCTGCGGAGATGGGTGTGACACAGATGAATATTGTTGGTTTTGATGAACCGACGATTGAGCGTGCTTTGGAGTTGGTGGATGAGTACGACCAACTCTACGCAACCATTGGTTGGCATCCTACAGAAGCTGGTACTTATACAGAGGAGATTGAAGCCTACTTGCTTGACAAGCTCAAGCATCCAAAGGTAGTTGCCTTGGGTGAGATTGGCTTGGACTACCATTGGATGACAGCGCCCAAAGAGCTGCAGGAGCAGGTTTTTCGCCGTCAGATTCAGCTATCTAAGGACTTGGATTTGCCTTTTGTTGTCCATACCCGTGATGCGCTGGAAGATACCTATGAGATTATCAAGAGCGAGGGCGTTGGTCCTCGTGGTGGTATCATGCATTCTTTCTCAGGAACTCTTGAATGGGCAGAAAAGTTTGTCGAGCTTGGTATGACCATTTCCTTCTCAGGAGTGGTGACTTTTAAGAAGGCAACCGATATCCAAGAGGCGGCTAGAGAACTTCCTTTGGACAAGATTTTGGTGGAGACGGATGCGCCTTACTTGGCTCCTGTTCCTAAACGGGGTCGTGAAAACAAAACAGCCTATACTCGCTATGTAGTAGATTTTATCGCGGATTTGCGTGGTATGACGACAGAAGAGCTAGCGGCGGCAACGACTGCAAATGCAGAGCGCATTTTTGGATTGGACAGCAAGTAATGAAAGAAAAAATTTCCCAAGTCATCGTGGTTGAAGGTCGTGATGATACGGCCAATCTCAAACGTTATTTCGAGGTAGAGACCTATGAAACTCGAGGTTCTGCAATCAATGACCAGGATATAGAGCGAATTCAGCGCCTGCACCAACGTCATGGAGTCATCGTCTTTACAGACCCTGATTTTAATGGGGAGCGGATTCGTCGCATGATTATGACGGCTATTCCAACAGTTCAACATGCCTTTCTCAAACGAGATGAAGCTGTTCCCAAATCCAAGACCAAGGGACGCTCTCTGGGAATTGAGCATGCCAGCCATGAAGATCTGAAAACAGCTCTAGCTCAGGTGACAGAACAATTTGAACATGAGAGTCAGTTTGACATCAGTCGTAGCGACTTGATTCGCCTTGGTTTTCTCGTGGGAGCAGACAGCCGTAAGCGCCGAGAATATCTGGGAGAGGCTCTCCGAATCGGCTATTCCAACGGCAAGCAACTTCTCAAGCGCTTAGAGTTGTTTGGGGTTACCTTGGCAGAAGTGGAAGAAGCTATGAAATCTTATGAGAATAGCTAAGCAGACCCCAAATGTAAGGGGAATGTGTTACAATAGTAGTAACAGATAATAGAAAAGAGAATAGATGAGAATTGCAGATTATAGCGTGACTAAGGCAGTGCTGGAGCGTCACGGTTTTACCTTTAAAAAGTCCTTCGGGCAAAATTTCTTGACGGATACCAATATCCTTCAAAAAATTGTGGATACGGCTGAAATTGATGATCAGGTTAATGTTATTGAAATCGGACCAGGTATTGGTGCCTTAACGGAGTTTCTGGCTGAGCGTGCAGCTCAAGTTATGGCCTTTGAGATCGACCACCGTTTGGTACCGATTTTGGCAGATACCCTGCGTGATTTTGATAATGTGACCGTAGTCAACGAGGACATTCTCAAGGTTGATTTGGCGCAACATATCCAGAATTTTAAAAATCCTGACCTGCCAATCAAGGTAGTGGCTAATTTGCCTTACTACATTACGACGCCTATTCTCATGCACTTGATTGAAAGTGGCATTCCTTTTAGTGAGTTTGTGGTCATGATGCAAAAAGAGGTAGCTGACCGCATTTCCGCTCAACCAAATACCAAGGCTTATGGTAGCTTGTCGATTGCGGTTCAGTACTACATGACTGCCAAGGTTGCCTTCATCGTGCCTCGTAGGGTATTTGTGCCAGCGCCAAACGTGGACTCTGCTATTTTGAAAATGGTGCGTCGTCCAGAGCCAGCCGTAGCAGTAGAAGACGAGAATTTCTTCTTTAAGGTTTCTAAGGCTAGTTTCACTCATCGCCGCAAGACTTTATGGAATAACTTGACAGGTTACTTTGGTAAGACTGAAGAGGTCAAGGACAAGCTGACCAAGGCTTTGAACCAAGCAGGCTTGTCACCAAGTGTACGTGGGGAAGCTCTCAGCTTGGCAGAATTTGCCAGCCTAGCAGATGCACTTAAAGGGCAAGGACTCTAAGATGCAGGGACAAATCATTAAAGCCTTGGCAGGCTTCTACTATGTAGAGAGTGATAGCCAGGTCTATCAAACACGCGCGCGTGGGAATTTCCGTAAAAAAGGCCATACTCCCTACGTTGGGGACTGGGTAGATTTCTCTGCCGAGGAAAATTCAGAAGGCTATATCCTCAAGATTCATGAACGAAAAAACAGTCTGGTCCGTCCGCCTATTGTCAATATTGACCAAGCTGTGGTGATCATGTCTGTCAAGGAACCTGATTTTAACAGCAATTTGCTGGATCGTTTCTTGGTTCTTTTGGAGCACAAGGGCATTCATCCCATCGTTTATATTTCTAAAATGGATTTGTTGGAAGATAGGGGAGAGCTGGATTTTTACCAGCAGACCTATGGTGACATTGGCTATGATTTTGTGACCAGTAAAGAGGAACTCCTGCCCTTGTTGACAGGAAAGGTTACGGTCTTTATGGGCCAGACGGGTGTTGGGAAATCAACTCTCCTCAATAAAATCGCACCGGACCTCAATCTTGAAACAGGAGAAATCTCAGACAGTCTAGGTCGTGGGCGCCATACCACTCGAGCTGTTAGTTTTTACAACCTCAATGGGGGTAAAATCGCAGACACACCAGGCTTTTCATCACTGGATTATGAAGTGACAACGGCTGAAGACCTTAATCAGGCTTTTCCGGAGATTGCCAGTGTCAGTCGAGACTGCAAATTCCGCACTTGTACCCATACCCATGAGCCAGCTTGCGCGGTTAAGCCAGCAGTGGAAAAAGGTACCATTGCGTCCTTCCGTTTTGACAACTACCTGCAATTCCTCAGTGAAATTGAAAATCGCAGAGAAACCTATAAAAAAGTCAGTAAAAAAATTCCAAAATAAGGAGAAACCTATGTCTCAATACAAGATTGCTCCGTCAATTCTGGCAGCAGATTATGCCAACTTTGAACGTGAAATCAAACGCCTAGAAGCAACTGGAGCAGAATATGCTCATATCGATATCATGGATGGTCACTTTGTACCACAAATCAGTTTTGGTGCAGGTGTGGTCGAAGCTCTTCGCCCTCATAGTAAGATGGTTTTCGATTGCCACTTGATGGTGTCAAACCCTGAGCATCATTTAGAAGATTTTGCGCGTGCAGGTGCAGATATCATCAGCATCCATGTGGAAGCAACGCCTCATATTCATGGCGCCCTCCAAAAAATTCGCTCACTCGGTGTCAAGCCTTCAGTCGTTATCAATCCCGGCACACCAGCTGAAGCTATCAAGCACGTCCTTCATCTAGTTGACCAAGTTTTAGTCATGACAGTTAACCCAGGCTTTGGTGGACAAGCTTTTCTACCTGAGACCATGGATAAGGTTCGTGAGTTGGTTGCTCTTCGAGAGGAAAAAGGCTTGAACTTTGAAATCGAAGTGGATGGCGGGATTGATGATCAAACTATTGCCCAAGCCAAAGAAGCTGGTGCGACCGTTTTTGTAGCAGGTTCCTATGTATTTAAGGGAGATGTCAATGAGCGAGTACAAACTCTTAGAAAACAACTGGACTAGGGTTGCCGTTTTTGCAGGAGGAGACCGCGGTCATTATCGGACGGACTTTGATAGTTTTGTCGGTGTGGATCGAGGCTCGCTCTGGGTCTTGGAGGAAAACCTACCTCTTGCTCTAGCGGTTGGAGATTTTGATTCTGTGACGGAAGAAGAGCGACAGGTGATTCAAAAACGTGCTCAGCATTTTGTTCAAGCCCGACCAGAAAAAGATGATACCGATTTGGAACTGGCTCTCTTAACCATCTTTGAGCAAAATCCTCAGGCTGAGGTCACTATTTTCGGTGCTTTGGGTGGCCGTATTGATCACATGCTGGCCAATGTTTTTCTTCCTAGCAATCCCAAGTTGGCACCCTATATGCGCCAGATAGAAATTGAGGATGGACAAAATTTGATTGCCTATTGTCCAGAAGGGATCAGTCAGCTAGACCCCCGCTCGGACTATGACTATCTAGCCTTTATGCCGGTTCGGGATAGCCAGCTGACTATTCTCGGTGCCAAGTATGAGTTGACAGAGCAGAATTTTTTCTTTAAAAAAGTATACACTTCTAACGAATATATAGATAGGGAAGTGTCGGTGACTTGCCCAGATGGCTATGTGGTCGTGCTGCATAGCAAGGACAGGAGGTAGGATGGAAAGTTTACTTGTTCTATTATTGATTGCCAACCTAGCTGGTATCTTTCTGATTTGGCAAAGGCAGGATAAGCAGGAAAAACATCTAAGTAAGGGCTTGGAGGATCAGGCAGATCACTTGTCAGACCAGTTGGATTACCGCTTTGAACAAGCAAGACAAGCCAGCCAGTTAGATCAAAAAGATTTGGAAGTGGCTGTCAGTGACCGTTTGCAAGAAGTGCGAATCGAATTGCACCAAGGCCTGACTCAAGTTCGTCAAGAAATGACAGATAATCTCCTCCAAACCAGAGATAAGACCGACCAACGTCTCCAAGCCTTGCAGGAATCAAATGAGCAACGTTTGGAACAAATGCGCCAGACAGTCGAGGAAAAGTTAGAAAAGACCTTACAGACGCGCTTGCAGGCTTCCTTTGAGACAGTTTCCAAACAACTGGAGTCGGTCAATCGTGGTCTGGGAGAAATGCAGACAGTTGCCCGCGATGTCGGTGCCCTCAACAAGGTTCTCTCTGGAACCAAGACGCGAGGGATTCTGGGTGAATTGCAACTGGGGCAAATCATTGAAGACATCATGACACCAGCCCAGTACGAACGAGAATTTGCAACGGTTGAAAACTCTAGTGAACGAGTGGAATACGCCATCAAGTTACCTGGACAAGGTGACCAGGAATATGTCTATCTACCGATTGATTCTAAGTTTCCACTGGCAGATTATTACCGCTTAGAAGAAGCCTATGAAGCGGGTGACAAGGACGAGATCGAACGCTGTCGCAAGTCACTCCTAGCAAGCGTCAAGCGCTTTGCCAAGGATATCAAGAGCAAGTACATAGCACCACCTCGGACGACCAATTTTGGAGTTTTATTTGTTCCGACAGAAGGACTCTACTCAGAAATCGTCCGCAATCCGGTTTTCTTTGATGACTTGAGACGGGAGGAGCAGATTATTGTCGCTGGTCCAAGTACCCTATCAGCCCTTCTCAATTCCCTATCAGTTGGCTTCAAGACCCTCAATATCCAAAAGAGTGCTGACCATATTAGTAAGACCCTTGCCAGTGTCAAGACAGAGTTTGGCAAGTTTGGTGGCATTCTGGTCAAGGCACAAAAGCATCTCCAACATGCCTCTGGCAATATTGATGAACTATTAAACCGTCGCACTACAGCTATCGAGCGGACGCTCCGTCACATTGAGTTATCAGAAGGGGAGCCTGCGCTTGATCTACTCCATTTCCAAGAAAATGAGGAAGAATATGAAGATTAGTCACATGAAAAAAGATGAGCTATTTGAAGGCTTTTACCTAATCAAATCAGCTGACCTGAGACAAACTCGCGCTGGGAAAAATTACCTAGCTTTTACCTTCCAAGATGATAGTGGCGAGATTGAAGGAAAACTCTGGGATGCCCAACCTCATAACGTTGAGGCCTTTACAGCAGGTAAGGTTGTCCACATGAAAGGGCGCCGAGAAGTTTATAACAACACTCCTCAAGTCAATCAAATTACTCTCCGCTTGCCTCAACCTGGCGAACCCAATGATCCAGCAAATTTCAAAGTCAAGTCACCAGTTGATGTCAAGGAAATTCGTGACTACATGTCGCAAATGATTTTTAAAATTGAAAATCCTGTCTGGCAACGGATTGTCCGAAAGCTCTACACCAAGTATGATAAGGAATTTTACTCCTATCCAGCTGCCAAGACAAACCATCATGCCTTTGAAACGGGCTTGGCCTATCATACGGCAACCATGGTGCGTTTGGCAGATGCTATTAGCGAAGTCTATCCTCAGCTCAATAAGAACCTGCTCTATGCAGGGATTATGCTGCATGACTTGGCTAAGGTCATTGAGTTGACGGGGCCAGACCAGACCGAGTACACAGTGCGAGGCAATCTTCTTGGGCATATTGCTTTGATTGATAGCGAAATTACTAAAACAGTTATGGAACTCGGCATCGATGATACCAAGGAAGAAGTCGTTTTGCTTCGTCACGTCATCCTCAGTCACCATGGCTTACTTGAGTATGGAAGCCCAGTCCGTCCACGCATTATGGAAGCAGAGATTATCCATATGATTGACAATCTGGATGCAAGCATGATGATGATGTCAACAGCTCTTGCTTTGGTGGATAAGGGAGAGATGACCAATAAAATCTTCGCTATGGACAATCGTTCCTTCTATAAACCAGATTTAGATTAATAATTTAAGAAAAACGAGCATTTTTAGGATAAGAATGTTCGTTTTTTTATGTGAATATGGTATAATAGATAAAATATCAAAATTAAATGAAGTGGGAAATAGAAATGAAATTAAGAAGAAGTGATCGGATGGTTGTCATTTCCAACTATTTGATTAATAATCCTTATAAACTAACTAGTCTCAATACTTTTGCTGAAAAGTATGAATCCGCTAAATCATCCATCTCAGAGGATATCGTGATTATCAAACGCGCCTTTGAGGAAATCGAAATTGGCCATATCCAGACAGTAACTGGTGCTGGTGGTGGTGTCATTTTCACACCATCAATCTCAAGCCATGATGCCAAGGAAATGGTTGAGGACTTGCGTGCCAAGTTGTCAGAAAGTGACCGTATCTTACCAGGTGGCTATATCTACCTGTCTGATTTGCTTAGCACACCAGCCATCTTGAAAAATATTGGTCGCATTATTGCCAAGAGCTTTATGGACCAAAAAATTGACGCGGTTATGACAGTAGCGACTAAGGGTGTTCCACTTGCAAATGCAGTTGCCAATGTCCTCAATGTTCCTTTTGTCATTGTACGCCGTGACCTGAAAATTACCGAAGGTTCAACTGTCAGCGTCAACTATGTATCAGGTTCAAGTGGTGACCGCATTGAGAAAATGTTCCTTTCAAAACGTAGTCTCAAGGCAGGCAGCCGTGTCTTGATTGTGGATGACTTCTTGAAAGGCGGAGGAACTGTCAACGGGATGATCAGCCTCTTGCGTGAGTTTGATTCAGAATTGGCAGGTGTAGCGGTCTTTGCGGATAATGCTCAAGAAGAACGCGAAAAGCAGTTTGACTACAAGTCACTCTTGAAGGTAACCAATATTGATGTCAAGAACCAAGCCATCGATGTTGAGGTTGGTAATATCTTTGACGAAGATAAATAAGAGATAGAACTAAAGGTTGGAACGATTGTCCCAGCCTTTCTTTGCAAATAGAATAGAAGGAAGCTTATGAAAACACCATTTATCAATAAAGAAGACTTAGAAAAGATTGTTGCCGAGTTCCCGACTCCCTTTCACTTGTATGATGAGAAGGGAATTCGTGAAAAGGCAAGAGCCGTCAACCAAGCCTTTTCGTGGAACAAGGGCTTTAAGGAATATTTTGCAGTTAAGGCTACTCCAACTCCAGCTGTTTTGAAAATTCTCCAAGAGGAAGGTTGCGGTGTGGACTGCTCTAGTTATGTGGAGCTTTTGATGAGCCATAAACTGGATTTTCCAGGTTCTGAGATCATGTTCTCTTCAAACAACACGCCAGACAAGGAATACGCCTATGCGCGTGAATTGGGTGCGACCATTAACTTGGATGCTTTTGAAGATATTGAACATCTAGAGAGAGCAGCAGGTATTCCAGAAATTATCTCTTGTCGTTACAATCCTGGAGACGTTTTTGAACTAGGGACAGACATTATGGACAATCCTGGAGAAGCCAAGTTTGGCATGACCAAGGACCAGCTCTTTGAAGCTTTTGCCATCTTGAAGGAAAAAGGAGCCAAGACTTTTGGGATTCACTCCTTCCTAGCGTCCAATACCGTCACCCATTTCTATTATCCAGAGTTGGCGCGTCAGCTTTTTGAATTGGCTGTTGAAATCAAGGAAAAGTTGGGTATTTCGCTAGACTTTATCAATCTTTCTGGCGGTATTGGTGTCAATTATCGTCCAGACCAGGAGCCAAATGATATCGCTTTGATTGGTGAGGGAGTTCGTAAGGTTTATGAAGAGGTTCTTACGCCAGCAGGTCTTGATCAGGTCAAGATTTTTACCGAATTGGGTCGCTTTATGTTAGCTCCTCATGGGGCTCTAGTCACAAGAGTCACTCATAAGAAGAAAACCTACCGTACCTATCTAGGTGTGGATGCATCAGCAGTCAATCTTATGCGTCCAGCTATGTACGGCGCCTACCACCATATTACCAATATGACTCATCCAGAAGGACCAGCTGAAGTAGTAGATGTGGTTGGTTCACTCTGTGAAAACAATGATAAATTTGCAGTGAATCGCGAACTGCCTCATACAGAAATCGGTGATTTGCTGGTAATTCATGATACAGGTGCTCACGGTTTTTCAATGGGCTACCAGTACAACGCCAAACTTCGTTCTGCGGAAATCCTCTATACCGAAGAAGGAAAAGCCCGTCAAATCCGCCGTGCAGAGCGCCCTGAGGACTACTTTGCAACCTTGTATGGTTTTGATTTTGAAGAAGAAAATGATAATTCATTGAAAATGAAATTGAAAAACAGATTGCTTTCTAAAAAATAGGCAAAAATCTTGTTTTTCCTTCAAGTCGTGATATAATAAAACTATAAAACGTTTTCAAGGAAGGTAACGATATGTCTGAAGAAACAATTGATTATGGACAAGTGACAGGAATGGTGCATTCGACAGAAAGCTTTGGGTCAGTAGATGGGCCTGGTATTCGCTTTATTGTCTTTTTGCAGGGCTGTCACATGCGTTGCCAGTATTGCCACAACCCTGACACTTGGGCTATGGAGTCCAATAAATCACGTGAACGGACGGTAGATGATGTCTTGACAGAGGCCTTGCGCTACCGCGGTTTCTGGGGAAATAAGGGCGGTATTACAGTCAGTGGAGGAGAAGCCCTTTTGCAGATTGATTTCCTGATTGCCCTCTTCACTAAGGCTAAGGAACAAGGAATCCACTGTACCTTGGATACCTGTGCCCTTCCTTTCCGTAATAAACCACGTTACCTTGAGAAGTTTGACAAACTCATGGCTGTCACTGACTTGGTCCTCTTGGATATCAAGGAAATCAACGAAGAACAGCACAAGATTGTCACTAGCCAAACCAATAAAAATATCTTGGCTTGTGCCCAGTATCTATCAGATATTGGAAAACCTGTCTGGATTCGCCACGTGCTAGTTCCGGGATTGACAGATAGAGATGATGACTTGATTGAACTTGGTAAGTTCGTCAAGACCCTCAAAAATGTTGATAAGTTTGAAATTCTGCCTTATCATACTATGGGTGAGTTTAAATGGCGTGAATTGGGAATTCCTTATTCACTCGAAGGGGTTAAACCACCAACAGCAGACCGCGTGAAAAACGCTAAAAAACTCATGGATACCGAAAGTTATCAAGACTATATGAAACGTGTACATGGATAAAAAAAGAAGCCTGATGGGAACATCGGGCTTTTGACTTGCAAAAAAGACTTAGCAAACCAGCTAAGCCTTTTTCTTCTTATCTCGAACGTTGTTTTCCAGCGTTGCGATTTTTGTGTTTTTTCTTGCTTGTAATAGCAGTTGGTTGTTCAGGGGTAACGTCTTTTCGTCCATTTGGTGTTGAGAAAGCACGTGCTTTTGGTGGATTCTTAGCCAATTCTTCACGGACTTTTTTGCGAAGTTTTGGACGAACGATATAGTTGACGATAAACTGTTGGAGAATCATCATGAAACCACCGACAACCCAGTAAAGTGTGACACTGGCTGGTGAGAAAAGGGAGAAGACGACGATCATGAGTGGGCTCATGTAAATCATTTTCTTGATTTGTTCTCTTTGCATTTCATCTTCTACTCCGTGAAGTGAAAGGAGCGATTGAAGATAGTAAAGAATACCAGCGAAGGCAACCAAAATCATACTTGGAGAACCTAGAGGAATTCCTAGGTAGCTTGCTTGAGCAACACCTTCAGTATGTTGGGCAGCAAAGTAGATAGCTGAGAAGAAAGGCATTTGAAGGAGGATAGGGAAACATCCTACACCACCAAACATGCTGATGCCGTGCTCTTTTTGAGCTGCAAAGAGGGCTTGTTGGGCTTCGAGTTTTTCTTCTTGAGTAGTTGCTTCTTTGAGACGTGTTTGGTGTGGCTCAAGGACGTGCTTGAGGGCGTTCATCTTTTCAGAGTGAAGTGTCGCCTTCCATGATTGGTAGATACCAAGTGGCAAGATAATCAAGCGCACGATAATGGTTACGATAATGATAGCGACACCAAAGCCTAGACCTTTATCAGTAGCGAAGTACTTGATAGCTTCTCCCATCGGGGCACCCAAGAAATCCCAAACGGGACCAATTGGCTTACCTGTTGCTTTATCAATCTGAACGCAACCTGTCAAAACAAGTAACATAGCCACTCCCATAGCTGAGAGTGCAAAACGTTTAATAGATTTCACTGTTTTTATTCCTTCTTTAAAAATTATACCTTTCTATTCTACTGTTTTTTTACAAAATATACAATAGTTCTAGAGACCTAATTTGCGATTTTAAAGTCAGGGTAGGGAGGAAAGTTGCTCAGTTTGACATCTAAGTAGCTGACTTTTGAAAAAGGTGTGGGTCCTTTGCGGATTTCTTGGATAAATTTTGCCATGGTAGCAGATGAGTCTGCTTGGGCTAATATTTCCACTGTGCCATCGTCGTTATTCCATACTCGGCCTGTGATGCCACCAATTTCAAGTGCCAAGCTGTAAACACCCCAACGAAAGCCGACTCCTTGCACCCTACCTTGGGCAATCATTCTAACCTTTTGCATACCAAACCCCTTTGATTGTGTTATAATATTTCTATGACTATTATAACCTCAAAAGCCAATTCTGTGGTAAAAAATGCTAAGAAATTACACCAAAAAAAATACCGCAAGTCTGCTTATTTGATTGAAGGCTGGCACTTATTTGAAGAAGCTGTTCAAGCTGGAGTGACGATTGAGAAAATCTTTGCTTTAGAAAATTACCGAGAACAGTTAGTTGCTTTTCCGCAAACTGTCTGGGTGTCAGAGGATATTTTGCTAGATTTGGCGGATTCTCAGACTCCACAGGGCATTGTTGCGGTGGTTCAAAAAGAAGAAGTAGGGCAAGCTGACTTTAGTCAGGGCAAGTTCTTATTTTTGGAAGATGTGCAAGATCCTGGTAATGTGGGAACTATCATTCGGACTGCGGATGCAGCAGGTTTTACTGGAGTAATTGTTTCAGATAAGTCGGCAGATATCTACAGTCTCAAGACCTTACGTTCCATGCAAGGCAGTCATTTCCACCTGCCCATTTACCGGATGTCGAGCCAAACGCTTCTCGAGAAAGCTAAAAAGGCAGGTATTCCAGTGCTGGCAACAACCCTATCTAAAGATTCTGTTGATTACAGAGAACTGCCTCCTATAGAAAATTTTGTACTAGTCATGGGAAATGAGGGGCAAGGAATTAGTCCCCTTATGGCTGAAAGTGCAGACCAGTTGGTCCACATTAGTATGAAGGGACAGGCGGAGAGTTTGAATGTCGCCGTTGCAGCCGGTATTTTAATTTTCCATTTAAGCTAATTTTAACTTTCTTTGTTATAATCAAGGAAAGATATTCATTGAAAAGGAGAAAAGATGAATCACACTATTATTCACGACCGCGCAGGTCTCAATCAATTTTACGCTAAGGTTTATGCCTTTGTTGGTCTGGGAATCGGACTATCCGCTTTAGTATCAGGTCTTATGTTGACGGTCTTTCAATCTCAGTTGGTTTACTTTTTGATGCAGGGACGTCTCTGGTTGACCATTGCTACTTTTGCGGAGTTGGCCTTGGTTTTCGTTGCCAGTAACATGGCCTTAAAGAATAGTCCAGCGGCTCTTCCAGTATTTTTACTTTACTCTGTTTTAAACGGCTTTACCCTTAGTTTTGTGGTGGCCTTCTATACTCCGGGTACAGTTTTATCCGCCTTTGTGTCGAGCGCCCTTCTCTTCTTTGTCATGGCGGCAGTTGGCATGTTCACCAAGAAAGATTTGAGTGGTCTTGGTCGGGCTATGATGGCGGCTCTTATCGGTTTGCTGATTGCCATGGTAGTTAATATTTTCTTGGCTAGCGGTTTCTTTGATTATATGATTAGCGTAGCCATGGTTTTGGTTTTCTCAGGGTTGATTGCTTGGGACAACCAAAGAATTCGTCTTGCTTATGAACAATCACAAGGCCGTGTAGCGACAGGTTGGGTTGTGTCAATGGCTCTCAGTATCTATCTTGATTTTATCAATCTTTTCCTAAGTATTCTACGTATCTTTGGTCGTAATGACTAATAGGTCCCTAACATCAGTGTTCGAAGGAGCACTGATTTTTTTATATTTGGTCTTTTCTTTTCTTGGAAATAGGTGTATAATGCTTTTAATTAATTTTTTGAGGAGTAGTTTATGAAGAAAAGTTTTATTCATCAACAAGAAGAGATTTCCTTTGTCAAAAACACTTTTACCCAGTATTTGAAAGATAAGTTAGAAGTTGTCGAAGTTCAAGGTCCTATCTTGAGCAGGGTCGGCGACGGGATGCAGGATAATTTATCAGGTGTGGAGAACGCCGTATCAGTCAAGGTTCTCCAAATCCCTGATGCTACTTATGAAGTTGTGCACTCACTTGCTAAATGGAAACGTCATACTTTGGCCCGTTTTGGTTTCGGTGAGGGAGAAGGTCTTTTTGTCCACATGAAGGCCCTTCGTCCAGACGAAGATTCGCTGGATGCGACCCACTCTGTTTATGTTGACCAGTGGGACTGGGAGAAGGTTATCCCAAATGGACAACGTAACATTGCCTACCTAAAAGAAACAGTTGAGAAGATTTATAAGGCTATTCGCCTGACTGAGCTAGCTGTTGAAGCCCGCTATGATATTGAGTCTGTCTTGCCAAAACAAATCACCTTTATCCACACAGAAGAGTTGGTAGAACGCTACCCAGACTTGACACCAAAAGAGCGTGAAAATGCTATTTGTAAAGAATTTGGAGCAGTCTTCTTGATCGGTATCGGTGGTGAATTACCAGACGGTAAACCGCACGATGGACGTGCACCAGACTACGATGACTGGACAAGTGAGTCTGAAAATGGCTATAAGGGTCTAAATGGTGATATTCTTGTCTGGAATGAGTCTCTGGGTGGAGCCTTTGAGTTGTCTTCTATGGGAATTCGTGTTGATGAAGAAACCCTTCGCCGTCAGGTTGCCATCACAGGTGATGAAGACCGTTTAGAATTGGAATGGCACAAGGCTTTGTTGAATGGTCTATTCCCATTGACAATCGGTGGAGGAATTGGACAATCTCGGATGGCCATGTTCCTACTTCGCAAGAAACACATCGGAGAAGTGCAAACAAGTGTTTGGCCTCAAGAAGTCCGCGATACTTACGAAAATATTTTGTAGAGAATCGAACCGCAAGGTTCGGTTTTCTTTCTCTTTTCGCCCATAATTTGGTATAATAAACGGTATGAAAATCGTATCAGGAATCTATGGGGGACGTCCCCTAAAGACACTAGAAGGAAAGACGACAAGACCTACTTCGGATAAGGTTAGGGGAGCCATTTTTAACATGATTGGTCCCTACTTTGAAGGGGGACGAGTCTTGGACCTGTATGCAGGTAGTGGTGGTTTATCTATCGAGGCAGTCTCGCGTGGCATGTCCAGCGCTGTTTTGGTGGAACGAGAACGTAAGGCTCAGGCTATCGTGGCTGAAAATATTCAGATGACCAAGGAAGTTGGAAAATTTGAGCTCCTCAAGATGGATGCAGAAAGGGCATTGGAACAGGTATCTGGGGAATTTGACCTCATTTTCTTAGACCCTCCTTATGCCAAGGAACAAATCGTAGCAGATATTGAAAAAATGGATGAGAAAGAGCTTTTTTCTGAAGATGTCATGGTCGTGTGTGAGACGGATAAGGCCGTCGAACTTCCAGAAGAAATTGCCTGCCTGGGTATCTGGAAGGAAAAAATTTATGGAATTAGTAAGGTGACAGTTTATGTCAGATAAGATTGGCTTATTCACAGGCTCATTTGATCCGATGACAAATGGGCATCTGGATATGATTGAACGGGCGAGCAGACTCTTTGATAAGCTCTATGTCGGTATTTTTTTCAATCCCCATAAACAAGGATTTCTCCCTCTTGAAAATCGTAAACGGGGACTAGAAAAGGCTTTGGAACATTTGGGGAATGTTGAAGTCGTGTTTTCTCATGATGAATTGGTGGTTGATGTTGCAAAAAGACTGGGGGCTACTTGTCTAGTGCGTGGTTTGAGGAATGCAGCGGATTTGCAATATGAAGCCAGTTTTGATTACTACAACCATCAGCTGTCTCCTGATATAGAGACCATTTATTTACATAGTCGACCTGAACATCTCTATCTCAGTTCATCCGGTGTTAGAGAGCTTTTGAAGTTTGGTCAGGATATTGCTTGCTATGTTCCTGAGAGTATTTTGGAGGAAATAAGAAATGAAAAAAAAGATTAGATGGCCCTTATATGTCATTGCGGCCTTAATTGTGACTTTCTTGGCATTTGTAGTGCCCTTGCCCTACTATATAGAAGTTCCAGGTGGTTCGGAAGATATTCGCCAAGTCCTTAAAGTCAATGACACAGAAGATAAGGAAGCTGGGGCCTATCAATTCGTTACGGTTGGTGTCCAGCACGCTACTTTAGCCCATATGATTTATGCTTGGTTGACGCCTTTTACAGATATTCGTAGTGCCCAAGAGACTACAGGTGGTTCTTCCGATGTTGAATTTATGCGGATCAATCAATTCTACATGCAAACATCGCAAAATATGGCCAAGTATCAAGGGCTAAAAACAGCTGGTAAGGATATTGAACTCAAATACCTTGGGGTTTATGTTTTGACTGTGACAGATAATTCAACCTTTAAAGGGATTCTCAACATCTCTGATACGGTTACAGCAGTCAATGATCAAACCTTTGACAGTTCCAAAGACTTGATTGATTACGTCAATTCTCAAAAACTAGGGGACTCCGTCAAGGTCACCTATGAAGAGGATGGGCAAACCAAGTCTGCAGAAGGTAAGATTATCACCTTGGAAAATGGCAAAAATGGAATTGGAATCGGTTTGATTGACCGTACAGAAGTGACCAGTGATGTTCCAATTCGCTTTTCAACAGCTGGTATTGGCGGTCCAAGTGCTGGCCTCATGTTTAGTCTGGCCATCTATACCCAAATAGCTGACCCTGGCCTTCGTAATGGCCGCATTGTTGCCGGTACAGGAACCATTGACCGCGATGGTAATGTGGGAGACATTGGAGGTATCGATAAGAAAGTTGTAGCTTCGGCTAGAGAAGGTGCTGCTATTTTCTTTGCCCCTGATAACCCTGTTAGCGAAGAAGAACAAAAAGCACATCCTGATGCGAAAAATAACTACCAAACAGCCCTGGAAGCAGCTAAAACAATCAAGACAGATATGAAAATAGTGCCAGTTAAAACCCTACAAGATGCAATTGATTACTTGAAAAACAATCCCTAGTTTTTAAGTGAAGTTTCCAAACTAGCGCACAAACAGAGAAGATGGTATAATAGTCAAATGGTTCAATTATTATTCACTCTAAGCAGTCACATGCTCTTTATTTATGTGAGTTTTTACCTTTTAAAGGATCTTGTTAGATGGGAAAAGGTTTTAAAAGTGACAGCTGAGAATACAAGAAAAGTCCGTTTATTGATAGCTCTTTTCAGTATTGTAATGGGCTACATCATGAGTTCATTCTTTATCAGCCTGTATCAGTTGTGGCAAGAAGTGCTTAGAGGATTATTATAAAATCAAGAGTAAAGGAAATAAGTATGGAAAAAATTGTGGTTCAAGGTGGCGATAATCGTCTGGTAGGAAGTGTTACGATCGAAGGAGCAAAGAATGCAGTCTTGCCCTTGTTGGCAGCGACTATTCTAGCAAGTGAAGGAAAGACCGTCTTGCAGAATGTTCCTATCTTGTCAGATGTGTTCACTATGAATCAGGTGGTTCGTGGTTTGAATGCCAAGGTGGATTTTAATGAAGAAGATCATCTTGTTGAGGTGGACGCGACTGGCGATATCACTGAGGAAGCTCCTTACAAGTATGTCAGCAAGATGCGTGCATCTATCGTTGTCTTGGGACCAATTCTTGCCCGTGTAGGTCATGCCAAGGTATCCATGCCAGGTGGTTGTACGATTGGTAGCCGCCCTATTGATCTGCATTTGAAAGGTCTAGAAGCTATGGGGGCTAAGATTAGTCAGACAGCTGGTTATATCGAAGCCAAGGCTGATCGCTTACATGGAGCTCATATCTACATGGACTTCCCAAGTGTTGGTGCTACTCAGAACTTGATGATGGCAGCGACGCTGGCTGATGGGGTTACAGTGATTGAAAATGCTGCGCGTGAGCCTGAGATTGTGGACCTAGCCATTCTCTTAAATGAAATGGGAGCTAAAGTAAAAGGTGCTGGTACAGAGACCATTACCATTACCGGTGTGGAGAAACTTTATGGTACGACTCACAATGTGGTCCAAGACCGTATTGAAGCTGGAACCTTTATGGTGGCTGCTGCCATGACTGGTGGTGATGTCCTGATTAAAGATGCTGTTTGGGAGCACAACCGTCCCTTGATTGCCAAATTGCTTGAAATGGGAGTGGAAGTGACGGAGGAGACTGAAGGAATTCGAGTTCGCTCTCAACTAGAAAATCTAAAAGCTGTCCATGTGAAAACCTTGCCCCACCCAGGATTTCCAACAGATATGCAGGCTCAATTTACAGCCTTGATGACTGTCGCAAAAGGCGAATCAACTATGGTGGAGACAGTTTTTGAAAATCGTTTCCAACACCTAGAAGAAATGCGCCGTATGGGCTTGCACTCTGAAATTATCCGTGATACAGCACGTATTGTTGGTGGACAGCCTTTGCAGGGAGCAGAAGTTCTTTCAACTGACCTTCGTGCCAGTGCAGCCTTGATTTTGACAGGTTTGGTAGCACAAGGAGAAACCGTAGTTGGTAAATTAGTCCACTTGGATAGAGGCTACTACCGTTTTCATGAGAAGTTGGCGCAGTTGGGTGCTAAGATTCAGCGGATTGAGGCAAGTGATGAAGATGAATAAGAAATCAGGCTACGTAGCCAAGCGTTTACTTTTAGTCATTCTGGTACTGATTTTAGGTGCTTTAGCCCTAGGAATCGGTTTAATGGTCGGTTATGGAATCTTGGGCAAGGGTCAAGATCCATGGGCTATCCTGTCTCCAGCAAAATGGCAGGAATTGATTCATAAATTTACAGGAAATTAGGCTGGAAAACCAGCCTTTTTCTAGAGATAAGGAGAAATATGAACAAAAAAACAAGACAGACACTAATCGGATTGCTGGTATTATTACTTTTATCTGCCGGTAGCTATTATATCAAGCAGATGCAGTCGACAGCTAATACTCCTAAAACTAAGGTGAGTCAGAAAAAACAAGCGTCTGAAGCTCCTAGTCAAGAATTGGCAGAAAGTGTCTTAACAGATGTAGTCAAGAGTCAAATAAAAGGGAGTCTGGAGTGGAATGGATCAGGTGCTTTTATCGTCAATGGTAATAAAACAAACCTAGATGCCAAGGTTTCAAGTAAACCTTACGCCGATAATAAAACAAAGACAGTGGGCAAGGAAACCGTGCCAACTGTAGCCAATGCTCTCTTGTCTAAGGCAACCCGACAGTACAAGAATCGTGAAGAAACGGGGAATGGTTCGACTTCATGGATTCCTCCAGGATGGCATCAGGTTAAGAATCTAAAGGGGACTTATACCCATGCGGTCGATAGAGGTCATTTGTTAGGCTATGCCTTGATCGGTGGCTTGGATGGTTTTGATGCTTCTACAAGCAATCCTAAAAACATTGCTGTTCAGACAGCCTGGGCAAATCAGGCGCAAGCTGAGGATTCGACAGGGCAAAACTACTATGAAAGCCTGGTACGTAAAGCCTTGGACCAAAACAAGCGTGTCCGTTACCGTGTAACCCTTTATTATGCTTCAAACGAGGATTTAGTACCTTCAGCTTCACAGATTGAAGCCAAGTCTTCAGACGGAGAATTGGAATTTAATGTTCTAGTTCCCAATGTTCAAAAGGGGCTTCAACTGGATTACAGAACTGGAGAAGTGACTGTTACTCAGTAAAATACAAAATAAACTCCTATGTCACTTGTCGATATAGGAGTTCTTTCTTACTAGTTTAAGCAGGGCTACAATAGATACTGTTACTCAATGAAAATCAAAGTGCAAACTAGGAAGCTAGCCGCAGCTTGCTCAAAGCACAGCTTTGAGGTTGCAGATAAAGCTGACGTGGTTTGAAGAGATTTTCGAAGAGTATGAGAAAAAATAATATGTAATATGTACTGGACTATATTTTGTGATATAATAGAGGGTAAGATACTATTTTAGGAGAAGAACTATGGAAGACCCAAGTAGTCAGAATTTGTTGCTACAATTTGTTTTATTGTTTATCTTGACGGTGTTAAATGCCTTTTTCTCAGCCACAGAAATGGCCATGGTGTCACTAAATCGTGCGCGGGTTGAACAAAAGGCAGAAGAAGGAGATAGACGCTATATCCGTCTGCTGAAGGTACTAGAAAATCCTAACCACTTTTTATCAACCATTCAAGTAGGGATTACCCTGATTACGATCTTATCAGGGGCGAGTTTGGCAGAAACTCTGGGACGAGAAATTGCATCTTGGCTTGGAAATGGCGAAACATCTTATGCCGTTGCAAGTTTTCTATCTTTAGCATTTTTGACTTATATTTCCATCGTTTTTGGGGAATTGTATCCTAAGAGAATCGCTCTTAATCTAAAGGATGCCTTGGCGATTCGTACAGCGCCAGTTATCATTGGGCTTGGGAAACTAGTTAGTCCCTTTGTTTGGCTCTTGTCTGCATCTACCAATCTCTTGAGTCGCTTGACTCCAATGACTTTTGACGATGCTGATGAAAAAATGACCCGTGATGAAATTGAGTACATGTTGACAAATAGTGAAGAAACACTAGATGCTGACGAAATTGAGATGTTACAAGGGATTTTCTCACTGGACGAATTAATGGCCAGAGAAGTCATGGTTCCTCGAACGGATGCCTTCATGGTCGATATTCAGGATGATAGTCAAACCATCATCCAAAGTATTTTAAAACAAAATTATTCTCGTATCCCTGTCTATGATGGGGATAAGGATAACGTGATTGGGATCATTCACACCAAGAGTCTCCTTAAGGCGGGCTTTGTGGACGGTTTTGATAATATTGTTTGGAAGAAAATCTTACAAGATCCACTTTTTGTTCCTGAAACTATTTTTGTGGATGACTTGTTAAAAGAACTGCGCAATACCCAAAGACAAATGGCAATCTTGCTAGATGAATACGGTGGGATGGCTGGTTTGGTGACCCTGGAAGACCTCTTAGAGGAAATCGTTGGGGAAATCGATGACGAAACAGATAAGGCTGAAATCGAAGTTCATAAAATTGGAGAAGATACTTATATTGTTCAAGGTACCATGAATCTCAATGATTTTAATGACTACTTTGATGTTGAACTGGAAAGTGATGACGTTGATACCATCGCTGGTTATTATTTGACAGGAGTTGGGACCATTCCAACGACTGAGAGACTCAGTTATGAATTAGTCAGCCAAAACAAACAACTTATCCTAACCAATGATAAGGTGAAAAATGGACGTGTTACCAAGGTAAAAGTCCAAATTACCGAAGTTGAAATAGAAGAAGAAACAGAGTAAACTAGAGGCTTTTGTCACCAGGCGTGACAAAGCTTTTTTCAGTTGATTTCAAAAGGAAATTGTGTCCTCGAAAAACTCAGCCCCAAACTTGCCTCAAAAGTTTTTTAAAGTTATACGTATTTATTCAAGGAAAAAGAAAAAAGCCCTTTAAATTGGGCTTTCTGTTTAAATGAAACCTGATAAATCAAGTTAAAGAAGGCGGTAGACGGATTTGAACCGACGATCAAGCTTTTGCAGAGCCGTGCCTTACCACTTGGCTATACCGCCTTAACGTTTATTATTATACCTTGAAAATGATTTTCAGTCAATAGCTTTTTCAGATTTTTTGTGTCAATAAGCCTAAATATTCTGAAAATTCGTTTACTTTTCTTGAAATCTATGATATAATTGATGATAACCTATACTTTATTTATAAGAGGAGTAAATAAATGAAAAAAAGTCAAGTGCTTGCTGTAGCGGGAGCTACCTTATTAACGTCAGGAGTTCTAGCTGCGTGTTCAAACACTAGTTCGAATAATGCTAAACTAGCAAAAGATTACCAATATGTTTATCAAACAGATCCAGAAACCTTGGATTATATCGTCAGCAATATCGATTCAACATCATTCGTCACAACAAATGCTGTAGATGGTTTGTTGGCTAATGATAAATATGGTAACTTGGTTCCTTCTATTGCTGAATCATGGACAGTTTCAAAAGATGGTTTGACTTATACCTATAAAATCCGTAAGGATGCTAAATGGGTTACAGCAGAGGGAGAAGAATACGCTCCTGTAACTGCTAAAGACTTCGTTACTGGTTTGAAACATGCCGTAGATGGAAAATCAAAAGGACTTTCAATCGTTAGCTCTTCTATTAAGGGATTAGAACCCTATATCAAGGGTGAAACAAGCGATTTTTCAACCGTTGGAGTAAAAGCACTTGATGATCAAACACTAGAATATACCTTGAACCAGCCAGAAACTTTCTGGAATGATAAGACCACTAGTGGTGTTTTGATGCCGGTTAATGAAGAATTCTTAACTTCAAAAGGGGAAGGTTTTGGTGCCCCAACCGATGCTAACTCTATTCTTTATAACGGTCCATTTGTCTTAAAATCTGTAACTCCAAAATCATCTATCGAGATGGCTAAAAATGATGCTTACTGGGACAAAGAAAATGTAAAAATTGAGAACGTTAAGTTCACTTTCTGGGATGGTAAGGACCAAGATGTGATTGCTAAAGGTTTTGCTGATGGTCAATATAGCAAGGCTCGTATCTTCCCTACAAGTTCTACATATGAAAAATATGCAGCTGACTTTAAAGATAACATTTACTTTAATGAACCAGGAGCGGGTGTTGCAACTGTCAGCTTGAATTATGGCCGTACAACCTATAACCACACTGCCAAAACAAGTGATACCCAAAAGACATCTACTCAGAAAGCATTGCTAAACAAGGAATTCCGTCAAGCCTTGAACTTTGCTGTCGATCGCAATTCTTACTCAGCTCAAACAAATGGTACTGATGGAGCTGCAGTAGCCATCCGTAATACGTTTGCACCTTATAATCTTCAAGTTGGTAAGAAAACATTTGGTGAATTGGTACAAGATAGCTTGGCTAAGACAAATTCTTCTACTTGGTCAAACGTGTCTCTAGCAGATTCTCAAAATGGCCTTTACAATGAAGAAAAAGCGAAAGAAGTCTTTGCTAAAGCCAAATCAAGTCTACAAGCTGAAGGTGTTGAATTCCCAATCCACTTGGATGCCCTGGTTATCCAAGAATCAACAGCGGTTGTAAACCGTGTTCAATCATTGAAACAATCAATTGAAAAAGTATTGGGTTCAGATAATGTTGTTGTAGACTTACAACAAATGACTCAAGCAGAAGCTTTACCAATTTCATTTAGCGCTCCAACAGCTAAAGAGCAAGACTGGGATATCCATACCTTGCTAGGATGGAACCCGGACTATCAAGATCCTTCTACTTTCTTGGATCAATTCGTCCTTAAGGGAGGAAGCACTCGCCTTTACCTTGGTATTGACCAAAACACAGATGCATCAGTAGTAAGCAAACTTGGTTTAGCTGACTATGGAAAATTACTTGATGACGCAAACAGCGAAAACCAAGATGTTCAAAAACGTTATGAAAAATACGCGGTGGCACAAGCTTGGTTGACTGACAATGCTTTGACAATTCCAGTAATGGCTTCTCCTAAAGAAACAGCCGTTTCATATGTTTCAAAAGTTCTACCATTTAGCTCTTCATATTCTGTAGCCGGCCTTAAAGGTGAAAATTCAGGATACTTGAAGTACACTGAAGTTGGTGAAAAAGCAATCACCAAAGAAGAGTATGAAAAAGCTCGTGAAAAATGGTTGAAAGAAAAGACTGAGTCAAACGAAAAAGCTCAAAAAGAATTGGCAAGTCATGTGAAGTAAATAATTTTCAATAGAACTTTCTCTCCATGAGGAGAAGGTTCTTTTGGGATTTTTAAAGGAAATGATATGAAAAAATATATTTTTATGCGTGTTTTGCGGTCCTTGGTTTCTATCTTCTTAGTAACAACCTTGACTTACACGATTATCTATACAATGGTTCCTCGAAAATTGATTTTCAAACAGGATACCAACTATAACAAGATTGCTACAACTGCTGATAAACGTGATAACTATGAGAATACCGTTTATGAGCGTATGGGCTATATCGAGTACTACGATACCAAAGAGTTGCAAGAAAAAGCTAGCCAGATGGATGCTTCTGTAACAGTTGAAGCCAATGATACCAACAAGGCTATCTATGAAAAATACATCAAACAAATCGGTCATGGTTGGACCCTGGGAGAATTTACTGAAAGTGGCCAATTCTACGCTACGCGTGAAATCCCGATTTTTGAACGTGTTTTTCACTTCTATGCTAACTTGATTGACATTGATCATACAAATAAAATTCAAGACCCTGAAAATCCAGACTTGAAACGTTACCTTCGTTTTGAAAACGATCCAGCGATCGGATGGTCCTTGGTCGGTTCAGGAACAAAACACAAATATCTCTTGTACTTCAACAGTCAGTTCCCGTTTGTGCATCAAAACTTTGTGAACATTAATTTAGGTGACTCTTATCCAACCTATGCTAATAGCCCTGTTTTACAGGTCATTACTCAAGGACAAGGGCAAACAAAAACATCTCAAGTTCAGTTCCCAACAGGTAAGAAAACTTCTTCTGTAAATATTTACTCAAGAACCTACAAATCGCCTAGTCAGGCTGATTCTCGTGAAGTAGCTAACTATGGGAAAGATGACCCATATACTGCAACTGAAAGCAACTACCAATATCCTTCTATGATTGCTAGCTCTGCAGTCGTTGGATTGATTGGTTTGGTGATTTCTTATGCGATTGCCGTGCCACTTGGTTCAGCTATGGCTCGCTTCAAGAATACTTGGATTGATAGCTTCTCAACAGGGTTTTTGACCTTCTTGATGGCCCTTCCAACCATTGCCTTGGTTTACATTGTTCGTTTGATTGGATCATCAATTGGTCTTCCAGATTCATTCCCTATTTTGGGTGCTGGAGATTGGCGTTCGTATGTTTTACCAGCAGTGATTCTTGGTTTGTTGGGTGCTCCTGGTACAGCTATTTGGATTCGTCGTTACATGATTGACTTGCAATCACAGGACTTTGTTCGTTTTGCTCGTGCCAAAGGTTTGTCTGAAAAAGAAATTTCAAACAAACACATCTTTAAAAATGCCATGGTTCCGCTGGTTTCAGGAATTCCTGGTGCCGTTATCGGGGTTATTGGTGGTGCAACCCTTACTGAAACAGTCTTCGCCTTCCCAGGTATGGGTAAAATGTTGATTGACTCTGTAAAAGCATCTAATAACTCTATGGTCGTTGGTCTTGTCTTCATCTTTACATGTATTTCTATCTTCTCACTTCTTTTGGGAGATATTTGGATGACTATTATTGACCCACGTATTAAATTGACTGAGAAAGGAGGCAAATAATGTCTACAATCGATAAAGAAAAATTTCAGTTTGTAAAACGTGACGATTTTGCCTCTGAAGCTATTGATGCGCCAGCTTATTCATACTGGGGTTCAGTGTTTAGACAATTTATGAAGAAGAAATCAACTGTAGTCATGTTGGGAATCTTGGTAGCTATCATTTTGATGAGTTTCATCTACCCAATGTTTTCTAAGTTTGATTTCAATGATGTCAGCAAGGTAAACGACTTTAGTGCTCGTTATATCAAGCCAAATGCTGAGCATTGGTTCGGTACAGACAGTAACGGTAAATCTCTTTTTGACGGTGTCTGGTTCGGAGCTCGTAACTCTATCCTCATTTCTGTGATTGCGACAGTAATTAACTTGGTTATCGGTGTTTTTGTCGGTGGTATTTGGGGAATTTCAAAATCAGTTGACCGCGTGATGATGGAAGTTTATAACGTCATCTCAAACATCCCATCTCTTTTGATTGTCATTGTCTTGACTTACTCAATCGGAGCTGGATTCTGGAATCTGATTTTTGCCATGAGTGTGACGACATGGATTGGGATTGCCTTCATGATCCGTGTGCAAATCTTGCGTTATCGTGACTTGGAATACAACTTGGCGTCACGTACTCTGGGAACACCAACCTTGAAGATTGTTGCCAAAAATATCATGCCTCAATTGGTATCTGTTATTGTGACAACCATGACTCAAATGCTTCCAAGCTTTATCTCATACGAAGCCTTCTTGTCATTCTTCGGTCTTGGATTACCGATTACCGTGCCAAGTTTGGGGCGTTTGATTTCAGATTATTCACAAAACGTAACAACAAATGCTTACTTGTTCTGGATTCCATTGACAACTCTTGTCTTGGTATCCTTGTCCCTTTTCGTAGTTGGTCAAAACTTAGCGGATGCTAGTGATCCACGTACACATAGATAGGAGTAGAAATGACAAAAGAAAAAAATGTAATTTTGACTGCTCGCGATATTGTCGTGGAATTTGACGTTCGTGACAAAGTATTGACAGCCATTCGAGGCGTTTCCCTTGAACTAGTTGAAGGAGAAGTATTAGCCTTGGTAGGTGAGTCAGGATCAGGAAAATCTGTTTTGACAAAGACTTTCACAGGTATGCTTGAAGAAAATGGTCGCATTGCCCAAGGTAGTATTGACTACCGTGGTCAAGATTTGACAGCTTTATCTTCTCATAAAGATTGGGAACAAATTCGTGGGGCTAAGATTGCGACTATCTTCCAAGATCCAATGACTAGTTTGGACCCAATTAAAACAATTGGTAGTCAGATTACAGAAGTTATTGTAAAACACCAAGGAAAAACAGCTAAAGAAGCGAAAGAATTGGCGATTGACTACATGAATAAGGTTGGGATTCCAGACGCAGATAGACGTTTTGATGAATACCCATTCCAATATTCTGGAGGAATGCGTCAACGTATCGTTATTGCGATTGCCCTTGCCTGCCGACCTGATGTCTTGATCTGTGATGAGCCAACGACTGCCTTGGATGTGACTATCCAAGCACAGATTATTGATTTGCTAAAATCTTTACAAAACGAGTACCATTTCACAACAATCTTTATCACCCACGACCTTGGTGTGGTGGCAAGTATTGCGGATAAGGTAGCGGTTATGTATGCAGGAGAAATCGTTGAGTATGGAACTGTTGAGGAAGTCTTCTATGACCCTCGCCATCCATATACATGGAGTCTCTTGTCTAGCTTGCCTCAGCTTGCTGATGATAAAGGGGATCTTTACTCAATCCCAGGAACACCTCCGTCACTTTATACTGACCTGAAAGGGGATGCCTTTGCCTTGCGTTCTGACTATGCAATGCAGATTGACTTCGAACAAAAAGCTCCTCAATTCTCAGTATCAGAGACACATTGGGCTAAAACTTGGCTACTTCATGAGGATGCTCCAAAAGTAGAAAAACCAGCTGTGATTGCAAATCTCCATGATAAGATTCGTGAAAAAATGGGATTTGCCCATCTGGCTGACTAGGAGGAAGGAAATGTCTGAAAAATTAGTAGAAATCAAAGATTTAGAAATTTCCTTCGGTGAAGGAAGTAAGAAGTTTGTCGCGGTTAAAAATGCTAACTTCTTTATCAACAAGGGAGAAACTTTCTCGCTTGTTGGTGAGTCAGGTAGTGGGAAAACAACTATTGGTCGTGCCATTATTGGTCTAAATGACACAAGTAATGGTGATATTATTTTTGATGGTCAAAAGATTAATGGTAAGAAGTCGCGTGAACAAGCTGCGGAATTGATTCGTCGTATCCAGATGATTTTCCAAGACCCTGCAGCAAGTTTGAATGAACGTGCGACTGTTGATTATATTATTTCTGAAGGTCTTTACAATCATCATCTGTTCAAGGATGAAGAAGAACGTAAAGAGAAAGTTCAAAATATTATCCGTGAAGTAGGTCTTCTTGCTGAACACTTGACTCGTTACCCTCATGAGTTTTCAGGTGGTCAACGTCAACGTATCGGTATTGCTCGTGCCTTGGTGATGCAACCAGACTTTGTTATTGCGGATGAGCCCATTTCAGCCTTGGACGTTTCTGTTCGTGCCCAAGTCTTGAACTTGCTCAAAAAATTCCAAAAAGAACTTGGCTTGACCTATCTCTTTATCGCCCATGACTTGTCGGTTGTCCGTTTTATTTCAGATCGTATCGCGGTTATTTACAAGGGTGTTATTGTAGAGGTTGCAGAAACAGAAGAATTGTTTAACAATCCAATTCATCCATATACTCAAGCCTTGCTTTCAGCGGTACCAATCCCAGATCCAATCTTGGAACGTAAGAAGGTCTTGAAGGTTTACGACCCAAGTCAACACGACTATGAGACTGATAAGCCATCTATGGTAGAAATCCGTCCAGGTCACTATGTTTGGGCTAACCAAGCCGAATTAGCGCGTTACCAACAAGGGTTAAACTAATAATGGTTTTATAATTTCCATATCAATTTTTATGGGAATTATAAACCTTTTTTTGTTGGACTGATTTGAAAAAATCTTTGAAAGAGTTCTGAAAGAATTTTCGAAAAATTTTAAAAAATTCTGAAATATTCTTGACAGGTGATGAAAAAGGTGGTAAGATAGGAAACATCAAAAAAGAAAGCAGAAAAAGAAATGAATAAGAAACAAGCTGTAACGATGAATCAAAACTTTTACTTTAGCTACTTTAGATAGTGTTTGTAGACATGTCACCATGGATGCAAACAGTTCAAGCAATTTGTTTGTATCTATGTGGCTAAGATTTTTGATTGTGGTCCATATAGATGAATATCTAAATGGACTAGCTAAGTTGTAACTTGTTAGATTATTTCAAGCATCCGTTTAGATAGTATCTAGGCGGTTTTTTGTTTTATCTTTTCTGAGAAGGAGTTTCATTATGAAAGTTGTTCGAAAATTACTAGCCCCCCTCTTGGTAGTGGGGATTCTCTTGACCTCTCTGATTAGTTTGCATCAGTTGAAGGCAGATAAGAAAAAAGATATGTTTCGTATCGGTATTTCGCAATTTATTACCCATCAGTCTTTAGACGCTACTAGAGAAGGTTTTGTGGATGAGCTGGCCAAACAAGGCTATGTTGAGGGGAAAAATATTGAGATTGATTTGCAAAATGCACAGGGAGAACAACGAAACCTAAAAACAATTTCCCAGCAACTAGCAGAATCTAGTGATGTCGTTCTAGCTATCGCAACGCCTTCTGCTCAGAGTTTGGCTAATACAACACAAACGATACCGGTTATCTTTTCAGCTGTAACAGACCCTGTCAGTGCCAAGTTGGTTGAGTCAAGAGAACACCCTGGGGGCAATGTGACTGGGACAAGCGATCAGTCATCAGATGCCATTTCAACCCAAATCAATTTGATAAAGAAAGTGTTGCCAAAAGCTAAAACAATTGGAATTCTTTATACTCAGAGTGAGCCCAATTCGGTTGTCCAAAAGGATGAAGCTAAGCGTCTTTTGGAAGAAAAAGGCTTTACCGTTGTTGAAAAAACAATCTTGGACAGTAACAACGTCAAGGCGGCTGCAGAAAGCTTGATGGCAGAGGTGGATATGGTTTTTGTACCAACGGATAATATCATTTCGTCAACCATGGAAACAGTCAAGCAGGTTTCTATTAAACACAAGGTTCCAGTATTTGGTGGTTCAACAGAAATGGTTGCGGTTGGTGGCTTGTATAACTACGGAACCAATTATGAAGAATTGGGAAGACAGACAGCTCGCATGCTGATTCGTGTTTTAAAAGGTGAGAAGCCAGAAAATATAGCAGTTGAGTTGCCTGGAAAACTGGAATTGCATACCAATCAAGAAATGGCAGAAGCATTGGGAATTGATATTAGTAAGTTAGAAGGCAAGGAATAAGGAGGTTTAAGATGAATTTTGTGTTATCTAGTTTATCAGAAGGTTTGCTATGGTCGATTATGGCGATTGGGGTCTACTTGACTTTCCGTATTTTGGATATTGCGGATATGACTGCTGAAGGAGCCTTTCCACTGGGGGCGGCTGTCGTCGTATCTCAGATACAGGCAGGGACAAATCCTTGGATTGCGACCGTACTAGCTTTGCTGGCAGGTATGGTAGCAGGCCTTGTATCAGGAATGCTTCACACCAAGATGAAAATTCCAGCTCTCTTGACAGGGATTGTGACCTTGACAGGGCTTTATTCCATCAATATTAAAATCATGGGAAGCGTGCCCAATCTTTCCTTGGGAGATTCTTCAACTGTCTTTAAACAGTTGGCGAGCTTGGGACTGACAAATGAAGGAGCTGTTTTCTCATTCAGTTTAGCCTGTCTCTTACTTGTTTGTTTGGTCTTGACTCTTTTGATGAAAACAGAGATTGGCTTGGTCTTGCGTTCGATTGGAGACAATATTCCGATGAGTGAGGCCAACGGGGTCAATGTAGACACCATGAAGATTGTTGGTTACATGATTTCAAACGGTTTGATTGCCTTATGTGGTTCCTTGTTTGCCCAAAATGATGGATTTTCAGATGTGACTTCTGGGACAGGAACCATTGTTGTTGGTTTGAGTGCAGTGATTATTGCGGAAGTTTTGATACACGACTTGACCATTGGAGGCCGCTTGTTATCCATCGGAATCGGTGCCATTGTTTATCGTTTGATTATTTTAAATATCTATGAAATTCCAAATCTAGATCAAAACTTGGTACGTCTCTTTAATGCAATCTTGTTGGCCTTAGTTTTATTTGCACCAGAATTGCAAAAGAGATTAAAGATTCGTGGTTTGAAATTGAGAAATGAATAGGAGGAGAAAGTTATGGCAAGTTTGTTAACACTTGAAAATATTCACAAGACATTTGAAGCAGGGACGGTCAATGAGAACCATGTCCTCAAAGGATTAGATTTAGAGGTTGAAGAGGGAGATTTTATCTCTGTGATTGGTGGAAATGGAGCAGGGAAATCCACTTTGATGAATATCTTGGCTGGCAATCTATCGGTGGACGAAGGGGACCTTTTATTGGCAGGAAAATCCATTAAAAATCTGAGTGTCAGAAAGAGAGCCAAGGATATTGCCCGTGTTTTTCAAGATCCTAAGATGGGGACAGCTTCTCGTTTGACGATTGAGGAGAATATGGCTATTGCCTTGAGACGCGGGCAGAAGAGAGGGCTTGGTTGGGGAGTGAAGGAGAAGGATAGAATCCAGTTCCAAGAGGCCTTGAAGGAGTTGAATATTGGTCTTGAAAACCGCTTAAAAGTAGATACTCAATACCTATCAGGAGGACAAAGACAGGCTTTGACCCTAGTCATGGCAGCTCTAGTGAAACCCAAACTTTTGCTTTTGGATGAACATACTGCGGCACTTGACCCGAAAACTAGTCAAATGGTGATGGATTTGACGCAAAAGATTGTGGAACACCATCAGTTGACGACTTTGATGATTACCCATGATATGAACCATGCGATTGAGTACGGCAATCGTCTCATTATGCTCTATCAAGGCAAGATAGTGGTAGATGTCAAGGGAGAGGAGAAAAAGCATCTGACAGTTGAAGACCTCATGCATCTCTTCCAGAAAAATAGTGGCCAAAGTCTAGTCAGTGATGAATTGGTTTTGGGATAAAGAAAAACACCACACTTTGTAAGACACAAGGTGTGGTTATATTTTATCTCTTAGACCAAGTTCTCTTCATAAAGAGAAGTAGGATTGGATAAATCTCCAAGCGCCCTGCAATCATTGCAAAGGAGAGGAGAATTTTTGAGATAGGACTAAAGATTGCGAAGCTAGAAGTGGTTCCTAGAATAGGCCCGATATTATTGAAACAGCTAAAGACAGCGCTGGTCACAACCAGAAAATCATTGCTATCTAGGCTGACAATAAAGATAAGGGATAGCAAAATCATAGAATAGATGACAAAGTACTTGAGAATCTTATGCTGGGTATCTTTGTCAATCACCGTTTTATTAACATGGAGGGTCAAGACACGGTGGGGCGATAGGATTGACAAAATTTGATTTTTAGCAATTTTTGAAAGGATAAGGCCTCGAATAACCTTGAGTCCACCTGCGGTTGAACCAGCAGAACCACCGATACCCATGAGGAAGAGAAGGATAAACTGGGAGAAGAGGGGCCAGTTGGTAATGTCTCCGTAACCAAAACCAGTTGTTGTAATGATATTGGAAACCTGGAAGAAGGCCATTTCAAAACTCATTGAAAATCCTGGATAGAGATAGAGGGTATTAAGGCTAATCAAGCCTGTAGAAAGCAGAACAATGACCAGGTAAGCACGAAGTTCCTCGTCACCAAAGAAGGCTTTGACCCGACGGAGCATGAGGTAGTAGTAGAGATTGAAATTTACCCCAAAAACCAGAACTCCGATACTAACTAGATAGGTAATCAGTGAGCTACCATAGTGGGCGATTCCATCGTTATAGACTGTAAAACCTCCTGTACCTGCTGTTCCCATGGCAATGACAAAACTATCAAATAGGGGCATGCCAGCCAGATAATAGATGATGACAAAGAGGGAGAAGAGAGCTAGATAAAGGAGATAGAGAATCTGGGCAGTATTTTTGAGTTTGGATACAACCTTGCCAAAAACAGGGCCAGGAACCTCAGCCTTCATCACTTCTAGGTGACTATTCTTGGCATTATCCATAATAGCAAGTGCAAAAACAAGCACTCCCATCCCTCCAATCAAGTGGGTAAAACTTCGCCAGAAGAGGAGGGAACGACTGAGGACCGAAACGTCGTTCAGAATAGTTGCTCCAGTAGTTGTAAAGCCAGAACTGATTTCAAAAAAGGCATCGATAACGCTGGGAATTTGCTTAGCAAAAACAAAGGGGAGACCGCCAAAGAAGGACCAAAGGATCCAACAGAGGGCAACAATCAAGACTCCCTCCTTGGCATAAATCCGTTGATTTTTGGGCTTTTGTAAAATTCCTGAACCGCCTAGTAATACGAGAATCCCTATTGTTGAAAAGAGGGCCGTAAAGACTTGGCTCGATTCACGGTAATAGAGAGCGACAGCTACAGGAACCAAGAGGAGAACAGCTTCAATCAAAAGTAACTTTGAAAGGAGGTAACGAATCATACTTTTATTCATCTCTTACCTCGCGATCAAGTCATAAATCTTGGTGATATTTGGCAACAAAGTTGTTACTAGGAGCTTGTCTCCAACTTCCAACCTATCCTCCCCAGTAGGGAAAATAGTCTTGCCCTTTCGAATGATAGCTGCAATAAGAACCCCTTTTTTCAGTTTTAGTTGAGAAAGAGGTCTGGCAGTCATTTTATTAGCTTCCTTGATATGGAATTGCAGGGTTTCGATTTGGCCATTGGCTAGATGGTGCATGGCCTGAAGGTCTGAATACTGGGCATTAACCCGACCACGAATAAAATGCATGATTGTATCTACAGCGATGCTTTTAGGTGTGATGATACTTGAAAAATCAGGCGCATTGATAATCTCGAGGAGACTGGTACGATTGACCTTGGTGATATTTTTTTGTACACCTACCCTGTCAAGGAACATCGAAGTAATCAGATTTTCCTCATCGACCCCTGTTAGAGTCGCAACGGCATCATAGTTCTGAGCACTTTCTTCCAGCAGGATATCTTTTGCGGTACCATCTCCTTGAACGATGTAGAGGTTTGGGAATTTCTCGCTAAAGAAGCTAGCGATTTCGGGATTGATTTCAATAACTTTGGTATCGATACGACTGTCTTTGAGGATACCTAGTAGATAATAGGCAATTCTACCTGCACCGACGATGAGAAGGCTCTTCACGGCACGAGATTTAAAATAATTATGGAAGAGCATCATATCAACACGGTTACCAGTGACAAAGATTCTATCTTTATCCTGTATGGTCATGTCACCACTTGGGATGATAATTTGATGATCCCTCTCTATCGCACAGACAATGACATTGCCAAATTTTTTCCGAAAATCAGAAATGGGCATTTGGCAAAGACCGCTGGAGGATTTAACAGTGAATTCCATCAAGCTTACCCGTCCACCAAAGAAACGTTCGACAGATAGGGCGTTGGGGAAGTCAATGATGTTGGCAATAGCGCGGGCAGCCAAGAGCTCAGGGTTAACGATAAGAGAAAAACCGAGAATATTCTTTTCCTTGAAATAAGAGTTAGAATATTCAGGGTTCCGCACCCGAACGATGGTCTCTTTAGCTCCCATTTTTTTGGCTAGAACGGCTGCAATCATGTTGACTTCATCGTATTCAGTCAGGGCGATAAAGATATCACAATCCTGGACACTGGCTTGCTCAAGGATGGTAAAATCGGCCCCGTTACCAAGGATACCCATGATATCAAAGCGATTGACAATATGATTGAGGACAGTTTCGTCTTGCTCAATCAGCAAAACATCATGCTTTTCTGCAACCAAGGAGCGACAGAGGGCAGAACCAACTTTTCCCCCTCCGACAAGGATAATTTTCATAATAAAACCTACTTTTTCATGATGTAACTATCATACCTTTTTTCAAGAAAAAATGCACCTACTAGCTAATCACCAGAGTTTTTAGTAGGAAATTTGCTATAAGGTAAAACTATACCCTAATCAATTGAAATAGCTATTAGCACCTTTCTCTGAAATATGGTATGATAAAGGATATACAAGGAGATAAAATGAATAATAATTTACTGGTATTACAATCAGACTTTGGTTTGGTAGATGGTGCGGTATCGGCTATGATTGGAGTGGCTTTAGAAGAGTCTCCAACCTTAAAAATCCATCACTTGACGCACGATATCACTCCTTATAATATTTTTGAGGGGAGCTATCGTCTCTTTCAGACGGTGGATTACTGGCCTGAGGGAACGACTTTTGTATCGGTTGTCGATCCAGGTGTCGGCTCGAAACGTAAGAGTGTGGTTGCTAAGACTGCAAAAAATCAATACATTGTCACGCCAGATAATGGAACGCTTTCTTTTATCAAGAAACACGTTGGCATTGTGGCTATTCGTGAGATTTCTGAAGTGGCCAATAGACGTCAAAACACAGAGCATTCTTATACTTTCCACGGTCGTGATGTTTATGCTTATACTGGTGCTAAACTAGCCAGCGGTCACATTAGTTTTGAGGAAGTGGGACCAGAGCTCAGTGTAGACCATATTGTAGAGCTTCCAGTCGTAGAGACCATCATTGAAGATCATCTGGTGAAGGGAGCTATTGATATTCTGGATGTGCGTTTTGGTTCGCTTTGGACCTCTATCACGCGAGAAGAATTTTACAAGCTGGAACCAGAATTCGGTGACCGTTTTGAAGTGACTATCTATCACGCTGATATGCTGGTCTATCAAAATCAGGTTGTTTATGGCAAATCATTTGCAGATGTGAGAATTGGGCAACCCATCCTTTACATCAACTCTCTCTATCGTTTAGGTTTAGCTATCAACCAAGGTTCTTTTGCCAAGGCCTATAATGTGGGTGTCGGTTCATCTTGGACCATTGAAATAAAGAAAATAGAAGGATAAAATAGGAGAATAAATAGTATGGAAATCAAATTTACAATTAAACAAGTTGTTGCTGTCGGAATTGGCGCTGCCCTCTTTGTCGTCATCGGGATGATCAACATTCCGACTCCTGTTCCAAATACAAGCATCCAGCTTCAGTATGCGGTACAAGCGCTACTTTCTATTATTTTTGGACCGATTATCGGTTTGCTTGTCGGGTTGATTGGTCATGCAATCAAGGACTCTCTTGCTGGTTACGGTCTGTGGTGGACTTGGATTATTGCTAGCGGGCTCTTTGGTCTAGCTGTAGGGCTATTTAGAAAGTACGTTCGCGTGATCAATGGTGTCTTTGACTGGAAAGATATTCTTATTTTTAACCTCATTCAACTACTTGCAAATGCCCTTGTTTGGGGTGTCTTGGCACCACTTGGAGATGTTGTGATTTATCAAGAAGCTGCAGAAAAAGTATTTGCCCAAGGGATTGTTGCGGGAATTGCTAATGGTGTATCTGTAGCTATTGCAGGAACTCTTCTCTTGCTTGCCTATGCAGGAACTCAAACTCGTGCAGGAAGTTTGAAAAAGGACTAAAATCATGGGGAAGGCTGGGCAACCAGTCTTTTTCGATGTTTATAGATTAGTTAGGCAAGTAAGCTGGGATAGGAATCTTTTTGGCGCTAAGATTTTAAGAGAAGAGACTGCAAGAAGGGGTAGATTTATGATAAAATAGAAGTCTAAGAAGCGAATGAAGAGAGTAAGATGAAAGAAGCTATAATTGAGTGGAAGGATTTCTCTTTCCGGTATGAAACACAACAAGAACCGACCTTGCAAGGGGTGGACTTGACCATTTATAAGGGAGAGAAAGTCTTAATTGTTGGGCCATCTGGGTCAGGTAAGTCTACCTTGGGTCAATGTTTGAATGGGATTATTCCCAATATTTACAAGGGTCAGACGTCTGGAGAATTTTTGATCAAGGGGCAAGCGGCCTTTGATATGAGTATCTATGATAAGTCTCATCTGGTCAGTACAGTTTTGCAGGATACTGATGGGCAGTTTATCGGTCTGTCTGTGGCAGAAGATTTGGCTTTTGCTCTAGAAAATGATGTAACAAGTTTAGAAGAGATGAAAAGCCGTGTTCATAAATGGGCTGAAAAGCTGGACCTTCTTTCTTTACTGTCTCAGCGTCCTCAGGATTTGTCAGGTGGACAAAAGCAGCGGGTCAGTCTGGCTGGTGTCTTGATTGATGAGAGTCCGATTCTTTTGTTTGATGAGCCACTTGCCAATCTGGATCCCAAGTCAGGTCAGGATATTATCGAATTGATTGACCAGATTCATAAGGAAGAGGGAACGACGACACTTATTATTGAGCATCGTTTGGAGGATGTTCTGCATCGCCCTGTGGATCGGATTGTCTTGATCAATGATGGTCGTATTCTCTTTAATGGGAGCCCTGACCAGCTACTGGCGACTGATTTATTGACCCAAAATGGAATTCGAGAACCCCTTTATCTAACCACTCTCCGTCAATTGGGTGTGGATTTAGCCAAGGAAGAACAATTAGCAAATCTGGATAACTTGTCTATCTCAAAAGGCCAGATTCAGTTGCGGACGGAACTGGTAAAAGAAACCCCAGAATTGCAGTCACTCTTTAAATTAGAGGATGTGTCTTTTTCTTATGATGATAGACCGATTTTAAAATCCATTTATTTAGATATTAAAAAGGGTGAAAAGATTGCCATTGTCGGAAAAAATGGAGCAGGGAAATCAACTCTAGCCAAGGCCATAAGTAGCTTTATCCAGACGGAAGGCCGCTATCTTTGGGAGGGACAGGATATAAAAGGAGATTCTGTTGCAGAGCGGGCGGAACGAGTAGGCTATGTACTACAAAATCCCAATCAAATGATTTCGACCAATATGATTTTTGATGAGGTGGCTCTGGGACTTCGTTTGCGAGGTGTGGACGAGCAGGAAATTGAAACGAGAGTCTATGAAACTTTGAAAATCTGTGGTCTCTATGAATTCCGTAATTGGCCTATTTCTGCCCTGTCATTTGGTCAGAAAAAACGTGTCACCATTGCCTCCATTTTGGTCTTAGGGGCTGAAATTATCCTCTTAGATGAACCAACAGCAGGTCAAGACCAGAAGAACTATACTGAGATTATGGAATTTCTCGAAGAACTGCATCAAAAAGATCATACCATTGTCATGATTACTCATGATATGCAATTGATGCTGGATTATTCAGACCGAGCCCTCGTCATGGTGGATGGGGAATTGATTGCCGATACTGATCCAGCTAGTCTGTTGAGCAATCCTGAGCTGTTAATAAAAGCCAATCTAAAAGAAACTTCGATCTTCAACTTGGCCAAGAAACTAGATGTGGATCCACTTGCTTTAACGGCATTTTACAAAGAAAGGAGAGAAGGATGCAAGCTAAATTAATTGGTTACCAGCATAGAGATACTGTGATTCATCGCTTGTCAGGAGCTGGAAAACTTCTCTTTTTCATCCTTGTGTCATTGGCGGCCATGATTAGCTATGATACCAGACTGCTTGTTCTGATTGCCATCTTTTCGGTCTTTCTCCTCTATTTGTCAGAAATCCGCTTTAAAGATGTTTCCTTTGTGACAGTTTTTGCGACTGTCTTTGCTATTTTAAATGTCTTGATGGTCTATCTCTTTTCTCCCGAATATGGGGTTGGACTTTACGGAGAGAGAAGTGTGATTTGGCAGGGAATCGGAGTCTACACTCTGACCAGTCAAGAGCTCTTTTACCTACTAAATTTGGCCATTAAGTACCTTTGTACCATTCCTCTGGCTATTATCTTTTTGATGACAACACATCCTAGTCAGTTTGCTTCCAGTTTAAATCAAATTGGTGTGCCTTATAAGATTGCCTATTCTGTCAGTCTGACCTTGCGCTATATTCCAGATTTGCAGGAAGAATTCTTTACCATCAAGATGTCTCAGGAAGCGCGTGGGATGGAATTATCCAAGAAAGCTTCTCTCATGCAACGAATCAAAGGCAATCTGCGCATTATCACTCCTCTGATTTTCAGCTCGTTAGAACGCATTGATACCATCGCGACCGCCATGGAGCTTCGTCGCTTTGGAAAAGAGAAAAAGCGGACTTGGTATAGTTACCAGGCCTTGAAAAAAGGAGACTATCTTACCTTGCTCTTGGCAGCCTTGTTTTTAGTAGCTAGTTTACTACTTATCTTGCAAAATCAGGGACGATTTTACAACCCTTGGAAATAGCTTGAAAAAATTGAAAAAATCAAGTCGTTTCTATTGACAATGATTCTGAAAGTGTTATACTAAGAAAGTAGTTTCGCTGATTTACTTCAAACCTGTTGTGAGGTAAGTTAACGATGCCTTAACCACGCTGTTTGCTGAGCTTGACTCCGGGCAGTGTGGCTATTTTTTTGCAATGGTAAAAGGAAGCAAGTCATGACAAATCATATTGTATTATTTGAACCTCAAATTCCACAAAATACAGGCAATATCGCGCGTACTTGCGCTGCGACCAATTCTCCCCTCCACATCATCAAGCCAATGGGCTTTCCTATTGACGACCGCAAGATGAAGCGAGCTGGGTTGGATTATTGGGATAAGCTAGAGATTTATTTTTACGAGAGTTTGGAGGATTTCATGTCTCAGATGAAGGGCAAACTCTATCTGATCTCAAAATTTGCTGAGAAAGTGTATTCTGATGTGGATTTATCGACTGACGAAGACCATTATTTTCTCTTTGGACGTGAAGATAAGGGCTTGCCGGAGGACTTTATGCGAGAACATCCTGAGAAAGCTCTCCGTATTCCTATGAATGATGAACATGTCCGCAGTCTCAATGTGTCTAATACCGTCTGCATGATTGTCTATGAGGCTCTCCGCCAGCAGAACTTTGCAGGTCTTGAGCTTGTTCATACCTATGAAGTGGATAAATTGAAATAAAAAATGAAAATGAAAATGAACAAAATGCTTGCGCTTGCAAGCGTTTTTTGTTATGATAAAAGAGTCTTCAGGGCAGGGTGTGATTCCCGACCGGCGGTAAATTTGACTAGCTATTTTAGCTTTCTCGTCGTTGTCTTGTCTCGATATACTTTAAGTATTATCTTCGACTGCGACGCCTAGATAAATCTAAAATATCTTAGCCAAATAAGTCCGCGAGCGCAAGCTGATGTGGTGAGATTCCACAACCGACAGTATAGTCTGGATGGGAGAAGACGAAAGAATAGCTTTGTCTGTTCTGATAGATTTATAGCTAAACTGTAACCGCTTGCTTGAATTTCCTTAATAGAGTGAGAGGGAACTTTTGGGATATAAAAAGTGAGAATAGATAGAGGAATCCTTTCTAACTTCTTCTGATTTTATAGAAAATTGGAGGAACCTGTTATGACAAACACACGTCGACTTTCGACCATTGCGATCTTATCAGCCATCTCATTTGTGCTGATGTACTTTGACTTTCCGCTTTTACCAGCGGCGTCCTTCCTCAAGATCGAATTTAGTATCTTGCCAGTCCTTGTGGGTCTGGTGGTCATGGATTTGCCTGCTGCTCTAGGAATTCTCTTGCTTCGCTCACTCTTGAAATTGCTTCTTAATAGCCAGGGAGTGAATACTTACATTGGTTTGCCAATGAATATCGTAGCTTTGGGAGTTTTTGTCATCGTCTTTGCATTGATTTGGAAAAAGGAACGGACAACCCTTCGTTTCCTACTAGGCTCTCTAGCTGGGACTATTGGCTTAACCGTGGCTATGTTGGTTCTCAACTATGTTTACGCTGTTCCTTTGTACGCTAAGTTTGCTAACTTTGATATTGGAAAAATTTTGGGACTTTCCAACTACCTAATGACTATGGTGTTGCCTTTTAACTTGATTGAGGGTGTAATCTTTTCCGTTTCATTCTGGTTGTTGTATGTTCTATTGAAACCAACCTTAAAACACTATGAAAGATAAACAAACATTTTTAATGAAGGGCAGTTTTGCCCTTTTACTTTTCGTTATTCTTGGCTATATGGTCAAATTTTACCCTGAAACGCTGGTCGGTTTTGACCAACCGATACAGACTGCCGTTCGAGGAGACTTGCCAGATTACTTGACTATTCTTTTTAGGGCCATCACACGCTTGATTGATATTCCAGTGATTATCACTTGGGTTGTCATTACAGCTTTTGTCTTTTATCGTAAGCGGTGGAAGGTAGAAAGTTTCTTCATGCTGGGAAATCTGGCTTTGGCAGGTCTTTTAATCGTGACCTTTAAAAATATCTACCAGCGCCCACGACCAGCTATTTTACACTTGGTTGAGGAGAAGGGATTTTCCTTTCCAAGTGGCCATTCTCTGGCTGTAACCTTGATGGTCGGTTCTCTGATTGTCATTCTCAGTCAACGGATGAGAAATCCAGTCTGGAGAAAAATCGTACAAATCGTCCTTGGCCTTTACTTAGTCAGTGTGTTGGTATCAAGGGTCTATCTGGGAGTTCACTATCCATCAGACGTCTTTGCCAGTCTCTGTGTGGGTTTGGGAGTCCTGTTTATAGAGTTTCCCTTCTATGACAAGCTCCGCTTCCAATGGCGATTTAAAGGTAAGCAGAAGTGAATATCAAATTCTCTTGAGGAGAAAGAAATGAAAGTCAACATAAAAGCTCTCCATCCGACTCAACTATACTTATCAGAAAAGAAACTAGCAGGCCTCCAGACACTTTATCAGTCTGTAGAATTAAACAATGTTGATCCAATTAGTATTCTTGCGTTCGGAGATTGCTTGTTGATTACAGATGGACATCACAGGGCTTATCAGGCTTTATTGGCAGGTCAGGATACGATTTCTGCTGAGTGGGATAGAGATGGTGGTGATGAACTATATCATCTCTATGCGCAAGCCTGCGAAGAAAGAAAAATCTACTCTGTTCTGGATTTAAAAAATCATATCTTAGCTCAAGATGAGTATGAAGCAAAATGGTATAACTGGTGTGATGGTTTTAATCAAGCAGCAACTCTTTTGTTGAAAAGGAAAGCAGATGAAACAGACCCTACAAATAGATAATTCACTGCGTCTTGTTCCTTATTATAAGGTCAATCATTGTGAAGAAGCTCTTGCTTGGTATCAGGATGTGAACTTGGTTCACCTCGTAGATGGGGTGAAGCTTCCTTATAGTCAAGAAACTTTGGAAGCCATGTATTCCTATTTGGATCAGCATGGTGAGCTTTTTTGGATTGAAGTCAAGGAGAAGGGTGAATGGTTTCCAATTGGGGATGTTACACTATCTCAGGACAATCTCCCCATTGTGATTGGAAATCCCGCTTACCAACATCGAGGACTTGGAAAAAAGATCCTAAGTACTTTGATTGAATTGGCTCGAATAAAAGGATGGAAAGAATTGAGAGTCAAGGAAATCTACACTTACAATCATGTATCTAGGCGCTGTTTCAAGTCGCTTGGATTTGTGGAAAATGGAGCAACAGAAAAAGGAACGAGTTTTGTATTGAAATTAGTCTAATCTAACTTGTTTTTTAACTCAAAATCTGATAAACTATGTAGTAATTGAATAGAAATCTGCAAGACTAGTAACTCAAGGGAAGTATATCAGGGAGGAGAGCCGTGACTGCAAGCTCTTTATATGAAAGCTGGGTGAATTCACTTGCGCATGGATTTAGAAATGAAGGTCTGACTTGTCAGATGAAAACGGATGGTACCGCGTGTCAACGCTCCGAGTGGAGTTTTTGGCATGTGGTTTTCTTTTTATCTACGAGCGACTGATGGAGGAATTATGTCAACTATTGAAGAACAATTAAAAGCGCTTCGTGAAGAAACGCTGGCTAGCTTGAAGCAGATTACTGCTGAAAATAAAAAAGAGATGCAAGATTTGCGTGTCTCTGTCCTTGGTAAAAAGGGATCGCTCACTGAAATCCTCAAAGGGATGAAAGATGTCTCTGCTGAGATGCGTCCGATTATCGGGAAACACGTCAATGAAGCGCGTGATGTCTTGACAGCTGCTTTTGAAGAAACAGCTAAGCTCTTGGAAGAAAAGAAAGTCGCAGCTCAGCTAGCTAGCGAGAGTATCGATGTGACGCTTCCAGGTCGCCCAGTTGCGACTGGTCACCGTCATGTCCTCACACAAACCAGTGAAGAAATCGAAGATATTTTCATCGGTATGGGGTATCAAGTCGTGGACGGATTTGAAGTGGAGCAAGATTACTATAACTTTGAGCGTATGAACCTTCCAAAAGACCACCCAGCCCGTGATATGCAGGATACTTTCTACATCACAGAAGAAATCTTGCTTCGTACTCACACGTCTCCTGTTCAGGCGCGTGCAATGGATGCTCATGATTTCTCTAAAGGTCCCTTGAAAATGATCTCACCAGGGCGTGTGTTCCGTCGTGATACGGACGATGCGACCCACAGTCACCAATTCCACCAAATCGAAGGCTTGGTTGTTGGGAAAAACATCTCTATGGCAGACCTTCAAGGAACTCTTCAGTTGATTGTCCAAAAAATGTTTGGTGAAGAGCGTCAGATCCGTCTGCGTCCATCGTATTTCCCATTCACAGAGCCATCTGTTGAGGTGGATGTTTCTTGCTTCAAGTGTGGTGGAGAAGGCTGTAACGTATGTAAGAAAACAGGTTGGATTGAAATTATGGGTGCCGGTATGGTTCACCCACGTGTCCTTGAAATGAGTGGCATCGATGCGACTGTTTACTCTGGCTTTGCCTTTGGTCTTGGTCAAGAGCGCGTAGCCATGCTTCGTTACGGAATCAACGATATCCGTGGATTCTATCAAGGAGATGTCCGCTTCTCAGAACAGTTTAAATAAGATTGAACACTGAAACACAGTCCTATACAGTTCTAGTCATTTTCTCTCGATGAGAATGGTAAGGACTGACTCGAAGAAAAAGAAAGGAATTGAAAAGGTCACACTTGGTGGGATCTTACAATCAGAATTATGCTTGTATCTTATAAATGGTTAAAAGAATTGGTGGACATTGATGTGCCATCACAAGAGTTGGCTGAAAAAATGTCAACTACAGGGATCGAGGTAGAAGGTGTCGAATCACCTGCTGCTGGTCTCTCAAAAATTGTCGTCGGTGAGGTCTTGTCTTGCGAAGATGTGCCAGAAACTCACCTCCATGTTTGTCAGGTTAACGTTGGCGAAGAAGAAGCCCGTCAAATCGTTTGTGGTGCCCCAAATGTGCATGCTGGTATCAAGGTTATGGTGGCTCTTCCAGGAGCTCGCATCGCTGACAATTACAAGATCAAAAAAGGAAAAATCCGCGGTCTTGAGTCACTTGGGATGATCTGTTCACTTGGTGAATTGGGCATTTCTGACTCAGTTGTACCTAAGGAATTTGCAGATGGTATTCAAATCTTGCCAGAAAATGCCCTTCCTGGGGATGAAGTCTTTTCTTACCTAGACTTGGATGATGAAATTATCGAACTTTCTATCACACCAAACCGTGCGGACGCTCTTTCTATGCGTGGGGTGGCTCATGAAGTGGCAGCCATCTATGACAAGACAGTCAACTTTAAAGAATTTACTCTAACAGAAACAAATGAAAGTGCAGCAGATGCCCTTTCTGTGGGCATTGATACAGACAAGGCACCTTACTATGCGGCTCGTATCTTGGACAATGTGACCATTGCACCAAGTCCACAATGGTTGCAAAATATCCTCATGAACGAAGGCATCCGTCCAATCAATAACGTAGTGGATGTGACCAACTACATCCTGCTCTACTTTGGTCAACCAATGCATGCTTTTGACTTGGATACCTTTGAAGGGACTGACATCCGTGTGCGTGAAGCGCGTGCTGGTGAAAAATTGGTGACCTTGGATGGTGAAGAACGTGACTTGGAATCAAATGACTTAGTCATCACTGTCGCAGACAAACCAGTAGCTCTTGCAGGTGTTATGGGTGGTCAAGCAACAGAAATCTCTGAAAAATCTAGTCGTGTTGTCCTTGAAGCTGCTGTCTTCAATGGCAAATCTATTCGTAAAACTAGCGGTCGCTTGAATCTTCGTTCTGAGTCATCTTCTCGCTTTGAAAAAGGCATCAACGTGGCAACAGTCAATGAAGCTCTTGATGCGGCAGCTAGCATGATTGCAGAACTTGCAGGTGCGACAGTGCGTAAGGGCATCGTTTCAGCGGGTGAGCTTGACACTTCAGATGTAGAAGTATCTTCAACTCTTGCCGATGTCAACCGTGTTCTTGGTACGGAACTTTCATATGCTGATGTGGAAGATGTCTTCCGTCGTCTTGGCTTTGGTCTTTCTGGCAATGCAGAAAGCTTTACAGTCAGCGTACCCCGTCGTCGTTGGGATATCACTATCGAAGCAGACCTCTTTGAAGAAATCGCTCGTATCTATGGTTATGATCGCTTGCCAACTAGTCTTCCAAAAGACGATGGTACAGCTGGTGAATTGACTGCGACACAAAAATTGCGTCGCCAAGTTCGTACGATCGCTGAAGGGGCAGGTTTGACAGAAATCATTACCTACGCTCTAACAACACCTGAAAAAGCAGTTGAGTTCACAGCTCAACCAAGTAACCTTACAGAACTCATGTGGCCAATGACTGTGGACCGTTCTGTCCTCCGTCAAAATATGATCTCAGGTATCCTTGATACGGTGGCTTATAATGTGGCTCGTAAGAATAAAAACTTGGCCCTTTACGAGATTGGAAAAGTCTTTGAACAAACAGGCAATCCAAAAGAAGAACTTCCGAATGAGATCAATAGCTTTGCCTTTGCCTTGACAGGCTTGGTTGCTGAAAAAGATTTCCAAACAGCAGCAGTGCCAGTTGATTTCTTCTATGCTAAGGGAATTTTGGAAGCTCTCTTTGCTCGCTTGGGGCTTGAAGTGACTTATACAGCAACATCTGAAATCGCTAGTCTTCATCCAGGTCGTACAGCTGTGATTTCACTTGGTGACCAAGTTCTTGGTTTCCTTGGCCAAGTGCATCCAGTTACTGCTAAGGCTTACGATATTCCAGAAACGTATGTAGCGGAGCTTAATCTTTCAGCCATCGAATCAGCACTTCAACCAGCTGATCCATTTGTGGAAATTACTAAATTCCCAGCAGTTAGCCGTGACGTTGCCCTCCTTCTTAAAGCAGAAGTGACTCATCAAGAAGTTGTGGATGCTATCCAAGCTGCAGGCGTGAAACGTTTGACAGATATCAAACTCTTTGACGTCTTCTCAGGTGAAAAACTAGGACTTGGCATGAAGTCAATGGCCTATAGCTTGACCTTCCAAAATCCAGAAGACAGCTTGACAGATGAAGAAGTCGCACGCTATATGGAAAAAATCCAAGCATCACTCGAAGAAAAAGTGAATGCAGAAGTGCGTTAAAGCATCAATCCATCCTTCGGGGTGGATTTTTGCTTCTCAAATAACAATTCAGGATCAAAAATAGACAGTTGAGGAACGGAGAAGATAAATTGGAGTTTAGCACTGTATAATGTACTCATAACTCAAAGTACCCTAAGATTTTTTACTAAAATGAGGATGATAAAAATGAACAGAAATTATTGTAAAGGCTATCAAAAAGGAGTATAATGAGTGCAAGACATTTCGGAGGTGAAAGATGCTAGAAGTAAGAAGTCTAGAGAAAAGTTTTGGACCCAAGCAAGTTTTGTTTGGTATTGACTTTCAAGCGCGACCAGGTCGTATTTTGGGATTAGTTGGTAAAAACGGTGCTGGGAAGACAACGATTTTCCACAGTATTTTGAAGTTTTTAGAATATCAAGGAGACATCAGTCTGGATGGTCAGGATATTCGTCAAGAGACCTACGCTCGGATTGGCTATCTGCCTGAAGAACGCAGTCTCATGCCTAAATTGACAGTCTTTGAACAAGTTCGCTATTTGGCGACGCTAAAAGGTATGGATGCCAAGGAGATCAAGGAAAAACTCCCTCAATGGATGAAGAGGTTGGAAGTGAAAGGGAAGCTGACAGATAAAATTAAGAGTCTGTCAAAAGGAAATCAGCAGAAGATTCAGCTCATCATTACTTTGATTCATGAGCCAGACTTGATTATATTGGATGAGCCTTTCAGTGGATTGGATCCGGTCAATACAGAATTGCTCAAGCAAGTCATTTTTCAAGAAAAAGAACGTGGGGCAACCATTATCTTCTCTGACCATGTCATGACCAATGTTGAGGAACTTTGTGACGATATTCTGATGATTCGAGATGGCCGTGTGGTCTTGCATGGACCAGTTCAGGATGTCCGCAATCAATACGGGAAAACGCGTCTCTTTGTTTCAAGTGAACTAAGCAAGGAAGAATTGGAAAACCTTCCTCATGTCAAACAGGTGAGCTTGACCAAACAAGGTAGTTGGAAATTGATCTTGGAGGATGAGAATGCTGGTAGAGAACTCTTTCCAATCTTGACTCAAGGGCAATATATCGCAACCTTTGACCAACAAGCGCCAACAATCGATGAAATCTTTAAACTAGAATCAGGGGTGGAAGTATGAGAAATATGTGGGTTGTAATCAAGGAAACCTATCTTCGACATGTCAAATCGTGGAGTTTCTTCTTTATGGTGATTTCACCATTCTTGTTTATCGGTCTCTCTGGAGGAATTGGCTATCTCCAAGGATCTTCTATGGCCAAAAATAGTAAGATAGCAGTAGTAACAACTGTGCCATCTGTGGAAGATGGGCTCAAGGGTACTAATGGTATCAACTTTGATTATAAGGATGAAGCCAGTGCCCAAGCTGCTATCAAAGATGAGAAAATCAAGGGTTACCTAACTATTGATCAAGAGGATAGTGTCCTCAAGGCCGTCTATCATGGTGAAACTTCTCTTGAAACAGGCATCAAGCTAGCAGTAACCAATAAGCTCAACGAACTGCAATACCAACTCAATCGCTCGGCGGCTAATTTGTCTCAAGAACAGGAAAAACGCCTGAGTCAAACCGTTGATTTTACTGAGAAGATTGATGAATCCAAGGAAAATAAAAAAATGATTCAAACCTTTGCGGCCGCAGGGCTTGGTTTCTTCCTTTATATGATTTTGATTACCTATGCTAGTGTCACTGCTCAGGAAGTGGCTAGCGAGAAAGGAACCAAAATTATGGAGGTGGTCTTCTCTAGTATCCGAGCTAGTCATTATTTCTACGCTCGCATGCTGGCTCTGCTTCTTGTGATTTTGACTCATATTGGCATTTACGTCGTGGGTGGACTTGCTGCCATTCTTCTCTTTAAAGACCTACCAATCTTGGCACAATCTGGTATTTTAAACCATATAGGAGAAGCTTTCTCGCTCAACACCTTATTGTTTGTCTTGGTTAGCCTCTTTATGTACGTTGTTTTAGCAGCCTTCCTAGGTTTTATGGTTTCTCGTCCTGAGGACTCAGGAAAAGCCTTGTCGCCTTTGATGATTTTGATTATAGGTGGTTTTTTTGGAGTGACAGCTCTAGGTGCAGCTGGTGACAATCTCATCTTGAAGATTGGTTCATATATTCCCTTTATTTCGACTTTCTTCATGCCGTTTAGAGCTATTAATGGTTATGCAAATGGGTTAGAAGCTTGGATTTCGCTTGCTATTACGATTGCTTTTGCAGTAACGGCAACAGTCTTTATCGGGCGTATGTATGCTAGTCTCGTTTTGCAAACAGATGATTTAGGTCCTTGGAAAACCTTTAAACGTGCCTTATCTTATAAATAGAAGAGCCTCGCGAAAGCGAGGTTTTTTAGAGATAAAAAGAGTGGAATTCAGAAAAATATTTTTCATATCTATTGACTTTTAGGGGTGAAATTTGGTATTATAGTAGGCGGTATTGTTTACCCCATTTGAAAGGCCCCGGAACCTTCCAAATACTTTTCGATGGGAAGGAACACCCATCACCGTAAACAAAAATCGAACTATATATAGGAGAAATCATGAACAAAACAACATTTATGGCTAAACCAGGCCAAGTTGAACGTAAATGGTACGTAGTTGACGCAACTGATGTACCACTTGGACGTCTTTCTGCAGTAGTTGCTAGCGTACTTCGCGGAAAAAACAAACCAACATTTACACCACACACTGATACAGGTGACTTTGTGATTGTTATCAATGCTGAAAAAGTTAAATTGACTGGTAAAAAAGCAACTGATAAAATCTACTACACTCACTCAAACCACCCAGGTGGATTGAAACAAATCTCTGCAGGTGAACTTCGTTCTAAAAATGCAGTACGTTTGATCGAGAAATCAGTTAAAGGTATGCTTCCACACAATACTCTTGGACGCGCTCAAGGTATGAAGTTGAAAGTATTTGTTGGAGCTGAGCACACTCACGCTGCACAACAACCAGAAGTTCTTGATATTTCAGGACTTATCTAAGGAAAGGAACAATAAAGTATGTCACAAGCACAATATGCAGGTACTGGACGTCGTAAAAACGCTGTTGCACGCGTTCGCCTTGTTCCAGGAACTGGTAAAATCACTGTTAACAAAAAAGATGTTGAAGAGTACATCCCACACGCTGACCTTCGTCTTGTAATCAACCAACCATTCGCAGTTACTTCAACTGCAGGTTCATACGACGTTTTCGTTAACGTTGTAGGTGGTGGATACGCTGGTCAATCAGGAGCTATCCGTCACGGTATCGCTCGTGCCCTTCTTCAAGTAGACCCAGACTTCCGCGATTCATTGAAACGCGCAGGACTTCTTACACGTGACTCACGTAAAGTTGAACGTAAGAAACCAGGTCTTAAGAAAGCTCGTAAAGCATCACAATTCTCAAAACGTTAATCAATACGATTATATCAACGTTTCAAAGCACTCAAGAGTTTACCTCATGGGTGCTTTTTTAGCGATTTTTTAAAAAGTTCACCTCAAAATTTACCTTATTTTTACCTTATTGTTTCAGAGATTTTAAGGCGAACTCACCAACTGCCATAGGAACTACATTAGAAGTATTGACATAAATCTGAGTTGTTCCAGTGTCACTATGAGTCAGAGCTTCGGAAATGGCTTCTAAGCTCATTCCTGCTTGTTTCGCCAGTGTTGCTCCTGTATGACGTAGTTTGTGTGGCGTAGCGTGTGTAAGCTCTGGGTGTTGCTTTCTAATGCTTTTCATCTTATTATTGAGATAGTCAGAATGTAAGGGTTTATTAATATTCCCTCTGGTATCTATATAAGTGAAGATGAATTGTTCTGGATTACTGATGATACCAAACTTTGCCAATTCATATTTTTGTTGTTTTTTCCATAAAGTCAGAAGTTGAAGTAAGTCGCTAGAAATAGAAAAGATAGTTTTTTTATTTCCTTTAGTAGATTTTACTTGTCCGTATCTATCTAAAGCCTGAATTAACTGAATCTGAGATTTTGAAAAGTCGATATGTTTCCACTGGAGAGCATATGTTTCTGATTTTCTATCTCCAAGAAAAAAAGTGAGATAAAAAAGGACGTAATCTTTGAGTGATATTTTATCGTTCTCTAAATCTTCTTTAAAAGCTGAGAACCATTCTTGGAGTTGCTCATGAGTTAAATATAAATCTTCATCACGTTTTGATTCTGCAAGTTGAATTTTTCTGACAGCTTTAATTCGTCTTAAAGTTTTTGCAACTCTATTTGCTTCAATATACTCAAGTTCTTCCGCCCAATCAAAAATAGAAATAACGTAACTTCGTAAAGTTTTGAAGTTTGCATATTCGTTAGCTTTAGATGTCATTAGATTTAGGATAACTTGCTTATTTTGATTTAGAAACTGTATCGTATAGTTTCCGAGAAGTGGTAGTATATGTTTTTCAAAACAGGTTTTGGTATTAGCGATTGTTGACCTGCTTGGTGGTTTTGAAGTAGATGTAGTTTGTCCTGTTTTATAGGAGTCCCACCAGATATTGTTATAGAAGTCTGAGAAAAGAATATCTCCTTTCGATAGTCCTGTAAATTCATTATCTTCTATTTGATTTAACTTAGTAAGCAGGTCAATTTCTGCTTGTCGTGCCTCCTTTCTTGTTTTAAACCTTTTATCATAATAATTATTATTAACGATGCCAAGAGGCATTCGTGCTTCTATTGGTATATAGACTTTTAAGCGGTAAGTTCCGTTTTTTGTCTTACTGATAGTCATGATATTCTCCTTTATATCGAACCAGAAAATATCATGACCATTATAAAATAAAAATCTTGATTTTTCTAGTTGTTACCGTTTAGCCAGCAGTCAATAGAGTCTTTGTGGAATCGAATTGTTTTTCCAATTTTGATGGATGGAAGCCCCTTTTGAATCCATGAATCAAGAGTATTGTTGGAAATTCCCAAATAGTTGCAAGTCTGTTGTTTGTTCAAATAGGGACAACTTAAGGTATTTTTTTCTAATTGTTGTTTAATTTCTTTTTGAATAAGATTGGAGAGTAATAGTTGAATTTGATGAATTTGCTCATCTGGTAGGATTACTTGCATTTATTATCCTCCTTCTTATCTTGGTTCCTCATTGGATTGCATCGACGTGAATCCAAATACTTAGCAAAAAAGTAGGTGCGCTCAATGATAAGTCCAAGAAGTGGTGTGTGATTAGAACGTGCATACCAGACGAGTTCTTCAAACTCTGTGAAGTCATTCTGTTCAATAATATCCACAACTTCATGCATGAAATCATCTGAGTTATTTTCTACAAGAAATTTATCGAGATTAAAACCACATCCAACTTCAATATCATCTATATCATATTGAGTTTTCTCCTTATTTTCGGCATGAATGAAGTAGTCAAAAAGTCCTTTGGGTGATTGTACGATTTCTACATGAGCAGGGCCATTCAACTTGTCCTTGATTAGCTCAGAAACTTGTTTATAACTTTTGAGAGAATCAAAGAAGAAAGCCCCGTGTTTGTGAGATTTTTTCAGTTCCCCAGTTTGTCGGTTAACGTCTTTATCGTGCCAAGGACTCAGAATGAAGGGGATGTGTAGTTCTTCAAGAACTTCAAGGTAGTCAGCAGGGGCACTTTCTTTGTAAAAAAGAAATGTCCACTTGCTGGAGCGTTGTTCTTTTCCCATTTTGATATACCTTTCTGATTACTGATTACAGGATAATTGGGGGTCGTAGTAACCCCAATTATCTAGTATAATGCTAGAAGGGGCTATCTGGCTACTGCTTAACGCAAGCCATAGCCCCTTTTTGTCGTTTTTTACCAACTAACCATAGTTTATTACGAATCCGATTAGGTGCTGAAAAGTAGTAGTCAGGATGCTGACTTGAAACTTCTTCTTTCAGTTGAGAGGTCATGTCACCCAAAATTTTTTGTCCCTGCTGATCTTTAGGAACTTTGACAAAAACTGTTACATCGTCTTTTCGTATGTCTACGATACTCTTGTGTGCACAGCGATTAAAACTACTATTTATGGGATTGAAGGTAGTTATATTCTGATTGTCAATCGTGGTTATTTTTTCTGATTTTTCACGTTGCGTTAGAAACTGACGAAGTTTGAATGTAAAGTATACGGATTTAAAATAGTTTAATAGACTATCAAATCGAAATCGATTCAGAATTTCAAACATTACAGAAACAACTAGTGTAAGTAGAAGGAAGGACATTGCTGTATAAGAATACTTGCTTCCAAAATCTAAATAGCTATTGAACTGGGAAAGGTCGAAAAAACTAAGAGGATTTAGTTTAAACTGATTTGATAGAAAATCCAGAGACCATTCTATAAATCCTGCTAGAAATGAAACTAAAATTAGATTGATATTGAGGTTGAATGTCCTCATGAAGTAAGATTTTTTCACCATTAAAGAATTCCTTTCTTTGTGTAATATGTTGGGCATAGTAGTGGAAGAACCTGATAAGGATGTTCGTTATCAATCACTTGAATCAGACCTGTTCCATGACCAATAGGGATAACGATACCTTCTGGGTCGAGGTCGGGAAATAGAAATTGTGTCGTCTTCTTGTTAATGTTGCCAATCTGGATGAGGACATTAAGTTGTTCACGAACAGAAATGGGAATCGTAGTGTGGTCGAGTCTTTGTGAAATAAGTAATAAATGAATCCTTGTAGCACGTCCAAGAAGTGCGATAGAAGATAAGAGTGAGAAAAACGATTCTTTAATCGTCTTATTGACTCCCTCGGATAATGCAAGAACTTCATCAATCACAATTGTCATATGAGTGAACTCATGACGTGGATTCTCGTATAGGATTGCTTGACGTTTTTGAATCAGTTCTAGACATTGACTTAATTTCTCATTAATTTCTGATACAAAATCGGACTTAGACCGATTTTCAACGGGATGAATCACGGCAATTTGATGTTCACGAGCCCAACGACTAGGCGTATCAAATTTTGGGTCTACGATAATTAAATCAGATTGATTTTTGAGTACACTCAGTAGATAGGTAAGAGCATAAGATTTACCCGACCCACTATTTCCACAGATTGCAATGTGATTGACCTTATCAAGATTAAGCGTAAAATTTTCCATAATTGGAATTTGATTTTTGGGCAAACTTGTTGTATATCTATCAAGGTCAGGAATGACCAATCGTTTTGAAATTCCCACCTTCCACGGAAAGAAGAGTCCTCGCTGAACATGGATATCATCCGTTTTTAGAGGGACAAAGTATGTTGCATTTTGCTTCAATAAAGTATAATGTGGGTATAGGGATGCGTTAGCAATCAAGAAAATTTTATTATAGAGTTCATCATCTAAAATATAGGCACAGGGAAGCCGTGGGATGAAGATGAAACCGTTTTCTTGAATGGCAATGTTAAAACTGTTTGTATAACTTGTTTCGCCTTGCATCAAGGCTCCAAGAGCCATATTAAGGCTCTGGAGCAAGTATGATTGCAAGACGGCATCTGTTTTAGATAGCATTATTTAACCTCCTTAATGCCATCAGCTTTAAAGTAAACGTTATAGTTCATCTCACATGCTTGTAGATTATCAAACTGTACCAATGCCATATAAGGTGGTAGCTCCACTTCAGCTTCGAATTTGACGGTGAAGGGCGGAAGTCCTTTTTGTGAGAACCAAGCTTTATAAGCGATAATTTCTCCTGTTGGTTGACCGTCTTCAAATTTAATTTGTGCTTCTAGTTCGGTACTTAAGCAGAGAATGCCCTGCTTGTTGTCAATATATTCATTGGCAGTATTGACTGAGTAGCCACGTTTGCGATTGCATGTTTTCATTAGATTTACCTCGTGTTTAATTATTTGTCTTAGCTAAGAACAATTTTAGTTTAACGTAATTTCATGAAGTAGACTGTCAGTTTTCCTGACAGTCTACTTTTAAATTTTTGGTATGAGACAGGCTAATTCGGATAACCAATAAGTTAATTTCTCAGCTATTTGATGCGAAGTTTCTTCCTCTGGGAAATCTGAAATAAAGCTTGATAAGGAGTCTAGAAAAATTTCTTTATTTTTTTCAATGATTTGCGCTACTTCTTTCTTTGAGACATTAGAAAATTTTTTTGCTATTAACTTTTTTAGAAAAGTATTTTCAAACGTAGGATCTATCAAAATTGTAGATATTATATTTTCAATTAGTAGTAGTTCGAATTCAATACTCGGGAAAAATAGTTCCCTTGGATTTTTATAATCTAAACTGGTTTGAAAAGCTAACGAAGCATTAAAACTAATATTTCTTTTTCCTTTGATTATTTGCCCAACAGTTGTTTCTGATAAAAGTTCAAGTTCTCCCTCAGGAGTTTCGTAACCTATTTGGTTTTGTAATATTTGTAATTCTTTAAGTCGTTTATGGATTGATTGTCCGAGTAGCTTACAATATAATTCCTCTATTACACTTTTATATGCCATTTTACTTCCTTTCCGTCCTTGGACGGAAGAGAAACACAGTCGTTTACCGAGCTAAGTATGAAAAAAACACACCAAAGAAACGGTGAAACATTTGACATAGCGAATACCTGAAGATGTAGCTATGTTCTGAGTTTCAATCCGTCCTTTGGTGCACCTTTGGACTTCATAATTTTCCATTGAAATATGGATAATTACATTATAAAGTGAAAAACGTGGTATAATTAAGGTAATTTTTATAAAATAACAACTAAAAAACACCACGTTTTAAAAAGGAAGAGTATGATTTTTAAAAGGACAAAGAAGTATTTTATTGATTGCGCTTCATTGAGGCTAGATTCTAAAATTAGAATTATAAATGAGGAACGTAAGTCAAGGGCTTCAACAGAATATTACTGGTATACAGGTCAAGAAAAGAAAGTAAATAAGAAATATAAAAAACTTACGAATAGAGAGATTTCTTCAAGCAATTCGCCGTTAATTAGTCTTATTAGAAGAGGGATGGTAACCTCAAAGAATCCATATCTTTATACTCCTAATACAATAGAAGATGTTTTGAATAATTGCAAGTTGGATGAATATGGCACAAAATTAGGTTTAGTTAGTAATGAAAAAAAGAAATATATAGCGCGTAATATAATGTTTAAATCTTATGATGAAATTTGCTTTGGTGATTATTCCGAACATTGGAAACTCACATCTTTCCTATCATCTATTATTATTTTAGATATTCTTTTTGAATCTTATGATGAAAATCTATGGAGAATAGTTTTAGGATATATGCCACTTAATATTGAATTTGAAAAAATAAGATTAGACGTTGTTGATGTTCAAAAAGTATATGGTATACTTTTTGAAGAGCATTATGAATTATTTATGACAGGGATTTTTCGGGCTACAGAAAAAGTTCTTAATGTTAGTACCTTATTTTGGAAATTTTATGAAGAATGTGTAAAAAATGAATCAAAAAACATTAATAAAATAGCATTTATTGATGTTTATCTGAACGAATTTTACAATGAAATTTTAAAGAAAAAAATAGATAAATTCATTAATGATGGCAGTTATTACGGTTATAAAGAAAAATATATTCATGAAAATAATACTTATCAAAGTTTAGAATCAATAATTTCAATTCAACAGGAGATGCGTTTGTACCAAGGTGATATGGAATCAGTTGAAATTAGAAAGAAATATGGAAATAAGGTATGGGATGATAATTTGCTAAATGTTCTAAATAAGGATAACATTGATGATGTTTTGGGTAAGTATACTGATGAATATTTAGATTATGAAGATATAGATGCCATATACGCGACATACATATTAGAACTGACAGAAAAATTACTTCATTTAATGAGTAGTTTCCAAAGTTTTAGAGAGGAAGATTCTCATTGGCAAGGTAATTATTTATGTTATGTCAAAAAATACCAATATGGCAATGAGATCTTAAAATATATTCAAACAGGAGATAAAGAGCTCCTGAGACCCTTGATTTATGAAAGCTTACAAAGGGGAAACAATGGATTTGCAAGAGAAAGATATTTTATAAAAAGACATCCAGATAGCTATTTAGCTCGAGAAATAAGAAAAATTTATGAATAATTATGTCCAATATGTTTATAGAAAACAATAAAATTGCCTATTTAACTCTCTAGACAGAAACTAAACATATGTTTTAGGTTACCAATATAATAGTAATTACAGGATTTATTAGTATTAAAAATAATAATTATAATTATAATGTATTAAGAAATTAGATAAGTCTTTTAACTGGAAATAAATTGACGGCTAATTTAAGAAGTTGTATAATTCTAAGGAATTTAATCTATTCGAAGATAGATAGTTAGAAAGCTGTATTTCTTTCAATAGAAATAAAATTGAAATAAGACAAAACATGAAGAAACTAAAAGAAATTAAGATATCAAATTATAAGAATATAGGCCATCAAGTAGTTGGTTTTGACACAATAAGTAATTTTAATATTTTGGTTGGTCAAAATAATATTGGAAAATCTACACTCCTACAAGCTCTTGACATGTTGGTAAACAAAGAAGAGTCACAAGTGGGATTAACAAATCAAACTAAAATACAGTTTACATTTATTCCAACCGAAGACGATATAAGACGAGTATTTTCAGCAAATACATCTGGAGGATATATTGGAGGAAACTATTTTGAATTTGGAAGTCAGTTTATCGGAAAAAAGATAACATTTAATTACTCGCCTATTAATACTATAGGAGAGGAACAGATTCACTTGCTGAAGATTGAGAGTGCTTCAACTGAGCTGATGCAAAAATGTCAAAATGTTGAGCAATTTGTTGATTTAGGAACAAATTATTTATCCAAACTGCAATACCAAAAAATTATAAAATTGTCAGCTGACAGAAATCTTATACCTGAACCTCAGAGTAGTAATAAAATTGTCAAAGAGGATGGGCAAGGTGCAACCAATTTATTAAGACAATATTTGAATGTTGGAAGTCTTCCTAATGAGATAGTTGAGATAGAAATGTTGAATGCCCTTAATCTGATAATGCGACCTGAAAATCAATTTGAAAGAATTATGTGTCAAGAAATCGAGCCAACTGGACGTGATGTGACAACTTGGGAGATAATGCTTTTGAATGAAAATGGTAAGATACCAATATCTAGCTCAGGAAGCGGACTAAGGACGATACTATTAGTATTAATAAAGTTATTGTTAGAGGTCAGAGAAAGGGGGGTGAGAGTAAACGAGAGTAAGCCTGAGGTTGATGGATTTGTATTCGTTTTTGAAGAATTAGAAAACAATTTACACCCGACAATCCAAAGAAATCTTTTTGAATTTTTATATCAATGGTCTATTAAGAATAATACTCATATATTTTTAACAACGCACTCTAATGTTCCCTTGAATATGTTTAGTGGGAAACATAATGTGACGATTACTCATATAAAAAAAGAAACCGACGGAGTTGTAACGAATTCAGCGTTATCGTTTATAGAAAATGAAGATGTGTTAATGAATTTAGGAGTTAGAGCAAGTGATTTACTACAATCTAATGCTGTTATTTGGGTAGAAGGTCCATCGGATAGAATTTATTTGAATAAGTGGATTGAACTTTACTCTAAAGGCGAAATAAAAGAAAATCTACATTATCAGATTTTATTTTACGGCGGTCGATTACTTTCTCATTTAACCGGAAAAATAGGTGAGGAAAAAGAAATGATACAGCTTTTTAGAGCTAATAGACATTCAATTATTGTTATAGATAGTGATAAAACAGATTCTAAACAAAGAATTAATCGTTCAAAAGCTAGAATCAAGAACGAATTTAAAGAAAATAATTCTTTAGTTTGGGTGACGCAAGGGAAAGAGATAGAAAATTATTTATCACAAAGGTTAATAAAAGAAGTATATAGAGTAGATAAACAAATTGGGCAGTATGAAAAAATTGATGATTTTCTAAATGATGCCTCATCAAATAAAAAGTTAGGTACTTTTTATATACGAAATAAAGTAACAGAGTCAATTAAATTGGTGAAATATATGAATGAGTCTGATTTGAAAATTCTAGATTTAGAGGACCGTATAAAACAAATTGTTTATCGCATTAGATTGTGGAATGGTATGGATTAATGCGAGTCTAAATAGGTGTCATGCCAAGTGAATTGCTTTGGTCAAGGAAGAATCAATTTAAATGATTCACTTAAAATTGTTCAATATAACCAGAGTATGTGTATATAATGAAAGGTGTTACTATTGCTTTTGGATGCACGAAGAAGAAATTTATAAAAATAAGATGCAGATATTTTTGTTATCTGCATCTTATTTTGAACTTAATTAAACAATAAAGAATTAGTGAACTCGGTTGAAGTATAGAATGCAAATATAGCGAAAATCTATATAAGGTAAACTTTTGATATTCTGGTTCGATTTTTGCTTATTTTTGACGAAAGTTTACCTTATTTTGATGAAATTGATTGAAATTAGTTGAAATTTTACTTTTTGGAAACCCATGAAAACGTTGATTTTAAAGCACTTTGAAATTAGATGAAATAAGTGGTGCCCCAACCAGGTCTTAAGAAAGCTCGTAAAGCATCACAATTCTCAAAACGTTAATCAATACGATTATATCAACGTTTCAAAGCACTTTGCAAAGATTTTGCAAAGTGCTTTTTTGTCGATTTTTGAGCTAGAATAGCTTTGTGATAACCTTCTGATAACCTCTTCTAAATTTTTAAAATCATGATTTATTTTGCTTTATTGAGATAGTCTGCAAATTTGTCAATAGAGTTTTTCTCACCAGTTTTTGTGGTGTGAGTATAGACATCTAATGTCATCTGACTGCTTGCATGACCGAGACGTTTTGATGTATTAGAAGGATCGATTCCAATTTCAGACATAAGTGTTGCATGTGTATGTCTAAACCCATGTGGGCTAATTGGTTTTAATTTATGCTTTTTAATAATTCGATTCAGTACGTTATTAATGTAATCAGCATGCAAAGGTTCAATTTTGTCATTACTTGATATGTAATAGAACATATATTCGTTACTAATATTCAGCTTTGTAAGAGGAAACTGAGATTGTTCTTTCAGATAGAAATTTCTCCATTGCTTAATAATATCGATTGTCTCATCATCAAGATAGATTGTACGAACTGAAGATTCATTCTTTGTGCTCTTTTCAATCGCTTTACCGTCAATTCTTCCTAGACTTTTATCTATGTTCAATAGATTGCTGTCAAAGTTAAGATCAGCCCATTTTAAAGCGTATAACTCCCCTTTTCGTAGTCCACTAAATGCAAGCAGTCTAAATAAAGCAAAATGTTTAAATGGCTCAGTTTCTTTCACTATATCAAGGAAATGATGTAATTCCTCCAGAGACCAAAAATTATCTGATCTAGTTTTTTTGATTTTAGGCATGATAACATTCTTCATTGGATTTCGATCAATGTAGTTCATGTTGATTGCAAAATCAAAAATTTTTGAGGTATAGGATTTTATCTGTTTGATATTTTTGAAAGTCTGAGATTTTTGTGTGATAAAATTTTGACAATCTAAAGGACTGACTTGGTCAATAAATTTATCGCCAAATATTGGTAGAATATGTATTCGATAGATATTCTTAGTTTGGGAAGAAGTTGTTTCTTCAACGGTACCAACATAGGCATTAAACCATTCTTGATAAAGTTCTTTATAAGTGACTTTGGGGTTAGGTTTGTCGGTACTTACTGTGGGGGCAACGACACCAGCTTCTAAACGAGCTTCGTACAATTTTGCCTCTTTTTTGGTTTTGAACCCTCTCTTTAAGTGCCTTTTTTTCTTTCCATAAGCATCTAAGCCAATGTAAAAGCTGACATAGTATAGGATTCCTTTTTTTGTTTTGTATTTGTGTATAGACATTTTTTCTCCGTATCTAAGTTTTCGGAGCTTATGTAATTGAGAAATGAATGTCTATCTATTTTTTCTATCTTCTTGGCGGATAGCGTATTCGTCTGTTTTAATCCAGCTCTGCCAAACTTTAGAATCTTTATTTTGGTGATTCATATAATCTATAAACTCAGACATAAAACGTTTGTTTTTCTCAGCTAGGTATTCTGAGAATATATGACGAAATTCATCTGAAAAACTATCATCAAGTGGTAGTGTTAATGCCCTTTCGCCAAATTCGATACTTTTCTTTAACTTCTCCATATCGCTTTTAAAAGGTGTCACAGAACCAATTTTAGATGTTTTGAAACTGTCTGTAACAATTTTAAGATTTGATGGAGCGTGTGGGTTGCTATCAAGCCCCATAATGTAAGCGACGGAAACATTAAAGTATTTTGCTAATTTTTCAGCATTATTTTTTTTAGGTTTGCGGATTCCTTGATTGTATCCAGAAAGTGTAGGATAGGCTATATTTGTAGCTTCGCTAATTTCTGTCAATTTTTTTCCGCTATTTTCTATCAGTTTAGTAATATGATTGGTCATAAGAACCTCCTTTTTATCATTATAACACATTTTATTCTTTTTGAATAAAAAAGCTTGACAAAAATTCAAAAAGGATATATAATTCGAAATGAATAACAAATTAAATAGTTTCGGAGCTTATTTAATTTAGAAATGAGGTGTGAATTTATGTCGGAAACTACTTTAGTTGTCCAGCTTCCTAAAGAATTAGAGAATCAATTACGTGCTCATTATGATGAGATGATTTCAAATGCTGTGGCAAGAGTATTTGAAGATAAAGAACTTTATAAACCCATGGTTCGTATGTCAGGTCTATCTAGGTGGTTAGATGTATCTACGACTACAATCCAAAAATGGACGAAAGAAGGAATGCCAACCATGGTGATTGATGGAGTGACTTTATACGATAAAAGAGCAGTAACAAGATGGTTGAAGCAATATGAAAGATAGGTACTCGTATGAATGGTGTTCAGTGGATCAAGATAACAACAGATATATTTGATGATGAAAAAATTCAGTTGATAGAATCGATGCCAGAAGGAGATACACTTATTGTAATATGGTTCAAAATTCTGGTACTTGCAGGAAAGCAAAATAATAGTGGCATACTGAGTCTAGGAAACAAGGTATATTACACAGAAGAGATGCTTTCAACAGTGTTTAGACGAAAAGCGACATCTGTAAAATTAGCTCTTAGCATGTTTGAAGAATTTGGCATGATAGAAATCATAGATGGCGCTATTACCATTCCAAAATGGGAGAAACATCAGAATATAGATGGCCTAGAAAAGATTAGGAAACAAACTAGGGAACGTGTTGCTCGTCATAGACAAAAACAGAAAGCACTAATTACAGGCGAGCCACAACTTGTTTTAGACTGTAACGTTACAGTAACGGATGAAAATGAGAATGTAACGCAAGAGATTAAGAACAAGAGTAAGAATAAGAAAGAGATTGAGAATATACTGGATAATAGTTCTAGAAAGCCTGAAACTTATATTCTGCCTAAATATTATTCTTTGTTAGAATCCATTTCTTATAAGTACAATGATAGATTTTTGTATCCTAACAATTACACTTTAACACATGCTCAGAAGATGAAGATAGGAGAGTATTTAGCTAGTGGATATGTAACTAGTGATGAAGTTATTAGCATGATTGAACGGATTCCTGAGGATGCGACTTCTCCGTTAGCGTATTTATTTAAGTCTATGGAGAATTTAAAGCAGGAACGTATGCTGGAGTGCAAAGCTATTGCCCATGAAAATGCCCGAAAGAAGTATATGATAAATGAGTAGATATAGGACTGTTCTAAAGAAATGTTATATCACTGAAGAGCAGAATGAAATAGTGAATAACTTGATTGAAATGACAAACCATCTAAATTTTTCCTCTTATGCTAGGAAAATGTTGTTTAAGAGTTCGCCTATTTATCTTCAATTTGATTTTGAATCTTATCATGACTTTATATTTCAAGTTAGAAGAATTATCAATAACTTACGTCAGTTAGAAAGAATAGCGGAACAAAGTGAAGATTTCGATAATGTAAGGATATTTCACTGCTGTGTTGAGCTGATGATAGGATATGAAAAGAAGACAAGCAAACAAGTGAAAGAACTTGTGAAACGACTAAATAAGAAAACGAGGTGATAAGATTATGAGAATAAAATCGGTGTTGAAACAGGTATTTTTGACAGAAGAAGAAAATAAAAAATTAAATGATTGTATGAGGAAGGAAAATATTCATAATTTTTCTGAGTTTGCTAGAAAAAAATTAATCCGAACAGATTTGAACATTCACAAAGTCTCTTTTGAAGCGTTAGTTCCTTTGACAGAAGAGTTGGAACAGGTAGGAAAGAATATCAATTCTATAGCCCGTCTTGCAACTGTAGTTGGGAGAATAAGCTATGAAAACAAAATGGATATGTCTATTTTGATGCAAAAAATAGTTGATGTGATGGAGGAAAAAGATGTTTATTTTCAAAAGTAATATGGATAAGGATTTTGATCAGATATGCGAATACATATTGAAATTAAAGCGAGCAGAATTATTTCTTCATGGGATTAAACAACAAGATAAAACGAAGGCTCGTTTGTATCATGCGATGCTGGAATACTACGATGCTAACCATAAAAAAGAAAGACATATGAGAATTTTAAAATAAGGAAACGCTGTTAAAAATTTTGCAGCGTTTTTTATATATCTTCTTAAAATATTTGTACACACAAATGACAGTCAAATCGATTTTTGGAATTATTTTATCGAGAAGGAAAGATTTATCATAATATGACTTTGCGAGCTCAGAGTCTGTATACACACACTCCCAAAATCATCTCAAAATTTGTATACACAAAGTGTATGTATTTTTTGGGATGATTTGAATTTTGGGGAATCCCCAAACCCCTGATGAATTATACGAGCAAAAAAAATTGGGAGTAAGTTTTAGAAAGAACTATTCTACAGTATTTAAAATCTGACTTTAAGTAAATTTTTTATTATGTGACTATTAGTCTGTCTCACTCCGCTAGGTGCGAGACAAAAAAATACCCGCTATGCGGGTGTGTACTGACCCCAAAAAGTTAGACAGAAAAAATCTAACTTTTGGGGTCAGTACAAAAGCGTTTTTATTGTATAAAGAATATCAAATAGTTTGAGTGTTTTACTTGTCGCTGTATTTCTTCACTATCCTTTTTGTAATACTCCTGCTTTGTTCCTGAAATATCTACAGTGAATACATCATCCTTGAAGGTATAATTCTCTTTTCGGTTTATGATATTAGAGCCAGTCAGTTCGATTGTTGCACTATCTTTATCAATTGTAAAGGTGTCGGCCTCTCCTTTGTTGCTATTTCCTTTGTTACCTGAAATGGTAAAGGCAACTTCATTTCTACTCTCGTTTATTCAACGGTATTCGCCATCTAAAGAATTGCTTGATTGGTTAGAACATGCAATTAATAAAATTGTAGATAGAGACACTAAAAGTAATGTGATAAATCTTTTCATTTACATACTTTTTATTTCTATATTATATTAAAGAAACATTACATAAGTAAGAAAGTAATTTTTTAGGTTGATCTCTTTCTTTCGGGAAAATCATTATGTTTCGGAAAGTCAAGATTTTGTTATTATTTATGATATACTGGTACCGTAATTATATCCTTACAGAGGTTAAGTAAGGGTTTCAGTACACGCCAATAGATGTCAAAATATTGATTTTAAGCGATTTTTGATTTTTGGAAACTCATTATATCGCACTACAAATCAATAAAAACTGTACCTTTTTTAGATAAATATATTATCTGGATATTGAAGTTAAGCCCTGCTGTCATTTCGATGGCAGGGCTTTTTAATATTTGGTACACTAACTTCTTATCTATATTTTGGTGGATTTTAAGTTGACATCTACAAAGTTTAATGTTAGAATACATTCAAAAATATATTTGAATGAGGTGTTTTATGATTCAAAATGTTGTTACTTCAATAATCCTGTATTCTGGGACAGCCGTAGACTTACTTATTATCCTAATGTTATTTTTTGCCAAAAGAAAAAGCAGAAAAGACATCATTAACATCTATTTAGGACAATTTCTAGGCTCTGTTAGTCTAATATTGCTAAGTTTGCTTTTTGCATTTGTCTTAAATTATATTCCTAGTAAAGAGATTTTAGGTTTACTCGGTTTGATTCCAATTTTCCTAGGTCTCAAAGTTTTGCTTTTAGGAGATTCTGATGGAGAAGCTATTGCCAAAGAAGGTTTGCGCAAAGATAATAAAAACCTGATATTTCTAGTCGCTATGATTACTTTTGCAAGTTGTGGTGCTGACAATATTGGTGTCTTTGTTCCATATTTTACTACCTTAAATTTAGCAAATTTGATAGTAGCTTTACTTACCTTTCTAGTCATGATTTATCTCTTGGTTTTTTCTGCCCAAAAATTGGCACAAGTCTCTTCTGTTGGAGAAATTTTGGAAAAATATAGCAGATGGTTTATTGCCGTTGTTTATTTAGGATTGGGGATATATATCCTGATTGAAAATAACAGTTTTGACATACTATGGACTATATTAGGCTAGGAGAAAATATTATGAAAAAAGATAGTATCTGCCAAGTGAATGTTATAAATCAGCAAAGTATTACAACCGCAACGAACTACCTTGAAAAGGAAAAAGTCCAAAAATCACTTCGCATTTTAACAAAATTTACCGATAATAAACAGATAAATATCATCTTCTATCTTCTTGCTGTTGAAGAACTCTGTGTCTGTGATATAGCCTGTTTACTAAATCTCAGTATGGCATCTACTTCCCACCATCTTCGTAAACTAGCCAATCAAAACATCTTGGGCACTAGAAGAGAGGGGAAAATTATATATTATTTTATAAAAGATGAGGAAATCAGGGATTTTTTTAATCAACTAGGATAACAACTATTTTTACTACTTTTCCATGATTAGGGAGCTACTCTATGAAATTTCGGGTCTTCGGAATATATGGTGGAATTACTTTCTTAATAGTTTAAAAACAACTGGTGTTTAAATCGGATTTTCTGGTGGGATGTTAGGATAATCAATAGTATTATATAAAAGTATCAATCACATACGAGTGATACTTTGGGAAAAAAATAAAATAGTCCAATTTACTTGACCGTGTACTATGGTACATGGTTTATAATATTCAGGGGGTGAAATAAGATGATTTATCGCATTAGTGAGTTTGCAGATAAATGTGGAGTTAATAAAGAAACGATCAGATATTACGAGCGAAAAAATTTATTACAAGAACCTCACCGAACGGAAGCTGGTTATCGGATATATTCATATGATGACGTTAAGCGTGTTGGGCTTATTAAACGAATACAGGAACTTGGTTTCTCTTTAAGCGAGATTTATAAATTACTTGGTGTTGTAGATAAAGATGAAGTTCGTTGTCAAGATATGTTCGAATTTGTTTCTAAAAAACAAAAGGAAGTGCAAAAACAAATAGAGGATTTAAAACGAATTGAAACTATGTTAGACGACTTAAAACAACGATGTCCAGATGAAAAGCAATTACATTCGTGTCCAATAATAGAAACATTAACATGAGAGATTAATTAACGAAAGGAGCTTTTTTATGAATAAATTTAAGGTAAACATTTCAGGAATGACTTGTACGGGTTGTGAAAAACACGTAGAATCAGCACTTGAAAAGATAGGTGCTAAAAATATTGAGTCTAGTTATCGTCGTGGTGAAGCAGTATTTGAACTGTCCGATGATATTGAGGTTGAAAGTGCAATAAAGGCGATTGCTGACGCAAATTATCACCCGGGCGAAGCAGAAGAATTTCAATCGGAACAAAAGACGAATTTATTGAAAAAATATCGGCTAAACGTTGAAGGAATGACCTGCACTGGTTGTGAAGAACATATTGCGGTTGCTCTTGAAAATGCAGGTGCAAAAGGGATTGAAGTAGACTTTCGTCGCGGAGAAGCACTGTTTGAACTACCGTATGATGTAGACATTGATATCGCGAAAACAGCGATTACTGACGCACAATATCAACCGGGCGAAGTAGAAGAAATACAAGTGCAATCGGAAAAAAGGACAGATGTAAGTTTAAATGATGAAGGTAACTATGATTATGATTACATCATCATCGGTTCTGGTGGAGCTGCCTTTTCATCTGCCATTGAAGCCGTTACTTTGAACGCAAAAGTGGCTATGATTGAGCGTGGAACGGTGGGTGGAACTTGCGTTAATGTCGGATGCGTTCCTTCTAAGACCTTATTAAGAGCAGGGGAAATCAATCATCTAGCAAAAAATAATCCATTTGTGGGATTACACACTTCGGCTTCAAATGTTGATTTAGCGCCATTAGTAAAACAAAAGAATGATTTAGTAACCGAGATGCGAAATGAAAAATATGTGAATTTAATTGATGATTATGGTTTTGAATTAATAAAAGGTGAAGCAAAATTCGTAAATGAAAATACAGTTGAAGTAAATGGCAATCAAATCACAGCCAAAAGATTTTTAATAGCTACAGGTGCTTCTTCAACTGCACCTAATATTCCCGGATTAGATGAAGTAGATTATTTAACAAGCACTAGCTTATTGGAATTAAAGAAGGTTCCAAATCGTCTTACCGTAATTGGTTCAGGATATATCGGCATGGAATTAGGACAACTATTTCATAACCTCGGGTCAGAAGTCACTTTGATTCAAAGAAGCGAGCGTCTATTAAAAGAATACGATCCTGAAATTTCAGAAGCCATTACTAAGGCCTTAACAGAACAGGGAATTAATTTAGTAACAGGTGCAACCTATGAACGAGTTGAGCAAGATGGAGACATTAAAAAAGTTCATGTTGAGATAAATGGTAAAAAGCGAATTATTGAAGCAGAACAATTGCTAATTGCCACTGGAAGAAAACCAAATACAGAATCATTAAACTTACATGCAGCAGGCGTTGAAGTTGGTTCCCGTGGTGAAATTGTCATTGATGATTATCTTAAAACGACCAATTCCCGAATTTATTCAGCTGGAGATGTCACTCTCGGTCCCCAATTTGTTTATGTAGCTGCTTATGAAGGTGGACTTGCTGCTCGTAATGCAATCGGAGGACTAAATCAAAAGGTCAATTTAGAAGTGGTTCCAGGCGTTACGTTTACTTCTCCATCGATTGCAACGGTTGGTTTAACGGAGCAACAGGCAAAAGAAAAAGGATATGAAGTGAAAACATCGGTATTGCCGTTGGATGCTGTTCCAAGAGCGCTCGTTAATCGGGAAACAACAGGTGTTTTCAAATTAGTGGCAGACGCGAAAACATTGAAAGTGTTAGGGGCGCATGTAGTGGCAGAAAACGCAGGAGACGTAATTTATGCAGCAACATTAGCTGTGAAATTCGGTTTAACTGTTGGAGATCTGAGAGAAACGATGGCTCCATATCTAACAATGGCAGAAGGATTGAAGCTGGCTGTCCTAACTTTTGATAAAGATGTTTCGAAATTATCTTGCTGTGCAGGCTAAGGGAACTTTTTTACAACTCCCTATTCAAGTGAACCAGCTAATGCTTTAAGGGATTTTCTAAGTGCATTTGTGGTCACAAAAATAATTTAACACTGATGATTTCGACATCAAATCTATAATTGATACCTTAACACCGCAGAGTAATAAAGGATGAATAATATGTCAGACTTATTATCCTTACCAGACATTAAAACAATAGAACCGCCACAAGAAAATGAAACCGATATGATGTTTAAAGTTGAAGCAGTCGGACCACCTGAATGTTGTCCTGAATGTGGTTTTGACAAGTTGTACAAACACAGTCCAAGAAATAAACTAATTATGGATTTGCCCATTCGTTTAAAGCGAGTGGGCTTACAATTGAACCGTAGACGATACAAGTGTCGTGAATGCGGATCTACCTTCTGGGAACGCCTAATATCTGTAGATGAAAAGCGTAGTATGACCAAAAGGCTTTTAAAGTCCATTCAAGAGCAATCCATGTCTAAGACCTTTGTAGAAGTCGCAGAAAGCGTTGGTGTTGACGAAAAAACCATTAGGAACGTTTTTAAGGACTATGTGGCACTCAAAGAACGTGAATACCAGTTTGAAACTCCTAAGTGGCTTGGGATAGACGAGATACATATTATCCGTAGACCTCGGCTTGTATTGACTAATATTGAACGCAGGACTATTTATGACATCAAGCCTAACCGTAATAAGGAAACAGTCATCCAACGTCTTTCAGAAATCAGTGACAGGACTTACATTGAGTACGTCACAATGGATATGTGGAAGCCCTACAAAGACGCAGTGAACACTATCCTTCCACACGCTAAAGTTGTCGTAGATAAGTTTCATGTAGTTAGAATGGCTAATCAAGCCTTAGATAACGTCAGAAAGTCTTTGAAAGCCCATATGAGCCAAAAAGAAAGACGTACCTTATGCGTGAAAGGTTTTTTCCTTCTAAAGCGTAAACACGATCTAAATGAACGTGAATCATTCCTCTTAGATACTTGGTTAGGTAATCTTCCTGCTTTAAAAGAAGCCTATGAACTCAAAGAAGAGTTTTACTGGATATGGGATACTCCTGATCCAGATGAAGGTCATCTTCGTTATAGTCAATGGAGACACCGTTGTATGTCCAGCAACTCTAAAGACGCATATAAAGACCTCGTGAGAGCCGTAGACAACTGGCATTTTGAAATATTCAACTACTTTGATAAAAGGCTCACTAATGCTTATACGGAGTCAATTAACAGCATTATTAGGTAGGTAGAGCGAATGGGTAGAGGTTACTCGTTTGATGCCTTACGAGCCAAAATCCTTTTCAATGAGAAGCTCCATAAAAAGCGTAAGCCACGATTTAATTCAAGTGCTTTCAATAAAGCTATGTTATACGATACTTTCAATTGGTATGAAGTGAATGATCACGACATTACAGACAACTTAGGTGTCGATTTTTCCACACTTATTAAGAATTTGGAGAAGGGTGATTTATAAGCCCTTTTCCACCATAAAATCCGAATACCCGAAATTTTTTGATGAAAATTACTCACAAGAAATAATATATAGAACTGTTTAAATATCTTCAGGATAGAAAAAGAAATTGTCCAGGCACGAAGAAACTGTATATTTGTTGCTAAACTGTACATCATCTTTATGATACGGTATTTCGTATTTCTCAACTACATAAGCTCCGAAAACTAAAATGTGATAACCCTTTGATAACCTCTCGATTTTCAAAAGGATTATATATGTAAATATTGAGGATTTATCTCTTAAAATTACTTGATTTTAGTGATAATTTACCATAAATATCATAATGTAGAAAAAACCAGGTCTTAAGAAAGCTCGTAAAGCATCACAATTCTCAAAACGTTAATCAATACGATTATATCAACGTTTCAAAGCACTCAAGAGTTTACCTCATGGGTGCTTTTTTCGTGTTTTTTTAAAAAGTTTACCTCAAAGTTCACCTTATTTTTACCTTATTGTTTTAGAGACTTTAAAGCAAATTCACCAACTGCTATAGGAACTACATTCGAAGTATTGACATAAATCTGAGTTGTACTTGTATCGCTATGTGTCGATGCTTTATAGATTCCATAGTTTAATCCAGTTTTAGCTATTTTATTTTCTCCTTTATTTTGTTATTTTTTGAGTACTAGCTTCTCAGCAAAAACGTTGAGTGCAGGTGCGGCAGAATTTCCATTCAGTGAAGTATCCGATAAGAAAATAGGATTAACTGCTTCAACAAGAGCATCTTCTGGAAAGACTGTTGTAGAAGCCGGTGTAATAACGTGGAAGGCACCATGAGTTTCACTATTTAAAATATGTCTTTGGTACTTTCCTTCCTTACCAAAGACATAACGTGGTGCATTTCCTAATTTTTCATAGTAAGCTAGGCCAATAAATTCTGGTTTCATTTTTAAAGTTTCTGGTATCATATGTTGTTTCCTTTCTGAGTGTAAAATAAAAAGAGTTAAGCTAGTTGCTTCACTCTTGAGTAGTAATGAGTAAAAAGTTTTCGTTTGAACATTCTGGTATAAAATTGTACTTCACCTTGAGCAAAGCCAGTAAGCAGTGATTGGTTGGCAAGTTTATCTAAAGCCTTTTGGGCTTGATGATAGAGTTGTCCCTGGAGTTGTTCGGATGTAGAAAACATATCATAGGTGAATATGTAATTATTGTAGAGTCGTTCACATTGTTGTGCGAAAAAAGCTAGACATAGTGTTCTCCTTTATTGTAAAAGTAAAAAGCTACTAAGAAAATGGACTTAGTAGCTAGAGTAAATCTATCTAGTAAATTAGATAGACAGCAGTAAAGAAAAGTTATTTGGTTGAAGGATCCCTCCTTCACGGTGGCAACGTTTAGCAAGGTGCTTTGCATGAATTACCATCGTTTTCCCAGCTAACCTCAATAGGTAGTCACTATCATGCCCATTGGGTTCTCTTACGCCCTTTGGCGAAGCCAGTTCACTTTACTATTCGGAAAAGTGCGAAAGTCCGAAATGCGTGGAAGTCCACAAAAATGTTTTTAATCTTCACTTCAACCATCAAGCAGACTTGACTTTTCTTTCCAAAACATTTACAATAAAGGCACGAAGTTTAGTGTAGTTTTGGCAATCAGTCCTCTGGTTGTCAGACGCACTTTTTATTTAATTATCAATGATCGTGGTTTAGCCTTGAAGATAAGATTATTATTTTCAACTGCTATACAACCATTAGTTGTAAATACCAACGATTTTCTGCAAAATTTTAAAATAATTTTTTGAGGTTACATATGGAATTTGCAGAACGCTTGAAGACACTAAGGAAACAAGTAAAACTAACACAAGGTCATATAGCTGAAAAACTAAATATTTCCCAACAGGCATATGCTTCATGGGAACGTGGAGTAAAAAAACCAACACAAGAAAATCTTGTTAAGATTGCACAAGTTTTAAATGTGTCCGTTGATTACCTAGTTGGAAATTCAGAAGAAAAATCAGATGAACTAGATAATATTGAGTTACTTTTTCGTATGAACTCAAAAGGTTTAACTGATGAAGAGAAGAAAGTCTTTCAAAAAGAGTTGATTGAATTTATGGAAGAACGGAAGAAGGCATTTGAATATAGAGAAAAATCGGAAATAAATAGGAGTGAGTATATATGTTTCAAATGATTTCAGTTTTATTTTCATTGATTTTACTTTTTGCATATTTTAAATTCAAGGAGAAAGCAAAAAGAAAGTATGCAGGCTCTATAGTTTTCCAAATAATTGATAGAGAGTATAGTAATTGGTATAAGCGAGAACGGAATGGGATAGTTATCAATAAAAAAACAACCTCTATGTTTGAGGTTGATAAAGTAGTTTTTGGTTTAAAAGAAAAATTTGAAGTTCAAGGCATTTCAAAAGAACAACTTAAGGACTATTTAGATTTCTTATATAATAATGAACCTAAAAAGATTGGTATTTATAGCATTATATTAGCTGTCTTTGGATATTTAGGTTCAACTAAATTCTTAAAAGTTTTACTACCCGATCTAAGTAATATCAAGGATGTTCCAACAGTTTTTAATAATGTTGCTGACACATTTAATAAATATAGGGACTTTGCGTTAATTGTTTTATATCTTTTACTTTTTATAGCTATTATAGTGCTGTTATCTTATATTTCTTATAAAATAGCGACAATTGATAACATGTATATTGATACCCAAAAGATATATGTATTAAAGAGAGCAGAAAAAATATGGGATTTTGAAAAAGATTATAGTGTATATACAAACACAGATGCAAGAGATAAATTCAAAGATAGAAATAATTTAATCTTCCCAGAACTGGAGGATAGTAAATCAAAATTCGAGAAAGATTTTAATCGTGCCATTGGAGATACTTTTAATAGAAATGACGATTTCTTTAAAAACTTACCAGGGATAAATATGATTGAGTGGAAGAGTGTAAAAGAATGGTTCCTGGGTATGTTAATACCTGTAATTTTTATAATAATTATTTTTATAATGAGTTATTTGATGGTGTTTTATAAGGATGAATTTCCGACTATATTAATTTTTGCAATGTACATTATAACACTTTATATAGTATATCTGTTTATGCTTATATATATGACTCAAATAGATAGGCAAAATAAACTGATTGTTACGGAACAACCAAATATGGTCACTCCGGAACAGGCTGAATCGGAGTCACAAAATGAAGTAAGACGTTTAGAATATTCAGATTCTGGTGAAGTAAAACTAAAGATTAAACGTAGACACTACATTAATAAACGTATATACTTCTCTCTTGCTACAACTGTACTTATTCATTATATTTTATATTCGATCTTTGTAAACGGCTCACTTAGCCCTTTGGGGTTAATTGATAATGTTGTTATCCTTTTTAAAATACCGTTACATATTTTACTTTTAAGTGTTCCAATCTTAATTAGCTTTATAGTTATATTTTTTTCTACATTCTTCCAAATTGGAAGTGACAATAATTAAGAGTAAAATTAATGGGTAATAGATAGCTTTTCATTTAGATATAAATAAAGTTCGTATCAGTCATTAAGGGATAAGTTGTATAATAAATATGAATACGATAAGAATATTAGATTTTATTACTCATCATTTTTAGAAGATTAACAATCTGATAAACAGATAGTTAAAGAAATTATTAATAGAAAATAATTTATGATAATAAAATACCGTCTCTGAATGATGAAGTTTTTAGACTACTAAAGACGGCTTCTCTTCCATATGAATTAAAAGATAGATTATTAAATCAATTCATCAATGCCAAAAATTCTCATGAGTTAATGAATATCTTGCATCATCAGGATAAGGAATTGAGAGGGCGTTTGTTAGAAATGATATTTACTAGCGAAAACTAATTGAGACATTTCGTACACAATTTCTATTATTTAATTACTAATTATTTATTTTTTAATGTGTAATAGTTTTGCATCTCTATGCTTATTGACTTGTATTTTAGTAATTACGAGTTTGGCATAGAGATGTTTTTTGTTTACTGAAGAGGAAAGGATAAGTATGTTTCAAGGTTTGAAATATTTTTTAAACTAAACAAGAGCAAATTTTTAAAGGTGATTTTTCAAAGTAACTTCCACTTGCCTGACCGATGTGGAAGTTAGTCTGAAACGGATTTTTATGGTGGAATTAAGTATGAGACGTGTGATTTTTTCAGAAAATTTTCTAAAACAAACAGGATTTGTTTGACATTTATTTGAAAATTCTGTAAAATGAATTATTATATCGTTCAAGGAGAATATATATGGAAAAACAGAAAACATTTTTTGGACATCCTATGGGCTTGTCCACCCTCTTCTTTACAGAAATGTGGGAACGCTTTTCTTACTATGGGATGCGAGCTATCCTACTTTACTATATGTACTATAGTGTGCAAGACGGTGGATTGGGAATGGATAAGACCACAGCTGCATCGGTTATGGCGATTTATGGCTCGCTGGTATTTTTGTCCTCGGTTATCGGTGGTTTTGTCAGTGACCGTATTTTAGGAAGTCGTAAGACTGTCTTTTACGGTGGGATTCTGATTATGCTAGGGCATATTGCTTTGGCAACACCTTTTGGACAAGTGGCTCTCTATCTTTCTATTGCCTTGATTATCTTTGGTACTGGATTTTTAAAACCCAATATCTCAGATATGGTGGGGGGAATTTATGAGAAAGAGGATGATAGACGGGATGCAGGTTTTAGTATCTTTGTCTTTGGTATTAACTTAGGTGCCTTCGTTGCCCCTTATCTAGTGGGTTATCTAGGTCAGGAAGTCAATTTCCATCTAGGTTTCTCATTAGCTGCCATTGGGATGTTCTTTGGTCTAGTGAAGTATGTTTTGGATGGGAAGAAATATCTGCCTGAATCAAGTCTTTACCCCACTGATCCACTTTCACAGAAGGACCAGCAGACCTTGATTAAACGCTTGCTGATTACACTTGTCGTAGTTATTCTCGTGGTTATAGGTTTAGTCTTTACTCACCAGTTTAATGTGGATATGATTGTTAATATCTTTACAGTGATTGCTGTAATTATTCCAATCTACTATTTCTTCAAAATTTTATCTAGTCAGAAAATAACTGCTACTGAGAGATCTCGGGTATTTGCCTACATTCCTCTATTTATCGCTGGAGTACTCTTCTGGTCTATTGAGGAGCAGGGTTCTGTTGTTCTCGCTCTATTTGCGGATGATCAAACTCGACTTTACTTTAATGCATTTGGAAATCAAATTCATTTCCCATCTAGCTTTTTCCAAAGTATCAATCCACTTTTCATTATGATTTATGTGCCAATTTTTGCATGGTTGTGGGGGAAAATGGGTAAAAATCAACCGTCCTCTTCTAAGAAATTTGCTTACGGTTTATTTGCGGCAGGTCTATCCTTCTTGTGGATGATGTTGCCAGGGATGCTCTTTGGGGTAGATGTTAAGGTCAGTCCTTTCTGGTTGATTATGAGTTGGGCTATTGTGATTGTGGGGGAAATGTTGATTTCGCCTATTGGCCTATCAGTCACTACTAAGCTAGCACCAAAATCCTTCCAAGCACAAATGATGTCTATCTGGTTCTTGAGTAATGCTGCTGCCCAAGCTATCAATGCTCAAATTGTAAAATTTTATACAAGCGAAACTGAAGTCGCTTACTATGGAATTGTTGGAGGAATTACGATTGTATTCAGTATTATCTTACTCTTCTACGTTCCACGTATTGAAAAACTAATGTCTGGTATCAAATAGAGAAAAGCTGGAATTTCTGTAGGAATTTTAAAAGTTAGATAAATTATTTATTCAAAGGATTTAGTTCTGTATTGTACAGGGCTAAGTCCTTTTAGTTTGATGAAAACTCATGATGTTTATGATATTCCTAGTAGACAATCGTCCACTTTTTTTATATAATAAAATTAAACCATATTGGTTGAGTTTTGAAAGTATGGATTCAAGCATCGATTAGTCTTTCTAAGGGAGATAATGTCCATTAAAGCATCATAATAGGAGGTGAAGTATGTATCAGCCAGAAAAATTAAAGGCTCGGAGGAAAGAGTTAAAACTGACACAGAAGGAAATTGCAGAGCAACTTGGGATTAGTTTCCAGGCTTACTCGGCTTGGGAACGTGGAGTCAAGGAACCGTCCAAGGAGAAGGTAGCTCAGCTAGAGAATATTTTAAAAGTACCAAAAGGATATTTTACTCAGATCGAGATTGTCCGTCTCTACCATAGCCTCTCCAAGCAAGGGCAGGAGAAGGTTGTTCTCTATGCTCGCAACCTATCTCAAGAGGAGCAAGCCCAGAAAGTGACAGCTATGCCAGAGCGCCTCTACGAGTACCGTGTTTATGAACGCATGTCAGCAGGTATTGGGGCTTCGGTCTACGATGATCAGAATTTTGATACGGTTTACTTTAATGAGGAGTTGGCTCATGACTTTGCGTCATGGGTGTCTGGGGACTCCATGGAACCTAAATACCAAAATGGTTCAGTGGCTCTGATTCGAGAGACAGGATTTGACTATGATGGGGCGGTTTATGCAGTGGTTTGTAACAATCAGACCTATATCAAGCGGGTTTATCGTGAGGAAGATGGCTTGCGTCTGGTCTCTATCAATCCTAAATACAAAGATATTTTCATCTCCTATGAGGAAGATCCTCGGATTGTGGGGATTATCGTTGGGAACTTTGTGCCGATAGAGGGCTAGTCAATGGGCTACTTTGATTATTCCAGAGAGCCCAAAAGTGACATTGCCTTTGTCGATATGAAATCCTTTTATGCCAGTGTTGAGTGCGTGAAAAGGGGATTACATCCGCTGAAAACCTCGCTTTGTGTCATGAGTCGAGCGGATAATTCAACTGGTCTTATCCTAGCCTCCTCTCCCCTGTTTAAGAAGATTTTTGGCAAGTCAAATGTTGGTCGGGCCTATGATTTGCCTTTTGATATCAAAACGCGAAAATTTTCCTATTACAATGCTCAAAAGCAAGGGCTACCTACCGACTCAGACTATGTTCGCTACATCGAAGATTGGGCTCAAGTGACCTTGATTGTCCCTCCTCGAATGGACGAGTACATTGCAGTCAATATGGAAATCCAGCGAATCTTTCAGAATTATGGCAGTCCAGATGATATTTATCCCTACTCTATCGATGAGGGCTTTATTGATCTGACTAGTTCACTCAACTATTTCATCCCAGATAAGAGTCTCTCTCGCAAAGACAAGCTGGATCTGCTTTCTGCCCGTATTCAGAGGGATATTTGGAGGCAGACAGGGATCTACTCTACAGTAGGTATGTCCAATGCCAATCCCTTACTAGCCAAGTTGGCTCTGGATAATGAGGCCAAGCACACTCCGACCATGAGGGCCAACTGGTCTTACCAGGATGTGGAAGAGAAGGTCTGGTCCATTCCCAAGATGACCGACTTTTGGGGAATTGGCAGGCGGATGGAGAAACGCTTGCATGCTCTGGGGATTTATTCCATCAAGAAATTGGCAACCAGCAATCCCGACCAGCTAAAAAAAGCTCTGGGTCAGGCTGGTCTTCGTTTGTGGTTTCATGCTAACGGGATTGATGAGAGCAATGTTCATAAGCCCTATAAAGCCAAATCCAAGGGCTTGGGGAATTCTCAAATCTTGCCGAGAGACTACGTGAAGCTACGTGATATTGAAATTATTCTCCGGGAAATGGCGGAGCAGGTGGCTATTAGACTGAGAAGGTCTGGCAAGAAAACAACCCTTGTCTCTATCTATGTCGGTTTCTCTAAACAGGAGGTCAGGTCGTCTATTCACACACAAATGAAGGTCGAACCGACCAATAATACAGCTGTCTTAACGGATTATGTTTTGAAGTTATTTCATAACAAATACACTTCAGGAGCAGTTAGAAGTGTTGGAATCAACTATTCAGGATTTGTGGATGAGTCCTTTGGTTTGATATCTCTCTTTGACGATGTTGACAAGTTAGAAAAAGAAGAAAGGCTCCAGACGGCCATTGACTCCATTCGGGAACAATTTGGTTTCACTTCCCTTTTAAGAGCAAATGCACTGGAAGAAGCCTCTAGGAGTCTTGCTAGAAGCAAGCTGATTGGGGGACATTCTGCTGGAGGATTAGATGGATTAAAATGATTGATCGTTCTTATTTACCCTTTCAATCCGCGCGAGATTATCAAGATCCAGGGATGCAGAAGTGGATGGGATTTTACCTTTCAGAACACACCAGTTCGCTCAGTGAAGAAAAAAGCCGGGTTGATTTTTCGACGGATTTGACTCCAGATGAGAAGTTACACTTGCTTTCTCAGCTTTATGTTGGCCAACTTAGGGGAAATTTTGTGCTAAAGGAAAAGAAGCAGAAAACCACTATAATCGGTGTGGTGAGAGAGTTATCGCCTCAGACTCTATCTATTAGGACAAGCGAGGGATATAGGTTGATAGAGGTTGCAGATATCCTAGGAATTCGGCTGTGGGAGGAGGGAGTTTATGACTAGAAAAGAGCTGTATGAAAACAAACTGCAGATGGATTACTTTTCAGATGACTATATTCGTTTTGAAGAGGATTTTCAAAAATACTCTGCCATGAACGTGCCCTTGACTTTCTTGATTGATGACATCCTACGAACCATGGCGATGAATCAGAAAAACTACTTTGTCTTAAACAAGGAAAATGCCAAGGATGGGCGGGAGCATCGTTTTTATTTTAGGGTGGTAACGGAAAAAGCGTGTCCTAGAAATAGGACCTATGTATATGCTGGGATTAAAAATAGTGGCCAGTAGATTTGGTAGGAGATGAACTCGTTTTTTGGTGTACCCCATTGCAGCTATCTGAAGAGGACTTGCAGAAGCTTATTATGGTCTTTCTGACGAGATTAGACAAGAAGCCCTATCTTTTTTAGATAGTCGTTTACTTGAAATTGTTGTTGAATTTGAAAATACTTATCCCAAATAATCATTCTGTTTTATAGATACTAAGATATCCATAGAAATTTATGGATATCTTTTGATTTATATATAGAAAAAGAGAAGACCGGCTGGTCTTCTCTTTGGGGGAACTAGAATCATTGAAAAGAATTAAGTAAAGATTTTAATTAGTCTTTGAAATTCTTTTGGAAGATGAGTAGAGACAATACTGAAGTAATAGCAGCCAAGAATAAGAAGGCATTTGCTTCTTGCTCTCCAGTTTCTGGGAGTTGTTTTGCCTTGGCTTGTTTAGCTGTAGTAGCAACAGGTGCTTTTTCATCTTTTCTTGGTGAATCTTCTGTTACAACTGCAGGAGCTGGTTTTTCAGTTTCTCTAGGTAGAACATACTCAGGGAGAGTCACAACTGGTGGTGCCTCTGTTCCTACAGAACTTTGTTTAGTTCCGACTTCAATCACTCTATCTAGAGCTGGAGTTGATTTGGTTTGGACTACCTTGCGATTGTTACCATCTACTTCGACATACTCAATTAGCAGGCCGTCTTTCCCTTCTGCTAGAACTTTCTCTTTTCCTTTGTCTAATTGTGGATTTTCGCGACGGATAGTCTTGAATGGTAGCACCTTCTTGACAATATCCAGACTTGGAAGTTGGAAGACAAGCTCTTTAACCCCTTCTTCAGGACTTGAAGAAGTAATTGGTTTTTCAGGTTGTTTCGGTTCAACCGGTTTTTCTGGTTGGCTAGGTTGCAATTGCTTGATTTGTTCAAGAGCGTTGTTGAGGGCTTTATTGACGTCTTCTTGAGTCTTAGCCTCTTGAATAGCTGCGATTGCTTTGTCAGTAATTTCAACTAATTTCTTCTTAGCATCGTTGTTGGCACCAAGCTCAGCCACTTTTTTCTCGATAGCTTCAGTCAGGCTAGCCATAGCCTTATCATAATTGATTTCAGGCTGTTCAGGTTGTTTTGGTTCAACCGGTTGTTCTGGACTTGTTTCGTCTCCAGGTTTTTGGTAATTTTCGTTTTTGCTAAGAATATCTTGCAAAGCAGTGACTGTTGACATCACATCTTGTACATTTACCGTATCAGAACTTAATTGTGCAGTGAGTTTATCAAGATTAGACTTAAATGCTTGACGTGCAGTTGCTGTATTTTTCAAACCACTTGGATCAAAGTTAGATAAGTCGTCTTTCCATTTAGAGAGAGATTGAAGGATTTGTGTTTTGCTGTAGAGTTCGCTTCCTTCACCACGAGTGATGAATTGATCCACCTGGATACCGATGTTTCGAGACAAATCGTTTCGATCAGAATCGAGTTGAAGGGTGACTGCGTGCAAGTTTTCGTCCAGACCTTTTAGGCTAACCAGAGTTTGATTGCCTTGGCGTTGGGCAGCGTGACCGCTAAAGTATTTCTTACCATCAATAGTCGAAGCATTTCCCATGCCCTCTTGGTAAGGAACTTCTTTGCCATCTAGGAAGACTTTGTAGATACCATGATTTGGATCAACATAGCCCTTGATATCAATTCCAGTACCGTAGAAGTAGGCTGTGACAGTTGTCTTTTTCTTTTGTTCATCAGTTAAGCGACCAAAGGAAGCCCAAGACTCCGTTTTTTGGTACTTGTCTGCCGAATTGGTTTCATGGTGCCAGCCAGGACTGTAATCCAACTGACTAGCTTGGTCATCATAACTTGTTTGATCCTTGATCAGCAATTCAGCTTTCATCACTTGGATGGTTGCATCGGTAGCAAAACCGAGCAGGGCACCATCAGTGACAGAAGTGAGCTTGGCTTTGAAGTCAAAGATAGAGTCGGCTTGTTCTGTAAAGTCAATCGTTGGGATGGTAACAGTCTTTTCTGTTTCTCCATCTTCAAAAGTCACATCTTGAGTTGTATCTTGGTAAACTTTACCGTGAACCCCAGTTCCAGGTTCTGTGATGAAGCGAACAGTAGCAGTTCCCTTGCTTCCACCAACACGTTTAATTTTAACAGTGACTGGTTTTCCTTTTTCGACTTCGTAGTTAGTAGACTCAAGTTCAAACATTCCTTTGCTATCATTGTTTAGGGTGTAGATCCCTTCTGTAGCAATTGGTTCACCTGTTTTATTAACAAGGGTAATGGTATGCTGGCCAGGTGCTAAATCGTCTGTTTCATATACTTTTTGGCTGCGTTTACGGCTAGTGTTCTTAGTTTGCACATCCGCAACTTTTTGGCCATCAACGTAGACGGACATTTCTCCATGACCTGGGTCAACTGTAGAGACGACATAAGCCTTGGTTCCTGTGAAAGTATAGCTTACTTTGGCATCTTTTTGATTGGTCCACATAGAAGTGCCACGAACACCTTCAGATTCATTGTACCAAGTTGTACCGGCTGTATCCGCTGTTGTATTTGAGTGGTATTCAAGTCCAAGAGGGTAGCCGTCTGTCTTTTCGATACTACTTGGTGTCTTGTAGACTGAGAAGTTGGTTAAGATTGGAGTTGCTTGAGCTCCGGTGATGGTTACACGGATTTTTTGTGCCTCTACAGGCTTGCCTTGAATCAAGCGACGGTAACCAACAGTTGAACCTTCTCCGTAAGTTACCCAGCGACCGTTGATTTCGACTTCAATCTTGAAACCAGAGATACGTTGACCTTTAGCGATGTCTTCCTTGAGTTCGACAACGTCAAAGCGTCTCTTTTGTCCCAAATCGACTGTGAAGCTACCTGTTGTGGCATCATTTGAGAGCGCCCAGCTGGTATCGTCTTTGCCGTCTGTCAGGTGACTTTCTTTATAGAGGTGGTTCTGACGAGTAGAGCTTGCTGTTACAGTCGCTCCTTTGGCAAAGTCAGTTGCATACATTTGGTCTAGGGTTGCTTTGAATTCCTTCAAGCGAGCCACATCAGCATCTGCGAATTTTCCTTCTTTGTTTGGTGGAATGTTGAGAAGAAGTGGCGTTCCACGACCAACAGACTTGAAGTAGATATCCATCAATTCTTTGAGGGATTTTGGTTGCTGATTATCGTGGTAGAACCAGCCAGAGCGGATGGAAACATCTGCTTCCCCTACAGAGTACATATCTCCGTCAGGGTCACCGTGGTTAAGGTATTCGTTCTTAACATTTTCGGTGATGTTGGCTTTCTTGACCTTATGCCATACAGGGTCACCTGCGATACCACGCTCATTTCCAATCCAACGGATACTTGTTGGTTGTGCAGAGAAGATAGCGATATCTCCTTCAGCTTCCTTAATGTATTTGAACCATTCGTCAAAGGTGTAGGTTACTTTCTGGGCACCGCTACCACGCGCACCATCCATCCAAACTTCGATAAATTTACCCTTATTACCGTATTTTGGATTACCAAGGATTTCTTTTAGTTGATTGAGGTAGTATTCGTTGTATTCTTTTTGAGTAGCTACCTTATATTTAGGGCTATTAACATCCCATGGTGATAGGTAAACACCCATGTTCATATCGTATTTAGTAGCCGATTTAGAGATTTCTTCTAGAAGGTCACCCTTTCCATCTTTCCATGGACTTGCAGCTACGGTATGATTTGTATATTTAGATGGGTAAATAACGAAACCATCGTGGTGTTTGACAACCATAATAGTTCGTTTAAAGCCAGTTTCCTTTAGAGTACGGATCCATTGATCTGTATCTAAGTTAGTTGGATTGAAGTTTTTAGGGTCTTCATTTCCATGTCCCCACTCAGAATTAGTATAAGTATTCATACCATAGTGGATGAAGGCGGCTAATTCTTCCTTGTGATAATCAAGTTGAGCCTTGCTTGGAAGGGGACCGTGATTTCCAATTTCTGTTTCCTTATCTTCTGGATGAGCAGCAGGTAAAACAGTTGAAGTCGGATTAGAGCTATCAGAGATTTTTTCGTATTCAAAGACAACATCATTCACACCCTTGTGCTGGATGCTGGCTTCTAAGCGTGGAGTGATTGCGCGGTAGCCTGCGATTTCTTTTGCTTCAAAAGTGTTTACAAATGAAACATCGTATTCTTTTCCGTCATTATTATCAGTAACAACATCTGCTAATTCTTGCTCTGAGCCTTTCAAACGATAATGAATGGCAAATGAACCTTTATTCACTTTATAAACCACCTTGATGACCCGTGTTCCTGGAGCTGTTTTGCTGACGACGTTGTAGGTCCACTCATCTTTGAGTTGTTTGCTGATTTCGACGCCATCAATAGAGACAATCTGGTATTTCTCTTGATTTTTTGTATAGAAGTCAGTCTTAGCGATTTCTTTTTTGAAGTCATAATCAAAAGCTGTTCCAACTTCAGTTTTTTCAATAAAAGTATCATCAGTTTTGATTGGATTACCAGTTTCATCTACGTGTTGAACAACTACACGTCCGTAATCGATTCCTTTAATGAGTGTCGCAACACCATTTTCATCGAAAGAATATTGATTTTCGCCAATAACAGCAGTTTTATTTCTGAACATTTCTCCTTCAGGAGTAAAGTAATATCGTTTCCCATTATCACCTTGGTACCAACCTTTGACACCATATTTAGCGATAATATCTTTTACCCATTTTACTTGCTCGGGTGAGAGGACGATTCCGCCACCGAAGCGGTCTTTGTCAGGGATGCCGTTTTCAATTGTGCCGTGTTGGTGAACACCGACTACTTTACCATCACCGTTGATAATACCAGCACCTGAAAGGCCTGAAACAGAAGTCATATGATAGGTGATGCCTTTTGAGCCTTTATCATCATAATTATCAACAGATTTCACGACACCATCAGCCTTGTAAAGTTGACCAGCTACAATTGGTTTTTTGAGCTCAGGTGAGCTTGAATCAGTTGGATATCCAATCGTGCTAACAGGGTCCCCAGGTTGATAGGTTTTATTTTCTGCCAAGGGAACAAAGGTAGCAGCTTTATTTGGACTAGCGATTTGAAGAGGAACAGGTGCTACAACAGCAGCCAAGTCATTTTGATATCCTTTTCCAAATTCTTTCTTGTTCCAAAAATGAATATCTTCTTCTTTGAATAGAGTAGTATTACCCGTTACAGGTTGAGAATTGCGAACAGCAGAATTAGAACCGAGGTTATAGTAAAACTTAGCAGAATCTCCGCCTCGAATATGTCCTTCTTTTGTATCACGGTTTGATTCTAAAAAGTTGTGGGCAACAGTCAAGATGACATTTGGTGCCACAAAAATACCAGAACCAGACACGATATAGCGTTGGGAACCACCATTGTAAATAGTGTAAATCATACTAGCAGCAGTAGCAGGTTGTCCTTCATAAGGGACGTGCTTCAAATCTAGACCACCGTTGATAATTGCACGATTACCATTTTCAGCTTCTTTTGGAAGTTCTTCCTTGTTTTTTAGAATGCTTTCTGTCTCAACTTTAGGGCTATCCTTCTTGTCTACGATTGCTGAAGTATCTATGTTTTTCACGGGTGCATCAGGATAAGCTTGATCGTGGATTTCTTCAGGAAGCAAGTCAGTAGTTTTAGTTTCTGCTACAGTCTTCTCTTCTACTGGTTTAACAGTTTTTTCTGCTTTCTCTGCTTTCTCTGACTCTTGAGGTGTAGAAATTACAGGACTTTCATTTTTGACTTCTGGTTTGGTTTTTTCAACTTCGGCCAATTTTTCTACATTTGGTTGAGAGCTTGTAGTTTCAATTTTTGCTTCGTCAGCTAGTGCTGTACCAGATGCAAAAAAAGCGAGTCCGACCATAACCGAAGCAACTCCAACGGTTAATTTTCTGATGCTAAAAGTTTGCTCTTTTTCAAAAAGGTATCGATTCATAATGTACTCCTAGTTTGAATCAAGACAGTCAGCTACTGTCTGAGCCCAAGTATGACTTGGAAACGATTTTCTTTAGCGATAGTTAGATTTTGTGCAATAGTTTGAGACTAATTACCCCCTCTGTTTAAGCGCTTTCATTTTAGAATAAAAAAATTAAAATTGTTATCTTAATCTTTAAAATAACTTAAAAACCTTAACATAACAAATATACTAAATTGTTCCAAGAAATGCAATAGAGAAAGTAAACCTAATTTAAAGAAATTCTTTCACTTTTTAAAGAAAAAAATACATCCTTTTAAGAATTAAACTGAATGAAAGAATGTATTCAAAAAAAAGTCAGAGTAATTTTTGTATCGCCTCTTCAATTTGTTTTGGGTCTGTTTTTGAAGAGAAGCGTTCAAAGACCTGACCATCACGACCGATAAGAAACTTAGCGAAATTCCATTCGACTCGTTTTCCCAGTGGGCCAGATTTTTGTTCTTTCAACCAAACATAGAGAGGATCTGCTTCCTTACCGTTGACCTTTATCTTGGCAAAACGTGGGAAGGTGGTCTGATAATGTAGGCTACAGAAGGTGTTGATTTCCTCTGCGCTGCCTGGTGCTTGTCCCATAAACTGATTGCAAGGGAAGTCTAAAATCTCAAAACCCTGTTCTTGATAGCGATCATAGAGTTCTTGAAGTCCTTGGTACTGGGGCGTTAAACCGCATCCAGTAGCAGTGTTGACAACCAAGAGAACCTTACCACGATAGGTCTCTAGTGGAGTTTCTTGATTGTCTTGGTTCAAGACTGAAAAATCGTATAGTGAAGTCATTGCTTGCTTTTCTCCTTCTGTTTGGTATTTTTAGGAGTTTTCTCCTCCTGTAGTGATAGAAATCCGTAGGTTAGGGTTCCGAAAATACTACCGATAATGAGGCCATACATCAGGAAAGGACCACTTTTATCGAATTGCAAGAGCAATTTCACAAAATCTGAAAGGGACATCTGCTGAACGAAGACTTTATGAAAGATGAGTAAGGTAAAGAAGCCAATCTGAATACCGATAAACACAATCCAGCTTCGGAATTTGATTTGGGCTTTGCTGTAGGTTTTGAGAATGATTTCTGATTTGTCATCCTTTTCAAGATGAAGCTCTTGGACGGCTTTTTGAGCTTTTATACTCATGAACAAAATGAGTCCAAAATAGATGTAGGGCATAACATTTCGAACAATTTCTATAAAGCTTCCGAACAAAATATAGAATAGGAAGAGAATGAAGGAAGAGTAAAAGATTTGGATCATGGAACGGGCGCAAGCCTTGTAGATAACCTCTTGACGGCATTCATCAAAAGGTCCTTGGATATGAAAGAAATTTCGAAGTAGGCGAGTTGTTAAGTCTTCTTTTTTCATGGGTGATTTCTCCTAAATGAACGATGCTATTTTGTTTCTTTTACGAATTGATAGAGATAATAAAGATAAGTGATAGAAGAAAGGATAGCGATAGTTAGCAGTATATAATATTTCCAATTGCTTGAAATGAGCGTCAGTTGTGGTAAGGATAGAATCATAAAGAATAGTGCTAAGTTGAGTATGCGCGTTTTTTGGGAGTCAATCTTTAGATAAGTCAATCCTTTGTTGAGTGCTGGAACAAAGACTGGAAGGAAGACTATATCGTAGATTGGCAAGTTCCCTGAAACGATGATGAAGATGAGCAGAGAACTGAACAAAAGATGATAGGTAAGTAAAGTTACTAGTGATTCTATAAGGCACCTCCTAATCCTCATCTTGATCTTTCTTAGCTTTTGCAATGCGACGGGAGATGAGGAACTGTATGCTCGCTCCGAAGAAAATAGAACCGAGAATGCTTGATACACCATTTCTTATAGTGAGGAGAGAATGAAAATAGTCCTGACCTTCACCTATGAGTATACTGAGAAGAGGAGTTATAAAAAACATCCATAGACCAAAGAACAAACCTGCTTTCAGACCTGGGTAATGTAGTTGCTTGCTTTCTTTCTCATTCAGCATATCTGGATCAATAGCTGTAATCCCTGTTTTTTTCATTTGGTAGGTGAGATAGCTAGCAGCGATGAGGGCAATCACTAAAATCAGAGGAGGATAGATCAGAGCCACTAGTTGAGGGAATTTATAGGCTAGAAGGAGTGGAATAAGATTTCCGAAAATCATCAGATAAAAGAGGATGATAAAGACTTGGTTCCCAATACGATCGATCTCACGCCGTTTGTATTCGTCAAGGGGACCAGAAATACCGTATGTGCGTTTGATCAGTTTTTCAGTGAAGGTTTCTTTTTTCATGAGTTGGCTCCTTTTTTAAAAATTATCCTCCCAAAAGAGACTATTGAGGTCAGTTTGGAGGCTGCGGGCGAGATTGAGACAGAGTTCCAGGGTTGGATTGTACTTGTCGTTTTCAATCATATTGATGGTCTGTCTCGAGACACCGATATCCTTGGCGAGTTCGAGCTGGGAAATGCCCAGTTCCTTGCGAAATTCTTTCACACGATTCATCTGGACTCCTTTCTGATTTATGTCGTATATATTTGACTACATTATATTCTTCTATGGAGTAGATGTCAAGCATATTTGACATATTTCTTAAAGAAATCTTACTTGTTTTTGCCCTATTTGTCTGACTAGTGCAAGCTAGTCAGATTTGTGGTAAAATAGATAAGATATGACAAAAGAATTTCATCATGTAACGGTCTTACTCCATGAAACGATTGATATGCTCGACGTAAAGCCTGACGGTATCTACGTTGATGCGACTTTGGGTGGAGCGGGCCATAGCGAATATTTATTAAGTAAATTAAGTGAAAAAGGCCATCTCTATGCCTTTGACCAGGACCAGAATGCCATTGACAATGCGCAAAAACGTTTGGCACCTTACATTGAAAAGGGAATGGTGACCTTTATCAAGGATAACTTCCGTCATTTACAGGCACGTTTGCGCGAAGCTGGTGTTCAGGAAATTGATGGAATTTGTTATGACTTGGGAGTGTCTAGTCCTCAATTGGACCAGCGTGAGCGTGGTTTTTCTTATAAAAAGGATGCGCCACTGGACATGCGCATGAATCAGGAGGCTAGTTTGACTGCCTATGAGGTGGTGAACCACTATGACTATCATGACTTGGTTCGTATTTTCTTCAAGTATGGTGAGGATAAATTCTCTAAACAGATTGCGCGTAAGATTGAACAAGCACGTGAAGTCAAGCCAATTGAGACAACGACTGAGTTGGCAGAGATTATCAAGTCTGCTAAGCCTGCCAAGGAACTCAAGAAAAAGGGCCATCCTGCCAAGCAGATTTTCCAGGCTATTCGAATTGAAGTTAACGATGAACTAGGGGCGGCAGATGAATCTATCCAGCAGGCTATGGAGATGTTGGCTCTAGATGGTAGAATTTCAGTGATTACCTTTCATTCCCTGGAAGACCGCTTGACAAAGCAATTGTTTAAGGAGGCTTCAACAGTGGAAGTTCCAAAAGGTTTACCTTTCATTCCAGATGATCTCAAGCCCAAGATGGAATTGGTATCCCGTAAGCCAATCTTGCCAAGTGCAGAAGAATTAGAAGCCAATAACCGCTCGCACTCAGCTAAGTTGCGCGTGGCCAGAAAAATTCACAAGTAAGAGGAAAAAATGGTAGATAAGAAAGAAACAACCAGTCAATTCTTGCAGAATCGTATAAAAAAATTCTCACGTGTGGAGAAGGCTTTTTATCTTTCCATCGCTTTTACGGCTCTCGTTTTAGCAGTGAGTATCATCTTTATGCAGACACGACTCTTGCAAGTGCAAAGTGATTTAACAAAAATCAATGCGCAGATAGAGGAAAAGAAGACAGAGCTGGATGATGCTAAGCAGGAAGTGAATGAATTGATTCGTTCCGAGCGCTTGAAAGAAATTGCAGATAAAAAAGATTTGAAATTGAATAATGAAAATATCCGAACAGCGGAGTAAGATATGAAATGGACAGAAAAAATAACCCGATTTGCGATAAAAAATCGTAAGTCTCCAGCAAAAAACCGTAGGATAGTTGGCAAGTACCTCAGCTTTTTAGCTGTTGCCCTTTTCGGCCTCTTTTTGGCCAATTTTGCTTATATTATCGCAAAAGGTAATATATTTGGTACTGACTTGGTAAAAGAGGCTAAAAAGGTTCACCAAACAACCCGAACAGTTCCTGCCAAACGTGGGACTATCTATGACCGAAATGGAGTGCCTATCGCTGAAGATGCGACCTCTTATAACGTGTATGCTGTTATTGATAAAAAATACAAGTCAGCAACTGGAAAAATTCTTTATGTAGAGGATTCGCAGTTTAATAAGGTAGCTGAAGTCTTCCATAAGTATTTAGACATGGATGAAGCTTATGTGAAAGAGCAATTAGCTCAACCAAATCTGACCCAAGTTTCCTTTGGTGCAAAAGGAAATGGGATTACCTATGCCAATATGATGGCTATTAAAAAAGATTTGAAAGATGCTAGTGTGGAAGGGATTGACTTTACAACTAGCCCTAACAGAAGCTATCCAAATGGACAATTTGCTTCTAGCTTTATTGGCTTAGCCCAACTTCATGAAAATGAGGATGGTAGTAAGAGTTTGTTAGGGACTTCTGGTTTGGAGAGTTCTTTAAATACCATTCTTGCTGGGACAGACGGTATTATTACCTATGAAAAAGACCGTGTAGGAAATATCGTACCAGGTACAGAACTGGTATCGCAACAAACTGTGGATGGCAAGGATGTTTATACAACATTGTCTAGTCCGCTACAATCTTTCATGGAAACTCAGATGGATGCCTTTCTAGAAAAAGTAAAAGGTAAGTATATGACCGCGACCTTGGTCAGTGCAAAGACCGGTGAAATTCTCGCTACCACCCAACGACCTACCTTTAATGCAGATACTAAAGAAGGAATCACTGAGGACTTTGTTTGGCGTGACATTCTTTATCAAAGTAACTATGAACCAGGATCAACCATGAAGGTTATGACGTTAGCTTCTTCTATTGATAATAATACCTTCCCAAGTGGAGAATACTTCAATAGCAGTGAATTAAAAATAGCGGATGCGACGATTCGAGATTGGGATGTTAATGATGGTTTGACTACTGGTAGGATGATGACTTTCTCACAAGGTTTCGCTCACTCCAGTAATGTTGGAATGAGTCTACTTGAACAAAAAATGGGAGATGCTACTTGGTTGGATTATCTAAACCGCTTTAAATTTGGGGTCCCAACTCGCTTTGGTTTGACAGATGAATACGCTGGTCAACTTCCAGCTGATAATATTGTCAATATTGCTCAAAGCTCATTTGGGCAAGGGATTTCAGTAACACAAACACAAATGCTTCGTGCCTTTACAGCTATTGCTAATGATGGAGTTATGCTGGAGCCAAAATTTATAAGTGCTATTTATGATACTAACAATCAGTCTGTACGAAAGTCTCAAAAAGAGATTGTAGGAAAACCTGTATCTGAAGATGCAGCAAGCTTGACTCGTACTAACATGATATTAGTTGGGACGGACCCTCTATATGGAACTATGTATAATCACTACACAGGAAAGCCAATTATAACAGTTCCTGGACAAAATGTAGCAGTTAAATCCGGTACGGCTCAAATCGCTGATGAGAAAAATGGAGGATACTTGGTTGGTTCTACCAATTATATTTTCTCAGTTGTGACTATGAATCCTGCTGAAAATCCTGATTTTATCTTGTATGTAACGGTTCAACAGCCTGAGCATTATTCAGCTGCCCAGTTGGGAGAGTTTTCCAATCCAATCTTGGAGCGGGCTTCAGCGATGAAAGAATCTCTGAACCTTCAATCTCCAGCTAAGAATTTAGATCAAGTGACGACAGAATCTTCGTATGCAATGCCTAGCATCAAGGATATTTCACCTGGTGATTTGGCGGAAGCCTTACGTCGAAATATTGTGCAACCAATCGTTGTTGGTACTGGAACAAAGATTAAAGAGACTTCTGTAGAAGAAGGAAAAAATCTTGCACCAAACCAACAAGTTCTCCTTTTATCGGATAAGGTAGAAGAAATTCCAGATATGTATGGCTGGAAAAAAGAGACTGCTGAGGCCTTTGCTAAATGGTTGGATATTGAGCTGGAATTTGAAGGTTCAGGTTCTGTTGTTCAGAAGCAAGACGTTCGGACTAATACAGCTATCAAAAACATTAAAAAAATTAAATTAACTTTAGGAGACTAATATGTTTATTTCTATCAGTGCTGGAATTGTGACATTTTTACTAACTTTAGTAGGAATTCCGGCCTTTATCCAATTTTATAGAAAGGCGCAAATTACAGGCCAGCAGATGCATGAGGATGTCAAACAGCACCAGGCAAAAGCTGGGACTCCTACAATGGGAGGTTTGGTTTTCTTAATTGCTTCTGTTTTAGTTGCTTTCTTTTTCGCCCTATTTAGTAATCAACTCAGCAATAATGTTGGTATGATTTTATTTATCTTGGTTCTTTATGGTTTAATCGGATTTTTAGATGACTTCCTCAAGGTCTTCCGTAAAATCAATGAGGGCCTTAATCCCAAACAGAAATTGGCTCTTCAGCTTCTAGGTGGTGTCATTTTCTACCTTTTCTATGAGCGCGGTGGCGATATGCTTTCTGTCTTTGGTTACCAAGTGCATCTAGGGATTTTCTATATTGTCTTCGCTCTTTTCTGGCTAGTCGGTTTTTCAAACGCAGTAAACTTGACAGACGGTATTGACGGTTTAGCTAGTATTTCCGTTGTGATCAGTTTGTCTGCCTATGGAGTTATTTCCTATGTGCAAGGTCAGATGGATATTCTTCTAGTGATTCTTGCCATGATTGGTGGTTTGCTTGGTTTCTTTGTCTTTAACCATAAGCCTGCTAAAGTCTTTATGGGGGATGTGGGAAGTTTGGCTTTAGGTGGAATGCTGGCAGCTATCTCTATGGCCCTCCACCAAGAATGGACTCTCTTGATTATCGGAATTGTTTATGTTTTTGAAACAACTTCGGTCATGATGCAAGTTAGTTATTTCAAACTGACAGGTGGTAAACGTATTTTCCGTATGACGCCTGTGCACCACCATTTTGAGCTTGGAGGATTGTCTGGTAAGGGAAGTCCTTGGAGCGAGTGGAAGGTCGACTTCTTCTTTTGGGGAGTGGGGCTTCTAGCAAGTCTTTTGACGCTAGCCTTTTTATACCTACTGTAAAAAATAATCTTTTATTGATAAAAGAAACCAGGATGAAGCTTATCTTCATCCTGGTTTTTGTGTGCTTAAAAGTTAGGGCTCTATAATATTTGTAGTGGGTAAATCCCCTATAGATATTATGGAGCCTATTTTTGTGTAGAAAAAAAGTCCCATATGACCTATAATGAAAAGCGACGAAACAACTCATTAGAAAGAATCATATGGAACCATTACATTTTATCACAAAACTACTCGATATCAAAGACCCTAATGTCCAAATTATGGATGTTGTTAATAGAGATACCCACAAGGAAATCATCGCTAAACTGGATTATGAGGCCCCATCTTGTCCTGAATGTGGAAGTCAAATGAAGAAATATGACTTCCAAAAACCATCGAAAATTCCTTACCTTGAAACAACTGGTATGCCTACCAGAATCCTCCTTAAAAAGCGTCGTTTCAAGTGCTATCATTGCTCTAAAATGATGGTCTCACAGACCTCTCTCGTCGAGAAAAATCACCAAATTCCTCGTATTATCAACCAAAAAATTGCGCAAAAATTGATTGAAAAAACTTCTATGACCGATATCGCTCATCAACTGGCTATTTCAACTTCAACTGTCATTCGCAAGCTTAATGACTTCCGTTTTAAGCATGATTTTTCTCGTCTTCCAGAGATTATGTCTTGGGACGAGTATGCCTTTACCAAGGGAAAGATGAGTTTCATTGCACAAGATTTTGATAATCTTAACATCATCACTGTTCTTGAAGGCAGAACACAGGCTATCATACGAAATCACTTTCTGCGCTACGAGCGAGCTGTTCGTTGTCAGGTGAAAATCATTACGATGGATATGTTTAGTCCTTATTATGCCTTGGCTAAACAGCTTTTTCCATGTGCTAAAATCGTTCTAGATCGATTTCACATTGTACAACACTTAAGCCGTGCTATGAGTCGTGTTCGTGTCCAAATCATGAATCAATTTGAGCGAAAATCCCATGAATACAAAGCCATCAAGCGCTACTGGAAGCTCATACAGCAGGATAGTCGTAAACTCAGTGATAAACGTTTTTATCGCCCTACTTTTCGCATGCACTTAACAAATAAAGAAATTCTAGACAAGCTTTTGAGCTATTCAGAAGACTTGAGACACCACTACAATCTCTATCAGCTCTTACTTTTTCACTTTCAGAACAAGGAGCCAGACAAATTCTTCGGACTTATTGAGGACAATCTAAAGCAGGTTCATCCTCTTTTTCAGACTGTCTTTAAAACCTTCCTCAAGGATAAAGAAAAGATTGTCAACGCCCTTCAACTACCCTATTCCAACGCCAAATTGGAAGCGACCAATAATCTCATCAAACTTATCAAGCGAAATGCCTTTGGTTTTCGGAACTTTGAAAACTTCAAAAAACGGATTTTTATCGCTCTCAATATCAAAAAAGAAAGGACGAAATGTGTCCTTTCTCGATCTTAGCTTTTCTTCAACCCACTACAGTTGACAAAGAGCCAAAGTTAGTTGGATTCATCCTTTTTACTCTTAAGTAGAAAAGTTGCTGTTAGGACTAGACTCAATCCTGACAAGAATAGTAGTGGATTGGATGTTTCACCAGTAGCTGGAAGTTGTTCTTTAGGAGAATGATTTGCCGATTGGACAAGGTCTGGACTAGATGAAACTTGCTCAGAGCTGTTGGCTAATGGTTTGATATCTGTTTCACTTGGTTTTTGCTCTGCAGTAGTTGATGCTCCATTAGCTTGATAAACAACTGCATAGGTGCTGAAATGACTAGTCGTAAATTCTGCCATTCCCTCGCGAATAGTAAAATCGAGTGCCTGTAACTCTTTTGATGGAGTTAGGTAGTAGACATTTTCGACAGCAGAGGAAATAGGCAAGCGGACCAAGACAGTTCCTTTTGGTTGTAAACTATGATCTGTTGAATTTTTAAGGTGAAGATCGTAAGCATCATAGGTCTTACCAAATAGTTCTTGAGCTAATACACGTCTGCTAGAAATGTGAGAAATTCCCTCTAAGTCAGTCGCTCCTCCAATAATTTCAACTTTAGTCTTTTCATCCTTTAAGACACGAAGTTTATATTCAGGAACAGAAACGGTAGGCGGTTGTTCTTGTCCCGCTGTCCCGACAGGTTGAGTGTACTCAGGGATAGAAACAGTAGGCGGTTGTTCTAGTCCTGCTGTGCCGATAGGTTTAGTGTACTCAGGAATATTTACTACAGGCGGTTGTTCCTGTCCAGCCGTTCCGATAGGTTTAGTGTATTCAGGGATAGAAACAGTAGGCGGTTGTTCCTGCCCAGCAGTTCCGATAGGCTCAGTGTACTCAGGAATAGAAACGGTAGGTGGCTGTTCTTGTCCCGCTGTGCCGATAGGTTTAGTGTACTCAGGAATGTTTACTACAGGCGGTTGTTCCTGTCCGGCTGTACCTATAGGTTTAGTATACTCCGGAATATTTACTACAGGCGGTTGTTCCTGTCCAGCTGTACCGATAGGCTTAGTGTATTCAGGAATTTCTACAATAGGAGCAGGGGCATCTCCCTTGCTTGTAGTTGGCTGCTGATTCTCAAGCTTCTTCTCATCCTTTTTGGTAAAGACAGCTACTACAGGACTGCTTGTTGTATTTCCCTGGATAGAATAAGCTTCTATCGCATTTCCAATTTTTCGATTGGTTTCGTCAGGGATAGGGATTTGTACCTGATTATCTTGAATTGATAAGACAGTCTGATCTCCAGTCGTAACTAGATGATTATCGTCTATCCTGCGTAAAACGAGTGGATCTTTGATGCCTGGGAAGGTCACAGCGATAGCTTCCCAATCTCCAGCTGGAAGAGTTAAAGAGATGTTTTTATCCCCTTCCTTAAGTGGTGCGATACTTGGACTATCCAAGCTTACAGCTGGAGCCTTAATCACATCAAATGAATCTAGAGAAATTTTCTTGCGACCTGCTGGTGAATTTGGATCAACTTTCAATGTCAAAATATGATTACCATCGGTCAGATTAGTAAATTCTCCAATTAAGGTTGCCTTTTGGGTAGCGCCAGCAGTGTAGAAGTCTAGACTTGGCATTTCTTTTCCATCCAGTGTCACGAGAGCTTTTCCGAGAGCGGATGTTTTAAGTCCGTAAATTCGAATACCTGTTCCAGTAAATGGAATGGTTGCTTGAGCTTCTGAAGCGGTACTTGGGTCGGCGTTATTGATGTCCGCATATTTTTCTGTGCTCTTATATAATTCAGTATCGCTCCAGTCTTTGAATTGAGATCCGTATTGAATGCGAGAGTCACGGTCATCCATTTTTTCAATAGTTGTTCCTTGTCCAGGTAAAACTTTAAAGTAGTCTAAGGAGATTTTGGAACGTTCACTTCCACGGTGTTTATGCTCTTGTTTTACAGTGATAGTCATCACATGAGCACCATCTGACAATCCTGTGAAGCGACCGATAAGGCTACCTTTTTCAGTTGCACCTGCAGTATAGAAGTCCAGTTCACCGACTGATTTACCATCGATCTTGACTTCAGCGATTCCCAATTCAGATGATTTGAGACCATAGATTTCAATGCCAACACCATTGAAAGGAATGGTTGCTGTCGCATCTTTATCTGTATAGTTACCTAGTGAAAGATCGGCAAACTTCTCTGTTCCTCCAAATAATTCTGAGTCTGCCCAGTTTCCAAATGCAGAACCGTATTGGATTCGGCTATCGCGGTCATCCATCAATTGGTTATAGGTTTCGACATTGGACTTTTCGGATACCTGTGTAGAAACATTACCCAGCATAGCCTTAACAGTATAAGTGTAGGCGAGTTGAGGATCGAGTGAACGGTCGATAAAATGGGTTTGATTGGTCACAAATTCTCTGCTTGCAGAGGTTTGGCCGGATTCGTCTTTCACTTGTCTTTGGATAACATAGTGGGTAGCGCCTTCTACTTGGTTGAAGGTAAGTTCGGCAGTGACGCCATTTTGTCTAACTGCTGTCAGACTGGTTACACGACCAGGGAAATGTTCAAAGGTAATGACATCACCTTTTTGTGTTGCCAGTTGAATGCGGCCATCTTTAAGAACAGTTGCTTTGACAGATTTACCATTAACCTTAACCTGACTGGCTTCGATATTTGGATAATCTACAACTAGGTCTCCACCGACATTTGAAAGGAAGGACAAGCTTTGCAGGTTTTTATCTTTCCACTTCATGCTGACTTCAAAGTTACCGCGAGCAACCAGACCAGAAACCTGACCGTCTTTCCAAGCATCTGGAAGGGCTGGCAATGGTGCAATGTAGCCAGTGTGTGATTGAAGAAGCATTTCTGCAATTCCACTGGTTGCTCCAAAGTTTCCATCGATTTGGAAAGGTGCGTGCGTATCCCAAAGGTTTTCTAGGGTTGAATATTTGAGCTGTTCAGCGAGCAAGCGATGGGCACGGTTACCGTCTAAGAGACGAGCCCAGAGGTTGATTTTATTGGCCTTAGACCAACCAGTACCGCCATCTCCGCGATGGTTCAAAGTTGCACGCGCAGCTTCTAAGTATTCAGCCTGGTCCTTGCTAAAGAGCGTACCTGGGAAGAGACCAACTAGATGGGAAACGTGACGGTGGTTGTTTTCAATCCCTTCATTAGTGAATTGTGGACTGTCTTCTTCGTACCATTCCTTGATGCGTCCCTCTTTGTTGATGTGAAGTGGTTTTAGTTTGTCAAATTTAGCCTTGACCTCTGTAACTAAGTCTTTGTCGACATTCAGATGGTTGGCGACTTCCATGTAGTCATGGAATAGCTGCCAGACTAGTGATTGGTCAAAGGTATTTCCAATGGTAATTGTACCGTGTTCAGGTGAATAGGATGGAGAAGATACCCAACGGTCGCTGGCCTGGTCATAGTGCAAGAAGGAGTTCCAGAACTTAGCAGTTTCCTTGAGCATTGGATAGATCTTTTCTTTGAGATAAGTCTCATCCTTGGTGAATTTATAGTAGTCATAAACGTTCTGCATCATCCAAGCATTAGCTGCTGGCGACCAACCCCAATAGTAATTCCAACCAGGGGTAGTCCAGCCAAATGGTGTCGCCTGGGTATGAACCAGCCAGCCATTTTCTTGTCCATCTTTGGATTCGATACCGGCGTATTCCTTAGCAGCGATACGGCCATAGTAACGCATATCGTCAATGTAATTGATCATTGGCTTGGCTGTTTCAGCTAGATTGCTCATGTAGGCTGGCCAATAGTTCATTTGCAAGTTGACATTGAGGTGGTAGTCAGCGTTCCAAGGTGGATTGTCTACGGCATTCCAGACTCCTTGTAGGTTGGCAGGAAGGGCATCTGTCCGATCACGAGATGAACTAATCAATAAATAACGTCCGTATTGGAAGAAGAGTTCTTCCAGTTTTTGCCCTTTGCTAGGGTTATAGGTCTGAAGGGCCTCTTTTGTCGTTTGAGCAGCATTGCTTCCACCTAGGTTTAGTTTGACGCGGTTAAAGAGGCTTTGATAGTCTTTGATATGGTTCTTTTTAAGTGTCTCGTAGTCTTTGCCCCTAGCTGCTTCTACAATGCCTTTAACTGTTTTTTCGAGGTCAATGTCTTTGCGATAGTTTGTTTTTGGATTCTGAGCAAAGTTAGTCTTGGCACTGAGTAAAAGCGTAGCGTAGCTAGCTCCTGTGATTGTTAAACTATCCTCATGGACAGTAACTTTTCCGTCCGTTTTAATTCCTAGATAGGATGCGAACTGGAGGCCATTATCTTTGACTGTACCTTTTAGTAGGATACCATTTGGGTCTGTCGTAACATGGCCACTCTTGTAGTTAGAATATTCCGCTGAGTAGTCTCCGTTAGCAAGTAAATCTTCTGTTAAGCTATTCCAAACTGTAAAATCAAGTTTTTTGTCCCCTTTTTGGGTCAAGTGAGTAACAGTAACATCATCAGGGTAACTTGAGAAGGTTTCTCTTTTAAAGGTCGTTCCATCTTGGGTGTAAGAAGTTGTAGTAGTGGCTTCTGTGATATCCAAACCACGGTGATAGTCTGTAACTGTATCCAGCCCCTTTTTCTGGTTATTGAAGACCATGAAGATATCACCAAAGGCTAGATAACGTCCATACTGGGCGTTGTTTGGTCCAACTAGATTTTGTTCAGCTAATCGTTTGGCTTTTTGGCGATCTCCGTCTTCAAGAGCCTTACGAATTTCTGCTAAAATTTTATACCGTTCCTGATAGTTTCCTCCGTTATAGTCGGTACTGTCGGGACGCGGACCACCTGACCAAAGAGTTTTTTCGTTGTATTGGATTCTCTCCTCGCCGATGAGACCAAAAACCTTAGCACCCATTTCACCATTCCCAACTGGGAGTGCTTGTTTTTCCCAGCCATCATAGGAAGGAGCTGTTGGTCGATCATAGTTTAGCTGATAGTTGCTTTGTTCTGTCACAGGTAGTTCTTGTTTTTCGGTTTCCTTATTTTCATTAGGTTTTACAATAGCCTCAGTACTGGCTTGATTAGTTGTAGCAGAAGTAACATCAGCATTAGCGGGTTTACTTTCAGAAGAACTATTATTAGCTAGAACTGGTTTTGTATGATCAATTGGCACGTTTGGCTGTGTATGCTCAGTTGATTCACTTGCTTTCGTTATAGTGTCTGTCTTAACTGTGGTCTTCTCTAATGCAGGCTCGTTTTGCTGTACTTCAATAGTATCAGCAGAGACGGTATGACTAGCTAGAAAAACCGCTCCAAGCAAAACAGAGGCTGTGCCGACTGTTAGCTTTCGAATACTGTAGCGACAGGATTTCTCCCTCCAAATTTTTTCCATAGAAACCTCCTTTATTAATTAAAAGCGCTTTCATTTTTATGAAGCAAACTCTTGTTTCTATATTGTCTTGTTAATCTAATTTTACCAGCTAATGAAGTGTTGTCAAGAGGATTAGAGAAGGATATATATTTGATATTGTTTTGTATTAAAAAAGTGGAGGAAACGAATGGTAAGAGAGTGTATTTTTTATATTCTTTCTAGTTTTGACTAGAACAATAAGCCAACTTTAATTACAGCCTACTCATCTCTGAAAGCGTAAAACAAACTAGTCAGGGTGGCTAGTTTGTGGTATAATGAAAGAGACTCAAAAAGAAACAGGAGAAAAATGATGGATTTACTTTTAGCAATTGTATTGATTGTGCTAGCTTTTCTAGGAGGAGCTCTTGGAGGAATGTACTTGGTTCGTAAGCAAATTGAAAAAGAATTCGCTGACAACCCACGTTTGAATGCTGAAGCAGTTCGTACTCTTTTGAGTGCAAATGGTCAAAAACCAAGCGAAGCTAAGGTACAACAAGTTTACCACCAAATCATCCGCCAACAAAAGGCAGCCCTTGCTAACAATAAAAAGAAAAAATAAATAAGGAAAAGTCTGGGATGAAAGTTCCAGACTTCTCACTATGTTGGCTATGGTTTTAGGGATGAGACTTTTTCCTTGCATTCTATTGATATTTGATTATGATTAAGAGAGATAGTTGTTGATGAAGTTGTTCTTCAGTTCATAAAGACAAGTAATCATAATGAACTATCAATCAGAAAAAAGACTAGAAAGAAGACTGTATGGATAATCGACCAATTGGTTTTTTGGATTCGGGTGTCGGGGGCTTGACCGTTGTGCGCGAGCTCATGCGCCAACTTCCCCATGAAGAAATCGTCTATATTGGAGATTCGGCACGCGCGCCTTACGGGCCCCGTCCTGCTGAGCAAATTCGTGAATATACTTGGCAGTTGGTCAACTTTCTTTTGACCAAGGATGTCAAAATGATTGTCATTGCTTGTAATACAGCGACTGCGGTCGTCTGGGAAGAAATCAAGGCTCAACTAGATATTCCTGTCCTAGGTGTAATTTTGCCAGGAGCTTCGGCAGCCATCAAGTCCAGCCAAGGTGGGAAAATCGGAGTCATTGGAACGCCTATGACGGTACAATCTGACATCTACCGACAGAAAATCAATGATCTGGATCCGGACTTACAGGTGGAGAGTTTGGCCTGTCCCAAGTTTGCTCCCTTGGTGGAGTCTGGGGCTCTGTCAACCAGTGTCACTAAGAAAGTAGTTTATGAAACCCTACGTCCCTTGGTTGGAAAGGTGGATAGCCTGATTTTGGGTTGTACCCATTATCCGCTTCTTAGACCCATTATTCAAAATGTCATGGGACCAAAAGTTCAGCTCATCGATAGTGGGGCAGAGTGCGTACGGGATATCTCGGTTTTACTCAATTATTTTGAAATCAATCGTGGTCGCGATGCTGGACCACTTAATCACCGTTTTTACACAACAGCCAGCAGCCAAAGTTTTGCACAAATTGGTGAAGAATGGCTGGAAAAAGAAATTCATGTGGAGCATGTAGAATTATGACAAATAAAATTTATGAATACAAGGATGACCAGGACTGGTATGTCGGGTCCTATAGTATTTTTGGTGGCGTCCGGACGTTGACTGATGAAGACTTGGATTTCCCTCTGGTTGGATTGGCCAAAATCTTTCGAGACGAGGAACGAGGTTTTCCTATTTTGGTTACTGTTTTACGCTATGGTTCTCGCTACCGTTTATTGTCTTTTGTGGTAGATATACTAAACCAAGAAGCAGGTCGCAATCTAGAAGTCATCCAACGTCAGGGAGCCCTGCTCTTGGTTGAAAATGGGCAGCTCTTGTATGTAGAATTGCCTAAAGAAGGGGTCAATGTTCATGATTTCTTTGAGACAAACAAGGTTAGAGAAACCTTGTTGATTGCGACTCGTAACGAAGGCAAGACCAAGGAATTTCGTGCTATCTTTGACAAGTTAGGCTACGATGTGGAAAATCTCAATGACTATCCTGACCTGCCTGAAGTAGCAGAAACAGGCATGACCTTTGAAGAAAATGCCCGTCTCAAGGCAGAAACCATTTCACAGTTAACAGGCAAGATGGTTCTGGCAGATGATTCTGGGCTCAAAGTCGATGTTCTAGGTGGCTTGCCAGGTGTCTGGTCAGCTCGTTTTGCAGGTGTGGGAGCAACTGACCGTGAAAACAATGCTAAACTCTTGCACGAATTGGCCATGGTCTTTGAACTCAAGGACCGCTCGGCTCAATTCCATACAACCCTAGTCGTAGCCAGTCCAAACAAGGAAAGCTTGGTTGTTGAAGCAGACTGGCCAGGCTACATTAACTTTGAACCTAAGGGTGAAAATGGCTTCGGCTATGACCCTCTCTTCCTTGTAGGAGAGACAGGCAAGTCCTCAGCTGAATTAACCCTTGAAGAAAAAAATAGTCAATCTCACCGTGCCTTAGCCGTTAAGAAACTTTTGGAGGTATTTCCATCATGGCAAAGCAAACCATCATTGTAATGAGCGATTCCCATGGCGATAGCTTGATTGTGGAAGAAATCCGTGATCGCTATGTGGGCAAAATTGACGCCGTTTTTCATAACGGCGATTCTGAACTGCGTCCTGATTCTCCCCTTTGGGAAGGCATCCGTGTTGTTAAAGGGAATATGGACTTCTACGCCGGCTACCCAGAACGTTTGGTGACCGAGCTTGGTTCGACCAAGATTATCCAAACTCATGGTCACCTGTTTGACATCAATTTCAACTTTCAAAAGTTGGACTACTGGGCTCAGGAAGAAAAAGCCGATATCTGTCTCTATGGTCACTTGCATGTGCCAAATGCTTGGATGGAAGGAAAGACTCTTTTTCTAAATCCAGGTTCTATCAGTCAACCACGTGGGACCATCAGAGAATGTCTCTATGCTCGTGTGGAGATTGATGACAGTTATTTCAAAGTGGACTTTTTGACACGAGACCACGAGGTGTATCCAGGCTTGTCCAAGGAGTTTAGCCGATGATTGCCAAGGAGTTTGAGACTTTCTTGTTGGGGCAGGAGGAAACTTTTTTGACTCCTGCTGGAAATCTGGCCGTGTTGATTGATACTCACAATGCGGATCATGCGACCCTCTTGCTCAGTCAGATGACCTATACCCGTGTTCCCGTTGTGACAGATGAAAAACAGTTTGTTGGGACGATTGGGCTCAGAGATATTATGGCTTATCAGATGGAGCATGACTTGAGTCAAGAAATCATGGCAGATACGGATATCGTTCATATGACGAGAACGGACGTAGCGATCGTCTCGCCTGATTTTACCATTACGGAGGTCTTGCACAAGCTAGTGGATGAGTCCTTCCTCCCTGTAGTAGATAAGAATGGTATCTTCCAGGGAATTATCACACGTAAGTCTATCCTCAAGGCAGTGAATGCCCTCTTGCATGACTTTAGTAAGGAATATGAGATTCGATGCAAATGAGAGACAGGATTTCAGCCTTTTTAGAGGAAAAGCAGGGCTTATCTGCCAATTCCAAGCAGTCCTATAAGTATGATCTGGAACAATTTTTAGACATTGTAGGCGAGCGGATTTCTGAGACCAGTCTCAAGATTTACCAAGCTCAGCTAGCCAATCTAAAAATCAGCGCCCAGAAGCGAAAGATTTCGGCCTGTAACCAATTTCTCTACTTTCTCTATCAAAAAGGAGAAGTGGATAGTTTTTACCGATTGGAATTAGCTAAACAAGCTGAAAAGAAGACCTCAAAACCAGAACTGTTAAACCTAGACTCTTTTTGGCAGGAAAGTAATTATCCAGAGGGGCGTTTACTGGCTCTTCTTATTTTAGAAATGGGGCTCTTGCCGAGTGAGATTTTAGCTCTAAAGGTTGCGGATATCAATCTGGACTTTCAGGTGTTGCGAATCAAGAAGGCTTCCCAACAGAGGATTGTCACCATTCCTACAACCTTGCTTTCAGAGTTGGAACCCTTGATGGGCCAGACCTATCTCTTTGAAAGGGGAGGGAAAGCCTATTCTCGTCAGTGGGCCTTTCGTCAGTTAGAAGCTTTTGTCAAGGAGAAAGGTTTTCCAGCCTTATCGGCCCAAGCCTTGCGGGAACAGTTCATTCTCAGACAAATAGAAAACAAGGTCGATTTGTACGAAATTGCAAAAAAATTAGGATTAAAAACAGTCCTGACCTTAGAAAAATATAGATAATGGATATTAAATTAAAAGATTTTGAAGGGCCCCTGGACTTGCTCTTGCATCTGGTTTCTAAGTATCAGATGGATATCTACGATGTGCCCATTACGGAAGTCATTGAACAGTATCTAGCTTATGTCTCAACTCTGAAGGCCATGCGTCTGGAAGTGACGGGCGAGTACATGGTTATGGCCAGTCAGCTTATGCTGATCAAGAGCCGCAAGCTTCTTCCAAAGGTGGCAGAAGTGACAGACTTGGAGGATGACCTAGAGCAGGATCTTCTCTCTCAAATCGAAGAATACCGCAAATTCAAGCTCTTGGGTGATCACTTGGAAGCCAAGCACCAAGATCGGGCCCAGTATTATTCCAAAGCGCCGACAGAGTTGATTTACGAAGATGCGGAGCTCGTGCATGACAAGACGACCATTGACCTCTTCTTGGCTTTTTCAAATATCCTAGCCAAGAAAAAAGAGGAGTTTACTCAGAACCACACGACAATCTTGCGGGATGAGTATAAGATTGAGGACATGATGGTTATCGTGAAAGAGTCCTTGACTGGACGAGATCAATTGCGCTTGCAGGATTTGTTCAAGGAAGCCCAGAATGTCCAAGAGGTCATTACCCTCTTTTTGGCAACCCTAGAGTTAATCAAAACCCAGGAGCTGATCCTCGTGCAAGAGGAGAGTTTCGGAGATATCTATCTCATGGAAAAGAAGGAAGAAAGTCAAGTGGCCCAAAGCTAGACTTGATAGAGAGGAAAGATGAGTACTTTAGCAAAAATAGAAGCGCTCTTGTTTGTAGCGGGTGAAGATGGGATTAGAGTCCGCCAGTTAGCTGAACTCCTCTCTCTGCCACCGACAGGCATCCAACAGAGTTTAGAAAAATTAGCCCAGAAGTATGAAAAGGACCCAGATTCCAGTTTGGCTCTGATTGAGACAGGGGGCGCTTATAGATTGGTGACCAAGCCTCAATTTGCAGAGATTTTGAAGGAATATTCAAAGGCACCTATCAACCAGAGTTTATCTCGGGCTGCTCTTGAGACCTTGTCCATCATTGCCTACAAACAGCCCATCACACGGATAGAGATTGATGCCATCCGTGGGGTCAACTCGAGTGGGGCCTTGGCAAAGTTGCAGGTCTTTGACTTGATACGAGAAGACGGGAAAAAAGAAGTGTTGGGACGCCCCAACCTCTATGTGACAACAGATTATTTCCTAGACTACATGGGGATAAATCATTTGGAAGAATTACCAGTGATTGATGAGCTTGAGATTCAAGCCCAAGAAAGCCAATTATTTGGTGAAAGGATAGAAGAAGATGAGAATCAATAAATATATTGCCCACGCAGGTGTGGCCAGTAGGAGAAAAGCAGAAGAGCTGATTAAGCAAGGCTTGGTGACGGTTAACGGCCAGGTGGTACGTGAGCTTGCAACCACTATCAAGTCAGGCGACAAGGTTGAAGTTGAAGGTCAACCTATCTACAACGAAGAAAAGGTTTATTATCTGCTTAACAAACCACGTGGTGTGATTTCCAGCGTGACAGACGACAAGGGTCGCAAGACGGTTGTCGACCTCTTGCCAAATGTCAAAGAGCGTATTTATCCAGTTGGACGTTTGGACTGGGATACATCAGGGGTCTTGATTTTGACCAATGATGGGGATTTTACAGATGAGATGATTCACCCTCGTAATGAGATTGATAAGGTTTATGTCGCGCGTGTTAAAGGTGTGGCCAATAAGGATAATCTCCGCCCCTTGACCCGTGGACTTGAGATTGATGGTAAGAAAACCAAGCCGGCTGTCTATGAGATTCTCAAAGTGGACCCAGTTAAAAACCGCTCTGTGGTACAGTTGACCATCCATGAAGGGCGTAACCACCAGGTTAAAAAGATGTTTGAAGCTGTCGGTCTCCAAGTGGACAAGTTGTCACGGACCCGTTTTGGACATCTAGACTTGACAGGACTCCGTCCAGGAGAATCCCGTCGTCTTAACAAAAAAGAAATCAGCCAACTACATACCATGGCTGTAACCAAGAAATAATGAAACGAATTTTAATAGCGCCTGTGCGCTTTTACCAACGTTTTATCTCGCCAGCCTTTCCCCCCTCTTGTCGCTTTGAGCCAACTTGTTCTAACTACATGATTCAGGCTATTGAAAAACATGGCTTCAAGGGTGTTTTGATGGGCTTGGCTCGGATTTTACGTTGCCATCCCTGGTCGAAAACAGGTAAGGACCCCGTCCCAGACCACTTTTCTTTAAAGAGAAATTCAAAATAATACTCAATGAAAATCAAAGAGCAAACTAGGAAACTAGTCGCAGGCTGCTCAAAACAGTGTTTTGAGGTTGTAGATGAAACTGACGAAGTCAGCTCAAAATACTATTTTGAGGTTGTAGATAGAACTGACGAAGTCAGTAACATCTATACGGTAAGGCGACGTTGACGTGGTTTGAAGAGATTTTTGAAGAGTATAAATTGGATTCTAATGTATAAAACACAGATAGATGATACTTGGTATTGATCAAGTGCCATCTATCTGTGTTTTTATTTATTATTGATGTTTCTGCTATTTATTCCAAAATATTTTTACCTTCTTTAACTCGCCAACGATAATCTGATAAAATAATATCTTCGAGGGAGTAGCTAGCCTGCCAATCAAGATATTGTTTAGCTTTTGATGCATCTGCTAGGACGCTGGCTGGGTCACCAGCACGACGAGCAACAATCTCGTGTGGGATTTTTTGATCCAGTAATTCTTCAGCAGTTTTAAAGATTTCTTTGACAGTATAGCCTTTTTCAGTTCCTAGGTTAAAGATTTGAGAAGAACTGTCTTCTTGAAAGAGGTAATTCATCCCTTTAACGTGGGCTTGTGCAAGGTCTAAGACATGAATGTAGTCCCGAATACATGAACCGTCACGTGTATCGTAGTCATCTCCAAATATTTTTAGGCTCTCATTTTGTCTCAATGCAGTCTTGTTGATGTTAGGGATGATGTGAGTTGGATTTTTCACACGCAGGCCGTTTGAAGCATCCATTTCAGCCCCAGCTACATTAAAGTAACGGAAAATGACATATTTCCAGTCGTAGCGATTGGCCATCCAGTAAATCATTCGTTCACCCATCAGTTTTGTCTCTGCATAAGGGTTGACAGGGTCGAGCAGGGTATCTTCAGTTGCTGGCTTGTCAATACAGTTATTACCATAGAGAGATGCAGTTGAAGAGAACATAATTTTTTGAATGCCAACTTCAGATAAGACTTTGAGAACTTGGTTCATACCAGCAACATTGGCAGTGAAGTATTTGCTTGGGTTTTCAATACTTTCGCTCACAACAATCTCACCTGCACAATGAAGAACGGCATCAATCTGATTTTCTTCTAAGTAAGTCTTTAAGGCGCTAGCATCATAAACATCCAGTTGTTTAAAGCTAGCACGACTATCTACAGCCGCTCGATTTCCTGTAGAGAGATTATCTAGAACATGTACCTGATAGCCAGCATTTAAAAGAGCTTTAACGGTATGGGAGCCAATGTAGCCAGCCCCACCTGTGACAAGAATTGTTTTGGTCATGATTTTTTCCTTTTCCTAGTTTTATACTATTTTAAAGAAAGAGGAAAGGAAAGTCAATTATTTTCTGTAATTTTCATGAAAAATTGAACAAACATAGTGTTGAATTGTTTTTTGTTTGAAAATAAAAACTTGGGTTAATCTTGAAATATTTCTTAGATTTTACCACACAAGCAAGAGAATACAATCTTTTTCTAAGATACAGTAAGACTAAGATACTAATTTAGAAATCCACCTTCCCGCTATCCTTCTCCTATAAAAAGTGGTAAAATGGGTGAAAGAAAGAAGGAACTGAAATGACAACATTATTTTCAAAAATCAAAGAAGTAACAGAACTTGCTGCGATCTCAGGTCATGAAGCACCTGTCCGTGCCTATCTTCGTGAAAAGTTGACACCGCATGTGGATGAAGTGGTGACAGATGGCTTGGGTGGTATTTTCGGGATCAAACATTCAGAAGTTGCGGATGCACCGCGCGTATTGGTCGCTTCTCATATGGATGAGGTTGGTTTTATGGTCAGCGAGATCAAGCCAGACGGTACCTTCCGTGTCGTAGAAATCGGTGGTTGGAATCCTATGGTAGTCAGCAGCCAACGTTTTAAACTCTTGACTCGTGAGGGTCGTGAAATTCCTGTGATTTCGGGTTCTGTCCCTCCACATTTAACTCGTGGTAAGGGCGGCCCAACTCTGCCAGCTATTGCAGATATCGTCTTTGATGGCGGTTTTGCGGATAAGGCTGAGGCAGAAAGCTTTGGCATCCGTCCTGGCGACACCATCGTACCAGATAGTTCTGCAATCTTAACGGCTAATGAAAAAAATATCATCTCAAAAGCTTGGGACAACCGCTACGGTGTTCTTATGGTTAGCGAGTTGGCGGAAGCTCTGTCAGGTCAAAAACTCGGAAATGAACTCTATCTTGGCTCTAACGTCCAAGAAGAAGTTGGTCTTCGTGGTGCTCATACTTCCACAACTAAGTTTGATCCAGAAGTTTTCCTAGCAGTTGACTGTTCACCTGCTGGTGATGTTTATGGTGGCCAAGGCAAGATTGGGGATGGAACCTTGATTCGTTTCTACGATCCAGGTCACTTGCTTCTCCCAGGTATGAAGGATTTCCTTTTGACAACGGCTGAAGAAGCTGGAATCAAGTACCAATACTACTGTGGTAAAGGTGGAACAGACGCTGGCGCAGCTCATCTGAAAAATGGCGGTGTCCCATCTACAACTATCGGTGTCTGCGCTCGTTATATCCACTCTCACCAAACCCTCTACGCTATGGATGACTTCCTAGAAGCTCAAGCTTTCTTGCAAGCTTTGGTGAAAAAACTGGATCGTTCAACGGTTGATTTGATTAAAAATTATTAAACTTAAGGAGGTGGTAGGGATGGCAGAACCAAACCTAGAAAGCCTTATAAAAGATCTTTACAATCATGCTCGACATGATTTGAGTGAAGATTTAGTTGTTGCTCTCCTAGAGGCTGCTAAAAAACTACCAACTGCAAATGAGCAATTACTAGCAGTACGACTCTCAGGGCTTGTCAATCGTGAATTGCTTAAGAATCCCAGACATCCGGCACCTGAGTTGCTCAACTTAGCTCGTTTTATCAAAAGAGAAGAAGCCAAGTACAGAGGAACTGTAGCTTCTGCGCTTATGTATGGGGAGCTCTTTAAAATGCTTTGATTCCATTGTGAATCAAAGCATTTTTCTATATGGTAGAAGAGTAATTCTTGATGAGGAGAAGAAAAAGCCATCCCATTTAGGATAGCTTCTTGGTTCTTAGATTTGTTCAGCAATGACCTTTTCAGCTAGATTCATAGCATGGTCAGACACACGAGTGTAGTGGGAAACAATGTCGATAAAGTTGACACCAGCTTGTGTAGAACACTCGCCCTTGTTGAGGCGTTTGATGTGAGTCTTTCTGAGAACACGTTCCATATTGTTGATTTCTTTATGGCGTTCAATCAGACTTTGAGCTTTTTCAATATCATTGTTTTCCACGCTATCAAGGGCATCCTTGATAAAGCCAGTGGTTTTTTGATAGATATCAGCCAATTCCTGCAAAGCAGCTTCAGAGAACTCAACATTTTTACGTTGAAGATAGTCAGTTAGATTGATTAGCGCTTCTGCGTGGTCCCCAATCCGTTCCAAATCGCGGGATGAATCAAGGATATTGGTGAGCACTTCACTTTCTTTCTGGCTAAGGGCTTCACTTGAAAGGGTAATAAGGTAACGAGTCAATTTTTCATCAATGGTATTGATGGCTTCTTCTGTCTTGTGGCCTTTTTCAGCAACCTTTTCATTAAGGTCAATGATGTAGTTGTATGAAAGGTCAAAGGCTTTGGAAGCATAATTTCCCAAGTGAAGGAGTTCTTTTTTGGCATTTCCGAGAGCGATTGATGGAGCTTGTTTAATCAAATGCTCATCAAGATAAAGTGGCTCGTACTTGACAACTTCATCTTCACCAGGGATGAGCTTGGTTACAAAGTAGGCCAAGGCTCCGATGAATGGAAATTGCACAATGGTGTTACTTACGTTAAAGGCACCGTGTGAGAAGGCGATGGTCATCTCAGGTGAGAGGTGAAGGAGTGCTTGGAAGTACTCAATCATAGATGTAAAGGGACCTAATAAGATTAAGCAAAGGATAGTTCCTAAAACGTTAAAGGTAACGTGGGTTGCAGCAACGCGTTTCGCAGAGACATTGGCTCCAGCTGCCGCGATGATAACTGTTAGGGTTGTCCCGATATTATCCCCGAAGAGAACAGGTAGAGAACCTTTAAGGTCAAGGAATCCACCTGCATAGAGACCTTGCAAAATCCCGATTGTCGCAGAAGAAGCTTGGATGAGAACGGTAATCACTGCACCGGCAAAAACTCCTAATACAGGATTTTGTCCCAAGGTTACCATGTATTCCTTGAATTGTGGTAAATCTTTAAGAGGGCTCATACCGGCACTGATGAGGTTGAGAGCATAGAAGATTCCCCCTACACCAAACAGGATGCGCCCGATATTGTTTGCTGTTCTATTTTTGGTAAAGAAGAGGAACATGGTTCCAAGGAAAATCAGGGGTAAAGCATACTCACCAAGCTTGAAACCGATGATAAAGGAAGTAACTGTGGTTCCGATGTTGGCTCCCATGATAATTCCGATAGCCTGTCTAAGAGTGAGAAGACTAGCGCTGACCAGTCCAACCGTGATAACTGTAACCCCTGTACTTGACTGAATCAGGGCAGTCACGACAATTCCGACTAGAACACCTAAAAAGGGATTGCTAGTGTACTTGTCAATGTAAAAACGAAGGCGATCTCCAGCAGCTTGTTGCAAACCGTCTCCCATGGTCTTGATACTATATAAGAATAGTCCCAGACCACCTAAAAAGTGAAATAAAATTTCCTGCCAATTAATGGACATTTCTTTTTCCTCCGAAAAATAATAACGGAATTTCTCCTATTCTATTTTAAAGGATAAAAGTAAATCTAACAAGTGTTAAGCTAAGATTTTAGAAAGAAAATTCGTTAGAATGGGCCTTAATTATATTAATTTTACCAATTTCTAACCTAGATATAGGTATTTCCTTTTATATATTGACATTTAAAAGAAATATTTTAAAATGAGGGAGGAATTATCTTGGTCCCTGTGATTGGGATAAAAATTTTATAAAGAAAGTTAAGCGCTTTCTTTTATGCAACAAAATCAATCTTTTAGGAGAAGAAAATGAAGAATCCATTTTTTGAAAGACGTTGTCGTTATAGTATTCGTAAGTTATCAGTAGGAGCCTGCTCGCTAATGATTGGTGCTGTTTTATTTGCTGGTCCAGCCTTGGCTGAAGAAACTGCAGTTCCTGAAAATAGCGGAGCCAATACAGAGCTTGTTTCAGGAGAGAGTGAGCATCCAACTAATGAAACTGACAAGCAGCATGAAGGAGAACATGCTAGAGAAAATAAGCCAGAAAAAGCAGAAGGAGTAGCGACAGCATCTGCAACTGCTTCGCCAGCAAGCAATGAAGCTGTAACTACTGAAACCGCAGAGGCAGCTAGCGCAGCTAAACCAGAGGAAAAAGCAAGTGAGGTGGCTGCAGAAACACCATCTGCAGAAGCAAAACCTAAGTCTGACAAGGAAATAGAATCAAAGCCTGAAGCCACTAGCCAAGGCGATGAGTCTAAGCCAGTAGCAGAAGCTAATAAGACTGAAAAAGAAGTCCAGCCAGATGTCCCTAAAAATACAGAAAGAACATTAAAACCAAAGGAAATCAAATTTAATTCTTGGGATGAATTGTTGAAATGGGAACCGGGTGCGCGTGAGGATGATTCCATCAATCGTTCCTCAGTTGAACTAGCCAAGCGCCATAGAGGCCAGTTGGTGAACGAAAAAGCAAGCAGAAGAGCCAAGGTTCAGGCGCTAGCAAATACCAACTCAAAGGCTAAAGACCACGCTTCTGTTGGTGGAGAAGAATTCAAAGCCTACGCCTTTGACTACTGGCAATACTTGGATTCAATGGTCTTTTGGGAAGGTCTCGTTCCAACTCCTGACGTTATTGATGCAGGTCACCGTAACGGGGTTCCTGTATATGGTACACTCTTCTTCAACTGGTCTAATAGTATTGCAGACCAAGAAAAATTCGCTGAAGCTTTGAAGCAAGACCCAGATGGTAGCTTCCCAATCGCCCGTAAATTGGTAGACATGGCCAAGTATTATGGTTATGATGGCTATTTCATTAACCAAGAAACAACTGGAGATTTGGTTGAACCTCTTGGTGAAAAAATGCGCCAGTTTATGCTCTATACAAAAGAATATGCGGCAAAGGTCAACCATCCAATCAAGTATGCTTGGTACGATGCCATGACCTATAAATATGGTCGTTACCACGAAGATGGTCTAGGTGATTACAACTACCAGTTCATGCAAAAAGAAGGTGACAAGGTCCCTGCGAATCAATTCTTTGCCAATTTCAACTGGAATAAGGAAAAGAATGACCACTCTGTAGAAATGGCAAAATGGCTGGAACGTAGCCAATATGATGTCTTTGCAGGATTGGAATTGCAACAAGGTGGTTCTTATAAGACAAAAGTTAAATGGGATGCCCTCTTAGATGAAAAAGGCAAGTTACGCTTGTCACTTGGACTCTTTGCACCAGATACAATTACCAGTCTAGGAAAAACAGGTGAAGACTACCACAAAAACGAAGATATCTTCTTCACAGGTTACCAAGGAGATCCGACAGCTCAAAAACCAGCGGATAAAGAGTGGTATGGGATTGCTAATTTAGTTGCAGACCGCACACCAGCAGTGGGTCGGACCTTCACTACCTCCTTTAATACAGGCCATGGTAGAAAGTGGTTTGTAGACGGAAAGGTTTCTAAGGATTCTGAGTGGAACTACCGTTCGGTTTCAGGTGTCTTGCCAACATGGCGCTGGTGGCAGACTTCAACAGGGGAAAAACTTCGTGCAGAATATGATTTTACAGATGCCTACAATGGAGGAAATTCCCTTAAATTCTCTGGTGATGTAGCTGGTAAGACGGACCAGGATGTGAGACTTTATTCTACTAAGTTAGAAGTAACTGAGAAAACCAAACTTCGTGTTGCCCACAAGGGAGGAAAAGGTTCTAAAGTTTTTATGGCCTTCTCTACAACTCCAGACTACAAATTCGATGATGCAGATGCATGGAAAGAGCTAACCCTTTCTGACAACTGGACAAATGAAGAATTTGATCTCAGCTCACTAGCAGGTAAAACCATCTATGCAGTCAAACTCTTCTTCGAGCATGAAGGAGCTGTAAAAGATTATCAGTTTAACCTAGGTCAATTAACAATTTCAGACAATCACCAATCACCACAAGCACCTACAGGCCTTTCTGTGGTGAAACAATCTCTTAAAAATGCCCAAGAAGCTGAAGCAGTGGTCCAGTTTGCGGGTAATCAAGATGCGGATTTCTATGAAGTCTACGAAAAAGATGGGGATAACTGGCGTTTGTTGACAGGTTCATCTGCTTCAACCATCTACTTGCCAAAAGTTAGCCGCTCTGCTAATGCGACTGGTACGACGCAAGAATTGAAAGTTGTTGCAGTTGGTAAAAATGGCCTTCGTTCAGAAGCTGCGACGACATCCTTTAACTGGGGCATGACTGTTCAGGATACGACTCTCCCAAGACCTTTGGCTGAAAATATTGTTCCAGGGGCAACGGTTATCGGTAGCACTTTCCCGAATACCGAAGGTGGAGAAGGTATTGAAGGTATGTTGAACGGTACCATTACCAGTCTTTCAGACAAGTGGTCTTCAGGACAATTGAGCGGTAGTGTCGATATTCGTTTGACTCAACCACGTCGTGTTGTCAGATGGGTGATGGATCATGCGGGAGCTGGTGGTGAGTCTGTTAACGATGGTCTGATGAACACCAAGGATTTTGATCTTTACTACAAGGATACAGATGGCGAGTGGAAACTAGCTAAGGAAGTCCGTGGTAATAAAGCGCACGTTACGGATATCACTCTTGACAAACCAATTACTGCCCAAGACTGGCGTTTGCATGTCATTACATCTGATAACGGAACACCTTGGAAGGCCATTCGTATCTACAACTGGAAGATGTACGAAGCCTTGGACACTGAAAGTCAAAATATTCCAATGGCTAAGGTAGCTGCTCGTTCACTTGGAAACCACCAAGTTCAACTAGGCTTCTCTGATGTTCCGGCAGGCGCAACCATCACCGTTTACGACAAGGCTGATTCACAAACACCAATTGCAACCTTAAAGACTGAAACTGGCGGTGACTTGGCAACAGCTCCATTGGGCTTTGATAAGCAACCAACTCTCCTATACTATCGTACCCAACTACCTGGCAAAGAAATCAGTAATACCTTGGCTGTAGCGATTCCACAGGATGAGAGAAAAATTGCTGCAGTTAGCCTTGAAAAAGGACCTAAAAAGACAGTTTATAAAGAAGGAGAAAAACTGGACCTCAGAGGCGGAACACTCCGTGTTCAATACGAAGGGGGACAAGCCGACGAGCTGATTAACCTTACTCACTCAGGTGTGACGGTATCTGGATACGACGCTCATCAAAAAGGGGAACAAAACCTAACACTGCAATACCTTGGTTTACCAGTGTCAGGTGATCTGAAAGTCCAAGTGACAGGACAGGATGAAGGAAAACCAAAAGAAGTAGCGGGCTTGCATATTACTAAGAAACCAAAAACAGACTATCTAGTAGGAGAACAACTGGATCTCTCTGAAGGTCGCTTTGGTGTTCTCTATGATGACGAGACAGAAGAGACTCACAGCTTTACTGATGAAGGTGTTGAAATCACGGGATACGATGCTCAGAAGACTGGACGCCAGACCTTGACCCTGCATTACAAGGGGCACACAGCTGAGTTTGATGTCTTGGTTTCTCCAAAGGCTGCAGTTAATGATGAATACCTTAAACAAGAAATCACTGCTACCCAAGGCCGTCAGTCAACCCTTGCCTATACCTTCTCAAGTGAGAACAAACAAGCTGTACTAGTAGAGAAACTCAATGCAGCGAAAGCTGTTGCAGAAAACCATGATGCCAGTCAAGAAGAAGTCAACAAAGCCTTGAATGAATTGAAACAAGCTGGAGCGGATTTGGATGGAAATCAACGTTATCAGACAGCTAGAGAAGAATTGGAAGGTTTGCTCGAATCTATCCGTGAAAAAGATCCTAAAGCTGAGTTGATTGAACAAGCAGAAACTTTGTTGGCTTCAGAGATGCCAACTCCACAAGCTTTTGCGGACATGAAAGAAAAGCTGAATAAGAAACTAGCTCCTGCAGAAGAAAGTCATCATGTTGGTAGCATGGATCCAAGTGAAGTAGCCCCAACAGTTGAGGTCCTCCCTGAACTAGTTGTTGAAACTGAAACAACAGCCTATGAACGTCAAGAGCGACCAAATGCGAACCTTCTTAAAGGTCAACGTCAACTTGTCCAAAAAGGAGAAGAAGGGCAGATTCGTCGTCTAGTAGAAGTAGATGCTCAAGGCAATCGTATCCTTCGTACAACAGAAATTCTCAAGGAAGTTGTTCCAGAGATTACCGAAGTAGGTACAAAAGTTCTTTCAAGTAATCAACCAGCAGAAGGAGTAAAAGACTTAGTTTTAGAAATTCCGAAACTAGAAATTGAAGAGGATACAGTGGTCTTCGAACGTCAAGAGCGACCAAATGTGAACCTTCTTAAAGGTCAACGTCAACTTGTCCAAAAAGGAGAAGAAGGGCAAATTCGTCGTCTAGTAGAAGTAGATGTCCAAGGTAAACGCACCCTTCGTTCAACTGAAATTCTCAAGGAAGCTGTTCCAGAGATTACCGAAGTAGGTACAAAAGTTCTATCAAGCAATCAACCAGCAGAAGGAGTAAAAGACCTAGTTTTAGAAATTCCGAAACTAGAAATTGAAGAGGATACAGTGGCCTTCAAACACCAAGAACATCCAAATCCAAATCTCCCAGTCGGTCAACGTCAACTTGTCCAAGCAGGAGTTGAGGGACAAATTCGTCGCTTGGTTGAAGTAGATAGTCAAGGCAATCGTACTCTTCGTTCAACTGAAATTCTCAAGGAAGCTGTTCCAGAGATTACCGAAGTAGGTACAAAAGTTCTATCAAGCAATCAACCAGCAGAAGGAGTAAAAGACCTGGTTCTAGAAACTCCGAAACTAGAAGTTGAAAAAATTGCAGTATCCTTTGAACGTCAAGAACGTCCAAACTCAGAGCTTCTCAAAGGTCAACGTCGTATTGTTCAAGCTGGAGAAGAAGGACAAATTCGTCGCTTGATTGAAGTAGATAGCCAAGGCAATCGTACCCTTCGTACAACAGAAGTTCTCAAGGAAGCTCTTCCAGAAATTGTTGAAATTGGAACAAAAGTAAAAACAGAACCAGCAGTAGCGCCTACACAAGAAAAACCATCCCAAAATACAGCAGTTAAATCAGAAGAAGCAAGCAAGCAATTGCCAAATACAGGAACTGCTGATGCCAATGAAACCCTAATAGCAGGATTGGCAAGCCTTGGTCTTGCTAGTTTAGCCTTGACATTGAAACAGAAAAAAGAAGATGAAGATTAAATATCGAAAAATCTTGTGAAATCTTTCCTTATATTTCCAAAGTGTGATATAATAGTTTCGAATAAAATAAATAAAGGGGTTTTTGTAACATGGCAAAACTTACTGTTAAAGACGTTGACTTGAAAGGTAAAAAAGTCCTCGTTCGTGTTGACTTCAACGTACCATTGAAAGATGGCGTAATCACTAACGACAACCGTATCACAGCAGCTCTTCCAACTATTAAGTACATCATCGAACAAGGTGGACGTGCAATTCTTTTCTCTCACCTTGGACGTGTGAAAGAAGAAGCTGATAAAGCTGGTAAATCACTTGCTCCTGTAGCAGCAGACTTGGCAGCAAAACTTGGTCAAGATGTTGTTTTCCCAGGTGTAACTCGTGGTGCTGAATTGGAAGCAGCTATCAACGCTCTTGAAGATGGACAAGTTCTTTTGGTTGAAAACACTCGTTACGAAGATGTTGACGGTAAAAAAGAATCTAAAAACGATCCTGAACTTGGTAAATACTGGGCATCACTTGGAGATGGTATCTTCGTAAACGATGCATTCGGTACAGCTCACCGTGCACACGCATCTAACGTTGGTATCTCAGCAAACGTTGAAAAAGCAGTTGCTGGTTTCCTTCTTGAAAACGAAATTGCCTACATCCAAGAAGCAGTTGAAACTCCAGAACGTCCATTCGTAGCGATCCTTGGTGGTTCAAAAGTTTCAGACAAGATTGGTGTTATCGAAAACTTGCTTGAAAAAGCTGATAAAGTCCTTATCGGTGGTGGTATGACTTATACATTCTACAAAGCACAAGGTATCGAAATCGGTAACTCACTTGTAGAAGAAGACAAATTGGATGTTGCGAAAGCTCTTCTTGAAAAAGCAAATGGTAAATTGATCTTGCCAGTTGACTCAAAAGAAGCAAACGCATTTGCTGGTTACACAGAAGTGCGTGACACTGAAGGTGAAGCAGTTTCTGAAGGCTTCCTTGGTCTTGACATCGGTCCAAAATCTATCGCTAAATTTGATGAAGCTTTGACTGGTGCGAAAACAGTTGTATGGAACGGACCTATGGGTGTATTTGAAAACCCAGACTTCCAAGCTGGTACAATTGGTGTGATGGACGCTATCGTGAAACAACCAGGAGTTAAATCAATCATTGGTGGTGGTGACTCAGCTGCCGCAGCGATTAACCTTGGCCGTGCAGACAAGTTCTCATGGATCTCTACTGGTGGTGGAGCATCAATGGAACTTCTTGAAGGTAAAGTTCTTCCAGGACTTGCAGCCTTGACAGAAAAATAAGATTTTATAACTAAATCAAAGAATAGAGGGATGAAAGTTCCTCTTTTCTTTTGCTTAAAATAAAAACGCTTCCTCTCAACTATTGCTCATAAAATCAGCCAATTTATGATAAAATGGAAATAGAAAGTTGAGATTATGAGTTATTTTAAAAAATATAAATTCGATAAATCCCAGTTCAAACTTGGTATGCGAACCTTTAAAACAGGTATTGCTGTTTTTCTAGTTCTCTTGATTTTTGGCTTTTTTGGTTGGAAAGGTCTTCAAATTGGTGCTTTGACAGCCGTTTTTAGCCTGAGGGAGAGTTTTGATAAGAGTGTCCATTTTGGGACTTCGCGTATTCTAGGAAATAGTATCGGTGGTCTCTATGCCCTCCTCTTCTTCCTATTAAATACCTTTTTCCACGAAGCCTTTTGGGTAACCTTAGTAGTTGTTCCAATATGCACCATGTTAACCATTATGACAAATGTAGCCATGAATAACAAAGCAGGAGTTATTGGTGGTGTAGCAGCTATGTTAATCATTACCCTATCGATTCCGAGTGGCGAAACAATTTTGTACGTATTTGCGCGTGTATCAGAAACTTTTATGGGAGTTTTTGTCGCAATTCTCGTAAATTACGATATTGATCGTATTCGGCTCATTTTAGAGAAAAAAGAAAAATAATGTTACATTTTATAACATTATCAATTGACGTTTGTCTTTTTTTAGACTATAATAGACAGAAAGAAGGAAATTGTAAATGAAGGAAAAAGAATTTCGCCGAAATATGGCTGTTTTTCCTATCGGCAGTGTTATGAAGTTGACCGATTTATCGGCGCGTCAGATTCGTTATTATGAAGATCAAGAGTTGATAAAGCCTGATCGAAACGAAGGGAACCGTCGCATGTATTCCTTGAATGACATGGATCGTCTGCTTGAAATCAAAGATTATATCTCTGAAGGTTATAATATCGCTGCTATTAAGAAAAAATATGCTGAACGTGAAGCGAAATCCAAGAAAGCGGTGAGTCAGACTGAAGTACGTCGTGCACTTCACAATGAACTCCTCCAACAGGGTCGCTTTGCTTCGGTACGGTCGCCTTTTGGTCGCGGTTAGGCAACCGCAAGTAGTCATACATTAAGGAGAAAACTCATGCCAATCACAGCTGCAGATATTCGTCGTGAAGTCAAGGAAAAAAATGTTACCTTTATTCGTCTCATGTTCTCAGATATTTTGGGAACCATGAAAAACGTCGAAATTCCTGCTACAGATGAACAGTTAGATAAAGTCTTGTCAAACAAGGCTATGTTTGATGGATCTTCTATTGAAGGTTTTGTACGTATCAATGAGTCGGATATGTACTTGTACCCAGACTTGGATACATGGACAGTCTTCCCTTGGGGAGATGAAAATGGAAGTGTTGCAGGTTTGATCTGTGATGTCTATACAACAGAAGGTGAACCATTTGCAGGTGACCCTCGTGGCAATTTGAAACGTGCTCTTCGTCACATGGAAGAAGTGGGATTCAAGTCCTTCAACCTTGGACCAGAGCCAGAATTCTTCCTATTTAAATTGGATGAAAATGGAGACCCAACACTTGAAGTAAATGACAAGGGTGGTTACTTTGATTTGGCACCTACTGACCTTGCGGATAATACACGTCGTGAGATTGTGAATGTCTTGACCAAAATGGGATTTGAAGTAGAAGCGAGTCACCACGAGGTTGCGGTTGGACAACACGAGATTGACTTTAAGTACGATGAAGTTCTTCGTGCTTGTGATAAGATTCAAATCTTTAAACTTGTTGTTAAAACCATTGCTCGCAAACATGGACTTTACGCAACCTTTATGGCAAAACCAAAATTTGGTATTGCTGGCTCAGGTATGCACTGTAATATGTCCCTGTTTGATGCAGAAGGAAACAATGCCTTCTTTGATCCAAATGATCCAAAAGGAATGCAGTTGTCAGAGACTGCCTACCATTTCCTTGGCGGTTTGATCAAGCATGCCTACAACTATACTGCTATCATGAATCCAACGGTTAACTCATACAAACGTTTGGTTCCAGGTTATGAAGCCCCTGTTTACATTGCTTGGGCTGGTCGTAACCGTTCGCCACTTGTGCGTGTGCCTGCTTCACGTGGTATGGGAACTCGTCTTGAGTTGCGTTCAGTGGATCCAATGGCGAACCCTTACATCGCTATGGCTGTTCTTTTGGAAGTTGGTTTGCATGGTATTGAAAATAAAATCGAAGCACCAGCTCCTATCGAAGAAAATATCTACATCATGACAGCAGAAGAGCGCAAGGAAGCTGGTATTACAGACCTTCCATCAACCCTTCACAACGCTTTGAAAGCTCTGACTGAAGATGAAGTTGTCAGAGCGGCTCTCGGAGAACATATCTATACTAGTTTCCTTGAAGCCAAACGAATTGAATGGGCAAGTTATGCAACCTTTGTTTCACAATGGGAAATTGATAATTATTTAGACCTTTACTAATACTAATATAGAAGAAAGATTGCCTGTGGGTAATCTTTTTTCTTGTGTTTTATATCGAGATGTGATATATTTTATATAACGAGGTGCGATATATCGAACTGGATAGGAGGTGGTTATAAATGGAATTAACGGATAAGATTCGTCGAGTTTATCTTCCGATGACGGAAACGGGTTTTTATATCTTGTTCTGTCTGCAAAAGGAAGGTCATGGGTACAGTATTACGCAAAAGGTCAAGGAGATGACAGATTTGCAAGTTTCGATTAGTCCTGGAACTATGTATGGAACCTTGTCAAAGATGGAAAAGGATGGTTTGATTTCCTTTGTCCGCGAAGAGGAAAAACGGAAAATCTATCAGATTACAGACTTGGGACGCAAAGTCTTAGATATTGAATTGAAGCGTATTGAACGGCTCTATAGAAACAGTCGGGAGGAAGGATGATGGAAAAGAAAATTGTTTATCGAATTTTTACAATTGCGGATTATGAGAGGGAGGCTCTATACTTTAGAGAAATGCATGCTAAGGGCTGGAAACTTAGGAAAGTAAGCTATTCTATCTTATTGTTTGCAGTTAAGTATACCTTTGAAAAGTGTCACCCTGAGCAAGTGTCTTATCAGTTGGACTTTTACCCAATGGAAAAATCAGAGAGAGCTTCCTATTTACAACTGTTTAAAGACTGTGGCTGGGAGCATATTACAGACTTTAATAGTTTTTCCTATTTTAGAAAAGTACATTCTGAAATTGAATCGGATGCAGAGTTTGAAATTTATAATGACGCGGCCGGGAAGTTAGCTATGGTTAATCGCATTTTAAGACTGCGATTAGTACCTGTTTTACTTTTGCTAGCCATACATATACCATTCTTACTTAAGTTGCTCAATAAAAGTAATGCGTATGGTCTATGGAGTTTATTTGCGGTCGGGCTAGATATTTTCTTGTCTTTAATCCTTTTGTTAATAGTTGCCTATATTAGCTGGAAGTTATGGCATAAAAAGAAGGAATTATCAGATTTATGATAGGGTAGGTATGCTCAAAATTGGAGGGGAAGTCATGATAAATAAAAAGCAATTTCGGATTTTCACCATTGTTGATTTGGACAAAGAAGAAGAATATTTACATGAGATGCATTTGAAAGGTTGGAGGTATAGAACTAGTCGTTTTGGTTTGTTCTATTTTGACCAATGTCAACCAGATGATGTGATGTACAGTGTATGGAATACTAGCTATCTTAGAAAGAATGAGATAGTGTTGCAAAGTATTAAGGATAGAGGCTGGGAGTTTGTGGAGCGATGTTCTTATTCTGTTTTCCGAAAGGCAACTGGTGATATAGTTTCAAACGATCAATCTTTTATAGATAATCGACTTAGATGGGAAGGTGTGAAATCAGGATTTCGTTCATGTGTAACCTCTATCTCAGGAGGTCTAGTTGTTTGTATGAGTTTGTTTAGAGAAGATCTTTCCATGTCTTTCTTCATCATTTTTGCTCTATATGCTTTTATGATTTCTTATCTAATCTATGGTTATTTCAGATTAAAAAGGAAATACCAAGTAGATGAATAGCAAGGTTCTAGGTCTTCAGACTGATTTTTAGCACTCTTGACAAAAGAGTGCTAATTTTTTGAGTTTTTATCTTGACATTCTCTTTTAAGGGTGTATAATAGAATCATAAGTTAGCACTTGAGTGTATCGAGTGCTAATCGATCAGACAGAGAGGAGTGATGAGGTGGTTACAGAGCGTCAGCAGGATATTTTAAATCTGATTATTGACATCTTTACCAAAACGCACGAACCTGTCGGATCCAAAGCCTTGCAAGAGTCTATTAACTCTAGCAGTGCAACCATTCGTAATGACATGGCGGCTCTAGAAAAGCAAGGGTTGCTTGAGAAGGCCCATACTTCAAGTGGTCGGATGCCAAGTGTTGCTGGTTTTCAGTACTATGTGAAACACTCACTGGATTTTGACCGACTAGCTGAAAATGAGGTATATGAGATTGTCAAAGCCTTTGATCAGGAATTCTTCAAATTGGAGGATATTCTGCAAGAGGCTGCTAACCTGCTGACAGACTTGAGTGGCTGTACGGTAGTAGCACTGGATGTTGAGCCGAGCAGGCAACGTTTGACAGCCTTTGATATCGTTGTTTTGGGGCAACATACAGCCTTGGCGGTATTCACCCTAGACGAGTCTCGAACGGTTACCAGTCAGTTTCTGATTCCAAGGAACTTTTTGCAGGAGGATTTGCTGAAGCTGAAGAGCATCATTCAGGAACGTTTCCTCGGCCACACCGTTCTAGATATTCACTACAAGATTCGGACGGAGATTCCGCAGATTATCCAGCGTTACTTTACAACAACGGACAATGTTATCGATCTCTTTGAACATATCTTTAAGGAAATGTTCAACGAAAACATTGTGGTGGCGGGCAAAGTCAATCTCTTGAATTTTGCCAATCTGGCAGCTTATCAGTTCTTTGACCAACCGCAAAAGGTGGCTCTGGAGATTCGTGAGGGTCTGCGTGAAGATCAGATGCAAAACGTTCGTGTTGCAGACAGTCAAGAGTCCTGTCTAGCCGACCTAGCGGTGATTAGTAGCAAGTTCCTCATTCCTTATCGGGGAGTTGGAATTCTAGCCATTATCGGTCCAGTTAATCTGGATTATCAGCAATTAATCAACCAAGTCAATGTAGTCAATCGTGTTTTGACCATGAAGTTGACAGATTTTTACCGCTACCTCAGCAGTAATCATTACGAAGTACATTAAGATTGAAATCATTAAAGGAGGCGAAAATGGCCCAAGATATAAAAAATGAAGAAGTAGAAGAAGTTCAAGAAGAGGAAGTTGTGGAAACGGTAGAAGAAACAACTCCTGAGAAGTCTGAATTGGACTTGGCAAATGAACGTGCAGATGAGTTCGAAAATAAATATCTTCGCGCTCATGCAGAAATGCAAAATATCCAACGCCGTGCCAATGAAGAGCGTCAAAATTTGCAACGTTATCGTAGCCAGGACTTGGCAAAAGCGATTCTCCCTTCTTTGGACAACCTTGAGCGTGCACTCGCAGTTGAAGGTTTGACAGATGATGTGAAGAAGGGCTTGGAAATGGTGCAAGAAAGCTTGATTCACGCTTTGAAAGAAGAAGGAATCGAAGAAATCGCAGCTGACGGTGAATTTGACCATAACTATCATATGGCCATCCAAACTCTTCCAGCAGACGATGAACACCCAGCAGATACCATCGCCCAAGTTTTCCAAAAAGGCTACAAACTCCATGACCGTATCCTACGCCCAGCCATGGTAGTTGTTTACAACTAGGAGAGAGCGCTTAAAAACCTTGTCCGAAACGACAATAAACTATGAAGAAAGATAAGAGGCAAGCCGGAGGCTTGCAAGGAAGATATTTCCCACCGTGGTGAAAGTTTCAGTAGCAAAAGCTACTGAAACAGGGGATTTTTGAGACAATAGGCTCAAAAATAAGTGATGAAATCCCGTAGGGAGTTGCTCACGTCCCCACCACTTAAGGGAAATATAAAAAAATAGAAAATTAACTAACAAGGAGAAAAACACATGTCTAAAATTATCGGTATTGACTTAGGTACAACAAACTCAGCGGTTGCAGTTCTTGAAGGAACTGAATCAAAAATCATCGCAAACCCAGAAGGAAACCGTACAACTCCATCTGTAGTATCATTCAAAAACGGCGAAATCATCGTCGGTGACGCTGCAAAACGCCAAGCAGTAACAAACCCAGATACAGTCATCTCTATCAAATCTAAAATGGGAACTTCTGAAAAAGTTTCTGCTAACGGAAAAGAATACACCCCACAAGAAATCTCAGCAATGATTCTTCAATACTTGAAAGGCTACGCTGAAGACTACCTTGGTGAAAAAGTGACTAAAGCAGTTATCACAGTTCCAGCATACTTCAACGATGCTCAACGTCAAGCAACTAAAGACGCTGGTAAAATCGCTGGTCTTGAAGTAGAACGTATTGTCAACGAACCAACAGCAGCAGCCCTTGCTTACGGTTTGGACAAGACTGACAAAGAAGAAAAAATCTTGGTATTCGACCTTGGTGGTGGTACATTCGACGTTTCTATCCTTGAATTGGGTGACGGTGTCTTCGACGTATTGTCAACTGCAGGGGACAACAAACTTGGTGGTGACGACTTTGACCAAAAAATCATCGACCACTTGGTAGCAGAATTCAAGAAAGAAAACGGTATTGACTTGTCTACTGACAAGATGGCAATGCAACGTTTGAAAGATGCAGCTGAAAAAGCGAAGAAAGACCTTTCTGGTGTAACTTCAACACAAATTAGCTTGCCATTTATCACTGCAGGTGAAGCTGGACCTCTTCACTTGGAAATGACTTTGACTCGTGCTAAATTTGACGATTTGACTCGTGACCTTGTAGAACGTACAAAAGTTCCAGTTCGTCAAGCCCTTTCAGATGCAGGTTTGAGCTTGTCAGAAATCGACGAAGTTATCCTTGTTGGTGGTTCAACTCGTATCCCAGCCGTTGTCGAAGCTGTTAAGGCTGAAACTGGTAAAGAACCAAACAAATCAGTTAACCCTGACGAAGTAGTTGCTATGGGTGCTGCCATCCAAGGTGGTGTGATTACTGGTGATGTCAAAGACGTTGTCCTTCTTGACGTAACACCATTGTCACTTGGTATCGAAACAATGGGTGGTGTCTTCACAAAACTCATCGACCGTAACACAACAATTCCAACATCTAAATCTCAAGTCTTCTCAACTGCGGCAGACAACCAACCAGCCGTTGATATCCACGTTCTTCAAGGTGAACGCCCAATGGCAGCAGATAACAAGACTCTTGGGCGTTTCCAATTGACAGATATCCCAGCTGCACCTCGTGGAATTCCTCAAATCGAAGTAACATTTGACATCGACAAGAACGGTATCGTGTCTGTTAAAGCTAAAGACCTTGGAACTCAAAAAGAACAAACTATTGTGATCCAATCGAACTCAGGTTTGACTGATGAAGAAATCGACCGCATGATGAAAGATGCAGAAGCTAATGCTGAAGCAGATAAGAAACGTAAAGAAGAAGTTGACCTTCGTAACGAAGTAGACCAAGCGATCTTTGCGACTGAAAAGACAATCAAGGAAACTGAAGGCAAAGGATTCGACGCAGAACGTGACGCTGCCCAAGCTGCCCTTGATGACCTTAAGAAAGCGCAAGAAGACAACAACTTGGACGACATGAAAGCAAAACTTGAAGCATTGAACGAAAAAGCTCAAGGACTTGCTGTTAAACTCTACGAACAAGCTGCAGCAGCGCAACAAGCTCAAGCAGGAGCAGAAGGGGCGCAAGCAACAGGAAACGCAGGCGATGACGTCGTAGACGGAGAGTTTACGGAGAAATAAAATAGTCCAGTGGACTATTTTATCCCGAGCTTGAAAATCAGGTGAGTATAAGAAGAAATCCAGAGGTTGCAACCCAGCCTCTGTTTTTCGGTAAAATAGAGGATGTTGCGTATGAAAAAAGTACTTTGTGTCATTTATCCTAATTTTTCTCTTTATGAGATAACCACTTTAACAAGTACTTTAGCTCTGTCTTTTGATATCACGATTGATTATGTAGCTTCTGAGAATTCGATGGTGGTCTCTGAGGATGGTTTGTCCTGTCAACCGACGAAAACATTGGATCAGATCCGTATAGAAGATTATTCTTGTGTGATTTTGCCAGGAATGGTAAATATAGGTCCTGCTCTACAAGATGAGAGATTGATCTCGTTTTTGAGAAGTCTTAATGAGCAAGATATACTAATTGCAGCCATTTCTTCAGCGCCCCTTTTATTGGCGAAAGCAGGCTTGTTGAACGACACGAAATTTACAGGTGGAATTTGGCAAAACTTCTTTGACTATTTTGAATTTCTTCCACGTGAGAATTTCCAACCGAAAGTTCTTGTCCAAGATAAACAAATCATTACGGCTATCGGTTTTGCACATCAAGAGTTTGCAAGAAAAGTGATTTTCGGTTTAGGGTTGGCAGAGAATACGGACAACTATTTTAAAGAAAAGAACGAGTATGCTGAAGAGGATTTGATATTTACTCTATCAGATGAAGAGTTTAATCAAGTGAAGCAGAGTATAGAAAACAGCCTCTAAAGATTTACATGAAAATTATAGAAAGGAACAAGGGTGTTCGCAACTGAACACGGGCTACGGACTGTACCAAAAAGATAGTTTTTTCTAGGACGCAAGCGTCCGTCGTCAAAACTCCTATTTTGGCTGTGTCCGTTTGACGCCCTTTGTATCTTGAATTATGAACAATACTGAATTTTATGATCGTCTGGGGGTGTCAAAAAACGCTTCGGCAGACGAGATCAAAAAGGCTTATCGTAAGCTTTCGAAAAAATATCACCCAGATATCAATAAGGAGCCTGGTGCTGAGGAAAAGTACAAGGAAGTTCAAGAAGCCTATGAGACTTTGAGTGACGACCAAAAACGTGCTGCCTATGACCAATACGGTGCTGCTGGAGCCAACAGTGGTTTTGGTGGAGCTGGTGGTTTCGGCGGTTTCGATGGGGCAGGAGGCTTCGGTGGTTTTGAAGATATCTTCTCAAGTTTCTTCGGCGGAGGCGGTGCTTCACGCAATCCAAATGCTCCTCGTCAGGGGGATGACCTCCAATACCGTGTGAATTTGACCTTTGAAGAAGCTATTTTTGGAGCTGAAAAAGAGGTTAAGTACAATCGTGAAGCAAGCTGTAGTACATGTAATGGCTCAGGTGCTAAGCCAGGAACAAGTCCAGTCACTTGTGGACGCTGTCATGGTGCTGGTGTCATTAACGTCGATACGCAGACTCCGCTTGGTATGATGCGGCGTCAAGTAACCTGTGATGTCTGTCATGGTCGCGGAAAAGAAATCAAAGATCCATGTACAACATGTCACGGAACAGGTCATGAAAAACAAGCCCATAGCGTACATGTCAAAATTCCTGCTGGTGTAGAAACTGGTCAACAAATTCGCCTAGCCGGTCAAGGTGAAGCTGGATTTAACGGTGGACCTTATGGTGACTTGTATGTAGTGGTTTCTGTGGAAGCCAGCGACAAGTTTGAACGTGAAGGAACCACTATCTTCTACAATCTCAACCTCAACTTTGTCCAAGCAGCTCTTGGTGATACAGTTGATATCCCAACGGTTCACGGTGATGTTGAATTGGTTATCCCAGAGGGAACTCAGACTGGTAAGAAATTCCGTCTACGTGGCAAGGGAGCTCCGAGCCTTCGTGGTGGTGCAGTTGGGGACCAATACGTTACCGTCAATGTTGTGACTCCGACAGGCTTGAACGACCGCCAAAAAGCAGCTTTGAAAGAATTCGCAGCTGCAGGTGATTTGAAAGTAAATCCAAAGAAAAAAGGCTTCTTTGACCATATTAAAGATGCCTTTGATGGAGAATAAAGTAAAAAGAGCCGAGTGGCTCTTTTTGTTTATAGATTTTTTATGACTTTCCTTAAGTAATGACGGACGGTAGCGACCTTCTTCGAAGTTCCATACCTAAACTTTGAGCCTAGGTCTCAAAGTTTCCGAACACCTGAAACCAAACTATTTCAGGTGTTTTCATTACGGCGGAAAGTCTGGGAAAGCATTCGATTTAGTTCTGAAACGATGAAAGAGTTGTCTAAATTGTGATGTATAGTTGCTGGGATATAACTTGTTTACGTTTTAAAAAGAGCCGTCGGGCTCTTTTTACTTATCTTCAATTTCCTGTGTTTCTTTTATCACAGCTAGTCTAGTCTGGATATCTTTTTCCAAGACCTTAAACTTGTAAGTCAGGTCTTCTTGGTATTCCTTGATGAGTTCTTTTTGCTGGTCAATGATTTGTAGGCTGTTTTGGATAATATCTACATCATCCTTGATAGCTTGAACGCGGTCAGTGGTATTCAAGACTTCATCTGTGATGGTTTGGCGATTTTTTGTGACCAGATAACTTCCGGCTGCAGCTCCTGCAAATAGCAGTAGATTGGATAATTTCATGGCAACTCCTTAGGCGTTTTTGATGGTTTCAGCGACTTGAGCAAGTTTGTCAAAGTCTGGTTCGTGGGCGATAAAATCAATCTTGAGGTCATCGTCCGCACTGTAGCGAGGTACGAGGTGAACGTGGGTATGAAAGACGGTTTGCCCTGCGATTTCTTCACAGTTAGCAATGATATTCATACCAGCAGCCTTGGTAGCTTTCATGACTTTTTGAGCTACTTTTGGTACTTGGGCAAAGAGTTGGCTAGCGCTAGTAGCGTCCATCTCCAAAAGATTGCGATAGTGTTCCTTTGGCACGACTAAGGTGTGTCCTGGTGTCACTTGAGAGATATCAAGAAAGGCAAGAACCTGCTCATCTTCATATACTTTTGAAGCAGGAATTTCCCCTGCAATGATTTTACAAAAAATGCAATCTGACATAAAATCTACCTCTACTGTATTGAATTTTGATATAATATAGCTACATTATACCAGATTTGGAGAAAATATGTTAGAAATTAAAAACCTGACAGGTGGCTATGTTCATGTCCCTGTCTTGAAAGATGTGTCCTTTACTGTTGAAAGTGGGCAGTTAGTTGGTTTGATTGGTCTCAATGGCGCTGGGAAATCAACGACAATTAATGAAATTATCGGTCTGTTGACACCTTATAGCGGTTCTATCAATATCAATGGTCTGACCCTGCAAGAAGATGCAACGAGCTACCGCAAGCAGATTGGCTACATTCCTGAGACGCCTAGCCTGTATGAGGAATTGACCCTTAGAGAGCATATCGAAACGGTTGCTATGGCTTATAGTATTGAGCAAAAGGTAGCTTTTGAGCGAGTAGAACCTTTATTAAAAATGTTCCGTCTGGACCAGAAATTGGACTGGTTCCCTGTTCATTTTTCAAAAGGGATGAAGCAGAAGGTCATGATTATCTGTGCTTTTGTGGTGGATCCGAGTCTCTTCATCGTGGATGAGCCTTTCCTTGGTCTCGATCCGCTGGCTATTGCAGACTTGATTCAGCTTTTGGAAGTGGAAAAGCAAAAAGGCAAGTCTATTCTCATGAGTACCCACGTGCTGGATTCGGCTGAGAAGATGTGTGATACCTTTGTCATTCTCCACAAGGGGGAAGTGCGTGCCAAGGGAAATCTGGCGCAACTGCGCGAAGCCTTTGATATGCCTGAGGCTAGTTTGAATGATATTTACTTGGCTCTGACCAAAGAGGAGGAGTTATGAAAGACTTGTTTTTAAAGAGAAAGCAGGCTTTTCGTAAGGAGTGTCTTGGTTATTTGCGCTATGTTCTCAATGACCACTTTGTCTTGTTCCTGCTTGTCCTGCTGGGCTTTCTAGCCTACCAGTACAGTCAACTCTTGCAACATTTTCCTGAAAATCATTGGCCTATCCTTTTGTTTGTAGGAATTACCTCTGTTTTACTTTTGCTTTGGGGAGGAATTGCCACCTATATGGAGGCTCCAGACAAGCTCTTTCTCTTGGTCGGAGAAGAGGAAATCAAGCTCCATCTCAAGCGTCAAACTGGCATTTCCCTAGTCTTTTGGCTCTTTGTCCAGACCCTTTTCTTGCTGTTATTTGCGCCTTTATTTTTGGCAATGGGTTATGGCTTGCCAGTTTTTTTGGTCTATGTGCTTTTATTGGGAGTAGGAAAATATTTCCTCTTTCGTCAAAAGGCCAGCAAATTTTTCACGGAAACTGGACTGAACTGGGACTATGTCATTTCCCAAGAAAGCAAGCGTAAGCAAGTCTTGCTTCGTTTCTTTGCCCTCTTTACGCAGGTAAAGGGAATTTCAAACAGCGTCAAGCGTCGTGCCTATCTGGACTTTATCCTAAAGGCTGTTCAGAAGGTTCCTGGGAAGATTTGGCAAAATCTCTATCTGCGTTCTTATCTGCGAAATGGAGATCTCTTTGCCCTCAGTCTCCGTCTGCTCCTACTTTCCTTGCTAGCGCAGGTCTTTATCGAGCAAGCTTGGATTGCGACAGCAGTGGTGGTTCTCTTTAACTACCTCTTGCTCTTCCAGTTGCTGGCCCTCTATCATGCCTTTGACTACCAGTATTTAACCCAACTCTTTCCACTGGACAAGGGGCAAAAGGAAAAAGGCTTGCAGGCGGTAGTCCGAGGATTGACCAGTTTTGTTTTACTTGTGGAATTAGTTGTTGGGTTGATTACCTTCCAAGAAAAACTAGCACTTCTAGCCTTACTGGGAGCTGGTTTAGTTTTACTAGTCTTGTACTTACCTTATCAGGTAAAACGTCAGATGCAGGACTAATATTGCTTATATGATATTAAAAAAGAAGTTGAGTTCAGTTTATCTCAACTTCTTTTATTTTCTATAAGATAATGGTTGGTCCGTAGAGACTCAACTTGGTCTTGACTTGGTCAAAGTGGAAGCGGTCATAGGCCCGCCAAGCGGCGCGAGTAGGAGCATCTGGATTGAGAGCGCTGAGTCCCATGAGAAGACTGGAAGTCTGATAAAATTTTTCCAGTTCAATCAAGACTCGATTATCCACTGTCTCAGCTTTGGCTAGAAAGCCAAGAATAGAGTTTAATTGCTCCTGAAAGCGGACGTCGTCAGAGGTTGCCTGTTTGCATGCTTGGTAGGCTTTGTTTAAGTCAGTAATCAAAGTCTGAGCTCTTTTGATAGGGTCTGTATCTGTCATGAGAATTCCTCCTTTAATCTGGGTGCCAGTCTTGTTTCTAGCAACTGTGTTTTGATACTGTCAGTCTATCACTTTTATCTCCTTTTTCACCATCAAATCTTTAATTGCCCTTGAAATTTCCTGAATGGTACTGTTAAGATTTTATGATAAAATAGTGGTAAGATTATCATGCTTATTTGAGGAACAAGCTACCCTTCAGGAGCGTTGAAGGCCTGTTTAGGATTTGGTGGGCTTGTATCATAGTATTTTTGCTATTCTCTTTTTAGGAAGAAATTGAAACAAGGAGAGTAAGAAGATGAGAATATTTGTTTTAGAAGATGATTTTTCCCAACAGACTAGGATTGAAACGACCATTGAAAAACTCTTGAAGGAACATCAGATTATTCCTAGCTCTTTTAAAGTTTTTGGCAAGCCAGATCAGCTGCTGGCAGAGGTGCATGAGAAGGGGGCGCATCAGCTATTCTTTTTGGATATTGAGATTCGAAATGAGGAGATGAAGGGTCTGGAAGTGGCTAGAAAGATTCGGGATCGGGATCCTTATGCCTTAATCGTCTTTGTGACGACTCACTCGGAGTTTATGCCCCTGTCCTTTCGCTACCAAGTGTCTGCTCTGGACTACATTGATAAGGCCTTGTCAGCAGAGGAGTTTGAATCTCGTATCGAGACAGCCCTTCTCTATGCCAATAGTCAAGATAGTAAAAGTTTGGCGGAAGATTGCTTTTACTTTAAATCAAAATTTGCCCAATTCCAGTATCCTTTTAAAGAGGTCTACTATCTCGAAACATCGCCCAGAGCCCATCGTGTTATTCTCTATACCAAGACAGATAGGCTGGAATTTACAGCGAGTTTAGAGGAGGTTTTCAAGCAGGAGCCCCGTCTCTTGCAGTGCCACCGCTCATTTCTCATCAATCCTGCCAATGTGGTTCGTTTGGATAAGAAAGAAAAACTCCTTTTCTTTCCCAATGGTGGAAGCTGTATGATAGCGCGTTATAAGGTCAGGGAAGTGTCTGAGGCTATCAATAACTTACACTAAGTGAGGTAATGTAATGGAAATAGTTTGGAAGATAGTATATACATTTTTGATAGTTGGATTGGAATTGTTTATATTTTTTAAGGTGGATGGAATTGTTCTAACTCTGGAGAGATTTTTTAAAGCTTTTCTTTTTAAGTTACTTTTAGCAGTCGTTTTTGTAACGATTAACTATATAGTAGGAAATACTTACCTATCTTATTTTACGGAACCCTTGTACGGTATAGGCTTGTCTTTCTTATTGTTAAGAGGGCTTCCTAAAAAACTCCTTTTCTTTTATGGTCTCTTTCCAATGATATTGGTGAATCTCTTTTATAGAGGTATTTCTTATTTTGTGCTTCCATTTTTGGGACAAGAGCAAGTACATGATGATTACTCTTTGATTTGGTTGTGTATAATAATTTTCAATTTCTTCATTTCTCTAGCCTTTTTGAAATGGTTAGACTATGATTTCACTAACTTGAGAAGGGAGATTCTAGATAAAGCTTTTCAAAAGTCCCTTACTAAGATTAACTGGATAATGGGGGCTTACTATTTGGTGATACAAAATCTGTCTTACTTTGAATATGAACAGGGGATTCAATCAAAGACTGTTCGCCATCTCATCCTAGTCTTTTACTTGCTCTTTTTTATGGGAATTATTAAGAAATTGGATACCTATTTGAAGGACAAACTCCATGAGAGATTGGACCAAGAACAGGCCTTGCGCTACAGAGATATGGAGCGATATAGTCGGCATATAGAGGAGCTTTACAAAGAAGTACGGAGCTTTCGTCATGATTATACCAACCTCTTGACCAGCTTACGTCTGGGCATTGAAGAGGAGGATATGGAGCAGATAAAAGAGGTCTACGACTCGGTCTTAAAGGATTCCAGTGAGAAATTACATGACAATAAATATGACCTTGGTCGATTGGTAAATATTCGTGATAAAGCCCTCAAAAGTCTTCTAGCAGGGAAATTTCTAAAAGCTAGGGATAAGAAGATTATCTTTAATGTCGAAGTTCCTGAGGAGATTCAGGTCGAGGGGATGAGCTTGCTTGACTTTCTAACCATTGTGTCCATCCTTTGTGACAATGCTATTGAAGCCAGTGCAGAGGCCAGTCAACCTCATGTTTCAATCGCCTTTTTAAAAAATGGAGAACAAGAGACCTTTATTATTGAAAACTCTATCAAAGAAGAGGGCATCGATATTTCTGAAATCTTCTCCTTTGGAGCAAGTTCTAAAGGGGAGGAGAGAGGAGTTGGTCTCTATACCGTCATGAAGATTGTGGAAAGCCATCCTAATACCAGTCTAAATACCACCTGTCAAAATCAAATCTTTCGTCAAGTTTTAACAGTTCACTCGATGTCAGTTGATGATTAGAAGACTTGTGTAAAAAAGTACTACCTGTAGTCATCAATTAAAATGCCATAGTATATGAGGTATCCTATATGAATAAGAAATCCTTTTTTATCATCTGTTCTACGTTGATCATAGCATCGAATCTTCTCATGATTTCCGTGGTGAATAAGGGAGAAGAAACGGGGAGCAACCTGTTTGTGATTGCTATAGCCTGTGTTATGTTACCAGCCTTTTTATATGCAGTTGAAAACAGACTTACTTCAATGGTAAGAGTAGAATCAATACTCCTGATTCAGTTGACAGTTATATCCCTACTCCGTCTTATCAACAGAATAGGGAGTACGCCTGAAATCCTCAACATTATCATTACCCTTATCGCTTTGGCAAGTGGGACAGCTGCTATTCTTGTTGCAATCATGAGAATATATGAGAACAGACGGAAGTAAGGGTGAATCGTTTTCGATTATTGTTAAATTCCCATAGGGCAAGTATGTTTTCATGCTTGCTTTTTTAAATTTTTTACAATTCAAGATGTTTTGATGACCATTTATGATTTGAGTGTTCCAAGGATAAAATGAGTGCTATACTAGCAGTGTAAAGGTTGTAGCTAAACTAAGATAAAGCATACATTTGGGAGGAAATTTTATGAAGAAAAAAATACTGATCATTTTCGTTCTGTATCTGATTATGTCTATCCTTCTTTATCCGCTTAGGGAGAGTATTTGGTATCATCTATTTTATACTATAGCTTATATCATTGCGGTTATAATCTATCTTGCTTTAACTAAAAAGAAAGGAGAAAAGAAATGAAAACTTTTCTTGCTAAAAAACGGAACATCTTCCTTGCGAGATTGTTCCTAGGTCAGTTGCCCTTGATTGTCTCTACTTATCTATTTCTATCTCGTCAGTTTTTAAATTTTTCCTTGGTTTTCCAATTTCTCTTAGTGGTTATTAACTTGGCTTCTATTTTGGTCACTGTTTACCTCACAAGGGAGATGAGGATAAGAGAGTTTGAAGATGATGATTTGGTTAGTCCTAGAACCAATCAACTTATGTATATCGGCTTGACAGGTTTTATGTCTATTATATGTTTGTATAGAGGTATCACAGCAGGAGAATTCTATCAACAATTAATTGCCTATATTGGCGCTATTCTCTGCTTGCTTATCATGCTTCTACTCATTTGGGGTTTGAAATATTATAAAAAGTAGGGAAGAACTTTCTTCTTAATCTGTGACTAGTCTATGGTCTGATAAGAGGAGGTCATCATGTATACACACTTATTTTTCCTAGATTCCAAAACTTTAGACCGGTTGACACCCTATATTCTAGATTTGGCTTCTGACACCATTGCTTTTAATGTTTTTGTGCTAACCTTTGTATCTGTGGTGGTCTTTTATTTCCTAAATCCCATGCTATCTTTAATAGCTATCTTCTTAGGGGGTGGTTATGTGATAGTATTTTGGATACTCAAATGGTTTGTTTTGGAAAGGCTAGAGTTAAAGGATGAGTTGTAGGGAAGTTTGTTGAGGAGGATAGTTTTATGGCCATTTTCAATAAATGTCATGCCTTGTTTTTGGGATTTTTAGTCTTTGCAATCGTTGGTGCAGCGGGATATTCTATTAATCAAGGAGATTATTTTCAACACCAGTACACATTCATTGTTGTAAAGAGTCTCTTGCTTTTCCTTAGTTTTGGCTATGCGAGATGGTTTGATATGATTTCTTTTGGGATGTTAAGCAAGAAACAACTCTTACTCTTCATTGGAATCTTTCTTCTCACGGTGCTGGTAAATATAGGCTATCATGCCTTTTTCTCAGTTGCTTCTGGCGCCTCGGCTCAACACCTTGAGGAAGCGAGTAAAGGACTGTCGCTTTCCTTTATTGTCAGTGCCACAGTTTTGGCTCCTATTCAGGAGGAACTCCTGTTTAGAGGACTTCTTCAGGGTGCTGTTTTTGACAATTCTTGGTTAGGGCTTGTACTGACTTCCTCTCTCTTTTCTTTCATGCATGATCCTTATGATATTCCTTCGTTTTGCTATTATCTTTTCGGGGGCTTGTTGCTGGGCTTTGCTTATAAAAAGAGTCAAAACCTATGGGTTTCTACCCTAGTTCACATGTTTTACAATGCTTGGCCACTCTTATATTATTTATAAAAATCATGAAAAGGTAAGCAGAAGACGGTGCTTGCCTTTTTCTTTCTATAATGATACCCAAGCCAATCCAGAGGCTTTTCTTTGAGAATCGGGTTAGAGCGGTTGACGAATAGGTCAAAAACTAGTAGAATAGTAAGGAAACTTTATACGGAGGAAAGAAATGGATTTGGGTGATAATGAGCTAACACTGACTCCCATACCTGGGAAAAGTGGCAAGGCTTATATGGGTAGCTATCCTGATGGGAAGCGCATCTTTGTAAAAATGAACACCTCTCCAATCCTACCTGGTCTAGCTAGAGAACAAATTGCTCCACAATTATTATGGAGTCGCCGTTTGGCAGATGGGCGTGATATGTGTGCTCAAGAATGGTTGACAGGCAAGATATTGACCCCCTATGATATGAATCGTAAACAAATCGTCAATATTTTAACCCGTCTTCATCGCTCACGTCCGTTGATGACACAGTTGAGTCGGTTGGGATATGCCATGGAAACACCTGTAGATTTACTACAGTCTTGGCAGGAAACGGCTCCAGATGCTTTGCGTAAAAATCATTTTATCAGTGAAGTGATGGCTGATTTACGTCAGACTATTCCAGGATTTAGAGAGGATCATGCGACTATTGTCCATGGAGATGTACGACATAGTAATTGGATTGAGACAGACAGTGGCTTGATTTATTTGGTAGATTGGGATTCGGTTCGCTTGACCGACCGCATGTTTGATGTGGCCCATATGCTCTGCCATTATATTCCAGAACATCAGTGGAAGGAATGGTTGACCTACTACGGTTACAAGTACAATCAAACGGTATTAAATAAATTGTATTGGTACGGTCAATTGTCTTATTTGAGCCAGATTTCCAAGTATTATATGAACCAAGATTTAGAAAATGTCAATCGGGAGATTCATGGCCTGCGTCACTTCCGAGACAAGTATGGAAAGAGAAGATGAGAGTTAGAAATCGTAAAGGGGCGACAGAATTACTAGAGGCAAATCCCCAGTATGTGGTCCTCAATCCCTTGGGAGCCAAGGGAAAATGGCGGGACCTGTTTGGCAATGACAATCCCATTCATGTGGAAGTTGGAAGTGGAAAGGGTGCCTTTGTTTCAGGTATGGCCAAGCAAAATCCTGACATCAACTATATCGGGATTGATATTCAAAAGTCTGTTTTGAGCTACGCTTTGGACAAGGTGCTTGAAGTTGGAGTACCTAATATCAAGCTTTTGTGGGTAGATGGTTCTGACTTGACTGACTACTTTGAAGACGGTGAGATTGATCGCTTGTATCTGAACTTTTCAGATCCATGGCCTAAAAAACGCCATGAAAAGCGTCGTTTGACCTACAAAACCTTCTTGGATACCTTTAAGCGTATCTTGCCTGAAAATGGAGAAATTCATTTCAAGACGGATAACCGTGGCTTATTTGAGTACAGCCTAGTGAGCTTTTCTCAGTATGGCATGAAGCTCAATGGTGTCTGGCTTGATTTACATGCCAGTGATTTTGAAGGCAATGTCATGACTGAATATGAGCAAAAATTCTCCAACAAGGGGCAAGTTATCTACCGAGTTGAGGCAGAATTTTAAGAATTAGCCTGAAATCAGGCAGTATGAGTGCTTTTGCTTTACATAAGTTGGCAAACGTGCTATACTAATAGTAAGAATATGAGAAAGAGAGGCGGGGAAATATCTTCGCCTCTTGCTTATGAGGAGGTGGACGCAATCGCAACAATCGTAGAATTAGTCAGAGAAGTTGTAGAACCTGTCATAGAAGCTCCTTTCGAACTCGTGGATATCGAGTATGGAAAGATTGGCAGTGACATGATTCTCAGTATTTTTGTAGATAAACCTGAAGGAATTACCTTGAACGACACGGCAGACTTGACAGAAATTATTAGTCCTGTCCTAGACACTATCAAGCCAGATCCCTTCCCAGAACAATATTTCCTAGAAATCACCAGTCCAGGCTTGGAACGTCCTTTAAAAACCAAGGATGCCGTTGCTGGAGCGGTTGGGAAATACATTCATGTCGGGCTATACCAAGCCATCGATAAGCAAAAGGTCTTTGAAGGAACCTTGTTGGCCTTCGAAGAGGACGAGTTGACCATGGAATATATGGACAAGACGCGTAAGAAAACCGTCCAAATTCCATACAGTTTAGTATCAAAAGCACGTTTAGCAGTTAAATTATAGAAAAAGAAAGGATAGCTTTTGAGGATTCAAAAGTGAAGAAAACATGAGTAAAGAAATGCTAGAGGCCTTCCGCATTTTGGAAGAAGACAAGGGAATCAAAAAAGAAGATATCATCGACGCAGTAGTAGAGTCGCTTCGTTCCGCTTATCGCAGACGCTATGGTCAATCAGACAGCGTAGCTATTGACTTTAACGAAAAAACAGGTGACTTTACAGTTTATACTGTCCGTGAAGTGGTTGATGAAGTATTTGATAGCCGTTTGGAAATCAGCTTGAAAGATGCTCTTGCCATTAATTCAGCCTATGAGCTTGGCGACAAAATCAAGTTTGAAGAAGCACCTGCCGAGTTTGGTCGTGTAGCAGCCCAATCTGCCAAACAAACCATCATGGAAAAAATGCGCAAGCAAACACGTGCCATCACTTACAATACTTACAAAGAACATGAGCAAGAAATCATGTCTGGTACAGTAGAACGCTTTGACAACCGCTTTATCTATGTCAACCTTGGCAGCATTGAAGCCCAATTGTCAAAACAAGACCAAATCCCTGGGGAAGTTTTTGCTTCTCATGATCGTATCGAAGTTTATGTTTACAAGGTTGAAGATAACCCTCGTGGTGTCAACGTCTTTGTTAGCCGTAGCCATCCAGAAATGATCAAACGTTTGATGGAGCAAGAAATTCCTGAAGTTTATGATGGAACTGTTGAAATCATGAGCGTGGCTCGTGAAGCAGGTGACCGTACTAAGGTTGCTGTTCGTAGCCATAATCCAAACGTGGACGCTATCGGTACAATCGTTGGACGTGGTGGAGCTAACATCAAGAAAATCACTAGCAAATTCCACCCAGCTCGCTATGATGCTAAGAGCGACCGTATGGTACCAATCGAAGAAAATATCGACGTTATCGAGTGGGTAGCAGATCCAGCTGAATTTATCTACAATGCCATTGCTCCTGCTGAAGTTGACCAAGTTATCTTTGATGAAAACGACAGCAAACGTGCCTTGGTGGTTGTTCCAGATAACAAGCTTTCTCTTGCCATCGGTCGTCGTGGGCAAAACGTTCGCTTGGCAGCTCACTTGACTGGTTACCGTATCGATATCAAGTCTGCTAGCGAATTTGAAGCTATGGAAGAAGCTGGTTCGGTAGATTTGGAAGCAGAAAACGATACTGTAGAAGAATAAAAGCTGCTAGAGGAGGGAAAGATGAAAACGAGAAAAATCCCTTTGCGCAAGTCTGTTGTGTCTAACGAAGTGATTGATAAGCGTGATTTGCTCCGTATTGTCAAGAACAAGGAAGGACAAGTCTTTATTGATCCGACAGGCAAGGCCAACGGCCGCGGCGCTTATATCAAGCTAGACAATGCTGAAGCCCTAGAGGCAAAAAAGAAGAAGGTCTTTAACCGTAGCTTTGACATGGAAGTGGAAGAAAGCTTTTATGATGAGTTGATCGCTTATGTGGATCACAAAGTGAAAAGAAGAGAGTTAGGACTTGAATAAGCAAAAGATAAGCAATCTCTTGGGACTTGCTCAACGAGCAGGGCGTATCATATCGGGTGAAGAATTGGTGGTCAAGGCCATTCAAGACGGCAAGGCCAAGTTGGTCTTTCTAGCCCATGATGCTGCCCCCAATCTGACCAAGAAGATTCAAGATAAAAGTCATTATTATCAAGTAGAAATTGTAACCGTGTTTTCAACACTGGAATTAAGCATAGCAGTCGGGAAATCGAGAAAGGTTTTGGCTGTAACAGATGCTGGATTTACAAAGAAAATGAGGTCTCTTATGGAATAGAAGAGGAGGACATGATTTGTCTAAGAAAAGATTGTACGAAATCGCAAAAGAACTTGGAAAAGAAAGTAAAGAAGTTGTAGCGCGTGCAAAAGAGTTGGGCTTGGATGTGAAAAGCCACTCATCAAGTGTGGAAGAAGCTGTCGCTGCAAAAATCGCTGCCAGCTTTAAGCCTGCAGCTGCTCCGAAAGCAGAAGCAAAACCTGCAGCACCAAAAGCAAGTGCAGAAAGGAAAGCCGAAAAATCTGAGTCAGCTAAACCAGCTGTAGCTAAGGAAGAGGCAAAAGCGCCAGAGCAAGTTGCTCCGAAGGCAGAAAAAGTAGCAGCTAAACCGCAAAGCCGTAATTTTAAGGCTGAGCGTGAAGCTCGTGCCAAAGAACAGGCAGAACGACGCAAGCAAAATAAGGGCAATAACCGTGACCAACAAAACGGAAACCGTCAGAAAAACGATGGCCGTAATGGTGGAAAACAAGGTCAAGGCAATCGCGACAATCGTCGCTTTAATGACCAAGCTAAGAAACAGCAAGGTCAGCAAAATCGTGGAAATGAGCGCCGTCAACAAGAGGACAAACGTCCACATCAAGCGGCTCCACGTATTGACTTTAAAGCCCGTGCAGCAGCCCTAAAAGCAGAGCAAAATGCAGAGTACGCACGTTCAAGTGAGGAACGTTTCAAGCAGACTCAGGCTGCCAAAGAAGCCTTGGCCCAAGCAAACAAACGCAAGGAGCCAGAGGAAATCTTTGAAGAAGTGGCTAAGTTAGCTGAACAAGCGCAACAAGAACAGCAAGTTCAAGCAGTGGTTGAACTTGCTCCTGTAGCTAAAGAAGCGCCAGTGGATACACGTCGTAAAAAACAAGCTCGACCAGACAAAGAACGTGATGATTATGATCACGAAGAAGATGGTCCTAGAAAACAACAAAAGAATCGAAGTAGTCAAAATCAAGTGAGAAATCAAAAGAATAGTAACTGGAATAACAACAAAAAGAACAAAAAAGGCAATAACAAGAACAACCGTAATCAGACTCCAAAACCTGTTACGGAGCGTAAATTCCATGAATTGCCAACAGAATTTGAATATACAGATGGTATGACCGTTGCGGAAATCGCAAAACGTATCAAACGTGAACCGGCTGAAATCGTTAAGAAACTTTTCATGATGGGTGTCATGGCCACACAAAACCAATCCTTGGATGGGGAAACAATTGAACTCCTCATGGTGGATTATGGTATCGAAGCCAAACAAAAGGTTGAAGTGGATAATGCCGATATCGAACGTTTCTTTGTCGAAGATGGCTATCTTAATGAAGATGAATTGGTTGAGCGTCCACCAGTTGTAACCATCATGGGACACGTTGACCACGGTAAAACAACACTCCTAGATACCCTTCGTAACTCTCGCGTTGCGACAGGTGAAGCAGGTGGTATCACTCAGCATATCGGTGCCTACCAAATCGTTGAAAATGGCAAGAAGATTACCTTCCTTGATACTCCAGGACACGCGGCCTTTACATCTATGCGTGCGCGTGGTGCTTCTGTTACCGATATTACGATCTTGGTCGTAGCGGCAGATGACGGGGTTATGCCTCAGACTATCGAAGCCATCAACCACTCAAAAGCGGCCAACGTTCCAATCATCGTAGCCATTAACAAGATTGATAAACCAGGTGCTAACCCAGAACGCGTTATCGGTGAATTGGCAGAGCATGGGGTTATGTCAACTGCTTGGGGTGGAGATTCTGAATTTGTTGAAATCTCAGCTAAATTCAACCAAAATATCGAAGAATTGTTGGAAACAGTCCTTCTTGTGGCTGAAATCCAAGAACTCAAGGCAGACCCAACAGTGCGTGCGATCGGTACAGTTATCGAAGCTCGCTTGGATAAAGGAAAAGGTGCGGTCGCAACCCTTCTTGTTCAACAAGGTACCTTGAATGTTCAAGACCCAATCGTTGTCGGAAATACCTTCGGTCGTGTCCGTGCTATGACCAACGACCTTGGTCGTCGTGTTAAGGTTGCTGGACCATCAACACCAGTTTCAATCACAGGTTTGAATGAAGCACCGATGGCGGGTGACCACTTTGCCGTTTACGAGGATGAAAAATCTGCGCGTGCAGCAGGTGAAGAGCGTGCCAAACGTGCCCTTATGAAACAACGTCAAGCTACCCAACGTGTCAGTCTTGAAAACCTCTTTGATACCCTTAAAGCTGGTGAACTCAAATCAGTTAACGTTATCATTAAGGCCGACGTACAAGGTTCTGTTGAAGCCCTTTCTGCCTCACTTCAAAAGATCGACGTGGAAGGTGTCAAAGTGACCATCGTTCACTCAGCGGTCGGTGCGATCAACGAATCAGACGTAACCCTTGCCGAAGCTTCAAATGCCTTTATCGTTGGTTTCAACGTACGTCCTACACCACAAGCTCGTCAACAAGCAGAAGCTGACGATGTGGAAATCCGTCTTCACAGCATTATCTACAAGGTTATTGAAGAGATGGAAGAAGCCATGAAAGGGATGCTTGATCCAGAATTTGAAGAAAAAGTTATCGGTGAAGCAGTTATTCGTGAAACCTTCAAGGTGTCTAAAGTGGGAACTATCGGTGGATTCATGGTTATCAACGGTAAGGTTACCCGTGACTCTAAAGTCCGTGTTATCCGTGACGGTGTTGTTATCTATGACGGTGAACTCGCAAGCTTGAAACACTACAAAGACGACGTCAAAGAAGTTACAAACGGTCGTGAAGGTGGATTGATGATTGATGGCTACAATGATATCAAGATGGATGATGTGATTGAGGCGTATGTCATGGAAGAAATCAAACGATAAGATTTTTTGCTCCTTTCTTAGGTGGTGAGGGACGCAAGCAAACCAATGGTTTCATTGCTTATTTTTGAGCCTAGGGTCTCAAAAATCCCCTGTTATGGGACTGATAAATCAGTTCCATAACTTTCACCACGGCGAAAGAAGCAGATGATTTCAAATTGAACTTCGTTCCAATTTGAAATGAAAATCAATAAGTTTAAAAATAGCTAGGTCTGCTGGCCTAGCTTTTGGTTCAAAGTAGAGAAAGGAATATCATGGCAAATCATTTCCGTACGGATCGTGTGGGCATGGAAATCAAGCGTGAAGTCAATGAGATTTTGCAAAAGAAAGTCCGTGATCCACGTGTCCAAGGTGTGACCATCACAGATGTTCAGATGCTAGGTGACTTGTCTGTTGCCAAGGTTTACTACACCATTTTGAGTAACCTTGCTTCAGATAATCAAAAAGCTCAAATCGGGCTTGAAAAAGCAACTGGCACCATCAAACGTGAACTTGGTCGCAATTTGAAATTGTACAAAATCCCAGATTTGACCTTCGTCAAAGACGAATCCATCGAATATGGAAACAAGATTGACGAAATGCTACGCAATCTGGATAAGAACTAAAGAAGAGGGGCAACCCTCTTTTTTGGTGGGTGAACTCTTCTAGCTATTAATAGCTGTATTAGCAAAAAAACAGTTTAAAAAATTTGTAAATACCTCATAGTATGATATGATAAAGTTTAATAGGAATGATAAATGGAGATAGAGATGGGCAAACAAGAGTTAGCGATGCAAGTGCTGCAACAAGTGGTGAAATTACCCATGGTCAAAGTTAATCGAGAAAAATTTTTAGTTGACAAATTTTCTAAAGAGTTAGATCGAAAGGATATTGCTACATTATCGGAAAAAGGTCCGACCTCTTTGTTAACAAAGGAAAGCTTGGATCGAGTTGCTAAGACCTGTATTAAGGACAATGTTCTACGAGCAAGCGGGACTTCGATTTTGGCAGGTTTACCTGGCGGTATTGCCATGGCAATCACTATTCCAACAGATGTAGTTCAGTTTTATGCTTTTTCATTAAAGTTGGCCCAAGAACTAGGCTATATTTATGGATTTGATGATCTTTGGTAATCCCGTGATGAATTGAGCGAGGATGCTCAAAATACACTCTTGCTTTATCTCGGTGTCATGCTAGGGGTAAATGGAGCAGGGGCTTTACTTCGCTCTGGAGGTGTGACAGTTGCCAAGCATGTGATGAAGACGATTCCGCAGAAAGCTTTGACAAAGACACTTTGGTATCCTATTCTGGAGAAAGTTTTGAAAATTTTTGGAGTCAGCTTGACAAAGGGAATGGGAAAAGTGATTCCTATTTTAGGGGGTGTCCTTTCTGGTGGCTTAACCTTTGCGACCATGAAGCCGATGGGGGAAAGACTGCAAAAGGAATTATCCAAATTAGTTAATTATAATGAAGGGCAGTATCAAATAGATATTGATACTATCCGAAAAGAAGCTGAAATCATCGAAGGTGAGTAATATGGGACTCATAAAAACTCTAGCTAAAACTTACGGGAATTACTTTTTGACCGTGCAAGGTATAAAAGTAATGAAAACGATAAAGAAAGATGATAATGCCGTTGTCGGTTTGGGGAAACTTTTTATTGCCGACAAGTTAATGGATACGGCTCGGTGGCTCATTAAGCCAGAGGAGAGAGAATGAAATTTTTTTTGGGTCTTCTTGCTATTATTTTTATCAAACCAATTTTTGGGATTATGAAATTCCTGTGGATGATCATCTCTTTTGCGGTCCAATTGCTGTTTTACAAGATATTATTTAAAATATTGGATTGGCTTTTTAAACTTATCTAGATGGTAATCCAAATCGCAGAGAACTAGCAGGAACTCTACTGCTAGTTTTTTAATCTCTTTCCTTATGGTATAATGAAAGAAGTAAAATCATTTTAGAACATACAATGGAGGTCGTCATGGATAATATCATCGATGTGTCAATTCCTGTTGCAGAAGTGGTGGACAAGCATCCAGAAGTCTTGGAAATCCTAGTGGAGCTGGGTTTTAAACCTCTAGCCAATCCTTTGATGCGCAACACCGTTGGGCGCAAAGTATCGCTTAAACAGGGTTCTAAGCTTGAAGGAACTCCTATGGACAAGATTGTCCGCATACTGGAAGCGAATGGCTACGAAGTGATTGGTTTAGACTAATGGTAGATGAACGGATTCATGTCCTGCGGGATATTTTGTTAGAATTGCACAATGGTGCCTCTCCTGAGTCGATTCAGGAGCGTTTTGATGCGACCTTTGCGGGTGTCTCAGCCATCGAGATTTCCCTCATGGAGCACGAGCTGATGAACTCAGACTCAGGTGTCACCTTTGAAGATGTCATGGAACTCTGCGATGTCCATGCCAATCTTTTTAAAAATGCTATTAAAGGTGTTGAAGTTTCAGATACCGAACACCCTGGGCACCCAGTTCGTGTCTTTAAGGAAGAAAATCTGGCTCTCCGCGCTGCCTTGATTCGCATTCGGAGATTGTTAGATACTTATGAGTCTATGGAAGATGAAGAAATGCTTGCGGAGATGCGCAAGGGTTTGGTGCGTCAGATGGGACTTGTGGGGCAATTTGACATCCACTACCAGCGTAAGGAAGAGCTCTTCTTCCCCATCATGGAGCGCTATGGACACGATTCCCCTCCTAAGGTCATGTGGGGAGTGGATGACCAGATTAGGGAACTCTTTCAAACAGCTCTAACAACAGCCGAGTCACTGCCAGAAGTGTCAATTAGCAGCGTAAAAGAAGCTTTTGAAGCCTTTGCGACAGAGTTTGAAAGTATGATTTTCAAGGAAGAGTCCATCCTTCTCATGATTCTCCTTGAGTCCTTTACTCAGGATGACTGGCTTCAGATTGCGGAGGAGAGCGATACCTATGGCTATGCCATCATCCGTCCGTCTGAGAAATGGGTGCCAGAAAGACAGAGTTTTGTTGAGGAAAAGAGCGCAGAGGAGCCTATTCAGCTAGAAACGGTAGAGGGTCAAGTTCAGAAAGTCATCGATACGCCAGAAGGTCAGTTTACAATTACCTTTACTCCTAAGGAAAAGGAAGCAGTGCTGGACCGTCATAGTCAACAGTCTTTTGGCAATGGCTATCTCTCGGTCGAGCAGGCCAATCTCATTCTCAATCACCTCCCTATGGAGATTACTTTTGTCAATAAAGACGATATTTTCCAGTATTATAATGACAATACGCCGACTGACGAGATGATTTTCAAACGGACGCCGTCACAAGTTGGGCGCAATGTTGAACTCTGTCATCCACCTAAGTATTTGGACAAGGTTAAGACCATTATGAAGGGGCTTCGTGAGGGTACTAAGGACAAGTATGAAATGTGGTTCAAGTCTGAGTCGCGAGGTAAGTTTGTCCACATCACCTACGCAGCAGTGCACGATGAAGAGGGAGAATTTCAAGGGGTGCTGGAGTATGTTCAGGATATCCAGCCCTACCGTGAGATTGACACGGACTATTTCCGTGGATTAGAATAAGGAGAAAAAATGAGTTACGAACAAGAATTTATGAAGGAATTTGAAGCTTGGGTCAATACCCAGATTATGATCAATGACATGGCACACAAGGAAAGCCAAAAAGTCTACGAAGAGGACCAAGACGAGCGTGCCAAAGATGCCATGATTCGCTACGAAAGCCGCTTGGATGCTTATCAGTTCTTGCTTGGTAAGTTTGAAAACTTCAAAGCAGGTAAGGGATTCCATGATTTGCCAGATGGCTTGTTTGGTGAGCGAAATTATTAAACGAGATAGGTTCTTGATTTTTTACTAAAATCTTGATAGAATATTTATATTAAATCCTTGTCAGAGCAGGGGTTTTTTATTGAAAGGATTTTATCATGTCAAAGAAACTCAATCGTAAAAAACAATTACGAAATAGCCTCCGTCGTGCAGGTGCTTTTTCAAGTACTGTGACTAAGGTTGTAGAAGAGACAAAAAAAGTCGTGAAACGTGCAGAACAGTCAGCAAGCCAAGCTGGTAAGGCTGTTTCTAAAAAAGTTGAACAAGCAGTAGAAGCTACCAAAGAGCAAGCTCAAAAAGTAGCCAATTCTGTAGAAGATTTTGCAGCAAACTTGGGTGGACTTCCACTTGACCGTGCTAAGACCTTCTATGATGAAGGAATCAAGTCTGCTTCAGATTTCAAAAACTGGACTGAAAAAGAACTCCTTGCCTTGAAAGGAATCGGCCCAGCTACCATCAAGAAATTGAAAGAAAACGGCATCAAATTCAAGTAATCTTTCTTGTCCCTTGCATTTCCGAAAGAATCTTGCTACAATAGAGCCATTAGAGGTGTTTTGAATCTCGCATTTTACAGAAAGTGGCGGCGCTGAGAAGTCCACAAATGTGTCAAAACTGGTTGCTAATGACTGAAAAATTGAAATAAAAGTGTCTTTTTGTTTTAAAGACGAGAGTTGCGGGCGTTGCCCGAATTTGGGTGGTACCGCGGATAAACACATTCGTCCCTGTCATGGATATGGCAGGGCTTTTCTTTTGTGTCTTAGGCAAAGGAGGTTGTCATGAAGCAATCTTTTAACACAAGTAAACTCTATTATGGTTTTCCTATCTTCATTTTGGGGTATCAGGATCAGAATTTTGGACACAATATTACGACCTGTAGCTCCTCTTATAGCCTGGGAGATTGGCTGGTCATCGGTGTTGGCACTGAGGAAAATGCGGCTGACCAGATTAAGTACTATCAGAAGTTCACCGTAAATATTCCTGATGAAAATCTCATGCTCGATATGGAGCAGGCTGGTTTTATCAGTCATCGGGAGAAACTGAAACACCTGGGGCTAGACTACGAGATTTCTGAACGGACTCAGGCACCGATTTTAGAGGATTGTCCAGTCGTTTTGAATTGTCAGGTAGATCGGATTATCGAGGAAGAGGGAATTTGTCATATTTTCGCTAAGATTGTTGAGCGACTTGCTGATCCAGATCTCTTGAATGAGAAAGGGCATTTTAAAAATGACCGTTTTTCACCGACTTACTTTATGGGGGACGGTCACCAGCGCGTTTATCGCTATTTAGATAACCGTGTTGACCCTATGGGGAGCTTCATAAAGAAAGCGAGGAAGAAGGATGTCAAGAGCTGAATTACCAGAACGCTTGGAAACAGAACGTCTCGTTTTACGAGTCCGTACTGTGGCGGATGCTGAGGATATCCATGCTTATGCAAGTCTCCCAGAAGTCTCTTACCCAGCTGGCTTTCTACCCGTCAAGACCTTGGAAGATGAGATTTATTATCTGGAGCTTATCCTTCCTGAGCGCAATGAGAAGGATAATCTTCCAGCTGGCTATGGGATCGTCGTCAAAGGAACCAATAAAGTCATTGGTTCTGTTGACTTCAATCACCGCCATGCGGACGATGTGCTAGAGCTTGGCTATACCTTGCACCCAGACTATTGGGGGCAAGGCTACGTACCAGAAGCAGCGTTTGCCTTGATTGACTTAGCCTTTAAAGATTTGGGTCTTCACAAGATTGAACTGACTTGTTTTGGTTATAATGTCCAAAGCCAACAAGTCGCTGAGAAACTTGGTTTCACTCTTGAAGCTCGCATCCGGGACAGAAAGGATGTTCAAGGAAATCGCTGTGACAGTCTGATATATGGCTTGCTGAGGAGTGAGTGGGAGGTGATTTGATGCATCTTTTCATTATTGGGGCTCCGGCTTCTGGGAAAATGACGATTGGTCAAGAGTTATCTCGACTGACAGATGCTACCCTCTTTTATAACCATCAAGCCATCGATTTTGCATTAGAAATCTATCAGGACTTTACAGAGGAAATGTGGGAATTTGTTCGTGGAATCACTTTTTCTTTCCTTGGAGCAAGTGCAAGAAATCAGCAATCAGTAATTTTAACTGACGTAATTGATTTTTCAAATCAGTACCAGCTGATGTATTTAAAGCAAATTCAGGATTTATTGGATAACTTTCATCAAGAGATTCTGTTTGTTGAGTTGGAAACAAGTCTTGAAGAGCGTTTACGTCGAAATCGAACGGAGAACCGGTTGAAGCACAAGCCCTTGAAACGGCATATTGAGATATCTGAAAGAGAAATTTTAGAGATCACTGAAACCCTTCAATTAAATTCCCAACATCAACCGAATGAGCTGCACCACTACTTTAAAATAAATAATACGAATTTGTCTGCAGAAGAAGCTGCTAAGCAAATTCAAAATAAAATGAATACAATAGAGAAAGGACACACACATGTCTAAAGAACTTTCACCTAAATACAATCCAGCCGAGGTTGAGGCTGGCCGTTACCAAAAATGGCTTGACGCTGATGTTTTCAAGCCTTCAGGAGATCAAAAGGCTAAGCCTTATTCAATCGTCATTCCACCACCAAACGTAACTGGTAAACTTCACCTTGGTCACGCTTGGGATACGACTTTGCAGGATATCATTATCCGTCAAAAACGTATGCAAGGTTTCGACACGCTTTGGCTTCCAGGGATGGACCACGCTGGGATTGCCACTCAGGCTAAGGTTGAGGAGCGCTTGCGTGGAGAGGGCATTACCCGTTATGACCTCGGACGTGAATCTTTCTTGACGAAAGTCTGGGAATGGAAAGACGAATATGCCACTACCATCAAGGAACAATGGGGCAAGATGGGGCTCTCTGTAGACTATTCTCGTGAGCGTTTCACTCTTGACGAAGGTTTGTCAAAAGCTGTTCGTAAGGTCTTTGTGGACCTTTACAAGAAAGGTTGGATCTACCGTGGTGAATTTATTATCAACTGGGACCCAGCAGCTCGCACAGCCCTTTCTGATATCGAGGTTATCCATAAGGATGTCGAAGGTGCCTTCTACCACATGAACTACATGCTGGAAGACGGCTCACGCGCCCTTGAAGTGGCAACAACTCGTCCTGAGACTATGTTTGGGGACGTTGCCGTTGCGGTCAACCCAGAAGACCCACGCTACAAGGACTTGATCGGAAAAAACGTCATCCTTCCAATCGCTAATAAACTGATTCCAATCGTTGCGGATGAGCACGCCGACCCTGAGTTTGGTACTGGTGTCGTGAAAATCACGCCTGCTCACGATCCAAACGACTTCTTGGTTGGTCAACGTCATAACTTGCCACAAGTCAACGTCATGAACGACGACGGAACTATGAACGAGCTTGCCTTCGAATTTGCAGGCATGGATCGTTTTGAAACTCGTAAGGCAGTCGTTGCTAAGTTGGAAGAAATCGGCGCTCTCGTTAAAATCGAAAAACGTGTTCACAGTGTTGGTCACTCAGAACGTACAGGTGTTGTGGTCGAACCACGCTTGTCAACGCAATGGTTCGTCAAGATGGACCAATTGGCGAAAAATGCCATTGCCAACCAAGACACAGAGGACAAGGTCGAATTCTATCCACCTCGTTTCAACGATACCTTCCTCCAATGGATGGAAAATGTCCACGACTGGGTTATCTCTCGTCAGCTCTGGTGGGGTCATCAAATCCCTGCTTGGTACAATGCTGAGGGAGAAATGTATGTTGGTGAAGAAGCTCCAGAAGGTGACGGATGGACTCAGGATGAAGACGTCTTGGATACTTGGTTCAGTTCTGCCCTCTGGCCATTCTCAACCATGGGCTGGCCTGATGTCGACTCAGAAGATTTCAAACGTTACTTCCCTACTTCAACCTTGGTAACAGGTTACGACATCATCTTCTTCTGGGTATCTCGTATGATCTTCCAATCCTTGGAATTCACTGGTCGTCAGCCATTCCAAAACGTCCTTATCCACGGTCTTATCCGTGACGAGCAAGGACGCAAGATGTCTAAGTCACTCGGTAACGGGATTGACCCGATGGATGTCATCGAGAAATACGGTGCCGATGCCCTTCGTTGGTTCCTTTCAAACGGTTCTGCACCAGGTCAAGACGTGCGCTTTTCTTACGAGAAAATGGATGCTTCATGGAACTTCATTAACAAGATTTGGAACATCTCTCGCTACATCCTCATGAACAATGAAGGCTTGACCCTTGAGCAAGCAACTGTCAATGTCGAAAAAGTTGCCAACAAGGAAGCTGGTAATGTCACTGACCGCTGGATTCTCCACAACCTCAATGAAACCATCGGAAAAGCAACTGCTAACTTTGACAAGTTTGAGTTTGGTGTCGCTGGTCACATCCTCTACAACTTCATCTGGGATGAGTTTGCGGACTGGTACGTTGAGTTGACTAAGGAAGTCCTTTATAGCGACAACGAAGAAGAGAAAGTCATCACACGTTCTGTTCTCCTTTACACTTTGGACAAGATCCTTCGTCTCCTCCACCCAATCATGCCATTTGTGACAGAGGAAATCTTTGGACAAATCTCAGAAGGCTCAATCGTCACAGCAGAATACCCAACTGTTAATCCAGCCTTTGAAGACCTTGCGGCTCACACAGGTGTCGAAAGCCTCAAAGACTTGATCCGTGCTGTACGTAATGCGCGTGCGGAAGTAAACGTAGCACCAAGCAAACCTATCACTATCCTTGTTAAGACAAGCGATAGCGACTTGGAAGCCTTCTTTAACAGCAATGTCAACTACATCAAACGATTCACAAATCCTGAACACTTGGAAATCGCATCAACCATTCCTGCGCCTGAACTCGCTATGTCAAGCGTCATCACAGGAGCAGAAATCTACCTGCCACTCGCTGACCTCCTCAATGTCGAAGAAGAACTCGCTCGTCTCGACAAGGAGCTAGCTAAATGGCAAAAAGAACTGGATATGGTCGGTAAGAAGCTCTCTAACGAACGCTTCGTAGCCAATGCCAAACCAGAAGTCGTCCAAAAAGAACGCGACAAACAAGCCGACTACCAAGCTAAGTACGACGCGACCGTCGCACGTATTGATGAGATGAAGAAACTCGTTAAATAAACATAGAAACACGGTGATGAACCGTGTTTTTTGGTATAATGAAATTTAGATACGCTTACATTATTTTTTAAAAATATAAGGAGAATTTGAAATGGATGATATTTTATATAGACTAGCTAGAAAATTATTTAACCTTTTCGTTGCTAATCAAAATGTAATTGCAATGCAAATGCCCGATGGCAATTATATTCCTCAAATAATCAATTATGATTTTACCTTATTTCATCAAATGCTTGTTAAAAAATCCTCGCTAGCAGTTTATCAACAAAAATCTTTTTCTAGCCAGATAAAATGGCTCTGTTTTGATTTTGATATATTAAAAAATCAAGAGGAGAAAGGAAGTATTGAGGAATTAGCAAATTTGATGGTTAATCCACTTTGTAAAGTTTTAGATACTTTAGACATTAATTATTTAGTTGAATTTTCTGGACGTCGTGGAATTCATGTATGGATTATTTTTGACTCTTTTTTTGAGAAACAGCTTGGATATGACTTAATGGATATAATATTAGATAAAGTAAATTATGAGGAAAGACTGTTCGATATCTATGCTATTGATAGGTTCCCAGCTACAAGATATGGAAAAAATAAATTTGGAAAAGCAGTGAAATTACCTTTGTCTACTCATAAAAAAAATAACAATAAACATTCATACTTTTTGAAAAAATCTGATTTAAATTCATCATTGATACAAGATATAGATTCTAGTGAAAAAGAAATAGATCTTCAAAAACAAGAAGAGATAATTTCTAGATATAAAAAAAATAGTTTTTCTCTATTTAAAACATTGGGAATTGCTGAAGAAAGCCAAACATATCAAAAATACAAAACTCAAAGGTTTAATGATATAGAAATAGATTTTAATGAATTGGTTGAGAAAACGAGTGATTCTATTGTATTTTTAAAATTATGGGACAGAGTCCAAAATGGGTGCATTACCCATCTAGATAGATTGGTTTTGGTAGGTACTTTTTCTTATTTTAGCAAAGATTTACTGATGTATATTTTTAGTAGTCAAAATAATTTTAATGCTGAAAAAACCATAAGCCATATTGAAAAGCTGAAGAATAGTCTATATCCTGTTACAATGTTTTATCTATATGACTTATACAGGGAAAAATTAGAGGTTCATATTGATGGTAATCTAACCGTGGTTGAATTCATTTCAAAGAATCTAGATTTAAATCCAATCAGTTTACCTTCCGTAATAAGTGAGTCAAAAACAATCACACACTATATTTTGGAAAAAGAAAAGAATTATTTTCAATATAATGATGAAATTTTAGAACCGCATATTTTTCACGGTCTTAAAAATATATTTAATTACGATATTGAAAGAATTGAGAATAGAGCATCCGAAATAATAAATGGCAAAATACAGTGGAATGATCATAAATATTTAGATACTTTTTATCCTTATATTAGAAAAGAAAAGAAAAATGGAACAGTGAGAGAACGAACATTAGTATCATTAACTACAATTGACAGGCTATTAACCACTAGATTAAGCTATGAATTTGTGAGTTTGTTAAAGTGGAGGTTTGATTCATACAGTTATAATATAAATTTTTGGTCAGATGAATTTTTATTTTTTCCTTTTTATTCCTCTTGGAAAAAATATGTTAACGATATTAATCTATATCTAAAATTTGATCTTTTCGATGATTTCAGTATTATGAAGTTAGATTTAGAATCATTTTACGAGAATATCTATATGCATTCCATCAACGATCGATTAATTGAAATGATTAATAAAAAATCAAAAAGAGATATGGAAAAGCTAAAAAATATTCTTTATTTTTTAAAGAGTTTTAATGCAAGTCTACAAATGAAATTAAATGGAACAACAAAGGGAGTACCACAGGGGCCAGCCTATGCGCGTATTTTAGCAGAATTTTTCCTATCCACTCTTTTAAGTGACTTTATTGAAGAATATAAGTCAAGAAATGATAATGCCACTATCCGACTATTTAGATACGTAGATGATATTTTTATTATATACAAAAATATTAATGATGGAGATCTTTTTCTAGATGAAATAAATAATCTTTTTTTAAGTGTTGGTTTAAAATTAAACACAGAAAAAACATTCAATTTTGGACTGATAAAAAATTTAACCGATGGAGTAAAAGAGTCCTTTTTTGATGATATTTACAAAAATTATATAATACAAAGTTTGGAAGATATTGATTATTTATCTGAGGAAGATCAATTTCAGATTTTTGAATTATTTGATAAGTATGCCAAAAGCAATAATGAATGGAATATAAAAAATGCAAACTTTTTATTAGGTGATCATATTGATACTGAGTTGCTAGAATATTATATGTCAAGAAACCACTATAATATTCTAGGTTCAGAAATTGGAAGGGGGAGTATTTTTTATAAATTTTATAAAATTATACTAAAAAATCCGAAACATACGATAAATTTTTTTAAAAATGTTGATTATTTGAAAATCCCTGCACATTCTTTAAACTTTAAAGTTTTCTTGGTTACTCTATATTATGAACTTAACAGGGTTATTAGTTTATCTGATACTATTGGAAATGAGTTTAGTGATTTTATTAATTTTTTAAAAAAAATTACCACAGATGATTATGAACAAAGGATTATTAATGTTATTTTAGAAAGGTTGAATAATGACTATTGATGAATTATATGATACAGTCTCTATTATCGAACGTTCAACTGTAAAGGAGTCTCACTTAGTGAGGTTTGAAGAGATTTATTGGCCCCTTTCAGATGAAGATAAACAAAAGAAACTGGATATTATCTCTAAAACATTTTTCCATATTTTAAAAATCTATCCATATCCACTTTCTGAAGACGAAACTGGTAGAATCAGTAAACTTATTGATTCTATTGCTGCAACACAAATTCCTATATACCAAAAAGAATCTTTTATCTGTGGTGAATACGAATTTTTTAGATTGTTATATAATTTAGAAAATAATGATACTTCTAATTCTGCCAAAGTGTATGAACTATTGGGAGAAGATATCACTCCAGTTGATTGGATTTTTTCACTTAAAAAAAATGATAAATTCTTATACCCTTTAGGTACAATTATGAATGATGTTATACGTAACAATTATTTTGATGTAAAGACTTTATTTAATTTATCTTTTTTATTACGAATTTATGTTAAACATAAAATCAATGATAATGAAATATTGACAAAAATTGATGAACTAAGTAAAAATTATAATATAAAATGCCTAGAGTATATTCGTGCAGGAGGAAAACAATTATTATCTTCTCAAAATGTTAATGAAAATGGAACAATGATTTTCCGGCATAACGAAAAAGTATTAATTAGAAGTACCAAGAAATATTATTTTGGCCCTAAGCAATCAATTAATGAAGAGAAAGATTCCAAAAATAATGTAATTGCCTATTTCATAGAGTATTGTCTACCAACAAATGATATAAAATTTTTTAGTTTAACTGAATTTTTACGAAATGCTGAACCTAATGCTGAAAAATTTGAATTTATCAAAAAAATATATCAAAAAGGGCATTTTAATAATTTCTATCAAGATGCTATATATTTAAATAAGCAGACACATAAGTATAAGTTTCTAAATCCATATGGATCTTTAGATGAAAAAATTCTGATACCTGCTGGCAAAAGATATGAAAAATATAATAATGATGAAGAGGGCTTTTTTGATTTGTTGAATGCTTCCGATAAGCGATACTCTTTAAGACAATCTATAATTTGGAGTAGAAAACAATTTGATATTCTTACACTAGATTTTTTTAGTGAACTCACTAGATTGAATAAGAGACCTATAAATTTAGAATCCGATGAAATCTCAGAGTCAGATTTTTTGCAAAACTCTCTTTTTAAACAGTATTTCGAGAACTGTGGATATTTCAATGAAGACACAATTTTAAATTATTTAGATTTTATTCAGAACAATGTTTTTAATTTAAATAATGTAGAAGTTGAAATGAATAACGATATGAAACTAATTTTCCCATATAAAATCTATGCTCCCGCTTGTTTTTCTGATGTCTGTTATTTATATAAACATAGACTAGAAGATATCCAAGGAGAATTCTGTCAGTTTAAAATATTTAATCGTGGATTAGAAAAATGCATTGAAGTAAATGGCAAAGAAGTTGAAATCAAAGATATTGAAAAAAATATATTAAATTCATCTGATATAGATAATTTAAACGTGCCGTCGAGCATTAAAGAAGGCTTTTTTGATGAGCAAAATAGTGTTTTATATTATGATAGGCAATTAACTGCAGTCGCTAAGAAGTTAATAAATTTCAATCAAAAAATCGAAGATTACTATTTAACGTACTAAGTACTAAAAAGTAAAAGTGACACTTCACTTAAATCTATAATTGATCTAATAGCAGCTATTAAGTTAGACAGTATAAACTATGACGTTTTCAGTGTAAGCCCTATGGAAGAAGCTGAAAGCATATTGTGGTATAAGTTAATGTGGCACTTTGTAATTATGGGATGGAAATCTGAACAGATTAATAGTTTTTTAGATTTGGTATTAAATAGACATTATACCGGATGTGCTTTATACTATCAAGATACAGTTAGTAACTGGTATCAATCTGTAAACAAGATGATTAGCGACGACTCTAATCTTGTGTTTACGAAAGAAAAGAAGCAAGATACAACTTTAGATAATTACATTGCTGAGATAACTTCATCATTAGGCGGAAAACAAGCAATAACACAAACCGATTTCGACCAAAGCAAAGTACGTCTTGAAAATAATAAATTTTACTATAACGAAAGAGAAATTAAGACAATTGTGATATTGGTCGATAATATCATGGGAGGAACTTCACTAAAAAATGCTCTCCATCATTATTTTATTAATGGTTCAGAAGAAGATATTCATGGTAAATATTTTCCTTGCTCAACTGAATTAAAGGAAAAGGGATTGAAAAATTTAAATGTAAAAGTTATAGTTAAAGCAATTTGGAGCTTTTCTGACGTAAAGGACAATGCAGAAAGCCTTATCGATTCTTCCTTTGATCTTTCAATAGAATGTGAAGAAATAATTGAAAATAAATACAAATGGAATACTGATATAAAAACAATTACAGAAAGTTTATACGGTAAAGCAGAAAAAGCAAAATATTTAATTTTTCGACAAAAAAATATGCCTTGTAAATCAGTATTCCCTAAAAAAGTTACAGATACAACGAACTTAATAGGATTATTTAATCGTTCAAAAGAATTAAAATAAAAGTCTAAGAATATGTGTAAAAAGTTTCCATGCATCTGAACTTTCTATATATAACGTCAACACAGTAGCATAATTCTATAAGTTAATCGTTTGACCCCTCAATGAAATAAACAAATTGATTTAACAAATTCAGAAACACGGATTCACGCCGTGTTTTTTGGTATAATCGAGATTATTTTCTATACAATTTCCAAAAAATAAATCCGTCTCACCTGCTAATGGAAATAGATATTCTTTTTAAGAAAGAATAGTTTAACTATGCGGAAGTTAAACTATTAGAATCATCATTCTTAATTACGATTGTTAATATTAAGAATGAGTTTAATCTATGATTTGACATTTATTTCCTTACTTTCCTATTTATTTTCTTATTTATGTTATACTAGAAAAGTCAATATTTTAGAAAGCAGGTAACTACATGACAAATTCTGTAAGTTCGAACCGATCTGAGAAGTACAACATTGCAGCTTTCTTCTCAGGTGTTGGGGGAATTGAGTTGGGATTTGAACAAACCAACGAGTTCAGAGTGGTGTATGCCAATGAGTTCGATAAGTATGCGCGTCAGACTTATCAGTTAAACCATCCAGATACCTATTTGGATGGTCGTGATATTCACGATGTTCAGCCAGAGGACATTCCAGCTGAGCGCGTGGATGTGATTATGGGAGGTTTCCCTTGTCAGGCCTTTAGTATTGCGGGTTATCGCAAAGGATTTGATGATGATCGTGGCGATCTTTTCTTCGAATTGCTTCGCATGATTGAGGGATGCAAACCTCGCGCTATTTTCATCGAAAACGTCAAAAACATGGTCGGTCATGACCATGGCAATACCTTCAAGGTCATCCGTGAAGCCTTGACCGAGAACAACTACTTTATCAAGTGGAAGGTTCTCAACGGGAAAGACTACGGGAATATTCCACAAAACCGTGAGCGGATTTATATCGTTGGTTTTGATACCAAGGAAGCTTATGACTTGTTTGAGTTCCCAGAGGAAATCAAGCTGACTACGAGTCTTCAGGATGTGATTAACTTTGGTGATAAGCTAGACGAGGTCTACTACTACCGTGAAGGAAAGCAGAATTTCTATGACCAGTTAAAATTTGAAGTGACAAGTCAAGATACAGTCTACCAGTGGCGCCGTCAATATGTTCGTGAAAATAAAAATGGCGTTGTTCCTACCCTCACAGCAAATATGGGAACTGGTGGCCACAACGTTCCATTGATCCTGACGGACAGTGGTGAGATTCGTAAGCTAACTCCGAAAGAAACCTTTAATGTTCAAGGTTATCCTAAATCTTTTAAAATCCCAGAAGGGGTTTCTAATGGTCAGCTATACAAACAGGCTGGAAATAGCGTAGTCGTTCCCGTGATTAAACGCATCGCGGAAAATGTTGCCAAGGCCTTGAATGACAGCCAAGGGCAATCTCAACTTAACCGCTCAGGAAAATTCGCTATTATCTACACCAAGATGAATGGACAATTTGAAGGGCAATCCTATGTCAAGGACTTTGTAAATAGCTATGATCAAGCTCTTGAAAAAATCAAATCTTATGATGATGGTCTAGCCCTTCTGTCTGGTGAAGATTATTTAAAATTGGTTAAAAAACGAGGAAATCTTGAATTTTACAGTATTAATTAACGAATATATAAAGAGGGTTAGTGAAAAACTAATCTTCTTTTGATATACTGAAGATAGAAAAGAGGGCGCTTATGTGGGAACATCTAAAGTCTGAACAAAAAGACAAATACAAAACCTTAATTACCAACTTCGCTAGCTTGAGCCAAGCTTTCTCTCAAAAGGCAGAATCTGAAGATGAGGGACAAACAGAGAATTATGTTGCTCCGATTGTTAATTCTAAATTTCAGGAAACTGTTTTCCAGAAGGCTTTTAATGCCGTTGGAGAAGATATTGCCAATACCTCTTATGATGCTTCTGTCGTAGTGGATGAAAATCATAAATACCTAGTGGGTATCAAGTCTTTTGGAATTAATTCGGGAGACCAAAAAATCGCTCAGTTTAAAAAAGATTCTCAATCTTGGACGGAATTGTTGGGTGATATCAAATTCCATGCAGATATTTCAGCAGATAAAGAAACAGCAGACAAGAAAAACTATCAACGCTATGAGGAGTTGGCACGAAAGATTGCGACTTTAAGAAACCAGAGAATCGAATCCTCTAAGGCACAAATAAAGGGTTTTAACTCAGATTCGGTCAATGTTGAAGCTGTTTATCATGTTTTGATGCCGACACCAAAGGGAGAAAATCCTAAGATTTTTGTCGGGGAGACGACTTATTTACCAGTTGATATTGACAACCTGGTCATTGAAGGTTCTACCACCAAAAACAATCCAACCAATTTCCGATTTACGGATGGACAACATCATTACAAGTATACAGCAGCTGACAGCCAGCTCCACATGACTTTTAACAATAAAGACATTGTAGTAGATACTTGGGATGTTCACTACATCGAAGATCCTTTTTCTCTCTTTGAAAACCTTCATTTACTGACCGCTGAAAAGGATAAAACCGATATCTTAGAAACAGTGTCTTGGGTTATTACAGACAAACATGGAAATGTGGAAGAAAACTCTGGTTTCAATGCTTTTAACGGAGGAACAAAACTAGCTAAGAAAGATCGTCTGCCACGGATTCTAAAGATTCAGGAAAAATTCAAAGACAGTCTGGCTCCAGAAGAACTAGCCTTTGTGACTTTTTCTTTAGAAGAAATTCTATTGAAAAAATGGACCAGTAAGGAAGAAAAAGCTCAGATGAAAGCTATTCGTGAGGATTTGATTCACTTTGTTCACAATACTGGCAATAAAAAACTCATTAAAGAAATTGAACAACTCGTATATCGGCCAGTTAGTGAAGTTTACATTCCTCTGCCTGACTCGAAAAACTTTCACTTTGAAAGACCTGATTTCTTTGGTCCTGGGTTTGGGACCTTTGAACCTGGTACTAAAAAACTAGCTCTATCCAAAGAAGAAAGAACCTTTAAGCTATGCTTCTTATCTTCTGGAGATGTCATCAATGCCTATATCAACCAAGAAGCTGGTAAGGCGATTCAATCGACTGATAAGCAAGAAATTCTTGGAAATTGGATTTTACGTGGTGTTTTCCAGTTGAAGGAACGAGAAGTCTTGACAGGCCAACGACTTAATGAACTGGAAATCAACGGTATTCGTTTAACCAAGTTTAAAAATGGGGAAATCGGTATTGAATTTATCTGGATTGATACTGAAAATCCACCTAGAGATGCCATTGGCTGGGTAGTAAAGAAATAAAAGTCCGTTTTAGACTAATTTACACTTCGACAAGTCAAGTGGAAGTTAGCGTTCAAATCATCTCACTTTCTCCCCCTTAACCTTTGACTATTCCGCAAAATTATCGTAAAATAAAGAGTAAATGATAAAATGAGGTCAGAGTCTGTTCGCTCTGGCGATAGTAGTATAAATGAGGAGAAACGCTTTGGAATTAGAAGTATTTGCTGGGCAAGAAAAAAGTGAACTATCTATGATTGAGGTAGCGCGTGCTATCTTGGAACTTCGTGGTCGCGATCATGAGATGCATTTTAGCGATCTTGTAAACGAAATTCAAAACTACCTTGGAACATCAAACAGCGATATCCGCGAAGCTTTGCCTTTGTTCTACACAGAGTTGAACTTTGACGGTAGCTTCATCTCACTTGGAGACAACAAATGGGGTCTTCGTTCATGGTATGGTGTGGACGAAATTGACGAAGAAATCATCGCTCTTGAGGAAAGTGACGACGATGAAGTAGCACCAAAAGCTAAGAAAAAACGTGTCAATGCCTTTATGGATGGCGATTCAGATGCCATTGACTACAATGCGGATGATCCAGAAGACGAAGATGCATACGAAGCAGATCCAGCACTTTCATACGATGATGAAAATCCGGATGATGAGAAAAATGAAGTGGAAGCTTACGATGCAGAAATTAACGAAATCGCCCCAGATGACTTGGGTGAAGACGTGGATCTCAACGAAGAAGACGACGAGTTTTCAGATGATGATACTGAAAACATCGAGGAATAAAAGGTAAGTGGTAAGAGTTTTTAGAAAAGTATAAATTGAATATCTTGTATAGGAAGGAGAACGGAGAAATCTGTTCTCCTTTTTTGTTCGTTTTAAATTTAAAGAGAAAGGAGATCATCATGCGAGGATTGGAGATTGTCATGAATATTGACACATTGGAAGTTTATGAAGTGATTGATCGCGATAAAGAAAATCAGTCAGAGAAATTACCGCTAGAAGATTCTGAAGCTTCTCCAGGTGCCTTTCAACTTGATTTATTTGAAAGCATGAGCTGTCAGAACACATCCTAGGGGAGATTGTAAAGAACTGTATCAGAGGAGACAAACGATGATGACAAACAGTTTAAATTTATATGAAAAGTTACTCAATAGTGAGCCGTTAGGATTTATTGATCCGCTGACAGATCTAGGAGAGTTTGACAAGGTTCAGATGAAATTCAGAAAACCTGTCCGCAGCTTAACGAACAAGTATTCAGGTCAGCCTTATAATCCTTACTGGCAAGAGAAAATTGAGGAAATGCGATTACTCTATATTCAATATCAGCTAAGCCTACGTGAAGAAGACAAGAAAGAGAATATCCAAACCAGGGTCAAGGTTCCAGAAACGCAAGAACATATTGAAGAAATCGTGACCACGTATTTGAAGCTAGGTTTTCGCTTTAGAGAAATTGAAAAAAGAGTATCACTGTCCTACAAAAAGCTACGGAGTGACTGGAGTCGGTGCGATTATGTAACGACCGCAGAGACTGAGTTTTACAGTAAAGAGGACTTAAAGGACGGCTACTTCTTTTCGGTTGCTGCTCCTCCTAAGAGTATGAAAGAGAACTAAGAGAGGTTGACATGAGTTCAAAAGAACAGGGAAAATGTTGTATCTGTGGCTGCACTTGGAACAATGCTTGCTACACTCCAGACAAGGGGGCTTGTTGGTGGATAGATGAAGAAGAAACAATTTGCAGCCATTGTTTCTGGAAATTGGATATGGAGGGGTAGAGGATGAAAGTTTATTATAGACCAGGTCATGACTGGTTAGAACGTGATGAAGAGTTCGCCAAAAAGGTGTTAAACAACCCTAAAAGTCATTGGGTTATGGATACAAAGCATGATGTTCTTTGTGTTGTTAAATTAGGAAACCATATCAGTGCAGTGAGATTTCTTGCTAAACATTTTTATGGATTAGATCGTATTTATCGAGAGGATATTCCAAAATGGCAAGAGATTATTTCTAAAAATATGATTTTCTACAATACTATGGTAAATGAAGCTGACCATTATGCCCGTCATCTACCTAGAAAGTACAGAGGAATTTAAAATGAGTGATAAAATCATTCTAAAAGTTCAAAATTTGCTTGAATTAGCCTATGACGCTCCAAACGATGAAGAAGGGCAGTCAGCGCTTCTCATGGCCCAGAAGTTGATGGTAAAACACAATTTAGCCATGAGTGATATTCAAAAGATCCACAAGAATAATATTGGAGAGACTGTTGCAGCCTCAGAATATAGAATGGTTTGGTGGAAAGAGAAATTGGCTGGTATTCTTGGTGCAAACTTCAGGTGTAAAGTCATTAGACAAAGGAAAGTTGATGAAGGAATTACGAAAATGATTTTCTTTGGCTATGATAGTGATGCTGAATTTTGCACCAAAGTTTATGAAGGTGCTGTTTTATATCTGGAATATCGATTAAAACGTCTCTTCCCTACAATTACAAAAGCTCGCTGGAAAGACTACAAGAAGTCTTACTTGTTTGGATTTCTTACAGGGTTGAATGAGCGTTTTGAGAAACAAACTCAATCCTCAGAAGAATTTGCTTTGATGGTTCAAGTTCCTGCTGAAGTATTGGAAGAACAGTATAAACGAATGGGAAAACTCAATGAGAGATCTACCAAAATTCCAATTCAAAAAGTAGACCTGGAAGCTTATTCTGTAGGACTTGAACATGCAAAAGAAACAAAGCTAATGACTGATGAATTGTTAAACAGCTAGCTCAGTAATGGAAAAAATTAGGAATATTTCAATATGAATTTGAATACAATCTATCCTTTAATTCTCAAAGATGGATTAAGGAATTATAAATTTAGAAACAGTCATTTGAAACCTGTTTCTTCAGTTGAGGAAGGTAAGCGAGGAGCTATATTCACTTACCGTTCCAAAGCTCACATGATCAAGGCCCGTGGACTTGTTCTAACCTCGATGGAAGCTATTAAAGAAAATCAAGATGGCTTCACTCATTGGACGCCGAACGTTTACCGCTTCGGATCATACAGTGACAGCCGACGACAAATTACACGTGGCCATGCTGAAGAGAACTTGCGTCAGATCAATACCTTTGTGATTGATTTTGACCTGTCCTCAGATGATGTAATGACATCAGGAGACATCCTGACGGCTGCTCTTGATTTAGGCTTCATGCCAACGTTAATTCTAAAGTCAGATAAAGGATACCAGGCTTACTTTGTTCTGTCTGAGCCAGCCTATGTGACCGCCCATTCACAGTTCAAGGTGGTAAAGGTGGCCAAGGCGATCTCTCAAAACTTGAGAAGTTACTTTGGTCAGACTTTACCTGTTGATATGACCTGTAATCACTTTGGTATTTGCAGAATACCCCGTACAGATAATATCGAATTCTTTGACGAAGAGTACACCTATTCTTTCCAGGAGTGGCTGAATTGGTCGATGAAACAATCAGACTTGCCTTTCCCAAGTAAGAAACCGAACCTAACGGTTATTTCAGGAACAGAAGGGGCAAAACAGACCGATGAGCCCTGGTATAAGATGTTGATGAATGAGTCAAACATCAAAGGTACTAAGGACTTAATGGGTCGAAATTCTGTATTGTTCACTTTAGCCTTGGCTAATTTCTCCAGCGGTGTCTCACAAGGCGATTGTGAGGTCGTGTTAAACGAATTTAGCCTACGACTGGACGAACCAGTCACTACAAGCGAACTCTTAAAGATTATTGCCAGTGCTTATTCAGGCAAATATGAGGCAGCCAGCAGAGATTATATCATGCTGCTGTGTCGGGCCTGGGTCAATAAGGATTTGAAGGCTGCGGATCTCTTTACCAAGCAGCGGTGGTACAAATTCAAGAAGAAGCGGGCTGATCGCAAGAACAGTCATCTGTATGAATGGAAAGCCGATGTGATGGCCTATTTAGAGGACTTTTACCAGTCAGAAGATCCATTTATTCAGACAACGAAAAAGGCGCTGAGAGAAGCTCTCAGTATCCCTGAACGCTCTTTAGACAGAGTACTGAAAGCACTAAAGGCAGATCAGAAGATCTTCTTCACGATTAAATCTGGCCGTGGCGGCGGGATCCGTATTGCTTCCGTCAAGGCTATCTTCCTGTCCCTTCTCCAGGTGAAAAAGGAACGCCAGGAAGCGTATGTTGGTTATATTGCTGCTTTCTTTGAAGAAAGCTTGAGTCTCACTCGGCGAGTGATAGAAGGAGTTAAAAATGACCTTAAACAAGTATCACAACTCTCTTTATTTGAGCTTGACATTGGATAAAAATAAAACCCGTCAAGTGCCTTTACATTATATCTAGGATACTGTGAGGCAATTCGGAGGCGAGGAAAAACTAGCTAGTAACTATTCATTAGGTAGGAGAACAAATAACACGTAAAAAAGTATAAGAGTTGGGTGTACTCAATGTTCTGGAGCTAGTCAAGAACTTGGAAGATCAAGAAAGTGAGGAAGTCAAATGATTGCTATTTTTAGTTTTGAGATTGGAGATTATCTGCGTGATGAGAAGAAGAACCTTCTAGTTTTTGAGACTCAGGGGATGGCTTCTCAATATCTTCAAAAATGGTATCACAAGCCCGTACCAGTAACGAGGACAAAGAGAATTATTCAGTATCCGAATTACTATCAGGCTCCATTTAGATTTCATAAGGTTTGTTAGAAGGGAGGTTTTAATGGTGAAAAATGAAGATGATGTTCTTTATACTGGAAGACTTTATCTGTTTGATATTATTCCATTATGGAAAACGACAAAGACCAAGCGAGAATGGAAACAAATTGAAATGGAGATGTCATCAAGAAATAAAATGGTGATGTTTAAGTTTGATGACGAGGAGGAGAGGGAAGATGACAAAAACGTTTAAGATTATACGAGGGACTTATCTGACAGGACTAGGACAAGAGCCCTCAGCTTATTACTTCAAAGTGTCTGAAAGCGATGCAGACTTTGAAACGATTGCTCCTGGAGATGTAGCCCTGACCTTTTATCAAAATGGAGAAACTATCACAAGTTTACCAGCTTTGGTACGAGTTGATGGGGTCATTGTAGCTGAAAGACAGGTCAATGAATTTCTCCATAGTGAGAAGAAAGATCATCTGCCTATGTTGCCGATTGTGGCGATTTATGATGATTTTGATCCGCTTGTTTTTAGTAAGATTATGACCAGCTTTCGGGAGCTAAAGCAAGACATGAAACGGCTGGCTAAACTCCAAGTAATCCAGGGCAATCTCTTTGATTTTCTGGACAAGGAGGACTCTCTATGAAAGATTTGAAAGCAATCAAATTGGGTTTTGGCATTGTTCTTTTTATCATGCTTTTGAGTTTTGCTGCTATTGGAGTAAAGACGGTTTGGCAAGAGGTTTTTTTCAAAAATTATGACAGCCATCTGACCCAAAACGAATATACGGCTGCGGTAGTTGATCAGAATGTGAACCTGGTCTTTTACAAGTCAGGCTGCCCCTATTGCCAGGCAGGAAAACAGGCGGTTATTTCTGCTGCTGAAAAGAGTGCTTATCCGACTTTTTATATCAATGTTGAGTCTGAAAAAGGCCAGGTCTTGGTAAAGAAATACCAGGTAAAAAAAGCGGCGACGATTGTTACACTGAGAGATGGAAAACAGCAGCTTTCTCTCTATGCGACTAAGGACAGTAAAGGCAAAATCAAGGCTGATGAGTCTGCTATTAAGGAGGCAATGAAATGACTAAAAAGGTAAGCAAAAAGACGGAAGCTTTGTTTCGTTTTGACAATGAATTGTGGCGTGCTAAGACGCCTGAAGGTATGGTTGCTTTAGGCCGACATATTGGAGAAAAGCCTTACTATCTTCACTGTTTCCATGACGATGGCGGGCGTCTTACTTATGTCTCAGAGAGTGAAGCCCTATGGCTGACTCTCGAACTTGCACCGGAAAAAATGTCTTGTATCTAGGAGGTTTCCCATGAATAACTTATGGAATTTTATTAGTCATTTTGTCATCTTGGCTAGCTTGCTATGCGCTTGGTTTCTTCCTATTTGTTCTGTGACAATCAGAGATAAATATGAGAATGAGAAAAAGCAAATGAGAGCGTCTGTCGTCTTGATGATGTTGTTGAAAATGTTCTGGCCTAATAGTCAGGTGAAGTGGGGAAAAGAAAATTAGAAAGGATTTGTTAGACATGATAGAAACATTAAAACGCTGGATGGAAAATGCAAAATCCAGCACCGTTGTAAAACCATTTCTGGCCGTTAAAAACTGGTTTCAGGAGAATGTGATCAAACGAAAATTAGTCATTTTTTCCGTTTTATTTGCGGCCTGGATCAGTCTTTTGGCTGGAGCACTCTATTCTCCAGAACGCCAAACCTACACAGATGATCAGCTTAAAACCAAGCAAACATTTGTCAATGGAACTGGAGAAATTAAGCTGACCAGTCAGACCTATTCTCCCAAAACAGGTATCATTGTTCTTCAGTTTGAGACTAGGGATGCGACTTCATCTGTTGACCGTGGAATTGATGCCAAGCGCTTAAAATGGAAGCTTTACTCACAAAATAAATCAGCTAAAACGAGCATGGAAGTTGTCCCAATCGTGGATAATAAAATCTCAGTGATTATCCGTGGAGTACCTGAAGATTTTGGCGCTTTTGCGATTGATGTCATCAATACAACTGTCTCAACTAGTTCAGTTGATATTGACATTACATCGCCATCCAGTGACGATAGTTCCACTTCAAAATCCTTGTCCCCGAAAGAGGAGGAAGCAGAAAGAACAGTTCAATTCTTTGTAACAACTCAAAATAAAAATCTCAAACAAAAGACAATCGATGCGGTGTCTCGTGAAGAGTTTACACTGACTGAAATCGAGGCTGAAATCACCTATCAGGAAGGACAAATCAAAAAATTGAATGAGTCCATTTCTAAGCTGAAAACCTCTATTGAAGATGATGAGTCTCGCAAAAATGGATTGAATACTGAAGCAAAATATCTTACAGGTGATGACTTGGAAGCCAACCAAAAAGATATTTCTGTCATTGATAGTAACATCGAAACCAAGAACCGTTCGATTGAAACAGCGACAGAAAATATCGAAAAACTAAAAGGTAAGATTGAGACCTTAAACAAGAAAAAAGCAGCCGTGAAAGATGGTACATTTGAATTTTCTAATCCGATTGAAACGGTGGAAATGAAATAGTGAAAGGAAAGATATCATGAAAAAACACACTCAAAAATGGAAAGAACTAAATAAAAATGGTCTCAAATTATCACTGTTTTGTGGTTTGAATTGGCTTGTAAAATTCTTGATTAAGGGTCAATTTTATATTTTCTCAGCTGTTTTACTCGGCTTGCTGACGTATTATATGCCACGGGATATACAACTATTTACTGTGAAAGTTTTGATTTCCTTAGTCATGCTCAAGTGCTTAATAGATGTCATTTATACGCTCTCCTCAAGAGAGTTGAGACGTATGAAGACGACTTTCAATTTTGTTTTAATCTTTCTATTTTTCCTAGAAGGAAATGATTATATTAAGCAACATGTTTTAACAGAATCTATGGTTAATCGTCTTCTTACATTTTGGCTAATTAGTCTTGCTCTTGCAACTCTTGTAATTTTTATTCAGCCGATATTATTTAAGCGCTATCTCTTCAAAAATGTTATTAATAAAGAGTATTTAGGTATTCGAAAGCTAACAGATCATCTGCCGCCTGAATGTAATCTTTATACGGATGCTGATGAAAAAGAAGCTGACAAACGGATGAAAATGATTAACCAAAATGTGATTAAACAACCTTATCAAGAGTTTGTCGAATTAAGCTATTTAAACAGAGAAGTGCATACAGCTATTCGCTATAGTGTAGTTCAATTTGAAAAAGAAAAAGAGCGTACTTTCGGTGATTATGATACCATTTATTATCCTGTTTTTAGAATTTATCCTTTTGGAATAAAAGAAGATTTTGGTCATACACTGATTAAATTTAAACTTAGTCGAAGAGCTGCTTTTACAATAGAAGTTGAAGGATTTCAGAAGCAATTTTCCTAAAATTGGTTCTCCCTAATTTTATATTAGGGAGTTTTCTTTTTGCGGTGACTTGTCCCTTTACAGCACAAAAAAAAATTATCCCTTATACTGATTTTAATTTTAAAAAGGAGGCTATAAGATGGCAAAAAAAGATCTTAAAAAAATTGATTTAGAATTGGAAGAAGCAAAGAAAAAAGTTGCTGCTTTGGAGTCGGTTCGTAAGGAAGCAGAAGAAAAGCTTCAAAAAAATATTGGTAAATTGTACGTCCAGGTGCAGCTCAAAAAAGATAAAAATTTGTCGTATGAACAAATTCATGATGACCTAAAAACAGAACTCGCTCTTCTCAAAGAAGAAGAAAAAGAACGTCGTCAAGCTACTCAAAAAGCTACTGAAGAAAGTGAACAGGTTTCTTAAAAACAGACCGATTTTCTCCAGCTGAATGAGCACTAAATAACCTGATTTTGCTCTTAAAAGTTCAGTGGCTAAAAGTATGCTGATTAGAAAAAAGAGTAAGTATAGGTGTGTTATAGTGGTGTGCTTAGGTAGGCGTAGCCGAGAAAATTGGGGACAAGGGAAACGTTGATACTATCAACTCCCCACGGGATGTGGGGACAGTTTCTCTTATGCTCTTTTCAAGCACTAAGACCCTAAAAGGCCTTAAGCCTTGCAGGTGGGCGCTGGTGTGCTGAAAAACCGCAAAAGTAGAACCGTTTCGGTTCGTGACGTTGCGAGGTTCAGGTTTTCTTTTTTGCTTCTTTTTGCTTTTTCCTCGTAAAAAGAAAAAAGAAGGGCGCTCATTTTTTGAAGAAAGGAGAGATGAAATGCCGACCAAAAATCAAACTGTTGAAATCAAAATCCGAGGACTTTCACACCAAGAGGTGAATTATCTAAAAGCTCTTGCGAAAGATACCAAGGCAAAATCATTTAATGAATTTTTGCTGGGAATGTGCCGTGAAAAAATTGAAAAAGGAAAATTCAATCGGGCAGAAGATTTGTACGTCTCCCATCTTGAAAATATCAAACTGACATCTGACCACGTTTTGTTTTTGACAGAAAAACAGGCCGACATTTTACAAGATTTTGAAACGAAAATGGCCCGATACGCTAATCACATTTCCCGCTGGTTGGAATACGAGGGAGAGGTGGAAAGAGATGACTAAGGAGATCAAAATCAGAAATATTCCAGATCATACGTTTGAGCAGCTGCACACCATAGCGAACAAATATCAGTATTCATCATTCAATGAATTTATGCTCTCACAATGTGAGTCTGTCGTGATGAACGATGGACTAGATTTATATGAAAATCGTTTTGCGGAGACTTTGGCTGAAATTAAAAAGCAACAGAGCCAGATTTTAGAGTTGCTGTTGAAGAATGAAATCAAATTATCAGGATATGGTGCAAAACAAGAACTGGTAGAACAGCTGACGATTGATTGGCTTGGATTTATGAATGACGAAAAAGCAGTGACTTCTGAACGACAGGCAGGTGATTACTGATGAAGAAAAATAAATTTGTTTTTGTCGCTATAATCTTTTTAGCCATCCTTCTGGTACAGCCTCAAAATTTTCAAGCGGTCGTCTCATTTTTTACACAAAATGATTTGAAAAGTCAGCTCAATATTACTGGTTCACCTGGAGAAAAAAATTCTGATATTTCATCCACCTATCATTCTAAAAATAGTGAACTGAAATCACAAATCTATGATGGAAAAAATCAAGTCATTGAAGTTCATTCTAAAGCTCAATTTACGAGTGAAGAATTGAATTTGGAAAAAGGCACCTGGAAAAAATTTTCCAGTCTTGATCTGCTCAATCGTGTAGGAGTAGCTGAAGCCATGTTAGGTCAAGACCTACTGCCTAAAAAAGAGCGAGAAGATATTTCAACCGTCACACCGACTGGTTGGAAAAACAAGAAGATTGATTTTAACGGTCAGTCGGATTACCTCTACAATCGTTCCCACTTAATTGCTTTTCAGTTGAGTGGTGAAAATGATAATCCGCAAAATCTATTCACAGGGACACGGGCCCTGAATGCAAATTTTGAAGATGAAAAATCTTCTATGCTTTACTATGAAAATTTTATCTCAAACTATATCAAAGAAACAAATCATCATGTCCGCTACAGGGTCACACCAATTTTCAAAAATGTGGAATTGGTGTGTCGGGGCATCCGTCTGGAGGCCCAAAGTGTAGAAGATGATACCATCTCTTTTGACGTGTATATTTTCAATATCCAGCCAGGATATGAACTCAATTATTTAACCGGGGACTCTCAAAAAGTTGCCCCTTGATGAACCAAAAAAGGAGAACTCATGCCAAGAAAAAAATCAAATATCCGTCGGTTTAGCCTATACCTAGGAGATGAAGGTGCTGAAAAATTTACAGCGATTATTGATTATTTACAAGATCAGGGATCCCCACACGGGCCAGAATTGAATAAGTCAGAAACAATTCAATTAGCCCTGGATGCTTTCTATAAATTGTTCCTTGATATTGATCGCCCTCGGCCTTATATCCAACGTTTAGCTGAGCTTCAAGGGGCCAAAAATAACCAGCTGGAAAATATAGAGCAGGATCTGAAAGTAATGAAAAATCAGCTCAATAGATTGCAGTATTTGGAGCTGACTAATTTTCATGCTATTACCAAAGGGCAAGAATTTGATGTGCAGGATTTAGAGTCTATTCACTCACGGATGGATCCTAACCAGCACGAACTAATGGCCAGAATTGATGATGTCATTCAAGAAGATGTGGCCAGGGGTCAAACCATCAAACATTCTCATTAAGGAGCTGTAAATGCCTATGGAAATGAACAGTCCAGCCGTGACATTTATGTTGCAGTACACGGAGGCAAATAGTGGATTTGTAGATTACACAAACCGTTCTGAAGCAGTCAAACAGGATCAAGAATTAGCTCTTGAAACTCATCGTCAAGAAATCGAAGGATTGACTGAAGAACAAGTTTTGGCCATGCAGGCAGCGGTTCCTGAACTCAATCTCAATTTTAGAGACTACCTGAGTTATATGAACCGTTCTTATGCGACAGAAAATCAATCAGAGGAGCTAACGGCTATCTTTACAGCAGATGCGAATTATCTTCAAAGAAGCAAGGTCAATGAGCTAAAGGAAAATCTTGAAACAGCTTGTCAAAACGGCTCCCTTCTTTGGCAGGGAGTAATCTCTTTTGATAATGCCTTTTTGGCCCAACAGGGGCTATATGATATTGCGACGGGTCAGGTTGACCAGCAGGCTATCAAATCGGTGATAAGAGACGCCTTGCCGAAAGTGATTGCTAAAGAAGGACTGTCAGACTCTTCTTTTTGGTGGGCCAACATTCACTTGAATACGGAGAATATTCACGTCCATTTTGGGCTGTCTGAGCTTCAAAGTGCCCGTGAAAAAATCTTTTATCAACCGAGAGGGCGGATGGAGTATAAAGGCAACTTTTCGCAGAAGACCATTTCAAAACTGAAAAGTGATGTGTTTCACGGGTTGCTTAATGATCAGACTCGCAAGCGCCTCATCAGAAAAGAGCAGATTTTGGCGAACCTAAAATCCAATCTTGTTGATCAAGTTTTTCATAATCAACAGGTGACTTCTTCAGCTGAGAAAAATTTTCTGGAGCAGGCATATAATCATTTGCCGCTCCAAAAAAATTGGCGCTATGGCTCGAATGCCAAAGACTTTGCGGTTAGTAAATTTTTCCTGGATAAATATATTGACTCTTACTTACAGAATGAAGGGAAAGAACTTTATCAGGAGTTTATGGAGGAGACCAGAAACTTCTTGGGACTTTATGATAGGGCTTATTTAGCTGGAAAAAATCAAACGTATGAACGTGTCCGAAAGGTGAATGGCCAAACGGTACGATCAGAAAAACAGGCCAAAGGCTATGACTTAGAAGGTGTGATCCATCGGCGGGAACTGGAATTGAGAGAACGGCTAGGAAATCGTATTCTACGCTCTTTTAAAGAAGCGGCCCCGCAGATTGAAGACGTTCAGCTGGAAAAAAATTTGCCAGATTTTTCTAAAGGCAATCAAAAGCGTATTCTCCAGCAGTTTCCAGAAGCCAGCTACTTAAAGTCCTTAGCTGCCTGGGAGAAAAAAGGCTACAGTCCCAAGGAAGGGATGCAGCCGATTGAAATTATAAAGCCAGTCTATAAAGAGTATGATAAACATGGAAATGGGATTGGAGAAATGAGCTTTGAGACCAGCTATGTTTACGACATCAAACAGATGGAAGAAAATATCCTGACTAAAAGGCTGTCTTTGAAAGAATTGTCTCTCTTTTCTTCAGCTGAACTACAGGAGCTTGTTGATGCGGCCAAAAAGAAAGAAAATCAGACGGAGAAAGAAAGGCAGGAGCTGGGGACCTTTCGCTATGCTCTAAAGTTAAGTAAGCTAGAAGAGCGTCAAAAGGCTTTACTAGTCAGTCAAAAGCTTCTTCACCAGGTGCAGCCTTTACGGTCTGATCAGCCTTTTCTCCAGTTAAAACAAGAAAGACTGGCCACAGAACTAAAACTAGTTGAACTACAGCTGACACCAAACTATCGCTTGTCTAAGTCTGAATTGGAACTAAAACAATCACTGAGCCGTCAGTTTGTAGAGAGCGTCAATCTCCCTATTTCTAAAGCAGATAGGGGCACTATCCAACTTCCTATCCGACACCTACAATCAGAGCTGGAAGCGTTGAAACCACTCCAGGATGAGGGGATCCTAATGTTGCTGAAAGGTTATCCTATTTCCAAGCAGGATTACAAGGAAGAGTTGGAGACACAAATCTCCATTTTCCAGGTGAAACATGGGATTTATAAAACCAATCAGAAGATAGCCCAAACCACGGATGAAGCTCAAATCAAAGTCTATAAACAATTCAATGCAAAGGAGTTTTCCAAACTGAAAGAATTGTATGGTAAATTACGACCTGAAGAAGAGGGACAAAAAGAAGCTCTTCTTCAGACGGTACAAAAACAGATCCAGTCTCAAAAACAAAACAGACGTAGCACCATCCAACAAACACAGGGCAGCCTGAAGGTTGATACTAGCTTTATGAGAAATCTGACAGCTTCTCTCAATCAAGCTCAAAGGAGCAGTCAAAAAGCCCTTATGGAAAGAGCTAGGAGTGATGAGCGAGAAGAACAGGAAGAACGCCGTGAAAATCGTCGTTAAAAGCCATTGGCAACCAATGGCTTTTTTTATGTTGACTTGTCCTGTTAGAGCAAGTTTTTTCATTATCCCTTAGACTAGAAGAATAAAACAAAAGAAAGGAGAAAACATCATGAAGCTATGTTTTCCAAGTGTGACAATAGAAGACTTTGACTTTGAAGCTGATTGGCTTGTCAAAGCGCTGGATAGTGAGACTCACCGAGTCCTTTTTGAGGGTCAAGGCAAAAATGCCGATCTTGAAATGACGATTGATTACCAGGCCAATCCCAAGGATTTTGAAGAACTTGCAGTAGGGGAGCTGGTTCAGCTGCCAAAAGAACTGTTTTTAGAGGCCGAAGAAGAACCTTTCCAGCCGATCTGTGAACCTTTTTAATACAAGAAAGGAGCTATTATGCCAGAAGAAACAAATCAACCTCAAGGAAACCGTGGCCGCAGCCGTCGAGAAAGAGTAGAAATTGCCCGTTCCAGAGATATTCTGGATGTCGCCAATGAATTGAATATGGAATTGGTACGAGATGGGAAAGACTATCGCTGGAAAGAACACGACTCTCTGGTAATTTCACCTGATAAGAACAAGTGGAATTGGTTTTCCCGCCATCAAGGCGGGGATGTGATTGCTCTTGTAGAAACTATTAGAGAGATCAATTTCAATCAAGCAATTGACTATCTCAATGATGGTACCTTCAAAGAGTTTACTGCTGTCGAGAGGGAAAAAGAGCCATTTCGTTATCATCTTCAACCGTATGAGCAGGACTTTGTAGAAGCCAGAAATTATTTAAAAGTAAATCGTGGTCTCTCTGATGAAACGATTGACTTCTTTTTAGAAAAAGGTGTTCTAGCCCAGGCTAATGCGATGCTGAATAACAGTGTGGAGCCTGTGGTTGTTTTTAAAACCTTGACTTCTTCAGGTGAAATTACAGGAGCTACCCTACAAGGCATTGAAGAAAATCGGGATAAATGGCCGGGTCGTGGCTTTGCCAAAAATATTATCAGAAATTCTGATGGAATGGATGGCTTGCATGTGGATATTGGAAAGCCTAATCGTCTCATCTTCACTGAAAGCCCAATTGATCTAATGTCCTATTATGAGATCAATAAGGATACTTTACAAGACGTTCGGCTTGTATCTATGGATGGTCTTAAAGAAGCTACGATTGGTCGTCATCTGGCCCAGCTTCAATCAGAATTATCAGGCCGTCCGCTAAATTGGACGCCTGAACAACTAGCTAAGGGTCTCCAAACAGCGATTGACAGTCAGTATTTTGCGGATGGGAAACATACTGATATGATTACTCTTGCGGTGGATAATGATACCGCAGGAAGAACATTCGTTGAGGAACTGAAAGCCAAAGGAGCAGCTGTTACTGTAGATTTGCCTGAACTAAAGCAAGGACAAGATAAAACAGACTGGAATGACGTCTTGAAAACTCAGAATGAACAACCGTTAGTTGATTTATCAGCTCTATCAGTAGAAACAGTAGAAAATGAAAATTTTTCTAATAATCCATTAGAGCCAGTTTGGAAATTACATGGAAAATGGGAAGATGAATTAGCAGAAAAAATTCGGGAAGATTTAGGTATTAACCATGAACTACAGGCATGGCAATTTGAAAAAGAAATGTCACGATTTATAACGACTGATTTAGACAAGTTATTCGCAAAACGTACCATATTGGAAAGGGATGCTTATTTTGCGGATAGTTCAACGTCTATCCGAAAAGAGATTGATCGTTTAGATGCACAAATACTGGAGTACATAGAAAAAGCCCCTGAACAAAGTCAGGAGCGCTTGATTGATAGGACCAGTGGTGGCACGGGGTCTTTACAGCTAGAAGCTGAAGGCAGTCCCACACCTGTACTTGAAACAAGCACCTTTGAGCAAACTGTTACCAGTCACCCGACATCATCCTATCCTTACCTTCATTTTAGCACAAATTATGATAACGTGCAACGGCGGATAGGAAATTATCACCCAATTACACCTTCTGATTTGAGGCGCTTGAATCAATATGCGCCGTCAATTCAAAGCACGGCGTCTTGGTACTTAAGCGAACTGGCTGGAAGTAAAATCAGTTTTGTTTATGCGGATAATGGAGAGGAAAACGTTCTTCAAGTAACTTTCCTAAAAGAAAACTTTATCCATCTTTCAGGGATTAGACCTTTTGAAGAAGGAAAAGGAGCTGCTGACTTCTTAGAAGATTTTGCGACTGGTCAAGGTCATTATGACAGTATGCTAGTCAGTAATGCAATTAAGGATAAGTTGCAGGTTCTTCCAATGTTTCAGGACATTTTAGAGCCACAATCCTTTGTTCTGGATGATTTGAGCAGTGTTGAGAAATTACACAATCTCAATATGAGCGAAGCTATCAAGGCAAAAGATGAAGATTTCTTGTTGCTGTTTAAAGACGCTGAAGGTGAAAAAATCCCTGCCTCTCTCATGAAACTCAAGGGAGAGCTTGCAGCTAATGTAAAATCGCTAGATGAAAAGGTTATTCTTGGTGTTTATCGAGAACGGGATAATCAAATTGAACAGTTATCAATCAATGAAGAGTTCGTTACAGATGGTGGAGAAGAAATGTTAGATAATCTAAAAAATCAACTGTCCTCTTTAAATGAACCAAGTCAAGAACAAAAAACCACATTATCTCCAGTTGAAAAAAATATTGATGCAGCTATTTTTACACAAGTACTAGATGACGCACGTAATGTAGGCAACTTTGTAGAACTCGGTGTGACTATACCAGAAGAGGCTAAGGAAGCTTGGGCTAAGTATATAGAGTTATCAGATGTATCTTCAGGAGATTTTAATACAATTGTTCTCAAAGCAGAAGAATTAGGTTTACTTGACAAAAACTCTAGTTTTTATCAAGAATGGCGCCTAGAAGATATTTATAATAATAATTATCATGTACGTTTTCAGTGGTTAGAAGAACAGGAGAATAATCTTAAATTACAATTTGAAGAACATAGCCTAGTTTCTTATCAAGACTTTGCTAGAGAGCTATACAAGGCTAATCAAGAAACCAAAAACAATACTGAAGCTAATATTTCTAAAATCAAATTTGATATTTATGCTCCAGGGGGAGAGATGATTAAAGAGGGGGTTCGATTTAATATTGGTGATGAAACTAAGCCAATTTCACAAATGCTAGGATTGGGCTATCGTCGTCTAAAAGGTCAACCAATACTAGCTAACATTGATGAGAATGTCCTTTCTCAGCTGGAAAATCTGGCTCTTAATCAAGAAATTTCTCATGAGGCTAACAATCCTCAAAATTCACTTGCTACTCCAGAAACAGATCTGACAGCTTCCCCTGCTGAAGAAAAAGAATTTCGCTCTCCTAAGCAGGAAACAAAGGGCCAGCTGGAACAACGGGTGAATGAAATTGTAGCAGATAATCAGAAAGCTGCTGAAGAAGTGGCCCCGGCTAAAGAGTCTCCAGGAGAAATTGATTACAGCCTGGTCTCGCCTCATGAACTGAGTGAAATTGCCTTTCAAAAAATTAGGGAGTTTACCCGTTCTCCTGAAGCCTTAGCTGAGTATATGGATTTCATGAGTAAATTTCCACAGCTCTCCCCAAGAAACGTGGCGCTTATCCAGGATCAATGGCAAGGGGCCAATGCAGTGGCGACGTATAACCAGTGGCAGGCACTAGGGAAAACATTAGGGATTAAGCCTGAAGATGTCATTGAGACCAGGAACACCTACACCAATAAGCGGACAGGTGAGACGAAAGAAGTTATTCACCAGGGCTTGTCTGTGAAGTCAGGTGAGAAGGCACAGATTACTCTGTTCCGTCCTCTCATGGCTAAAATGATCCCCGTCTTGGATGATCAGGGAAACCAGGTTAAGAACAGTAAAGGCAATCCGAAGTTCAAGAAGATTTCAGAAGCGACCACTCAAGAGAAAGCTTTGCTGAAGGAAGGAAAGTTGAAGGTGGTTCAATTCCAGGAGAGAGACCAAGAGACAGGGCTGCCTAAGTTCACCACTTACAAGGTGTTTGAACTTTCTCAAACAACCTTGAAGCCAGAGAGTTATCCAAAGGCTATGCCAAACCGTCAATACCAGTTTGACACTGATCAAGTAAAAACGAAAGAGGTATTAGATGGTCTATGTGATTATGCAGGGACTTTAGGAGTTCGTCTGTTACGGGATGAGGTTCATGAGCTGGGAAATGCTAAAGGGGCCTTTTATCCAGGAGAACAAAAAATTCTCCTGAACCCTAATAATTTACCTGGAGAACAAATTGCGACAACTATTCATGAGTTGGCGCATGCCACTCTCCATAATCCCAAATTTACCGCTCATTACAAGGAAGATGTGTCAACTCCTCGTAAGGAACTAGAAGCTGAAATGACCAGTCACCTGGTGTCGAAGCATTTTGGCTTAGATACGAGTGAGGCTGCCATCGATTACATGGCTGGCTGGACTAAAAATCTAACACAGTTGGATGATAAGCAGCTGGCAGAGTCCATGAAACGGATCCATCAGACCGTCTCAAAAATGGTTAAGCATATTGAACACCACACAAAACCTTATGAACCTCCCAAAAATAGAGGGCAATCGCCAAATTTTCCCAAAAGCCCAACTAAAGGGCTGAAGCCTTAACAGTCAAGGTGCTTCCTATGCGGAGCGCCTTTTCTTGTTCAAGAAGATACACACTAAGTTATATAACTTAGTGAACAATAAAAAAGGCGCCTTTCTCAGCTGGAAAAGATTGAGTGCAGCGACTTGTCCTCTTAGAGCACGTTTTTCCATTATCCCTTACATTAAAGAAGTAAAACAAATGGAAGGAGAAAAAGATGCTAACAGTTATTCTGGCTGAGAAAGAAAGTCAAGCCTTAGATTATGCAGAGGCACTAGGAACCTTCACGACAAGAAAGAAAGTTCATATTATCAAACAGACACCCTTTCTTTCAGGTGAAGTGCATATAGTGTCCGCTGAAGGTCATTTATTTGAATATGGACTTCCAAAAAATAATTGGGATTTAACTAAACTCCCCTTGGTCGATGTCTCTTTTAAACAATTTCTCAAAAAAGACCGTACCTCAAAAGAAATGTTTAAACGAATTTATGAAGAGGTGACGGCTGCGGATGAAGTGATTATAGGGACGGACGCTGACCGTGAAGGGGAGAGAATAGCTTATTCCATTTTATCTCATATTCCTGAAGGTAAAGCGAAAATTAAAAAGCGTCTCTGGGTCAATTCCATGACAACAAGAGCTCTACAGCGAGCCTTTCAGAATATGAGGGATCCTCAAGAAACCTACAGCTTCTATTTAGAAGCTGAAGCTAGAGCACAAAGTGATTGGCTGGTAGGGATGAATTTATCTCCAATGGCCACGCTAAACCTTCAGAAACAGGGAATGCTCCCTAAAGCAAAGGGAAACAGTTTATCAGTTGGCCGTGTTCAAACCCCAGTCGTTCGTCTGATCTGCGAGAATGATCTGGCCATCCGAAACTTTGTCCAACAAACCTATTGGAAACTTCAGCTTGAAGATAAAGAAAATGAGGTAATCTTTACTAATAAGGATAAATTTACCGATAGCGACGAAGTTTTGGAGCTTTCCAGGAGCCTTGCTGATGTTGCTCTCGTTTCTTCAGTTGAAGCTGAAGAGAAGGCAAAGCCTGCTCCAGCACTCTTCAATCTTTCTGACCTACAAAGCTATGCGGCTAGACGTTGGAAGTTTGAAGCAACGAAAACAGAGAGGCTGGTTGAAGGGTTGTACTTGAAAAAATACTTGTCCTATCCTCGGTCAGATTGTCGTTTTATTACTGAAGATGAATTTAATTATTTGAGGCAGTACCTATCCAGCTATCAGGACACTATTCATTGCCATTTTAAGCCTTTTTTCTTAGAGCCTAGGGATTTTTATGTAGATCCTGCTAAAGTGGCTAAAAGCAGCCACTATGCCCTTATCCCAACGGAGAATATCCCTAATCTCCTAAGCCTTTCTCCAGATGAACGATTGATTTATGAGGCAGTCGTCAAACGATCTATTTTGATGTTTGCGGCTGACTGTCGGTATCAAACGACGACGGTTCAGCTGGAAAATAAGGGGCAAGTCTTTCAAACAAAAGGCAAACGAACCCTGGAACCAGGCTGGATAGAATGGAGTGATCTGCCTATCAAGAAAGATGTAGAGTTGCCAAACTATCGGTTGGATGATCCGGTAGCTTGTCAGATAACGATTGTAGACGGTATTACAAAGCCGCCTAAACGATTGACGGAAAGTCATCTGATTGGCCAAGTCTTTCCTAAATATGGTCTAGGAACACAGGCGACACGTGGAGCAGTTATTCAAACAATTCAATCCCGTGGTTACGTGAAAAAGGATAAGAAAACGGATCAGCTCTTTCCGACAGATAAGGGGTACTTGCTGATTAACTATCTATGGGATAATGAATTTTCCAATCCTGAAACGACAGGAGGCTGGGAGCTTTTTCTCTCCCAGATTGGCGAGGGAGCGATCAATCCCCGTGATTTTGTAAATGCAATTAAAGATAAATTAACAATTCAAATTGAGCAGGCCAAAGAAGGGAGGGCTGATACATGGTGAAAACTCCATTTTTGGAAAAATACACGGATAACTTATCGGCTAAAATTGCTAAAAAAGAAGCAGATTATGAGGTTTACGGACGAGATGAGGAAATCCAGAACGTCATTACTTCTCTTCGCAGGCGCACTAAAAATAACCCAATTCTGGTTGGAGAAGCGGGCGTTGGGAAGACTGCTATTGTAGAAGGGCTTGCTTTAGCCATTTTAAGAGATCAGGTGCCAAATGATCTAAAAGGCTTAACTGTCCGCTCTTTGGAGCTCTCCAGTCTAATGAGTGGTGACGACGGTGGTTTTATTCCTAAATTTAAAAATATCATTCAAGAAATGATTGCTACCAAAGGCCAAAATATCCTTTTTGTCGATGAATTTCATACTATTGTTGGGGCGGGAAGCCAAAACGGGGAGTCTCTTGACGCTGGAAATATTATCAAGCCAGCCCTAGCACGTGGGGAGCTCCAGCTAATTGGGGCTACCACATTAGACGAATTTCACGACTACGTGGAAACAGACCGAGCCTTGGAACGGCGGGTTCAAAAAGTTATGGTTGAAGAACCGACAATTCCTGAAGCGATCACAATTATTGATCAAGCTAAGGTAATCTATGAAGACTTTCATCGCATCAAAATTAGTCGAGCTGCCGTAGAAACGGCAGTCAGGCTCTCAGTTCGTTATATTACAGACCGCTTCCTGCCTGACAAGGCCTTTGATCTGATTGACGAGGCTGCCACTATTTCCTCAGCCGAAAACAAAGAGCTGGTCACCGAAAAAGAAATTGCCCAAGTCTTGAAGAATAAGACGGGGATCCCGATTACCACCATTCTAAAAGGTGATAATGAACGCCTCGCTGGCTTTAAAGAAAAGCTATTGAAACGGGTCAAAGGCCAAGATGAAGCTATTGACGCTGTGGTAGATGCTGTTACGATTGCTCAAGCAGGGCTTCAGGATGAAAATAAACCAATTTCATCTTTCCTTTTTCTTGGCCCAACAGGAGTCGGAAAAACTGAATTATCAAAAGCAGTGGCGGAGGCACTTTTTGATGATGAAGATGCCATGCTGCGCTTTGATATGTCTGAATATAAACAGAAGGAAGACGTTGCCAAACTGATTGGTAATAGAGGAACCAGGACAAAGGGCCAGCTGACTGAAGGAGTCAAACAGAAACCTTACTGTGTGCTATTGCTGGATGAAATTGAAAAGGCGGATGGTGAGGTGCTTGATCTCTTCTTGCAGGTCTTAGATGATGGTCGTCTGACAGATGCCACAGGCCGCCTTGTGAGTTTTAAAAATACGATTGTGATTATGACGACAAACGTTGGAGCGAAGAAAATCATTGATAAGGCGGAGCTGAAAGGCAACTTTAAAAATCTGACAGATCGGGAACGCCAACAGTTTGAACGCAGTATGGAAAATGTACTCCAGAGAGAGTTCCGACCTGAATATCTAAATCGTATTGAAAATAAACTGATTTTCAATCTGCTGGAAAGTGATGTTATTGAAGAAATTGCGGAGAAAAATCTATCAGAGATTGCGTTGCGGATGAAACGCCAAAATCTCACTCTATCCTATGACTCTAGCTTGATTGCTTATTTATCCGACGTGGGAACAGATGTTAGAAATGGGGCCCGTCCACTGGAACGTTTGATTAAGCGGAAAGTCTTGGCTCCTATTTCTGCTAAAAGCCTAGACCTCAATAAAACGACTCAATCTTACAATATCCATGTTTGGGTAGAGGGCGAGGCTCCAGATGGCAGTCACCGTGTCGATCAGCGCCAACTTCATTTTGATGTGACAGAGCCCCTGGAAGTTCTCTTCAGTTGAAAAAAATACTTCTTTTACAGTGACTTGTCCCTTTACAGCGAAAACTTTCATTATCTCTTACACTAAAGATGTCAATAATTTTAAGGAGGATTTCACATGAAACAAAAATTGACAAACACTCTTCAAACCGTTAAGCAAAAAACAAAACCTTTTTTTCTGATCTTATCTCTCTTCTTGACTGGGCTGTTGGCTTCTCCTGTCTATGCAGATGATCCATTCGCAAAAACTCAAAATCTCGCTCAACAGGGAATTTCAAAGATCCAGGGAATTGGGATTATCACCTTTGGTCTGGCTATTGTAGCGACTGGGCTTGCCTATGGTCTGGGCGGTCGCGAAATGAAGGCTGCTATCAAAAAACATTGGGTGGCTATTGCCATTGGTATTATCGCAGTAGCTGCTGGCCCAAGTATCGTGGAGTGGGGCTTTAACTTTGTGAAAAACTAAGAAAGGAGTCAGAACCTATGGCATTTAGCCCGTTTCAAAAAAACAAAAAATGCTTGATGACGGATGACTTGTTTTTAGAGCTTACCTGGGAGGAAGGTAAATCTCCTGAGGATGACAACGAACTGCTTGGCATTATTGAAGGGTTAGATAATAGCTATCTGCCAGAAGGACAGATTTCGGTTGAAGACTCTCTTCCTTATGTGAGTTTTTTGACGGCAGAGCTACTCTTTCAGGAACTGAAAAAAGCCTATGGAGAATTTGCTTTTCAGAAGGTAGCCGTTTGTCACCTGGAAGGGAAAGAAGCTGTTTCCGAAGGAGAAGTATTTGCCAGTCCCTTTGTGATTGGCAAAACCTATCAAAATTTGCTTATCCCATTAATCCAGGCGATTATGACAGATGAAGCTTTTAGAAATTATACTCATTCAGATAAAAAGGAATACTTTGAAAATCAAGTGTACCCTATTTATAGGCAAAGCTTAGGTATTCCTGAGTCGGCCCTCCCTCTCTTTCCAGCTGAAGGTGAAGCGATGGAACCTGTAAAAAGTTCCTATTTTACAACTCCACGGGAGCCTCAAGCGATGGCTTCTTCAAAACAGGTGACACCTCAGCCTGTAAATCTGAAAAAAGTTTATCTCCTGCTGGGAGTGATAGGGGTGTTGACGGCAGGAGCTTTGAGCTTGTCAATGCTATCTATCAGCCGCCTAACCAAACAAAACGAGCAGCTTCAGTATCTTTACCAGGAGTTGAAGCAAGAACAACACTTAGTAGCTACTGAACACCAGGTAGATGTATTCAATCGCTATTTCCTGCCAAACTATTATTCAGGAAATAAGGAAGCTCTGGCCCCGTTCCTAGATGCTGGAGATGCTAAGTACACCACTCCTAAAGAGGGTACTTTGCAGTCTGTCATCTTAGAAAAAATCACGTATGATGCTGAAAAGAAAAGCTATCAAGCAACCTATGTTTTATCTGTTAAACAAGGTGAAGAAGCTTCAAATCACCGCTTGAGTTTTTCTGTCAAAGAAGATAAATCTAGTACTTACGGCTTTGTGGTCATAACAGAACCGAAAGAAACAGATTATCTCAAGCCCAAAAAATAAATGAAAGAGGAACATATCTTATGAAAAAGAAACAACTTTTAGCTAGTCTAGCCATCTCTACAATCATTTTGAGTCAGGCAGGTGCTGTATTTGCTGCTGAGAATGTCGCTCCAGTAGATAACACTTCCAGTCCTTCAGTAACAGTTCCAGCCCCTTCAGCTGAACCAGGTACGAGTGTGACGCAGCCAACAGAAACCCCATCTTCAACAGATCAAACGAATCCCGTCGATGGAACGACTACCCCAGGAGTTCAGCTACCATCTGAACCGTCACAGCCAAGTACCCCTCCAAGTACGGTAACACCAAGTGACTCGAATACCCCTCCAACATCAACGGAGGAACCAACTAAGCCAGGAGGCAACACAACATCTTCTTCAGAAACGCTTCCAGCTGATGGAAAAGGTCAGACTGCTGAAGATCCTAAATCAAAAGATCCTGTGACCCCTCCTAGTCAGGATGAGCCAACAACTGTTCCAACGATTAACGGCGGTACAGCTACGATTACACCAAATACCAATACCCCAACTAATGACCCTACTATTTCTGCTCAAACAGCTGCCAGCGTGGGAGCTAGTCAGGTAGGAACAACTTCCCAGGTGACTGGTCAAGTTGTTTCTAACGTATCTCCGACTGAACCAATTTTTACGAACACGGGCTATCAAATTGTCTCTACACAAAATAGCCAAGTCGTGATTGCGACTGCGGATGGTTCCACTCAAACGGTGGCTCCTGAAGTAGTTGGCGCTACAGTTAATTCAGATAAAACAATTTCAGTTACAGATCAAGTAGGAAAGATGACCACTCTTCCATCTACAGGAGATAAAGGAAGTCTATTGACTGTCCTTGGAAGCTTGTTGCTGGGTGTAGTTACTTTCTTCCTGAAGAAATGCCGTGAGGCTAAAGAAGTCTAGAAAGGACAATTGCTTATGCAAACATTTATAGCTGATGGCCGTGTCTCTGATATTCCTCAAGATGCAGTAGGTAAAACTTCTAATGGGAATGTCAGCTTCAAATTTGATTTTGTGTGTGACTCCAGTCTCCTGGATGAGAACCGCAAGCCGACGCCTAGCTTCTTCCACGTTCAAATGTACGGGAAACAAGCAGAAGTGATGGCAAAAAGCCTCTCTAAAGGGTCTCCTATTTTGCTGAAGGGAGAAATTATCCAGCGGAGCTATACCAGTAAAGGCGGTCAGCGCCGCTCTTATCAGTATATTGCTCCTGCACAGTTTGACGGGATCACCTTCTTAGAAAGTAAAGATGCAGCGGTCAAGCGTCGTCAAGCTCAAGTTCCAGGAACTAATATTTTCCAGTCTGAACCAGCTCCAACTCATCAAGAAGCTGAAGGAAGTTCAGCTTACCCTATCCCCATGGATGCTGATGAACCTTTCTAAAGTTCAGTGCAGCACTTGGCTTTAAAAGCCAGGTGCTATTTTTATTGAATGGAACAAAAAATTAAATAATAAGTTGCACAAAAAGTTATATAACAACTTATTTACTAATGGGCGTTCCTTTTTCGCCTGGAGAAGGGGCTTCCTCTGACTTGTCCCGTTAGAGCAGGCTTTTTCATTATCCCTTACACTAAAGGAGTAAATCAAAAAGAAAGGAGTTTTGCCTATGGCAAAACAACAGACAGAACCAATAGCAGATGATTTGATGGCTGACTCTCTTCAGGCTGAAAATTATCTGAAGCAGGGGAGAACTTGCTCTCTGGCAACTATCCAGCTGGGATTGGAAGATTGGCTTCATCATTATTTGTATCGCTACCAAAAAGCCAGTCCAGATCTACGCTTCAAAATCTTTCTTTATTCCAGTTTCTATGACAGAAAGATTGTTCATGATATAGAAAGGGGTGAAGTGAATGAATAATAATTGGTTGGAGGTGATCTATTACACCATCATCCAGCTGGTCAAAGTCAATTATTTCAACTTGCTGATTATTGTAGCTTTCTTAGGCTATCTTCTTTTCCAGGTGTTTAAATGGCAGCGACCATCAATCAGGAGAGTTTTGAAGCAACTCACAAAAGCCTATCAGAATAGAGCAACTATCAAGATAAGAATTGTCCAAAAATGGAATAAGGTCAAAGCAATTGTTACAGGGAAAGAAAAAATTAACTGGAGAGGGTTCTTGAACAGTATCTTGACTTTTATCAAGCGATTGGTGGAGGTCATCCCAGCTTTTACTTTCTTATTCTTTGGAAATTTACTTTTTCGGATAGTCTATCTTTTGCCTTTTGTTAAACAAGAGCGAAAGCGATTTGATAAAGAGATGAAGCCAATCTTGTATTTCAATAGTTACCGTAGCTTAGTCCTCATGGGGCTGGGTTTCAGTCTGATTGCTTTTATGACTACTAATTATGGAGTGACGGTTTTGCGTGCTGCTATTCGCTATCTTTATTTTGCAGTGATGACCTTAAAAGACAATAGTCAAATGGCTGAATTTGATACGGACAGCCTCTTAATCCAAAATCTCCTGAACGTCCGAGTCTTTGTCCTAGCGCCTATTCTTACTTTTCCGCTTTTGATTGTTGGCTTGATTATTGCCTGGAAATCGGCTTGGGTTAATTTCGAGCAATATCGCAGTTACAATAACAACGAGGAAGGAGATGATCGTTTTGCGACGGTTAAGGAGGTCCACGGACAATATAAGAAAGTGCCGAACAAGACAGAAATCTTCCCAGGTGAAGGTGGTGCGCCGGTTCTTCATGAAACTAGAAAAAATTTATCAGGACTTACTCTAGGAGCCCAAATGCTTTGGCAAAATCGCAGATTTAGCCGTTATTTACTCAAATCTGAGCGAGTGTTAGGCATGCTTGCGACTCCTTCTGGGGACTACTACATCGAGGATAAGCCTATTAATTTATTGGGGATTGGGTCAACCCGTTCTGGAAAAGGAGAAAGTGCCATTACAACAACTACGGATATTAACAGCCGAGCAGCCATTCCACCCTCAATGATCCTTGGGGATCCAAAAGGAGAGCACTATCAGTCCTCGTATAAGACGATGCGCCGCCGTGGCTATGATGTCAATGTCTTGTCTTTTCAGAACATGGATTGGTCAATGTCCTATAATCCTTTGGCTTTAGCGGTTGCAGCCGCTAAAAAGGGCTACTATGAAAAAACTCAAACTCGTGTCAATGCAGTATCTGAAGCGATTTACCGTAAGACTAAGCCAGGTATGGGGAACGGAAATGCTAAATATTGGGAAGACACTTCTATCTCTCTTTTCAATGCGATTGCGATGGCTTTGATTGATCGAGCTAATGAGACTTTTAAAAATGGAGAGACTGATGCCTGGGATACTGTGACCGTTAGAAATATCGCCAAATTTTTGACGGACTTAGGATCTGAAGAAGTCTTGGTGGATGAAATGGGAGAAGTAGTTGAGAACCCGATGAAAGACCAACAGTTGACAAAAAAATCCAAAATTACGGTTTATTTCGATAATCTGAGAAGTATCAATCAACGTCAATTCTCGAAGTTTCGGGAAATGGCTGACCTCAACTTCAGGTCGTCCGATTTTGCGGCTGAAGAAACCAAGGGCAATGTTTACTCAAGCATGATGTCAGGGATTAACCTATTCTTGCAAGACAATATCGCCAAGCTCACCTCCAAAAACTCGATTGATTTGGAGTCTATCGGTTTCCCACGTCGCTTATCCGTAAAGTTTCGATCTAGTACAGCTAACGCCATCTCTAATCAATTTGCGCATCAAACAGCTAAGGTCTCCATCTCTTCAGCGGATGGTAAGGGCATCTACGTGAAGGAAGCGGCGGCTCTGGTCGATGGTGAAGGATATTTAACCTATGTTATTGAGCCTAAATTGCCAGATCAATTTCTCGTTACGATTGACTTCAACCATCCGAATAATGGCCTTGGTTTTGAAAAGGAGATTTATCGTTTCTCAGCTGAAAAGGTCTATCGCAACCAAAGCAATGTCATCTATTTGGATGAGTACACCAAGAAACCAGTTCTGGACTCTATCAAAGTAACAGTGCTTGATAAACAAGCAGGTCACTTGCTTCAGGAAGAAGATGTTGAGTTGATTTACTCTGATAATCCAACCATCATTTACCTGGTGACACCGCCTAATCGTACCGAGTACAACAGTATTGTGTCGCTCTTTCTTGACCAGCTCTTTAATGCTAATTATGAGCTGGCTTTGTCCGCTGGGAGAAAATGTGTGAACCGCATCCTTCACATTCTGGATGAGTTTACCAATATCCCTGCCATCCCTCACATGGATACAAAAATCTCCATCTGTTTGGGACAGAATATTTTATACTATTTGTGGATCCAAAACTTGGAACAGCTGACTGATAAATATGGTGAGAACACAGCTAAAACTATCAAGGATAACTGTTCGCTTCAGATTTATATCAAGTCTACGTCTGAAGATACGAACTCAACCTTTAGTAAAGCGCTTGGCTATCGCACAATTACCAAACGCCGCAGATCTAGCAATATTTTGGATGAAGCCAATCCAAATGTGGCGATTGAAAACCCACGTCAGGAATTGCTGACGCCAACTCAGCTAGCCAAGCTCCAAGAGGGAGAAGCGGTCATTCTGCGTGGAGTCAAAGGACGGGATAATGCAGGCCGTAAAGTGACAACAGATCCAATCTTCTTGCACGAAAAGACCAGTCTTCCGTATCGATACATGTTCCTTCAGGAAGAGTTTGACCAGTCTATGACTTTTGCGGATATTCCAGTGGAAAGTCCGCACCGCAATCTTGACCTACAAGAAATAGCTGTAGGAGCTCAGAGGAGCTTTGATAATATCATTGACTGGCGGAGAGCACTAAGCAATCGGATTGGCTCAAACAGCGGGGAAACAGCCAAATTAGCGACTCGCTATCAAAAAGGGAAGCCGTCTCCTAACCAGCAATTCTCCTCTCCAGCTGAAATGATTGCGGCTGCAGCTGAAGAAATTCTCTATGACGGCTATCAGTATGAGGATATGGATGAATATGAGGATCTGTTTGCAGATGATGTGATGTAAGATGAGGTACAAAGAATTGTATAATAAGTTATATACCTTTTGCATTAATAAGATATATCTGCTATAATAAACTCAATAAAAGATAGGAGAAGTACTCATGAAAATGAAAAAGATATTTGGTGTTATGTTGCTAGGTTTCATGGCTGTGCTCCTTGTGGCCTGCGGCCAAAAATCCGCTGAAGATATTATGAAAACAGAATTGAAGGATAGTTACACTGGATACTCAAAAGAAGCTGGTTATGAATATCCTTTCTCAGCTGGCGGAGATACGTTGAAATTTGATAAGAAAAATCATGTTATTACTAACGGAGCTAATAATGAGAATAAGTTTCAAGTTCTTTCGGAAAAACAAGTAAAAGAATTGCCTTCCTCGTTTAAAGGTGCTTTAGATGAATTGGAAAACGAGCTAAAAGGTACAGATAATTTCACGATTGCAGTTGGGGAATTTGATAAGTTTGAAGATAAAGCTTTTTATCAAATTGTTCTCACGGATAGTGGGAAAACAATTCGCATAATTGAATTACGTCGAGGATATAAAGACGGAAATGCATTTTATGATTTCACTGGGAAAGCTGACTAGTTGTGTTATAAAAAGGAAGTCTCGATTTTGAGGCTTCCTTTTTTTGCGGTGACTTGTCCTCTTAGAGCGGGTATCTTGATTATCTTTTATGATAAAGGTATCTAAAAAAGAAAGTAGGTGCCTTTATTGAATTACCAAACTTTTTCTGATCTCATGAAGGAGATTGGAAGTACTGACGGTGATCTTAGCGGCGATAAAGCAGAAAAATTGGCTCAGTTTTATTCTTACTGGAGTAATTACCTGGAGCCTACCCCTGCTTTTATGGCTTTTATAGCTTATATTCCAGGTGGGATTGGTAAAGCCTTATATCAAATTACAGCTAGCTTAGAACATGTCTTTAATAACATGTTCAAACTCTTTGGCCTCTTTGGTTATTTGGGAGATTCTAACACGGTTATTGGCCAGTTTTTCCGAGGCTTCCAGGTGCTGGGGACTGTGGTGTTTAGCTTAATTTTGGTTGTATCAGCTATAACTGGAGTCTTTACAAAGCCTGTTAAATACAAAGGAGTTATCACCAATTTTCTTTTGGTGACCTTTGTTACAGCTGTAATGCCGCTAGCCTTGACCTCGATAGCTACTGTTGTTGCGCAAGATGCGATGTCTGTTCAGACTGTTTCTAGTGAAGCACCAAAAGGAAGTGAACAATATTCTTCTCTAGCAATACAACCCATGAAAAATAACGTAGTGGATTTGAAAGTCTTGATTGATAATGACTTTTCAACGGAGCTCTTCCCTATGGACTCTTATGGTTATATCAAACCTGTTAAGAAAGGATCAACTCCTGTCAATAATATTACAGACAGCACAGACAAACGAGACACATCTGATTTTGCGACTCGGATTGATTTTGGAGCTACATACGGAGCTACTAATAGCGAGTTGCTAAAACAAGTACAAGAACGATACAAGAAAAAATTTGGCTATGAAGGAATTAAAGGATTATTCCTTCATAAGTTAGATTCTGAGCAAGTAGGAGTCGAAACAATCACAGAACATAGATTTGCTAAAGGTTTAAATGCCTTTGAGTCAGTCTACCTGCGCTATAAGGTCAACTGGATTGGAATGTATATGCAATATATCATTTTAATCATCCTCTTGGTGAGTATGTCGATAAAGTTTGTAAAGTCAGTCTTTGACATCGTCATTGAAGCAATGATCTCGCCAATTCAGGGGTATTCATCCCTTTCAAATTCTAAGAAGTATAAAGAGCTGCTTCGGACAATCGGTGGAGCCTTCGCTGGTATCTTCTTTGAAGTTGTCATCATGCGTGTGACGCTGGAGATCTGTCGTGACCTTCCTACCCTATCTGTTTCTGCTATTACCAAACTATCAGGTGGTTTCTTCGATGGCTTAAATATGTGGGAACAATGTTTGGCTGCTGGGCTTGTCTATATCGGAGTCTTCTTTGCAGCTATGCAAGGAGTGAGCATGATTGAACGCTGGCTGGGAGTCTCAACAGGTCACAGCGACACCGCACAACAACTTCTTGGAGCCATGATGATGGGGAATGCCTTTGCGACTGGTGCAGGTGCCCTAGCTCATGGAGCGGTTGGCGCTGGTCAATTCGGTGTAGATATGGCTAAGAAAGTCCCAGGTGCCGTGGTGACAGGTAGTAAAGTTCTTGGCAATAGCCTGGCGGCGACAGGCGGTGGCTTGAGTGGTGTTGCTAATGCTGTGAGAGATCAAGGCATTTGGAATACAGCCAAAGGCGGTGTAAGTAATGCCGTAGATTTGGCGGATGCTATGGCCAAACAGGGAGCTGGCAAGATTAAAGATTATATGGGCGGAGTGACGGATAATCTTGATCAGAAAGCCTCAAATGCTCAAAATGCAGTCTATAAGGGGCTGAAAAATGATGCCGTTGTCCCTGAGCCAGGATTTAGTCGAGATGGTGACTATACTTTGAACCCTTCAGGTCAATATGGTGGAGAACCGATCTTCTCAGATGATGCAAGCTCCCTTTCACCAAGTGGCGGAGTGACGGATCCGACGTTACCTCCAACTCCATCAGAAGAAGCATCATTTCAGGGAGTGAGTGATCCAACAACTCCTCCAAACCCCTCACCTGCGAAAAGCAACTTCCAGCAGTCTATGTCCCAGATGAACTATATGAGCCAACAGATGCAGCAGGCAGGCCAACGAATGCAAGGCCAAAGTCATATCAGAGGGGCAGAGATTGACGAAACAGAGGAGTAAGTGCCTATGATTGATCTCAAAGATAAAGTGGTGGTCATCACAGGAAGCTTGAGGCCACTGACTCGAAATGAAGCAGTAGCCTTTCTTACCGAGAGAGGAGCTATCGTTCAAGGGTATGTGTCCGCTCAAACACAAATTTTAGTAGCGGGCCATAAGCAACTGGATCTCTTTAAACCTGATCGCCGCTCTAAGAAATATGAAGCCGTTTTAAAGAGGTTAGAGGAAGGGCAGGAGATTACCATTCTATCTGAAGAATCCTTCTTCACTATCGTGAAAGAGTCTCAGGAGTGAGGCTCTTTTTTTGCCTTCCTATTTGTCAGACAGTGTGTAATGAAATGTATAAAAAAATATATAACTTTATGGCTAATAAAAATCTATTCTCTTTCAGCTGGAAAAGAGTTTTTGCGGTGACTTGTCCCGTTAGAGCAAGCTTTTGAATTATCCTTTACACTAGGATTATCAATGATAAAGGAGAAGAAAATATGAACGAAAAGTACGGTGTCCCTAGGGACATCTATGCGAAAGTCAAAATCATCGGACTGTTCATGGCAGATATTGTTTTTGTTGGCGGTTCAGCGGTTGTGGCTCTCTCTATTGGCACGAAGATATTTCCGACGAGCCAGTGGCCCCAGCTGTTAGCCTTTATTATCCTAACGCCTCTCATGTGTCTATATTTAGTTTTGCCAACCAACGGCGGAAAGAAGAATTGGCAGAGTATGTATCTTTTCTTCAGACGCCGTCGTAAACACTATACCAGTATCAATTACCAACGATCTAAAGAGGAGGAAAAACACTAATGGCAATAAAACATTACTCACCAGTTTCTCAAGAGAAACGGCCTTTGGGGCGTCAAATCCGCCAAGATAAGAAATTCAAACAGGAATACTTCGATCTTCACTCCTGCGTCGAGCTCCTGGATACCAAAAAGATTATTAATAATCATAAAGCTTACATTGAACTAGTGGACTTTGGCTATTTGCAGTTTTTGGAAATCCCAGGCAAAGACCTAGGCTCCCTGTCTTATGATGAAATCCGCCGTACCTTGGATAATTTTGAAAAGTGGCTGACAGATTTTAATACGGATATTCAGGTGGAAACCACAACACTTCCCACCAATACGGATACGCAGATTATGGATCTTAGGCATCATCTGAGTCAGGTTCGTCAGGAGAAAGCGAGGTTGCTTCCTGAAGAAAGACGTTACTTGCAATTGAAAGACCGTGAAGAATGGTTAATCTCCCAAATCCAAACCGAGGAAAACATCCAACAGGAAATCTACAATACAGAGTTTATACTCTGGCTCTTTGCTCCAACGACATCAGAACTTGATGAGTTAGTGCGTAAGGCTAAGACTTACGGGAATAATGACTTTGTTCCACAGGAAGTGACGAAGACAAAGAAAATCCAGATTATAAAGCAATTTAACAACATGAACGAAAAAGTATAGGAGGTTCTTATGCCAGAATTATCAAAACGCCGCCAACGTCAACTGAAAGCAGATGGCTATGACTTAGCCTTTCTCAGCCAAATCCAACCTCAAGGGAATATTGATTTTGCTAGAAATGACCGCTATTGGACGAGTGGAGACGGCTGCCATACCGTGCTTCATTTCTATGAATATCCGTCAGAAGACTTGGATCGGTTCTGGTTATCTGATCTGATGCTCATTCCTGGAACACAGGCTTTCCTTTCTATCTACCGAGAAAACAGTAAGGTCATTCGTCAAGAGATTACGGACTCCATCGAGGAGAAATCAACCCGTATTACTGGCAATAGTAAGCTTACGGATAACCAGAAAGAGTTAGATGAAATCAAGGACTTGCAGGAACTGAACCGTGAAATTACGAAGAAGAATATTTCTATACTGGGGATGTATGTGAGAATTTTTGTGCCCGCCTCAACGAAAGAAGGGCTCTTCCGCAAAGTTGAGGACATCAAGGATAAGACCTCTAACTTCAAATCAACCATCCTCTCAGGTGAATTAGACTTTGAATACCATGCTCCGTTTATTCCAGCTCAATATCAGATTGACCTTCCTAATCGTCGTCGAGGCATTCCTGTTAAGCCTCATGATCTGGCAGGTGGCTATTTCTTCAATCATACCAAATTGGAAGATCAGCGAGGCGTCTATCTCGGGTGGACGCCGACTCGAGGAGCTGTCAACTTTAACTTTTTAGAACGGGATGAGCGTCGAACCCGTTCCTTCATGATTATCTCTGGTAACCCTAAAATGGGCCAGCGCTCCTTCCTTCTCAAACATACTGATGGCCTGTATGCCAAAGGGAATTTTATTCGTAATTTTGATGCCAATGGCACGTTTCTCGATCAGACCCGTAAACAACACGGACTGATCTTAGATCTCTCAGGTGAGGCCAATCGGATCAATATCTTTCAGGTCTTCCCAACCGTAACGAATGAAGAAGGAACTGAGGTAGACAAGAAGAAATCATATAACTTGCATATTGAGAAGCTCAAGAATATTTTCAAGCTGTTAAACGATGAAGCTACTAGAGATGACTTGACTACTCTTGGCCAAATTTTAAACGAATTCTATATTGAGGAAGGTCTCTGGGCTCGTAATCCTACCCTGACCCCTGAAAAGCTGAAGGCAACTGAACTTGTCACGGATGAGTACCCTATTCTGTCTGACTTTGTGATGTATGTAGAAGACTATCAAGATAAGCTTCAGAGTAAAAAACATACCAATAAGATTGAACTAAGCTCTGTTAATCGTATTTACAATACTTTTAATGAGCTTCTGACAACCAATGCGGATATGTTTGAAGGGACAACCGAATTTCAGGATATTTCAAGAGAGCAGGTTGTGACCTTTGACCTGTCAGGACTCAAAGCCATGCCAAACTTGCTGAATGCGCAGATTTTCTCTGTTTTATCCCTGGTCTCAGCTGATATTGTTAACCACGGGAAACGATGCAAGCAGACCCTGAAGGCTTCACCTGATAAAAATGAGATGGATATGCCTCACTATATTGTTAATATTTCTGAAGCACAAACGCTCATAAATCCTAAGTATGAAAGCAGCGTAAAACTGCTGGCAGATATTATTGACTCCATGGGTGAGAACTTTGCTGGCGTGGTCTTGTCGGTAAATTCCCTTCGAGGCATCCTCTTTGAGTCAGGAAGTGCTACTTTTAAGGATCCGTATGTGACAGCAGTTCAACGTATATTTGGATTGATGCAGTATCGGGTATTTGCTCAAACGGATGATACCAGTGTGCCGCTTTTGGCCAATGCGCTATCGGGATCTATGAACCAATCAGAATTGGAAACTTTACCACGACTAAGAAAAGGCCAGCTGTTCATGAATATCTCCAGTGTAGGAAATATTGTCTTTAACCAGCAGTTGTTAGCCCCTGAAATAGAACGCTATGGCGGGCTCCAGTAATCAGAAAGGAAGAAAGAATGTCACGCAAAAACGATGGATTAGGATTTTTTGGACGTAAGAAGCAAGCGTTTGATGAATATGTGTTAATCAGAAAAACCAGAATGAAAGCGGAACGAGACTATTTCGCTTCTAAAGGAGATTCTGACCCTGAACGATTAGAGGCTCAGAAAGCCCGTGATCAGGAATTCCTAAAGAGCTTGAAAAAAGTTTCGATTGGCTTTATTATCTTTTTGATTTTCTATGTCCTTTTAAAAACAGTCCTAGGTCTCTGGTAGAAAGAGAGGGAGTCTGTGAAGAAACTTTTTGTATGGAAAATCGGCCTCACGCTAGGAGCTTTCATCATCTTGGTGATGATGCTGACAAGTATATTGGCTGGAGTATTTGGTGCCGTGTCTCGCAGTAGCTCAAAAGATTGTAGCTCTAGCTCTGATACCCAGGTTACTTCTTCAGGTGAAATCCCTTCAGGGGATGGCTCGATTGATGATTTTGTTAAGAAGCATGAAGAAGCCTATATCAACTCCTGGAAAGCAGGTGGTTTCCTACCGTCTGCTTCTATCACTCAGACGATGATAGAAAATGGTTTTAACTTCTCCAATCCAAACGGTACCTCCTTTTGGATGGCTCACAATATGGGCGGAGTTAAAACCTCTAGTAAAAGTAATTTCCCAGTCACGCTTGCGACTTATGGGGAAGATAGTGTTGACTTAAGCGGTACCAAGCCAGGTGCCAACGTCGGAGATGGAACTGGCGGAGCTTATACTTGGTTTTCCAGCTATGATGCAGGGATTGTAGGGAAGGCAGAGTTCATGGCTCACCAGACCCTCTACACAGCCGCTATCAATAATACAGATGGAAAGAGTACCTTAACTGCGATTGCGGACGGTGGCTGGGCAACAGATGGCACTTATAAGACTAAACTGCTTGCTATGTATGATACTCTGGGTACGAAGTACAAGTGGCTGGATGACAAAGCTATTGCTGCTCACGGAACTAAACCCTATAAGGGCAGTACAACGACAGCTGCTTCAGAAGCTCCCAACACTTCTTCAGCTGAGGATAGCTCCAGCGATAGCGACACTGATTGCAGCGATGATGACAGTTCAGGTGGAGTATCTGATGGGACAGGAACTGTTCCAGGGGATGCAACAGCCTGGGGCTATAGTCCTGATAATCTTCCAGCTAGTCTGAAACAATACATCATCGATCCAAAAAGTTTGGGGATGGAATATGCTTCTTCTCAAGGCTGGTATGTGACAGGGTATGGGCCTAGCTTAGATGGCCAGTGTGTAAACTTAACTATTAGTTTAGGAAATCATCTTTGGGGCCACTCTGGATCTGTCTCAGGGAACGGGAAAGACCAGGCGTCATCTTGGGCCTCTATATTCGGAAATAGCATCAAAACGACCCCTAAGAAGGGCGCTATCTTCTCTACTCAAAACGGAGGAGGCGGATATGGGCATACAGGTATCGTCTGCCATGTCTTTGAAGATGGTTCTATCCTGATTGTTGAACAAAACACGCCAATCAGTGGATGGGACTATTTCAAAAAGCCCTACACATGGGATTATCGGATTTGGAGTCCCGCCCAACAAAAGGCGGAGATTACGACCTTTGCTTATCCAGATAATAAGTCACCAAAATTAGTAAAATAGAAGGAAACAAGAATGAAGAAAAGGATTAAAGATAACATGGTATTCATCATTGCAACAGCTCTCTTAATCACTTCAGCTGGTGTCGGTATTTACCAATACCTGACCAAAGAAAAATCAAAAGAGGAGCCTAAAACAGAGCAGACAGAACCTTCAAAGAAGAAGGAAACAGTTTCTCCAGTCGAAGAGGAGACAGTGGATGAAAAGAACCATCGAACAGCTAAATTAAAGCTGGAACATCCCTATAGCCAAGCAGATGAGGTTCAAACGCAAGCAGTTGTTGTGGCTTTTGATGAGGCAGTGGCGGATATCCAAAAGGCTAAAACTCTTGCTGATGTAAAAGGGACGATTGAAAATCACCTCTCCATGACCGATAACGCTATGATACAAACCTTTGCGATGGCAATTTTAGTCAATCAATACACCTATCAAAAGGCAAAACTAGAAGTCAGCACTTCAGAGAGTGACGATGTGGTTCAATTCTTGGTGGTGTTGACTAAAGAGAATGAAGAGAATTGTTATTTTATTGGAAACTTCAATACCACAGTCAATCAAATCCAATTGAAAGCCTACATTGGCGGGAATATCGGAGCGACATTTGGCTAAGCTCTTACGTAAGAACTTAGATAATGAAATGGATAATTAAGTATATAATAAAATACACAATAAGTTATATAACTTATTGTGTATTTTTTGTTGACGATTCCTTTGTGTAGTGGTATAATAGAAGTATAGAAAGGTATATGTTTATAATTATAATGCAAGGAGAAGTTAGATGAAAATTATTACATTTGCAGCTATAAAGGGAGGAGCAGGGAAAACAACTGCGTTATTGATGATGGCTGCTGAGTTAGCAGAACAAGGTTATAAAGTCCTGGCAGCTGATGAAGACCATCAGTGTAATCTTACACATTATTTTAATATTTATCCTACAAAAGGTACTATTGCTAATGTATATATGGGTGGAGAAGTAGACATTATATCTGTAGCACCTAATATTGATTTAATTCCAGGATTTATGAGATTGGACGAAATTGAAAGAAAGTTAGAAACTGATCCTAATAAAAATGTTTATTTTTATGACTGGTTAGATGCTAACTATCAAGCTATGAACCTAGATGAATATGATTATCTCTTAATCGACTGCCGCCCAGATTTTGGTACTGCAACAAAGAATGCAATAGCGGTTAGCCATGCGGTTATTTGTCCGGTGATTCCAAGTGATTTTTCTGAGGAAGGGAAGGAGAATCTTAAATTAAGATTAGAGGCTTATCGTAAAGAAGAGATTGTTCGTCCAAGTCGTGAGTCTCTTATTACAGCTAAACTTTTTTTCCTTCCAAATATGATTAGTAGTAAGATTAAATCAAAAGAGTTGATGGCAGGTCTGGCTGAAGAAGATAATGTTTTAAGTCCAATTCCACAAAAAGAATTATTTAATCAAACTACAAAAGATAATACAATTATTGATATGAAGAACAATCCTAGAATTTACAAAAAGCATCAGGCTTTCTTTGATGTACTTCAAAATAGTTTAGATTCAATTATTGAAACTATGAATCAATTAGCTTAAAGATTTATTTATAGAATATTTAAAGAGGAGAGATTAATAATGGCATTTAATCCAAATAAAGATAAGTTAAAACAATCCCTGAATGAAGCCCTTTCTCAGTCCGTGACACCCCCAAAAAGCAACCGCACCTCTAAAAAGGCTGCATCTAACTATAACAAGAAAGGCCGCTATCCTTTTTCCTTACACGAAGATGTCCGCTATGACAAGCTGGAGGAGTTGGTGGAATACCATCAAGCTAAATCAGCTTCAGATTATTTAGAAAATCTGATCATTCGGGAGTGGGAAAGGATGCAGCGAAAGCTTAAAAAGTAAGGAGATAAGCTTATGATTATCCTGAATATGAAAAACTTAGTTCGACTGTTCTTCATCTTTCTGGCAGCGGTGGCTGTCTTTGTCTTTTATAAGTCCTATGGCTTAAGCATGCTGTTCCTGCTGACTGTAGGGCTGCTGTCTCTGAAGTTTGTACCAGTCTTGGTTCTTCCTATTGCCCTTATTGCTATAATGGTTCATTTTACAGGGGACTTCTCCTTTATAGCAGACTCTATTGTAGCTATTCTCCTAGTCATCCCCTGCTCAATGATTGCTTATCCAGTCTTTGAACGTCTGGTGAACTCTATCCAGAAGAAAAAATAAAATAAGAAAATGAGCTTCATTCCAAGTGAGGCTCTTTTTTTATTTAAGGTCTATTAGTTGAAAAAAGAGGTAAAAATTGATTAAAATAGATTTTAATTTAACTTTCAAGGAGAGTGTTAATGACTGTTTTTGATGAAAGAGAATTAAAGGATCAATTATTTGCGCAAAATGCGAAAGATGTTTATGAGAGCATTGTTCAGTATGATGAAGAGATGGTTCCCATCATGAAAGCCAGAGGTTATACTTGTATTCACTCAATGGAGCGGACGGTTGCCTTTACTTTTGGAGAGATTACCTTCAGACGCCGCCGGTGGAAGAAAGGGGGTGAGTGGGTCGTTCCTGTTGATGAGAAACTAGGCTTGTCTAAAAACACCCGCTTCTCCTGGGAGTTTATGTACCAGGTGGCCTGCCTCTCTACCTTGATGCCTTATGATAAGGTCATCCAGGTTATTCAGTTGACTTATCATATCCGTATCACCAAGCCGATTGTTGTGAAGGCTGTCAAACTTTGCGATGAACTTTTGAAGGAGAAAGCAGATTATCGCTTTTATGGAGATGAAGAGGCTCAAGAAAAGTGTGCTGTCGATGTGATTTATATTGAAGGAGATGGGGTTATGGTGAAAGCGAGTGATCAGGAAGATCCTAGTCGAAACTATGATCTCTCTCATTTTGTCATTCACACGGGAAGCAAAAAGGTGGGAAGTAACCGCTTTGAACTCCAAGGGAAAAAAGAGTTTATCTCCTTAGATAATCGATCGGCGAGAGATCAAGTGCTAGACTATCTATATAACCACTTTGACATCCAGGAAGAAACTATCCTGATTACCAATTCGGACGGCGGTCATGGCTATACACCCTATATCTTTAAAGAGATAGCTAAAGCCCTAAAGGTAAAGCGTCATGAGCACTTCTGGGACGCTTACCATGTCAATCAGAAACTTAAGCTTGCTTTTAGGCCTTATGCAGAAGAACTCATGGATTTAGCTTTCCAGGCGATCAAGCAGCACGACAAAGAAAAGCTGCGGACTGTCCTTGATACGACAGAGGGCTTCCTGTCCACAGAAGAGGAGGAAGAAGAGTTTGAACACTTTAAAAACAAGCTCCTTCAAAATTTCCAATACACCAAACCAGCTAATTTGAGGGGACTGAGTTCTTCGGGAATTGGGGTTATGGAAAGCCAGCACAGAAAAGTCACCTATCGCATGAAAAAGCGAGGCATGTACTGGACGGTACTAGGCGCTCAGACCATGAGTCAAATGATTGTTCTCAATTATGAAGACGGCCTACGTGAGCTTTTCTTTGGTTCCTGGCGGAAGGAATATCAGGAAATGATGGATCTTGAAGGGGTAACTGGAGGGACAATTAAGATTAAACAGAACAAGATAAAACGTCGTTATTGCTTGCGTAATTTCCGTTATCCTTCTAAACGTCGTCTTGGAAAATAAAAAAGTTATACAATAAGATATATAATAAATTATATAATTATCGCTTTTTCAAAAAAGTGTTTTTTCTGCTGTTTTTTTACAGAAAATACTTGCATAGTGGGTACTTGTGTGCTATAATACTTATTAAATAAATCGAATAAAAAAAGACGAAAGGTGCGTCAACACCTTCCGCCTTACCGAGTAAGAACTCGTCCTTCTTACTCAGTCTTCATCTAATGATACAGGATAAAGTCCATTCTGTCAAGACTGAGCAAGAAAAATGTTCAGTCTTTTTTGCACTCCTCGGTCAAAGTTCTCCTTTCATATTACAAGAAATGGGCTTTCTAAAAAATTCTACCACATACGAATAAAAGTTAGCTATTGACAATTATCCTATTTTTAGGTATCATATTGTTCGGGCACCTCTTTTAGAGGTCGGGGCTCCCTAGTTCTTAGGGAGCTATTTTTGTTTTTTCAAGAAGTTATATTCTTGTATTTTATACTCAATGAAAATCAAAAAGCAAACTAGGAAGCTAGCCGCAGGCTGTACTTGAGTACGGCAAGGCGACGCTGACGCGGTTTGAAGAGATTTTTGAAGAGTATTAGTTGTGAATCTGGCGCAGTCGTCCCAGATTATCTTATTAGTAGGGTCTTGTTTCCTATGTCCCCTCGTAGTTAACAAGGCCTTGAGCATTTTAGAAAGAGGAATCTATGTCTACGAAATATATTTTTGTAACTGGCGGTGTGGTATCGTCTATTGGGAAAGGGATTGTGGCAGCAAGTCTAGGCCGTCTCTTGAAAAATCGTGGTCTCAAAGTAACGATTCAAAAGTTTGACCCTTATATCAATATCGATCCGGGAACCATGAGTCCTTACCAGCACGGAGAAGTCTTTGTGACAGATGATGGGGCTGAGACAGATTTGGACTTGGGTCACTATGAACGTTTCATCGATATCAATCTCAACAAATATTCCAACGTGACTACTGGTAAAATTTACAGTGAAGTTCTGCGTAAAGAACGCCGTGGAGAATACCTTGGGGCAACTGTTCAGGTTATTCCTCATATCACAGATGCTTTGAAAGAGAAAATCAAGCGTGCCGCTGTAACGACCGACTCTGATGTCATTATCACAGAAGTTGGTGGAACAGTAGGAGATATCGAGTCCTTACCATTCCTAGAGGCTCTTCGTCAGATGAAGGCAGATGTGGGTGCAGATAATGTTATGTACATCCATACAACTTTGCTTCCATACCTCAAGGCTGCTGGTGAAATGAAGACCAAACCAACTCAACACTCTGTAAAAGAATTGCGTGGACTGGGAATCCAACCAAATATGTTGGTTATTCGTACAGAAGAGCCAGCTGGTCAAGGAATTAAAAACAAACTAGCCCAGTTCTGTGATGTGGCACCAGAAGCCGTTATCGAATCGTTGGATGTTGAACACCTTTACCAAATTCCATTGAACTTGCAGGCGCAAGGTATGGACCAAATTGTCTGTGACCATTTGAAATTAGACGCACCAGTAGCGGATATGACAGAATGGTCAGCTATGGTGGACAAGGTCATGAACCTCAAGAAACAAGTTAAAATTTCCCTTGTCGGTAAGTATGTTGAGTTGCAAGATGCCTACATTTCTGTGGTTGAAGCCTTGAAACACTCTGGTTATGCCAACGACGCAGAAGTGAAAATCAATTGGATCAATGCCAATGATGTGACAGCAGAGAATGTGGAAGAGCTTTTGTCTGATGCGGACGGAATCATCGTACCAGGTGGTTTTGGTCAACGTGGTACTGAAGGCAAAATCCAAGCCATTCGCTATGCGCGTGAGAATGATGTTCCAATGTTGGGAGTCTGCTTGGGCATGCAGTTGACTTGTATCGAGTTTGCTCGTCATGTTTTGGGGCTTGAAGGTGCCAATTCTGCAGAGCTTGCACCAGAAACAAAATACCCTATCATTGATATCATGCGTGATCAGATTGATGTTGAGGATATGGGTGGAACCCTTCGTTTGGGACTTTATCCATCTAAGTTGAAACGTGGCTCTAAGGCTGCGGCTGCTTATCACAATCAAGAAGTGGTGCAACGCCGTCACCGTCACCGTTATGAGTTTAACAATGCCTTCCGTGAGCAGTTTGAGGCAGCAGGCTTTGTCTTCTCAGGAGTTTCTCCAGACAATCGCTTGGTCGAAATTGTGGAAATTCCTGAAAATAAATTTTTTGTAGCGTGTCAGTATCACCCTGAACTTTCAAGTCGTCCAAACCGTCCAGAAGAACTCTACACTGCCTTTGTCACTGCAGCAGTTGAGAACAGCAATTAGCAAAATCAGAACCTTTGAGAACAATCTCAGAGGTTTTTAACTTGCTTTTCTGCTACTTCCTCATTTGTCCTAAAGCCTTTTTTGTGTTAAAATGAATGGTATGAAAGCTAAAAAAATGTGGATGGCAGGCTTGGCTCTGCTTGGTATTGGGAGCCTTGCCCTTGCTACGAAAAAAGTTGCAGATGACCGTAAGCTCATGAAGACTCAGGAAGAGTTGACAGCGATTGTGCGAGACCATTTTTCAGACATGGGGGAAATTGCGACCCTCTATGTTCAAGTTTATGAAAGCAGTCTGGAGAGCTTGGTTGGTGGCGTCATTTTTGAGGATGGTCGTCATTATACCTTTGTCTATGAAAATGAAGACCTAGTCTATGAGGAGGAAGTCTTATGATACAACCAGCAAGTATAGAAGAATTAGCATCTTTAGTGAGAAAAGATGGGAAGAAGGTCTTTCTTTTTGTGGCGGACTGGTGTGGCGATTGTCGTTATATCTATCCTGCCTTGCCAGAAATTGAGGAGACCAATCCAGAGTTCACCTTTATTCGAGTGGATAGAGACCAGTATATGGATTTGGCCAAACTCTGGGATGTATATGGAATTCCTAGCCTTGTTGTTCTAGAAAAAGACAAGGAAATTGGTCGTTTTGTTAATCGCGACCGTAAAAGCAAGCAACAAATTAACGACTTTTTAGCAGGACTGAAGTAGGAGAAAAAGGAAACAATGATTTTTACATATAACAAAGAACATGTCGGTGATGTCCTTATGGTCATCGCGAAAAATAGCGGAGATGCCAAACTGGATGTGGAGCGCAAAGGCAAGGTAGCTCGTGTTTTCCTCAAAGATAATGGGGAAACAGTGGCGTGGAATATTTTCGAAGTTTCAAGTTTGTTTGAAATTGCAGAGCGCGGTCAAGTCTTTTTATCAGATGAACAAGTAGTTCGTTTGAACCAAGAATTACAAACGGAAGGTTTTGCAGAGGAAATTGTTAATGACAAAGAACCTAAGTTTGTTGTTGGTGAAATTGTCGAGATGGTAGCTCATCCAGATAGTGACCATCTCAACATCTGCAAAGTTGCAGTCGCAAGTGACAAGACAGTGCAAATCGTTGCAGGGGCTCCCAATGCGCGTGTCGGGTTGAAAACCATTGTGGCTCTTCCAGGAGCTATGATGCCCAAAGGCAATCTTATTTTCCCAGGCGAACTTCGTGGTGAAAAGAGTTTTGGCATGATGTGTAGTCCTCGTGAATTGCATCTGCCAAATGCTCCGCAAAAACGTGGTATTATTGAATTATCAGAAGACCAAGTTGTTGGAACTCCATTTGATCCAGCGAAACACTGGACTGCCTAAGAAGTTGTTAGTATCTGATAGACCAGCTAGAAGGAAATAAGATGGCAAAAAATGTTGTGATTACAGGAGCGACATCAGGAATTGGTGAAGCGATTGCGCGTGCTTATCTGGAGCAGGGTGAGAATGTCGTTCTAACAGGACGACGGACAGATAAACTAGAAGCTCTTAAGTCGGAGTTTGCAGAAGTCTTTCCAAATCAAACCGTCTGGACCTTTCCACTAGATGTCACGGATATGAATATGGTGAAGACTGTCTGCTCTGATATTCTAGAAACGATAGGTCAGATTGATATCTTGGTCAACAATGCCGGACTGGCTCTAGGTTTAGCACCTTATCAGGACTATGAAGAGTTGGATATGTTGACCATGCTGGATACTAATGTCAAAGGTTTGATGGCAGTCACTCGCTGTTTCTTGCCAGCAATGGTAAAAGCCAATCAAGGACATATCATCAATATGGGGTCAACCGCAGGAATTTATGCCTATGCGGGTGCCGCTGTTTATTCAGCTACCAAGGCAGCGGTTAAGACTTTTTCAGATGGACTACGAATTGATACCATTGCAACGGATATCAAGGTGACGACCATTCAGCCTGGAATTGTCGAAACAGATTTTTCGACGGTACGTTTTCATGGTGATAAAGAGAGAGCTGCGTCCGTTTACCAAGGAATAGAAGCCTTGCAAGCTCAGGATATTGCAGACACAGTAGTCTATGTGACCAGTCAACCTAGTCGTGTTCAGATTACAGATATGACCATTATGGCCAATCAACAAGCAACAGGATTTATGGTTCATAAAAAGTAAAAAATTTCCTCGAAAAGTTACAAATTTCTGTAACTTTTTTGATTTCCTACGAATAGATAAGTAGGAGGAAGAAAATATGTATAATAAAGTTATCTTAATTGGACGTTTAACGTCTACACCAGAATTGCACAAAACCAACAATGACAAGTCAGTAGCGCGAGCAACTATCGCCGTGAACCGTCGATATAAAGACCAAAATGGTGAACGTGAAGCTGATTTTGTTAATATGGTTTTATGGGGTAGACTAGCAGAAACTTTGGCAAGCTACGCAACCAAAGGAAGTCTCATTTCAGTGGATGGAGAATTACGTACACGTCGTTTTGAGAAAAATGGTCAGATGAACTATGTGACTGAAGTACTTGCCACAGGATTCCAACTCTTGGAAAGTCGTGCTCAACGTGCCATGCGTGAAAATAATGCAGGCCAAGACCTAGCGGATTTGGTTTTGGAAGAGGAGGAATTACCATTTTAAACATTAAAAAGTCTGAGTTGGTCTCAGGCTTTTTATCTTGAGAAAGTCAGACTTTTTTCTTGACTATTTCTGACCAAGTGATACAATAGAACTATAAATTAGCACTCATATATAAAGAGTGCTAATAATATGTAGTTCATCATGGAGGAAAACAGATGTTGAAACCATTAGGAGACCGTGTGGTCTTGAAAATCGAAGAAAAAGAACAAACTGTTGGAGGTTTTGTCCTTGCAGGTTCAGCTCAAGAAAAAACAAAAACAGCCCAAGTTGTGGCTACTGGACAAGGTGTTCGTACCTTGAACGGTGACTTGGTAGCTCCAAGTGTTAAGCCTGGAGATCGTGTCTTAGTTGAAGCACACGCAGGTCTTGATGTCAAAGACGGCGATGAAAAGTACATCATCGTTGGCGAAGCTAACATCTTGGCTATCATTGAAGAATAGAAGGAGAAAGTAAGTATGTCAAAAGAAATTAAATTTTCATCAGATGCCCGTTCAGCTATGGTTCGTGGTGTCGATATCCTTGCAGATACTGTTAAAGTAACCTTGGGACCAAAAGGTCGTAACGTTGTGTTGGAAAAATCATTTGGCTCACCCTTGATTACCAATGACGGTGTGACCATTGCCAAAGAAATCGAATTGGAAGACCATTTTGAAAATATGGGTGCCAAATTGGTATCAGAAGTAGCTTCAAAAACCAATGATATTGCAGGTGATGGGACTACAACTGCAACTGTTTTGACCCAAGCAATTGTCCGTGAAGGAATCAAAAATGTCACTGCAGGTGCCAACCCAATCGGCATTCGTCGTGGGATTGAAACAGCAGTTGCTGCAGCAGTTGAAGCCTTGAAAAACAACGCCATCCCTGTTGCCAATAAAGAAGCTATCGCTCAGGTTGCTGCCGTATCTTCTCGTTCTGAAAAAGTTGGGGAGTACATTTCTGAAGCCATGGAAAAAGTTGGTAAAGACGGAGTCATCACCATTGAAGAGTCACGTGGTATGGAAACAGAGCTTGAAGTCGTAGAAGGAATGCAGTTTGACCGTGGTTACCTTTCACAGTACATGGTGACAGATAGCGAAAAAATGGTGGCTGACCTTGAAAATCCATACATTTTGATTACTGATAAGAAGATTTCAAATATTCAAGAAATCTTGCCACTTCTAGAAAGCATTCTCCAAAGCAATCGTCCACTCTTGATTATTGCGGATGATGTGGATGGCGAAGCTCTTCCAACTCTTGTTTTGAACAAGATTCGTGGAACCTTCAACGTGGTAGCAGTCAAGGCACCTGGATTTGGTGACCGTCGTAAAGCTATGCTCGAAGATATCGCCATCTTAACAGGCGGAACAGTTATCACAGAAGACCTAGGTCTTGAGTTGAAAGATGCTACAATTGAAGCACTTGGTCAAGCAGCGAGAGTAACTGTGGACAAAGATAGCACTGTTATCGTAGAAGGTGCTGGAAATCCTGAAGCGATTTCTCACCGTGTTGCAGTTATCAAGTCTCAAATCGAAACCACAACTTCTGAATTTGATCGTGAAAAATTGCAAGAACGCTTGGCAAAATTGTCAGGTGGTGTAGCGGTTATTAAGGTTGGAGCCGCAACTGAAACTGAGTTGAAAGAAATGAAACTCCGCATTGAAGATGCCCTCAACGCTACTCGTGCAGCTGTTGAAGAAGGAATCGTTGCAGGTGGTGGAACAGCCCTTGTAAATGTTATCCCAGCCGTGGCTGATTTGGAATTAACAGGAGACGAAGCAACAGGCCGCAATATTGTTCTCCGTGCATTGGAAGAACCAGTCCGTCAAATTGCCCACAATGCAGGATTTGAAGGATCTATCGTTATCGATCGTTTGAAGAATGCTGAGCTTGGTACAGGCTTCAACGCAGCAACTGGCGAGTGGGTCAACATGATTGAACAAGGGATTATCGACCCAGTTAAAGTGAGCCGTTCAGCCCTACAAAATGCAGCATCTGTAGCCAGCTTGATTTTGACAACAGAAGCAGTCGTAGCTAATAAACCAGAACCAGCAGCTCCGGCTCCAGCCATGGATCCAAGCATGATGGGTGGCATGATGTAAGCTTTCTATAGAAAATAACTTATAAAAAACACAAAAGGAGGGAATGTCTATTCCTCCTTTTTATGATATTCACTTCTAAATTGATTTGAGCTCTCCTAACTTATATGATAAAATAAGACTAGAAAAAGGAGAAGAACATGATCGATGTAGAAGAAATTCTGAGCAAGATGAACCCCAATCAGAAGATTAATTATGACCGTGTCATGCAGAAGATGGTACAAGTATGGGAGAAAAATGAGCAACGGCCAACCATTCTCATGCATGTTTGCTGTGCCCCTTGTAGTACCTATACACTAGAATATTTGACCAAGTATGCAGATGTGACTATCTATTTTGCTAATTCCAATATCCATCCCAAGGCAGAATACCATAAGCGGGCTTACGTCACCAAGAAATTTGTCAGTGATTTCAATGAGCGAACTGGAAATACGGTCCAGTATCTAGAAGCTCCCTATGAACCAAATGAATACCATAAGTTAGTCAGAGGACTGGAAGAAGAGCCAGAAGGTGGCGACCGTTGCAAGGTTTGCTTTGACTACCGACTGGATAAGACAGCTCAAGTGGCTATGGACTTAGGATTTGACTACTTTGGCTCAGCCTTGACCATCAGTCCTCATAAGAATTCTCAAACCATTAACAGCATCGGAATCGATGTGCAAAAAATTTATACAACCCACTATCTTCCAAGTGATTTCAAGAAAAATCAAGGCTACAAACGTTCGGTAGAGATGTGTGAAGAGTATGATATCTATCGTCAATGTTATTGCGGATGCGTCTATGCAGCCCAAGCTCAGAATATTGATTTGGTTCAGGTTAAGAAGGATGCCACGGCTTTCTTGCTGGATAAGGATGTTGAAAAAGACTATTCTCATATCAAGTTTACTGTTACGAAATTAGATATATAGAGAACAACCCAGCTGAAAAGCTGGTTTTTTTAAATAAAAAAACCAGGGCTTTGACCCCAGTTTGACAACTTTACCGATTCTTTAGTTCTACATAGCGCTTGTACCAAATGTTTACATAGGCTTCTGAGAAAGGACCTCGTCCATTGTTAATCCAATCAACAAGAATTTTGACATGTTCTTTTAAAATATAGTCCAAGTCATCAGAATAATTCATTTTGCGTTTGTGACGCTCATACTCCTCAACGTCCAAGAGACGTTTTTCCCCATCTGTAAAAATTTTAACATCCAAATCGTAATCAATATACTTCAGTGCTTCTTCATCCAGATAGTAGGGGCTAGCCATATTGCAATAGTAGGAAATTCCATTATCGCGAATCATGGCAATGATATTAAACCAATATTTCTTGTGAAAGTAAACAATAGCCGGTTCTCGAGTGACCCAACGACGACCATCACTTTCGGTAACCAGTGTATGATCGTTGACACCAATAATGGCGTTTTCTGTTGTTTTTAGTACCATGGTGTCCCGCCAAGTTCGGTGGAGACTCCCATCATGCTTATAACTTTGAATTGTAATAAAGTCGCCTTCTTTTGGAAGCTTCATAACTAACCAACTTTCTACAATTTATAAGTTTATCGTTTACTATTGTACCATAAAATTACCTAAAATCTGTGAATTTTACATGAAAATATTAAAGATATTCTATGAGAGCGCTTGCTATATCCGAAAAATCGTAGCCTTTTCGTGCTAAAACTTGAGTTAAACGCTGTTTAAGTTCGTATCCTTCATATTTTCGGGTATACTTAGCATATTGCTTATCAAGTTCCTTGAAGATGAGTTCCTGAGTCGTTTCTTGATCAACTTGACTATCCAACTGGTCAAAGGCAGTTTTAGCATCAGAATAGGAAAACCCCTTGTTGGTCAGATTTTGGATTATCTTATCTTGCAAGGCACGAGCTGGAAGTTTTCCCTCATATTTTTTCAATAGTTTATTAGCTACACGTTGAGCAACTTCCGAAAAATCAAATTCTTTCAAGTTCTCTTCTATAGTAGATTTTGAAATCCCTTTTTGAGCTAGTTTCTGAGTCAGTACATAAGGACCCTTGTCTCCTGAAAGTTGATTGGCATTGATGATGGCATAAGCGTACTGACCATCATTAATCCACTTATCTTCTTTAAGATTAGCAATGACTTGAGAAACTATGTTTTCATTAATATCGTATTTTTTCAGATATTCTCTGACTTCTTTTTCAGTGCGAGCTTTAAAGGATAGGTGGTAGAGAGCTAGATTCTTACCGTAAGAAAATTGGGCAAAGTCCTGAATATCTTTCAATTCTTCTTCACTTATCACCTTATCTCTCGATAACATAAAACGAACAATAGTATCTTCAGTAATGTAGCATTTGTCGTCATTATCAAGCTCCATCAGATAGAGTCTTTTTTTCTTTTCAAGTTTTGTGATTTTCATAGTTCTATTATAACTCAAAATGTGATAAGATAGGGGTATGAATCTGAAAGTGAAACAAAAAATACCATTAAAAATCAAGCGCATGGGAATTAATGGTGAGGGAATCGGCTTTTATCAAAAAACCTTAGTCTTTGTGCCTGGTGCTCTCAAAGGTGAAGATATCTATTGTCAGATTACTTCTATTAAACGTAACTTTGTAGAGGCAAAACTACTGAAGGTCAACAAGAAGTCTAAATTCCGTGTTGTGCCAGCTTGTACTATTTACAATGAATGCGGAGGCTGCCAAATCATGCACCTGCATTATGATAAGCAGCTGGAGTTCAAGACGGACTTACTTCACCAAGCGCTAAAAAAATTTGCCCCTGCAGGATATGAAAACTATGAAATCCGCCCGACGATTGGAATGCAGGAACCCAAGTACTATCGTGCTAAGTTACAATTTCAGACTCGAAAATTTAAAAATCAGGTCAAGGCAGGTCTGTATGCACAAAACTCTCACTATTTAGTAGAGTTGAAAGACTGCCTGGTACAAGACAAGGAAACCCAAGTGATTGCTAATCGTCTAGCAGAATTACTTACTTATCACCAGATTCCAATCACGGATGAGAGAAAAGTTCTAGGTGTTAGAACGATAATGGCCCGACGAGCAAGAAAGACTGGACAGGTTCAGATTATTATTGTTACAAACCGTCAGCTTAATTTAACCCAACTAGTAAAAGACTTAGTTAAAGATTTCCCAGAAGTTGTGACAGTAGCTGTAAATACAAATACAGCTAAAACCAGTGAGATTTATGGTGAAAAGACAGAGATTATCTGGGGAGAAGAGAGTATTCAAGAAGGTGTACTCGATTATGAATTTTCACTATCTCCTCGAGCTTTCTATCAACTAAATCCTGAACAAACAGAAGTTCTTTATAACGAGGCGGTAAAAGCCTTGGATGTAAATAAAGAAGACCATTTGATTGATGCTTATTGTGGAGTTGGAACGATTGGATTTGCCTTCGCAAAGAAAGTTAAAACACTCAGAGGTATGGATATTATTCCAGAAGCCATTGAAGATGCCAAGCGAAATGCTAAAAGAATGGGATTTGACAACACACATTACGAAGCTGGAACAGCCGAGGAGATTATTCCTCGCTGGTATAAGGAAGGCTACCGAGCAGATGCTCTGATTGTGGATCCACCACGTACAGGTCTGGACGATAAGTTACTAGATACTATTCTTACCTATGTACCAGAAAAAATGGTCTATATTTCTTGCAATGTTTCGACCTTGGCTCGTGATTTAGTACGCTTAGTAGAAGTCTATGATCTCCATTATATCCAGTCGGTAGATATGTTCCCACATACAGCTCGAACGGAAGCTGTTGTAAAATTAATAAAAAAAGTTTCAAAAAGTTGTTGACAAAGTTTGAAAAGTCTGTATAATAGTAAGAGTTGAAAATAACAGCTCTGGTCCGTTGGTCAAGGGGTTAAGACACCGCCTTTTCACGGCGGTAACACGGGTTCGAATCCCGTACGGACTATGGTATGTTGCGGTTGAGGCACTTGATGAAAAAAGATTAAAAAAGTTTCAAAAAAGTGTTGACAAGCGAAAGCGACTGTGATATACTAATATAGTTGTCACTTGAGAGAAGCAAGTGACAAAGACCTTTGAAAACTGAACAAGACGAACCAATGTGCAGGGCACTACAACTAAGGTTGTAGTACTGAACAATGAAAAAAACAATAAATCTGTCAGTGACAGAAATGAGTGAGAACTCAAACTTTTAATGAGAGTTTGATCCTGGCTCAGGACGAACGCTGGCGGCGTGCCTAATACATGCAAGTAGAACGCTGAAGGAGGAGCTTGCTTCTCCGGATGAGTTGCGAACGGGTGAGTAACGCGTAGGTAACCTGCCTGGTAGCGGGGGATAACTATTGGAAACGATAGCTAATACCGCATAAGAGTAGATGTTGCATGACATTTGCTTAAAAGGTGCAATTGCATCACTACCAGATGGACCTGCGTTGTATTAGCTAGTTGGTGGGGTAACGGCTCACCAAGGCGACGATACATAGCCGACCTGAGAGGGTGATCGGCCACACTGGGACTGAGACACGGCCCAGACTCCTACGGGAGGCAGCAGTAGGGAATCTTCGGCAATGGACGGAAGTCTGACCGAGCAACGCCGCGTGAGTGAAGAAGGTTTTCGGATCGTAAAGCTCTGTTGTAAGAGAAGAACGAGTGTGAGAGTGGAAAGTTCACACTGTGACGGTATCTTACCAGAAAGGGACGGCTAACTACGTGCCAGCAGCCGCGGTAATACGTAGGTCCCGAGCGTTGTCCGGATTTATTGGGCGTAAAGCGAGCGCAGGCGGTTAGATAAGTCTGAAGTTAAAGGCTGTGGCTTAACCATAGTACGCTTTGGAAACTGTTTAACTTGAGTGCAAGAGGGGAGAGTGGAATTCCATGTGTAGCGGTGAAATGCGTAGATATATGGAGGAACACCGGTGGCGAAAGCGGCTCTCTGGCTTGTAACTGACGCTGAGGCTCGAAAGCGTGGGGAGCAAACAGGATTAGATACCCTGGTAGTCCACGCCGTAAACGATGAGTGCTAGGTGTTAGACCCTTTCCGGGGTTTAGTGCCGTAGCTAACGCATTAAGCACTCCGCCTGGGGAGTACGACCGCAAGGTTGAAACTCAAAGGAATTGACGGGGGCCCGCACAAGCGGTGGAGCATGTGGTTTAATTCGAAGCAACGCGAAGAACCTTACCAGGTCTTGACATCCCTCTGACCGCTCTAGAGATAGAGCTTTCCTTCGGGACAGAGGTGACAGGTGGTGCATGGTTGTCGTCAGCTCGTGTCGTGAGATGTTGGGTTAAGTCCCGCAACGAGCGCAACCCCTATTGTTAGTTGCCATCATTCAGTTGGGCACTCTAGCGAGACTGCCGGTAATAAACCGGAGGAAGGTGGGGATGACGTCAAATCATCATGCCCCTTATGACCTGGGCTACACACGTGCTACAATGGCTGGTACAACGAGTCGCAAGCCGGTGACGGCAAGCTAATCTCTTAAAGCCAGTCTCAGTTCGGATTGTAGGCTGCAACTCGCCTACATGAAGTCGGAATCGCTAGTAATCGCGGATCAGCACGCCGCGGTGAATACGTTCCCGGGCCTTGTACACACCGCCCGTCACACCACGAGAGTTTGTAACACCCGAAGTCGGTGAGGTAACCGTAAGGAGCCAGCCGCCTAAGGTGGGATAGATGATTGGGGTGAAGTCGTAACAAGGTAGCCGTATCGGAAGGTGCGGCTGGATCACCTCCTTTCTAAGGATAAGGAATTGCGCATTGGTCTTGTTTAGTCTTGAGAGGTCTTGTGGGGCCTTAGCTCAGCTGGGAGAGCGCCTGCTTTGCACGCAGGAGGTCAGCGGTTCGATCCCGCTAGGCTCCATTGGTGAGAGATCACCAAGTAATGCACATTGAAAATTGAATATCTATATCAAATAGTAACAAGAAAATAAACCGAAAACGCTGTAGTATTAATAAGAGTTTATGACTGAAAGGTCAGAAAATAAGGTTAAGTTAATAAGGGCGCACGGTGGATGCCTTGGCACTAGGAGCCGAAGAAGGACGTGACAAACGACGATATGCCTTGGGTAGCTGTAAGTAAGCGATGATCCAGGGATTTCCGAATGGGGGAACCCAACAGGTACTACCTGTTACCCGCATCTGTTAAGGATGTGAGGAGGAAGACGCAGTGAACTGAAACATCTAAGTAGCTGCAGGAAGAGAAAGCAAAAGCGATTGCCTTAGTAGCGGCGAGCGAAACGGCAGAAGGGCAAACCGAAGAGTTTACTCTTCGGGGTTGTAGGACTGCAATGTGGACTCAAAGATTATAGAAGAATGATTTGGGAAGATCAGCCAAAGAGAGTAATAGCCTCGTATTTAAAATAGTCTTTGTACCTAGCAGTATCCTGAGTACGGCGGGACACGTGAAATCCCGTCGGAATCTGGGAGGACCATCTCCCAACCCTAAATACTCCCTAGTGACCGATAGTGAACCAGTACCGTGAGGGAAAGGTGAAAAGCACCCCGGGAGGGGAGTGAAATAGAACCTGAAACCGTGTGCCTACAACAAGTTCGAGCCCGTTAATGGGTGAGAGCGTGCCTTTTGTAGAATGAACCGGCGAGTTACGTTATGATGCGAGGTTAAGTTGAAGAGACGGAGCCGTAGGGAAACCGAGTCTGAATAGGGCGCCTTAGTATCATGACGTAGACCCGAAACCATGTGACCTACCCATGAGCAGGTTGAAGGTGCGGTAAGACGCACTGGAGGACCGAACCAGGGCACGTTGAAAAGTGCTTGGATGACTTGTGGGTAGCGGAGAAATTCCAAACGAACTTGGAGATAGCTGGTTCTCTCCGAAATAGCTTTAGGGCTAGCGTCGACATTAGAGATTCTTGGAGGTAGAGCACTGTTTGGGTGAGGGGTCCATCCCGGATTACCAATCTCAGATAAACTCCGAATGCCAATGAATTATGGTCGGCAGTCAGACTGCGAGTGCTAAGATCCGTAGTCGAAAGGGAAACAGCCCAGACCACCAGCTAAGGTCCCAAAATAATTGTTAAGTGGAAAAGGATGTGGGGTTGCACAGACAACTAGGATGTTAGCTTAGAAGCAGCTATTCATTCAAAGAGTGCGTAATAGCTCACTAGTCGAGTGACCCTGCGCCGAAAATGTACCGGGGCTAAAACAATTTACCGAAGCTGTGGATACCTTTATAGGTATGGTAGGAGAGCGTTCTATGTGTGATGAAGGTGTACCGTGAGGAGCGCTGGAACGCATAGAAGTGAGAATGCCGGTATGAGTAGCGAAAGACAGGTGAGAATCCTGTCCACCGTAAGACTAAGGTTTCCAGGGGAAGGCTCGTCCGCCCTGGGTTAGTCGGGACCTAAGGAGAGACCGAAAGGTGTATCCGATGGAAAACAGGTTGATATTCCTGTACTAGAGTATGTAGTGATGGAGGGACGCAGTAGGCTAACTAAAGCAGACGATTGGAAGAGTCTGTCTAAGCAGTGAGGTGTGATATGAGTCAAATGCTTATATCTATAACATTGAGCTGTGATGGGGAGCGAAGTTTAGTAGCGAAGTTAGTGACGTCACACTGCCAAGAAAAGCTTCTAGCGTTTAAACATACTCTACCCGTACCGCAAACCGACACAGGTAGTCGAGGCGAGTAGCCTCAGGTGAGCGAGAGAACTCTCGTTAAGGAACTCGGCAAAATGACCCCGTAACTTCGGGAGAAGGGGTGCTGACTTTACGTCAGCCGCAGTGAATAGGCCCAAGCAACTGTTTATCAAAAACACAGCTCTCTGCTAAATCGTAAGATGATGTATAGGGGGTGACGCCTGCCCGGTGCTGGAAGGTTAAGAGGAGTGCTTAGCGTAAGCGAAGGTATGAATTGAAGCCCCAGTAAACGGCGGCCGTAACTATAACGGTCCTAAGGTAGCGAAATTCCTTGTCGGGTAAGTTCCGACCCGCACGAAAGGCGTAATGATTTGGGCACTGTCTCAACGAGAGACTCGGTGAAATTTTAGTACCTGTGAAGATGCAGGTTACCCGCGACAGGACGGAAAGACCCCATGGAGCTTTACTGCAGTTTGATATTGAGTGTCTGTACCACATGTACAGGATAGGTAGGAGTCTATGAGATCGGGACGCCAGTTTCGAAGGAGACGTTGTTGGGATACTACCCTTGTGTTATGGCCACTCTAACCCGGATAGGTGATCCCTATCGGAGACAGTGTCTGACGGGCAGTTTGACTGGGGCGGTCGCCTCCTAAAAGGTAACGGAGGCGCCCAAAGGTTCCCTCAGAATGGTTGGAAATCATTCGCAGAGTGTAAAGGTATAAGGGAGCTTGACTGCGAGAGCTACAACTCGAGCAGGGACGAAAGTCGGGCTTAGTGATCCGGTGGTTCCGTATGGAAGGGCCATCGCTCAACGGATAAAAGCTACCCTGGGGATAACAGGCTTATCTCCCCCAAGAGTTCACATCGACGGGGAGGTTTGGCACCTCGATGTCGGCTCGTCGCATCCTGGGGCTGTAGTCGGTCCCAAGGGTTGGGCTGTTCGCCCATTAAAGCGGCACGCGAGCTGGGTTCAGAACGTCGTGAGACAGTTCGGTCCCTATCCGTCGCGGGCGTAGGAAATTTGAGAGGATCTGCTCCTAGTACGAGAGGACCAGAGTGGACTTACCGCTGGTGTACCAGTTGTCTTGCCAAAGGCATCGCTGGGTAGCTATGTAGGGAAGGGATAAACGCTGAAAGCATCTAAGTGTGAAACCCACCTCAAGATGAGATTTCCCATGATTTTATATCAGTAAGAGCCCTGAGAGATGATCAGGTAGATAGGTTAGAAGTGGAAGTGTGGCGACACATGTAGCGGACTAATACTAATAGCTCGAGGACTTATCCAAAGTAACTGAGAATATGAAAGCGAACGGTTTTCTTAGTTTGAATAGATATTCAATTTTGAGTAGGTATTACTCAGAGTTAAGTGACGATAGCCTAGGAGATACACCTGTACCCATGCCGAACACAGAAGTTAAGCCCTAGAACGCCGGAAGTAGTTGGGGGTTGCCCCCTGTGAGATATGGAAGTCGCTTAGCTCTAGGGAGTTTAGCTCAGCTGGGAGAGCATCTGCCTTACAAGCAGAGGGTCAGCGGTTCGATCCCGTTAACTCCCATAGGTCCCGTAGTGTAGCGGTTATCACGTCGCCCTGTCACGGCGAAGATCGCGGGTTCGATTCCCGTCGGGACCGTTAGAATAACGTCAGTTATTTTAGACTCGTTAGCTCAGTTGGTAGAGCAATTGACTTTTAATCAATGGGTCACTGGTTCGAGCCCAGTACGGGTCATATATGCGGGTTTGGCGGAATTGGCAGACGCACCAGATTTAGGATCTGGCGCTTAACGGCGTGGGGGTTCAAGTCCCTTAACCCGCATTAAGATATAATAAATGAGCCGGCTTAGCTCAGTTGGTAGAGCATCTGATTTGTAATCAGAGGGTCGCGTGTTCAAGTCATGTAGCCGGCATTTTTAGATAGAAGAAAACAGTGCGAACGTAGTTCAGTGGTAGAACACCACCTTGCCAAGGTGGGGGTCGCGGGTTCGAATCCCGTCGTTCGCTTAGAGAGGCCGGGGTGGCGGAACTGGCAGACGCACAGGACTTAAAATCCTGCGATTGGTAACGATCGTACCGGTTCGATTCCGGTCCTCGGCATAATATAATGAGCACCCTTAGCTCAACTGGATAGAGTACCTGACTACGAATCAGGCGGTTAGAGGTTCGACTCCTCTAGGGTGCATTTTTCTATTTAACTCGGGAAGTAGCTCAGCTTGGTAGAGTACTTGGTTTGGGACCAAGGTGTCGCAGGTTCGAATCCTGTCTTCCCGATATATGGCGGTGTAGCTCAGCTGGCTAGAGCGTCCGGTTCATACCCGGGAGGTCGGGGGTTCGATCCCCTTCGCCGCTATAATGATCTTGTTGGACCTTTAGCTCAGCTGGTTAGAGCTCTCGGCTCATAACCGAGTGGTCGTAGGTTCAAGTCCTACAAGGTCCATTTGAATAGTATGGAGGATTACCCAAGTCCGGCTGAAGGGAACGGTCTTGAAAACCGTCAGGCGTGTAAAAGCGTGCGTGGGTTCGAATCCCACATCCTCCTTTTGTATTAGCGCGGGATGGAGCAGCTCGGTAGCTCGTCGGGCTCATAACCCGAAGGTCGTAGGTTCAAATCCTGCTCCCGCAATAAGGCTCGGTAGCTCAGTTGGTAGAGCAATGGATTGAAGCTCCATGTGTCGGCGGTTCGATTCCGTCTCGCGCCATTTTTACTTATAGTGTATGTGCGGGTGTAGTTTAGTGGTAAAACTACAGCCTTCCAAGCTGTTGTCGCGAGTTCGATTCTCGTCACCCGCTTTGAACTTTGTTCAAAATACCAAGTTTTTAACTTGGGCGCGTAGCTCAGTTGGTTAGAGCGCACGCCTGATAAGCGTGAGGTCGGTGGTTCGAGTCCACTCGTGCCCATTAATAGGAGAATTACTCAAGAGGCTGAAGAGGACGGTTTGCTAAATCGTTAGGTCGGGTAACTGGCGCAAGGGTTCGAATCCCTTATTCTCCGTTTTATTGAGAGTTTATAACTCTTTTTTTGTATTTTTAAGAATTGTAGAATAAAAACTTCAGATTTGTAAAACTTAATTGGATTACTTATCTGAAGTTTTTTTGCGCTCTTTGTCAACTGTAGTGGGCTGCAGAAAAGGGCTCTTTGTCAACTGTAGTGGGTTGAAGAAAAGCTAAGATCGAGAAAGGACACATTTCGTCCTTTCTTTTTTGATATTGAGAGCGATAAAAATCCGTTTTTTGAAGTTTTCAAAGTTCCGAAAACCAAAGGCATTTCGCTTGATAAGTTTGATGAGATTATTGGTCGCTTCCAATTTGGCGTTGGAATAGGGTAGTTGAAGGGCGTTGACAATCTTTTCTTTATCCTTGAGGAAGGTTTTAAAGACAGTCTGAAAAAGAGGATGAACCTGCTTTAGATTGTCCTCAATAAGTCCGAAGAATTTGTCTGGCTCCTTGTTCTGAAAGTGAAAAAGTAAGAGCTGATAGAGATTGTAGTGGTGTCTCAAGTCTTCTGAATAGCTCAAAAGCTTGTCTAGAATTTCTTTATTTGTTAAGTGCATGCGAAAAGTAGGGCGATAAAAACGTTTATCACTGAGTTTACGACTATCCTGCTGTATGAGCTTCCAGTAGCGCTTGATGGCTTTGTATTCATGGGATTTTCGCTCAAATTGATTCATGATTTGGACACGAACACGACTCATAGCACGGCTTAAGTGTTGTACAATGTGAAATCGATCTAGAACGATTTTAGCACATGGAAAAAGCTGTTTAGCCAAGGCATAATAAGGACTAAACATATCCATCGTAATGATTTTCACCTGACAACGAACAGCTCGCTCGTAGCGCAGAAAGTGATTTCGTATGATAGCCTGTGTTCTGCCTTCAAGAACAGTGATGATGTTAAGATTATCAAAATCTTGTGCAATGAAACTCATCTTTCCCTTGGTAAAGGCATACTCGTCCCAAGACATAATCTCTGGAAGACGAGAAAAATCATGCTTAAAACGGAAGTCATTAAGCTTGCGAATGACAGTTGAAGTTGAAATAGCCAGTTGATGAGCGATATCGGTCATAGAAGTTTTTTCAATCAATTTTTGCGCAATTTTTTGGTTGATAATACGAGGAATTTGGTGATTTTTCTCGACGAGAGAGGTCTGTGAGACCATCATTTTAGAGCAATGATAGCACTTGAAACGACGCTTTTTAAGGAGGATTCTGGTAGGCATACCAGTTGTTTCAAGGTAAGGAATTTTCGATGGTTTTTGGAAGTCATATTTCTTCATTTGACTTCCACATTCAGGACAAGATGGGGCCTCATAATCCAGTTTAGCGATGATTTCCTTGTGGGTATCTCTATTAACAACATCCATAATTTGGACATTAGGGTCTTTGATATCGAGTAGTTTTGTGATAAAATGTAATGGTTCCATATGATTCTTTCTAATGAGTTGTTTCGTCGCTTTTCATTATAGGTCATATGGGACTTTTTTTCTACACAAAAATAGGCTCCATAATATCTATAGGGGATTTACCCACTACAAATATTATAGAGCCCAGAAAAGCTAAAATCTTTATATATTATTGATTTTATGGTTGTGCTTGTTTATTACTACTTCCAACTCTTGAGTGAAATTTCTCCGCTATTAAGCCATATTTCTTTTCCGTTATCACATTGAACTAAAAGTTTGCCATTTTCTGAGATATCTTTAGCAAGTCCTTTGTAGTCTTTTTGATCTAGTGTAAAAGTCACTTCTTTTCCTAGAACGAAGGACTGTTTTTTATATAGGTATAATAACTCATCTGCTGGTGTTTCGAAGAAAGTGCGCCATATTTCGATAATTAATTCATTTCTAGTAATAGGTGCTGGTACATTAAATAAGCTAGCAGCTTTTTCTTTTAATTCTTGAGGGAAGTCTTTAATAGTAAAGTTGATTCCTACTCCAATAATGATATCTGTGACTAAGCCAGTTTCTACAGATGTTATTGCCTCAGTGAGGATTCCTCCAATTTTATGATTTTTGAGGTAGATATCATTGACCCATTTTATGTCGACATCTATTAATGTTAGGTTCTTAATGGCTTTGTAGATAGCTCCGGCTACAAGTAGTGTGTAGGATGGTAATTGGTCATAGGGGAGATTGGGTTTAAGATGGAGTGTCATATAAATGCCACCTTGGGGTGAGTAGAAAGAACGTTGAAAACGGCCTCGGCCAGCTGTTTGATAGGAAGCTAGATAGAGGGTGTTTGCTTCATTTCTTAAATCAATTGCTTCTTTTGCATCGAGTTGTGTTGATCTTGTTTCGTGTTTAAAACTGATTTTAATTGGAAGATTTTGTTCTAGAAGTTCTGGAAGAATAAGGTCTCCATTCACCAGTTTATAGCCTTTGTTTTTGATACTATCAATTTCAATGCCTTCTTGTTCTAAACGCTTGATGGCTTTCCAAATTGATGTTCGAGTCAGTGATAGTTCTTCTGCAATTTTTTCTCCGCTGATATAATCGGTTTCTTTAGCTAGAATTTGGTAGACGGCTTGGTAGGATTTCATAGTGTTTCCTTTCTTTAGAAATTGTAAATGATTTAAATATAGTTTGGATAATTGGTCAAAACCTTATTATATTACTACTATTTTAACATATACCTAGTCTTTACGGTATGATTTTCTTATAGTAAATCTAGTCATTAAGTTTGAGTTTTGAAATATAAGTATTTTTGCGCCCTTTTTTACCTAGTAAACGTTTCCTTTGTTTTCAAATTGCTAAAAAAGTGGTACAATATAGGGTAGCTTACTATTATCTGAATCAATTGATTTGGAGAGAAAGGATTCATTTTGAAATCAATAGGCTTTATTGAAAAGCTGAAAGGGTTGTCTAGTAAAGAGCTGATTTTATTGGGAATTATCCTGAGTATCTTTTTACCCTTTTATCTTTTTGTAGTTGTATTCTGTTTATATATTATCAGTTTAATTTTTACAGGGGATATGAAAAGTATTCTTCAGAAAATGGGGGAGCATCCGATGCTGCTTCTTTTTCTAGGCTATAGTACTGTTATATCCGTTTTTGCACAAAATTGGATGGGAGTTGTGGCTTCAGTAGGAATTTTTCTATTTACTGTTTTCTTTTTGCATTATCAGTCGATTTTATCACATAAATTCTTTCGCTTGATTTTGCAGCTCGTCTTATTTGGTAGTGTATTGTCAGCTGCTTTTGCGAGTTTAGAACATTTCCAAATTGTGAAGAAATTCAATTATGCTTTTCTTTCACCCAATATGCAGGTCTGGCATCAGAATCGTGCAGAAGTGACCTTCTTTAATCCTAATTATTATGGAATTATTTGTTGTTTCTGTATCATGATTGCCTTCTATCTGTTTACAACGACCAAGTTGAATTGGTTGAAAGTATTCTGTGTGATTGCAGGCTTTGTGAATCTCTTTGGTTTGAACTTTACTCAAAATCGAACTGCCTTTCCTGCTATTATTGCTGGCGCCATTATTTATCTCTTTACAACCATTAAAAACTGGAAGGCCTTTTGGCTGAGTATTGGGGTCTTCGCGATTGGCTTGAGTTTCCTCTTTTCTAGTGATTTGGGAGTTCGGATGGGGACTTTAGACTCTTCTATGGAAGAGCGCATTTCTATCTGGGATGCTGGGATGGCTTTGTTTAAGCAAAATCCTTTTTGGGGTGAGGGGCCATTGACCTACATGCACTCTTATCCTAGGATAAATGCTCCTTATCATGAACATGCTCACAGTCTATATATCGATACGATTCTGAGTTACGGAATTGTGGGGACTATTTTATTAGTTTTGTCTTCTGTTGCTCCTGTTCGATTGATGATGGATATGAGTCAGGAGTCGGGGAAACGTCCGATTATCGGTCTTTATCTGTCTTTCCTTACAGTGGTTGCTGTACATGGAATTTTTGACTTGGCCCTCTTCTGGATTCAGTCAGGTTTCATTTTCTTACTAGTTATGTGCAGTATTCCGTTGGAGCATCGAACTTTGGTATCGGACATGACGGATTAAGTTTATAAGATTAAAATCTTCTATCTTGGGTAGGAGATTTTTTTACTGGGAAAAATTATTTCCAAATCGAAATAGTTGACAGTTAGAACGATGAGTGTTACAATTGTTTTATTCTTTTCGATATCGAAATAAATTGGAGGTGTTATGAAGGATAGTCATTTGCTAGCCCATCATATTCGTTTGTTGAATGGGCGGATTTTTCAAAAGTTACTGAGCCAAGACCCTGAAGCTCTTTATCGGAGTGAGCAGGGCAAGATTTTAGCGGTTTTATGGAATAGTGAAACTGGCTGTGCAACTGCAACAGATATTGCGCTTGCGACTGGGCTTGCTAACAATACACTGACGACGATGATTAAAAAACTAGAGGAACAAAATCTTGTAGCTATTAGTCCATGTGGAGAAGATAAGCGTAAGAAGTATTTGGTTTTAACAGAGTTGGGGCAGTCTCAGAAAGAAGTGGGGTATCGTGTCAGTCAGAAATTGGATACGATCTTTTACAAAGGATTTTCAGAGGAAGAAATTCGTCAGTTTGAAGCCTTTCAAGAAAGAATTTTGGATAATCTGAAAGAGGAGGAAAATGAGGATTAAAATGGAGCAAATTAGCTGTTTATAAGTAAAGACCACTTTTGACTTTGTTTTCCAACTCTTAGGACAAGGAAACTATGTGGTTAGCTATGGTCAGACTCAGATTGGTGGAGTTGCCTATGCCCAGTATGACATCTTCCGTCTAGAAAACGGGAAAATTGTGGAACATTGGGATAATAAGGAAGTCATGCCTAAGGTAGAAGACTTGACCAATAGAGGGAAGTTTTAAATTGAGGATACAGAATGATTGAATACAAAAATGTGGCGCTACGCTACACAGAAAAAGATGTCTTGAGAGATGTTAATTTACGGATTGAGAATGGCGAGTTTATGGTTTTAGTTGGTCCATCTGGATCAGGTAAGACGACCATGATCAAGATGGTCAACCGCCTCTTGGAACCGACTGATGGAAATATTTATATGGATGGCAAGCGTATCAAAGACTATGATGAGCGTGAACTTCGTCTTTCTACTGGTTATGTTTTACAGGCCATTGCTCTCTTTCCAAATCTAACGGTTGCTGAAAATATTGCCCTGATTCCTGAGATGAAGGGCTGGACTAAGGAAAAAATTGCTCAGAAAACAGAAGAGCTTTTGGCCAAGGTTGGCTTGCCAGTAGCTGAGTATGGGCATCGTTTACCTAGTGAACTATCTGGTGGGGAGCAACAGCGTGTTGGAATTGTACGGGCTATGATTGGTCAGCCTAAGATTCTCCTCATGGATGAACCTTTTTCAGCCTTGGATGCTATTTCTCGCAAACAGTTGCAGATTCTGACGAAAGAATTGCATAAAGAATTTGGGATGACAACGATTTTTGTAACCCATGATACGGATGAAGCTCTGAAATTGGCGGACCGTATTGCTGTCTTGCAGGATGGAGAGATTCGTCAGGTGGCGAATCCCGAGACGATTTTAAAAGCTCCTGCAACAGATTTTGTAGCAGACTTGTTTGGAGGTAGTGTACATGACTAATTTAATTGCAACTTTTCAGGATCGTTTTAGTGATTGGTTGACAGCTCTATCTCAACATTTGCAGTTGTCACTTTTGACCTTGTTGCTGGCCATCTTTATAGCGATTCCCTTGGCTGTTTATCTTCGATATCATGAGAAGTTAGCGGATTGGGTCTTACAGATTGCAGGGATTTTCCAGACCATCCCGTCTCTGGCCTTGTTAGGGCTCTTTATTCCCTTGATGGGAATTGGAACCTTGCCGGCTTTGACAGCTCTAGTGATTTATGCGATCTTTCCGATTTTACAAAATACCATCACTGGACTCAAGGGAATTGATCCAAGTCTACAAGAGGCTGGGATTGCCTTTGGGATGACTAGGTGGGAGCGTCTCAAGAAGTTTGAAATTCCACTTGCTATGCCTGTTATGATGTCTGGGATTAGGACGGCAGCTGTCTTAATTATCGGTACGGCAACCTTGGCGGCCTTGATTGGTGCAGGGGGGCTGGGTTCCTTTATCCTTTTGGGAATTGACCGTAATAATGCCAGTCTGATTTTGATCGGGGCACTTTCTTCTGCAGTGCTTGCTATTGCCTTTAACTTCCTACTAAAAGTGATGGAAAAAGCAAAATTGCGGACGATTTTTTCTGGTTTTGCCTTGGTGACCATATTACTCGGTTTGTCTTATAGTCCAGCCCTCTTAGCTCAAAAAGAGAAAGAGAACTTGATCATTGCTGGGAAATTGGGTCCAGAACCAGAAATTTTGGCCAATATGTATAAGTTGCTAATTGAAGAAAATACCAGTATGACTGCGACTGTTAAACCGAATTTTGGGAAAACAAGCTTCCTCTATGAAGCTCTGAAAAAAGGTGATATTGATATTTATCCTGAATTTACCGGTACGGTGACTGAAAGTTTACTTCAGCCATCACCTAAAGTGAGTCATGAGCCAGAGCAGGTTTATCAGGTGGCGCGTGATGGTATTGCCAAACAGGATCATCTAGCCTATCTCAAACCAATGTCTTATCAAAATACCTATGCTGTAGCTGTTCCGAAAAAAATTGCTCAAGAATATGGCTTGAAGACCATTTCGGACTTGAAAAAAGTAGAAGGACAGTTGAAAGCTGGCTTTACTCTCGAATTTAATGACCGTGAAGATGGCAATAAGGGCTTACAATCAATGTATGGTCTCAATCTCAATGTAGCTACGATGGAACCAGCCCTTCGCTATCAGGCTATTCAGTCAGGTGATATTCAAATCACGGACGCCTATTCGACTGATGCGGAATTGGCGCGTTATGATTTGCAGGTCTTGGAAGATGACAAGCAACTCTTCCCACCTTATCAAGGAGCTCCACTGATGAAAGAAGCTCTTCTCAAGAAACATCCAGAGTTGGAAACAGTTCTCAATAAATTGGCTGGTAAAATTACTGAAAGCCAGATGAGCCAGCTTAACTATCAAGTCGGTGTTGAAGGCAAGTCAGCAGAACAAGTAGCCAAAGAGTTTCTACAAGAACAAGGTTTGTTGAAGAAATAGTTTGAAAATGTCAAACTCAACTTTGTTAAACGACCATATAGAAAACTGCTCAGACAATGTTGTCTGGGCTTTTTTAGTGTCAGAATTAATGATTTTCATTTTTAAATGGAAAATAAGAGGAAATTTTTAGGATTTTCTAAAATTTTACTGTAAATACACTTGACTATTCACAAAATAGGTGTATAATGTGTTGTGAACTACTTAACAAATAAAGATTTCTAGCTCATGTCGACTAAGGCTGGAAATCTTGTGTATAGACAGTTCAGTAGATATATAATAGAGCGTTGCGTCCGAAAGTCTATCCAGACACGGCTCTTTAAAAACAAAAGGAGAAATGATGCATACTTATTTGCAAAAGAAAATTGAAAATATCAAAACAACCCTAGGTGAAATGTCAGGTGGTTACCGTCGTATGGTTGCGGCAATGACTGATTTAGGATTTTCAGGAACTATGAAGGCTATCTGGGATGACCTTTTTGCCCATCGTAGTTTTGCACAGTGGCTGTATCTGTTGGTTTTAGGAAGTTTTCCTCTCTGGCTGGAATTGATTTATGAACACCGTATTGTTGACTGGATTGGGATGATTTGTAGTCTGACAGGGATTATCTGTGTTATCTTTGTATCGGAAGGTCGGGCAAGTAATTATCTTTTTGGCTTGATTAACTCTGTTATCTACCTTATTTTAGCCCTACAAAAAGGCTTTTACGGTGAGGTATTGACGACCCTTTACTTCACGGTCATGCAACCGATTGGACTTCTAGTTTGGATTTATCAAGCTCAGTTCAAGAAAGAAAAGCAGGAGTTTGTCGCACGTAAGCTGGACGGCAAGGGCTGGACTAAGTATCTTTCCATTAGTGTTCTTTGGTGGTTGGCCTTTGGCTTCATTTATCAGTCTATTGGTGCCAATCGTCCCTATCGCGATTCCATCACCGATGCGACCAATGGGGTAGGACAAATTCTCATGACAGCTGTTTAGCGTGAACAATGGATATTCTGGGCAGCTACCAATGTCTTTTCAATCTATCTATGGTGGGGAGAAAGCCTGCAAATCCAAGGGAAATACCTGATTTATCTCATCAACAGTCTAGTTGGATGGTACCAGTGGAGTAAGGCAGCTAAGCAGAATACTGACTTACCTAACTAAGAAACAAAGTAAGAAATAAAGTTTGAAAGTACTGTTTTGAATTTTCGGTTAAAACAGATAGAGTTGATAATCAAGGATTTGAGATAATGAAAAAGAGGATCAGTTGGTCCTCTTTTGTTGTTGAAAAGTAAAAACTCAGTAGCCTAGGTATAAGGCAACTGAGCTCTACTCTGTATTCATTTTTTAGAAATAAGAAGGTCTAGATAAAACTGGACCACTTCTTGTTCTGTGAAATCTTGCCCTTTTTTGAGCCACCAGGTCAATGTCTCGATAAAGTTGGACACGACTAAGTGTTGGAGGTAAGAAGTAGGCAGATTTAGGTGAGCTTCTTTTAAATCATCAGCCATCAGGGAATAGACATGGTGTTCTAGCTCTTTATGGAGTTGACGAAGGAAGTAGTCATTTTTGGAGAATAGTAAACTGGTGATATGGTCTTGATTTTTCTGAAAATGCAGAAAGAGGTGGGCGAGGTAATCTTTGGTTGAAATAGCTTGCTCCCTTTCAAAGAGATGATGGAAGAGATAGCGACAGAGCTCATCCAGAAGTAGCTCCTTGCTCTCATAGTGACAGTAAAAGGTAGAACGTCCCACATCTGCGAGATCAATGATATCCTGAACAGTAGTAGTCTCGTAGCCCTTAGCATTCAAAAGTTGTAGAAAAGCTTGATAGATGGATTTTTTTGTTTTACTGATACGGCGGTCAATCTTAGTCATATGGACACTTGAGGCAAATTGTTCAGAACTGAATAAAGCTGACCTTTTGCTTCTATCCTTTCTTTGAGTTTTAGTGGATAATGATAATGAACAAGATGTTCATGAATCTATTATAACAAAGGAATGAGAAATATGAAGGCAAAATATGCTGTTTGGTTAGCTTTTTTCTTAAATTTGACTTATGCCATTGTCGAGTTTATTGCAGGTGGAGTATTTGGCTCGAGCGCTGTTCTTGCTGACTCTGTGCATGACTTGGGAGATGCGATTGCAATTGGAATATCAGCTTTTCTAGAAACCATCTCTAATAGTGAAGAAGATAATCAGTACACCTTGGGCTATAAGCGGTTTAGTCTGCTAGGAGCCTTGGTAACAGCGATAATACTCATGACAGGATCTGTTCTAGTCATTTTGGAAAATGTTACGAAGATTTTAAATCCGCAACCAGTCAATGATGAGGGGATTCTCTGGTTAGGAATTATTGCAGTAAGTATTAATGTGTTAGCCAGTTTAGTGGTTGGTAAGGGAAAGACAAAGAATGAGTCTATTCTAAGTCTGCATTTTCTGGAAGATACCCTAGGGTGGCTGGCTGTGATTCTGATGGCGATTGTTCTTCAATTTACGGACTGGTATATTCTAGATCCGCTTTTGTCCCTTGTCATTTCTTTCTTTATTCTTTCAAAAGCTCTTCCACGTTTTTGGTCTACGCTCAAGATTTTCTTGGATGCTGTGCCGGAAGGTCTTGATATTAAGCAAGTAAAGAGTGGCCTGGAGCGATTGGACAATGTGGCCAGTCTTAATCAGCTTAATCTCTGGACTATGGATGGTTTAGAAAAAAATGCCATTGTCCATGTTTGTATGAAAGAAATGGGGAATATGGAAGCTTGTAAAGAATCTATTCGAATTTTCCTCAAAGATTGTGGTTTCCAAAATATTACCATTGAAGTGGATGCAGACCTAGAAACCCACCAAGCGCATAAGCGAAAGGTGTGTGACTTGGAGCGGAGTCAGGAGCATCAACATTAGGAAAAATGATTGGGTATTATTTTATTTGGAATAGAGTATTTTCTTTATTATTCAAATATTTTAAAAGATTGGTACTAGAAGAGTATTGTATAAACTCCATTACATGATTGATAATTATAAAAAATTTTTCGATTAGATGCAAAATGCTTGACTTGGAGTCAACTCAAAGTTATATAATGAGATAAGTGAGTTAGAATAGCTTTAACTCAGTGAATGAAATGAGAGGAGGTTAGTGTATGAATATTAAATCAGCCAGCGACTTATTGGGAATTTCAACGGATACGATTCGGTATTATGAACGGGTTGGTCTTGTACCACCGATTACTCGTACTGCAACTGGAATTCGTGATTTTCAAGATCAGGATATTGAGGTACTGGAATTTATTAAGTGTTTTCGTTCGGCGGGTGTCTCTGTGGACAGTTTAGTTGACTATATGTCGCTCTACCAAAAGGGGGATGAAACGAGAGAGGAAAGGCTTGGTATTTTAGAAGACGAAAAGAAAAAATTAGAGGAGCGCTTGTCTCAGTTACAGACGGCTTTAAATCGCTTAAATCTCAAAATTAAACTTTACAAGGAAGGAAAATTTTAAATGAAATCAGCAGTATATACAAAGGCGGGTCAGGTTGGACTTGCTACCATTGAACGTCCGAAAATTGAGGCAGCAGATGATGCCATTATCCGCATTGTTCGCACTTGCGTTTGTGGATCTGACCTTTGGAGTTACCGTAATCTCGAAATCGAAGAAGGGCATAGTAATAGTGGTCATGAGGCTATCGGAATCGTCGAAGAAGTTGGTGAGGCTGTCACTACTGTAAAACCAGGTGACTTTGTCATCGCGCCTTTCACTCATGGTTGTGGTCAGTGTGATGCCTGTCGTGCCGGTTATGATGGGACTTGTGACCGCCATATTGGCACCAACTGGTCAGGTGGTGTTCAGGCTGAGTATATCCGTTTCCACTTTGCCAATTGGGCACTTGTGAAAATCCCAGGTCAACCTTCAGATTATAGCGAAGGCATGCTCAAGTCACTTTTAACACTTGCTGATGTCATGCCGACCGGTTACCATGCAGCGCGTGTGGCTAATGTGCAAAAAGGCGACAAGGTGGTCGTTATCGGGGATGGGGCTGTAGGTCAATGTGCGGTTATCGCAGCTAAGATGCGTGGAGCATCTCAAATTGTCCTTATGAGTCGCCACGAAGACCGTCAAAAAATGGCCTTGGAGTCAGGTGCGACAGCTGTTGTTGCTGAACGTGGTGAAGAAGGTATTGCCAAAGTCCGTGAAATCCTTGGAGGTGGAGCAGATGCCGCTCTTGAGTGTGTCGGTACGGAGGCAGCTGTCGATCAAGCCCTTGGGGTGCTTCATAATGGAGGTCACTTAGGTTTCGTAGGTGTTCCTCACTACAATAACCGTGCCCTTGGTTCGACCTTTGCCCAAAACATTTCAGTGGCAGGTGGAGCAGCCTCTGTCACAACTTATGACAAACAAGTATTACTAAAAGCTGTTCTTGATGGTGATATCAATCCAGGTCGTGTCTTTACTTCAAGTTATAAACTGGAAGATATTAATCAAGCCTATAAAGATATGGATGAACGCAAGACCATTAAGTCTATGATTGTGATGGATTAAAAAAGAAAAACCTAATGGAGATTTGAGCCTCTCTATTAGGATTTTTTATCATGTTTAATTTGTTGAGTTATGGCAGAGTGCTTTCTCTCAATGTCAGTCTGGTTCCCAGCATAGTCAAGCTAGGGATTTTGCGACCGTGGAGTACTTCCTTGTTAAGAATATCCATCCCTGCTCGGCCCATCTCTTCAGTATAGACTGTGATACTGGAGAGGGGAGGATAGACTTGCTTGGTCAGGCTGGTGTCGTTAAAGGAAATGAGGCTGACGCGGTCTGGCAGGCTGATTCCAGCTTCTTGGAGGGCACGGAGGGCACCGATGGCTAAACTATCGCTGGCTGCGAAAAATGCTGGTGGGAGTTGGTCTCCTAAACTCTGAATAGCCTTCTTCATCAAGTCATAGCCAGACTGGGCGGTAAATCTTCCTTGAAAGACTAATCCATCATGATAGATTCCTCTTGATTGACTGTAGTTTCTGAAATTTTCCAGCCGCTTATCCTTAATGATTTCTTCTTGGTCAGTTGTTTCCTCAAGACCTGTTAGAATCCCGATACGGTCCATCCCTTGGCTAAGGAAATAATCGACAACTTGTTTCATAGCAGTATAAAAGTCCGTGATAATGCAGGTGTGTCCTAGCGAGAGGGTATCGCTGTCTAGAAAGACAAGTGGCTTTTGGTATTCTTCAAAGGCAGAAATCTGAGCTCGACTAAATTTTCCGATGCATAGTATCCCAATTACTTCCTCGCTTAGGGTAAAAGGATGGTCATTAAAATAGCGCAAAATATCATAGTCCAGTTCTTGGGCTCTTTTTTCGATGCCTAGGCGAATCTGGTAGTAGTAGAGGTCGTCCAGCTCCCCTTGTTCGCTGACCCATTGGATAATGGCAATCTTTTGCTTGGGCTTGTGGGACTTGCCTGTCTTGAGGTGCTTGGTGTAGCCCAGCTCTTCAGCAACTGTTAAAATACGGTGTCTGGTTTCTTCTGTGACAGATAGGCTCTGGTCGCGGTTGAGGACACGGGATACGGTCGCGATAGAGACAGAGGCTAGCTGTGCAATGTCTTTTAATGTAGCCATAAATCCTCCTTGATTAGGTTAGTATATCATATTTTTCTGCTTTTTACTGATAGTTTAGTAAAATTTTAGTAAAAAGGATTGACCTTGGCAAATGCCTTGGATACAATAGAAGAAAACGATTACACGTTGAGATGACTTAACGGACAGTAAAAGGAGAATTCATATGACACAACATCTTACTTCTGAAGCACTTCGCAAAGACTTTCTTGCTGTTTTTGGTCAAGAAGCAGACCAAATTTTCTTCTCACCAGGTCGTATCAATCTGATTGGTGAACACACAGACTACAACGGTGGGCACGTTTTTCCAGCTGCTATTTCCTTGGGAACTTACGGTGCAGCTCGCAAGCGTGACGATCAAGTTTTGCGCTTCTACTCAGCTAACTTTGAGGACAAGGGGATCATCGAAGTTCCTCTTGCAGACCTCAAGTTCGAAAAGGAGCATAGCTGGACCAACTATCCAAAAGGAGTTCTTCATTTCTTGCAAGAAGCTGGACATGTGATTGACAAAGGTTTTGATTTTTATGTTTATGGGAATATCCCAAATGGTGCTGGTTTGTCTTCTTCAGCATCCTTGGAACTCTTGACAGGGGTAGTGGCAGAGCATCTCTTTGATTTAAAACTAGACCGTTTGGATTTGGTTAAAATTGGAAAACAAACAGAAAACAACTTTATCGGAGTGAATTCTGGTATTATGGACCAGTTTGCTATCGGTATGGGAGCTGACCAACGTGCTATTTACTTAGATACTAACACTTTAGAGTACGACTTGGTGCCACTTGATTTGAAGGACAATGTCGTTGTTATCATGAACACTAACAAACGTCGTGAATTGGCGGATTCTAAATATAATGAACGCCGTGCTGAGTGTGAAAAATCAGTAGAAGAACTACAAGTGGCTTTGGACGTTCAAACCTTGGGTGAATTGGACGAGTGGGCTTTTGACCAATACAGCTATCTGATTAAAGACGAAAATCGTTTGAAACGTGCTCGCCATGCTGTGCTTGAAAATCAACGTACTCTTAAAGCTCAAGCAGCCCTTCAAGCAGGAGATTTGGAAACATTTGGTCGTTTGATGAATGCGTCACACGTTTCCCTAGAGCATGACTATGAAGTAACTGGTTTGGAATTGGATACCCTTGTTCACACAGCTTGGGCACAAGAAGGCGTTCTCGGTGCTCGTATGACAGGGGCAGGTTTTGGCGGATGTGCCATTGCTTTGGTGCAAAAAGATGCTGTTGATGCCTTTAAGGAAGCTGTTGGAAAACACTACGAGGAAGTAGTTGGCTACGCTCCAAGCTTTTATATCGCTGAAGTTGCAGGTGGCACTCGCGTCCTTGACTAGTCAAAAGGAGGCTCTATAGTGACCTTAGTAGATAAATTTGTAACACATGTCATTTCTGAAAGTTCATTTGAGGAAATGGATCGAATCTACCTGACCAATCGTGTCTTGGCACGAGTGGGAGATGGTGTTTTGGAAGTTGAGACGGATCTAGATCAATTGATTGAACTCAAGGACCAGCTGGTTGAGGAAGCCGTTCGATTAGAGACGATTGAGGATAGTCAGACTGCGCGTGAAATCCTTGGTGCTGAACTGATGGATTTGGTGACCCCTTGTCCGAGTCAGGTCAATCGTGACTTCTGGGAAACCTACGCCCAGTCTCCTGAGCAAGCGATAGCGGATTTCTACCAACTCAGTCAGAAGAATGACTACATTAAACTCAAGGCCATTGCTAAAAATATCGCTTATCGTGTTCTGTCTGATTACGGTGAACTTGAAATTACCATCAACCTCTCTAAGCCTGAAAAGGATCCCAAAGAGATTGCGGCAGCCAAGTTGGTGCAAGCTAGCAATTATCCCCAGTGTCAGCTTTGTCTAGAGAATGAGGGCTACCATGGTCGAGTTAACCACCCAGCTCGCAGCAACCACCGTATTATCCGTTTTGAAATGGCTGGTCAGGAGTGGGGCTTCCAGTATTCGCCCTATGCTTACTTTAATGAGCATTGTATTTTCTTAGATGGCCAGCATCGTCCCATGGCCATTAGTCGTCAGAGCTTTGAACGTCTGCTTGCTATCGTAGAGCAGTTTCCAGGATATTTTGCAGGCTCTAATGCCGACCTGCCAATCGTGGGAGGCTCTATTCTGACTCATGATCACTATCAGGGAGGCCGTCACGTATTTCCTATGGAATTGGCTCCTCTGCAAAAGACATTCCTATTTGCTGGTTTTGAGCAGGTCAAGGCTGGCATTGTCAAATGGCCAATGTCAGTATTGCGTTTGACTTCGGATTCCAAAGAAGATTTGATTAACTTATCTGATAAGATTTTGCAGGAATGGCGTCAGTATTCAGATTCTGCAGTGCAGATTTTGGCAGAGACAGACGAGACACTGCATCACACCATCACACCAATTGCTCGTAAACGTAATGGACAATTTGAGTTGGACTTGGTCTTGAGGGACAATCAGATTTCTGCAGAACATCCTGATGGCATCTATCATCCTCACAAGGATGTCCAGCATATCAAGAAAGAAAATATCGGCTTGATTGAGGTCATGGGCTTGGCAATCTTGCCACCACGTCTGAAAGAAGAAGTGGAGCAAGTCGCTAGCTATCTCGTGGGAGAAGCTGTTACAGTTTCCGATTATCATCAGGAATGGGCAGACCAACTTAGAGCCCAATATCCAGCCCTAACAGATAAAGAAAAAGCCCTTGAAATCGTCAAGGACTCTGTTGGTGCTATCTTTGCGCGTGTGCTTGAGGACGCAGGAGTCTACAAGCAGACAGAACAAGGACAGGCAGCCTTTATGCGCTTTGTGGAGCAGGTCGGAATTTTGCCAGACTAGGAGCTTTCTCCTTGCACAGTCCTATAAAAAGTAGTATCATAGTGTCGTTTGAAATATCAGGAGGAAACGATGAAAGACTTTCATTTTGACGCTATATCTGCCTTTGAAAATTACGAAATTGAACAAATGAGAGATGGTCACGTTGTGGTGACGACCAAAGTAGTGGACTCGTCTCTCAACTACTATGGCAATGCCCATGGTGGCTATCTCTTTACCCTTTGCGACCAGATCAGTGGTTTGGTGGTCATATCTCTGGGGCTTGATGGAGTGACGCTCCAGTCTTCTATCAACTACCTCAAAGCAGGAAAACTCGACGATGTGCTGACCATTAAAGGAGAATGTGTCCACCAAGGACGCACAACTTGCGTCGTGGATGTCGATATCACCAATCAAGAAGGCAGAAATGTCTGTAAAGCAACCTTTACCATGTTTGTTACAGGCCAACGGTCAGAAGACAGACAGGTGAGGATATAGAGAGTAATTTAATAGAGTGAGGTGAATTTTGGAATTTATAAAATTTGCCTTACTCGTTTTTTGGTATTGATATGATTTAATTCTAAAATAGAAAATTTAGTAATGTGGTAGAAAATACAAGAGTTGTGTTTTAATTTCTATGGTATAATTAGAAGCATGAAGATAAAAGAAATGAAGGAAGTTGCTTTACAACCGTTCACGAAATGGACAGGAGGTAAAAGACAATTATTGCCTGTTATTAGAGAATTAATGCCTAAAACCTATAACAGGTATTTTGAACCTTTTGTTGGAGGCGGAGCTTTATTTTTTGATTTAGCTCCTAAAGATGCAGTTATCAATGATTTTAATGCTGAACTAATAAATTGCTATCAACAAATTAAGGATAATCCTCAAGAATTGATTGAAATTTTGAAAGTTCATCAGGAATATAATTCAAAAGAATATTATTTAGATTTACGTTCTGCAGATCGTGACGAAAGAATAGATATGATGTCCGAAGTACAAAGAGCTGCACGTATTCTCTATATGTTGAGAGTGGACTTTAATGGTTTATATCGTGTGAATTCTAAGAATCAGTTTAATGTACCTTATGGTCGTTATAAAAATCCTAAAATTGTTGATGAGAATTTGGTATCTGCTATTTCAACTTATCTGAATAATAATCAAATAGAAATTAAAAAAGGAGATTTTGAAAAGGCTGTTTTGGATGTTCAACCAGGGGATTTTGTATATTTTGATCCCCCGTATATTCCGTTGTCAGAGACAAGTGCCTTTACTTCCTACACTCATGAGGGATTTTCTTATGATGATCAAGTAAGATTAAGAGATACCTTTAAGAAATTGAGTGATACAGGAGCTTATGTTATGTTATCAAACTCCTCTAGTTTTTTGGTAGAGGAGTTGTATCGAGATTTTAATATCCATTATGTTGAAGCTACCCGAACTAATGGAGCAAAATCTTCGAGTCGAGGAAAAATTTCTGAAATTATAGTCACAAATTATGAAAAATAACGAATATAAGTATGGAGGTGTTTTAATGACAAAACCATACTATAATAAAGATAAAATGATTCTTGTTCATGCAGATACGTTTAAGTTATTATCGAAAATGAAACCAGAAAGCATGGACATGATCTTTGCTGATCCTCCATATTTTTTGAGTAACGGTGGCATATCAAATTCTGGGGGACAGGTTGTATCTGTAGATAAAGGTGACTGGGATAAGATTTCTTCCTTTGAGGAAAAGCACGAATTCAATCGTAAATGGATTCGTTTAGCAAAAGAAGTTTTGAAGCCTAATGGGACTATTTGGATTTCGGGGAGTTTACATAATATTTACTCAGTTGGAATGGCATTAGAGCAAGAAGGTTTTAAAATTCTAAATAACATTACTTGGCAGAAAACAAACCCTGCACCTAATTTATCCTGTCGTTATTTCACTCATTCTACTGAAACTATTTTATGGGCAAGAAAAAATGATAAAAAAGCTCGTCACTATTACAATTACGATTTGATGAAAGAGCTAAATAATGGTAAGCAAATGAAAGATGTTTGGACAGGTGCTTTGACGAAAAAAGCTGAGAAATGGGCTGGCAAGCATCCAACACAAAAACCAGAATATTTATTGGAACGTATAATTTTAGCCTCTACTAAAGAGGGTGACTATATTCTAGATCCATTTGTTGGTAGTGGCACTACGGGTGTTGTTGCGAAGCGATTAGGTAGAAGATTTATAGGTATCGATGCTGAAAAAGAATATTTAAAAATTGCAAAGAAGAGATTGGAGGTATAGAGAATGAAAAAGGGTGGCATTGGAGGAGCGAACACTGCAACAGGATTAGCGTTTGAATTACAGACAGATTTTCCAACATTTTTATCCAAGCAAGCAGGTTATAGTATTGAAAATATTGACTATGATACAAAGAGACAGGGAAAGGGGCAAGAGACAAAAATTATCAAAGGAACGAAGTTACGTGCAAAACCTATGAGATGGAAAATCAAATTTTTAGAAAAAGAAGTTGGACAGATTTTCCAAAAAGATGGTTTATATCGTTATTTTGATGAAATTGATGATTTTGATTATACTAAAATCATATCCGCCAAATTATTACCTGACGAAGCAATCTTTGTTATTAGTAAGAATACTGTGTATATAATTGAGAAAAAAACACAGAGTGGAGGCGGTAGTGTAGATGAAAAGTTGCAAACATGTGATTTTAAATTAAAACAGTATAAGAAACTATTTTCACCTTTAAATAAGGAGGTTTGTTATTCTTATCTATTAGATACAGATTGGTTTAAGAATCCTCGGTATAAAGATGTCTTAGATTATATCATTAGTGTAGGCTGTAAATATTATTTTAATTATATTCCGTTAAATGCGATTGGCTTACCATTACCTAAACAAGAGGACAATTAATTATGAATTTAAAAAATTATTTAATAAAAACCCCACAAGAAAGGTTAATGATTTTCTTAGAATCATTATCAATTACCAACAGAACTCCTGAATACTATGTAAATTGGGAGAAAGTTGATCGTGAGACAAAGAAGTATGAACTAGAGTTGAACACTTTAAACTACTTAATTGGTAAAGATGATATTTATATAGAAGCTCTTGACTTGTTCACTAAACAACCTAATTTGTTAAAAGCAATTCCTAGTCTGATTGCAAGTCGTGATAATGTTTTAGATATTCTGACAATAGATAATGACGATAATATGTCTTTTGAGCAATTAGATTTCAAAACGATAGACACTAGCAGAATAGATGATTACATCAAATTTATTGAGAAATCTGGTTTATTAAAGTTTTTACAACAACATGCTAATCGTTCATTAGTTGATTATGTTTATGGAGTGGAGACTGGATTAGATAGCAATGCACGAAAAAACCGAAGTGGGACAACCATGGAGGGAATTTTAGAGAGACACGTAGCAAAAATTTCTCAGGAACAAAAATTGGATTGGAAAGCTCAAGCTACATCCCAATATATTAAAGATAAGTGGGGGATTAAGGTACCTGTCGATAAGTCTGAAAGAAGATTTGATGTTGCAGTTTATTCCCGAGAAAAACATAAGGTTTGGCTGATTGAAACGAATTACTATGGTGGAGGAGGAAGTAAATTAAAAGCGGTGGCTGGAGAGTTTACTGAACTCAGTCAATTTGTTATTACATCAGATGACGATGTTGAATTTGTTTGGGTTACTGATGGTCAAGGATGGAGAACAGCACACTTACCTCTAGCAGAAGCATTTAGTCACATTACGAATGTATTTAATTTAGAGATGTTAAGAGAAGGATTTTTAGCTGATTTATTTTTATAATGATTGCTCATTAGCTACACAAAAAAGAGGCTCGCACCTCTTTTTCTTATTTCTTTTTATGATTTAATACAGCGTTGAGTACAATGGCGAGTAGGCTGGCTACGACGATTCCGTTTGAGAAGAACATTTGGAAGGCTGTCGGCATGCTGACGAAGAGATTGCTGTTGTTGAGTCCGACACCTGCAGCGATGGATACAGCTGCGATAAGGAAGTTATGTTCATTGTTAGCAAAATCAACACGGGCAAGGATTTGCATTCCTTGAATAGATACAAAACCAAACATCACCAGCATAGCACCACCGAGGACAGGGCTCGGAATGATTTGGGCAAGGGCGCCGAACTTAGGAAGGAGTCCAAGGAGAACCAGGAAACCAGCTGCGTAGTAGATTGGCAGGCGAGTCTTGATACCTGACAATTTAACCAAACCAACGTTTTGTGAAAATCCTGTGTAAGGGAAGGTGTTAAAGATTCCTCCGAGAAGTACGGCCAAACCTTCTGCGCGGTAACCGTTACGCAGGCGCGTGCTGTCGATTGGATCCTTTGTGATATCAGACAAGGCTAGGTAAACACCAGTGGACTCAACCATTGACACCGTTGCGATGATACACATCATGACAATAGATGAGATTTCAAAGGTTGGCATCCCAAAGTAGAGAGGAGTTGGGACATGGACAAGAGGTGCTGCAGCAACAGGAGAGAAATCAACCAAGCCCATGCTAGCAGCAATGGCAGTTCCGACAACCAGTCCAATCAAAATGGAGATAGACTTGATAAATCCTTTGGTAAAGATGTTAATCAAGAGGATAATCACAACGGTAATAGCTGCAAGTAAGAGACTTTGACCAGTTGGCTCTGGAACGTTATTTCCCATATTTCCAATAGCGACAGGAATCAAGGTTAAACCAATAGTGGTAATAACAGATCCTGTTACGATAGATGGGAAAAGATTGGCTACTTTTGAGAAAATGCCTGAAACAAGAACCACGTAAATCCCTGATGCGATAAGGGCACCAAACATAGCACTACTACCATGGCTTTGCCCAATCATAATCAAGGGAGCGACCGACTGAAAGGCGACTCCAAGAACGACTGGGAGTCCAATCCCAAAGTATTTGTTGAGTTGGAGTTGGAGGAAGGTTGCCACCCCACACATGAAGATATCTGTGGAAATCAGGTAGGTCAACTGCTCAGCTGAATAGCCAAGGGCTGTCGCAATCATGATGGGAACCAGGATGGATCCTGAGTACATGGCTAGTAAGTGCTGCAAGCCAAGAACTGCTGCTTGCGAATGTTTTTCTTGAGTTTGCATTAGAGATCTGCCTCCTTAAATACGAGCTGACCATTTTCAAAACGCTCCAAGCGAGCGAGTGATAGGACAGGATAGCCTGCTTTTTCAAGCAAATCACGGCCATCTTGGAAGGATTTTTCAATCACGATACCGATGGCTTCGACTGTGGCACCAGCTTGTTCGATGATTTGAATCAAGCCTTTGGCAGCTTGGCCATTAGCAAGGAAATCGTCGATAATCAAGACCTTGTCCTCTGGTGAGAGGAATTTTCCAGCGATAGAAACGGTGCTGGTCACCTGCTTGGTAAAGGAGTAAACTTCGGCAGTTAAGATACCTTCGTTCATAGTGATGTTCTTAGCTTTTTTAGCAAAAATCATGGGAACGTTTAAGGCTTCAGCTGTAAAAACGGCTGGGGCAATACCTGACGCTTCAATGGTTACGACCTTGGTAATACCAGCAGAAGCAAATTTTTCCGCAAAAACCTTACCGATTTCTCGCATCAAGCTAAAGTCAACTTGGTGGGTTAAAAAGGAATCCACCTTGAGGATGTTATCACCCAAGATATGCCCATCCTTGAGGACGCGCTCTTCTAATAATTTCATAAGACCTCCTAAAGTCTAAAAGCTAATTTACTTGTTGTTTAAATGTTTCTATAGTGATCCCTTTTGCTAGTACTATATATTTGATAAAACTATTACGAGCGAAGCGAGTCTTATCAAATATTTCCCGTTGTAGTGGTATCATAGACAATAATCTTGTTATTGTCTATGACGGGATTTTTGAGACTTTTGGCTCAAAAATTAGGGATGAAATTCCGAAGGAAGTTGCTCCCGTCCGCACTAATTAAGGGAAATATTAAAAATATTCAAAAAAGACCTACTTAATCTCTAAGTAAGTCCCCAAAATAGGCATGGCAAAAACGACCATACCTCACTTCTGACTTACTTATTGTTAGGTGTTCCGGCACCTTGTAGAAACGTCGTGCCAATTCACGACATAAACAAGTAAAATGATATTTAATTTTAAATAGGCTTGTGCCAATGTTTTTATTTTACACTAAATAACTTTAGAAATCAAAGATTTTGTTAGTGTTTAGATAAAAAAAACGAACGAACAAAAACCTACAACACGATACAGTATTGTAGGTTTCTATTTTTCTACTCGCTAAATCTTAAAAAATAGCCATCTGGATCCAAAATCGCAAATTCATGGGGATATATAAAGCTATCTCCTACTCGAAATTCTCTTTTAGTCAAAGGACGATGGATAGGATAGTCAGCTTCCAGCAGTTTTTGGTGGAGCTGAGGAACATCTGCAATGCCAAAGGAAATATTGACACCGCGCCCGAAAGGATAGGTTAGTTGGGCTAATTCTTCTGTGCTGCCTTCTTCTAGCATAAGTTGGCAGTCTTCAAGCGAGAGGAAGAGAAATTTTTCCTCTGGACGCTCGTATTCGACAGAAAATCCCAGCAAGTCGCAGTAGAAGTGGCGTGACTTTTCGAGGTCAGATACTACAAATTCAGGAATGACAGCTTGATAGTCCATTAGCTTTCTCCTTAGAGCTCAATCTCCATGACAATGGGTGTGTGGTCTTGGCGCGCACCAGAGTCAATCATATCAGACTTGGTCACCTTGTCAGCGATGCGGTTACTTGTGAGCCAGTAGTCGATTCTCCAGCCTGTATTGTTGATTTTAGAAGTCTTGCTGCGCTGTGCCCACCAAGTGTAGCGTTCTGGAACATCGCCGTGAATGTGGCGGAAGGTGTCCGTAAATCCAGTTGCCAAGAGGTTGGTAAATCCAGCACGTTCCTCGTCGGTAAATCCTGGTGAACGGCGGTTGCTAGCAGGATTTGCAAGGTCGATTTCATTGTGGGCTACGTTGTAGTCGCCGGTCGCAAGGACTGGTTTTTCTTTGTCTAGTTGAGCTAAATACTCCGCATATTTGACATCCCAGACTTGACGTTCTTCCAAGCGTTTGAGACCATCACCAGCATTTGGAGTGTAAACTTGCGTTACGAAAAATTCATCAAATTCCAAGGTGATGATGCGGCCTTCCAAGTCCATGGTAGAAGGGGCACCGATTTCTGGGAAAGTGACAGTAGGTGTAAGTTCTTTCTTATAAAGGAACATGGTTCCAGCATAGCCTTTACGGGCAGGTTCTTGGGAAGAGCGCCACGTGTTTTCGTAGTCTGGGAAGAGTTCAGCTAAAATTTCCAAGTGTTTCTTTGTAGGCCCCTTGACAGAAAGCTTGGTTTCTTGGATAGCGATGATATCAGCATTTTCAGCGATCAAGGTTTGTAGTACTTCTTGGGACAATTTGGCACGAGCTGAGTCACTAGTTAGGGCAGCATTGAGGGAATCAATATTCCATGAGATGAGTTTCATAAAGTTACCTTTTTCATTCAGATTATAGATTTTATTATACCAAAAAAAGGTCCATTTCCCCAACGTATGGCTTGAAAAATCACTCTCTTTCGTTTATAATTAAGAATGATTTTATGAAAGGGAGTGAAAATAAATGAAATTTTACTCATATGACTATGTACTTAGCCAAATCAGTCAGCAAAATGGAATGATGATTGGCTTTGGGATTGTGCTCCTAGCTATCACAGGATTTTTTGCTTTTAAAGCCTATCGAGATAAAAAGGGGACTAAGTTTCGGGAATTGGTCATGATTTTGGCCTTGACCTTGGTGGCCATGCTTTTGGTGACAATCTCAAAATACCAGACCAATCAAGCCTCTAACAACCAATTTCAAACTTCCCTTCATTTCATAGAGGTTGTTTCCAAAGACTTGGGAGTGGATAAATCAGAAGTTTATGTCAATACTTCTGCAGCCACTGATGGAGCACTTATCAAGGTAGGTTCAAATTTCTATCGTGCCATGAACGGGAGCCAACCAGACAAGTATCTTTTAGAGAAATTAGAATTGCATCAAACAGACGCTATTGAATTGGTGGAGGTAAACAAATGACACTCAATTATATGGAAATTTTAATCAAACTGGCCTTGGGTCTTTTCTCTCTTGTTTTTGTTATTAATGTGACAGGAAAGGGGAATCTAGCACCTAACTCTGCTACAGACCAAATTCAGAACTATGTTCTTGGTGGTATCATCGGTGGGGTGATTTACAATAGTTCAATCAGCATTCTGCAGTACGCAGTGATTTTGATGATGTGGACGATTTTGGTCTTGACCCTCAAGTGGCTCAATAACAATGTTCGTTTTGTCAAACGCTTGATTGATGGAAAACCAACTCTCCTTATCAAAAATGGGCAGATTGACCCAGAAGCCTGTCGTTCAGTTGGTTTGTCTGCAGCAGAAGTTGCTCTCAAACTTCGTAGCCAAGGGATTTTCCAGATGAAACAGGTCAAACGCGCTGTGCAGGAGCAAAATGGCCAACTCATCGTGGTCCAAATAGGAGATGAAAATCCTAAGTATCCAGTTGTGACTGACGGTGTGATCCAAGTCGATGTCTTGGAAACGATTGGCCGTAGCGAAGAGTGGCTGCTTGATAATCTCAGCAAACAAGGACATGACAATGTAGCCAATATCTTTATCGCTGAGTATGACAAGGGTGCGGTCACAGTCGTAACCTATGAATAAGAAAAACCTGGGGTCTTGGCCTCAGGTTTCTATTTGCAATCAGAAAGGGATGTTATGTCCATTATTCAAAAACTTTGGTGGTTTTTCAAGTTAGAAAAACGCCGTTATTTAGTCGGGATTGTGGCTCTGGTCTTGGTTTCCGTCCTCAACCTCATTCCCCCAATGGTTATGGGGAGGGTCATTGATGCCATCACATCGGGGCAATTAACCCAGCAGGACCTCCTTCTTGCCCTATTTTACTTGCTTCTTGCAGCCTTTGGGATGTACTATCTGCGCTATGTTTGGCGTATGTATATCCTTGGGACTTCCTACCGTTTGGGACAGATTATGCGCTCTCGCTTATTTGAACATTTCACAAAAATGTCTCCAGCTTTTTATCAAACCTACCGGACGGGGGACCTGATGGCACACGCAACCAATGATATCAATGCCCTAACGCGTCTGGCAGGGGGTGGTGTTATGTCTGCCGTGGATGCCTCTATCACGGCTTTAGTGACCTTGATGACCATGCTCTTTAGCATTTCGTGGCAAATGACCCTAGTTGCCATTTTACCCTTACCTTTCATGGCTTATGCGACCAGTCGTTTAGGTAGAAAGACTCATAAGGCCTTTGGTGAATCACAAGCTGCCTTTTCTGAACTCAATAACAAGGTGCAGGAGTCCGTATCAGGTATTAAAGTGACCAAGTCTTTCGGGTACCAGGCGGACGAGCTCAAGTCCTTTCAGGCAGTCAATGAATTGACCTTCCAAAAGAACCTGCAAACCATGAAATACGATAGTCTCTTTGACCCCATGGTTCTCTTATTTGTTGGTTCCTCCTATGTTTTAACCCTCTTGGTCGGCTCCTTGATGGTTCAGAAAGGGCAAATCACGGTTGGGAATCTAGTTACCTTTATCAGCTACTTGGATATGCTGGTTTGGCCTCTTATGGCTATTGGTTTCCTCTTTAATATCACTCAGCGAGGGAAGGTTTCCTATCAGCGGATTGAGGAACTTTTGTCTCAGGAATCACCTGTACAAGACCCTGAGTTTCCTCTAGACAGTATTGAAAATGGGCGCTTGCAGTATGCCATTGATAGCTTTGCCTTTGAAAATGAGGAAACACTGACGGATGTTCACTTTAGTTTGGAAAAAGGGCAAACACTGGGTCTGGTTGGGCAAACAGGCTCTGGGAAAACATCTCTAATCAAACTCCTCTTGCGTGAATACGATGTGGATAAGGGAGCTATTTACCTAAACGGTCATAATATTCGTGACTATCGTCTGACAGATCTTCGTAGTCTTATGGGCTATGTTCCTCAGGACCAGTTCCTCTTTGCGACTTCAATCTTAGACAATATACGCTTTGGCAATCCTAACTTGCCCCTTTCAGCGGTCGAGGAAGCGACTAAGCTAGCTCAAGTTTACCAAGACATTGTAGACATGCCTCAGGGATTTGATACGTTGATTGGTGAAAAGGGAGTCAGTCTTTCTGGAGGTCAAAAGCAGCGTCTGGCCATGAGTCGGGCTATGATTTTAGATCCTGATATCTTGATTTTGGATGATTCTTTGTCGGCTGTGGATGCCAAGACGGAGTATGCGATTATCGACAAACTCAAGGAGACGCGAAAGAACAAAACAACCATTATCACGGCTCATCGCCTCAGTGCAGTTGTCCATGCAGATCTGATTTTAGTCCTGCAAAATGGTCAAATTATCGAACGAGGCAGGCACGAAGACTTGCTAGCTTTGGATGGCTGGTATGCCCAAACCTACCAGTCTCAGCAGCTGGAAATGAAAGGAGAAGAAGATGCAGAATAAGAAAGAACAATGGGCTGTATTGAAGCGCTTGATGTCTTATCTCAAGCCTTATGGACTCCTTACCTTTTTGGCACTCAGTTTTCTCCTAGCGACGACGGTTATTAAAAGTGTCATTCCCCTTGTGGCTTCCCACTTTATCGACCAGTATCTCAGCAATCTCAATCAACTCGCTGTGACCGTTTTGCTGGCCTACTATGGCCTTTATATCCTACAAACTCTGGTCCAGTATGTCGGCAATCTTCTCTTTGCGCGTGTGTCTTACAGTATTGTTAGGGATATTCGTCGCGATGCCTTTGCCAATATGGAAAAGCTGGGCATGTCTTATTTTGACAAGACGCCAGCAGGCTCTATCGTCTCTCGTTTGACAAATGACACCGAGACCATCAGTGATATGTTTTCGGGAATTTTGTCCAGCTTTATCTCAGCAGTTTTCATCTTTCTGACAACTCTTTATACCATGTTGGTGTTGGATTTTCGTTTGACTGCATTAGTCTTGCTCTTTCTCCCCTTGATTTTCCTTTTGGTCAATCTCTATCGGAAAAAATCAGTGAAAATCATTGAGAAAACCAGAAGTCTCTTGTCAGATATCAATAGCAAGCTGGCTGAAAACATCGAGGGAATCAGAATAATCCAGGCCTTTAATCAAGAGAAGCGCCTACAGTCAGAGTTTGATGAAATCAACCAAGAACACTTGGTCTATGCCAACCGTTCTGTAGCCTTAGATGCCCTCTTTTTGCGTCCTGCCATGAGTTTGTTGAAACTCCTAGGCTATGCAGTTTTAATGGCCTATTTTGGCTATCGTGGACTTTATCTGGGAATAACGGCAGGAACCATGTATGCCTTTATCCAGTACATCAATCGTCTCTTTGATCCCCTGATTGAGGTGACTCAAAACTTTTCAACCCTTCAAACTTCCATGGTGTCTGCAGGTCGTGTATTTGCCTTGATTGACGAGAGGACCTATGAACCTCTTCAAGAAAGTGGGCAGGCTAAAGTCAAAGAAGGCAATATTCGATTTGAACATGTGTGCTTCTCATATGATGGCAAACATCCGATTCTGGATGACATTTCTTTCTCTGTTAATAAGGGTGAAACCATAGCTTTTGTAGGGCATACAGGTTCTGGGAAATCGTCTATTATCAATGTCCTCATGCGCTTTTATGAATTTCAGTCAGGGCGAGTTCTCTTGGATGATGTGGATATCAGGGACTACAGTCAAGAAGAACTGAGAAAAAACATCGGTCTGGTATTGCAGGATCCCTTCCTCTATCATGGGACCATTAAGTCCAATATCGCCATGTACCAAGAAATCAGTGATGAGCAGGTCCAGGCTGCGGCAGCCTTCGTGGATGCAGATTCCTTTATTCAAGAACTTCCGCAGGGTTACGACTCCCCTGTGTCTGAGCGTGGTTCGAGTTTTTCAACTGGACAGCGCCAGCTTCTTGCCTTTGCTAGAACAGTCGCCAGTCAGCCTAAAATTCTGATTTTGGATGAAGCGACAGCCAATATTGACTCTGAAACAGAAAGTCTGGTTCAAGCTTCTCTGGCTAAGATGAGACAGGGACGAACAACCATTGCCATCGCCCACCGTCTTTCGACCATCCAAGACGCCAACTGTATTTATGTTTTGGACAAGGGGCGCATCATCGAGAGCGGAACCCATGAGGAACTCTTGGCTCTGGGAGGAACCTATCACAAGATGTATAGTTTGCAGGCAGGTGCTATGTCTTAATACTCTTTGATTTTCATTGAGCATAAGAAGGAAATCATTCAAATTACAGATTTCTTTCACCGCCTTTTCCATTTTGTGGTATAATGAAAAATGTTGACAAATAGTATAATAAAAACAAAGGAGAAACAGCATGCTGAAATGGGAAGACTTGCCCGTGGAAATGAAATCAAGCGAGGTTGAGTCTTACTACCAGCTTGTCTCTAAAAGGAAGGGTTCGCTGATTTTCAAGCGTTGTTTGGACTGGGTTTTGGCCTTGGTTGTACTGGTTCTGACCTCTCCCATCTTTCTCATTTTGAGCATTTGGATCAAGTTGGATAGCAAGGGGCCAGTGATTTACAAGCAAGAGCGCGTGACCCAGTACAATCGACCTTTCAAGATTTGGAAGTTCCGTACCATGGTGACGGATGCGGATAAAAAAGGAAGTCTGGTGACTTCTGCTAACGATAGCCGCATCACTAAGGTTGGCAATTTCATCCGCCGTGTCCGTTTGGACGAACTGCCTCAGTTGGTCAATGTCCTTAAAGGTGAGATGTCCTTTGTCGGTACACGACCTGAAGTGCCACGCTACACAGAGCAGTATAGCCCTGAAATGATGGCGACTTTGCTTTTACCAGCAGGGATTACCTCTCCAGCCAGCATCAACTACAAGGATGAGGACACCATCATCAGTCAAATGACGGAGAAAGGTTTGTCAGTTGACCAGGCCTATGTCGAACACGTCCTTCCTGAAAAGATGCGCTATAACCTCGCCTATCTCCGAGAGTTTAGTTTCCTTGGAGACATCAAAATCATGTTTCAAACCGTGTTTGAAGTGCTAAAATAAAGTAGTCATAAGAAAATGAGTACAGATAAAAGGAGCAAATCAATGCCAAATTACAATATTCCATTTTCACCACCCGATATTACGGAAGCAGAAATTGCTGAAGTAGCGGATACCCTGCGTTCTGGTTGGATCACAACAGGTCCTAAGACAAAAGAACTAGAGCGTCGCTTGTCTCAATATACACAGACACCTAAGACCGTCTGCCTCAACTCTGCGACTGCCGCTCTTGAGTTGATTTTGCGCGTCTTGGAAGTGGGACCTGGTGATGAAGTCATCGTTCCAGCCATGACCTATACAGCTTCATGTAGTGTCATCACTCACGTGGGAGCAACTCCTGTCATGGTGGATATCCAAGCAGATACGTTTGAGATGGACTATGACCTGCTTGAGCAAGCTATCACTGAAAAGACCAAGGTGATCATCCCAGTAGAGCTTGCAGGGATTGTTTGCGACTACGACCGTTTGTTCCAAGTTGTGGAGAAGAAACGTGATCTCTTTACCGCTTCAAGCAAGTGGCAAAAAGCCTTTAACCGTATCGTGATTGTTTCTGATAGTGCCCATGCTTTGGGATCTACTTATAAAGGGCAACCAGCTGGTTCTATCGCTGACTTTACTTCCTTCTCATTCCACGCCGTTAAGAACTTTACAACTGCAGAAGGTGGAAGTGCCACTTGGAAAGCCAATCCAGCGATTGACGACGAAGAGATGTACAAGGAATTCCAAATTCTTTCCCTTCACGGGCAAACTAAGGATGCTCTTGCCAAGATGCAACTGGGTTCATGGGAATACGATATCGTCACACCAGCCTACAAGTGTAATATGACCGATATTATGGCTTCCCTTGGTTTGGTACAATTGGACCGCTACCCAAGTTTGCTAGAACGTCGTAAGGAGATCGTGAACCGCTATGATCGTGGTTTTGCAGGTTCTCGTATCCATCCATTGGCACACAAGACTGAAACTGTCGAATCTTCACGCCACCTCTACATCACCCATGTAGAAGGAGCGAGTTTAGAAGAACGCAATCTTATTATCCAAGAATTAGCTAAAGCAGGAATTGCAAGCAATGTCCACTACAAACCGCTTCCGCTTTTGACAGCCTATAAGAATCTTGGTTTTGATATGGCGAACTATCCTAAGGCTTATGCCTTCTTTGAAAATGAAATTACGCTCCCTCTTCACACTAAATTAAGCGATGAAGAAGTGGACTATATCATTGAGACTTTCAAAACAGTTTCTGAAAAAGTACTAGCTTCATCAAAAAAATTGTAAAAAAGTCTTGACAAAGAAAAAACAAAGTATTAAAATAAGTTCAACAAATCAGAAAAGTAACTATTTTTGATCTTCAGGGAGCCTGTGGTCATTGTGAACAGGTGGTTGGAAGTAGTGAAAGTGGGCTGATTTTAAAAATAAATTTGAAACAATGAAAATTCGGTGCGCACACCTTACAGTGCAACTTGTTGTTAGACAAGGTAGAGATGTAAAGGGATAGTCCCTTTATAATTGAGGTGGCACCGCGTTACCAACGCCCTCACACAGATGGTTTTCTGTGTGTGGGCTTTTTTCATATCTTGAAATCAATACTGAAAGAGGAAAATTTTATGACAACTAAAGGTTATTTTGGACAATTTGGTGGTAGTTTTGTACCGGAGCCGATTCAGGCTTTGTTGGATGAGTTGGAAGTGACATTTGACAAATACAAGGATGATCCAGAATTTTTGGCAGAATTTCGCCATTACTTGAAGGATTATTCAGGTCGCGAAACACCGCTCTATTTTGCAGAAAGTTTGACGGAACACCTAGGTGGAGCTAAGATTTATCTCAAACGTGAAGACCTTAACCACCTTGGTTCTCACAAGCTCAACAACGTTTTAGGACAAATTCTTTTGGCTAAACGCATGGGCAAAAAACGAGTGATTGCGGAAACAGGAGCTGGTCAGCACGGTGTTGCGACAGCAGCGGCTGCAGCCAAGTTTGGTATGGCCTGTGATGTCTACATGGGGGCAGAAGATGTGGAACGTCAACGTCTCAATGTTTTCCGTATGGAGATGATGGGAGCAACTGTTCACGCAGTTGAAACAGGGACTCGTACCCTCAAAGATGCTGTTGATGCAGCCTTTGGAGCATGGATGAATGACCTTGAAGCCTTCTATGTTCTGGGATCTGCTGTAGGTCCTCACCCATATCCAACCATTGTTCATGAGTTCCAAAAGGTTATCAGTGAAGAATCTCGCCGTCAAATCTTAGAAAAAGAAGGTCGTTTACCAGACTACGTTATTGCCTGTGTAGGTGGTGGTTCCAATGCTATCGGTGCTTTTTCGCAGTATGTGGCTGATGAAGAAGTCAAATTGGTTGGGGTCGAAGCTGCTGGTCATGGACTTGATACAGACAAGCACGCAGCTACTATGACAAAAGGTAGTATCGGAATTGTTGATGGCATGAAGACTTATGCAGTCTTTAAGGAAGACGGAGAGCTGGCTCCAGTTTACTCTATCTCAGCTGGATTGGACTATCCAGGGGTTGGCCCAGAACACGCCTACTTCAAAGATTCAGGTCGCGTGGAATATGTTGCTGCGACAGATGAAGAAGCTGTTCAAGCCCTGCTCCTTCTCAGCAAGACAGAAGGAATTATCCCAGCGATTGAAAGTTCGCATGCCATCGCAGAAGCGGTTAAACGTGCACCGAAACTAAGTAAGGATGAGATCATCATCATCAATGTCTCTGGTCGTGGAGACAAGGATGTAGCTGCGATTGCAGACTACCTAGAAGCTAAAAAATAAAAGATGGAAAAATTACAGTCCTTTCTCTTACAGAGAGCTTGTGGTTGCTGGAAACAAGCAGAGAAAGCTGTAAGGTTGGGTCCATCTGAAATGAGAGAAGAAAACATAATTCTCAAGGGAGTGCCCTTTATCGCACAACCTGTTACAGGAAATATCTGAGACAGGAATGAGAGATAGGAGAAATCCTATAATTGAGGTGGCACCGCGAATTTCGTCCTCACGCAAGTTATTTTGCGTGGGGATTTTTATATATTTATCGTAGATATGGCTATCAGTTTTAAATTATGCTTCATCACTAGATAGATTTCTATAAAATATTTGCGAACGAAGTGAGCATTAAACCGCTATTTCCCACCATAGTGGTATTCTAGAGAAGCAAAGATGCTTCTCTAGAACGGAATTTTTGAGAGTAAAATAGTTCGGGGAACTATTTTAGCCTGAGCCTAGAAATGAATGAGCGAGGAGCTCAAAAATTAGGTATTTCATTTCATGGTTTTCTAAAATCATCCACTGGATAATTTTACCTCCCGTCCGCACTATTTAAGGGAAATAGAAAAAAGACAAAAAATTAAAAATAAGAAACTGAAAGGGAAAATACAATGGAACGAATCATTCATGGAGATGTCTTATCACCAATCTTGGCTTATATGCGCCTAAAGGGGCAACACAAGGTTATCTTAGAGAGTATTCCGAGAGATAAGGAAACAGCTCGTTTTTCTATCCTAGCCTATAATCCAGTTTTTGAGATTAAGTTTGAAAATGGAGTCCTTTATCAAAATGGTCAAGTGATTGATCGGGATCCTTTGGATTTCCTTTATGAAGTGACTCATAAGAGCCAGCACCATTCAGACCTACCTTTTGGTGGGGGAGCCATTGGTTTTGTTGGTTACGATATGATTTCGCTCTATGAAGAAATTGGTCAAATCCCTGAGGATACCATTGGGACGCCAGACATGCATTTCTTCGTTTATGAGAGTTACATGGTCTTTGACCACAAGAAGGAAAAAATCCATGTCATCGAGGATGCTCTTTACAGCGAGCGTAGTCAAGAAGACTTGGAAAAAGCCTTGAATCAAGTGCTTGAGGAATTACGCATTCCTGCTTCAAATGAATTTGAAGACTTGGATTTATCACCACTTGACTTCAAACCCCATATTGCTCCTCAGAAGTTTGAGGAAATGGTGGAAACAGCTCGCGACTTGATTCGTAATGGAGATATGTTCCAATGCGTGCTCAGTCAGCGCTTCTCAGCAGAGGTTACTGGCAATCCATTTGACTTCTACAGAAATCTTCGCGTGACCAATCCATCTAATTACCTTTACTTCTATGATTTTGAAGATTATCAAATCATCGGTGCCAGTCCTGAAAGTTTGGTTTCTGTTAAAAATGGCGTTGTAACAACCAATCCGATTGCCGGTACGCGACCAAGAGGGGCTACGGATGAAGACGACAAGACTTTGGCGACAGACCTGCTTTCTGATGAGAAGGAAACAGCAGAACATCGGATGTTGGTAGACTTGGGGCGTAACGATATTGGTCGCATCTCTGAAACAGCCAGTGTCCAAGTTACCAAGTATATGGAAGTGGAGCTTTTCCGCTATGTCATGCATTTGACCAGCGTCGTAAAAGGACGTTTGCTTCCAGAACTCACTGCTATGGATGCTTTAAAATCAACACTTCCAGCTGGAACAGTTTCAGGAGCACCAAAGATTCGGGCTATGAGACGCATCTATGAACTAGAAACGGAAAAACGAGGCGTATACGCAGGAGCAATCGGCTACTTGTCAGCGACGGGTGATATGGATTTCGCCATTGCCATCCGAACTATGATTCTCAAAAATCAAACAGCCTATGTGCAGGCTGGGGCAGGGATTGTCTATGACTCTATCGCCCAAAACGAATACCAAGAAACTATTAACAAGGCTAAATCTATGACTAGAATTGGAGAACTAAGACTATGATTTTATTGATTGACAACTATGATTCTTTTACCTATAACTTGGCGCAGTACATTGGGAATTTTGCAGAAGTGCAGGTCTTGAGAAATGATGATCCTAAGCTGTATGAAGAAGCTGAAAAAGCAGATGGTCTGGTCTTTTCTCCTGGTCCTGGTTGGCCAGTTGATGCTGGAAAGATGGAAGATATGATTCGTGACTTTGCAGGCAAGAAACCGATTCTAGGGATTTGTTTGGGTCACCAAGCCATCGCAGAAGTCTTTGGTGGGAAGTTAGGCTTGGCACCAAAAGTCATGCATGGGAAACAGAGCAATATCAGCTTTGAAGCGCCATCTGTTTTGTATCAAGGCATTGAGGATGGCCGTGCGGTCATGCGTTACCATAGTATTTTGATTGAAGAAATGCCAGAAGACTTTGAAGTGACAGCTCGTTCGACTGATGATCAAGCCATCATGGGGATTCAACACAAAACCCTTCCAATTTATGGCTTCCAGTACCATCCAGAAAGTATCGGAACGCCTGACGGCTTGTCTTCTATTCGAAATTTTATCGAAAAGGTTGTAAAGTGAGGAAACTAGGATGAAAGAGATTATTGAAAAATTAGCAAAATTTGAAAATTTATCAGGTGTGGAAATGACGGATGTCATTGAGCGTATCGTGACTGGACGTGTAACAGAGGCGCAGATTGCTTCTCTCCTCTTGGCCCTTAAGATGAAGGGGGAAACTCCTGAAGAGCGCACAGCCATTGCTCAAGTCATGAGAGGACATGCCCAACATATTCCAACTGAAATCCATGATGCTATGGATAACTGCGGTACAGGTGGGGACAAGTCTTTCAGCTTTAACATTTCCACAACTGCAGCCTTTGTCTTGGCTGGTGGTGGTGTTCATATGGCCAAACACGGTAACCGCTCGATTTCTTCAAAATCTGGTTCTGCAGATGTCCTCGAAGCCTTGGGCATCAACCTAGACCTTAAACCAGCTGAACTAGGTAAGGTCTTTGATAAAACTGGAATCGTCTTTCTCTTTGCAAAAAATATGCACCCAGCTATGAAATACATCATGCCAGCTCGTTTGGAATTGGGAATTCCAACGATTATGAACTTGACTGGTCCCCTGATTCACCCAATGGCTTTGGAAACACAGCTTCTTGGAATTAGCCGTCCAGAACTTCTAGAAAGTACAGCTCAGGTTTTGAAAAATATGGGTCGCAAACGTGCCATCGTGGTTGCTGGACCAGAAGGTTTGGATGAAGCCGGCTTGAATGGAACAACCAAGATTGCTCTTCTTGAAAATGGCGAAATCACCTTGTCAAGCTTCACTCCAGAGGATTTGGGGATGGAGCGCTATGCTATCGAAGATATTCGTGGAGGGAATGCTCAGGAAAATGCAGAAATTTTGCTCAGCGTTCTGAAAAATGAAGCAAGTCCATTCTTGGAAACGACAGTCTTAAATGCTGGTCTTGGCTTTTATGCCAATGGTAAGGTAGCTAGTATCAAGGAAGGAGTTGCCTTGGCCCGTCAAGTGATTGCTAGTGGCAAGGCCCTTGAAAAACTCAGACTGTTACAGGAGTACCAAAAATGAGTCAGGAATTTTTAGCACGAATCTTGGAGCAGAAGGCGCGTGAGGTCGAGCAGATGGAGCTGGAGGAAGTCCAGCCCCTGCGTCAGACCTATCGCTTGGCTGAATTTTTGAAGAATCACCAAGACCGTTTACAGGTAATCGCTGAAGTCAAGAAAGCTAGCCCTAGTCTGGGAGATATCAATCTCAATGTGGATATTGTGCAACAGGCCCAGACTTATGAAGCGAACGGAGCAGTGATGATTTCGGTTTTGACAGATGAGGTTTTCTTTAAAGGTCATTTGGATTATCTACGGGGGATTTCCAGTCAGGTACAGATTCCAACGCTCAACAAGGACTTTATCATCGATGAAAAGCAAATCATCCGTGCTCGCAATGCAGGTGCAACAGTCATCTTACTCATTGTGGCTGCCTTGTCAGAAGAACGCCTTAAGGAACTCTACGACTACGCGACAGAGCTTGGTCTGGAAGTCTTGGTGGAAACCCACAATCTAGCTGAACTAGAGGTAGCTCACAGACTCGGTGCTCAGATTATCGGAGTTAATAACCGAAACTTGACCACCTTTGAGGTCGATTTGGAGACCAGTGTAGACTTGGCTAAACACTTCAAAGATGATTGCTTGTATATTTCTGAATCAGCTATTTTCACAGGGCAGGATGCAGAGCGAGTAGCACCATACTTTAACGGCATTTTAGTAGGGACAGCTCTCATGCAGGCAGAAGATGTAGCCCAGAGAATCAAGGAGTTGCAGATTGACAAAGGTTAAAATTTGCGGATTATCGACCGAGGAAGCGGTGGGAACAGCCGTTTCAGCAGGAGCGGACTACATCGGCTTTGTCTTCGCACCTAGCAAAAGACAGGTGACCTTGGATCAGGCTGCTGAGCTGGCAAAGATTATTCCGTCAGACGTAAAAAAGGTTGGGGTATTTGTTTCACCAAGTCGGGTAGAACTGCTAGAAGCGATTGACAAAGTTGGTTTAGACTTGGTTCAAGTTCACGGTCAGATAGCGGATGATGTGTTTGAGGATTTGCCCTGTGACAGCATTCAGGCTGTGCAGGTGGATGGAGAGGGGCATGTGCCTCATTCTCAGGCAGATTATCTCCTCTTTGATGCCCCTGTGGCAGGAAGTGGCCAGACCTTTGACTGGGGGCAACTAGATACTACTGGACTAAATCAGCCCTTCTTTATCGCAGGTGGGCTTAAGGAAGACAATGTAGTACAAGCAATTCAACACTTTACTCCCTATGCAGTAGATGTATCGAGCGGAGTGGAGACAGATGGACAAAAAGATCAGGAAAAGATTAGAAGATTTATAGAGAGGGTAAAGAATGGCATATCAGGAACCAAATAAAGATGGATTTTACGGAAAATTCGGAGGACGTTTCGTCCCAGAAACATTGATGACAGCAGTTTTGGAGTTGGAGAAGGCCTACCGTGAAAGTCAGGCAGATCCAAGTTTCCAAGAGGAATTAAACCAACTCTTGCGTCAGTACGTGGGGCGTGAAACTCCCCTTTACTACGCAAAAAATTTGACTCAGCATATCGGCGGAGCCAAGATTTATCTCAAACGGGAAGACCTTAACCATACAGGGGCCCACAAGATTAACAATGCCTTGGGACAAGTTTTGCTTGCTAAACGCATGGGTAAAAAGAAAATTATCGCTGAAACAGGTGCTGGTCAGCACGGTGTGGCAACTGCAACTGCTGCAGCCCTCTTTAACATGGAATGTACTATCTACATGGGTGAGGAAGATGTCAAACGCCAAGCCCTCAATGTGTTCCGTATGGAGCTTTTGGGAGCTAAGGTTGAGGCAGTGACAGACGGTTCGCGCGTGCTCAAAGATGCGGTCAATGCAGCTCTTCGTTCATGGGTGGCTAATATCGATGATACCCACTATATCCTTGGTTCTGCCTTGGGGCCTCACCCATTCCCAGAAATCGTCCGTGACTTCCAAAGTGTCATCGGTAGGGAAGCCAAACAACAGTACCGTGACTTGACAGGTCAAGATTTACCAGATGCTCTAGTAGCCTGTGTTGGTGGTGGGTCGAATGCTATCGGGCTCTTCCATCCATTTGTAGAAGATGAGTCAGTAGCCATGTATGGAGCTGAAGCGGCTGGACTTGGTGTGGATACGGAGCACCATGCAGCTACCTTGACTAAGGGTCGTCCTGGTGTTCTTCACGGTTCTCTCATGGATGTGCTCCAAGATGCCCATGGTCAAATTCTTGAAGCCTTCTCTATTTCAGCAGGCTTGGACTATCCTGGTATCGGTCCAGAACATTCTCACTACCACGATATTAAACGTGCCAGCTATGTCCCTGTGACAGACGAAGAAGCCTTGGAGGGATTCCAACTCTTGTCTCGCGTGGAAGGGATTATCCCAGCCTTGGAATCTAGCCATGCTATCGCCTTTGCGGTGAAATTGGCCAAAGAACTCGGTCCAAACAAGTCCATGATTGTCTGCCTATCAGGTCGTGGGGACAAGGATGTGGTCCAAGTCAAAGACCGCTTGGAAGCAGACGCAGCAAAGAAGGGAGAAACTCATGCCTAAGACACTAACAGAAAAATTGAACACTATTAAAGCAGCTGGAAAGGGAATTTTTGTTCCCTATATCATGGCTGGAGACCACGAGAAAGGTTTGGATGGTCTCGCTGAAACAATCCGCTTTTTAGAAGATTTGGGTGTTTCAGCTATTGAAGTGGGCATTCCTTTTTCAGATCCTGTTGCAGATGGGCCTGTTATAGAAGAAGCAGGCTTACGCAGTCTAGCTCGCGGAACGTCTACTCAGGCTTTGGTTGAAACCTTGAAAACCATTGAAACAGAGATTCCACTGGTCATTATGACCTACTTCAATCCCCTCTTTCAGTACGGTGTTGAGAAGTTTGTCAAAGATTTGGCAGATACAGCGATTAAGGGTTTGATTATTCCAGACCTGCCTCATGAGCATGCCAACTTTGTAGAACCATTTTTGGCAGATACAGACATTGCTTTGATTCCTTTAGTAAGCTTGACCACAGGGATTGAGCGTCAGAAAGAGTTGATTGAAGGGGCAGAAGGATTCGTCTATGCAGTTGCCATCAATGGGGTGACAGGGAAGTCAGGCAATTATCGTGCAGACTTGGACAAGCACTTGGCACAACTTCATCAAGTGGCCGATATCCCAGTCTTGACAGGTTTTGGCGTATCTAGTCAAGCTGATGTAGAACGCTTCAATGCGGTGTCAGATGGCGTTATCGTCGGTTCAAAAATCGTAAAAGCTCTCCACCAAGGAGAGCCGATTGAGGACTTTATCAAACAAGCAGTAGCTTACCAAAAATAATCAAACAAGCAGCGAGTAAGAGGAAAGGCACGAAAGGCAGTCTTTCCTTTTTCTTTTGCAGGAGAAAGGCTAGAATTCCTGTTGCAGAAGCAAACTGAATCAAGATGAGTAACTCGGTTGCGCTAAAGACGAGAGCGCAAGAAGCCAGAAAGAGGAAATCCCCTGCACCCATACGGATATCGATAAAATGAGCTAGAATTCCTAGGACAAGGAAAAAGACCATGACCAGATTCCAGCCTGAGTAGACCATTAGAGGCAGATGGAAAGTTATCCAGACCAGTAAGGGATATTCCTGATGGCGAAAGTCGTAGATGCCCAAGGTCAAACCAGCAGTGATTAGGATGACTTGCCCCAAGGAAAGAAAACCCCAAGACCAAGATAGAAAGAGGAGTCCTAAGCCTAGTTCAAAGAGGGCATACCAGACAGGATAAGGAGCCTTGCAGTAGCGACAGCGAAAGCGATTGAAGACCTGCGAGAGAATCGGAATCAAATCTAAGGGACGCAAGCGAGTCTGACAGGAATCGCAGTGACTGGCTGGACTGATAATGGATTGCTCTGGAAAACGGTCAATGACCAAACCAAGAAAGGAAGCGAGAATGCTCCCGACAAGAAAAAAATAAAAATCAATCATACTTATCTATTCGTAAAAAATAGGAGAAGTAGTATAATGGAGAAACATAAACAAGATAGTGAGGTCAAGATGACAATTCGTTTTGAAGAAAATGTGAGCACAGAAAACGCTCAGCTCGTATGTCAATGGTCCAACTCCCTTGGCAAATCCTTTCAAGAGCAATGGATGGGAACAATGATTCCTTTTCCCTTGACAATTCAAGTCTTGCAAGACTTGGAAGGAGTTTTTTCTATCTTTGATGGACACGAGTTTGTGGGGCTTATCCAGAAAGTCAGACTAGAAGACAGTAATCTTCATATTGGAAGATTTTTTATCAACCCCCAGAAACAGGGGCAAGGCTTAGGTAGCCAGGCTTTAAGGAAATTTGTTAGTTTGGTCTTTGAAAATGGAGACATAGGTAGTATTTCTTTAAATGTCCTCGAAGCAAATCAAGCAGCCCAGCACCTTTATCAAAAAGAAGGATTTGAAATCGTTCAAATGGTTGAAGCACCTGTACGAAAATACATCATGAAAAAGGGGAGATAGAAGCAAACAGCCTTGAAATCAATGTTGACTGCGATGATGAACCTGAATCAGCCCCTCAAAAGGGACTGTATATGAATGAACGTTACCAGTGTTTAAAAACTAAAGAATATCAGGCACTTTTATCTTCCAAGGGTAGACAAATTTCCGCTAAACGTAAGATTGATATGAAATCTGTCTTTGGGCAGATAAAGGTTTGTTTGGGTTATAAGAGATGTTATCTGAGAGGTAAGCGCCAAGTGAGAATTGACATGGGATTTGTACTCATGGTCAACAACCTGCTGAAATATAATAAGAGAAAGAGGCAAAATTAAAAAGCTAGAGTTCCGCAATTGGAAATCTCTAGCTTTTTGTTTTCTGAGAATCATCTTGACTCAAACTCTTTTGACTAATGTTACTAAAAAGATAAAGTAACTTTTAGCCTTATTTATTGTCGCCACTCAACATGTTTTTAACACCTTCGATAGCGCCTTCTACAGCGTCTTTGGCATCTTCAGCAACTTCTTTTACTTTAGAAACAACTTTTTCAGCTGTTCCTTCTTTTTCCATTTTTTCATCACCGATGGCTTTACCAACACCTTCTTTAATAGAACCTTTAGCTTGATTTAATTTTTCTTCTACTGACATGATAATTTCTCCTGTTATATTTATTTTATCTTAGTTTACACGAGTTCTTTCGTGAGATACTACACCATTTGCTGCACCTTTAACAGCTTCTACGCCTTCGCTAACTTTTTCTTGAACAGTTGAGAAACCAGATCCAAGACCAGATTTAGCTTTTTCGAATTGTTCTGAAGCGAATTCTCCTGTTGATTCAGCAACGTCAGATACGCGATCTTGAAGGCTTACTGAGTCTGCTTCATGTTGTTCTTTAGTTTTGATGTCGACAACGTTTACGTTGATTTCAACAACTTCCAAGTCAGTCATTTTAGCAACTTCTGAAGATACGATTTCTCTGATTTCTGAATATAAAGCTGGAACATTTTTTTGGTACTCAGCAATAATGTTTAAGTCAACTGCAACTTGTGTTTTACCAACTTCTACGTTAACACCACTTGTTACGTCATCGCTGTTAACGATTTTTTCTTTAAGATTTGAGAAGAAACCACCGTCGATTCCCAAAAGACCTGAAACGTTTTCTAGTGACAGACCAATGATTTTTTGGATAACTTTATCTTCGTAAGTAAGTTCTCCTTTGATTTAGTGAGCTACAGCAGTAGCATCTTTCTTTTCTACGTTAGTGTTAATGTTTTTTTCGTTTGACATATGAAACTCCTTTAATTAAATTAGTAATTTTTATTTATCTATATAGTTTTTTTCGATATATAATCCAGCTGCAACTCCCAGTGCTCCTAAAATCAATACAAATATTGTTTTGAAGAAGCCAAAGGAGATAATCAAACAAGCGAGAAATACGCCTATGAGACCTGCGATTATTGGATATCGATATTGTTTAAGCCATTCCATTTTTTACTTCCTTACTTCACACGACTAACAGTCTTTTTGTTTTGAGGTTTTGGTTTAGGCTGGTAGTCTTTTACTAGAACTTCTAGTTTAACCTGACGCTCAATACCAAAAAACTGCTTCAATCCATTAGTTATTTCATTTTGAATTAGTTGGCATCTGTCAGCGATGTTGTCCGAAGGAAGAATTTTACCTTCTACATGAACGAAACATTTATTTTTTCGTAAATTTACATGAACAGTTGGGTTCTTGATCAATCCATGATCACTTACCAAACTTCTAACAAAACCTTCGATTGCAGAATTCTTTAATTTTAATGTATCGTTTTTAGTTTCAAGTTGAATTTCCAAATAACGTTTAGGATAAAACAACACAACTAACATCGATAACAAAACTAAAGTTGATAGAGCCACTATCCCCCAGAATATATATCTAGAGAGATAAAATTCAACGAAATGATTCTGTCTCCAGCTAAATAGCTGAATGCCTAGATCACTAACTTGATGATAATCTATCAAAACAGGAAGGAAAATTGTCAAGATTAAAATACAGAAAATAATTAAAAATATTTTCTTTGTTTTTGACATATACAATCCTTTCGATTTAACATTAAACTATTTTTAACCGTCTAATCTATTTAAAAATAGTTTATTCTACAAGTAATTATTTTTTACCTGTAAAGAATGATACTACAGTAACAACAATTGCTGCTCCTGCAATAGATGGGATCAAAGCCATTCCAGCGATGGATGGGCCCCAACTACCTAAAAGGGATTGTCCTACAGATGACCCGACTAAACCAGCGAATACATTTGCGACGATTCCCATAGAACTACCTTTTTTAGTGATTCTACCTGCTACAAGTCCAATAAGACCTCCAGCAATGATTGACCACAATATTGCTTACCCTCCTTTTTTATTTTAATATCAAAAAATAAATCAATTCCTTTGATTATTGCTATTGTATAATTTTAATATAAAATAATCAATTATTTTGATTATTATATAATTTTAATATAAAAAAATCAAATTCTTTGATTGTTGCTATTATATAATTTTTAAAATTAAAAATATAATCTTTCGACTTGAATTTGATTCTGTATTCACGCCCTCAATAGACGGTAAAATAAGAAAATTGTTTATATATTGCCTCCGTAGTGTTATTATACGAGATAAAGGATCTTAGTAAAAGTCGTTATAGCATGCTATACCTATTCATTGTGGTATAATTGCAGGAGGTTTAATCCGATAATTTATAAAGAGAGAAAGACATCCATGAGAGATTTATTATCTAAAAAAAGTCATAGGCAATTAGAATTATTAGAATTATTATTTGAACATAAACGATGGTTTCATCGTTCTGAACTAGCAGAGTTACTAAATTGTACAGAACGTGCAGTCAAAGATGATCTATCCCATGTTAGATCTGCTTTTCCTGACTTGATTTTTCATTCTTCTACTAATGGTATACGCATTATTAATACCGATGATAGTGATATTGAAATGGTTTACCATCATTTCTTTAAACATTCAACTCATTTTTCGATTTTAGAATTTATCTTCTTTAATGAAGGTTGTCAAGCTGAAAGTATTTGTAAAGAATTCTATATCAGTTCATCTTCGCTCTATCGTATTATTAGCCAAATTAATAAAGTGATTAAAAGGCAATTTCTATTTGAAATCAGTCTGACCCCTGTTCAAATCATTGGAAATGAGAGAGACATTCGTTACTTTTTTGCACAATATTTTTCAGAAAAATATTATTTCCTAGAATGGCCATTTGAAATTTTTTCATCAGAGCCCCTATCTCAATTGTTAGAATTGGTTTATAAGGAAACAAGCTTTCCAATGAATTTGTCAACTCATAGAATGCTAAAGTTGCTCCTAGTTACGAACCTATATAGAATAAGGTTTGGTCATTTCATGGAAGTAGAGAAAGACTCTTTTAACGATCAAAGTTTGGATTTTTTAATGCAGGCAGAAGGAATAGAAGGTGTTGCTAAGAATTTTGAATTAGAATACAATATCTCTTTAGATGAAGAAGTTGTTTGCCAATTATTTGTGTCTTACTTTCAAAAAATGTTTTTCATAGATGAAAGTCTCTTTATAAAATGCGTAAAAAAGGATAGCTATGTTGAAAAATCTTACCATCTATTGAGTGATTTTATTGATCAGATTTCAGCCAAGTATCAGATTGAGATTGAGAATAAGGATAATCTGATTTGGCATCTGCATAATACCGCACATCTGTATCGTCAAGAGTTGTCCACTGAGTTTATTTTATTTGATCAAAAAGGGAATACAATCAGGAATTTTCAAAATATTTTTCCTAAATTTGTTTCAGATGTAAAAAAAGAGCTTTCTCATTATTTAGAGACTCTTGAGGTTTGTTCTAGTTCAATGATGGTAAATCATCTATCTTATACCTTCATCACTCATACCAAACATTTGGTGCTTAATCTACTACAAAATCAGCCAAAGCTGAAGGTTCTGGTTATGAGTAATTTTGATCAGTATCATGCCAAATCCGTTGCAGAGACACTTTCTTATTACTGTAGCAATAATTTTGAACTTGAAGTTTGGAATGAATTAGAATTATCAAAGGAATCTTTAGAAGAATCGCCTTATGATATCATCATTTCTAATTTTATTATTCCTCCGATTGAAAATAAGAGACTGATCTATTCAAATAATATAAACACGGTCTCACTCATATCTTTGTTAAATGCCATGATGTTTGTTCGATTAGACGAGTAACTAAGAATAACAAAAAACGCTAGATAGCGTTTTTTTGTGATAAGAAAATAATTTCATCAATATTAGACTCAGAATATCCTAACAATCTTGTCATTTTTTTGTTCAGAATAACAAAAAAGCCTTATAAATCAAGGCTTTTTCCTGTTGTTTAGATGCCCCCTACATGAATTTGTAAGAACTTTTCATATTGAAAATAAACAAAAATGTTGAAATATAGCTGATTTTAGGGAAATACTTTTAGGTATTTTCAATGTCAGGATTTAAAAATGGGGCAAAAACGAATAACTCACATTTGGTTTGAAAACCTATAATACCTAATGATTGGGCCATACTAGATATATAGTGTTGTTATAAATAAATGTCAGTGCGAGTTCAAATCGGAGGATAAAATGGAAAAACAAATTAATGAAAAAAAGCCTTGGTTCCCAAAGCTTTTTAATCTTATAAACTCATTAAAACAACTCCCAGTAAGGTGTGGAATGTTTTTTAGTCTGTGTCATATAAAAATAAATAGAATGAATAGCTATAGCTAGAGCTAAAATGGTTGTAATACTTACTACTATTATAGGATTAGAAGCAAAGATTAAAGAGAGAATCAAGGCAGCCAGATAGAGTGTAGCTTGGACACAGTAGTAACTTTTCGAATAGCGAAGATAGTGTTTGTTATAGGGCCCATTTGCTAGGACAGCAGCTTGGAAGAGGCCAATTCCGATATAAAAGAAGCTGGTTGCAAAGAGAAGATTAGTTTCAGGATTCAGAAGAAAACTCATCGAAACGGTCATCATAAGAAGTCCAATGAAAATAGGATAGTGACTGTAAATTAGAAATAGTCCCTTTTGATTAGATTCTTCATCAATAGCATGGTCGAATTGAACAAAATAAAACAAGAACAGAGAAAGCATAATAATGAAATAAAGAACCGAATAAATCGAGAAATTCTCGATTGTAAAGAAGTTAACTAGCCCCATAATCATCTCTCCAAACGTAATAATGACAAGAAGGGAGATGCGCTCGATTAAATGGGGGAGAACTATCTGGAAATGATCATCTTTACTAATCGAGGTAATTGGCATAATAAATGTTAGCAGAATACTAGCATAAAGGATATAGACTCCAATGTAAATAGGAAGAAGAGCTGCTAGATAGATTTCTAAACTTCGTAGACCTGTTATCCATAGAAAACCTTTGATACTTTCCCTATGAACATTATCGGTTGATTTTTTAAAAAACTCAACCAAATATTGAAAAAATAAGGTAAGGGTTAATGTACCAATAGCCCAACAGACATAATGAAAATATTGTTGCCAATCATCTTTAATCAAATTGGATATAAAGAGTAAAAGTCCCATATTGATAAACATGATTACCATGTTAAATAAAGAGTTCTTTCCATAGCGATTGGTATAAACGGTTTGAATCATCCAGGCATTGATGAGAAGCAAGACAGACATGAAAAAATCAAGCAAAGAATTCCAAGTCAAAATACCGTTATGAAGATGGTGAATTAAAGCAGTTACTTTTGAAATCGCAAAAACAAAAACTAGATCATAAAAAAGTTCTGAATAATTTACACGTTTATGTTTAACAAGAGTTGTCATCTTAAGACCTTTCTATTTTAGAAGTACAATTTATTATAACATAAAATGGTAATGAGAGAAAAGAAGATGCTTAAATAACTTCATGTGGCGCGAATTGTCAAAACCTTGGAGCACATTTACCTCACGTACCAGCTTACAGGCGGAGTGTTTGACGATTGATAATGAAGTACGTGTATTTTGAGGCAAAAGATTTCGAGACTCCATTACGTAACTCCCATATATAAATAAAAAATGATTGTTTCATTATAGCAAATCTAAAGAAACACGCTAAAAAGCAACCCTGACGAGTTGCTTAATATCCTATTAAAAATTAACTGTGTCAGGATCATCCTGAGTTTTGATGCCTTGAATCTTATCCAGGACTGCCATATCTTCCTCTGATAAGTCGAAGTCGAAGATATCTAGGTTGCCTTCAATATTTTTAGGTGTTACAGACTTAGGTAGTGGCAAGAAACCTTTTTGAAGGCTCCAACGCAGAGCAACTTGTGCCACAGATTTACCGTTACGTTCAGTCACTGCTTCAACATCTTCATTTCCAAAAATGCTACCTGTACCTAGTGGACTATAGGCTTCAAGAAGGATATCGCGCTCTTGGCAATAGGCAACTAAGTCTTCTTGGTTACAACCTGGAGCCAAGAGGATTTGATTGACATGTGGAACAATTTCAGCTGTTTCAATAAGAGCTTCTAGGTGGTGTTGCATAAAGTTAGACACACCGATAGCACGCACCTTACCTTCTTTGTAGGCTTCTTCCATAGCCTTCCATGCACCCGCATTGCCAGCCTTCCAATCATCATTCTCACGAAGCGCCTTTGGATTAGGCCAATGGATAAGTAAAAGATCCAAATAATCCACACCAAGTCTTTCGAGAGACTCATCGATAGAAGTCTTAGCTAACTCGTAATCATGCTTATCATTCCAAAGTTTGGTAGTTAGGAAAATATCCTCACGTGCCAAATTACTATCAGCAATCGCTTTACCTACAGAAACCTCGTTACCGTAAATTTGTGCGGTATCAATATGTGTGTAACCCGCCTTAAGTGCGAAGCTAACGCTGTTATAGGCTTCTTCGCCTTCGGCAATTTGCCAAGTTCCAAAACCAATTTTAGGAATAGCAACCCCATTTGCAAGTGTATATGTTTCCATGATTTTCACCTTTTCTTTTTTTAATAGTACTATCTTAAAGAAGATAAGGCAAAAATGCAAAGATTTGCTACGGCTATTACTATGAATAGTTCCTTACTTCTTTTTCCGCTGTTGGTAACATCCTTTGGAGATATTGCTACTTTGGAAAGAATGAATTTGTTGGTATTGTAAAATACAATCTTCAAGACCGCGACATTATTATCAAGAGCCTGAAATATTTTATTCAGTATTATAGGAGGTTTAATACTCTTTCTCATAAATTTGTCCCTCCAAAAAACAAAACGTCTATTCGGATGGTACCGATAGACGAAGAATGTATCAAGATATTACAAGTCCTAAAAATTGAACAAGAGAAGGCTAATAAAGAGCTAGGAATCAAGAATAGGTATAAAATGATTTTTCAGCATTATGGATATGCCTACGATGTTCCAGATATTGCAACAGTCAATAAAGCTATAAAAGTAATGTTGAAGGAATTGCAAATTTCTCCATTGATTACTACTAAAGGAGCTAGACACACTTATGGTAGTTATTTATGGCATAATAATATTGATTTGGGAGTTATTGCGAAAATTTTAGGACACAAAGATATCTCTATGCTGGTTGAAGTTTATGGTCACACATTGGAGGAAAAAATTAGTGAGGAATTTATGGCTGTGAAAAGTTTGTTGTAAAAACACGGCAAATTGCACGACAATTTTTAAAAGGAAAGCAAAAAAGCCTTGTAAATCAAGGCTTTTTCCTGTTGATTTAGATGCCCCCTACAGGGATTTGGAAAGGACTTTCATATTGAGAGCAATTAAAAATATTGAAATATAAGTGATTTTAGGTATTTTCAATGTCATGATTTAAAAATGGGACAAAAGTGGGGCAAAAACCATACAGATTCTAAACTGTATGGTTCTTTTTTTATCTAACCAAGAAAGGTTAAAACTTATTAAAACAAATGCAATCAACTGTTGAAAACTTTTTAGTCCGTGTAATATAAAAACAAGTAAAAAGTTGAACTATAGGGAATATTGTGTCATAATAGGTAATAGATGAATAATTAATAGATTGGAAATAATGCTTTCTTACCTTAACAAGTTGAATTGGTTATACATTTTTTCGTCGCAATTGTGTCTATCTCTCGAGTTTAGCTAGTTTTTATAAGCTCTGGTTTCTAATCAATATAACAAATTTTAGAAGTGCATAAGACAAGATGGTGACATTACTACAGTCATTTCTAGTCACCATATGTTGCTGGCACAGGCTGTTTGTAGTGTTGGCTATTTACTAGTCAGTTTAATCGGAGTGTTTAATTTTTATTGTTGAAAGGTTTTTATATGGCGAAAATTCTATCTTTAGGTCTGACAGGTAAGAAATTACTTGCTCAGGGGTTCTTGTTTGTTCTGCTAGGTCTCATCTTGATGGTCACGGGGACTTGGTTGCCAGTAACAGTTATTCGCCTGGTTCTGTTTTTAGCTTGGATAGCAACGGTCGTAGATTTGCTATTAAGAGTTTTCAAAAAAAGCCAGTCAACGGATACCTTGGGAGTTGCACTGGTTAAATTGTTAGTGCTGGGATATTTGCTAGGTTCTAATCTTGCGACTGATATACCGATTTATGTTCTGGCTCTTGTGATTGGAGTTTATCAGATTTTTAAGGCCACGATTAATCTTGTCACCTATGTTCTCTACCGTAAAAATAATATTCGACCTCGTTTTCGTCTCTTACTAGATGGTATTCTACTAGTTTTTCTTGGTGGAGCTAGTCTTTTGTCCTCTACGGGAAATTCTGTCTTTCAACTCTTTGTTTTAGGGGCTTATTTTTTCCTTTATGGTCTGTCCAATATCCGTGACGGTTTCTTATTTGAAGGGGAAATTGGGAAAAACCATCTCAAACGTCGCATTAGAATTAGCTTACCTATTGTCCTAGCCGCTCTCATCCCTGCAAGAACTTTAGCAAAAATTAACAAATTTATGCTGGAAAATGCTGATGAGGAAGAAGATATCCATCTTGGAATAGTGAAGTCTGGTAAGACAGCAGAGCTAGAAATTTTTGTTCATACAGCTGAGACCTCCCTGTTTTCAGCTATTGGTCATGTGGATATCTGCTATCAAGGCCGTGTTATTTCTTATGGCAACTATGATCCGTCTTCTGAGACCTTATTTGGCATGGTAGGAGATGGTGTCTTATATTTCTGTGATCGTGACAAGTACATTGACCTATGTAAACGTGAGAGTCAAAAAACGCTTTTTGGTTATGGGATAGATTTGACGCCTGAAATGGAAAAAGCAGTTCAGAAAAAGTTGGCTGAATTGAAACAACTGACGATTCCATGGGAGCCAAGTGCAGATAAAATCATGACAGGTGATGGTAAGGAAGACTACACCTACGCTTATAAAATCAGACATGAGACAGATGGGGAACTTTATAAATTTATCAAATCTAAGTTTAAATCCTACTTTGTCTTATCTACAAACTGTGTGCTCTTGGCTGATACCATAGTCGGTCAGGCTGGCACCGATATCCTCTCACCCAAAGGATTTATCGCTCCAGGAACTTACCAAGCCTACCTTAATCGAGAGTTTGAAAAACCAAATAGTATAGTCGTATCTAAACATGTTTATTAAGGAGAATTTATGAACTTAGTAAAAAAATACACCCCGTTAATACTTTTTATAGGGCTGGTTGCTCTTGTAATTCTGAATGCATCGAGCTTTATATCAGGAGCAATCTCTCTCTTTGATGTAATATCAACCTTGATTTATGGTGCTGTTATTGCTTTTGTGCTTAATGTTCCTATGAAAAAAATTGAACAGTACTTAGTTAAATTGAAGGTAAAGGCAGAGTTGCGTCGTCCGATTGCCATGGTACTTGTTTTCCTAGCTCTTATCTTAATCGTGATTGCTCTTTTGGTTTTGGTGCTGCCAACCCTAGCCCAGACTATTAGTCAGCTGGGAACAGTCCTTTCAACAGTCCTTACTCAACTTGGGAAATTGCTAGGCAGCTCGGAATTTGTAACCAAAGACATGTTGTCAACTATCGTATCAGGCATACAGGGACAATCTAGTTCTATTAGCCAAGCTTTGATAGGTTTTTTATCAGGTCTGACTAGTAATATCGGCAATATTTTTTCAAGTTTGATGAATGCCTTTTTGATTATAGTCTTCACCTTTTTATTTTTATCCAGTAAGGAACATTTGGCAGCGATGACGAGTCGACTTCTAAAAGTTTTTCTTCCAGAGAAGGTGGTGATAAAGTTGACTTACATTGGACAAGTAGCACTAGAGACTTATGACCAATTTTTGATGAGTCAGCTGATTGAAGCAGTTATCATAGGAGTTATGATAGCGGTTGGTTACAGCGTGTTTGGGATACCCTATGGAGTAATGACAGGTATCTTTGCAGGAGTGCTATCGTTCATTCCTTATGTAGGGCCTATGATTGCTTGTGTTGTGGGAGCGATTTTTATCTTCACAGTGAGTCCTACTCAAGCCTTACTTTCTCTTCTTCTATATCAAGTTATACAGCTGATTGAAGGAAACCTTATTTATCCTAGAGTTGTAGGTCAGTCTATTGGTTTGCCAGCTATTTTCACGCTTGCGGCTGCTAGTATTGGAGGGAATCTTTTCGGACTACTTGGAATGATATTCTTTACCCCCGTATTTGCTGTTATCTATCGACTGGTTAAAGAATTTGTCGTTGCAAAGGAAAATCAGGTAGATTAAGAAAAACTAAATTTAATAAGATATACTGAGAAGAGAGTGAGAGATTCTCTTCTCTTTTATTTTTAAATACTTTTCTACAAAAAGCTATTAGACGTTAAAAAAAGCCTTGGTTTCAAGGCTTATTTCTGTTGATTTAGATGTGCCCCCTGCAGGGCTCGAACCTGCGCCCCATAGCTTAAGAGTCTACTGCTCTACCAACTGAGCTAAGGAGGCAACAGAAAAAGCTGAGAATGTAACTTCCCAGCTATTTTAATATGCCCAAAATGGCAGCTAGATTATTTACGAAAGGCATCAAGGATATAGGTGAAACCAACAATTAAAAATGCAAAGGCAACGACATAAACGACAAAGACACTTGTAGCTACTGGATTGAACAAAATCACTAGACCTAGTAAAAATGCAAGCAACGCTATCCACATGATATGGTTGCCAATAATAGGGAAAATCAATCCCAGACGATTGCCTTTAAAGAAAGCTATAATGGCTTCTACAATTAACCAAATTCCTAAAATAGTTGGAATGACAACTGGCAGCGTCACAAAGCCATAGGCAACGAGGTAAAGAGCTAAGAGAAGATTAACAATCCCTTGGAAAAGATGAGCTGGTGAGCGAAGCTCTTTTGGTACAGAGAAATAGCCTAAAATAGCTGCTATAGAAGAAACCAGTAAACCAAATGCAATCCACCAGCTGTAAGCAACAAGATTAGCTACTGGGTTTGTAAATAGGAAAAGTCCTAAAAGGACAAAAACAACTCCTGCAAGGAATAGCAGTAAACGATTAGAAAATTTCATTTCAATACCCCCTATATAGTATAGTTTGATAATAAAAATATTATACACCTTTTTAGAGGAAATGTCAATAAACAAAATGGAAAATTTGGAAGTTTCAGTCTGATTTATGAAAAGAAAATCAGTTTTTATTATTTTGAAAATAAAAAGAGAAGATAAAATTTGTCTTCTCTACATGAAAATATTGTATGGCATCAAAGCAAAAGTAACTGGCTTTACACTATTTGTAAAGATGTAATTTGATTCAAAAAGAAAAGATAGATTTAAAATGTGGGACAAATGATGGGGTAAATCAGTTATAGACAAGCAAAAAAAGCCTTGATTTACAAGGCTTTTTCCTGTTGTATTTAGATGCCCCCTACAGGGATCGAACCTGTGACCCACGGATTAAGAGTCCGCTGCTCTGCCAGCTGAGCTAAGGAGGCAAAGAAAAAAGCTGTATTGGTGCCGAAACTTCACGGTTTGTATTGAACCCGCGCAATTAAGCAGGTGGGCAACTCGCTCTAACTGAAGCTGTTTCCGTGTGAGACGGCCTACATGCTGTTAGAAGACTTTTGTTTCCCTAATAATACAAAAAATAGTCGGTCAACACTTAAGTGTGAAGTCGTACACCACAGCGTTTCTATGTTTATATAATACCACTTTTTCAAAAAAAATCAAGAGGAAAGTGCAATTTTTTGAAAAGGATTTCAGATTTTTCGCAAACGGTCGATAGCTTCCTTTCTTTGAGCCAAAGCCCGTTCATATTTACCAGTATCTTCTGCTTGGAAATAGTGATGATTACGAATTTTTTCTGGTAGATAGTCTTGCTTGACCCAATTTCCAGGATAGTTGTGTGGATAGAGATAGTCTTGGGCATTCCCCAGTTCCTTGCTTCCACTGTAGTGCCCATCACGCAGGTGTCGCGGAATAGGCAAGTGCCCTGATGTTTTGAGGTCGGCAAGAGCCTTATTCATAGCTACATAGGCTGAGTTGGATTTTGGAGAAAGGGCCAAATCAATGACGACATTGGCAATGAGAATGCGGGCTTCTGGGAACCCAATCTTTTGGGCAGCATCCAGAGCAGTCACGGTGTGAATCTGAGCTTCAGGATTGGCTAAGCCGATATCTTCATAGGCGATAACAGTCAAGCGACGAGCGAGACTTGGCAAATCACCAGCCTCAATCAAGCGGGCAGCATAGTGGAGACTGGCATCCACATCTGAGCCACGGATAGACTTTTGCAGGGCTGAGAGAACATCATAGTGGCCATCTCCATCCTTATCCATAGTGATGTAGCTCTGCTGCAGGCTATTTTCCATGATGTCGAGGGTGATGTGGCGGATGCCCTTATCATTCTCAGGGGTAGAGAGAGCTGCCAAATCCAGTGAGTTGAAGGCAGAGCGAAGGTCTCCGTTTGTAGAGGTAGCAATAAAATCCAGCGCATCTTCATCTAGTTCTACTGGAAAATCAAAACCACGTTCAGGGTTATTTAGAGCTATCTGCAGGGCCTCTTTGACGTCTTGGTTAGACAGAGGTTCCAACTCAAAAATTTGAACGCGACTGCGAATGGCAGGAGTGACAGAGAAGAAAGGATTTTCAGTTGTAGCGCCAATCATGATGACCAGTCCACTTTCCAAGAGAGGCAAGAGGAAGTCTTGCTTGGTTTTATCTAGTCTATGAATCTCGTCAAGGAGTAGTACAAGTCCACCTGAAAATTTAGCCTCTTCCGCAATTTCTTGCAGTCGCTTTTTACTATCAACTGTCGCATTGAAAGTTCGAAAGGCATACTTAGTAGTCCCAGCGATGGCTGAGGCAATACTGGTCTTGCCGATTCCAGGAGGTCCATATAGAATCATGGAGGACAGGCGGTTGGCTTCCACCATGCGACGGATGATTTTTCCTTGTCCGACCAGATGTTCCTGACCGATGACCTGATCGATGGTTTTAGGGCGCATGCGAAGTGCGAGATTGTCTGGCATAGCAGTCCTTTCTAACGTGGATTTTCTGATGTATATGTGGTAAGATGGTAGTATCTATTTTAGCATATTTCCGAGCAATCGGGGCGATTTAAGAGTCGCATAGAAAGAGGACAAAATGGCAACATACGGATTTTTAGATGTTTTAGAGGAAGAGTTGGAGAAGAACTTTCCCTTTGACTTTGAGATTAGTTGGGACAAGCGCAACCACGCGGTTGAAGTGAGTTTTTTGTTAGAAGCGCAAAATGCTGCAGGTGTGGAGATGGTGGATGAGGATGGAGAGGTTTCATCAGATGACATTCTCTTTGAAGAAGCAGTGCTTTTTTACAATCCTGCCAAATCAACAGTCAATGAGGAAGACTATTTGACGGTCATTCCTTACTTGCCTAAAAAAGGATTTTCTCGCGAATTTTTAGCTTATTTTGCGCTTTTCCTTAAAGATACTGCCGAGGTTGGACTAGATGCTCTCATGGACTTTTTGGAAGACCCAGAAGCAGAAGAATTTGTCATGGAATGGAACCAAGAAGTCTTTGAAGAAGGAAAAGTAGGCTTGGAAGAGGGAGAGTTTTATCCTTATCCGAGATACTAGGGGTTTGACATGGAAATAGAGATTTCTGATTTCACAGGCTGTAAGATTGCTTTGTTTTGTGGGGATAAGCTCTTGACTATCTTACGCGATGATAAGGCAAGCATTCCCTGGCCCAATATGTGGGAACTTCCAGGCGGTGGACGAGAGGGGGATGAAAGTCCTTTTGAATGTGTGGAGCGTGAAGTTTATGAAGAACTGGGAATTCATCTGACTGAGGATTGTCTGCTTTGGAGTAAGGTTTATCCAAGTATGCTTTTTGCGGATAAACAATCTGTATTTCTAGTTGGCAAGTTGGCTCAGGACCAATTTGACAGTATCGTATTTGGAGATGAAGGTCAGGGCTATCAGTTGATGAATGTTGAGGAATTTCTTAGCTCCAGTCAAGTTGTACCTCAGTTGCAGGAGAGATTAAAAGATTATTTAAAAGTAAGTGATTAGAAAGGATGGTTCAGTTAAATTTCTAAACTGAACCCGCCCTAAACACTGTACCAAAAAGATAAACTTCTCTTAGACACAAGCGTCTTCAGAGAATTTCCTATTTTGGTTTTGTGTTTTACGGGCTTGGTATCTTAATGATGGAAACATGGCAAGAGTTAAAAGTTACAGTGAAGCGTGAGGGAGAGGAGCTAGTCTCTAATCTCTTGATTGAGTTAGGTGCCCAAGGGGTAGCAATTGAAGATAGTATGGACTATGTGGGAAATGTGGATCGCTTCGGCGAGATTTTCCCAGAGGTTGAGCAGCAAGAAGAAATCGTAGTGACAGCCTACTATCCTGATACGGTTGATGTGGCAGTGGTTGAGGCAGACTTGCTGGCTCGTTTAGCAGAATTAACGGATTTTATGGACTTGGGAGAGGTAAAAATGGGGACCACTGCCTTGGCTGAAGAAGACTGGGCAGACAACTGGAAGAAATATTATGAACCAGCTCGTATTACTCATGATTTGACCATCGTGCCGTCTTGGACAGACTATGAGGCGACTGCGGGAGAAAAAATTATCAAGCTAGATCCAGGAATGGCTTTTGGTACGGGAACACATCCGACCACTAAGATGAGCCTCTTTGCCTTGGAGCAGGTCCTTCGTGGTGGCGAAACGGTGCTAGATGTGGGGACTGGTTCAGGTGTCCTTTCTATTGCCAGCTCTCTTCTTGGTGCCAAGGAAATCTTCGCCTACGACCTAGATGATGTGGCGGTTCGTGTGGCTCAGGAAAATATTGAGCTCAACCCTGGCATGGAAAATATTCATGTAGCAGCAGGAGACTTGCTTAAGGGTGTTGAGATTGAGGCAGATGTGATTGTAGCTAATATCTTGGCGGATATCCTTATTCATCTGACGGATGATGCTTATCGCTTGGTCAAGGATGAAGGTTACCTCATCATGAGTGGCATTATCAAGGACAAGTGGGACATGGTGCGCGAGTCGGCTGAGTCAGCTGGATTTTTCCTCGAAACTCACATGGTTCAAGGGGAATGGAATGCCTGTGTCTTTAAGAAAACCAAGGATATTTCCGGTGTGATTGGAGGCTAGTATGCAGCAGTATTTTGTCAAAGGTAGTGCAATCTCTCCCGTCACTATCGAGGGCAAGGAAACCAGCAAGCATATGTTTCAGGTTATGCGCCTGAAAGAAGGTGATGAGGTGACTTTAGTCTTTGGTGATGGAATTAAACGTTTGGCGCGCGTTGTAGATACGGAAGCTCGTCAGTTTGAATTGGTCCAAGAATTAGATGACAATGTGGAATTGCCTGTTCAAGTGACCATCGCATCAGGATTTCCCAAGGGAGACAAGCTGGAGTTCATTACTCAAAAAGTAACTGAACTGGGCGCCAGCCAGATTTGGTCCTTCCCTGCCGATTGGTCGGTCGCCAAATGGGATGGCAAAAAATTGGGTAAAAAGGTTGAAAAACTAGAAAAAATTGCCCTTGGAGCAGCAGAGCAAAGTAAGCGTAATCTGGTCCCAAATATTCAGCTTTTTGAGAAGAAAGCAGATTTTCTAGCTCAACTGGACCAGTTTGACCGCATTGTAGTGGCTTATGAAGAGTCGGCCAAAGAAGGAGAAAGCGCTGCGCTTTTACAAGCAGTTACTGGACTCGAGAAAGGAGCCAAATTGCTCTTTATCTTTGGTCCAGAAGGTGGTCTGTCACCTGCAGAAATCGAAAGTTTTGAAGCTAAGGGAGCAGTCTTGGCAGGTCTTGGCCCTCGTATCCTACGAGCAGAAACAGCACCGCTTTACGCCTTATCAGCCCTTAGTGTTTTATTAGAATTAGAGAAATAAGAGGAAGAAAATGGAACAAAAACACCGTTCAGAATTTCCAGAGAAGGAACTTTGGGATTTAACCGCCCTATACCAAGATCGTGAAGATTTCTTGCGTGCAATCGAGAAGGCTCGCGAAGACATCAATCAATTTAGCCGTGACTATAAGGGTAATCTTTATACTTTTGAGGATTTTGAAAAGGCCTTTGCGGAATTGGAGCAAATCTACATTCAGATGAGCCATATTGGAAACTATGGTTTTATGCCTCAGACGACAGATTATAGCAATGACGAATTTGCCAATATTGCCCAAGCTGGGATGGAATTTGAAACAGATGCCAGCGTAGCTCTGATCTTCTTTGACGATGCCTTGGTGGCAGCTGATGAGGAAGTCTTGGATCGTTTGGGTGAATTTCCTCATTTGACGGCGGCTATTCGTCAGGCAAAAATCAAAAAAGCCCACTATCTAGGGGCTGATGTGGAGAAGGCCTTGACCAATCTCGGTGAAGTTTTCTACAGTCCACAGGACATTTACACTAAGATGCGAGCTGGGGATTTTGAAATGGCCGACTTTGAAGTCAATGGCAAGACCTACAAAAACAGCTTTGTCACCTATGAGAATTTCTACCAAAACCATGAGGACGCTGAGGTCCGTGAGAAATCATTCCGTTCCTTCTCAGAAGGTCTTCGTAAGCACCAAAATACGGCTGCTGCAGCCTACCTAGCTCAGGTCAAGTCTGAAAAACTATTGGCAGATATGAAGGGATACGACTCAGTCTTTGATTATCTTCTAGCTGAGCAAGAAGTGAACCGTGCTATGTTTGATCGTCAGATTGACCTCATCATGAAGGATTTTGCGCCAGTCGCTCAGAGATACCTCAAGCATGTTGCTAAGGTAAATGGTCTTGAAAAGATGACCTTTGCAGACTGGAAATTGGACTTGGACAGCGCCCTTAATCCTGAAGTGACTATTGACGACGCCTATGACTTGGTCATGAAGTCGGTAGAACCTTTGGGGCAAGAATATTGTCAGGAAGTTGCTCGCTATCAAGAAGAGCGCTGGGTGGACTTTGCTGCTAACAGTGGCAAGGATTCTGGTGGATATGCGGCGGATCCATATCGCGTGCATCCATATGTCCTCATGAGCTGGACAGGTCGTTTGAGCGATGTCTATACCTTGATTCATGAAATCGGGCATTCTGGTCAATTCATCTTTTCAGACAATCACCAAAGCTACTTTAATGCCCACATGTCGACCTACTATGTTGAAGCACCGTCAACCTTCAATGAATTGCTTCTCAGTGACTACTTGGAGCACCAATCTGACGACCCTCGTCAAAAACGCTTCGCTCTGGCTCACCGCTTGACAGACACCTACTTCCATAATTTCATTACTCACCTCTTGGAAGCAGCCTTTCAGCGTAAGGTGTATACATTGATTGAAGAAGGGGAGACCTTTGGAGCGAGCAAACTCAACAGCATTATGAAGGAAGTTTTGACCGATTTCTGGGGAGATGCTATTGAAATCGATGATGATGCAGCTTTGACTTGGATGCGCCAAGCTCACTACTACATGGGCTTGTATAGTTACACCTACTCAGCTGGACTTGTGATTTCGACTGCAGGTTACCTTCATCTGAAACATTCAGAAACTGGAGCTGAAGATTGGCTCAATCTCCTCAAATCAGGTGGTAGCAAGACACCACTTGAGTCAGCTATGATTATCGGTGCTGATATTTCAACAGATAAACCACTCCGTGATACCATCCAATTCTTGTCTGACACAGTTGATCAGATCATCGCCTACAGTGCCCAGTTGGGGGAGTAAATTAAAAGAGCCTGGAACAAAAGTCTAACCTTAAATATAAAAAGCGAACAAAACGAGTTATCTGAAACTCAGAATTCTGTCTTGTTCGCTTTTTTTCTAATCTATCGATTTTAAAAATTTATAATAAAGAATTCCTAAAATCAAAATTTTTTGTCCTGACCTCTTAAATTATCCCCAAAAGCTATCTTCTTCAGCTTGATCTGAAGAGAAGAGCCAAACTTCTTTGATTTTTCCGTCTTCAATGCGGAAGAGGTCAATCCCGTTCATATTGAGTTCAGTACCATCAGCACGTGTTCCAAGAAAAGTAACATTGGCTGCGATTAAATCCTCATTGTCAGAAACCCAATTTGTTACCACCTTAAAGGTTCCATTAGTTTTCTCAGCAAATGTAGCTAGGTGAGTTCCTAGCTTGTCCTTACCAACAACTGTACCAGATATACTATGAGTACCAGGTTGATGCCAGACAATATCGTCTGCCATCGTTTCAAAGACACCAGGAAAGTCACCAGCAATTAAAGCTTGGTTATAAGCGTTGAAAATTTCTAAGTTTGTTGACATATCTATTCTCCATTTCTTTTTTATGATATAATTGTAACAGTTACAAACAAAAAAACAAGTAGAGACTTTTTTGATAGCTAGTATCAAAAGTAGTACTATTATTGATACTAAAAGATAAATTTTTTTTAAAAAATAGAAAGAAGATATTTTATGACAAATAAAGTGAGTGAGTATGGTATTTGTCCATTTGCGACAACGCAGAGGGTTTTAACGGGGAAATGGGCACTGGTAATCATTTATCAGTTGAGTACGGGTACCAAACGATTTAAAGAATTGCAGAGATTATTGCCTGGGATTACTCAAACTATTTTGACTCGTCATCTCCGTCAATTAGAAAAGGATAAGATTGTTCAACGAAAGGTCTATGCCGAAGTTCCACCACGAGTTGAGTACAGCTTAACCGAAATGGGGCAGGAATTCAGAGTTGTTTTAGATGCTGTCGAGAAATGGGGTCTAGATTATATCAAGTTGCTAGAAATGTAGAGGTATTGACCATGTATCAAGAGTTACTTAGAAAAATAGCAGAAGAAAAACCAAGTTATCATCAGGAGGAAATCCAATGGTTGCTTGATCATTTGGGAGATTCTTCTCCAGAAATTCGCGATGACCTTGTTTTTACAAGCTTTGCTAGAGGGATTCAGGAAGAGCTATTTACACAGGAACAATTTCATTTCATTGCTGATGTGGTCTCAGCTGATGGAGGACTAGACAAAGAGATTGATAAGATAGGCCTGCCAACACTCGAACGTTCTTTTAGGGCGCTTATTTATGCAAATCTCTTGTCGGCGGACGCCAACCAGCAATCGGTTTTTTATCAGGGATTAAAAGCAGAAATTCGCAATGTCCTTTTAAATCAAGGTTTGTACTATCTTTCAAAAGAAAAGGATACAACGGGTTTTTCAAGTCAGTATGGTTGGGTTCATGCTTTTGCACATGGAGCCGATTTACTGACAGAGGTGGTTTGTCATCCAGACTTTCCTAAAAACAGAGTTCATGAAGTATTTGATATACTTGGCCAACTATTTAAAAGAATTTCGATTCGCTTTACAGATGATGAGGATTGGCGTTTAGCCAGAGTGATCTATGAACCTATTTTACAAGGGAAGTTGGAGCAAGAGCAAGTAGCTTCTTGGATAAAAGCTGTTGACTTTCCGATAGAAGAAAGGGAAGATTTTTATAAATTTTCCAACTTCAGATCCTGTCTGTTGGAAGTTTATGTCCAACTTGACCAGAGAAATAGTTTACAAGATGACTTGAAAGAAGCTATCCAGTCTTTTCAATACTAGGGATTAGCTAATATTACTTTTTGAAAGAGTTTCTATTGTATCCTCCTAACTAATAATGAAAACTAATAAAAGAGGTTGAATCATTTTCCAACCTCTTTTTGTGTATCTTAATGGAATTGCATACCACCATCAACGATAATGGTTTGTCCTGTAATGTAGTTTGAATCTGGTCCTGCAAGGAAGCTGACAGCAGCAGCCACATCTTCTGGTTCAGATAGACGTTTTAGGGTAATATCTTTTGCAAATGTCTGCATACCCCATTCGTCATCTTTTCCTGCATTTTTACCAACTTCATGAGCGATGTCGTACATCATTGGTGTTTTCACAATACCTGGTGCGTAGGCGTTAACAGTGATGCCTGAGTCTGCTAAATCACGCGCCAATGTTTGAGTAATACCACGAACAGCGAATTTTGTACCACCATAAACAGTCAAGTTTGGATTGCCCACTACACCGGCTTGAGAGGTTGCGTTGATAATTTTACCTCCGTGGCCAAGTGCTTTAAATTGCGCTTGTGCAGCTTGTGAACCCCAAATGACACCACCAACGTTGATACCGAAAGTGCGTGTAAATTGTTCCTCAGTAATTGTATCAAGAGGAGTAGTTGGAGCAACACCAGCGTTATTTACGACAACATTCAAATCACCAAAATGGTCAACAACCTTTTGAAATGCTTGTGCAACTTCGGCCTGTTTCGAAACATCGGCCACGACAGCAAAGGCATTTTCAGCTGATAATTCGGCAACAGCTTTTTCAGCTGTTTCGGGATTGTAGTCTAAGACTCCTACCTTAAAGCCATCTTGAACCAATCGTTTTGCGATTGCAAAACCGATTCCTTGACCTGCACCTGTGACAATAGCAACTTTAGACATATGATTCCTCCTTGGTATCCACGATACCATTCAAACGTTCATAAAAGAACAGCAAAGTTGTAAAAATTAGTTCAAATTAGGGAATAAATAACTTATTAGAACTATATTGACATTATATACCTTTAGAAAAAATGTTTCAAATAAACACTACCGTTTTTATAGAATTTTATCCCGAAAATTTCCAATCAATTTTCTTGAAACCCTTTCCCTCTTTTGATAGACTAGTATTTAGTTTTTAAAAAAGGAGAAAGAAAATGAAAAAATTTGTTGCTGAGTTAATCGGTACGTTCATGCTTGTGTTCATCGGAACAGGAGCTGTTGTTTTTGGAAATGGTCTTGATGGCCTAGGTCACCTTGGAATCGCCTTTGCCTTTGGTTTAGCCATCGTGGTTGCAGCCTACTCAATCGGAACTGTTTCAGGTGCTCACTTGAACCCAGCTGTTTCGATCGCTATGTTTGTTAACAAACGTTTGTCATCTTCAGAGCTTGTAAACTACATCCTTGGACAAGTAGTTGGAGCTTTCTTAGCATCTGCTTCTGTCTTCTTCCTCTTGGCAAACTCAGGTATGTCAACTGCTAGTCTTGGTGAAAATGCCTTGGCAAACGGTGTCACTGTCTTTGGTGGTTTCTTGTTTGAAGTCATTGCAACTTTCTTGTTTGTCTTGGTTATCATGACCGTAACTTCAGAAAGCAAGGGGAATGGCGCGATTGCTGGTTTGGTAATCGGTTTGTCCTTGATGGCGATGATTCTTGTCGGATTGAACATTACTGGCCTTTCAGTAAACCCAGCTCGTAGCTTGGCACCAGCTGTCTTGGTAGGTGGTGCAGCCCTTCGACAAGTTTGGATTTTCATCCTTGCACCAATCGCTGGTGGAGTTCTTGCAGCCCTCGTTGCAAAAAAATTCCTAGGAACAGAAGAATAATTGAAACTCAAAAAGCCTTGCTCCTCATCTCGAGGAACAGGGCTTTTTCGTATTATACTCTTCGAAAATTTCTTCAAACCACGTCAGCTTCCATCTGCAACCTCAAAACAGTATTTTGATTTGACTTCGTCAGTTCTATCTGCAACCTCAAAACAGTGTTTTGAGCTGACTTTGTCAGTCTTATCTACAACCTCAAAGCAGTGCTTTGAGCAACCTGTGGCTAGCTTCCTAGTTTGCTCTTTGAATTTCATTGAGTTTGAGTTTAACGGTTGTCAATTTTCTCTGGATAAAGGTCGTGTTGGAAGAGGCGTTGTTCTGCCAAGCCTTCATACTTAGTTCCTGGCTTACCGTAGTTGTAGTAGGGGTCGATTGAAATGCCACCGCGCGGAGTGAATTTTCCCCAGACCTCTAAATAGCGAGGGTCTAGCAAGTTGACCAAGTCTTTCCCGATGGTGTTGATACAGTTTTCGTGGAAATCTCCGTGGTTTCGGTAGCTAAAGAGGTAGAGTTTGAGGGATTTTGACTCAACACAGAGCTTGTCAGGGATGTAGGAAATATAGATAGTTGCAAAGTCTGGCTGAGCAGTGATTGGGCAAAGTGAGGTAAATTCAGGACAGTTAAATTTGATGAAATAGTCATTTTCCACATGACGATTGTCAAAGGATTCGAGGACTTCTGGATGATACTCGAAAATGTAGTTGGTTTCTTTGTTGCCTAGTAGGCTGAGGTTTTTCATTTCTTCTTGTTGTGACATGATTTTTTCTTTCTAATCTTAAACACCACGTTGGTTATCGTAGAGGAGGGTATGGAGTTGAGGAAGGACGCGGACATTGCCCCAGCTATCGTCAGTAGCGACTCGTTCCCAGAGTTCTTTGAGGCGGTCCAGTTGGTCTTGGACAATATTACCCGTAGCCTTGGGCTCAGGATTTCCAGCTGATAAGAAAAGGACATCTGGTTGGTAGCGTTCTTGAATCCCTTTGGCAAAGGCCAAATCGGCATCGTCAAAGACAGGGATTTTAAAGGTGACCTTGTCTGGATCCAGTTGGGAAACGATAAAGTCCAAGGTCTCAAAGTTGACTTCCATCTTGGATGAAGGAGGTTTGGGACTCAGAGTAACCTGGTCGATGTCTTTCAACCAATTTTGCCAGCGAGAGCCTTGAGTTTCAACAGCCAGAGTGACACCGCGTTCCTTGAGCTTGGTGACCAATTCGGCCATGTTGGCTGCTAGGATAGCAGGATTTCCCCCAGATAGGGTTACATAGTCGTAGCTCCCTAATTTATCCAACTCAGCAATGACTTCGTCAGCAGTCATACGAGTTGGTTTTTCAGAACCATCCCAAGTAAAGGCAGAGTCACACCAGTCGCAGTGGTAGTCGCAACCTGCAGTGCGGACAAACATGGTTTTCTGCCCGATAGCACGACCTTCACCTTGAAAAGTTGGGCCGAAAATTTCCAGAACTGGTAGTTTGAGGATACGTTCCCTAGTCATCTAACCACTCCCGTCTAAACTCCGCAAAGGCAGTCGGAGTCTCATAGAGGCGAATATATTCCAAACGGAGACCGCGTTCATCTGGCAACTCTTGACTCATGGTTTGGAAAATCCAGTAAACCATATTTTCAGCAGTCGTGTTCATATAGGGAAGAGTTTCATTGAGATAGCGATGATCCAAGTGGGGTTCTAAGTAGTTCTTGTAGATGGCTTTGATATCTCCGAAATCGTAGGTCATGCCACGTTCATCTAAAAATCCACTAACAGCAATCTGCAGATGATAGGTGTGACCATGAAGGGATTTGCATTTTCCCTCATAGTGAAAGAGGTGGTGGGCAGCATCGAAGGTAAACTCTTTTGATACCAAGGTTCTGCGAGGATTGTAGACAAGAGATTCTCCAGTTTCCTGTTTGATTTCTTTGGGTGCAAAAAACATTAGTCCTCTCCTTTCTGTGAGAGATAAACATCTAGACCATGTTGACGTAGGTGGCAGGCTGGGCAATCTCCACAGCCACTTCCGATAATTCCATTGTAGCAGGTTAAGGTCTTTTCACGAACATAGTCAAAGGCACCGAGTTGGTCGGATAATTCCCAAGTTTCAGCTTTATCTAGCCACATGAGAGGTGTTTGGATAACGAAGTCGTAATCCATGGCTAGGTTGAGGGTGACATTGAGAGATTTGACAAAGACATCTCGACAATCGGGGTAGCCTGAGAAGTCTGTCTCGCAGACACCTGTCACGATGTCTTTAATACCTCGTTGCTTGGCAAGAACTGCTGCAAAGGATAGAAAGAGGTGGTTGCGACCGTCAACGAAGGTATTGGGAACTTCTCCCTCTTTTTGCTCAATCTCCATATCAGAGGTCAGGGCATTTTCAGTGATTTGCCCCAGCAGAGACATATCGAGGATATGATGACGAATGCCTTGTTCCTTAGCAATTTTTTCAGCGACTTGAATTTCGAGATGATGACGTTGGCCGTAGGCAAAGGTAACGGCTTCTACCGTTTCATAGTGTTTTTTAGCCCAAAAGAGGCAGGTTGTAGAATCTTGACCGCCACTAAAGACGACCAAGGCTGATTGACGTTTCATAGTACTCCTTCCGAAATGGGAAATGTTCAGAGCACGCAAAAAGCTCCCTTGAGGGAGCTAAAAAATACCAAGTCAAGGTTTTTTTTAGCGATGGCATGTCCCAAACATCGTAATATTCTACATACAGTCTAGCATATTTTTTGAAAAATGGCAAAGGGCAAGAAAAAAGAGACCAAAGAAAGTACTTGGTCTCTAGTGTGATTAGCTCAATTCAGCAACGATGGCCTTGATTTGTTCTGCTGTGTGAACACCAGCAACTTGTTTGACAACTTGGCCGTCTTTTTTGAAGAGAAGGGTTGGGATAGACATGATTCCAAAAGCACGAGCTGTGTTTGGATTTTCATCAACGTCCATTTTAACGATTTTTAAAACATCTTCTGAAAGTTCTTCAGACAATTTGTCCAAGATTGGACCTTGCATACGACATGGACCACACCAAGTTGCCCAGAAGTCTACCAAGACCAAACCGTCTTTTGTTTCTTGTTCGAATGTTGCATCTGTAATTGCTTTTGCCATTGTATTTCTCCTTTTTTAGTTATATTGGCTTAAATCTTGTTTCTTGAGATAGAAGAAGATATCTCCATAAGTCCCATGGTAGTCCAAATCATGACCGTTGTAGGTTAATTTTTGGACAGGATAGTAGTCTGCGACGCCGATAAGGCAAGCTTGTTGCGAACGATCAAAGTCGTCATAAGATTCGAAAGTTACAGTTCTTTCGTTCTTGCTGGCATCTAGATAGGTAATTTCAATCATTTTAAAAACTCCTTTGTTTAATGATGACTTTATTTTACTCCTTGTAAAAGAGAATGTCAAGAAAAATGATTGCGCAAGCAACTTTTTTCTAAAATCATCTTAAATCAAGAAATCCAAACTAGTTTCCAAGCTTTCTTCGACAGCCTTTTGTAGCGAGGCCAGTGTCTTTTGACCATCACCTGTCAGGCAGATAAAGCTAGAACGCCTATCTTGATCGCAACACCTGCGACTAAGTAGACCGCAATTTTTAGCTTCTAAGCGAGCCACCATCCGAGAAACAGCGCTCGGGCTCAGATGAAGTTTATCAGGCAAATCAATCTGTCGTAGAGATTTTTCTTGGGCCAAGTCCAGATAGTAGAGTAGGTAAAACTCTTTCAAGGTCAGACTTTGGTCACTCTGCTGGGCAATGGTCTCTTCCAAGAGACTTTCAATTTCTTTCTGACGCCGATTGAAGTCAAACCATTTTTCCAAATAGGTCATAGTATCTCCTTTCTTTTTAGAGTTATAAATAGAAGAAAGTCCATTCACAGACAGTCTCTGCATCACAAGATGATTGCGCATGCAATAATTATACTACTTTTCAAAAGAGCTGGCAAGAAGGACGCTGGAATATTTTATCCTAAATCATGACTGTTTTCACAAGTCAAGAATTGTTTGTATCCCCTTTCTTCTCAAACTTTCATCAACTCTTGTGCATTTCCTTGAAATTTTCTGAAAAAAGAGTAAACTGGTATGCAAGAAGTCTATTTCGTGGAGTTTAGGATGAAATTATATGTTCAATTAATGATTCTCTTTGTGATTTCTCTAATCGGAGAGGGGATCTCTAGTTTCTTTCATTTGCCCATCCCAGGCAGTATTATCGGTTTGATTATTCTCTTTCTAGCCTTACAATTCAAGTGGCTGAGAACCAGGCATGTCAACATGGTGGGGAATTTCTTGCTGGCCAATATGACCATTCTCTTTTTGCCACCAGCAGTGGGAATCATGGAGAAGTTTGATGTGATTGCTCCCTATCTCTTGCCCATTGTTTTGATTGTCTTTTTTGCGGCTGTCATCAATATTATCCTCATAGCCTTGGTAGTTCAGTTCATCAAGAGACGGTTTGAGGGAGATTATGAGAAAGGAGATGCCAAATGAGTGAATTTGTTTCCAATCCCCTGTTTGGGCTTGCCCTGTCTATCCTAGCTTATCTAGTAGGAATGCTGATTTACAGACGTTTTCCCCATCCTTTGACAACGCCCTTGCTTTTGTCAGCTGTTTTCATTATTATCTTTCTAAAGGTGACGGGGATTTCTTACCAAGATTACTACCAAGGTGGGGTTTATCTGAATAATTTGATTGTCCCATCGACCGTGGCTCTAGGGATTCCGCTTTACAAGAGTTTTCACTTGATGAAGCACCATGCTCGCAGTATTCTCTTTGGTAGTCTGCTAGCGGTAGTGGTCAATACCTCTTTCACGGCCCTTGTAGCTAAGATTTTTGGAATGGACTTTTTCCTAGCCATTTCTCTCTTCCCTAAGTCAGTAACAACCGCCATGGCAGTGGGGATTACAGAAAAATTGCAAGGTCTGACGACCGTGACCTTGGTCGTTGTAGTGGCAACTGGGATTTTAACCAGTGTCATCGGACCAACCCTTTTGAAGTGGTTGAAAATAGACGATCCAGTAGCTGTTGGTCTTTCCCTTGGTGGAACAGGTCATGCTGTCGGAACAGGTACAGCCTTTCGATACGGCTCTGTAGCAGGAGCCATGGGTGGTTTAGCTATCGGTGTTACCGGTATTCTCTATGTCTTTGTCAGCCCTATCGTAGCCAGTTTGATATTGAGTTAAAAAGCAAGGAACCCGAATTCCTTGCTTTTTAAAATCGTATGTTATAGGCTTTTACTTTTCTTTGCTTAAGTGAATGACTTGGTCATAGTGTTTTAAGTCTTCTTCCGTGTAGTGGTGAATGACTTCAATGACTGTTTGAGGTAGGGAGAAGAGCAAGTCGCTAATTTTTCTGCTATTTTCCGAGTCAAGATTGGCCTTAATCTCATCTGCTAAGATGAGTTGGCTATCATGGTAGAGGGAGCGAGCGATTTCTAGGCGTTGTTTCTCGCCACCAGACAGACTATCATTGCTGAGGGGTCGATTTTTCAAATGTTCTAATCCTGTTTTTTTGAGGATATGATTTAAAGTCTCTGGATTTTTATCCAGTCCTAGAAGGATATTGTCTTCCAGAGATAGCGTGTCAAAGCAATGGCTATCTTGGAGAATATAGGAACTAATACTTGTGATTTCTTGACGTGACAGGTTCTGACCAGCAAAGCTAATCTGACCACTTGTTGGTGTCTCTTCTCCATGAATGATATTGAGCAGGGTTGTTTTACCAGAGCCACTTTCCCCGATAATGGCAATTTTTTCTCCTTGCTTGATGTGTATGGAAATCGGAGACAAGAGGCTATTCCCCTCTTTTTCAAGGGAGATGGTGTCAAGTTGGATAGGGAAAATATTTTCTATGCTTCTAGGCGAGATGGGATCAGACTGGTTCAAAAGTTTTTGGTATTTGTTGAGAAGAGTTCGAGTCGCTTTTCGGGTGTTGGTAAAGTAAGCCAACTCTTGGAATTGATAGCCGATATTATGGGAAACTAGATAGATAGCCACAAAACTCGCCGCATCTAAATAACTATAGTAGGTCATAAAGCCACCGATGACGATTGGTGTGACAGAACAAAAGGCATCGATGCTATTGATCAAGAGACTGTTTAAAGTGCGTTGTTTTTCATAGTTGATTTCGGCATCTAGACTGGTTTGTAATTGTTTTTGGTAGCGAGTAAAAAAGTAGTCTTGTCCCTGATAATGGCGAATTTGTTGGCTACCACCAATAAAATTTGTCAAGCTTGCTAAGTAGCTCTGGTTAACAGTGGACCGCTTTTCAGAAAGTGAGTCCAAACGCTTTGATCCGATAGCACTGCAGAGTACAGGAAAGGAGTAGAAGAGGATGAAAATCAAGCCTAGGTAAAAATTAGTCCATAGGGCATAGAGAATGGACACAGTTGTGAAGCCAAGAGAAGAAATGATGATGACCGTTGGCTCAATATAGCTTTCTTCTAGTTGCTTGACGTCATTTTCTAGGTCGGACAAAATATCCTTTTCATCAATCTCATAACTGTTTAAAAATCGCTTGAAAATAGCACTCTTGATTCCATATTTGAAGTCAGTAATCAAACGAGCGTAGTAATAGCGTTTCCCAGCTAAGCCTAGTAAGAGGATGAGGTTTCCAAGGATTCCCAAAATCAAAACTTTCCAAAGAAGGCCTAGCTCTTGATTGGTAAAACTGGTAACAATATTCTGAACAAGGGCTGGCGTGATAATCGCTTCCAGCCAAGTAATGGCAATAGAAAAGAAGTAAAGTACGAGGTGCTTCTTAGTAACAAATCTTCTCAGCATAAAGAGTTGACCTCCCTATCGATATACATGTAATTAGTTTTAAAGTCATTATACTCCTTTTTATTAAATACTTCATATAAAAATGTAAGTCCTGAGAACGAAAAAAGTCTAGCGAGTTATTGTCGCTAGACTTTAAAACTATTGCAAATTAACCTTGTTTCTCAAGATGTAGTAGGTTCCGAGGTAAAATATAGCTATGAATATGAGTTCTTCAATAATACTCGTACCTGCTCCCATATAGAAATTATCATTAAATCCTGCTAGAGAATTGACATAGAAGTTAGCACTGGTATTGAAGAAGAGTTCAATAAAGCCAATGACGATTTGGATACCAATGTAGGCTGCAACAGCGAGTGCTGTGCGGTATTCGTTGAAAAGTTGTCCGATGGAAATAGCCAAGTAGATGCAGAGGATTCCAGAAATGGTATTTAGTAGGAAGGATAACCCCACAAGAGAGAGTTGAGGAAGGTATGTTCTTACAAGTGGAATAAAGTCATAATTTGACATCCATTCTGGAACCGTTATAGTCACAATAAGAAAAGCACTTAGAGCCAGTACAGCTGAGCTAAGTATAGACCAGATAAAGGCTCCGACTAATTTAGCTGTGATGATATAGTGCTCAGAAACTGGCAAGGTCAAAGTCAGATAGCCTTGTCGGTCATAGACACTTCCTTTGAAGCGTTTGATAATCAAGAAAAGAGTTGAAATCCCAAGTGTAATTATCAAGCCACCAAAGACGAGAGCCAGAAAGACAAATAGGAAAGGTTGGCTATCTTTGAAAGATACATAAGAATAGTAGTGTCCTTGCATTCCTAGAGGAACGGAAAGGACTAGAACAGCAGCGTAGAGGGCTAAATACCACTTGTTAACATTTTTAAATTCGTAGCGAACTAAATTCCAAAACATAATAATCTCCTTTGCTTAGGCCTTAAATTCCTGACGGAAGAGTTGGTCAATGGATTCACCTGACTCATAGCGAATATCATCGACATTTCCTTGACGGACAACTTTTCCGTCTTTGAGGAAGACAATTTCATCCAAGATTGGCTCGATATCAGAAATCAAGTGGGTAGAAATCAAAACGGTAGAAGTTGGGGAGTAGTTATTGATAATGGTATTGAGAATATACTCACGGGCTGCTGGGTCTACACCTCCAATGGGTTCGTCCAAAACGTAGAGGCGGGCATCACGACTCATAACCAAAATCAGTTGTACCTTTTCCTTGTTTCCTTTTGATAGTTTCTTGAGACGACTATTTTCATCAATTTCTAGGTCTGCAAGTAGATGATGGGCGCGTTCAAGATTGAAATCTTTATAGAAGGTCTTGAAGTAGGTTAGGGCTTCTTTGACCTTCATTTGTTCATTGAGATAGGTCGTATCCGGCAAATAAGCTACGATAGCCTTGGTTGCTGGGCTTGGGTCCATGTCGTTGATCAGGACACGTCCTTGATCTGGTTGTAAGAGGCCATTGATTAGTTTAATCAGGGTTGTTTTTCCTGAGCCATTTGGCCCAAGAAGACCAACAATTTTTCCAGCTGGGATGTCAAGTGAAACATTTTCAAGGGCTGGGGTTTCTCCATAAGATTTGGATACATTTTCAAATGCTAGTAATGACATAGGCTTAAACTCCTTTAATATAATCGCCGACTACGCCTGGTAGTTCTTCTTTTTCATAGCCAAAATGGGTCATGGAGGAAACGAAGTGTTCCAATTCTTCTTCCGATAATTGTTTGCGCGATTGGGTGATCAGTTCCTTATCCTCAGTCACAAATCGTCCAGTTGTTCGCTTGCTGTAGACAAAGCCTTCTCGTTCGAGGTCTGATAAGGCTCTTTGGATGGTGTTGGGATTGACACCGGCCTCGCTAGCTAGCTCTCTCACGGTTGGAAGTTGTTGATTGGGTTCCAGTGTATGGGAAACAATCTGAAGCTTGATTTTCTCCATAATCTGTAAATAGATGGGTTTTTTGTTGTCAAATGTCCAGGACATCTTGGTCTCCTTTCTTTTATCCTTTTGTCTTAATTAAATAATACAACAAAACAAAAAACTTGTCAAGCAAAAAGAAGAATTGTTTTGGGAATCGCTTAAAAAATGGTATAATGAAAAGAAAACGATAAGGAGGGAAAGGATGCGTTGTCCAAAATGTGGGGCTACCAAGTCAAGTGTTATCGATAGTCGCCAAGCAGAAGAAGGGAACACCATTCGTAGAAGACGTGAGTGCGACGAATGCCAGCACCGTTTTACAACCTACGAACGAGTAGAAGAAAGAACCTTAGTGGTTGTTAAAAAAGATGGCACACGGGAACAATTCTCCAGAGATAAAATCTTTAATGGGATTATTCGCTCAGCCCAGAAACGTCCTGTGTCAAGTGATGAAATCAACATGGTAGTCAATCGTATCGAACAGAAACTCCGTGGTCGAAATGAAAATGAAATTCAAAGTGAGGACATTGGTTCACTCGTCATGGAGGAGTTGGCTGAGTTAGATGAGATTACCTATGTACGTTTTGCCAGTGTCTATCGTAGTTTTAAGGATGTTAGTGAGTTAGAGAGCTTGCTCCAACAAATCACCCAGTCCTCTAAAAAGAAAAAGGAAAGATAAATGAAGCCAATTGACCGTTTTTCTTATCTAAAGAATAATCGGGTGTCGCAAGATACCTCATCTCTGGTACAGTGCTACCTCCCGATTATCGGTCAGGAGGCACTGAGCCTTTATCTTTATACAATCAATTTTTGGGATAATGGTAGAAAGGAATATCTTTTTTCAAGCATTCTTAACCATCTCAACTTTGGGATGGATAGACTGATAAAATCCCTGAAAATCCTATCTGCTTTCAATCTCTTAACCCTCTATCAAAAGGGGGATGTTTATCAGCTAGCCCTCCATGCTCCTCTTTCAAGTCAAGATTTCTTGGAGCATCCTGTTTATCGCAGACTTTTGGAGAAAAAGATTGGCGATGCAGCTGTGGAGGATTTGAATGTTGAGAGTGCTGAGGGAGAAGAAATACCTGTCTCACTCAATCAAGTCTTTCCAGACTTGGCTGAATTGGGAAGTCAAGAAGACCTTAGTCTCAAGAAGAAAGTGGCCAACGATTTTGACTTAGACCATTTTCGTCAGCTTATGGCTCGAGATGGGCTTCGTTTTGCGGATGAGCAGTCCGATGTCTTAAACCTCTTTGCCATTGCCGAGGAGAAGAAATGGACTTGGTTTGAAACTTATCAACTGGCTAAGTCAACAGCTGTTTCCCAGGTTATTTCAACCAAACGCATGCGGGAAAAAATTGCTCAAAAACCGATTTCCTCTGACTTTAGTCCTAAGGAAACGACCATTATCAAAGAAGCCAAAAGTAAAACGGCCTTGCAGTTCTTGGCAGAAATCAAGCAAACACGCAAGGGAACCATTACCCAAACAGAAAGAGAACTCTTGCAACAGATGGCTAGCTTGGGCTTGCTGGATGAAGTCATCAATATCATTCTCTTATTGACCTTTAATAAGGTGGATTCGGCAAACATCAACGAGAAATATGCCATGAAGGTAGCCAATGACTATGCCTATCAAAAGATTCATTCGGCAGAAGAGGCGGTCTTGCGCATCCGTGAGAGAGGACAGAAGAGTCAGGCTCAAAAGACTAGTAAACCCGGTCCTGCCAAGTCCAATGTACCCAAGTGGAGCAATCCAGATTATAAGAATGAAACCAGCGAGGAAACTCGTCTGGAACTAGAACGTAAGAAACAAGAACTATTAGCTCGATTAGAAAAAGGAGGAGATTAGATGGAAAGTGTCGGAGACGTACTCAAACGTCAACCTAGCCGTTTTCATTATCAAGATTTGGTTCAGAAAATCATGAAGGACCCTGATGTTGCGGCCTTTATCCAGCAAGAATCCCTTACTCCAGAGGAATTGAATCGCAGTATCTCCAAGTTTAATCAGTACATCACCGAGCGTGACAAGTTTCTCCGTGGGGATACGGATTATATTGCCAAAGGCTACAAGCCGATTTTGGTTATGAATCATGGCTATGCGGATGTTTCTTACGAAGAAACTCCTGAACTAATCGCGGCGGAAAAAGAAGCGGCTATTAAGAACCGTCTCAAGTTAATCAATCTGCCAGCCAGTCTCAGGAAAACTAGTTTAGCTCAAGTAGACTTGGATGATTTGGGTCGCTTGCCAGTTTTTGAAAAGCTATTAGCCTTCGTGGAGCAATATCCAGCTATTCGAAAAGGTCTTTACCTATATGGAGACTTTGGTGTGGGTAAAAGTTTCATGGTGGCTGCCCTAGCCCATGATTTATCAGAAAAACGAGGTGTTTCATCCACTCTCCTCCACTATCCTAGCTTTGTCATTGATGTTAAAAATGCTATCGGTGATGGCAATGTCAAGACCTTGGTGGATGAGATTAAGCTTTCTGAAGTCCTGATTTTAGATGATATTGGTGCCGAGCAATCAACAGCTTGGGTGCGGGATGAAATCCTACAAGTCATTCTCCAATATCGGATGCAGGAAAATTTACCGACCTTTTTCACCTCCAACTTCAACTTTGAAGAATTGGAGCAGCATTTCGCTAAAGGGAAACATGGAAATGACGAAACCTGGGAAGCCAGACGCGTCATGGAACGCATCCGTTATTTGGCTGAGGAGACTCGTTTAGAAGGAGTAAACCGCCGATGACAGAAACAATCAAATTAATGAAGGCTCACACTTCAGTGCGCAGATTTAAGGAGCAAGCCCTTCCTCAGGAAGACTTGACTGAAATCCTGACAGTGGCTCAAATGGCCTCGTCTTGGAAGAATTTTCAATCCTACTCTGTGATTGTGGTACGAAGTCAAGAAAAGAAAGATGCTCTGTATGAATTGGTGCCTCAAGAAGCTATTCGCCAGTCTGCTGTTTTCCTTCTCTTTGTCGGAGATTTGAACCGAGCAGAAAAGGGAGCCCGACTTCATACCGATTCATTCCAACCCCAAGGTGTGGAAGGTCTCTTGATTAGTTCAGTCGATGCGGCTCTTGCTGGTCAAAATGCCCTGCTGGCAGCTGAAAGCTTGGGCTATGGTGGTGTGATTATCGGTTTGGTTCGATACAAGTCAGAAGAAGTGGCAGAGCTCTTTAACCTGCCTGACTACACCTATCCTGTCTTTGGGATGGCACTAGGAATACCAAATGAAGAACATGAAGTCAAACCTCGCTTGCCATTGAATCAAGTGGTGTTTGAGGAAGAATACCGAGAACAGTCAACTGATGCAATCGAAGCTTATGACCGTGTACAGGCTGACTATGCTGGGGCGCGTGCGACCACAAGCTGGAGTCAGCGCCTAGCAGAACAGTTTGGTCAAGCTGAACCAAGCTCAACTAGAAAAAATCTTGAACAGAAGAAGTTATTGTAGAAAGTGAGAAATTATGGCCCTACCAACTATTGCCATTGTAGGACGTCCCAATGTTGGGAAATCAACCCTATTTAATCGGATCGCTGGTGAGCGAATCTCCATTGTAGAAGATGTCGAAGGAGTGACACGTGACCGTATCTATGCAACGGGTGAGTGGCTCAATCGTTCCTTTAGCATGATTGATACGGGAGGAATCGATGATGTCGATGCTCCTTTCATGGAACAAATCAAGCACCAGGCAGAAATTGCCATGGAAGAAGCAGATGTTATCGTCTTTGTCGTGTCTGGTAAGGAAGGAATTACTGATGCAGATGAATACGTAGCTCGTAAGCTTTATAAGACCCACAAACCAGTTATTCTTGCGGTTAACAAGGTGGATAACCCTGAGATGCGAAATGATATCTATGATTTCTATGCTCTCGGTTTGGGTGAACCACTGCCTATCTCATCTGTCCATGGTATTGGTACAGGGGATGTGCTAGACGCCATCGTAGAAAATCTTCCAAATGAATATGAAGAAGAAAATCCAGATGTGATTAAGTTTAGCTTGATTGGTCGTCCTAATGTTGGAAAATCAAGCTTGATCAATGCTATCTTGGGAGAAGACCGTGTCATTGCTAGTCCCGTTGCTGGAACAACTCGTGACGCCATCGATACACACTTTACAGATACAGATGGTCAAGAGTTTACCATGATTGATACGGCTGGTATGCGTAAGTCTGGTAAGGTTTATGAAAATACTGAGAAATACTCTGTCATGCGTGCCATGCGTGCTATTGACCGTTCAGATGTGGTCTTAATGGTCATTAATGCGGAAGAAGGCATTCGTGAATACGACAAGCGTATCGCAGGATTTGCCCATGAAGCTGGTAAAGGGATGATTATCGTGGTCAACAAGTGGGATACTCTTGAAAAAGACAACCACACTATGAAAAACTGGGAAGAAGATATTCGTGAGCAGTTCCAATACCTGCCTTACGCACCGATTATCTTTGTATCCGCTTTGACCAAGCAACGTCTCCACAAACTTCCTGAGATGATTAAGCAAATCAGTGAAAGTCAAAATACACGTATTCCATCAGCCGTCTTGAACGATGTGATTATGGATGCTATTGCCATTAACCCAACACCGACAGACAAAGGGAAACGTCTCAAGATTTTCTATGCTACCCAAGTGGCAACCAAACCACCGACCTTTGTTATCTTTGTCAACGAAGAAGAACTCATGCACTTTTCTTACCTGCGTTTCTTGGAAAATCAAATCCGCAAGGCCTTTGTCTTTGAAGGAACACCGATTCATCTCATCGCAAGAAAACGTAAATAAAAAAGCAGAATCTGGAATGACATTTCCAGATTTTTTTGATAAAATGAAGTTGAAGAAAGCGCTATCAAAAAGAGGTGTTGATGATGGAACATTTGTTTAAATTGTTAATCTTATTACCCTGTTTTTACTTTTTCAGCTGGATTGAAAAGGCCAACAGAGATAGTAAATTTTTCCCAATTTTTTACTATTTTTACTGGATTTACATCACCCTCTATGCTCTTTTTAGCCTTGCTTGGACAGTTTTTTCAGTCTTGTTTTTCAATATCCTATTGAGAAATGTGGCAGACATCAAGTCTTGGGGCATTTGGCTATTATTACTACTTATTGCTTTTTCCAGTTCTTGGTTAAACTATATCTTTTTCAAAAAAATGCTTCGCTTGAGACGGGAACTGGGGAAGTCTAAAGGTGGAAGGCATTGATTTATATTGGTAAGAACATTTAATAGAACGAAACTAAAGAAAACAATTTTAAAGAGGAGGTGTCGATGATGAAACTGTCCTTTAATTGGTTTCATTTGATACTCTTATTTCCTTGTTTATATTTTTTCTATTGGATAGACAATGCTGACAGAAACAGTAAAATTTTCCCCATCTTCTACTATTTTTACTGGATTTATATTTCCTTTTTAGCTCTGTTTAGCTTGGATATGACAATTTTTTCATTCTTATTTTTCCCTTTTGTTCTAAATTATGTATCAGATGCTAGTACTTGGGGTGTTTGGTTGCTTTTGATAGTCTTATCTCTAGGCAGTGACTGGTTAGACTATATCTTTTTCAAAAACATGTTTCGCTTGAGACGGGAACTAGGACAATCTAAAGGCGAAAGGCATTGATTTATATGGTTTTTATTGATAGGAGGTAGCTTATGGCACATCTAAAATCATTTATTACACGCTATTCTAAGGTCTATATTGGTTTAGTTCTGTTGATCTGGATTGCTTTCTTCTTTGTTCCTTGGGATAAACCAGTTCTGGGAATATCTATCAATCTCTTAATCATGCAGAAAGTTTTACTAGTTTTTGGAATTCTGTCCATTTTGATGGCCTTGCTGTCCAAGAAAGTCAGTCTCTTTGTTTTTGGACTTATCTGTTGTCTTTCTTTTTGGATAAATCTATTTATCCTATTTGCTATTTTGCCGATTTTTGGCAATTAAAGTATCATAAAAGTCAGAGAGGTTAGCTTGGAAACTAGCCTCTTTTTCCTTTTCAAAATGGGGATTCTTCCTTGAAAATAATCAGTAATTGTGCTAAAATTAAAAGAACATTCTAAAATATTCGGAATTTAAAGTAAGGAAAAACATGGCTAATATTTTAAAAACAATTATCGAAAATGATAAAGGAGAAATCCGTCGTCTGGAAAAGATGGCTGACAAGGTTTTCAAATACGAAGACCAAATGACTGCTTTGACTGACGACCAACTAAAAGCAAAAACAGTTGAATTTAAAGAACGTTATCAAAATGGAGAATCACTGGATTCATTGCTTTATGAAGCATTTGCGGTTGTCCGTGAGGGTGCCAAACGTGTCCTAGGACTCTTCCCATATAAGGTTCAGGTCATGGGGGGAATCGTTCTTCACCATGGTGACGTGCCAGAGATGCGTACAGGGGAAGGGAAAACCTTGACTGCGACCATGCCCGTATACCTCAACGCCCTTTCAGGTAAAGGGGTTCACGTAGTTACGGTCAATGAATACCTATCAGAGCGTGACGCGACTGAGATGGGTGAATTGTACTCATGGCTTGGTTTGTCAGTAGGGATTAACTTGGCTGCCAAATCTCCAATGGAGAAAAAAGAAGCCTATGAGTGTGATATTACCTACTCAACCAACTCAGAAATCGGATTTGACTACCTTCGTGATAACATGGTCGTTCGTGCTGAAAACATGGTACAACGCCCGCTTAACTATGCCTTGGTCGATGAGGTTGACTCTATCTTGATTGACGAGGCGCGTACACCTTTGATCGTATCAGGTGCTAACGCAGTTGAAACTAGTCAGTTGTATCACATGGCAGACCACTATGTAAAATCTTTGGACAAAGACGACTATATCATCGATGTGCAGTCTAAGACTATTGGTTTGTCTGATTCAGGGATTGACAAGGCTGAAAGCTACTTCAAGCTTGACAATCTCTATGACATCGAAAACGTAGCTCTTACTCACTTTATCGATAACGCCCTTCGTGCCAACTACATTATGCTTCTCGATATTGACTATGTGGTGAGCGAAGAACAAGAAATCTTGATCGTTGACCAATTTACAGGTCGTACCATGGAAGGTCGTCGTTATTCTGATGGATTGCACCAAGCCATTGAAGCCAAAGAAGGTGTGCCAATTCAGGATGAAACTAAGACATCTGCCTCAATCACTTACCAAAACCTTTTCCGTATGTACAAGAAATTGTCTGGTATGACGGGTACAGGTAAGACTGAGGAAGAAGAATTCCGTGAAATTTACAACATTCGTGTTATTCCAATCCCAACCAACCGTCCTGTTCAACGTATTGACCACTCAGACCTTCTTTATGCAAGTATTGAGGCTAAGTTTAAGGCGGTTGTCGAAGACGTTAAGGCTCGTTACCAAAAAGGTCAGCCTGTCTTGGTTGGTACAGTAGCGGTTGAAACTAGTGATTACATTTCTAAGAAATTGGTTGCAGCTGGCGTACCTCACGAAGTCTTGAACGCAAAAAACCACTATAAAGAAGCCCAAATCATCATGAATGCTGGTCAACGTGGTGCTGTTACCATTGCGACTAACATGGCCGGTCGTGGTACCGACATCAAGCTTGGTGAAGGGGTTCGCGAATTGGGTGGACTTTGTGTTATTGGTACAGAACGTCATGAAAGCCGTCGTATCGATAACCAGCTTCGTGGACGTTCAGGTCGTCAAGGAGATCCAGGTGAGTCACAATTCTACCTATCTCTTGAAGATGATTTGATGAAACGTTTTGGTTCTGAACGTTTGAAGGGAATCTTTGAACGCTTGAACATGTCTGAGGAGGCGATTGAGTCTCGTATGTTGACGCGTCAGGTTGAAGCGGCGCAAAAACGTGTCGAAGGAAATAACTACGATACCCGTAAACAAGTCCTTCAATACGATGACGTCATGCGTGAACAACGTGAAATTATCTACGCTCAACGTTACGATGTTATCACTGCAGACCGTGACTTGGCGCCTGAAATTCACTCAATGATCAAACGCACGATTGGTCGTGTCGTTGATGGTCATGCGCGTGCCAAACAAGATGAAAAACTAGAGGCAATTTTGAACTTTGCTAAGTATAACTTGCTTCCAGAAGATTCTATTACGATGGAAGATTTGTCAGGCTTGTCTGATAAGGCTATCAAAGAAGAGCTCTTTCAACGTGCCTTGAAGGTTTACGATAGTCAGGTTTCAAAACTACGAGATGAAGAAGCAGTTAAAGAATTCCAAAAAGTTTTGATTCTACGAGTGGTAGATAACAAGTGGACAGATCATATCGATGCTCTCGATCAATTGCGTAACGCGGTTGGACTTCGTGGCTATGCTCAGAACAACCCTGTTGTTGAGTATCAGGCAGAAGGTTTCCGTATGTTTAATGACATGATTGGTTCAATCGAGTTTGATGTGACACGTTTGATGATGAAAGCACAAATTCATGAACAAGAAAGACCACAAGCAGAACACCATATCAGTACAACAGCGACTCGCAATATCGCTGCCCACCAAGCAAATATGCCAGAAGATTTGGATTTGAGCCAGATTGGACGGAATGAACTTTGCCCATGTGGTTCTGGTAAGAAGTTTAAAAACTGTCACGGTAAAAGACAATAAAATGAGATAGTTTAGAGGCGGATACCTTGTGAAAAGTAAATTTTTACTTGGTATCCGTTTGATTTATAAGGAGATGAGTTATGGTATTTACAGCAAAAAGTCCTAAAATTAATATTGAAGAAGTTCGTGCCTTATCAAAACTAGAAGGCCAAGCTTTGGAGAGAAAATCACAGCGCGATCAAGAGCTAGAAGCCATTATACGTGGAGAAGACCAACGAATTCTCTTGGTAATCGGACCATGCTCATCTGACAATGAAGAAGCTGTCCTTGAGTACGCTAAGCGTTTGGCAACTTTGCAAGAAGAAGTAGCAGACCGTATTTTTATGGTTATGCGTGTTTATACTGCTAAACCTCGTACCAACGGAGATGGCTATAAGGGCTTGATTCACCAACCTAATGCGACAGAAGCGCCAAGCCTCATCAACGGAATCAAAGCTGTGCGCCATCTTCACTATCGTGTTATCACAGAAACAGGTATGACGACAGCTGATGAAATGCTTTATCCTGAAAATCTTCCGCTTGTAGATGATTTGATTTCATACATGGCGGTTGGTGCCCGTTCAGTTGAAGACCAGCAACACCGCTTTGTGGCAAGTGGGGCAGATTTCGCGACTGGGTTTAAAAATCCAACCTCTGGAAATCTCAATGTTATGTTTAATGGAATTTATGCTGCTCAAAACAAACAAAGTTTCCTTTTCCTAGGAAAAGAAGTGGAAACAACTGGGAACCAGCTTTCGCACGCCATTCTTCGTGGAGCAATTAATGAGTATGGTAAGAATATTCCTAACTACTACTATGATAATTTGATGGATACCATTGCTCAGTATGAGAAAATGGGCTTGGAAAATCCTTTTATCATTGTGGACACCAATCATGACAACTCTGGTAAGCAATATATGGATCAGATTCGAATTGTCCGCCAGACCTTGATTAACCGTGATTGGAATGAAAAAATCAAGCAGTATGTTCGTGGCTTTATGATTGAGTCTTATCTAGAAGACGGCCGTCAGAACGAACCGGAAGTATTTGGCAAGTCTATCACAGACCCTTGCCTTGGCTGGGATAATACGGAAGCCCTTGTCAGAGAAATCTACCAAACGCTAGGAGAATAAGATGGCATTTATTGAAAAAGGTCAAGAAATCGATATTGAAGCAATCAAGGCAGAAACCCAATTGTCTGCGGAAGCCTTGCGACTCAAGGAGCGCCGTGATAGAGAATTGGCAGACATTATTTCAGGAGAAGATGACCATATCCTTTTGGTGATTGGTCCTTGCTCTTCTGACAATGAAGAGGCTGTCTTGGAATATGCACGCCGTTTATCAGCCTTGCAGAAGAAGGTGGCGGATAAGATTTTCATGGTTATGCGTGTTTATACAGCTAAACCACGCACCAACGGAGACGGCTATAAAGGTTTGGTTCACCAACCAGATACCTCTAAGGCTCCAAGTTTGATTAACGGTTTGCAGGCTGTTCGTCAGTTGCACTACCGCGTGATTACAGAGACTGGTTTGACAACGGCAGATGAGATGCTTTATCCGTCAAATCTGGTCTTGGTGGATGACTTGGTCAGCTACCATGCTGTTGGGGCTCGTTCTGTGGAAGACCAAGAGCACCGTTTTGTGGCTTCAGGGATTGATGCACCAGTCGGGATGAAAAACCCAACCTCTGGGAATCTTGGTGTTATGTTTAACGCTATCTATGCTGCTCAAAACAAACAGACCTTCCTCTTCCATGGTCAAGAAGTTGAGACTTCAGGAAATCCTTTAGCCCACGTTATCCTTCGTGGAGCAGTTAATGAATATGGGAAAAATGAGCCTAACTTTTACTATGAAACCCTGCTAAATGCTATTGAGCGCTATGAAGCCATGGGACTTGAAAATCCCTTTATCCTCATTGACACCAACCATGATAATTCTGGCAAGCAATATATGGAGCAGATTCGAATTGTTCGTCAGACCTTGCAAAATCGTGATTGGAATGAGAAGATTAAAAAGACAGTTCGAGGTTTTATGATTGAATCTTACCTAGCAGATGGTCGTCAAAACCAACCAGAGGTCTTTGGTTGCTCCATTACCGATCCTTGCCTAGGTTGGGAAAATACAGAGGCTTTGGTAGAAGAAATCTATGCTACCTTGACAAAATAAGTGAAAAGGATGGAGTTGGGGAATCTCAACTCCTTTTGATGAGAATGATAGTTGGACACGGAATTGACATAGAAGAATTAGCTTCGATAGAAAGCGCAGTTAAACGACATGAAGGCTTTGCTAAGCGCGTGCTGACCGCTAAGGAAATGGAACGGTTTAACAGTCTTAAAGGGCGCAGACAAATCGAATATTTGGCTGGTCGCTGGTCGGCTAAGGAGGCCTTTTCAAAGGCTATGGGAACGGGTATTGGCAAGCTCGGTTTTCAGGATTTGGAAGTCTTGAATAATGAACGCGGGGCGCCTTATTTTAGTCGGTCACCATTTTCAGGGAAGATTTGGCTGTCTATCAGCCACACAGATCAGTTTGTGACAGCCAGTGTCATTTTGGAGGAAAATCATGAAAGCTAGTCCACATAGACCAACCAAGGCTCTGATTCATCTGGGAGCTATTCGACAAAATATTCAACAAATGGGGGCTCATATCCCTGAAGGAACGCTTAAATTTGCGGTTGTTAAGGCCAATGCCTATGGGCATGGGGCTGTTGCCGTTGCCAAGGCGATTCAAGATGATGTTGATGGTTTTTGCGTTTCGAATATTGATGAGGCCATTGAACTCAGACAGGCTGGACTGAGTAAGCGAATCCTCATTTTAGGAGTTTCTGATCTAGAAGCTGTTTCTCTTGCTAAAGAATATGATATCACTTTGACAGTGGCTGGGCTGGAGTGGATTCAAGCGCTCTTAGATCAGGAAGAAGACCTATCAGGTTTGACAGTCCACCTCAAGATTGACTCAGGGATGGGACGGATTGGTTTTAGAGATGCCAGTGAAGCTGATCAGGCTCAAGCCTTGCTTCAACAACACGGTGCTTGTATTGAAGGAATTTTTACCCACTTTGCTACTGCAGACGAGAAATCAGATGACTACTTTAATGCCCAGTTAGAACGGTTTAAAACTATTTTGGCCAGTATGAAAGGTCTTCCAGAGCTGATACATGCCAGCAATTCGGCAACGACCCTTTGGCATGCAGAGACTATTTTCAATGCGGTTCGTATGGGAGATGCTATGTATGGTCTTAATCCTAGTGGAGAGGTTTTGGACTTACCCTATGACTTGAAACCAGCCTTGACCTTGGAGTCTGCTATGGTCCATGTCAAGACAGTTTCAGCTGGAGCTTGCATGGGCTACGGAGCGACATATCAAGCGGATAGTGAGCAAGTCATTGCGACGGTGCCAATCGGCTATGCGGATGGTTGGACACGAGACATGCAGAATTTCGCTGTCTTGGTAGATGGCCAAGCTTGCCCAATCGTCGGCAGGGTTTCGATGGACCAAATCACCATTCGTCTGCCTAAGCTTTATCCACTCGGAACCAAGGTAACCTTGATTGGTTCCAACGGGGGCAAGGAAATTACAGCTACTCAGGTAGCGACCTACCGTGGAACCATTAACTATGAAGTGGTTTGTCTTCTCAGCGACCGCATTCCGAGAGAATATTATTAGAAAAGAAAGGAGTGGAGCATGAATCTACATCAACCCTTGCATGTCTTACCTGGTGTGGGACCAAAGTCAGCAGAAAAATACGCCAAACTAGGAATTGAAAACTTGCAAGACCTCTTGCTCTACTTTCCTTTCCGATATGAAGACTTCAAGACCAAGCAAGTGCTGGAACTGGAAGACGGTGAAAAGGCGGTTCTTTCTGGTCAAGTCGTGACTCCAGCTAGTGTCCAGTATTATGGTTTCAAGCGCAATCGCCTGCGCTTTAGCCTCAAGCAGGGAGAAGTCGTTTTTGCAGTGAACTTCTTTAACCAACCCTACCTAGCAGACAAGATAGAGTTGGGAGCAACTCTTGCTGTCTTTGGAAAATGGGACCGCGCCAAGGCTAGTTTGACTGGGATGAAGGTCCTGGCTCAGGTGGAAGATGACCTCCAACCTGTCTATCGCTTGGCTCAGGGAATCAGTCAGGCAAGTTTGGTTAAGGTCATCAAGACGGCTTTTGATCAGGGACTGGACCTCTTGATAGAGGAAAATCTTCCCCAGTCTTTGCTGGACAAATACAAACTCATGTCCCGTTGTCAGGCTGTTCGTGCCATGCATTTCCCCAAGGATTTGGCAGAATACAAGCAGGCCCTTCGCCGTATCAAATTTGAGGAACTCTTTTATTTCCAAATGCAATTGCAGATGCTCAAGTCTGAAAATAGAGTTCAGGGAAGCGGTCTGGTTCTGGATTGGTCTCAGGAAAAAGTGACAGAAGTCAAAGAAAGCCTTCCTTTTGCCCTGACCCCAGCTCAGGAAAAGAGTTTGCAGGAAATTTTGACCGACATGAAGTCCGATCACCACATGAATCGTCTCCTACAAGGAGATGTGGGGAGCGGAAAAACGGTAGTCGCTGGTTTGGCTATGTTTGCGGCAGTGACAGCTGGCTACCAATCAGCCCTCATGGTACCAACAGAAATCCTTGCAGAGCAACACTTTGAGAGTTTACAGAACCTTTTTCCAGACTTGAAACTGGCTCTTTTGACAGGTTCCTTGAAAGCTGCAGAAAAGAGAGAAGTCTTGGACACCATTGCCAAGGGTGAGGCTGATTTGATTATCGGAACCCACGCTCTGATTCAGGATGGGGTGGATTATAATCGCCTTGGTTTGATTATTATCGATGAGCAGCACCGTTTTGGTGTGGGGCAAAGGCGTATTCTAAGGGAAAAAGGCGACAATCCAGATGTTCTCATGATGACAGCGACTCCTATTCCACGGACGCTGGCTATCACAGCCTTTGGCGATATGGATGTTTCCATTATCGACCAGATGCCAGCAGGACGGAAGCCTATTGTGACACGCTGGATCAAACATGAGCAATTACCTCAGGTCTTGACTTGGTTAGAGGGGGAAATTAAAAAAGGTTCACAAGCCTATGTCATCTCTCCCTTGATTGAAGAATCAGAAGCTCTGGATTTGAAAAATGCCATTGCCTTATCAGAGGAATTGACGGCTCATTTTGCTGGTAAGGCAGAGGTGGCTCTTCTACATGGTAAGATGAAGAGTGACGAAAAAGACCAGATAATGCAGGAGTTCAAAGAGCGAAAAACGGATATTCTAGTTTCGACAACGGTTATTGAGGTTGGGGTCAACGTTCCCAATGCGACCGTCATGATTATCATGGATGCCGATCGCTTCGGGCTTAGCCAGCTTCACCAGCTCAGAGGTCGTGTGGGTCGGGGAGATAAGCAGTCTTATGCAGTTATCGTTGCCAATCCCAAGACAGATTCTGGGAAAGACCGCATGCGCATCATGACAGAAACGACCAATGGATTTGTCCTTGCGGAGGAAGATTTGAAAATGCGTGGTTCTGGTGAGATTTTTGGAACCAGACAGTCAGGACTTCCAGAATTTCAAGTGGCTGATATTATCGAAGATTTTCCGATTTTAGAAGAAGCCAGAAAGGTTGCTAGCTACATTAGTTCTATAGAAGGCTGGCAAGAGGATCCAGAGTGGCGCATGATTGCCCTTCATTTGGAAAAGAAAGAACATCTAGATTAAGCTTTCTCTAAGGAAATCTTAAGCTAGCTTTTAGGTTAGCCCCTTATACTAGAGTCATCAAAAAGAAACGAGGACTCTCACATGACCGTAACGATTAAAGTAAATTACCAAACTACTTTCCAAAAGAAGGAAGCAAAAAATTAAGATTGAGCAGAAGAAGAAAGAGCGAAAATGCTCTTTTTTCATTTCTAAAACTACTTTCAGTCGATAGGTTTGAGGGAGAAAATCTAAAATCTCTTTCTATTTACTCTTCTTTCTTGCATTGCTTTTCTAGATATGCTAGAGTGGTGATAGCGATTACAAAAAAAGAAGGAGCATATTATGAAAAATCCAGCTTTATTAGAAGAAATCAAGACTTATAAAGGACGGGATGAGGTTCCAGAAGACTTTGATACTTTCTGGGATGAGGAAGTGAAAAAAGTTTCAACACTTCCAGGCTACCAGTTGGAGGAAAGAAATTTCCACATTCCTCAAGTCAAGTGCTATGAGTTAACATTTGAAGGAAGCAAGGAAGGCAAGGTCTATGCACGCGTCGTTCTTCCAAAGAGTGAGGGTAAAGTTCCAATAATTTTCCATTTCCATGGTTATATGGGACGTGGCTTGGACTGGGCTGACATGCTAGCCTATACTGTGGCTGGTTATGGTGTTGTTTCCATGGATGTGCGGGGGCAGTCGGGTTACTCACAAGATGGTTTGCGTTCTCCTCTAGGAAATACGGTTAAGGGGCATATTATCCGTGGTGCTGTGGAAGGTCGGGATCACCTCTTTTATAAGGATGTTTATCTGGATATTTACCAGTTGGTTGAAATTATTGCTAGTCTGCCTGAGGTGGATGAGAAGCGCCTTTCTAGCTATGGTGCCTCACAGGGAGGGGCTCTAGCTCTAGTTGCAGCAGCTCTCAATCCTCGAATTAAGAAAACTGTTGCAATCTATCCTTTCTTATCAGACTTCAGACGAGTGCTTGAGATTGGCAATACTAGCGAAGCTTACGACGAACTTTTCCGTTATTTCAAGTTTCACGACCCCTTCCATGAAACTGAGGAGGAAATCATGGCGACCCTTGCCTATATCGATGTGAAAAATATTGCCCATCGTATCAAGGGTGAGGTTAAGATGATTACGGGCTTGGACGATGATGTTTGCTATCCTATTACCCAGTTTGCGATTTACAACCGTCTGACCTGCGATAAAGCCTATCGCATCATGCCTGAGTATGCTCACGAAGCCATGAATGTCTTTCTCAATGACCAAGTCTACAACTGGCTCTGTGGTAGTGAGATTACTTTTAAGTATATAAAGTGATGAATGAGAGAGCCCAGTAGCTCTCTTTTTGTTATAAATGTTGAAAGTACTTTTAAAAATATTAAAATATTAAAATATTACTGAAAGTAAAATCTATTCTATGGCAAGCTCGAGATAAACCTATGACTTTATTGTATAATAAAGAAAAAGTCTCTAGGAAAGGAGTGAAAGAGCTACTATTTGGACTGCAACTAGCTAAATATTGAAAGAGAGAAGGAGAGGAACTCTCGTTTATTAATTACTTTCTTGTGTTTTCCTATGGTGGGGAGTAAAAATTTTAAAACAAAAAGAAAGCGCTTTATTTTTGGTGATATTGAAAGGTAGAAAGATGAATCAGAAGAATTTTGACAGAAAACAAAGATATGGTATTCGTAAATTTGCAGTGGGTGTAGCCTCTGTAACCATTGGTGCAGTGGTGTTTGGAGTAAACCCTGTATTGGCAAATGAACAAGGAAACTCAACTGTAACCGCTGCTGAAAATAATAATCAAGGTTTATCAGAATTACCAAAAGAAGCTTCTTCAGGAAGTCTTGCTCATTTAGATAGTGAATTAGCTGGAAAATTGGCAACAGCGAAAGACAATGGTGTGGAAGTTGATCAGGATAAGTTAAAGAAAAATGAGACTGCTGAAGCAGAGACAACCACTCCAACAAATACACCTGCAGCTGACAATACACCAGCTCCTGCTGATAAACCAGAAACAGATTCTGCAACTACAGAAGCAAGTAACAAGGAGCAAAATAAAGAAGAAGAGGGAGTACTTCTTCGAGATTATTATGCTAGAGACATCGCAAATGCAACTCCAGTAGTGGAAAAAGAAGATGTTGAAACAAATGCGAAAAATGGTCAGCGTGTAGACCTAGCCAGTGAGTTAGATACATTGAAGAAGCTTCAAAATGCGACCATTCATATGGAATTCAAGCCAGATGCCAAAGCTCCAGCATTTTATAATCTATTCTCAGTGTCTAGTGATAAGAAAAAAGATGAGTACTTCACAATGGCTGTTCTCAATAATACAGCCTTAATTGAGGGACGTGATGCCAATGGAGTACAATTTTATGATAAATATACGGATGCTCCATTACAAGTACGTCCTGGTCAGTGGAATTCAGTAACTTTCACAGTTGAAAAACCGACAGCAGAATTACCTCATGGTCGAGTGCGCCTCTACGTGAACGGGGTATTATCTCGAACAAGTCTGAAATCTGGTCATTTCATCAAAGATATGCCAGATGTAACACATGCTCAAATCGGAGCCACCAAGCGTGCTAGTAATACTGTTTGGGGATCCAATCTACAAGTTCGGAACCTAACTGTCTATGATCGTGCTTTAACACCAGATGAAGTTCAAACACGGAGTCAACTGTTTGAAAGAGGTGATTTGGAAAAGAAACTTCCTGAAGGTGCGAAAATCTCAGAGAAAGAAGATGTTTTTGAAGGCGGAATGCATAACCAACCAAATAAAGATGGGATCAAGAGTTATCGTATTCCTGCACTTCTTAAGACAGATAAAGGTACTCTGATTGCTGGTGCAGATGAGCGTCGTCTTCATTCAAGTGACTGGGGCGATATCGGCATGGTCGTCAGACGAAGTGAAGATAAGGGTAAAACATGGAGCGATCGAGTAACGATTACAAATTTACGAGACAATCCAAAAGCCTCTGATCCATCAATCGGTTCACCAGTGAACATCGATATGGTTTTGGTTCAAGATCCTGAGACAAAACGAATTTTTTCTATCTATGATATGTTCCCAGAAGGGAAAGGAATCTTTGGAATGGCTGATCAAAGAGAAGAAGCCTATAAACAAATCGATGGCAAAACTTATCAAATTCTCTATAAAGAAGGCGAAGACGGCTCCTATACAATACGTGAAAATGGCACAGTTTATACCCCAGATGGGAAACCAACAGATTATCGTGTTGTTGTAGATCCGGTGAAACCATCTTATAGTGATAAGGGTGATTTATATCAAGGGGATCAACTATTAGGAAATATTTATTTCACAAGCAATAAAACGTCTCCATTTAGAGTCGCTAAAGATTCTTATCTATGGATGTCTTATAGTGATGATGATGGTAAGACTTGGTCAGCTCCTCAAGATATTACTCCGATGGTCAAAGCCGATTGGATGAAATTCTTAGGTGTGGGGCCTGGAGTGGGGATTACCCTTCGTACTGGACCACATAAAGGTCGAATCGTCGTTCCTGTCTATACGACCAACCGGGCTAATCACCTCAATGGTTCTCAATCATCTCGAATCATTTACTCAGACGACCATGGTAAGACTTGGCATATGGGTGGTGGTGTTAACGACCATCGTACACTTTATGATGGTACAGTAGTCGATTCAAGTACCATGAGCAATTATTATGCTCAAAATACGGAATCTTCTGTTGTTCAGTTAAACAATGGGGACCTCAAACTCTTTATGCGTGGTTTGACTGAAGATCTACAGGTTGCGACCAGTCATGATGGTGGTCTAACTTGGGACAATAACGTTGATCGCTATGATGTGCCAGATGTTTATGTTCAAATGGCCGCGACTCATACGGTTCAAAATGGTAAAGAGTATATTCTCTTGGCGAATGCGAACGGTCCAGGTCGTAAAAATGGTTATATTCGAGTGGCTCGTGTTGAAGAAGATGGCCAGTTAACTTGGCTGCACCATCATTTGATTCAGGAAGGTGAATATGCTTATAACTCTCTTCAACAAATTGGACCAGATGAATATGGACTTTTATATGAGCACCATGCTCCAGGGGGTGTTCCATATACACTTTCCTTCAAGAAATTCAACTGGGATTTCTTGACCAAGGAAAGAATTTCTCCTAAAGAAGCAAAAGTAAAATATGCTATTCAAAAATGGCCAGGTATTATTGCGATGGAGTTTGATTCGGAAGTATTGGTAAATAAGGCTCCAACCCTTCAGTTGGCAAATGGTAAAACGGCAACCTTCATGACTCAGTACGATCCCAAAACTCTCTTATTTACAGTGAATCCAGAGGACATGGGTCAAAGAATTACAGGTCTGGCAGAAGGTGCAATTGAAAGTATGCACAATTTACCAGTCTCTTTAGCTGGATCTAAATTAAGCGATGGTATAAATGGAAGTGAAGCTGCGATAAATGAAGTTCCAGAATTTACAGGTGGAGTTAATGGCGTTGAGGCTGCAGTAACTGAAGAAGCTCCTGAATATACAGGTCCATTGGCAACAGTGGGAGAAGAACCAGCACCAACAGTAGAAAAACCGGAGTTTACAGGTGGAGTGAATGGAGTAGAAGCTCTTGTAACAGAAATTCCTGAATACACAGGTCCCTTAGCAACAGTAGGAGAAGAACCAGCACCAACAGTAGAAAAACCGGAGTTTACAGGTGGAGTGAATGGAGTAGAAGCTCTTGTAACAGAAATTCCTGAATACACAGGTCCCTTAGCAACAGTAGGAGAAGAACCAGCTCCAACAGTAGAAAAACCGGAATTCAAAGGGGGCGTAAATTCAGTTCTAGCAGCTTCAAATGAGGTTCCGGAATATAGAGGTGGTGCTAACTTTGTCTTGGCAGCTTCAAATGACCTCCCTGAATATAAAGGCGGTGTCAATGGCGCTGAGGCAGCAATCCATGAAGTGCCAGAGTACAAGGGAGAAACCAAACCAGTCTTAGCAGCTGCAAACGAACGTCCAGCTAAGAAGTTATCTTTTGGACAAGATGCTACTTATCAAGCACCAGCAGCTAAACAAAACGAGCTACCAAATACTGGAAGCAAAGAAAATACAACCTTTATTTCTCTTGGATTAGTGACAGGTCTCTTATCTATCTTGACATTTGGGAAGAAACGAAAAGAGGACTAGATTAGGTCTTGAATAAAATGAATTTCGCTCATCGTTAATGATAAAAGAGATGGCTCATTTGAAAGATGGCTATCTCTTTTTATCATTTTATAAGGTAAGTGAACAGAAAACAAGACGGAGCTGAAACTACTTTCAGAAACAGCTGTTCTATAAAATACTTTTGAAACTGAAATCTATTCTACCACAAAATATTGAAAGCGCTTTAAAAATAATATATAATGAACTCATAAGAACAAAGAAAAGGAGGAAAGAGGATGCCACAAATTACTAAAGAAGCCTTGATTGCACAAATCAAAGATGGAATCATCGTTTCTTGTCAGGCCCTTCCTCACGAACCGCTTTATACAGAAGCGGGAGGAGTCATTCCCTTGCTGGTCAAAGCGGCTGAGCAAGGTGGAGCAGTCGGTATCCGAGCAAATAGTGTTCGCGATATCAAGGAAATCAAGGAGGTTACAAACCTTCCAATCATTGGGATCATTAAACGAGATTATCCACCGCAAGAACCCTTCATCACTGCCACTATGAAAGAAGTTGATGAATTGGCAGAGCTTGACATCGAGGTGATTGCTCTGGATTGTACCAAGCGTAAACGTTACGATGGTTTGGAGATTCAAGACTTTATTCGTCAGGTTAAGGAAAAATACCCTAACCAGCTCTTGATGGCTGATACAAGTACTTTCGAAGAAGGACTAACGGCTGTTGAAGCAGGAATTGACTTTGTCGGAACAACCTTATCAGGATACACATCTTACAGTCCAAAAGTGGATGGCCCCGATTTTGAACTAATCAAAAAACTCTGTGATGCTGGCGTGGATGTCATTGCAGAAGGAAAAATTCATACACCTGAACAAGCCAAACAAATCCTGGGATATGGAGTGCGAGGCATTGTTGTAGGTGGCGCTATTACTAGACCAAAAGAGATTACAGAACGCTTCGTTGCTGGTCTTAAATAACATAATTTAAAAACAGAGGAGAGTGGTGGATGCGTCGGATGAAATAAAAACGTATACAAATGCAATCTTACTCATTATCCAATATGGATACGCTTATCAATTAGGAGAATACAAATGAAATTTAGAAAACTAGCTTGTACAGTACTTGCGGGTGCTGCGATTCTTGGCCTTGCTGCATGTGGTAACTCTGGTGGAAGTAAAGATGCTGGAAAATCTGGTAGCGATAGTGGAAAAACAGAAATCACTTGGTGGGCATTCCCAGTCTTCACTCAAGAAAAAACTGGTGACGGTGTTGGAACATATGAAAAATCAATCATCGAAGCGTTTGAAAAAGCAAATCCAGATGTAAAAGTGAAATTGGAAACCATTGACTTCAAGTCAGGTCCTGAAAAAATCACAACAGCTATTGAAGCAGGAACAGCTCCAGACGTTCTTTTTGATGCACCAGGACGTATCATCCAATACGGTAAAAATGGTAAATTGGCTGAGTTGAATGATCTCTTCACAGATGAATTCGTCAAAGATGTTAACAACGAAAACATTGTACAAGCAAGTAAAGCTGGAAACAAAGCTTACATGTATCCAATCAGTTCAGCACCATTCTACATGGCTATGAACAAGAAAATGTTGGAAGAAGCTGGAGTTGCAAACCTTGTAAAAGAAGGTTGGACAACTGATGATTTTGAAAAAGTTTTGAAAGCGCTTAAAGATAAAGGATATACACCAGGTTCATTGTTCAGTTCTGGTCAAGGGGGAGACCAAGGAACACGTGCCTTCATCTCAAACCTTTACGGCGGTTCTGTAACAGATAAAGATGTAACAAAATATACAACTGATGATCCTAAATTCGTCAAAGGTCTTGAAAAAGCAGCTAGCTGGATTAAAGACGGTTTGTTGAACAATGGTTCACAATTTGACGGTGGAGCAGATATCCAAAACTTTGCCAACGGTCAAACTTCATACACAATCCTTTGGGCACCATCTCAAAATGGTATCCAAGCTAAACTCTTGGAAGCAAGTAAAGTAGAAGTGGTAGAAGTACCATTCCCATCAGATTCAGGTAAACCAGCTCTTGAATACCTTGTAAACGGATTTGCAGTATTCAACAACAAAGACGAGAAGAAAGTTGCAGCATCTAAGAAATTCGTTCAATTCATCGCGGACGATAAAGAATGGGGTCCAAAAGACGTTGTTCGTACAGGTGCCTTCCCAGTTCGTACATCATTTGGCAAACTTTATGATGACAAACGTATGGAAACAATCAGTGGTTGGACTAAATACTACTCACCATACTACAACACTATTAATGGTTTTGCTGAAATGAGAACACTTTGGTTCCCAATGTTGCAATCTGTATCAAATGGTGACGAAAAACCAGCGGATGCTTTGAAAGCCTTCACTGAAAAAGCTAACGAAACAATTAAAAAAGCTACAAAACAATAAGCACTAATACTCAATGAAAATCAAAGAGCAAACTAGGAAGCTAGCCGCAGGCTGTACTTAAGTACGGCAAGGCAACGCTGACGTGGTTTGAATTCGATTTTCGAAGAGTATAAATCAGATTGATTCCTCCCTTTTCCCCGTGCATAGCCTATGTAAGAAAAGGGAGGATTTTGTTTGAAATGGTAGGAACTGTCACGAAATTAAAATGAAGTTCTTACATAAGCGAATCTTAAAAAATTTCATTTTGATTTTAAAACAGTTCAATAAAATCCAAAATATTCTATTAGTGAAAGAGAGGTGCCGACTGTGAAAGTCAATAAAATTCGTATGCGGGAAACAGTGATTTCCTACGCTTTCCTAGCACCAGTATTATTCTTCTTTGTCATCTTTGTATTGGCTCCTATGATTATGGGATTCATTACAAGTTTCTTTAACTACTCAATGACTAAATTTGAGTTTGTAGGCTTGGACAACTACATTCGCATGTTTAAAGACCCTGTCTTTATGAAGTCTTTGATCAATACCGTGATTCTGGTTATTGGATCTGTACCAGTTGTTGTTTTATTCTCACTCTTTGTAGCATCTCAGACCTATCATCAAAATGCCATTGCCCGTTCTTTCTATCGTTTCGTCTTCTTCCTTCCTGTAGTTACAGGTAGTGTTGCCGTAACGGTTGTATGGAAATGGATTTATGATCCACTATCAGGGATTCTAAACTTTGTCCTTAAGTCAAGCCACATCATCAGCCAAAACATTTCTTGGTTGGGAGATAAAAACTGGGCTTTGATGGCGATTATGATTATCCTTTTGACAACATCTGTTGGTCAGCCGATTATCCTTTATATCGCTGCCATGGGTAATATTGACAATTCACTGGTTGAAGCAGCGCGTGTTGATGGTGCGACTGAATTGCAAGTTTTCTGGAAGATTAAATGGCCTAGCCTTCTTCCAACAACTCTTTACATTGCAATCATTACAACCATCAACTCATTCCAGTGTTTCGCCTTGATTCAGTTGTTGACATCTGGTGGTCCAAACTACTCAACAAGTACACTTATGTACTACCTTTACGAAAAAGCCTTCCAATTGACAGAATACGGCTATGCCAACACAATCGGTGTCTTCTTGGCAGTCATGATCGCTATCGTAAGCTTTGTTCAATTTAAAGTACTTGGAAACGACGTAGAATACTAAAGAAAGGAGACAGCTATGCAATCTACACAAAAGAAACCTTTAACAGCTTTCACTGTTATTTCAACTATTATCTTGCTCTTGTTGACCGTGCTGTTCATCTTTCCATTCTACTGGATTTTGACAGGTGCCTTCAAATCACAGCCTGATACCATTATGATTCCGCCACAATGGTTCCCTAAAATGCCAACCATGGAGAACTTCCAACAACTCATGGTGCAAAACCCTGCTATGCAGTGGATGTGGAACTCTGTGTTTATCTCATTGGTAACCATGTTCTTAGTCTGTGCAACCTCTTCTTTAGCAGGTTATGTATTGGCTAAAAAACGTTTCTATGGACAGCGTATCCTCTTTGCAATCTTTATTGCTGCCATGGCACTTCCAAAACAAGTTGTCCTTGTACCATTGGTACGTATCGTCAACTTCATGGGAATTCATGATACTCTTTGGGCAGTTATCTTGCCTTTGATTGGATGGCCATTCGGGGTCTTCCTCATGAAACAATTCAGTGAAAATATTCCAACAGAGTTGCTTGAATCAGCTAAAATCGACGGTTGTGGTGAGATTCGTACTTTCTGGAGCGTAGCCTTCCCGATTGTGAAACCAGGATTTGCGGCTCTTGCAATCTTTACCTTCATCAATACATGGAATGACTACTTCATGCAGTTGGTAATGTTGACTTCACGTCAAAACTTGACCATCTCACTTGGGGTTGCAACCATGCAGGCCGAAATGGCAACCAACTATGGTTTGATTATGGCGGGTGCTGCTCTTGCAGCAGTGCCAATCGTAACAGTCTTCCTTGTCTTCCAAAAATCCTTCACTCAAGGTATTACTATGGGAGCGGTCAAAGGTTAAGAAAAGTAAACTGGTGTGTCAAGATTGCGGAAGTGGTCTTGACATGCTATGGAAATATAGAGGTTATAAGTGTCTACAAAATGTTGGGTATTTGCTTACCTTAGATATTTTGTTAGACACTTATCAACTTAAGAATGATTTTAGTTAACTATCAGAAACGAAGGAAACAGTATGATTTTTGACGATTTGAAAAACATCACCTTTTACAAAGGGATTCATCCCAATCTAGACAAGGCTATCGATTATCTCTACCAGCACCGTAAAGATTCATTTGAATTAGGTAAGTATGAGATTGACGGGGACAAGGTCTTTCTAGTTGTTCAGGAAAATGTCCTCAATCAAGCTGAAAATGATCAATTTGAGCATCATAAAAACTATGCAGATTTGCATTTGCTGGTAGAAGGACATGAATATTCGAGCTACGGTTTACGTATCAAAGACGAGGCAGTAGCATTCGACGAAGCGAGTGACATTGGCTTTGTTCATTGTCATGAACACTACCCACTCTTGTTGGGTTATCACAATTTTGCGATTTTCTTCCCAGGAGAACCACACCAGCCAAATGGCTATGCAGGTATGGAAGAGAAGGTTCGCAAATATCTCTTTAAAATTTTGGTTGACTAAAAAATCAGGAGGAGCAAACATGGCACAAAAAGGAGTAAGCCTTATCAAGGCAGCATTTGATACAGATAACTTTCTCATGCGTTTTAGTGAGAAGGTCTTGGATATCGTGACAGCCAATCTTCTTTTTGTCGTCTCTTGTTTGCCCATTGTGACGATTGGAGTGGCTAAAATTAGCCTCTACGAGACTATGTTTGAGATTAAGAAGAGCAGACGTGTGCCTGTCTTTAGAATCTATTTAAGAGCTTTCAAGCAAAATCTGAAACTAGGTCTTCAGTTAGGTCTGCTTGAGTTGGGCATTGTCTCATTAAGCCTTCTAGATCTCTATCTCTTCTGGGGTCAGACAGCTATGCCTTTCCAAATGGTAAAAGCTATTTGTCTAGGTATTCTTATCTTCCTCACTATCGTGATGTTGGCTAGCTATCCAATCGCTGCACGCTATGATTTGACTTGGAAAGAAGTCTTACAAAAAGGACTTATCTTGGCAAGTTTTAACTTTCCTTGGTTCTTCCTTATGTTAGCCATTCTCTTTCTCATTGTGTTGGTTCTTTATCTGTCCGCCTTCAGTTTACTTTTAGGTGGTTCAGCCTTCCTGCTTTTTGGGTTTGGGCTCTTGGTCTTTCTCCAGACTGGATTGATGGAGAAAATTTTCACAAAATACCAATAGGATGGCTTGTCTATGAAACTACTTTCAAGCCATAAACATTTCAAAATTCATATCGAAACTAAAATCTAAGTGTACACAAGATATTGAAAGCGTTTTTCATAAGGTGTATACTAAAAATGTAAAGAATAAATCCTGCTTTTAGCAGAAAAAAAGAAATATTAGGAGAAAATCTATGTCAGATTTAAAAAAATACGAAGGTGTCATTCCAGCTTTCTACGCATGTTATGATGATCAAGGAGAAGTAAGTCCAGAGCGTACGCGTGCCTTGGTGGAATACTTCATTGATAAAGGTGTTCAAGGTCTTTATGTTAATGGTTCTTCTGGTGAATGTATCTACCAAAGCGTTGAAGACCGTAAATTAATCTTAGAAGAAGTCATGGCAGTTGCCAAAGGTAAGTTGACTATTATTGCTCACGTAGCTTGCAATAATACTAAAGATAGTATGGAACTTGCTCGCCACGCAGAAAGCTTAGGAGTAGATGCTATTGCAACGATTCCGCCGATTTATTTCCGCTTGCCAGAATACTCAGTTGCTAAATACTGGAATGACATTAGTGCTGCGGCACCAAACACAGACTACGTGATTTACAACATTCCTCAATTAGCTGGTGTTGCTTTGACGCCAAGTCTTTATACTGAAATGTTGAAGAATCCACGTGTTATCGGTGTTAAGAACTCTTCTATGCCAGTTCAAGATATCCAAACCTTTGTGAGCCTTGGTGGGGAAGACCACATCGTCTTTAATGGTCCAGATGAGCAGTTCTTAGGTGGTCGTCTCATGGGAGCTAAAGCTGGTATCGGTGGTACTTATGGTGCTATGCCAGAACTCTTCTTGAAACTCAATCAGTTGATTGCTGACAAAGACTTGGAAACAGCCCGTGAATTGCAATATGCAATCAATGCAATCATTGGTAAATTGACTGCTGCACATGGAAATATGTACGGTGTGATTAAGGAAGTCTTGAAGATCAATGAAGGCTTGAATATTGGTTCTGTTCGTTCACCATTGACGCCAGTAACTGAAGAGGATCGTCCAGTTGTAGAAGCAGCTGCAGCCTTGATTCGTGAAACCAAGGAGCGCTTCCTCTAATCCATAAGGAGGTATTTATGACACACTACGTTGCAATTGATATCGGTGGAACCAACATCAAATATGGTTTGATCGATCAAGAAGGCCAACTTGTTGAATCGCATGAAATGCCAACTGAGGCGCATAAAGGTGGACCTCATATCTTACAAAAGACCAAAGATATTGTAGCTAGTTATTTAGAAAAAGGGCCAGTAGTAGGTGTTGCTATTTCTTCTGCAGGAATGGTGGATCCTGACAAGGGTGAGATTTTCTATGCTGGGCCTCAGATTCCAAATTATGCAGGAACTCAGTTCAAGAAGGAAATCGAGACTAGCTTTGCGATTCCTTGTGAAATTGAGAATGACGTCAACTGTGCAGGTCTGGCTGAGGCAGTATCTGGTTCAGGTAAGGGAGCGAGTGTCACCCTTTGCTTGACTATTGGAACAGGTATCGGTGGTTGCTTGATTATGGATGGGAAAGTTTTCCATGGTTTTAGTAATTCAGCCTGTGAAGTCGGTTATATGCATATGCAGGATGGAGCTTTCCAAGACTTGGCTTCTACGACAGCCTTGGTGGAGTATGTAGCAGCAGGTCATGGCGATTCAGTTAACCATTGGAATGGCCGACGCATCTTTAAGGAAGCCACTGAAGGCAACAAGATTTGTATGGCTGGTATTGACCGTATGGTAGACTATCTAGGAAAAGGTCTGGCAAATATTTGCTATGTGGCCAATCCAGAAGTGGTCATTCTCGGTGGTGGTATCATGGGACAAGAGGCTATCCTCAAACCCAAGATTCGCACAGCCTTGAAGGCGGCCTTGGTACCAAGCCTAGCTGAAAAAACACGATTAGAATTTGCCCATCACCAAAACACAGCAGGAATGTTGGGTGCTTATTATCACTTTAAAACAAAACAATCCTAGTTTGGTTTAACCAAACTAGGATTTTCTGATCAAGTTCCCTTGACTTTCTTTATAATTATGAGATAATAAAAAAAATATATAAAGGAATTATATAAAATGGCTATAGCAAGTTCAAATAAAATTGTGACCTTCCAAGCTAATAGAGAATTGGTAAATGATGCTATGGAAGTGTTAAAAGAACAAAATCTCTCTCTTTCATCGGCACTTAGATTATTTTTAAAGAATGTTGCCGTAACAAATGAAGTAGATTTACTGAGTGAAGAGGAATTAGAGAAGGAGTATTTGTTTAGACAATTACAAGCAGAAGTTAAAGAAAGTTATACCAAGATTGAGGCTGGAAATTACTTGACAGATGAGGATGTTGTGACACGCTATGGATTATAAAAAATATAGGATTTTGTATTCTCCTAGAGTGATTGATAGTCTGGATAAAATATATCAGTATATAGCAGAGGAAATTGGTTCTGTAGAGGCTGCGAGACGAAAAGTAGCCAGTATTAGAAAAGATATTAATCGTCTAGAAATTTTCCCCCAAGCTGGATTTGATGCCGATGAAAAATTTGGTAAGAAATTAGACCCTCGCTACCAAACGCGAGGATTGACCTTGAGTAAGGATTACATTGTATTGTATACAATTGTTGAGGATACCGTCAGACTTGCTTATCTACTCCCTTCAAAAAGTGATTACATGAAATTATTTAGGACTAAGTCAAGATATGACTAATTCATAATCTAGAAGAGGGATGTTTGGTAATGAATAAAAATCCTAGTTTGGTTCAACCAAGCTAGGATTTTCTTACACGTTTTTGTCGACGATAGCCGTTTAGTTTTTTATTTTCCCAGTAGCTATTAAAGATTTTTTCCTTGCTTTCACGATTGATTTCCAAAAAGTAGGCATAAATCAAATCGATAAAGAAGAGCATAGGAAGTTGGGCGGATATACGTTGGATGTAAGAGGGTTGACTGTGGGTGGCTACAAGAACAGTCTCTGTATAGGCTTGACTATCTTTATTGGGAACACTTGTAAAGAGTACAGTCTTTGCCCCCATCTCTTTAGCATCTAATAAACTGTCTAAAATAGAAGGAGTTGTACCAGACAGTGAGAAGCCCAGTACGAGACAATTCTCATCCATAATGCTGGTCGTCCAAGCAAAGCCGTCTTGGTCAGTCAAGGCCTCGCAGACCACACCTAGACGCATGAAGCGTAATTTCATTTCACGAGCTACTAGGCCAGAACTCCCTGTTCCGAAGAAGTAGACACGCTCAGCATCTTCGATTAATTGGGCAATTCTTTCTAGTTGGACTTCGTCAATCAAGTCCTGTGTTTGTTCCCGCATACTGCTATAACTTCTGAGGACTCGTTTTGTAAGTGGACTGTGTTTGTGAGAATGGGTGTCTTGTTTCTCTGCTTGGTGTTGGTATTGGAAAATAAATTCTCGATAGCCTGTAAAACCACACTTTTTAGAAAAGCGGGTCAGAGCAGCCTGAGAGATATGTAATTTTTGAGTAACCTGCTGAGAAGATAAATCATCTGCAATGGTTTCAGCTTGCAAAAAATAACGAGCGATTTCTTGCTCTAAATCTGTCATTTCTTCGAAGTGAGAATCAATGAGGGTTGCTATATCTGGTTTGTCCATAGGGAAGGCTCCTTTAAATGGGTCATATTGGAAAAAGACTAGGTCATCGAACTTTTACATTTATTATATCATATAATATAGGGATGGATAGATAAAATCGTATTTTTCTGTAAAACGGAAAAAGCTCTCTTCTTTTCCATAATTTTCTTCTTAAATTGTGGTACAATTAAGAGTAAGACTTAAAATAGAAATGAGACTGATTTGTATGAGAAAATTTGATAGCCATTCGATTCCGATTCGGCTTAATTTATTGTTTTCAATTGTTATTTTGCTCTTTATGGCCATCATTGGTCGCTTGCTTTATATGCAGGTTTTGAACAAGGATTTTTATGAGACAAAATTAGCATCGGCTAGTAAAACAAAAGTGACCACTAGTTCAGCTCGAGGCGAAATTTATGATGCTAGCGGTAAACCTTTGGTTGAAAATACTGTGAAACAAGTTGTTTCCTTTACTCGAAACAACAAAATGACGGCTGCAGATTTAAAAGAAACAGCTAAGAAGTTGCTGGCTTATGTGGGAGTTTCTTCTCCAACATTGACTGACCGACAGTTGGCGGACTATTATCTAGCAGATCAAGATGTCTATAAGAAAGCAGTGGAAAGTTTACCACGTGAGAAGCGCCTTGATTCTGATGGCAATCAATTATCTGAATCTGAGCTTTACAATAATACTGTTGAAAGTATCGATCCAAGCCAATTGGCCTACTCGGATGACGAAAAGAAAGAAATTTACCTCTTTAGCCAACTCAATGCAGTTGGAAATTTTGCGACAGGGACCATTGCGACAGATTCTTTGACAGATACACAGATTGCCCTGATAGCTTCGGCTTCTAAGAATTTACCTGGTATCAGTATTTCAACTTCGTGGGATCGAAAAGTTCTAGAAACTTCACTTTCTTCTATAGTAGGGAGTGTTTCCAGTGAAAAAGCTGGTCTACCAGCTGAAGAAGCAGATGCTTATATTAAAAAGGGCTATTCTCTAAATGATCGTGTTGGGACTTCTTATCTAGAAAAACAATACGAGGAAACCTTGCAAGGAAAACGCTCTGTGAAGGAAATCCATCTAGATAAGTACGGTAACATGGAAAGTGTCGAAAATATCGAAGATGGTACCAAAGGAAACAATATTAAACTGACTATCGATTTGGCCTTCCAAGATAGCGTGGACAATCTGCTTAAGAGTTACTTCAATTCCGAACTAGGAAATGGAGGAGCCAAGTATTCTGAAGGTGTGTATGCAGTTGCTTTGAATCCTAAAACAGGTGCGGTTTTGTCTATGTCAGGGCTAAAACATGACTTGAAAACGGGAGATTTAACACCTGATTCCTTGGGAACAGTAACCAATGTCTTTGTCCCGGGTTCTGTTGTCAAGGCGGCGACCATCAGCTCTGGTTGGGAGAATGGAGTCTTATCAGGGAATCAGACCTTGACAGACCAACCGATTGTTTTCCAAGGTTCAGCTCCAATTAATTCTTGGTATACTCAAGCCTACGGTTCATTTCCGATTACAGCTGTGGAAGCCTTGGAGTATTCTTCTAATACCTATATGGTTCAAACGGCTTTGGGCATTATGGGTCAGACCTATCAACCCAATATGTTTGTGTTAACTAACAATTTAGACTCCGCCATGGGGAAACTTCGCTCGACATTTGCGGAATATGGTCTCGGAGCCTCAACAGGCATTGACCTTCCAGATGAGTCAACTGGTTTTATTCCAAAAGAGTATAATTTTGCTAATTACATTACCAATGCATTTGGTCAGTTTGATAACTATACCCCTATGCAATTGGCCCAGTACGTTGGAACTATTGCCAACAACGGTGTTCGGATTGCACCTCACATTGTCGAGGGGATTTATGGAAACAACGAACAAGGTGGCTTAGGGAACTTAATCCAATCTGTTGAAACCAAGGAAATGAATAAAATTAATATTTCTGAGTCTGATGTTTCCATCCTCCAACAAGGATTTTATCAAGTGTCACATGGTGGTAGTGCTTTGACAACTGGTCGTGCCTTTTCAAATGGCGCAGCGGTATCTATTAGTGGAAAAACAGGTACTGCCGAAAGTTATGTTGAGGGTGGTCAAAAAGCTAACAATACTAACGCTGTGGCCTATTCACCATCAGATAATCCTCAAATCGCTGTAGCTGTTGTCTTCCCTCATAACACCAACCTTACAAATGGTGTCGGACCTTCCATTGCGCGCGATATTATCAACCTCTATAACCAACATCATCCAATGAATTAGAAAGGAAAATATGCTTTATCCAACACCTATTGCTAAGCTAATTGACAGTTATTCGAAGTTACCGGGTATCGGGATTAAGACGGCTACTCGTCTGGCCTTCTATACTATTGGAATGTCTGATGACGATGTCAATGAATTTGCTAAAAATCTCCTTTCTGCTAAGAGAGAGCTGACCTACTGCTCCATCTGCGGTCGCCTGACTGATGACGATCCTTGCTCTATCTGTACCGATCCGACTCGTGACCAGACAACGATTTTAGTTCTCGAAGATAGTCGCGATGTGGCAGCCATGGAGAATATCCAAGAATACCATGGACTCTATCATGTCTTGCATGGTCTTATTTCTCCCATGAATGGTATCAGTCCGGACGATATCAATCTCAAGACCCTTATGACTCGTCTTATGGATAGTGAAGTTTCAGAAGTGATTGTGGCGACCAATGCTACAGCAGATGGTGAAGCGACATCCATGTATCTTTCACGTTTGCTCAAGCCAGCTGGTATCAAGGTTACGCGTCTAGCACGAGGTCTCGCTGTCGGAGCGGATATTGAGTATGCGGATGAAGTTACACTCTTACGAGCCATTGAAAATCGAACAGAGTTGTAAGTCTAGACAAATTAACACACTCAATTCATTTATACAAAAATCACGGAGACCGACAGTTGTTTTATCGGTCTCTTTTTAGATTTATTGAAGACCAGTATCAGGTTCAAGTTTCAAAAAAGAAGCAAATATGATATACTAAAGAACGAGTATTCTATTAGAATTGGAACAAATAATATGAAACAAACGATTATTCTTTTATACGGTGGACGTAGTGCAGAGCGTGAAGTCTCTGTTCTTTCAGCTGAAAGTGTCATGCGTGCGGTCAACTACGACCGTTTCACAGTCAAGACTTTCTTCATCAGCCAGTCAGGTGACTTTATTAAAACGCAAGAATTTAGCCAGACTCCAGGTCAAGAGGATCGTCTTATGACCAATGAAACCATTGATTGGGATAAGAAAGTTGCACCAAGTGCCATCTACGAAGAGGGAGCAGTGGTCTTTCCAGTCCTTCATGGTCCGATGGGAGAAGATGGCTCTGTTCAAGGTTTCCTTGAAGTTTTGAAAATGCCTTATGTTGGTTGCAACATTTTGTCATCTAGCCTTGCCATGGATAAAATCACAACCAAGCGTGTTCTAGAATCTGTCGGAATTGCCCAAGTTCCTTATGTGGCTATCGTTGAAGGCGATGATATGACTGATAAAATTTCCGAAGTTGAAGAAAAATTGACTTACCCAGTTTTCACAAAACCATCAAACATGGGTTCTAGTGTCGGTATTTCTAAATCTGAAACTCAAGAAGAACTCCGCCAAGCCTTGAAACTTGCCTTCCAATATGACAGCCGTGTCTTGGTTGAGCAAGGAGTGAATGCCCGTGAAATCGAGGTTGGTCTCTTGGGGAACTACGATGTCAAGAGCACGCTTCCAGGGGAAGTAGTCAAGGATGTTGACTTCTACGACTATGACGCCAAGTATATTGACAACAAGATTACCATGGATATTCCAGCCAAAATCAGTGATGATGAGGTAGCTGTCATGCGTCAAAATGCAGAAACTGCCTTCCGTGCGATTGGTGGCCTTGGTCTATCTCGTTGCGATTTCTTCTATACAGATAAGGGAGAGGTTTTCCTCAACGAGCTTAATACCATGCCAGGTTTCACCCAGTGGTCTATGTACCCACTACTTTGGGACAATATGGGAATCAGCTACCCAGACCTAATCGAGCGATTGGTTGATCTTGCCAAGGAAAGTTTTGACAAGCGCGAAGCGCATTTGCTATAAAATGAAAGAGAGGGTAGGAGCCAGAACCATCACTGAAGGGTGACTAGAGTTCTCGAGCTTCGACCCTTTTTAAAGGAGTAGAAATGAAATTAACAATCTATGAAGTGGCTCAAGTTGTAGGAGCTAAAAATGATATCAGCATCTTTGAGGATGCTCAGTTGGAAAATGCTGAGTTTGATAGTCGTTTGATTGCGGCAGGAGATTTATTTGTCCCTCTCAAAGGTGCGCGTGACGGTCATGACTTTATCGAAATAGCCTTTGAAAATGGTGCAGCAGTAACCTTGTCTGAGAAAGAGGTCGCAAATCATCCCTACATTCTAGTAGATGACGTATTGACTGCCTTTCAATCCCTAGCAGCCTACTATCTTGAAAAAACGACTGTTGATGTCTTTGCTGTCACAGGTTCAAATGGTAAAACAACGACCAAGGATATGTTAGCTCACTTGCTATCAACAACCTACAAGACCTACAAAACACAAGGCAACTATAATAACGAGATTGGTCTTCCCTACACAGTTCTCCATATGCCTGAAGGAACAGAAAAGTTGGTTTTAGAGATGGGGCAGGATCACTTGGGAGATATTCATCTCTTGTCTGAGTTGGCTCATCCAAAAACAGCCATTGTGACCTTGGTTGGAGAGGCTCATTTAGCATTTTTCAAAGACCGTTCGGAAATTGCCAAAGGGAAATTGCAAATTGCAGATGGTATGGCATCGGGTTCTTTGCTTTTGGCACCAGCCGACCCGATTGTAGAGGACTACTTGCCAACCGATAAAAAGGTGGTCCGTTTTGGAGTAGAAGCAGAGCTAGAAATCACAGACTTGATTGAGCGCAAGGACAGTCTGACCTTTAAGGCCAATTTCTTGGAGCAAGCCCTTGATTTGCCAGTGACTGGTAAGTACAATGCCACCAATGCCATGATTGCATCTTATGTTGCCCTACAAGAAGGAGTGTCGGAGGAGCAGATTCGTCAGGCCTTCCAAAATCTTGAATTGACGCGTAACCGTACCGAATGGAAAAAAGCAGCCAATGGAGCAGATATCCTGTCAGATGTTTACAATGCCAATCCGACTGCTATGAAACTAATTTTAGAGACTTTTTCGGCTATTCCAGCCAATGAAGGGAGCAAGAAAATCGCTGTTTTGGCTGACATGAAGGAACTCGGTGACCAGTCTGTTCAACTCCATAACCAGATGATTTTGAGCCTCTCACCAGATGTACTTGATACCGTGATTTTCTACGGAGAAGACATTGCTGAATTGGCCCAACTTGCCAGTCAAATGTTCCCAATTGGCCACGTTTACTACTTCAAGAAAACAGAAGACCAGGACCAATTTGAAGACTTAGTTAAGCAGGTCAAGGAAAGTCTAGGAGCTAATGACCAAATCTTGCTCAAAGGCTCTAACTCTATGAACCTAGCCAAGTTGGTAGAAAGTTTAGAACATGAAGACAAGTGATTTTGTTAAGTATCTGCAAAGAATGATTGCTCTTACAGATACTGGATTAACCTTTACAAAGGATCCGTTTGACCGTGAGCGTTATGAAGACTTGCGAGGTCTGTTAGGAGAAATGTTGAATCAAGCATCAGACCTTGATGCCGAAGAAGTGGCAGAAGTCTTGAATCCAACTTCTGCTTATGCGACTCCGTTAATGGACGTCCGTGCTTGGATTGTTGAGGACGAAAAGATTTGTCTGGTTAGGGGACAAGGAGAGAATGATTGGGCTTTGCCAGGTGGCTTTGGTGAGGTTGGCTATTCTCCAACAGAAAATATTCTCAAGGAGATTGAAGAAGAAACCGGTTTTGAAGCTAACGTTGAAAGACTACTAGCTGTTTTTGATACCAATCGTTTCCAACTACAGAGCAAGCAATATGTAAAGTTTGTTTTTGAATGTAAGCTTCTGGATGGACAATTCCAAGAAAATCAAGAAATTGCTGACCTTCAATTTTTTGCCATTGACCAACTGCCAGCCTTATCTGAAAAACGCATTACCAAAGAGCAAATAGAGATTCTTTGGCAGGTTTATCAAGGTCAGAAGGAGCAATATCTTGACTAAGAAGATGATTATCGTATTTCTAAATTCATTTTTCTTAAGTAGCATGGTATAATAAAATGCAGGAAAATTTTGAAACATGAGGAAGACTAGATGAATTTATGGGATATTTTCTTTACGACCCAAGCAACAGAGCCACCCAAGTTTGATCTTTTTTGGTATGTCAGTATATTTACACTCTTGGCCTTGACCTTTTATACAGCCTATCGTTATCGTGAAAAGAAGGCTTATCAACGATTTTTCCAAATCTTGCAGGCAGTTCAGTTAATCCTTCTTTATGGATGGTACGGGGTTAATCATATGCCATTGTCAGAAAGCTTACCCTTTTACCATTGCCGTATGGCTATGTTTGTAGTACTCTTGCTTCCTGGTCAATCCAAATATCGGCAGTATTTTGCATTACTAGGAACATTTGGGACATTAGCAGCCTTTGTTTATCCAGTGCCAGATCCTTATCCATTCCCGCATATTGCGATTTTATCCTTTATCTTTGGGCACTTAGCTCTCTTGGGAAATTCACTGGTTTATCTCTTGAAACAGTACGACGCAAAAATGCTTGATGTGAAAAGAATTTTTCTTATGACCTTTGCACTAAATGCCTTGATTTTTGTGGTCAATTTAGTAACAGGCGGAGATTACGGATTCTTGACAAAACCACCATTGGTTGGAGACCATGGCTTAGTAGCTAATTATTTAATCGTTTCCCTAGCCTTATCAGCAGCGATTACGTTAACAAAGAAAATCTTGGAACTATTTTTAGAACAAGAAGCAGAAAAAATGATTGCAAAGAAAGCTTAAAATCAAGCTTTCTTTTTTCATAAATCTAATTTTTTATAACTTGTTTGGAAAATACAAAAATATGATGAGCGAATGTAAAAAAATGGTAAGTAAATTTAGGAAAAACTAAGCACGATTGGTTTTTTTGTGTTATAATATTCTGTGAATAGCTATGCCCTGTTTTAGCTATATTGAATAGAAGTTTGAAACTTGGAAGAGAGAGGATGCGATGTAATGGCTAGAGATGGTTTTTTTACAGGCTTAGATATCGGAACCAATTCGATTAAAGTATTGGTTGCCGAGCTTAGAAATGGTGAACTAAATGTAATTGGTGTAAGTAATGCCAAGAGTAAAGGTGTAAAGGATGGGATTATCGTCGATATTGAAGCAGCAGCAACTGCTATCAAGTCAGCTATTTCCCAAGCAGAAGAGAAAGCTGGCATTTCAATCAAATCAGTGAATGTTGGTTTGCCTGGAAATCTTTTGCAAGTAGAACCAACTCAAGGAATGATTCCAGTTACATCTGATACAAAAGAAATTACAGATCAAGATGTCGAAAATGTTGTCAAATCAGCTTTGACAAAGAGTATGACACCAGATCGTGAAGTCATTACGTTTATTCCAGAAGAATTTATCGTAGATGGCTTCCAAGGTATTCGTGACCCGCGTGGCATGATGGGGGTTCGTCTTGAAATGCGTGGTTTGCTTTACACAGGTCCCCGTACTATTCTTCACAATTTACGCAAGACAGTTGAGCGCTCAGGTGTTCAGGTTGAAAATATTATTATTTCACCATTGGCTTTGGTTCGTTCAGTCTTGAATGAAGGAGAGCGTGAATTTGGAGCTACTGTGATTGATATGGGAGCAGGCCAAACAACTGTTGCTACAATCCGTAACCAAGAACTCCAGTTTACAAATATTCTTCAAGAAGGTGGGGATTATGTCACAAAAGATATCTCTAAGGTCTTGAAGACTTCACAAAAACTAGCTGAAGGATTGAAATTGAACTATGGGGAAGCCTACCCTTCACTTGCAAGCAATGAAACCTTCCAAGTTGAAGTAATTGGTGAAGTAGAGCCTGTAGAAGTTACAGAAAGCTACCTAGCAGAGATTATTTCAGCCCGCATTAAACACATTTTTGAACAAATCAAACAAGAGTTGGAAAGAAGACATTTGTTGGATCTTCCAGGTGGGATTGTTCTGATTGGTGGAAATGCTATTTTACCAGGTATTGTAGAACTTGCACAGGAAGTCTTTGGCGTTGGTGTCAAACTTTACGTTCCAAATCAAGTTGGAATCCGTAATCCTGCCTTCGCTCATGTGATTAGCTTGTCTGAATTTGCTGGTCAATTGACTGAGGTGCATTTATTAGCACAACGAGCAGTTAAGGGTGAGGATACTTTGCGTCACCAACCAATTAATTTTGGTGGGATGATTCAACGCGTTACGCAAGTAGCACAACCGACCCCTATTCAACCAGTTCAAAATACTGAGGTAGAGCAATCAGCTTCTACGAACGTAGTTGCTCCGAAAGAAGATAAAGTATCTTCTCAAAATAAACCAAAAATCGCAGATCGTTTCCGTGGCTTAATCGGAAGCATGTTTGATGAATAAAAGAGGAAAAATAAACTATGACATTTTCATTTGATACAGCAGCAGCTCAAGGTGCAGTTATTAAAGTAATCGGTGTTGGTGGAGGTGGCGGAAACGCCATTAACCGCATGGTTGACGAAGGTGTTGCAGGCGTAGAATTTATCGCAGCAAACACAGATGTACAAGCTTTGAGTAGTACGAAAGCTGAGACTGTAATTCAGTTAGGCCCTAAATTGACTCGTGGTTTGGGTGCTGGCGGTCGACCTGAAGTTGGTCAAAAGGCAGCTGAGGAAAGCGAAGAAGCCTTGACTCAAGCTATTACTGGAGCAGATATGGTCTTCATTACTGCAGGTATGGGAGGTGGCTCTGGTACTGGTGCAGCTCCTGTTATTGCCCGCATTGCTAAAGATTTAGGTGCGCTTACAGTTGGTGTTGTGACACGTCCTTTCGGTTTTGAAGGAAGTAAACGTGGACAGTACGCTGTAGAAGGAATCAATCAACTTCGTGAACATGTAGATACTTTATTGATTATTTCAAACAACAACTTGCTTGAAATTGTTGATAAGAAAACTCCGCTTCTTGAAGCTCTTAGCGAAGCAGATAACGTACTTCGCCAAGGTGTTCAAGGGATTACGGACTTGATCACAAACCCTGGTTTGATTAACCTTGACTTTGCCGATGTGAAAACAGTTATGGCAAATAAAGGAAACGCCCTAATGGGTATCGGTATCGGTAGTGGTGAAGAACGTGTGGTAGAAGCAGCTCGTAAGGCAATCTACTCACCACTTCTTGAAACAACTATTGACGGTGCTGAGGATGTCATCGTCAACGTTACTGGTGGTCTCGACTTGACTTTGATTGAGGCAGAAGAAGCATCAGAAATTGTTAACCAAGCAGCTGGCCAAGGAGTGAATATCTGGCTCGGAACATCTATCGATGAAAACATGAAAGATGAAATCCGTGTTACAGTTGTGGCAACTGGTGTTCGCCAAGATCGTGTTGAAAAAGTTGTTGGTCATGCACCAAGACAAGCTGTTCGTCATGAGCAAGCAAGTCCTAGCCATGCACACAATCATAATCGTCACTTTGATATGGCTGAAACTGCAGAAATTCCAAGTCCAGCACCTCGCCGTACAGAAACTTCTCAAACTTCAGCATTTGGTGATTGGGACTTGCGTCGTGAGACAATTGTTCGTCCGACTGATTCAGTTGTATCACCAGTTGAACGTTTCGAAGCACCATCTTTACACGATGAGGATGAATTAGACACTCCTCCATTTTTCAAAAATCGTTAAGTAAATGAATTTGAAAGAAAATACAGAACGTGTTTTTCAACAAATAAAAGATGCAAGTCAGCAGTCAGGAAGAGAAACCAATTCTGTTTCGGTTGTTGCTGTTACAAAATATGTAGACGTACCGACAGCGGAGGCTTTGCTTCCGCTAGGTGTGCATCATATTGGTGAAAATCGTGTGGATAAATTTCTTGAGAAATATGAAGCTTTAAAAGATAGAAATATTACCTGGCATTTGATTGGAACCTTGCAAAGACGCAAGGTCAAAGATATCATTCAGTATGTTGATTATTTCCATGCTTTGGATTCATTAAAGCTAGCAGAGGAAATTCAAAAAAGAAGTGACAGAGTTGTTAAGTGTTTCTTACAAGTAAATATCTCAAGGGAAGAGAGCAAACATGGCTTTTCAAGGGAAGAACTATTAGAGCTCTTGCCAGAATTAGCCACCTTAGATAAAATTGAATATGTCGGCTTGATGACCATGGCTCCTTTTGAAGCTAGTAGTGATGAGTTGAAAGAAATTTTTAAAGCTACGCAGGATTTGCAACTAGAAATTAGAGAAAAACAAATTCCCAATATGCCAATGACGGACTTGAGTATGGGTATGAGTCGTGACTACAAGGAAGCGATTGAATTTGGCTCAACATTTGTCAGAATTGGTACAGCATTTTTTAAATAGGAAAGAAATATGTCTTTAAAAGATAGATTTGATAAATTTATAGATTATTTTACAGAAGATGGAGAAGATGTTAGTACTGCATATCAGCCTAAAGCTGAAGAGCCGATTGTGACTCCAGTCCCTTCTGTTCAAGAGTTGCCTCAACAAGCTGATAGCACGCCATCTAAAGATAAAAACATCACTCGTCTTCATGCACGTCAACAAGAGTTGGCTATGCAAAGTCAACGTTCTACTGATAAGGTGACAATTGATGTTCGTTATCCACGTAAATACGAAGATGCCACAGATATTGTTGATTTATTAGCTGGTAACGAAAGTATTTTGATTGATTTCCAATATATGACAGAAGTTCAAGCACGTCGTTGTTTGGACTATCTGGATGGGGCGCGTCACGTTTTAGCTGGTAACATGAAAAAGGTAGCATCTACTATGTACCTGCTGACACCAGTTGATGTTGTCGTCAATATTGAAGATATCAAAATTCCAGATGAATCACAAAATGGTGAATTTGGCTTTGATATGAAACGTACGAGAGTAAGATAATGATCTTTCTTATTCGTTTTGTTCAAAATGCAGTGGATATCTATTCACTGATTTTAATCGTGTTTGCTCTGATGTCTTGGTTTCCCAATGCTTATGAATCACGTCTTGGACGCTTGATTATTAGTCTAGTGAAACCGATAATAGCTCCCTTGCAACGTTTACCCCTCCAGATTGCAGGTCTTGACTTGTCTGTCTGGATTGCGGTATTACTAGTTCACTTCCTAGGGGAGCAGTTGATTCGACTTTTAGTAATCTTTCTATGAACAAGATGATTTATCAACACTTTTCTAAGAATGATTCGTCTTTTATTGATAAGGGAGTAGAATGGATAAAAAAGGTAGAAGATTCCTATTCTCCTTTTTTAACACACTTTGTAAATCCCCATCAAGAAAAGATTTTAAAGGTGCTAGCATCAACCAACGGCATCTCCTACATGAGCAGTCGGCAGTTTCTTGAAACTGAATATGTACGGGTTCTCCTGTATCCTGATTATTTTGAGCCAGAATTCTCTGATTTTGAACTTTCCTTGCAAGAAATTGTCTATCCTAATAAGTTTGAACGGTTAACACATGCAAAAATATTAGGAACTGTTTTAAACAAGCTAGGAATTGATAGGAAGCTATTTGGTGATATCTTAGTCAACGAAGAGAGAGCACAGATTATCATTAATCGACAGTTTACTCTCCTTTTTCAAGACGGCATTACGAAAATTGCTCGGTTACCGGTTCGTCTAGAAGAACGGGATTTTACTGAGAGAATTGCTACAGTAGAAGATTATCAAGAATTAGATATTTGTATTGCTAGTTCTAGATTAGATGGTTTTCTAGCAGGTGTCTTCAAGCTGTCTAGAAATCAGGCAAGTCAATTAATTGAAAAACAGGGAGTCCAAGTTAATTACCATTTAGTTGAAAAATCAGATTATGCAGTTCAAGTTGGTGATTTGATTAGTGTGAGGAAATTTGGTCGATTGAAACTCGTTAGAGATAATGGGCAAACAAAAAAAGATAAAAAGAAATTAACGGTCCAATTGTTATTAAGTAAGTGAGGAAAAATATGCCAATTACATCGTTAGAAATCAAAGATAAAACCTTTGGTACAAGATTTAGAGGTTTTGATCCAGAAGAAGTTGAAGAATTTCTTGAAATTATTGTTCGTGATTATGAAGATTTAGTTCGAAGCAATCATGATAAAGAGTTGCATATCAAGAGCTTGGAAGAACGTTTGTCTTACTTTGATGAGATGAAAGATTCTTTGAGTCAATCAGTATTGATTGCTCAAGATACGGCAGAGCGTGTGAAACAAGCTGCTCAAGATCGTTCTAATAATATTATCCAACAGGCAGAGCAAGATGCCCAACGTTTGCTTGAAGAAGCAAAATATAAGGCTAATGAGATCTTGCGTCAAGCTACTGATAATGCTAAGAAAGTTGCTGTTGAGACTGAAGAATTGAAGAACAAGAGCCGTGTCTTCCACCAACGTCTCAAATCTACAATTGAGAGTCAGTTAGCAATTGTTGAATCATCAGATTGGGAAGATATTCTGCGCCCAACAGCTACCTATCTTCAGACAAGTGATGAAGCATTTAAAGAAGTTGTTGGTGAAGTTCTTGGTGAGCCAGTATATTCACAGCCAGAAGAAGAACCAATCGATATGACTCGTCAATTTACACCTGAAGAAATGGCTGAGTTACAAGCTCGAATTGAGGCTGGTAATAGAGAATTAGCTGAATTTGAAGCTCAACAAGATCATTATGTGGAAGAACATTTAGAGCCAGTTGAAGTCGAAGGCCCTTCATCGAATGAGGAAGATACAAATAAAGAATCTGTCCTCATCTTATAATGAATAGTGATATCTGAGAACAATATCTTATCCTTATATTTTCAGCGAGCAGGAGATGGTGTGAGTCCTGCATTCCCTAATGATAAGATTATCCTCTCAAAAACTCAAGTCTGAATGGAGTAAGATTTGACGTTCCCCACGTTACGGGATAAGAGGGAGAAAGACTAAATCTTTTTCCGAATAAAGGTGGTACCACGATTTTCGTCCTTTTTGGCAGTCGTGGTTTTTAATTTGTTATTATTTATAAAGGAGATACCATGAAACTCAAAGATACCCTTAACCTTGGGAAAACAGCTTTCCCAATGCGTGCAGGACTTCCTATCAAAGAGCCAGTTTGGCAAAAGGAATGGGAAGATGCAAAACTTTACCAACGTCGTCAAGAATTGAACCAAGGAAAACCTCATTTCACCTTGCATGATGGCCCTCCATACGCGAACGGAAATATCCACGTTGGACACGCTATGAACAAGATTTCAAAAGATATCATTGTTCGTTCAAAATCAATGTCAGGTTTTTACGCACCATTTATCCCAGGTTGGGATACTCATGGTCTGCCAATCGAGCAAGTTTTGGCAAAACAAGGTGTCAAACGTAAAGAAATGGACTTGGTTGAGTACTTGAAACTTTGCCGTGAATACGCTCTTTCTCAAGTAGATAAACAACGTGAAGACTTTAAACGTTTAGGTGTTTCTGGTGACTGGGAAAATCCATATGTGACTTTGACTCCTGACTATGAAGCAGCTCAAATCCGTGTATTTGGTGAGATGGCTAATAAAGGTTATATCTACCGTGGTGCAAAACCAGTTTACTGGTCTTGGTCATCTGAGTCAGCCCTTGCTGAAGCAGAGATTGAATACCATGATTTGGTTTCAACTTCCCTATACTATGCCAATAAGGTAAAAGATGGCAAAGGTGTTCTAGATACAGATACTTATATCGTAGTCTGGACAACAACTCCATTTACCATCACAGCTTCTCGTGGTTTGACTGTTGGTGCAGATATTGATTACGTTTTGGTTCAACCTGATGGTGAAGCTCGTAAGTTTGTGGTTGCTGCAGAATTGTTGACTAGCTTGTCTGAGAAATTTGGCTGGGCTGATGTTCAAGTTTTGGCAACTTACCGTGGTCAAGAATTGAACCACATCGTAACAGAACACCCATGGGATACAGCTGTAGATGAATTGGTTATCCTTGGTGACCACGTTACGACTGACTCTGGTACTGGTATTGTCCATACAGCCCCTGGTTTTGGTGAGGATGACTACAATGTCGGTATTGCTAATGGTCTTGAAGTCGCAGTGACTGTTGACGAACGTGGTATCATGATGAAGAATGCTGGTCCTGAGTTTGAAGGTCAATTCTATGAAAAGGTAGTTCCAACTGTTATCGAGAAACTTGGTAACCTCCTTCTTGCCCAAGAAGAAATCTCTCACTCATACCCATTTGATTGGCGTACTAAGAAACCAATTATCTGGCGTGCAGTACCACAATGGTTTGCCTCAGTTTCTAAATTCCGCCAAGAAATCTTGGACGAAATTGAAAAAGTGAAATTCCATTCAGAATGGGGTAAAGTCCGTCTTTACAATATGATTCGTGACCGTGGCGACTGGGTTATCTCTCGTCAACGTGCTTGGGGTGTTCCACTTCCTATCTTCTACGCTGAAGACGGTACAGCGATTATGACTGCTGAAACGATTGAACACGTGGCTCAACTCTTTGAAGTACATGGTTCAAGCATTTGGTGGGAACGTGATGCTAAGGACCTCTTGCCAGAAGGATTTAGCCACCCAGGCTCACCAAATGGCGAGTTCAAGAAAGAAACAGACATCATGGACGTTTGGTTTGACTCAGGTTCATCATGGAATGGAGTTGTAGTAAACCGTCCTGAGTTGACTTACCCAGCAGACCTTTACCTAGAAGGTTCTGACCAATACCGCGGTTGGTTCAACTCATCACTCATCACATCTGTTGCCAACCATGGCGTAGCACCTTACAAACAAATCTTGTCACAAGGTTTTGCCCTTGACGGTAAAGGTGAGAAGATGTCTAAATCTCTTGGAAATACTATTGCTCCAAGTGATGTTGAAAAGCAATTTGGTGCTGAAATCTTGCGTCTTTGGGTAACAAGTGTAGACTCAAGCAACGACGTGCGTATCTCTATGGATATCTTGAGCCAAGTCTCTGAAACTTACCGTAAGATCCGTAACACTCTTCGTTTCTTGATTGCCAATACTTCTGACTTTAATCCAGCTCAAGATTCAGTAGCTTATGAAGAACTACGTTCAGTTGATAAGTACATGACGATTCGCTTTAACCAGCTTGTTAAGACCATTCGTGATGCTTATGCAAACTTTGAATTCTTGACAATCTATAAGGCCTTGGTGAACTTTATCAACGTTGACCTGTCAGCCTTCTACCTTGATTTTGCCAAAGATGTTGTTTATATCGAAGGTGCAAAATCACTGGAACGCCGTCAAATGCAGACTGTCTTCTATGACATTCTTGTGAAAATCACCAAACTCTTGACACCAATTCTTCCTCATACAGCAGAGGAAATCTGGTCATACCTTGAGTTTGAAACAGAAGACTTCGTTCAATTGTCAGAATTGCCAGAAGCACAAACTTTTGCTAACCAAGAAGAAATCTTGGATACATGGGCTGCCTTCATGGACTTCCGTGGACAAGCTCAAAAAGCCTTGGAAGAAGCGCGTAATGCCAAAGTTATCGGTAAATCACTTGAAGCACACTTGACAGTTTATCCAAACGAAGTGGTGAAAACTCTACTCGAAGCAGTAAACAGTAATGTAGCTCAACTTTTGATCGTGTCTGAATTGACCATCGCAGAAGGACCAGCTCCAGAAGCTGCTGTTAGCTTCGAAGATATGGCCTTCACAGTAGAACGCGCTGCAGGTGATGTATGTGACCGTTGCCGTCGTATCGACCCAACGACAGCAGAACGAAGCTACCACGCAGTCATCTGTGACCACTGTGCAAGCATCGTAGAAGAGAACTTTGCAGATGCAGTCGCAGAAGGATTTGAAGAGAAATAATCGAATTATAGATTAAAAAAGTTTTCTGTGTGTGTATTTTAGTTTGATATAAAAGAAAATATTAAACAAAATTAATGTATAATATTAATTTTTAATGAAAAGGAAATATTGATGAAAAAGAAAACACTTGCTCAATTAGATGGTATCATTGGTTTAGTTACAGGAACTATCCTAACCATTTTGCCAATTATTATAATTATGATTGCCTCTATATTTGATGATGAAGAAGTTGTTGGTGTCATCTTAGGAATTATTTTTATTATTTTTAGTTTAGTAAAAATTGGAATTTTAATTCTAGGTATTCTCTCACTAATATACTATAAAGATGATAATAGAATTTCTATTGCACCCTCAGTCTTATTAATTGTTGGCTCTGCACTTGCATTGGTTCCATTCTTAGGATGGATAGGGGGAATCGTCATTATTGTTGGTGCTTCATTATTTTTAGGAAGCCTCAAAAAATTTAAAGTTGAACTATAAATAGAGTTTTTGTCAAGTAGAGTAAATGGAGAAACTCTAAAATTGGTTTTTTGTCAGCAGTAGTGGATTAAAGAAAAGCTAAGATAGAGAAAGGACAAATTTCGTCCTTTCTTTTTTGATGTTCAGAGCGATAAAAATCGTTTTTTGAAGTTTTCAAAGTTTCGAAAACCAAAGGAATTTCGTTTGATAAGTTTGATGAGATTATTGGTCGCTTCTGATTTGGAGTTAGAATAGGGTAATTGAAGAGCGTTGACGATTTTTCAATGATTTCATGATTGATGAAAGTTACTATTTTAGTTTTAAGAATTGTGGCTATTGTGTATTTCAAGGGCGATGAGCGTGTGACTCCTGCACTGTCTGTATTGTTTATCGTAGGTAGTTCTGTTGGATTAATCCCATTCGTGGACTAGATAGGAGAAATTATGACAATTATTGGCAATTCCTATACTTTGAAATTTTGAAAAAATTTGAAATTGAAGAATCATATCTTTCGAATTGAGATGGGACGAATTGACTATTTGTTAGAAATACTTATTACAGTATGAAGACGGTTAGCCTTATTTTTTTGTTACCAATTGACGGAAAATCTTACAGGATAAATAAGCTATTTCATTCGTAAAATCTAAAGCATTTATTTGAGACAAGGAACTCTTTTTATAGTATAATGATGGTTGTAGATTAAATATATCAAAATATATATAGAAGTATTTTTGTTTCTTGTAAGTTTATCATAGTGAGGAAGCAAAATGCTTCTTCTATTTTGAAAGGGATAAAATAATAGAGAGGATATAGAATGAAAAAGTTTTTTGGAGAGAAGCAGCATCGTTTTTCCTTACGAAAGTTAGCGATTGGTCTTGTGTCTGCTTCAATTTCTAGTTTATTTTTTGTGTCTATTGCTAGCGGTGGGACCGTATTTGCTCAAGAAAATGTATCTGTTCACTACAAATACGTGACGGATACAGAACTGAGTAGTCATGAGAAGGACTTGATTGTAAAGGATTTTCCTAATATTGCTGAAGATAGTGAGAGTACCTATTATCTAGTCTACCGTATGGATGAGAAAGCCCAACTAGGTCAGTTGCCTAATACCGGTGAGCACAATAATCTGGTTACCGTCCTTACTGGTGGAGCCCTCGCTTCGATTGGACTCCTCATTTTTGCTGTTTCGAGAAAGAAAGGCAATAAGAAAGCATTGTTGAAGGTTGTTTTGATAACAGGCGTGGGGAGCGGTTTGGTCTCTTCGGTTCAGGCTATTGAAAATCAGCTTTTGCTACAATACAATCAAGAATATCAATTATCCCAAGGAGATAGTCTGCCTCTGCCAAGAGTCCTGTCAGGTTATACCTATCTAGGCTATATTAAGCAAGACAAGAAAATTAATCAGTTAGAAACTGTTGCTAGAGATCAGAAACTAGACGATACGGTTCACCCTCATTTCCAGTCCAATGAAGGTGGGCAAAATGTAAGAGATGAGCGGAAAAATCCGTCTCCAACAAGCCCTGCTGACAAGCCAATCCCTTCTAAAGATTCACCCAATCAAAAGCCGTCTGGTATTGCTAGTGTGGATCCTCATGACGAAGTCTTGGCTGGTCGTTTAAATAAACCAGAGCTCTTATACAAAGATCAAGAGATTGAAACCAAGCTAGACTTTGCTGAAGTGGTTCAAGAGAATCCCGAACTAGCAGAGGGAACAATTCGTGTCAAACAAGAAGGTCATGTTGGGAAGAAGGTTGAGGTTGTTCGTATTTTTACTGTTGAAAACCAAGAAATTACTCGTGAGATCCTCTCGACCAAGGTAGAAAAATCCTTGCCACGTATAGTAGAGAAAGGGACTAAGAAGGCAGTTGCTCCGAGTGAAGCACCCCAGTCTGCAAGAAAAGGTGAGCCAGAGACCCATGCTTCCTTACCAGAATATAAAGGTGAGCAATCTGGAGCAATAGTCGAACCAGAGCAAGTAGCTCCACAACCAGAGTATAAGGGAACTCAATCTGGTGCCATCGTCGAACCGGAGACTCAGCCTTCCCTTCCAGAATATAAAGGTGAGCAATCTGGAGCAATAGTTGCCCCTGAGACAAATGAAAAACCAGAATATACAGGAATTCAATCTGGTGCCATCGTCGAACCGGAGACTCAGCCTTCCTTGCCAGAATATAAAGGTGAGCAATCGGGAGCTGTTGTAGCCCCTGAGACAAATGAAAAACCAGAATATACTGGCATTCAATCTGGAGCAATAGTCGAACCAGAACAGGTACCATCGAAACCATCTTATACAGGTACCCAATCCGGAGCGATTGTTGAACCCGAACAAATTGCCCCTCTTCCAGAATATACTGGCAATATTGAGCAAGAAAAACCAGAAAATCCGTCTGAAAAACTAAAAGAAAAAGATCCAGAAAAAACACTTGAATTAAGAAATGTTTCTGATCTGGAGTTGTATAGTCAGACCAATGGTACTTACAAACAACATGTTTCTTTAGACAGTGTTCCAAGTAATATAGACACTTACTTTGTTAAGGTAAAATCGTCGTCATTCAAAGATGTCTATCTACCTGTCGCTTCAATAACTGCAGAAATAAAAAATGGACAATCCGTTTATAAAATCATAGCCAAAGCTGAGAAACTCCAGCAAGAGCTAGAAAATAAATATGTCGATAATTTCACCTTCTATCTCGCAAAAAAGGCTACAGAAGAAACAACAACCTTCACTTCCTTTAGCAACCTGGTTAAAGCTATCAACAAGAATCTCTCTGGAACCTATCATTTAGCGGCTAGCTTGAATGCCAACGAAGTGGAGTTGGGACCTGATGACAGATCTTACATCAAAGGCACCTTTACTGGTCAGTTGATTGGTGAAAAAGATGGTAAGCGGTATGCTATTTACAACTTGAAAAAGCCTCTTTTTGAAAGCTTGAGAGGGGCCACAGTAGAAAAGTTGAGCCTAAAAAATGTCTCTATTTCAGGTAAAGATGATATCGGTTCACTGGCAAATGAAGCTACGGATAACACAAAGATTAAGCAAGTTCATGTCGATGGTGTTCTGGCTGGGGAACGTGGTATCGGTGGTTTGTTGGCTAAGGCAGACCAATCAAGCATCACAGAGAGCAGTTTTAAGGGAAGAATTGTTAATACCTACGAAACGACTGCTGCATACAATATTGGTGGTCTGGTCGGTCATTTGACAGGAGGAAGAGCTTCACTGACTAAGTCAAAAGCGACAGTAGCCATTTCATCCAATACGAATAGTTCAGATCAGACTGTTGGTGGGCTAGCAGGTCTAGTAGACCAAGATGCGCATATACAGGATAGCTATGCTGAAGGTGATATCAACAATGTCAAGCACTTTGGTAGAGTTGCGGGTGTGGCTGGATATTTGTGGGATCGAAAGACGAATGAGGAACAGCATGCAGGAAGATTGACCAATGTACTAAGTGATGTCAATGTAACCAACGGGAATGCTATTACCGGTTACCACTATAATGAAATGAAGGTGGCTAATACATTCAGCAACAAAGCTAATAGAGTCTACAATGTCACCTTGGTCAGGGAAGAAGTCGTCAGCAAGGAATCATTTGTGGAAAGAGGAACAATTTTAGATGCTTCTGAAGTGACTAATAAAAAAGCAGAAATCACTCCTCTCACCCCTCCAACAGTGGAGCCCCTTTCAACAAGTGGTAGTAAAGAAAGTGATTTTTCTAAGGTGAAGCATTATCAAGCTCAGCGCGCCTTGGCTTATAAAAATATAGAAAAATTGCTACCTTTCTACAACAAGGCAACCGTCGTCAAATACGGAAACCTGGTCAATGAGAACAGTCTTTTATATAAAAAAGCACTCTTGTCTGCAGTCATGATGAAGGATGACCAAGTCATCACAGATATTGTTTCCAACAAACAGACTGCAAACAAACTCTTGCTCCATTACCAGGATCATTCCTCTGAAACATTCCAGCTCAAGTACCAGACTGATTTTGCTAAGTTAGCAGAATATAGTCTAGGAGATACGGGGCTTCTCTATACGCCAAACCAATTCTTGTATAATCAAGAAACGATTATCCAGCAAGTCTTACCAGAATTGAAGAAGGTAGATTATCACTCAGATGAGATCAGAAACACACTCGGTATCTCACCCAAAGTGAAGCAAACCGAGCTCTATCTAGAAGAGCAGTTTGCTAAAACGAAGGAGCATCTAGAAGACAGTCTGAGAAAACTTTTGTCAGCGGATGCTGGTCTAGTGGAAAACAATCAAGTAATGACAGGTTACATCGTAGATAAAATCAAGCGCAACAAGGAAGCCTTACTTCTTGGTATGAGCTACTTAGAGCGTTGGTATAACTTTAGCTATGGTCAGGTTAATATTAAAGACTTGGTCTTGTATCACCTTAATTTCTTTGGCAAAGGAAATGCATCTCCGATAGATACTTTGATTGAGTTAGGGAAATCAGGATTTAATAATCTGCTTGCTAAGAACAACGTTGATACTTATGGTATCAGTCTTGCCAGTCATCATGGAACGACAGATTTGTTTAGCACGCTAGAAAATTACCGAAAAGTCTTTTTACCAAACACTAGCAACAATGACTGGTTTAAAAAACAGACCAAAGCTTTCATCGTCGAAGAAAAATCCACTATTGCAGAGGTCAAAGCCAAGCAAGAGCAAGCAGGGACTAAGTACTCTATCGGTGTTTATGACCGAATTACTAGTAGTACTTGGAAATACCGCAATATGGTCTTGCCTCTCCTTACCTTGCCAGAAAGATCTGTATTTGTCATCTCAACCTTGTCTAGCCTAGGATTTGGAGCTTACGATCGCTACCGCAACAGCGACTATAAGGCTGGAGATGAACTCAATAAGTTTGTTGAAGAGAATGCGCGTGAAACAGCCAAGCGTCAGCGAGATCACTATGATTATTGGTATCGTATTTTGGATAAACAGTCACGTGAAAAACTCTATCGTACGATCCTGCTTTATGATGCCTATAAATTTGGTGATGATCATACTGAAGGAAAGGCTTCAACAATCGCAGACTTTGAGAATTCAAATCCTGCAATGCAACATTTCTTTGGACCAGTTGGTAACAAGGTAGTTCATAATCATCACGGTGCATACGCAACAGGAGATGGTGTCTACTATATGTCTTACCGTATGTTGGATAAGGATGGCGCTATAACGTATACCCATGAAATGACCCATGATTCCGATCAGGATATCTATCTTGGTGGTTATGGTCGAAGAAGTGGTCTTGGTCCTGAGTTCTTTGCTAAAGGTTTATTACAAGCTCCAGATCATCCAAATGATGCGACCATTACCATTAACTCAATCTTGAAACATTCAAAATCAGATAGCTTAGAAGGATCCCGTCTACAAGTCTTAGATCCGACGGAACGATTCAAAGATGCATCCGATCTCCAGAAATACGCTCATAATATGTTTGACCTCATCTATCTGTTGGAATATCTTGAAGGGCAATCTATTGTTAAGAAACTGAATATTTCCCAGAAAATGGAAGCTCTCAGAAAAATCGAGAACCACTATCTAACAGATCCTGCTGATGGAAATAATGTTTATGCTACTAATGTTGTGAAAAATTTGACTGAAGATGAAGCTAAAAAATTGACCAGCTTTGATAGTTTGATTGACAATAATATTCTTTCGGCTCGTGAGTATCAAGCTGGCACATATGAGAGAAATGGCTATTTTACGATTAAACTCTTTGCACCAATCTTTTCAGCATTGAGCAGTGAGAAAGGAACTCCTGGAGATCTTATGGGGCGCCGGATAGCTTATGAACTCTTAGCTGCTAAAGGATTTAAAGATGGTATGGTCCCATATATTTCCAACCAATATGAAGAAATTGCTAAACAAAATGGTCAGACAATCAACCTCTACGGTAAAAAGCAAGGATTAGTGACAGATAAGCTTGTTTTAGAAAAGCTATTTGGTAATCAGTATTCATCTTGGGCAGCCTTCAAAAAAGCTATGTATCAAGAGCGCGTTGCTCAGTTTGATCATTTGAATAAAGTTACTTTTAAAGATCCGACGCAATCATGGATGAGCAATGCTACCAAAACCATTCAAAGAGTAAAAGAATTGCAAGAACTCATGGACCAAGCTGTTCTCAAGGATGCAGAAGGTACGCGTTGGAGTGACTATAACCCAGAAACTGACAGTGCTGTCCATAAACTTAAGAGAGCAGTCTTTAAAGCCTACCTAGACCAAACAAATGATTTTAGAACCTCTATTTTTGCAAATAAACAGTAATGAATTATAGAAGTTCCTAATCAGGATGAGAGGACTTTACTTCCTGACTGTCAGAACTTGTCGATTTTAACTAGCTTTTTTGTGAAAAATTGTGTAAAATAGAATAGATAAACGAGGGGAAACCTCGGAAAATTTAAAGGAGAATCCATCTAATGGTAAAATTGGTTTTTGCTCGCCACGGTGAGTCTGAATGGAACAAAGCTAACCTTTTCACTGGTTGGGCTGATGTTGATTTGTCTGAAAAAGGTACACAACAAGCGATTGACGCTGGTAAATTGATCAAAGAAGCTGGTATCGAATTTGACCAAGCTTACACTTCAGTATTGAAACGTGCTATCAAAACAACTAACTTGGCTCTTGAAGCTTCTGACCAATTGTGGGTTCCAGTTGAAAAATCATGGCGTTTGAACGAACGTCACTACGGTGGTTTGACTGGTAAAAACAAAGCTGAAGCTGCTGAACAATTTGGTGATGAGCAAGTTCACATCTGGCGTCGTTCATACGATGTATTGCCTCCAAACATGGACCGTGATGATGAGCACTCAGCTCACACAGACCGTCGTTACGCTTCACTTGACGACTCAGTTATTCCAGATGCTGAAAACTTGAAAGTGACTTTGGAACGTGCCCTTCCATTCTGGGAAGACAAAATCGCTCCAGCTCTTAAAGATGGTAAAAACGTATTCGTAGGAGCTCACGGTAACTCAATCCGTGCCCTTGTAAAACACATCAAAGGTTTGTCAGATGACGAAATCATGGACGTGGAAATCCCTAACTTCCCACCATTGGTATTCGAATTCGACGAAAAATTGAACGTAGTTTCTGAATACTACCTTGGAAAATAATTATAAATGATAAAAGGCAGGATTTATTCCGCCTTTTTTTTGTGAAGTGTCTCTCTATTTGTCTCACTTTATAAGGTGAGACGAATAGAGGAGATAATCAGTTTAGAATTTCGATATACTCCAGTCCCCAGCTTTCAATGGCATCTAGGACATCTTGAAATTTTCTCCCCATTTCAGTTAGACTGTATTCGACCCGTGGAGGAACTTCAGCATAGACCTTACGCTCCACGATTTTATCCTTTTCGAGCTGTCTGAGGTGTCGTGTTAGAATGGTTTGGGTAATGCCAGGAATCAGCCGTTGTAGTTCATTAAACCGCTTAGTTCCCGTACTGAGTTGATAGATGATGACTAGAGCCCACTTACCTGTTAGTACACGCTGTGTTGTGGCAAAAGGGCAAATTCCAAATTCACTGACTTTAGTTACCATTATTCCTCCAAATTTTTTTAAAAAATATTCTCTTATTTGTCAATAATAGTATCTTATTTGATACTAAATAATAATAAAGTGCCTACTTGTTTTTTTGTTAGTAGATGATAAAATTATATCATAAATAAAAGAAACGAGGAGTAACTCATGTCAGTAAATTTAGAAATTTTTAACGCGTATAACAATGGTCTTATAACAGGTAATTTTCCAGCTGTTTTTGAGACTATGGCAGATGATATCATCTGGCACCAGCCAGGTCAGAATAGTACTTCTGGTACAGTGGTTGGAAAAGAAGCTCTTGGAGTCCACTTAGCTCAATTTTCAGAAAAAACAAACGGTACCTTTAAAGTATTGACTAACTGGGTATCTGATAATACTGACCTTGTAGCAGCCAGTGTGACCTTTGTCGGAACTCGCCCAGATGGTGAGGAACTCAACATGAACGGTATTGATCTTTTCCGCATAGAAGATGGAAAAATCAAGGAAGTTTGGCTCTTTTCATCAGATCAAGCAGTAGAAGATGCTTTCTGGGGTTAGACAGTAAATTAATCTAGAATCTGAAATGAAATTTGATGTATGGAGCGTGATGATGAGCACTCAGCTTACACAGACCGTCGTTACGCTTCACTTGACGATTCAGTTATTCCAGATGCTGAAAACTTGAAAGTGACTTTGGAACGTGCCCTTCCATTCTGGGAAGATAAAATCGCTCCAGCTCTTAAAGATGGTAAAAACGTATTCGTAGGAGCTCACGGTAACTCAATCCGTGCCCTTGTAAAACACATCAAAGGTTTGTCAGATGACGAAATCATGGACGTGGAAATCCCTAACTTCTCACCATTGGTATTCGAATTCGACGAAAAATTGAACGTAGTTTCTGAATACTACCTTGGAAAATAATGTGTAAAAAGAAAGCCTAGGAATACCTAGGCTTTTCTTTTTATTCTAGTATCCAACTCTTCGAAAAAGCGTTATAATGATATTAAGAAGTAGTTAAAGAAAGTGAGGTTGATGATGGCTTATATTGAGATGAAACACTGTTACAAGCGTTATCAGGTTGGGGATACGGAGATTGTGGCTAATCGCGATGTGAATTTTGAGATTGAAAAGGGTGAATTGGTTATCATTCTAGGTGCATCTGGTGCTGGAAAATCAACCGTTCTCAATCTCCTAGGAGGTATGGATACCAATGATGAGGGGGAGATTTGGATCGATGGTGCCAATATTGCCAACTATAGTTCGCACCAACGAACAAACTATCGTCGTGAAGATGTAGGTTTTGTTTTTCAATTTTACAATCTGGTATCCAATCTGACAGCCAAGGAAAATGTGGAGTTGGCCTCAGAAATCGTGACAGATGCCTTGGATCCAGAGCAAGTGCTCAAAGACGTAGGTCTGACTCATAGGCTCAATAACTTTCCAGCCCAGCTTTCTGGAGGGGAGCAACAGCGAGTCTCCATTGCACGCGCGGTAGCTAAAAATCCTAAAATTCTCCTTTGTGATGAACCGACAGGCGCCTTGGATTATCAGACGGGCAAGCAAGTCTTGAAGATTCTCCAAGACATGTCTCGTCAAAAGGGAGCGACGGTGATCGTCGTGACTCACAATGGAGCTTTGACGCCCATTGCTGATCGCGTGATTCATATGCGTGATGCCACTGTTATGAGAGTAACAATCAATGAGAATCCACAGGCTATCGATACATTGGAGTATTAGCATGAAAAAAACATACCGAAAAGACTTGCTCCAGTCGGTGACTGCTTCCAAGGGACGCTTTTTATCCATCTTGACCTTGATGATGCTGGGGTCTTTAGCCCTAGTAGGTCTCAAAGTGACTAGCCCCAATATGGAACGTACGGCTGAGGATTATCTTCGTAAAGCAAATACCTTGGATCTGGCAGTGATAGCTGATTATGGCTTGGATAAAGAGGATCGAGACGAACTAAAGACCCTTCAAGGAGCAAGTGTTGAGTTTGGCTATATGGCAGACCTAACCGTTGAAAATAGTGAAGAAGCGGTTCGACTGTATTCTAAGCCAGAGGGAATTTCAACTTTTCAAGTGACAGAAGGGCGACTGCCAGAAGCTGATGAGGAAATTTCCTTGGCAGATTTCTGGAAAGACCGCTATCAGATTGGGCAGACTATCACCTTTAGCAAGAAAGAAGAAGGGAAGACCGTCATAAAATCCCAATCTTTCACCATTACTGGATTTGTTCAGTCGGGTGAGATACTTTCTCAAGAAGACTTGGGAGGGGCTAGTAGTGGAAATGGAAGCTTGGCTGGCTATGGAGTGATTGTAGTCAGTCAGTTTGATACAGAAGTGTATAGTATTGCGCGTGTGCGCTATGATGATTTAAAAAATTTGGATGCTTTTTCATCAGACTATAGAAGCAAACGAGATCAACACCAGGAAGACTTACAAAGCTTGCTTGCCGATAATGGTCAAAAAAGATTGGCAAGTATCAAAGTAAATGGGCAAAAGAGCTTGGAAGATGGAAAAGAGCAACTCCAAACAGCTGAAAGTAACCTTCAAAAAGGCAAGAGTCAGTTAGAACAGGCTGAAGGTCGATTGAAAACTCAAGAAGAACAAGTGACCGCTTTGCCTGAGCCTCAAAAGAGTCAAGTCAAGGAGCAATTGACAAAAGCTAAGGAAGAATTGGCTACAGAAAAAGAAAAAATGGCTCAGACAGAGAGTAATCTAGCCAAGGAAAAAGAGAAGCTTGAACAACACCAGAAAGAGCTTGATGAACTGGCAGAGCCTACTTACCATGTATACAACCGCCAAACCATGCCAGGTGGTCAAGGATATCTCATGTACAGTAACGCTTCAGCAAGTATTCGTTCTGTCGGGAATATCTTTCCAGTGGTGCTTTTTATGGTTGCTGCAATGGTAACCTTTACAACTATGACTCGCTTTGTGGATGAAGAGCGTACCAATGCTGGTATTTTCAAGGCTCTAGGTTACCAGAATAAAGATATTGTTGCCAAGTTTGTCCTCTATGGTTTTCTTGCAGGAACTGTAGGAACTGTTTTAGGAACGTTTCTAGGACATTATCTCCTTGCAGGCGTGATTTCGGATGTTATAACAGCTGGAATGGTCGTTGGGAAAAGTCAGGAGTATTTCTACTGGTCTTATAGCCTTCTGGCCCTGGCCTTAAGTTGGGTATCCAGTGTCTTGCCAGCTTATCTAGTGGCACGGAGGGAATTGCACGATGAAGCAGCCCAACTTTTGCTGCCCAAACCTCCCGTTAAAGGATCAAAGATTTTGCTGGAACGCCTGAGTTTTATTTGGAGTCGTTTGAGCTTCACTCATAAGGTTACGGCGCGAAATATTTTCCGTTATAAGCAACGGATGTTGATGACCATTTTTGGAGTTGCGGGTTCGGTTGCTCTCCTATTTGCAGGTCTTGGCATTCAGTCTTCTGTGGGAGGAGTTGTCGATCGTCAATTTGAACAAATCCAGCAATACCAGATGATTGTAGCGGAAAAGAGCAGTGTAGCGGAGAAAGAAAAAGTAGACCTAGAAAGTGCCTTACAAGCTGAGCCTATCCATGCTTACCAAAAAATCTACTCTAAATCCATTGAAAAAGATTTCAAAGGAAAAACAGGACTTCAGACTATCACCATAATGGTTACAAGCCGAGAAAATTTCAAACCCTTTATCGCATTAGAGGAAAATGGCCAAGAGGTGCAGATCAAAGATGGAGCCGTCGTGAGTCAAAAACTAGCTCAACTAGCAGGTGTTACGGTTGGAGATAAGCTGGAGCTTGATGGAAAAGAAATCAGGGTCGCGGCTATTTCTGAAAACTATGTTGGACACTTTGTTTATCTCAACCGAGAAACTTATGAACAAGTCTATGGTACCAGTACACAAGACAATACCTACCTAGTAAAATTAAAAGAGCCAACACCATCCAATACGGAGAAAGAAGCTGCGGCCTTTATGAAAAAAACTGCTGTTTCTGGGGTGGTCCAAAATGCAACAGCTATCCACCTCTTTGAATCTGTAGCCAATTCTCTCAATAAAACCATGGCAATCCTTATCCTTGTTTCCGTCTTGCTAGCCATTGTCATTCTTTACAATCTCACCAATATTAATGTGGCAGAACGTATCCGTGAACTTTCGACCATCAAGGTTCTCGGTTTCCATAATAAAGAAGTGACCCTCTATATCTACCGCGAAACCATGGTGCTGTCCTTTGTGGGGATTGTTCTCGGTTTGGTAGCCGGCTACTATTTACATCAATTTTTGATTCAAATGATCTCACCTGCCACCATACTTTTTTATCCACGGGTCAGCTGGGAAGTCTATGCTCTTCCAATCGTCGCAGTGACTGTGATCTTAGCCTTACTGGGTCTCTTTGTCAATCACTACTTGAGAAAGGTGGATATGCTTGAAGCCCTGAAATCAGTAGAGTAGGTCAAGTTTTTAAAAAGTAAATCAGTTGACAAAGTCCCTGCTTCTTGGTAGAATAAGAACTGTCGTAAAGACAAATAACTTCTTCTTGGTTACAGGCATGCCAACCTGTCACTCGGATGAAGCCAAATAAAAAGGAGAAACATCATGGCAATCTCAAAAGAGAAAAAAAATGAAATCATCGCACAATATGCACGTCACGAAGGTGATACAGGTTCAGTAGAGGTTCAAGTTGCTGTCCTTACTTGGGAAATCAACCACCTTAACGAACACATCAAACAACACAAAAAAGACCACGCTACTTACCGTGGATTGATGAAGAAAATCGGTCGCCGTCGTAACTTGCTTGCATACTTGCGTAAAAACGACGTTAACCGTTACCGTGAGTTGATCAACTCTCTAGGACTTCGTCGCTAATCATGATGCTAAGGGCGTAAGAAATCCGTATGAAAATAGGGAAACGACACCGTGTTCGATGAACACAAGGAGTTTCATCTTTTTCACTAGGATTTTAGCCCGGGCTCAAATCAGCTCTCTGACTTCAGAGGGCTTTTTGTTTTTATCTGCTTGCTTAGGCCGTGTTTAATTAACAAGATACAAAGGCCGTCAAAAGCACAAAGCAAAAATAGGAAAATTGACGAAGAAACTTCAGTTTCTAGGAAATTTTATCTTTTTTGCCAAGTGCTTAGGCCGTGTTCAATTGAGCATATCTTGATAATGAAGCTACTCTAAATTGGGTAGCTTTTTTATTGAGATTTTATCGGTCACAATTTTGGAGACTACAAAAACCTCAAATGGTATCAGCTAATTACACCATAAAGGTGCGCAGCTACTCGGCTTGAAAAGCCGAGTAGCTGTCTGCAAGCTCCCTCGGAGAGCCCACACTTTACGAAGTAAAGTATAGTATGTTATACTTTACATGGAAGTAGTCACTGAATTTCAGTTAGAAATTACTTTGTAACTACATTTTGAGGAGGAGTAAAATGCTTTCCTACGTTCGACATTACCCACTAGCGATAGCTAAATTAATGTGTCTGTGTTCTCCTAAAATCTGCTGATTTATTACTGACTAATACAGGAGTTTTTTATGGGACAGACAATCATATCTGCTATTGGTGTTTATATTTCCACCAGTATCGATTATTTAATTATTTTAATTATTTTATTTGCACAGCTATCACAGAATAAACAAAAATGGCATATTTATGCGGGGCAATATCTAGGCACAGGCTTACTTGTAGGGGCGAGTTTAGTTGCTGCTTATGTCGTTAATTTCGTGCCTGAAGAATGGATGGTTGGATTGCTTGGTTTAATCCCTATCTATTTAGGGATTCGCTTTGCAATTGTTGGAGAAGGTGAGGAAGAAGAGGAAGAAGAGGAAGAAATTATTGAAAGATTAGAACAAAGCAAGGCAAATCAACTGTTTTGGACAGTTACATTGCTGACAATTGCGTCTGGCGGAGATAATTTAGGTATCTATATACCTTATTTTGCTTCGTTAGATTGGTCACAGACCCTCGTGGCGTTGCTTGTGTTTGTAATCGGCATAATTATCTTATGCGAGATTAGTCGGGTGTTATCCTCTATTCCGTTAATATTCGAGACAATTGAAAAATACGAGCGAATCATTGTGCCCTTAGTATTCATTGTACTTGGACTATACATCATGTATGAAAATGGCACGATAGAGACTTTTCTGATCGTGTAGATTTTTTTGTTTCACTAGGATTTTTGCCCGAGCTCAAATTAGCTCTCTGACTTCAGAGGGCTTTTTATGTTGTCCTCTTACCTCGATATACTCAAGTATAAATTATTAGCACTGTAAGACCAACTATACTCATTTTTCTCAGCTTGTTCCATAGTTAAAAATATGGTATACTTTTCATGAGAATTTTCTAAATTTTTAATATTCTATCAAAGGAGGTTTGCATGCTTTCCAAATTTTCTGGAAGCCAACAGGACCTGAAATTTGTATTGCTTTTAGGTATTTTACTAGGTGTTTTAGGAATTTCCCTCTTTTTAGCTGCTTCAATGGGATCCGTTGCGATTCATCTAAGCGATACCTATCGGATTATTTTGAGCAGGTTGGGATTTCCTCTTGAGATAGGAGAGGTTTCCAAGTCTACTCTTGCCATTGTATGGAACATGAGATTCCCCCGAGTATTGTTAGGCTTGATAGTTGGGGCTGGTCTTTCTATGTGTGGTAGCGTGATGCAGTCTACAGTGAACAATCCCATCGCAGAGCCTTATGTCTTAGGAATATCTGCGGGTGCAACTCTAGGGGCAACCTTGAGCATCATTCTTGGTTTAAAAGTGATGATTAGCCTTGGAGCTTTTCTTGGAGCTATTTTGGCAACAATTGCTGTCCTTATCATTGCCTCTATGCAGGGACGGATGACGACTTCCAGTCTGATCTTATCAGGAACGGTGGTCAACGCTCTCTTTCTGGCTTTTTCAAACTTTATTATATCAGTTGGTGCTAATGCTGACAGTGTGATGACCATTAAGTTTTGGACAATGGGTTCGCTTGCAGGGACTACCTGGTCTGACTTAGTTCTGCCAACTATAGTAGTGGGAATGGCCTTTCTATTTTTTTCTACTCAGTATCGTGTTTTTAATGCGATGATGATGGGAGATGAGGCTGCTTTAACTTTGGGGATTCCCTTACGCTTTTATTGGTATCTTTATGTGACAATGGTGGCTGTGCTGACAGCAGTCTTAGTGGCAACCTGTGGGATTATTGGATTTGTCGGTCTGATTACTCCTCACTTAGCACGAGGATTAGTAGGAACAAATTACAGGAGGCTTTTTCCTGTTGCGACCATACTGGGTGCCCTCTTTGTCGTCTGGGCAGATGTACTCTCTCGTGTCATTATTCCAAATGCTGAGTTGCCTATTGGTATTTTCACAGCCTTGGTAGGTGCTCCCTTCTTCATCTACATTGTTGGAGGTAGGAGAAGGGAGGTGAGGGTCTGATATGGACTTGATTTGTCAAGATATCCATTTTGGACTAGGAGAGAAAAAAATCCTCAAAGGAGTCTCTCTTAAGGTTGAAGGGCATCAATTTCACACGATATTAGGACCAAATGGAAGCGGGAAAACCAGTCTACTTAAACTCCTCTATCGTCAGGAAAAGGCGGACAAAGGTTTGATAAGCCTAGATGGAAAGCCTCTGGAACAATGGACGCTCAAAGAAACAGCCAAGCAAATGGCAGTTGTGACCCAGTTTAACCAACTGCAGTTTGATTGTACAGTTGAGGAAATCGTCTTGCTGGGAAGAACGCCCCATCTCTCTTTTTTACAGAAGGAAAGGGAAAGGGATTATGCGCTCGTTCAAGATGCCCTCGTTAAGGTGGATATGCTCGAGAAGAAAACTCGTCTCTATTCGTCTCTGTCAGGGGGAGAGAAACAGCGAGTCTTACTAGCCCGCGCCTTGGCGCAGGAACCGACTCTCTTGCTCTTGGACGAACCAACCAATCACCTGGATATCAGGTATCAGCTAGACTTGTTAGCCATTGTGAAAAATCTCAAGGTCAATGTTCTAGCTGTCCTACATGATATTCAACTTGCTTGTCGCTATTCGGATTATCTCTATCTGATGAAAGAGGGAGAAATCCTTTACCAAGGGACTCCAAAGGAGACCATCACCCCTGAGTCATTGCAAACTGTATACGGAGTTCAAAGTCAGGTGACTTGGACCGAGGACCAGCAAGCCATGATTCACTATTTATAAGAATGAAAAGGAAAACAAGATGAAAAAAACACTAAGCATTTTACTGGTAACAGTAGCTACCTTAACCATGGCAGCGTGTGGTAATACTACAGAAAAAGCTTCCACGCAGTCTAGCGCCGAAACAAGTCAAAAGGCAAGCGCAGAGACGACTTATCCACTAACGGTTAAAACCTATGATGCTAAAGGAAATGAAGTCGAACAAGTTTTTGACAAGGTACCTGAAAAAGTGATCACCAACAATCTTTCAACCACTGAAATCTTATTGGAGTTGGGGTTGAAGGATAAAATTGTTGGCATGCTCAATCCAGACAATGCTGTGACGGACAAATACAAGGACGCGATTGCGACTATTCCTCAAATTGGGGATAAAAAAACAGTCTCACAAGAGACAGTCCTTTCTTATGAGCCAGACGCGGTGATGGGTCGAAACATGATGTTTTCTGAAAAATCTTTGGGGACAGTTAGCACTTGGAATGAAAACAAAATCCCAGTTTATACACAAAAAGCTTCTCTCTCAACAATTCAGCAAGATTTGGGGAATATCGTAGAAGATGTCAAAAATCTTGGAATGATTTTTAATGTTCAGGACAAGGCCAATGAATACGCAGCCCAATTACAAACTAAAATTGACGCTGTTAAGAAAGCAAATCCAGCAAGCCAAGGTGAAAAGAAAAAGGCTTTGATTATGGTTGCTTATAATGATGAAACCTTCGGTGCCTACAAGTCTGCTTTGCAAGAAAGTTTGCTGAACCAACTTGGTTATACAAACGTTGCTACGGGGACATCAGGCTTGACCTTGGAAAACCTCGTGTCAATGGATCCTGAATTGATTATCTATGTAACCAGCGATCGCAATAAAAAATTGGATGAAAAAGCAGTAGAGTTGATGAAGGCAAATGCTGTTTTGGAAGGCGTTCCTGCTATTAAGAATCAAAAAATCATGACCATCTCTTACGATGAATTGATGGATTATGGTCCAGCAGTGATTGATTCCCTTGAGAAAATCAATGACTTTATCAATAAATAATGAGTTTGATTGGGAAGGAATTCAAGTTAAAATCAGCCTTCCCTCTAGCTACGACCCCAATCAAACCTATCCGGCTATTTTATTGAATGATGGAAACTTGGATTTCCTATCGTCCCTATCCGAATCTGTGATTTTAGTAGGCTTGACCTCTAAAAATCGCTTAGACGACTACACTCCCTGGGCGACATCGGCTATGAGAGATGGAGCTCCAGATTTTGGCGGTCAGGCCAATGTCTATCATGATCATTTGTTCGGAGATCTTTTAGACAAGTTGCAGTCGCTTTATCGCCTGGACGAAACTCGCCTTGCTTATGGAGGTTATTCACTAGGTGGTTTGGTGGCAGTCTACAGTCTTTTCAGCTTTGACAAGGTTTCCTGTGTCTTTTCGATCTGCGGTTCCTTTTGGTATCCTGATTTTGTGACTTACTGCAAGGATGAGAATGTGAAAAATTTGGATTGTTTGCTGTATTTACAGAATGGTCAAACAGAAGGAGCACACCATACTAATCGCTTAGCTCAAGCACCAGTCTATGCTGAGCAAATCCATACCAGTCTTCAGAAACGCTATCCGAACGGTCAGTTTGTCTTTGATCCTTATGGACACCATGAACAAGTAGCTGAGCGATTTCTAGTTTTTTCCAGCTGGTTGGCCCAAAAATGGAAAATCGAATAAAAAATTTATCCCTTGGCTTTTGCCAAGGGATTGTTGTATTTTTTAACCAAGAGCCTCTCTTTTCTTATCTGGATTCCAGACGAAGCTTGCGATAAAGCTAAAGATGATGGTTAAGATAGCAAGGATAATGGCAAGGATGAGGGCAGGGATGCGGATAAACCACCAGAGTGGGTTCGGTTTTTTATCGTTGTGCCATTGTTTAGTTTCTTGGTCCAGACGTTGGAATTCTGTTTGGATACGGTCTGCAACCATTTCGATTCCTTCATCATTCATTTTCTTGATGTCTGAAATATCGATTGGATTTCCAAAGTTCATGTCGACACGTTCACGGCTAACCAAGCCCTTCAAAGTCATGGGACCTGTGTAGGTAACTGGCATGATACGAACCTTGGCCATTTTGGCAATCAGAGCTACGCCACCCTTGACATCGTTTGAGTGTCGGCTTCCACTTGGAAACATGATGAGAGAGCGGTCACTTTTTTTGAGAACATTGATAGGATATTTGATGGCAGAGGCGCTAGGATTTTCACGGTCGATAGGAAAGGCACCACACATACGAATCCACCAACCAAAAATACGGTTAGTAAAGAGTTCTTTTTTGGCCATAAAGATGAACTGTTTTGGCTTAGTCGCAAAGGCCATATAAACTGGATCCCACCAGGTGCGGTGAGGCGCAACCAGGATATAATTTTCATCTTGATTAGGAATTTTATCGGTATTATGGTAGTGGGCATTGCCATTGATGGACCATAGTAGCAATACAACCAATCCACGTAAATAAGTATAAAACATGCGATCTCCTTCGATTCTTTTCTTGTTAATATTATACCTTATCAAAGGAGGGCTGGCAAACTTTTTCCCTTGACTAGGTGCATATTTGGGATGAGATTAGAATTCTTTTAGAAAAAATGATATGATATAATTTATGGATAAAAATAAGATTATGGGATTAACCCAAATAGAAGTCAAGGAAAGACAGGCTAAGGGCTTGGTCAATGATTTTACCGCATCGGCTAGTACCAGCACTTGGCAAATCGTTAAACGAAATGTCTTTACTCTTTTTAATGCTTTGAACTTTGCTATTGCTTTGGCACTAGCCTTTGTGCAGGCTTGGAGCAATCTGGTCTTCTTTGCTGTTATCTGCTTTAACGCCTTTTCTGGTATTGTGACCGAGCTGCGGGCTAAACACATGGTAGATAAGCTCAATCTCATGACCAAGGAAAAGGTCAAAACCATTCGTGATGGACAGGAAGTTGCCCTCAATCCTGAAGAATTGGTGCTAGGAGACGTCATTCGTTTGTCTGCAGGAGAGCAGATTCCCAGTGATGCCTTGGTTTTGGAAGGCTTTGCGGAAGTCAATGAAGCCATGTTGACGGGGGAAAGTGATTTGGTGCAAAAGGAAGTGGATGCCTTGCTTTTGTCAGGAAGTTTCCTAGCCAGTGGGTCAGTTTTAGCTCAAGTTCACCATGTCGGTGCAGACAACTATGCTGCCAAACTCATGCTGGAAGCCAAGACCGTTAAACCAATCAACTCTCGTATCATGAAATCGTTGGACAGGCTAGCTGGTTTTACTGGGAAGATTATCATTCCTTTTGGTCTGGCTCTCTTACTAGAAGCCTTGCTTTTAAAAGGCTTGCCTCTTAAGTCGTCCGTTGTAAATTCGTCGACAGCCCTTCTGGGGATGTTACCTAAGGGAATTGCCCTTTTGACCATTACTTCGCTTTTGACTGCGGTGATTAAGTTGGGCTTGAAAAAGGTCTTGGTGCAGGAGATGTACTCTGTTGAGACCTTGGCACGCGTGGATATGCTCTGTTTGGACAAGACGGGCACCATCACCCAAGGAAAGATGCAGGTGGAGGCTGTTCTTCCACTGACGGCAACTTATGGTGAAGAGACTATTGCCAGCATTTTGGCCAGCTACATGGCTCACAGTGAGGATAAAAATCCCACAGCTCAAGCTATTCGAAAGCGTTTTGTGGGAGAAGTTACTTATCCTATGCTCTCTAATCTTCCCTTCTCCAGCGACCGCAAGTGGGGAGCTATGGAATTGGAAGGTTTGGGGACAGTTTTCTTAGGTGCGCCTGAGATGTTGCTGGACTCTGAAGCCCCAGAAGCCAGGGAGGCCTTGGAGAGAGGGTCACGTGTCTTGGTCTTAGCTCTCAGTCAGGAGAAATTAGACCATCACAAACCACAGAAACCATCTGATATTCAGGCTCTAGCCTTGCTAGAAATCTTGGACCCGATACGAGAAGGAGCAGCTGAGACGCTGGACTATCTTCGTTCTCAAGAAGTGGGACTCAAAATCATTTCTGGGGACAATCCAGTTACGGTATCCAGCATTGCCCAGAAGGCTGGTTTTGCAGACTATGACAGTTATGTAGATTGCTCAAAAATTACGGATGAGGAATTGATTGCTATGGCTGAGGAGACAGCTATTTTCGGACGTGTTTCCCCTCATCAAAAGAAACTCATCATCCAAACACTGAAAAAAGCGGGGCATACAACAGCTATGACAGGGGATGGAGTTAATGATATCCTGGCCCTTCGTGAGGCGGATTGTTCTATCGTGATGGCTGAGGGAGATCCAGCGACTCGTCAGATTGCCAATCTGGTTCTCTTGAACTCTGACTTTAATGATGTTCCTGAGATTCTTTTTGAAGGTCGTCGTGTGGTTAATAATATTGCCCACATTGCACCGATTTTCTTGATAAAGACCATCTACTCATTCTTGCTCGCAGTTATCTGTATCGCCAGTGCTTTACTAGGTCGGTCTGAGTGGATCTTGATTTTCCCCTTCATTCCGATCCAGATTACCATGATTGACCAGTTCGTGGAAGGGTTCCCACCATTCGTTCTGACTTTTGAGCGAAATATCAAACCTGTTGAGCCAAACTTCCTCAGAAGATCCATGCTTCGTGCTCTACCAAGTGCTCTCATGGTTGTGTTCAGTGTTCTTTTTGTGAAAATATTTGGAAGTAGCCAAGGTTGGTCTGAGTTAGAAATTTCAACTCTACTCTATTATCTCTTGGGGTCAATTGGTTTCTTATCTGTATTTAGAGCCTGCATGCCATTTACCCTATGGCGTGTCCTCTTGATTGTTTGGTCAGTAGGAGGATTCCTAGCCACAGCTCTCTTCCCAAGAATTCAAAAACTGCTTGAAATTTCAACCTTAACAGGACAAACATTACCTGTTTATGGTGTCATGATGTTGGTCTTTACCGTGATTTTCATCCTGACTAGTCGCTATCAAGCCAGAAAATAAAGAAAGGCTGCAATCTGTGGATTGCGGTCTTTTTAGGTACAAGATTGCCAGCTGAAATGTGGTATAATAAGAGGTAATAGAGTTTTGGAAAGTGAGAGAAGATGATTTCAAAGAGATTAGAATTAGTGGCTTCCTTTGTGCCACAGGGAGCCATTTTACTAGATGTGGGGAGTGACCATGCTTATCTGCCTATCGAGTTGGTCGAAAGAGGACAAATCAAAAGTGCCATTGCAGGTGAGGTTGTAGAAGGTCCCTACCAGTCCGCGGTTAAAAATGTTGAAAGTCACGGGTTAAAGGAGAAAATCCAAGTCCGTTTAGCAAATGGCTTGGCAGCCTTTGAAGAGGCAGATAAGGTATCGGTCATTACCATTGCTGGTATGGGTGGTCGTTTGATTGCCAGGATTTTAGAAGAAGGCTTGGACAAGTTAGCTAATGTAGAGCGTTTAATCCTCCAACCCAATAATCGTGAAGACGACTTGCGTATCTGGCTACAAGAGAACGAATTTCAGATTGTAGCTGAAAGTATCTTAGAAGAGGCTGGCAAGTTTTACGAGATTTTGGTGGTGGAAGCAGGACAAATGAAGCTATCAGCTAGTGATGTTCGCTTTGGTCCCTTCTTGTCCAAAGAGGTCAGTCCAGTCTTTGTCCAAAAATGGCAAAAAGAAGCTGTTAAGCTAGAGTTTGCCCTCGGACAAATCCCAGAAAAAAATCTGGAAGAACGTCAAGTTCTAGTAGATAAAATTCAAGCCATCAAGGAGGTTCTCCATGTTAGCAAGTGAAGTGATTAATGCGTATGAAGCCTTTTGCCCTCAGGAATTTTCCATGGAGGGAGACAGTCGTGGTCTGCAAATTGGTACTTTAGACAAGGATATCCAAAGGGTCATGGTGGCTCTCGATATTCGTGAAGAAACGGTGGTTGAAGCCATTGAAAAGGGTGTAGACTTGATTATTGTCAAGCATGCGCCGATTTTCCGTCCCATCAAGGATTTGGTAGCTAGCCGTCCACAAAATCAGATTTACATTGATTTGATAAAGCATGACATCGCAGTTTATGTCAGCCATACCAATATTGACATCGTTGAAAATGGCCTCAATGATTGGTTCTGTCAGATGCTAGGTATCGAGGAAACGACCTATCTGCAGGAGACAGGTCCTGAACGTGGAATTGGACGTATTGGGAATGTTCAGCCTCAGACATTTGGGGAATTGGCCCAGCATGTCAAGCAAGTCTTTGGTTTAGATAGCCTTCGATTGGTGCATTATCAAGAGAGAGATTTGCAGAAGCCTATTTCAAGAGTGGCCATCTGTGGTGGTAGCGGGCAGTCTTTCTATAAGGATGCTTTGGCAAAGGGGGCAGATGTTTATATCACTGGTGATATTTACTACCACACTGCTCAGGATATGCTGTCTGATGGCTTGCTAGCCTTGGACCCAGGTCACTATATCGAAGTGCTTTTTGTAGAAAAAATTGCAGAGCTTCTTAATCAATGGAAAGAGGAAAAAGGCTGGACTATTGATATCTTACCTAGTCAAGCATCGACCAATCCTTTCCACCATATCTAGTTAGAAGGTGAAGACAATGAAAAAAGTTGCCATTATTGGAGCAGGGATTGTAGGTGCAACAGCTGCCTACTACCTCTCGAAAGAAAGTGATCTAGAAGTAACAGTCTTTGATCATGGACAAGGTCAGGCTACTAAGGCCGCAGCAGGAATTATCAGCCCCTGGTTTTCCAAACGCCGCAATAAGGCCTGGTACAAAATGGCGCGCTTGGGGGCTGACTTTTATGTGGATTTATTAGCAGATTTAGAGAAGTCAGGACAAGAAATCGACTTTTACCAGCGTTCGGGAGTCTTTCTCCTGAAAAAGGATGAAACTAAGTTGGAAGCACTCTATCAACTAGCCCTCCAGCGTAGAGAAGAATCTCCTTTGATAGGCCGGTTAGCCATTCTGGACCAAGCATCAGCTAACGAATTATTCCCTGGTTTGCAGGGATTTGACCGTCTGCTCTATGCTTCTGGTGGAGCGAGAGTAGATGGCAAACTTTTAGTGACTCGTTTGCTGGAAGCCAGTCAGGTCAAGCTGGTCAAAGAAAAAGTAACTCTGACACCTTTAGCATCAGGCTACCAAATTGGCGAAGAGGTGTTTGATCAGGTTATTTTGGCGACTGGAGCTTGGTTGGGTGACTTGTTAGAACCCTTGGGTTATGCTGTGGATGTCCGTCCTCAAAAAGGACAACTACGAGATTATCAGCTTAGCCAAGACATGGAAGCTTACCCTGTTGTTATGCCAGAAGGGGAGTGGGATTTGATTCCTTTTGCAGGTGGGAAATTATCCCTAGGCGCTACTCATGAAAATGACATGGGATTTGATTTGACGGTAGATGAAACCTTACTCCAACAAATGGAGGAGGCAGCCTTGCCTCACTATCCAGTTTTAGCTAGAGCGACTTCAAGAGCTGAGCGTGTGGGAATCCGTGCCTATACCAGTGATTTCTCTCCTTTCTTTGGGCAAGTACCTGGCTTATCAGGTGTCTATGCTGCTAGTGGACTAGGTTCATCAGGCCTCACAACTGGTCCTATCATTGGTTACCATCTAGCTCAACTGATCCAAGACAAGGAGTTGACCATGGACCCTCTAAACTACCCAATTGAAAACTATGTCAAACGAGTAAAAAGCGAGTAAGAATTTTACTTAAATTTTAGCCTCCCCTCTAGGATGGCAAATGACATTCCCTATCAAAAATGGTAAAATAAGAAAAAATAATCCGAGAATCGAGGAAAAAAGATGCAAGAAAAGATTTTGGTAACGGGTGGAGCAGGTTTTATCGGAACCCACACTGTTATTGAGTTAATCCAAGCAGGTCATCAGGTTGTTGTGGTGGATAACCTTGTTAATAGTAATAGAAAAAGTTTAGAAGTTGTTGAAAGAATCACAGGAGTTGAAGTGCCTTTCTATGAGGCAGATATCCGTGATACAGATACTCTTCGTGACATTTTCAAGCAAGAAGAACCAACTGGTGTCATTCACTTTGCTGGCTTGAAGGCTGTCGGCGAATCAACACGTATTCCTCTTGCCTACTATGACAACAATATCGCTGGAACTGTTAGTCTTTTGAAGGTAATGGAAGAAAACAACTGTAAAAACATTATTTTCAGTTCTTCTGCGACAGTTTACGGAGATCCTCATACAGTGCCAATCTTGGAAGATTTCCCACTTTCAGTGACCAATCCATACGGTCGTACTAAACTCATGTTAGAGGAAATTTTGACGGATATCTACAAGGCAGACTCAGAATGGAATGTGGTCTTGCTTCGTTATTTCAACCCAATCGGAGCTCATGAAAGTGGAGACCTAGGAGAAAATCCAAATGGTATTCCAAACAACCTCTTGCCATATGTGACTCAAGTAGCCGTTGGAAAATTAGAGCAAGTGCAAGTGTTTGGAGATGATTACGATACGGAAGACGGAACTGGTGTTCGCGATTATATCCACGTTGTCGACTTGGCTAAAGGTCACGTTGCAGCTCTGAAAAAAATTCAAAAAGGTTCAGGCCTAAACGTTTATAACCTTGGAACAGGTAAAGGCTATTCTGTTCTTGAAATTATCCAAAATATGGAAAAAGCGGTGGGACGTCCAATTCCTTACCGCATCGTAGACCGTCGCCCAGGGGATATCGCAGCCTGCTATTCAGATCCTGCAAAAGCCAAAGCAGAACTGGGCTGGGAAGCAGAATTAGACATCACCCAAATGTGTGAAGACGCATGGCGTTGGCAAAGCAAGCATCCAAATGGATTTGAAGACTAAGATGGTGATATCAATCATTGTCCCCTGTTTAAACGAAGAGGAAGTACTTCCTCTTTTTTATCAGGCTTTGGAAGCTTTACTTCCAGATTTGGAGACAGAAATCGAGTATGTCTTTGTCTCCGATGGATCAAGTGATGGGACCTTGGAACTCTTAAAGTCCTATCGGGAGCAAAATCCGGCAGTTCATTATATTTCTTTCTCTCGAAATTTTGGCAAAGAAGCAGCTCTCTATGCAGGCTTACAATATGCGACAGGAGATTTAGTGGTGGTGATGGATGCAGACCTCCAGGATCCTCCGAGTATGTTGCTTGAGATGAAAAATTTACTAGACCAGAATGCAGACTTGGACTGTGTTGGAACACGCAGAACCAGTCGAGGGGGAGAACCCTTCTTTCGCAGTTTCTGTGCTAATCTCTTTTATCGTCTTATGCAAAAAATTAGTCCAGTAGCCTTGCCGTCAGGTGTCCGTGATTTTCGCATGATGAGAAGATCTGTAGTGGATGCCATTTTAAGCTTGACTGAGTCCAATCGCTTTTCGAAGGGACTCTTTGCCTGGGTCGGCTTTAAAACCCACTATCTGGACTATCCAAATGTCGAAAGGCAGGCTGGCAAGACCAGTTGGAGTTTTAGGCAACTCTTTTTCTACTCTATTGAAGGGATTGTTAACTTTTCAGATTTTCCCTTGATTATAGCCTTTGTGGCAGGTCTCCTATCTTGTTTTATTTCTCTACTTATGACCTTTTTTGTTGTGGTTCGGACCCTCATTTTGGGCAATCCGACATCAGGTTGGACCTCTCTGATGGCTGTTATTCTCTTCCTTGGTGGGATTCAACTCTTGACCATTGGGATTCTCGGCAAGTATATCAGTAAGATTTATCTAGAGACTAAAAAAAGACCACTTTATCTCGTCAAAGAAAAAAGTGACCTTCCTGATTTTACAGAAAAAAATAAAGAGAAAAGACTATAATTTTGCATGGAAATATGCTAAACTAGAAGGAGTGGAACGTTCTTGTCGATATTAGAGTTAATCTTTAATCAAGGCACGTGTCGGACAGTTTCTAACAGCTTCTATGACGTCCTGACTAGGAGAGATTTCTTTTTCTAGTTGGTCAGGGTCATCGTAAAAACGCACGATTCCATTATCGTGGTAATCAAATAATTCAGAATAAGTTTGGCAAAGCCCACAGGCGATGCAACGTTCAGGTATAAGTGTGATTTTCATATTTATATTGTAATAAGAAAAGTAAAAAAAAACAAGGAGTAAGGTATGGCAAAAGAACCGTGGCAAGAAGATATTTATGAGAATCAAGAAGAAACAAGATCAGAACGTCGTAAGAGAGAACAAGGTGGAGGAGTGCTGGCTAATCGTATCTTGACTATTTTAGCAAGTATTTTCTTTGTGATTGTAGTCGTGATGATTATTGTTCTTATCTATCTTTCATCGGGTGGGAGTAATCGCACGGCAGCCTTGAAAGATTTTCACGATTCAGATACAAAAGTAGAGCAAGTTTCTTCTACTTCTAGTAGTAGTTCAGAGCAGGCATCTTCTAGTTCAGAGGAGAAGGTAGAGGAGTCATCTAGTAGCTCAGAACATCCAACTGATCCAGAAGGGACTACAAAAGTTATGGCTGGAGAAGGAGAAGCCGCCATTGCCGCTCGTGCAGGAATCTCGATTGCTCAGTTAGAGGCTTTGAATCCTGGACATATGGCTACAGGATCTTGGTTTGCAAATCCTGGAGATGTGATTAAGACTAGATAGGAGTCATAAATGAAGACGATTCAAATTGCTATCGATGGTCCAGCTTCAAGTGGTAAGAGTACAGTCGCAAAGATTATCGCTAAGGATTTTGGTTACACATATCTAGATACAGGTGCTATGTATCGTGCAGCGACCTACATGGCTCTCAAGAACCAATTAGGAGTTGAACAAGTTGAAGAACTCTTAGACTTATTGGACCAGCATCCAATCAGTTTTGGACGTTCAGAAACTGGGGAACAGCTTGTTTTTGTAGGAGATGTGGATATTACCCATCCTATTCGTGAAAATGAAGTGACTAATCATGTTTCTGCTATTGCAGCAATTCCTGAAGTACGAGAGAAACTAGTTTCTCTCCAACAAGAGATTGCCCAGCAAGGTGGGATTGTCATGGACGGTCGCGATATTGGGACTGTTGTATTGCCACAAGCAGAATTGAAAATTTTCCTAGTAGCTTCGGTAGATGAAAGAGCAGAGCGCCGTTACAAGGAAAATATTGCCAAGGGAATTGAAACAGACCTTGAAACTCTAAAAGAGGAAATTGCTGCGCGTGACTACAAGGATAGTCATCGTGAGACTTCGCCTCTCAAACAAGCAGAGGATGCTGTCTACCTTGATACAACTGGCTTGAACATTCAAGAAGTAGTCAAAAAAATTGAATCAGAAGCAAAGCAACGTATGTCCTAGGGACCGGAGAAGCAGGCTAAAGCTAGCCTGCTTCTTTTCTGTCAAACTGAACGCATTCCAAACCAGTCTTTTTTTGAGTTTTTTGATAAAATAGTACTATCAGTGAAAAGGATGGAAGCATGACTAAGAAAATCGTAGCTATTTGGGCCCAGGATGAAGAGGGTGTGATTGGTAAGGACAATCGTCTGCCTTGGCATTTACCAGCAGAACTGCAACACTTCAAAGAAACAACTCTGAATCATGCTATCTTGATGGGGCGCGTGACCTTTGATGGGATGGGGCGTCGCTTGCTTCCAAAACGGGAGACCTTGATTTTGACTCGTAATCCAGAAGAAAAGATAGATGGGGTTACTACTTTTTATGATGTCCAGTCTGTCTTGGACTGGTATCAGGCTCAAGAAAAGAATCTCTATATTATTGGTGGAAAGCAGATTTTTCAGGCTTTTGAACCCTATTTGGATGAAGTAATTGTCACTCAAATCCATGCTCGGGTGGAGGGCGATACCTATTTCCCTGAAGAGTTTGACTTGTCCCTTTTTGAGACGGTTTCAAGCAAATCTTATACCAAAGATGACAAAAATCCTTATGATTTTACCATCCAATACCGCAAGAGAAAGGAAGTCTAATGGAACGTAGTATATTTGGTTTTTTCACAGCCATGCTGTGTTTGGTCTGCTTGCTTGCAGGGGCACAGGCTTTTCGTAAAAAGCGTTATGGACTTTCTGTCCTGCTCTGGTTAAATGCATTTACCAATTTGGTCAATAGTATCCATGCATTTTACATGACCTTATTTTAGATAGAATGACAGTATAGAATAGAACGGAAGGAAATCATGCCTACAACTAGGAATAATGATATGATGGTTTATTGCTCATTTTGTGGCAAAAGCCAAGAAGAAGTACAAAAAATAATTGCTGGGAACAACGCCTTTATCTGTAATGAATGTGTGGAGTTAGCCCAGGAAATCATTCGGGAAGAGTTGGCTGAGGAAGTCTTGGCAGACTTGTCTGAGGTACCAAAACCAATCGAACTCCTCCACATCTTGAACCACTATGTAATTGGTCAAGATCGTGCCAAGCGTGCCTTGGCAGTGGCGGTTTACAACCACTACAAACGTATCAATTTCCACGATACGCGTGAAGAGTCAGAAGATGTGGATTTGCAGAAATCAAATATCTTGATGATTGGCCCAACTGGTTCAGGGAAAACTTTCCTTGCCCAGACCTTGGCTAAGAGCTTGAATGTGCCTTTTGCGATTGCGGATGCAACAGCTCTTACTGAGGCTGGTTATGTTGGTGAGGATGTGGAAAATATCCTCCTCAAACTCCTGCAGGCTGCTGACTTTAACATTGAACGTGCAGAGCGTGGGATTATCTACGTGGATGAAATTGACAAGATTGCTAAGAAGAGCGAGAACGTATCGATCACACGTGACGTTTCTGGTGAAGGGGTGCAACAAGCCCTTCTTAAGATTATCGAGGGAACAGTTGCCAGCGTACCGCCTCAAGGTGGACGTAAACATCCACAACAAGAGATGATTCAAGTGGATACTAAAAATATCCTCTTCATCGTGGGTGGTGCCTTTGATGGTATTGAAGAAATCGTCAAACAACGTCTGGGTGAAAAGGTTATCGGCTTTGGTCAAAATAACAAGGCGATTGACGAAAATAGCTCCTACATGCAAGAAATCATCGCTGAAGATATTCAAAAATTTGGTATTATCCCTGAGTTGATTGGACGCTTGCCAGTCTTTGCAGCTCTTGAACAGTTGACAGTAGATGATTTGGTTCGTATCTTGAAAGAGCCAAGAAATGCCTTGGTTAAACAATATCAAACCTTGCTTTCTTATGATGATGTCGAGTTGGAATTTGACGACGAAGCCCTTCAAGAAATCGCCAATAAGGCTATCGAACGCAAAACTGGTGCGCGTGGTCTTCGCTCGATTATCGAAGAAACCATGCTAGATGTCATGTTTGAAGTACCGAGTCAGGAAAATGTGAAATTGGTCCGCATCACTAAAGAAGCTGTCGATGGAACGGATAAACCAATCCTAGAAACAGCCTAGAGGTGACTATGGAACTTAATACACACAATGCTGAAATCTTACTCAGTGCGGCTAATAAATCCCACTATCCGCAGGATGAACTGCCAGAGATTGCCCTAGCAGGGCGTTCCAATGTTGGCAAGTCTAGCTTTATCAACACCATGCTGAACCGTAAGAATCTAGCCCGAACATCAGGGAAACCTGGTAAAACCCAGCTTCTCAACTTCTTTAACATTGATGACAAGATGCGCTTTGTGGATGTGCCTGGTTATGGCTATGCCCGCGTTTCCAAGAAGGAACGTGAAAAGTGGGGGCGCATGATTGAGGAGTACTTAACGACTCGGGAAAATCTCCGTGCAGTGGTCAGTCTAGTTGACCTTCGTCATGACCCGTCAGCAGATGATGTACAGATGTACGAATTTCTCAAGTATTATGAGATTCCGGTTATCATCGTTGCGACCAAGGCGGACAAGATTCCTCGTGGTAAATGGAACAAGCACGAATCAGCAATCAAAAAGAAATTAAACTTTGACCCAAGTGACGATTTCATCCTCTTTTCATCTGTCAGCAAGGCAGGGATGGATGAGGCTTGGGATGCAATCTTAGAAAAATTGTGAGGAAAAGAAAATGGCAAAAACAATTCATACAGACAAAGCTCCAAAGGCTATCGGACCATATGTTCAAGGAAAAATCGTTGGCAACCTTTTGTTTGCTAGTGGTCAAGTTCCTCTATCTCCTGAAACTGGGGAAATCGTTGGAGAAACGATCCAAGAACAGACAGAACAAGTCTTGAAAAACATTGGTGCTATTTTGGCAGAAGCAGGAACAGACTTTGACCATGTTGTCAAAACAACTTGCTTCTTGAGCGATATGAACGACTTTGTTCCTTTTAACGAGGTTTACCAAACGGCCTTTAAAGAAGAATTTCCAGCTCGTTCAGCAGTAGAGGTAGCTCGTCTTCCTCGTGATGTAAAAGTCGAAATCGAAGTCATCGCAGAGATTGGATAAGCTAGTTGAAGTTTGGTGTTGCCAAACTTCTTTTGATATAAGGAGAAAAAGATGACAAAGAAACAACTTCACTTGGTGATTGTGACAGGAATGAGTGGTGCAGGGAAAACAGTTGCCATTCAGTCCTTCGAAGATTTGGGTTATTTTACTATTGATAATATGCCGCCAGCTCTCTTGCCTAAGTTTTTGCAGTTGGTGGAAACAAAGGAAGACGACCATAAGTTGGCCTTGGTAGTGGATATGCGTAGCCGTTCTTTCTTTTCAGAGATTCAAACTGTTTTGGATGAGTTGGAAAACAAGGAAGAACTGGACTTTAAAATTCTCTTTTTGGATGCAGCTGATAAGGAATTGGTCGCGCGTTACAAGGAAACTAGACGAAGTCACCCTCTAGCTGCAGATGGACGGATTTTGGATGGAATCAAGCTGGAACGTGAACTCTTGGCGCCTTTGAAAAATATGAGTCAAAATGTGGTGGATACGACTGAACTTACTCCACGTGAGTTGCGTAAAACCATTGCAGAGCAGTTTTCTGATCAGGAACAAGCCCAGTCTTTCCGTATCGAAGTCATGTCTTTTGGCTTTAAATATGGAATCCCGATTGATGCAGACTTGGTTTTTGATGTCCGTTTCTTGCCAAATCCATACTACCTTCCAGAACTGCGAAACCAAACGGGTGTAGATGAACCAGTTTATGACTATGTCATGAATCACCCTGAGTCAGAAGACTTCTATCAACATTTGTTGGCCTTGATTGAGCCGATTTTGCCAAGTTACCAAAAGGAAGGTAAGTCCGTTTTGACCATTGCCATGGGTTGTACGGGTGGGCAACACCGTAGTGTGGCCTTTGCTAAACGCTTGGCGCAGGACTTATCCAAGAATTGGCCTGTTAATGAAGGGCATCGCGACAAAGACAGAAGAAAGGAAACGGTAAACCGTTCATGAGAAAACCAAAGATAACGGTGATTGGTGGAGGGACTGGGATCCCCGTCATTCTTAAAAGTCTGCGTGAAAAAGATGTGGAAATCGCTGCTATCGTAACGGTGGCCGATGATGGTGGTTCATCAGGTGAACTCCGAAAAAACATGCAGCAGTTGACACCGCCAGGGGATCTTCGCAATGTCCTTGTGGCCATGTCGGATATGCCTAAGTTTTATGAGAAAGTCTTTCAGTACCGCTTTTCTGAAGATGCGGGAGCCTTTGCTGGCCATCCATTGGGAAATCTCATTATCGCTGGCCTGTCAGAAATGCAGGGTTCGACCTATAATGCCATGCAGTTGCTGAGCAAATTTTTCCATACAACTGGGAAGATTTATCCTTCCAGTGACCATCCTTTGACCCTGCACGCAGTCTTTCAGGACGGGACAGAAGTGGCTGGAGAGAGTCATATTGCAGACCATACAGGCATGATTGACCACGTCTATGTGACCAATACCCTCAACGATGATACGCCTCTAGCCAGTCGTCGAGTGGTGCAGACCATTCTTGAAAGTGACATGATTGTACTCGGACCTGGTTCTCTATTTACCTCGATTTTGCCCAATATCGTGATTAAGGAAATTGGGCAGGCGCTTTTGGAGACCAAGGCAGAAATCGCTTATGTCTGCAATATCATGACCCAACGTGGGGAGACGGAACACTTTACAGATAGTGACCACGTGGAGGTTTTGCATCGCCACCTTGGTCGAGCTTTTATCGATACTGTCTTGGTAAATATTGAAAAAGTACCGCAGGAATACATGAATTCCAACCGTTTTGATGAATACTTGGTACAGGTGGACCATGATTTTGCTGGTCTTTGTAAGCAAGTTCCGCGTGTGATTTCATCCAACTTCCTTCGTCTGGAAAATGGGGGTGCCTTCCACGATGGGGATTTGATCGTGGATGAGTTGATGCGGATTATACAGGTGAGAAAATGAGTTTCACAGTAGCAGTAAAAGAAGAAATCCTAGGTCAGCACCATCTAAGCCGACATGAATTGTCTGCCATTATCAAGATGTCTGGTAGCATCGGTCTCTCGACTTCGGGTTTGACCTTGTCTGTCGTGACAGAAAATGCTAAATTGGCTCGTCACCTCTATGAGTCCTTTCTCCATTTCTATGAAATCAAATCAGAAATTCGCCATCACCAACGGAGCAATCTTCGCAAGAATCGAGTCTATACCGTTTTTACAGATGAAAAGGTGCAGGACTTGTTGAGTGATTTGCACTTGGCAGACTCTTTCTTTGGCCTGGAAACAGGTATTGATGAGGCAATTTTATCAGACGAGGAAGCAGGTCGTGCTTATCTTTGTGGCGCCTTCTTGGCAAATGGAAGCATTCGTGACCCTGAATCAGGCAAGTACCAGTTGGAAATCAGTTCTGTTTATCTGGACCACGCGCAAGGGATTGCCTCTCTTCTCCAGCAGTTTTTGCTGGATGCCAAGGTGCTTGAGCGCAAGAAGGGAGCTGTGACCTATCTCCAGCGTGCCGAAGATATTATGGACTTCTTGATTGTCATCGGAGCTATGCAGGCGCGTGATGATTTTGAGCGGGTTAAGATTTTGCGAGAAACCCGTAATGACCTCAATAGGGCCAATAATGCTGAAACGGCTAATATCGCTCGGACAGTTTCTGCCAGCATGAAGACTATCAACAATATCAGCAAAATTAAAGATATTATGGGCTTAGAAAATCTGCCGGTGGATTTGCAGGAGGTAGCGCAATTGCGGATTCAGCACCCAGACTACTCTATCCAGCAGTTAGCAGATAGTCTCAGCACTCCCCTTACAAAAAGTGGTGTCAACCACAGACTCAGAAAGATAAACAAATTAGCCGATGAACTATAAAACCACGAATCCTATGTGACTCGTGGTTCTTTTTTTATAAACTAGTAGAGTGTTTTGGTTGTACTTTTTGCTCAGGGTCGATGTAGTTGATAGCATTGTTGACAGCAGTTGGAGCTTCGCCCAGTCCTGTCGCAATCAAATCAATTTTTCCGTCATAGTAGCAGCAGTCACCGATAGCATAGATACCTGCTTGGCTGGATTCTTGTTTACTGTTGACGATAATCTTGTGGCGGTTGAGGTCCAGCCCCCAGTTTTTAAGGTTACCGACAGAAGATTTGAAACCATAGTTGACAAAGAGGTGGTCTAGGTCAATCGTTTCTGTTTCGTCAGATTTAACTTTTGTGATTTCAAGTTTATCGAGCGTTTTTCCATCTCCAAGGAGTTGGCTAGGGACGAATGGTGTCTTGATGGATACAGATGATTCTTGCAAGGCTTGGACACTGTGCTCCAAGGCGCGGAAATTATCTCTGCGGTGGACAAGGGTAGTTGGCGCAATTTTTTCAAAAGCCAAAGCCCAATCCACAGCCGAGTCTCCTCCACCAAGAATCGTCACTTTCTTACCAGCATATTGCTGGATGTTGGAAACGTGGTAGTGGATATTTTCATAACCCTCAACGCCTTCTAGTTCTAGAGGACGTGGTTTAAAGGCACCGCCACCCATAGCGATGATAACAGTTTTAGAAAGGTGACTTCCTTTAGAAGTTGTAATTACAAAGCCTTGATCTTGTTTTTCAATCTCAAGAACCGTTTCGTTGAGATGAATAGGGGTATCAAAGCCATTTAATTGCTCGATTAGACGGTTGGTCAATTCTTCTCCAGTCAGGTTTGGGAAACCTGGAACGTCTAGGATTTCCTTTTCAGGATAGAGGATGGCAGGTTGTCCACCTAACTGGGGAAGAGAGTCGATGATTTGGACCTTGGCTTGGCGTAGGTGGGCGTAAAAGGCCGCAAAAAGACCGACAGGACCACCACCTACAATGGTAATATCATAGAGTTGAGACATGGTTTCTCCTTTGTTTTTTCTAGTCAGTTTATTTTATCATATTTTTCCTTAATTTAAAATGAAGTAGGATAGGGAAAAAAATGTCAGAAAAATGGTATAATAGAAAGGAACGTGTTTGGACAGAGAGGAGACAGCAGATGAACTTTCAACAATTATCCAACCTGCAATATTGGACTAGCTTGTTTTCTAGTCCTTGGAGTATTGCCATCAATCTGTTTGATATTTTGATTGTGGCCTATATTTTATATCGTTTTACAAAAGCGATAGCTGGCACCAAGATTATGATTTTGGTGCGTGGGGTCGTGATCTTTGTATTAGCCCAGGTTGTAGCCAATATCCTTGGTTTAACAACGATTTCTTGGTTGATTAATCAAATTATCACCTATGGGGTTATTGCTGCGGTTGTTATCTTCTCTCCAGAGATTCGGACTGGTTTAGAACGCTTGGGAAGGGCGACAGATTTCTTTTCTACTGCTCAAATTAGTGCAGAAGAGCAAATGATTCGTGCCTTTATCAAGTCGGTTGAATATATGAGTCCTCGTAAAATTGGTGCTCTGGTTGCCATCCAACGAGTTCGGACCTTGCAAGAATACATTGCGACAGGGATTCCTTTGGATGCCAATATTTCAGCTGAACTCCTTATTAATATCTTTATCCCCAACACTCCCCTACACGATGGTGCTGTGATTATCAGAGAAAATCGGATTGCAGTCACCTCTGCCTATCTGCCCTTGACAGAAAGCACAGGGATTTCCAAGGAATTTGGGACCAGACACCGGGCGGCTATCGGTTTGTCAGAAGTATCCGATGCCTTGACCTTCATCGTCTCAGAGGAAACAGGTGGCATTTCTATTACCTATAACGGTGTTTTCAAGCACGACTTGACGATTGAAGAATTTGAAGCAGAGCTACGAGCAATTCTTTTGCCAGCCGTTGAGGAAAAAGTCAGTTTCAAGGACCGTTTGTTAGGAGGTTGGAAATATGAGAAAAAATAGTCTATACATCATTTCATCTCTCTTTTTTGCTTGTATCTTATTCATCTATGCAACGTCAACCAACTTTCAAAATAGCAATACCGCAAGGCAGGTCAAATCAGAAACCTACACCAATACGATAACGAACGTTCCTATCGATATCCGCTATGATGATGACCAGTATTTCATTAGCGGATTTGCATCAGAAGTTTCAGTGGTATTAACCGGAGCCAATCGCGTGACCTTGGCCAGCGAAATGCAGGAGAGCACTCGTAAGTTTAAGGTAACTGCTGATTTGACGGATGCCAGTGTTGGAACGATTGAAGTTCCCTTGAATATTGAAAATCTTCCAAGTGGATTGACCGCTGTGGCAACGCCTCAAAAGATTACAGTGAAAGTTGGGAAGAAGGTTAAGCGAGATGGGATGCTTGTTGTGCCACAAGTTGACCAAAGCCAGATTGATCCCAAGTTACAAATTGATAGTATAACCGTGTCAAACGAACGAGTTTCGGTCACAACTGACCAGGAAACATTAGCTAAGATTGACAAAGTTATTGCGCTTTTACCAACCAGCGAACGCATAACAGGTAATTACAGTGGTTCAGTACCTTTGCAGGCAATCGATCGCAATGGTGTTGTCTTACCGGCAGTTATTACTCCGTTCGACACAACAATGAAGGTGACTACAAAACCAGTAGCACCAAGTTCAAGCACATCAAATTCAACAACAAGCAGTTCGTCGGAGACATCTTCGTCAACGAAAGCAACTAGTTCAAAAACGAATTAAAAATAGGAAAAGGATTTTATAAAAATGGGTAAATATTTTGGGACTGATGGAGTCCGTGGAGAAGCTAACGTAGAATTAACGCCAGAATTGGCCTTTAAACTAGGACGTTTTGGAGGCTATGTTCTTAGCCAACATGAAACGGAAGCACCGAAAGTTTTTGTAGGACGTGATACACGTATTTCTGGGGAAATGCTAGAATCTGCCTTGGTAGCTGGTCTTCTTTCAGTTGGTATTCACGTATACAAACTAGGTGTTTTGGCAACACCAGCAGTAGCTTACTTGGTAAAAACTGAAGGAGCAAGTGCTGGTGTCATGATTTCTGCTAGCCACAATCCAGCCCTTGATAACGGAATTAAGTTCTTTGGCGGTGATGGCTTCAAACTGGACGATGAAAAAGAAGCAGAAATTGAAGCCTTGCTAGACGCTGCGGAAGATACTCTTCCTCGTCCAAGTGCAGAAGGCTTGGGAACCTTGGTAGATTATCCAGAAGGCTTGCGTAAGTATGAAGGATATCTTGTTTCAACTGGAACTCCTCTTGAGGGAATGAAGGTTGCCTTGGACACAGCAAACGGTGCGGCGTCTACAAGTGCCCGTCAAATCTTTGCAGACCTTGGCGCTCAATTAACTGTTATCGGGGAAACACCAGATGGTCTTAACATCAACCTTAATGTTGGTTCAACTCACCCAGAAGCTCTTCAAGATGTGGTCAAAGAAAGCGGCTCAGCTATTGGTTTGGCCTTTGACGGAGACAGTGACCGTTTGATTGCTGTTGATGAAAATGGCGACATCGTTGATGGTGACAAGATTATGTACATCATCGGGAAATACCTTTCTGAAAAAGGACAATTGGCCCAAAATACAATCGTGACAACTGTTATGTCCAACCTTGGTTTCCACAAGGCCTTGGACCGTGAAGGCATTAACAAGGCAGTCACTGCAGTTGGTGACCGCTATGTTGTGGAAGAAATGAGAAAATCAGGCTTCAACCTCGGTGGTGAACAGTCTGGTCACGTCATCTTGATGGATTACAATACAACGGGTGATGGTCAATTATCAGCTGTTCAATTGACCAAAATCATGAAGGAAACTGGTAAGAGCTTGTCAGAGTTGGCTGCAGAAGTAACTATCTATCCACAAAAATTAGTCAATATCCGAGTGGAAAATGCCATGAAGGAAAAGGCTATGGAAGTTCCAGCTATCAAGGCTATCATCGAGAAGATGGAAGAAGAAATGGCAGGGAATGGGCGTATTCTTGTTCGCCCAAGTGGAACAGAGCCCCTTTTGCGTGTCATGGCAGAAGCGCCTACAACAGAAGAAGTGGACTACTATGTTGATACTATCGCAGACGTAGTTCGAGCTGAAATCGGGATTGACTAAATCCTGTAAGTGGTAAGAGTTTTTAGAAAATCAAATAATTCAATATTTTTAGGAGAACAGAGAAATCTGTTCTCTTTTTTGTTCGCTTAAAATTCTATTTGAAAGGAGTTCAACGATGGTAGGATTGGAGATTGTATTGAATTTAGACACGTTAGAAATCTTTGACGTTATCGATCATGATAAGAATGGAAACAGCGAACAAGCGCCTACACCCATCCAGTTAAGCTTATTTGACTCAATGACGTGCATTTGACAAAAGGAGATATATTAGGATGGACAGAGAAGCGCTATACAATGAATTAATTCAAAGCGAACCACTAGGTTTCATTGATCCGTTTTCTGACCTTGGTGAATTCGATTCTCTTCAGCTGAAATTTAAACAACCCGTAAAGGACTTAGTGAATCGATATTCAGGACAACCATATAGCTTAGCCTGGCAACATAAAATTATGGAAATGCGGAAGTTGTTTATTGCTTATCAGATAGCATTAAATGAAGAAGATAAGCAGATAAACTTTCAGCGAAGAACAAGAAGCGAAGAGTCCAAAGAACATGCTGATGCTATTGTAACAACCTATTTGAGTCTGGGATTTAGTTTTAAAGAGATTGAGAAGCGTGTTTCTTTATCTTACAAGCAACTTCGTCGAGGATGGAGAAGAAGTGATCACATAATGACAAATAGTCCTAAATTTTATAGCAAAAGGGACTTATCCGAAGGTTACTGTTTACCGAGTAAAAAGCTACCTAAAAGTATGAGAATAAATGAGAGATAGAAAATGGAAATGGGTATTTGTAGACGATGTTCTTGCAACTGGGTTACACCTTGCATCAATGAAAAGTATGGTCCTTGTTGGTGGGTAGATAAAAACAGAACGCTGTGTAGCCACTGTTTTTATGGATTTAATGATGAATCTTGTCAGACAAAAGTTTATTACAGACCAGGGCATGATTGGCTTGAGAGAGATTGGGAATTTGCTTGGGAAATTCTGACAAATTCAAAAAGTCATTGGGTATATGATATGGAACATGATGTGTTGTGTGTGGTTGGTTTAGGAGATCATATTGGAGCCGTTAGATTTATTGTAAAGAACTTTTATGGACTTAATCGTATTTATTGTGAGGAGATTCCTAAATGGCAAGAAATTATTGGGAATAATATGATTTTTTATAATGCAAAGGTTAATGATTCAAAACATTACGCTAGTTCTTTACCTAGAAAGTATAAACATGTGGATTGATATGGATAATAAAATTATTGAGAAGATACAAAATCTTTTAGAATTAGCTTACGATGCACCAAACGATGAAGAGGGGCAGACTGCCCTTCTGATGGCTCAAAGACTTATGGTGAAGCATAATCTTTCTATGAATGATTTAACGAATAGTAAAACTCAAAAAGATATTGGTGAAACAATAGGAACATGGGAATATAGACTTCCATGGTGGCAAGAAAAGTTGGCAGGTATTTTAGGTGAAAATTTTAGATGTAAAACGATAAGAAGACGACTTCCTGAAGATGGCATCACACAGATAATTTTCTTTGGATATCAATCTGATGCTGAATTTTGTAGTAAGGTTTACGAAGGTGCGCTCTTATACCTTAAATATCGACTGAAACGACTTTTCCCTACAGTCTCAAGAGCAAGATGGAAAGACTATAAGAAATCGTACTTACTAGGTTTCTTAAACGGAATAGATCAACGTTTTCAGGACCAGGCTCAATCATCAGAAGAATTTGGTTTAATGGTAAAAATCCCAGCAGAAGTTTTGGAAGAACAACGACTACGTATGGGGAAATTAGAGAGTAGAAGCCTAAAAATCGAAATTGAAGTTGATTCTGAGGCGTATATTGCTGGTTTTGAACACGCAAAAGAGACTAGGTTGTTATCAGAAGAATTATTGAATAAATGAGAATGAACATAGGAGGAAGTAAAATGACAAAAGTTACATATCCACGCTTTGTGGACGTTGAGCGAAATGGTGTTTCTCAGAAGGTGTTTGAAACATCTAATGGAAATGAGGAGTGGTGTTCTCCTACTGGACGTGAGTTACAAGAAAGTCCGGATGTTATGGATCACTGGCTCGAATACGAGGACAGTGAAGGAGAACTTCACTACGGTAGATAGTTTCTACCACCATTTTATTTGTTAGTTTATTTATTTTAGGAAGCCCAATACGGGCAGGAGGAAGTTATATGCTTAATAATTTTAGAACAGCGAGTGCTTATGCAAGCGCTCGTAGACAACAGAAGACTGCTCAAAGAAAAGTCTTCTGGGATAGTTTTGGGGAAATCACTCCTAGTGAGTGGGCAAATGCCAAGTTATCTGGAGAGGTTGAAATTGGGGTTTCAAACGATAGCATCAAGGGTAGAGAAAACCTTCCTAGATTGGATTACAAGCTAGGTTGGTTGCCAAACGGACATCGTTACCGTTTAGGTGCTAAAAAGAAACCAGTATCAAAGATTATGTCTTTCCAACCACGGAAAGACGATGACGATCTTCTGAGCGCAGAAGAGTTCGAGCAGCTGTTAAGTACACTTTAAATTGATTGGTGAGAAAGAGTTCTTTGTACATCTAACTGATTTAGGATGGGTGTTGAGTATCTTTTTAATTATTGTAGGAGGGGGAATGATGTACCTCTCGTATATCGAGTTGGCACCATATTTTATAAGTGTATTTGACTTCAAACTATAACTAGTGAAGGGATATGAGAGTCCTAAAAACCATGAAAAAGATTGATTTATTAAAATGCTTATCCATCATCACAAAAGACGGATTAAGAACACAAAAATTTAAAAATAGTCATCTACAGCTCATCTCTTCAGCTGAAGAAGGAAGACGAGGGTCTGTATTTGCTTATCGTTCAAAAGCAAATATGGTGAAGGCACGTGGTGTTGTTTTAACCTCTGTCGAATCATTGCTTGAGAACCAGGATCAGTTTACACACTGGACTCCTAACGTATATTGCTATGGAAGCTATAGTGATGCTGGTCGACGGATTACACGTGGGCACTCTGAAGATAATCTTAGACAGATTAACACATTCTACATTGACTTCGATATTACCTCTGCAGCTGAAGAAATGACAACAGGAGATATTTTAACCGCTTCTCTGGAGCTAGGTTTTATGCCAACGTTGATTCTAAAATCTGATAAGGGATTTCAAGCCTATTTTGTCCTCTCAGAATCAGCTTATGTTACAGCTCATTCCCAATTTCGAGTGGTAAAGGTGGCTAAAGCTATCTCTCAAAATTTGAGAAATTACTTTGCTCAAACTTTACCAGTAGATTTGACTTGTAACCATTTTGGGATTGCTCGTATTCCTCGGACTGATAATGTCGAATTCTTTGAACCTGACTATACCTATTCATTCAAGGAGTGGTTAGATTGGTCAATGAAGCAATCAGAACTTCCTTTTCCAAGTAAAAAGCCCAATTTGACGGTTATTTCAGGCTCTAAAGGGGTGAAACAGATTGATGAACCATGGTATCAATTGCTGATGAGAGAGGGAAATATCAAGGGTGGAAAAGCCTTGATGGGAAGAAATAATGTTCTTTTCACGTTAGCTTTAGCCAACTTTTCTTCAGGAATTGATCAGTCAGAGTGTGAGGAGGTTCTTTCTAGTTTTAATGCGAATCTAGACGAACCACTCTCTTCAGCTGAATATCATAAAATTATCACAAGCGCCTACTCAGGAAAATATGAAGCTGCTAGTCGTGACTATGTAATGACTTTATGTAAAGCATGGGTCAATCAGGAACTCAAGGCTTCAGATCTCTTTGTGAAGCAACGTTGGTACAAGTTTAAGAAGAAACGTGCTGACAGAAAGAATAGTCATCTTCATGAATGGAAAACAGATGTCATGGCCTATTTAGAAGGCTTCTATCAATCTGAGGATCCATTTATCCAGACGACGAAAAAAGAGATACGAGAGAAGTTGAACATCCCTGAGCGCTCATTGGATAAAGTATTGAAAGTTCTCAAAGCAGAACAAAAAATCTTCTTCACAGTCAAACACGGGCGTGGAGGAGGCATCAGATTAGCCTCTATCAAATCAATCTTGCTTTCCCTTATCCAGGTGAAGAAAGAACGTCAGGAGGCTTATATGACCAATATTGCTGCTTTCTTTGAAGAAAGTATAGAGTTTACTCAGAGAGTGATAGAAAGGGTTAAAGATGGCTTTAAACAAACACAACAACTATCTCTATTTGAACTTGATATTGGATAATCAAAAAAACCCGTCAACTGCCTTACATTTATATCTACGATTATTACAAGGATATACATGTATATAAAATAACCTATGGAGGAATGATATGATTTTGATTTTAGTTGGATTCTTTAGCCTTATATTTGTAGGAGGATTTTTCTTAGTTTTCTCACTTATAGGGATTCGTCAACAAGTTCGTTTTGAAAACGGATATGATTCTGAATTAGAGACAGATCAGCTGGCAATGATTGGCCAAAATAGAAAGTGAGAAGAAGAATGAAGTACGTAATTTTCAGTTTTGAATTAGGTGATTATATTTGTAATGGGGAGAATAAAGTTTTAGTTTTTGATACCTTGGGACTAGCTTTTCAGTATCTTCAAAAACATTACCGTAAACCACTTCCTGAACAAAGAAAAAAGAGATTGATTCACTATCCTGATGTGTATCAAGCTCCGTTTAGACTTCTAAAAGTTTGTTAGGAAGGGGAAAGGTCGATGTCAGAGTTATTCAAAATTATCCGTGGATACTACCTAACAGGAGTTGGACAAGAACCATTGGCTTACTATTTTAAACTTTCATCGGATAACTTAAAATTTGATTCTGTTTCTGCAGGGGATGTGGCTTTAACTTTTTATCAAAACGAGGAGAGTATTTCTAGCATTCCAGCGATCATTAGAGTAGATAGTGTTATCTCGAATGATAAAATGATTTCAGATTACCTGCAGGAGGAGTTGAGAGATCATTATCCAATGTTGCCAATTGTCCGTGTATTGGATTCTGAGGAATTTGATCCTTTACTCTTTCAAGAAGTGATGACAACGTTCACTAACTTGAAATCAGAAATAAAAGAATTGGCCAAGATTGATTATGTTCAAGGTTCCATATTTGATTTTATGGATGAGGAGGAGATAGGATGAAAGAGCTTTTTACGCATGTTAAGTTAGCTCTAGGGGCTCTTCTTGTCATTTTAGTCGTGAGTCTCGCAGTTTTAGGAGGATATAGGTTGTATAAAGATCATTTTATCTTAGATTATGATCCTCACCTTACTCAGAAGGAATACCAGAATACTGTACTTGATCAAAATGTAAATCTAGTATTTTATAAAAAAGATTGTCCTTACTGTCAGGTTGGAAAAAGTGTAGTTGTAGATGCAGCCAATAAAGGTTCCTATCCTACATTTTACATTGATACTCAGACAGAAGAAGGTCAAAAGTTAGTAGAAAAATACCAGGTTGAAAAAGCTGCAACTATCATCAAGATCCGTAAGGGAAAAATAAAAAAATATCTATATGCTTTAAGAGATTCAGAGGAAAAGATTGTAGCAGATGAGAAAAGTATTCAGGAGGCCATAAATGACTAAAAGGGCAAAACTAAGTAAATGGGCTGAGACAGCTTTTCAAAATGATTGGGAACTATGGCGTACTAGGACAAATGAAGGAATGGTTGTTTTAGGAAAATTATCAGATGGGACATTTACTCTACATCGTTTTAATGATGAGGGAGGAAGACTAACACATATTTCGCAAGATGAGGCCCTTTGGCTAACATTGGATTTGGCACCTGAAAAGTTAGGTTGTATTTAAGGAGGCAGTATGTATCAAATTTTAAATGCTATTGCGCATGGCGTGGTTGGAACTATCTTGATTGCGATCTGGTTTGTACCGCTTTTCAGGATAACTATATGTGATAACTTTGGAAATGAAATCAAAACGAAAAGGATGCCATTGGCATTCTTAATGTTACTAAAAAGTGTTTGGCCAAAAAGTAAGGTTTCATTTATTTGGAAAGGATATAAGAAGCATGAGAAGAACTAAATCACCTAGTTTAAAGCAGAAAAGAGCTAACAAACATTTGAGAGGTATAAAAAATTACACGCTATCGAGTGAACAAAAAGGTTTCGACGATGTATCAACTTTTGATATGTTGTTTGCAACAAATGTGAAGTATCGAGTTTTTGCAATTTTAGGAGGCGTATCTATTTTTATTTTGCTAGCTTTAGTGCCAATCAATCTCTTTTTAGGCTTTATTGCATATGTAGCAGTAAATTTAGTTCATATGAATTCAAATTTTTTTCAATTAGTTGGAGTGAGGGACGTTTCTTTTATGACAGTCTTTGAATCTTTTTATTTGGGGAATGTCGAGTTGATGAGAGATATATTTGTAACTATTTGTGTAGCTATTATAGTTTTATCTTTATCTTTATATGGAAAGTGGGTTACTGAAAAAAAGACGGATATAACCTCTTTAACAAATCAGTATTATGGAAAAATCAGGAAGGAGAAATAAAATGTCTACTTTAATCGAAATATCCAAGCGCTGGATTGAAAAGATAAAATCTAGCCCAATTTTGAAGCCATTTATTAAGACTAAAGTTTGGTTTCAAGAGAATATTATTAAGAGAAAACTAGTTATTTTCTCAATGTTGTTTGTGACCTGGTTAAGTCTTTTGATGGGAGCGATTTTCTCACCACAAAGACAAACATATACTTCAGAACAACTCAAAACAAAGCAGGTTTTTGCAAATGGTAGTGGTGAGATGAAACTGGTCAGCCAGGAATATTCACCAGATACTGGAATTATTGTTTTACAATTTGAGACGAAGGATGCTACGACTTCGATAGATCGGGGCATCGATGCCAAACGATTGAAATGGAAACTCTATGCGCAACATAAAGACTCAAAAATAGAGATGGATGTTGTGCCAATCATTGATAATAAAGTATCAGTTATTATTAAAGGAGTTCCGAAAAATTTTGGTGCATTTGCGATCGATGTGACGAATCAGACAGTCTCTTCTAGCTCAATTGATGTGAATATTTCATCGCCATCCAGTGATTCTAAAAAGGTTTCTCAGAAGAAATATGAAGAAGATGACACTGTACAATTCTTTGTAACTCCTCAAAATACTCAGCTTGAAATTAAAGCTATTGAGGTTGTTTCCAGAGAAGAATTTACTCTTCAGGAAATCGAAAAAGAGATCAATTTCCAGAATGAACAGTCTCAAAAATTGACAACATCAATTTCTCAATTGAAGGAATCTATTGAAGATGATAACTCACGAAAAGCGAGTCTTCAAGCAGAAGCAAAATATCTAACAGGTGATGATCTCGAAGCCAATCAAAAGAATATTGCTACGCTAGATACAAACATCGAAACGAAGAACAGAACCATCGAAACAGCCTATAAAAACATTGAAAAGTTGAAGGCTAAATTGGAGTCTTTGGACAAGAAAAAAGAAGCTGTTAAAGATGGAACATTTGAATTTTCAAACCCTATTGAAACTGTAGAAATGAATTAAAGTGAGGTAAAATAAAATGAAAAATTTAATTAAAATGGTAAAAGAAACTGATAAATTGGGATATAAATTATCTGCAATTTGTGGAGTGAATTGGCTTATTAGACAAGCCTTTAAATGGCAATATTTATTTTTTGTAATGGTTGCAGGCGCTGTTCTGATTAAAAAAATTTCAGCAACACTTGAAATTAGTCCAAATTATTTAGGATTTTTGATGGTTATTTTTATCTTAGCCGTTCCTTTTTCAAAATTGCGTTTTGGTGTTGAGAGATTTATTTTTTCATTTTTTGAAAGTGTTGTGTTTGGCTTTATTTTTTCAATCGCAGTGGATTTTCCATTTCAAGAAAACGAATCATCGTTCTGGCTTTTAGCCACAATCTTTAGTATCGGTATTTATTATTTCATGAAGTGGTTTCAAGCAAAACTTTTTCAGCGTTATCTGTTCAAAAATATCTTAAATAAGGACTACCTTGGAATCCGAAAATTAAAAGATAAGTTACCTCCTAAAATCAATCTTTTTACAGATGCTGATGAAGGTGATGCAAACCAACGAATGATTACGATTAATCAGCGAGCAGTGAAAAAGGATTATCAAGATATTGTAGAATTAAGTTTTTTGAATAGAGAAAAACGGACAGGTATTTCCTATTATAGAAAAGCATGGAATGGTTCTGAAGCTCCTCTTGAAAGAGAATTTGTAGATATTGAAGAATTTTATCATCCAGCATTTTATGTCTTCCCGTTTGGGAAAAAACATGATTTTTGTTTCTGGTTGATTCAATTTGATGTGAGTAAAAAGAGTGCGTTTTCTATGAAAGGTGAGTTCATGTTTACCAACAAATAGTAGTCAAAAATCTCCTTAATTTTTGAATTAAGGGGATTTATTTTTTATGATTGTCCCTTTAAAAAATAATTTTATATTTTAGATTACAATAGGCTTAATTAAATAAAAAGGAGAAGTAATCATGGCTAAAAATGATTTAACAAAAATTGATAATCAACTGGAAGAGGCGAGGAAAAAAGTTGCCCTTTTGGAAGAGGAACGTAAAGAAGTAGAAGAGAATCTTCAAAAACAAATTGGTAAAATTTATGTACAAATTCAATTGAAGAAAAATAAAAATCAGTCGTATGAATCAATTATTGAAGAGTTAAAAATGGAATTGAACCTCATCAAAGAAGATGAAAAAGAACAACGTTTAGCAGCGAAGAAAAATCGTGAAGAAGGAGACTTTCCAGCTGAAAATCAGTCTTGATTTTTGAGTTTTGAACTTCCAAATGAAGTCAAAAACGGTGTAAGTAAAAGTATGTAAAGAAGAAAAACCGTGTAAGTATAACACCTATAAAGTATGTAAAGGTAAGTATCGCATGTGTGTGTAAGTAGGCGAAGCCGAGAAAATTACCGGTACTGGAAACGTTGATACTATCAACATATCACGGCATGTGATATCAGTTTCCCTTATGCTCTTTTCTACCACAACACACCTAAAAAGGACCTTAGTCCCTCTGTGTGTGTTAGTGTGTTGAAAAACCGCAAAAATAGAACCGTATCGGTTCGTGATGTTGCGAGGTTGAAGTTTTCTTTTTTGCTTCTTTTTGCTTTTGCTTCGACAAAAGAAAAAAGAAGGGCGCTGTTTTTTGGAAAGGAAAATTTAAAATAATGGCAAGTATAAAACAAAATCGAATTGAGATTAGAGGGCTTACTGATGATGAAATTAATTATCTAAAATCTCTTGCGAAGAAAAATAAAGCCAACTCATTTAACGATTTTTTGCTTTCAATCTGTCGTGAAAAAATTGAGTACGGAAAATTTAATCGTGCTCAAGATTTGTATGTGTCTCATTTAGAAAATATGAAATTAGCTTCTGACCATATTCTGGAACAAATGAAAAAACAGACAAGGACACTATCTGAATTTAAAGAAAAAATGAATCGCTATGGTAGTCATATTTCACGTTGGTTAGAGTATGAAGGTGAGGTAGAAATTGATGGCTAAAAATTTTTTAATTAGAAATGTTCCTGATGATATGTTTGAGCAACTTCAGGCCATTTCAAAAAAATATAACTATCCAAGCTTTAACGAGTTTATGTTATCGCAAATTCAAAATATCGTAATGAATGACGGATTGAATTTGTACAATAATCAATTTGCAGAAACATTATCTGATATCAAACAACAACAAAGTCAGATTTTAGAATTGATGTTGAAGAATGACATTTCTCTTTCGGCTTTAAATGTTAAACAAGATATTGTAAACGAACTAACCACAAATTGGTTACATTTTATGGATGATGTATCAGCACTTGAAGCTGAACGACGGTCAGGTGGTGTTTGAAAATGAAGAAGAATAAATCACTGTTCATCATTCTCATTTTTCTTGCGATCTTTATCGTACAACCTAACAATTTTAATGCTATCAAATCTGGCTTGACACAAAATGATATCCCAAATCAATTGAACATAGCCGATTCAGCTGAAGAAAAAAATTCCAACTCAAATTTGAATCCTACTCTGAAAAATGATGACTTGAAATCGAAGGAGTATGATGGAAAAAATCAAGTGATTGTCGTCAATGAAAAATCACAATTTACAAAAGACGAATTGAGTTTAGAAAATGACAGCTGGGAAAAATATTCTGATCTAGATTTTTTAAATCGTGTAGGAATTGCTGAAGCGATGTTGGGAAAAGAATTGATGCCAACTGAAGATAGAGAATCTATTTCGTCTATCACGCCAACAGGATGGAAAAATAAAAAAATAATTTTCAACGGGAAAGAAGATTATTTATATAATCGTTCTCACTTAATCGGTTTTCAATTAAGTGGAGAGAATGCGAATGCTAAAAATTTATTTACAGGTACACGTGCTTTAAATGCAAATTTTGAAGATGAACAATCATCAATGGTTTACTATGAAAATAAGATTGCTAACTACATAAAAAATACGAATCACCATGTCCGCTATCGAGTAACTCCTATATTTAGAAATGTGGAATTAGTTGCTAGAGGAGTTCGTATGGAAGCACAGAGTATTGAAGATGATGAGATCTCATTTGATGTATATATCTTTAATATTCAACCAGGATATAAAATCAATTATTTGACAGGATCATCTCAGAAAAATTGAGGAGGGAAAAATGAATCCAAGACTTAGCTTATATTTTAGCGAAGAAACACATGAAAAATTTAAGGAAATAAAATCCTACTTGAAAGAATCGTCTGCTTTGCAGAAACAGTATCGAAATAATTCAGCAACGCTCGTTACTTTGATTGAAGTTTTTTATAAACTCTTTATTGAATTAGGAGAAGGAAAAAATTTCTATGAGCGACTGACTCAGCTGGAAAAAAATTTGGGGGATGGCTTTGATTCTGGAAATGACAACAAGGCAATTCATCGTCAACTTGATCAAATTCTTTATTTAACACTAACCAACTTTCATGCTATTACGAAAGATGATTTTGATGTTCAAGATTTGGAATCTATTCATTCACGACTGGATCCTACACAGCATGAATTAATGGCAAGAATTAACGATGTCATTCAAGAAGATGTTGCACGTGGTCAAACAATCAAACATTCTCATTAATTGAAAGGAGACCTTACTCGTGAGTGAGTCTAGTCCAAGTATTACCTTCATGCTGCAATACACTGAAGCAAATAGTGGCTTTGTAGACTACACCAATAGAGACGAAGCTGTTGAGGTTGATAATGAATTAAATTTAGAAACACACAGACAAAATATTGAGTCTCTAACTGAAGATGAACTACAAAAAATTCAAGCTGAAGTTCCAGAAACAAAACTTAATTTTCAGGAATACATTGATTATATGAATCGCTCTTATGCTACTGAAAACCAAAATGAAGAGATGACAGCCATTTTTACAAAAGAGGCCAATTACTTGCAGCGTAGCAAAGTAACTGAATTGAAAAGTAAGTTAGAACAGGCTTATCAAAATGGCTCTCTTCTATGGCAGGGTGTTATCTCTTTTGATAATGATTTTTTGGCCAAAGAGGGATTATATGATCTGGAAACTGGAAAAGTCGATCAGCAAGCTATCAAGTCGGTCATACGTGAAGCATTGCCGAGGTTGATTGAAAAAGAAGGCTTATCTGATTCATCATTTTGGTGGGCTAACATTCACTTGAATACGGATAATATTCATGTGCATTTTGGTTTATCTGAAGTTGAATCTGCAAGAGAAAAAATTTTCTATCGACCTCGTGGACGAATGGAGTACAGAGGAAACTTTTCCCAGAAAACTATTGAGCGATTTAAAAGCGATGTTTTTCATGGCTTGTTGAATGAACAGACTAGGGGAATGATTGTTAGACGAGAACAAATTTTGTCCAATATCAGAAGTGAGTTGATCAATTCTGTATTTAGAGATCAGAAGGTTCGTTCTTCGGCTGAAAAAAATTTTTTGGAACAGGCTTACAACCATTTACCAATGGATAAAAAATGGCGCTATGGCTCAAATGCAAGAGATTTTGCAGTCAGTAAATTCTTCATTGATCGCTATCTGGATTCCTATTTAGAAAATGATGGGAAAGAGCTTTATCAAGAATTTCTGAAAGAAACGAAGGACTTCCTAGAAACCTATAGAGGAGCTTATTCGGCTGGAAAAAAATCAACCTACGAGAAGATTCGGAAACTTGATGATCGTGTTGAGAAAACACAACAGGAGGCTGCAGGCTATCATCTGCAGCAATTAATAGCGAACCGAGAGAAGGAGTTGAGAGAACGATTAGCAAATAAAATCTTGCACCTATTTCGTGAGAATGCTCCTGAAATAGCTGATGTTCGACTGGAAAAAAATTTGGCCAATTTCTCAGTAAAGAATCAACAAATGATTTTAGAACAGGATCCCAATGCAAGTGTTATCAAAACACTAGATGCCTGGAAAAAACTGGGTTATGAGTTGAAAGATGGGGCAAAACCTATTGAAATTACAAAACCAGTCTATGCTGCTTATGATAAACACGGAACAGGTTTGGGACGTCCTGAATATGTTACGGAATTAGTTTATGATGTGAGTCAGCTGAAAGAAGACTTACTGGAGAAGCAACTTACTTTAAGAGACTTGTCGCTATTTTCTTCAGCTGATTTGAAAGAACTTGTAGAAGCAGCTAAAAAGAAAAGTGATCGATCATTAAAAGAGCGCCAGGAGTTAGGAACATTTCGCTATGCTTTAAAATTGAGTTTATTGGAGGAAAAACAGAGTAGTTTATTAGTTCGTAAAACTCTTTTTGATCAAATCCAACCACTTGAATCGGATAAGCCATTTGTTGAATTAAAAAAGAAGGAGATTCTTCAAAGACTGCAGCTGACTGAATTGCAGCTGACTCCAAATTATAAACTGAGTGAAGCAGATCAATCTCTGAGAAGTTCTCTTGCTAACCAGTTTGAAGATAGTGTTTCATTTTCAGTAGAGAAAGCTGATTCATTAACAATTCAAGCTCCTATTAAACGTTTAAAGGAGGAATTAGCTACAATTCAACCTCTTCAAGATGAAGGAGTTTTGACCATTCTAAAGGGCTATCCTGTTACGAAAGATAGCTACGTAGAAGAGTTACAGACACATATCTCTATTTTTCAGTTGAAACATCAGATTTACAGTCGAAACAAGGAAATTTCACAAACGACTGATCAAGGAACTGTTCAAAAATTAAAACAGGAGAATGCGAAAGGATTTTATGAGCTCAAATCACTCTATCAGAAATTGTTGCCAGAGGAGGAAAGTAATCAGAAAAGTCAGTTAGCTCAAGCTGTTTCACAGAAAATGCAAGAAAGAAAGGTCCTGCAAAGAAAAAATATCCAACAATCTCAAGGTAAAGCAATCATCAATACAGATTTCATGAGAAATCTGACCAATTCTCTTCAAAGGGCTCAACGTGCAAATAAAAAAGCCCTTATGGAACGTGAGAGAAGCGATGAGAGACAAGAACTTGAAGAAAAAGGGCAAAGTATATAAGAGTCATTGTAAAAGCAATGACTTTTTTGTTGAAAAATGGAAATCTATTGTCCCTTTAAATGGGATTTTTTGGTTATTGAATAGAATAGAAGGATAAAAAGAGAAAGGAGAAGAAAAATGAAGCTATTATTTCCAGATGTCGCAGTTGAAGACTTTGATTTCTCAGCCGAATGGTTAATTACGGCAATGAATGCCGATACCAAGCAAGTGCATTTTGAGGGTCAAGGAAGAAATTCTGATTTAGAAATGGTTCTAGATTTTAAGGAAAATTCTGAGCTATTTGAATCTTTTTCAGTAGGGGAATTGGTTCACTTAGATCCAGAATCATTTCTACAAGCAGAGAATGAGCCGTACAAACCACAGTATGAAGGATTTTAAGGAGATTTTATATGACAGAACAAGAATCAAGACGTGGTAAAAGTCGTAGAGAACGTGTTGAATTCGCACGTTCTAGAGATATTTTGGATGTTGCAAATGAGCTTCAGATGGAGCTGGTTCGCTCCGGACGAGACTATCGATGGAAAGAACATGATAGCCTAGTTATTTCACCTGATAAAAATTTATGGAAATGGTTCTCTAGAAATACAGGTGGAGATGCGATTTCTTTGGTTGAGACGATAAAGGAAGTAAGTTTTAACCAATCTGTAGATTTTTTAAATGATGGAAACTTTAAAGAGTTTCAAATGGTTGAAAGGCCTCAAGAAGATTTTAAATACTATCTTGAGAAATACGAGCAGCCGTTTTCAGCTGGAAGAGATTATCTACGGAATCAACGTGGGCTGTCAGACGAAACGATTGATTATTTTTTGGAACAGGGTGTTTTAGCCCAAGCTAACGCCAAACTTGACTACTTTGCGGAAGGCAATGATGGAGTTACAACAAATGCGATTGAGCCAGTTATTGTCTTCAAGTCCCTTTCTTCTTCAGGTGAAGTTGTTGGAGCCTCTTTACAAGGAATACAGGAGAATTGGGAGAAGTGGCCAAAACATGGATATGCTAAAGTGATTATGAAAAACTCCGATCCTATGACAGGTATTCATGTTGATATTGGCAGTCCAAAACGATTGATTTTCACTGAGAGTCCAATTGATTTAATGTCCTACTATGAATTGCACAAAGATAGTCTTCAGGACGTCAGATTAGTCTCTATGGATGGTTTGAAAGAATCGACTATAGGCCGTCATCTATCTCAAATTCAAGCTGAAATATCAGGAAAACCGCTAAGATGGACACCTGAACAATTAGCGGACGGGCTTCAAGTAGCTATTGATCATCACTTTTTTGAAGATGGGAAAAATGCGGATTTGATTACTCTAGCTTTAGATAATGATGAAGCAGGTAGAACATTCATTCAAGAATTAGAGGCAAAAGGAGCTGTTATCAATTCAGATCTACCAGAACTAAGACCAGGACAAGATAAAACGGACTGGAATGATGTTCTAAAGAATCAACAGGAAGAAAAGCCTGACAACAGTCGTCTTGCACAGGCACGTCGAAAATTGGAACGACTAAGGGGTGAACAAGACGAGGCTATTTCAAGAGCTTATTCCCACCAAGCGCTAACAAATGGGCAACCCATGAATGATAAGCGAGGAGGTGCTAGCTTTAAACGTAAGCAAGAACAAATAGAAGATCAAGTCTTCTCAAAGATGGATGAGATTAGGCAACAGGAAGAGCGAGTAGAGCGCCTGGAGCACCAACAACATTTGAAAGAAATGGGGTTGAATCGTCAGGGAAGTGGTCTGGAGATGAGTGTTCAAAATATACCTAGAATCCGTGAAGAGTTAGAAAAAGCTAAACGTGGGGAGTCGTTCTTTACCAAAGCTACTCTCAAACGCTATCAAGAAGAGTTGACTAGACTTGAGGCCATATCTGAACAAATGGGTAAAACGAGCATTCAACCAGCAACTCAAGCCTTAATTGATGAAGGGCTAGTGAACCAGTGGCAAAAACAACCAAATACGTATTTTGTAAAAGGGTTACGAAGAGTTGCCCTGGAGTTGACTGAAGAAGGAGAGTTTCAATTATCTTCACAAATCAAGTATCATCCGAAAACAGACGAGGAAAGACTGAAGGTGGATGAATTACTTGCCAAACAAGCGCAAGGAAATATTGGAGTAAAACCAATGATACAGGAAGAGCAAGGTTCAGTGCCTCCAGAGTTATTTGTAGCCTTTGATTTTACAGAAAATCCAAATCTATCTCAGAAATTCTCATCAGGAGATGTGATTCCATATAAGGATTTTATAGCTCAATTGTATGAAGAGAATAATTTGAGAATGCTTAGCCTGGGATATGATAAAACTTATTTTGCATTGCAAGATGAAAAGGGGAGTCGTCTGACAGATGATTTTCGATATGATATTGGTAGTGAAGACAGTGACCTTTCAACGCAATTGGGAGAAACTCTTCCAACTCCTTATTTAGAACAGGCACAAAAAGCAGATCATGATTATCAATCACAGATTTCAGCTGAGGAGAATGTTCAAACAGAGTCAGTTGAATCAGAAGAAAAAGCTCCTGAGAGTTCTCAGGAGCAAATGAATGATAGGACCAGTGGTGGCACGGGTTCTTTACAGCCTAAAGCTGAAGGCAGTACCTCACCTGTACTTGAAACAAGTACCTTTGAGCAAACTGTTACCAGTCACCCGACATCATCCTATCCGTACCTTCATTTTAGCACAAATTATGATAAAGTGCAACGGCGAGTGGGGAATTATCACCCAATTACACCTGCCGATTTAAGACGTTTGAACCAATATGCGCCCTCCATTCAAAGTACAGCGTCCTGGTATTTAAGTGAAATGGCTGGCAGTAAAATAAGTTTTGTTTATGCGGATCATGGAGAAGAGAATGTTCTTCAAGTAACTTTCCAAAAAGAAAACTTTATCCATCTTTCAGGGATTAGACCTTTTGAAGAAGGAAAAGGTGCTGCTGATTTCTTAGAAGATTTTGCGGCTGGTCGAGGTCATTATGACGGTATGTTGATTAGTAATTCAATTAAGGATAAATTGCAGGTTCTTCCAATGCTTCAGGATATTTTAGAGCCACAATCCTTTGTTCTGGATGATTTGAGCAGTGTTGAAAAGCTTCACAATCTCAATATGAGTGAAGCTATTAAAGCAAAAGATGAAGATTTCTTACTACTGTTTAAAGATATCGGAGATGAAAAAATTCCAGCCTCTCTTATGAAACTCAAAGGAGAGCTTGCAACTAGTGTTAAATTGTTGGATGAAAAGATCATTCTCGGTGTCTATAGAGAAAGAGATGGTCACATTGAGCAACTGTCAATTAATGAGGAATATGTTAAAGACAATGGTGCAGAAATGCTATCAGTTTTGAAGAATAAGCAGTTTGAAGAAGTTTCTAAAGAAATTGAACCACCAGCTCCAGAGAACACTCTGAATAAAACCTCACTTGATTCAGCTACCTTTACTCAGGTGTTAGATACTGTCTATAATTTAGGTGTGCCAGATGATATCTCAAAAACGCCAGAAGAATTTCATCAAGCCTGGAATCAATATCTTGACTATGCGAAACAGTACAATGATAAATTTGATCAGATTGTTGCTGCAGCTGAGAAAGATCATCTCCTAGATACAAATTCAGATTTTTATAAAGAATGGCAACAAGACCATATTTATAAGGAAAACTACCATGTACGTCTCCAATGGTCTGAGGATCGCCCAGGTGGGCCGAAATTGCCCTTTAAAGAGACCGAGCTGATATCTTATCAAGATTTCGCTAGGGAGCTATATAAGGCCAATCAGGACTTTTATCCAATTCATCAAGAAGGAATGAAACAAGTAACTGCAGGCAATACTGAAGTCTATATCCCTCCTACCAAAATTAAGTTTGATATCTATGCTCCAGGTGGTGAAATGATTAAGGAGGGAATTCGTTATGATATTGGAGATGAGACTACACCAATTTCACAAATGCTAGGGTTAGGATATCGTCGACTCAACGGTCAATCTGAACTAGCATCAATGGATGAAGAAATTCTTTCTCAGCTGGAAAATAGAGTGGTGAATAAGGAAATTTCTCAGGAAGCAAATGAATCGTCTCGATTGATAGAAGAAGGAGAAGGTCAAACTCCTGATACAAGAAAAACGGTAGCTTTTCAATCTTCTAAGCAAGAAACTAAAACTAATTTGCTTCAGCGTGTAGAGGAGATTCTGAAAGAGGAATCTATTTCGGATTTGGAAACCCCTGAAGTAAACTCAAGTAGTATTGATTATGCTGCTTTAACGCCTCATGAATTGAGTGAAGTTGCTTTTCAAAAAGTGAGAGAGTACACAGAAACACCAGAACGGTTAGAAGAGTATCTGAATTTTATGAGTAAGTTTCCAGAACTCTCACCTAGAAATATCGCTTTGATTCAGGAACAGTGGCCAGGAGCGAATGCAGTCGCAACCTATAATCAATGGCAATCGATGGGGGAAGTTCTTGGGATTACTTCAGATCAGGTATTTGAAACTAGAAATACCTATACCAATAAAAAAACAGGTCGAACAAGAGAAGTTGTTCATAACAATCTTTCGGTTAAGACAGGAGAAAAATCACATATTACCTTGTTTAGACCTATGATGGTTGAAATGATTCCTGTATTGGATGAAAATGGGAATCAGGTGAAAAATGGAAAAGGAAATCCAAAATATAAAAGACTTTCTGAAGCGACACCTGAAGAAAAGGCTTTGAAGAAGGAAGGAAAATTGAAATCTCGCTTCTTCCATGAAAGAGATTCAAATACAGGCTTAGCTAAATTCGCTACGTATAAGGTATTTGAGTTGTCTCAAACAACCTTGAAGCCTGAATTTTATCCAAAAGCGATGCCAAATCGTCATTATGATTTTAATATGGATCATGTTCGTACTAAAGAAGTGCTAGAAGGACTTTCCGATTATGCAAATAGTATCGGTGTAACCATTTATCAAGACGATGCAAAAGAGTTGAGGAGTGCGAAGGGAGCTTTTTATCCAGATGAACAAAAAATACTTTTGAATCCAGATAATACTCCTGGAGAAGTCGTTGCAACCACCATTCACGAGTTAGCGCATGCTAGTCTGCATAATCCTAAATTTGCTAACTCGTATAAGGAGGATGTCTCAAAAGATCGTAGAGAACTTGAAGCTGAGATGACAAGTTATCTCGTTTCTAAGCATTTTGGGTTAGATACCTCTGAGAAAGCCATTCGCTATATGGCAATTTGGACTGATAATTTGACCTCTCTTGACGATCAACAACTAGCGCAATCTATGAAACGGATTCATGGAACAGTATCTAAGATTGTAAAAAGTGTTGAACAACATACAAAGCCTTACCAGTTAAACAGACAGGTGGTTCAAAATCAAAATTTTATCCAAAGCCCAAAGAAGGGGCTTAAAGTCTAGAAAGAGTGCTCTTTAAGAGCCTCTTTTTGTGTATAAAGTTATATAACTTTATGTGCTGTTTTTTGATATCAACTCACTCTATCCCTTGTCGATGTCCCTTTACAAAAGATTTTTTAATTATAGCTTACAATGACAGAAAATGAAGTAGAAGGAGAATGATATGGTTATAGTTATTCTGGCTGAAAAAGAGAAACAGGCAGAAGCTTATGCTACAGCTTTGGGACAATTCAGTAAAAAGAAAGGTGTCTATGTTATCAGGCAATCACTCTATTTTCCAGCTGAAGTACATGTGGTGGCTGCTGAAGGGCACCTATTTGAATACAGCGAACCAGACAACTGGTCACTTGATAAATTACCTCTTACAAATGTTTCATTTAAGCAACATCTGAAAGAGGACAAGGGTTCTAGAGAAAAATTTAAGAGAATCTATGATGAAGTGGTAGCAGCGGATCAAGTGATTATTGGGACGGATGCTGATAGAGAAGGAGAGCGTATTGCGTACTCTATTTTATCGCACATACCAGGAGGCAAGGAGAAAATTTGGAAACGGCTTTGGGCAAGCTCCATGACAAAGAAAGCTCTTCAAAAAGCTTTTCAGGAATTAAAGGAACCTTCAGAAACCTACAATTACTATTTAGAAGCTGAAGCACGTGCACAAAGTGATTGGTTGGTAGGAATGAACTTATCACCTCTTGCAACGATTGATCTTCAAGCAAGAGGACAACTCCCTCGAACAAAAGGTAGCCATCTATCGGTTGGTCGAGTTCAAACACCAGCGGTCAGACTAGTTTGTGAGAATGATTTAGAGATTCGCAACTTTACTCCAGAAAAATATTGGAAACTTCAGCTGGAGGATAAGGAAAATGGGGTATTCTTTACTACCAAAGATAAAACTAAAGATAGTGAAGCTATTTTAGCCTCTTCAAGGGGATTATCAGCCACCTCTATTGTTTCTTCAGTTGAGGTAGAAAAACATCAGAAATCAGCTCCACAACTATTTACCTTGTCAGCATTACAAAGTTTTGCAGCAAGTGCCTGGAAATTTGACTCAGATAAAACTGAGAGCATTGTTGAGGGACTGTACTTAGAAGGTTTTCTCTCCTATCCACGACCAGACTCAGAATACATCAGTCATTTTGAATTTGATGATTTAAAAGAAAATCTATCTGCCTATCAAAAAGCTATTAATTGTCATTTTCAGCCAGCGTTTTTGGAGCCTAGAGAAGATTACGTCAATGATGAAAAAGCGTCTGGTACGAGCCACTCAGCCTTGATTCCGACTGAAAGAATTCCAAACCTTTCAAATCTAAAAACTGACCAACGACTGATTTATGAAGCAGTTGTGAAGCAGGCGATCTTGATGTTTGCGGATGATTGTCATTATTCAATAAAAACAATCGATGTAGAAAATAATGGTCTTGTTTTTAAAACAAAAGGTAGAACGCTTCATAAGTTAGGATGGGCTGAATGGAGTTCTCGAAAGGTACGAGGTTCTGTTGAAGTTCCTGATTATCAAGTGGGAGATGAAATTGATACGCAGGTTCAGATTGTAGGAGGTGAAACAAAACCACCTAAGAGACTAACTGAAAGCCAATTGATTGGCCAAATATTTCCTAAATATGGCTTGGGAACACAAGCCACTAGAGGAGAAATCATTAAAAAAATTCAGAGTAAAGGCTATGTTGTCAAAGATAAAAAAACAGGTCAACTAACTCCTACCAACAAGGCCTATCTACTTATCAATTATCTCTATGACAATGAATTCTCTGATCCAGAGACAACAGGAGGCTGGGAAATGTTTCTATCTCAGATTGGAGAAGGGACAATCAATCCACGAGAATTTGTGGATGCGATAAAAGATAAGCTCACTCTTCAAATCAAGGAAGTAAAAGAAAGAGGTGATTAAGTGTGACTACTGAAGAAAAGAAAAAAACACCTTATTTAGATCGTTATACAGATAATTTGACAGAAAAAGTTTCAAAAAAAGCAGAAGATTATCAGGTGTATGGACGTGATAAAGAAATAGAAGCTGTTCAGACGACTCTTCTCAGACGAACCAAGAATAATCCTATTTTGGTAGGAGAAGCTGGAGTTGGAAAAACAGCTATTGTTGAAGGATTTGCTTTAGCCATTTTAAGAAACCAGGTATCTCCCAAATTAAAAAACTTGACTGTGCGCTCTCTGGAACTATCTAGTTTAATGTCAGATGAGGATGGAGGATTTATTGTTAAGTTTAAAAAAATTATTGAGGAGATGGTAGAAACCAAAGGAGAGAATCTTCTCTTTATTGATGAATTTCATACTATTGTTGGTGCTGGTGGTTCAGATAAGGGCGCTTTGGATGCTGGAAATATTATTAAACCAGTTTTGTCACGTGGTGAGATGCAATTGATTGGCGCAACTACTTTAGATGAATTTCATGAATATATTGAAACGGACCGAGCGCTTGAGCGAAGGATGCAGCCAATTAGGGTTTCTGAACCAACAACTACTCAAGCGATTGAAATTCTTGAGCAAGCTAAAACTATTTACGAAAATTTTCACCAGGTGTCTATTAGCTCTGATGCTGTAAAACAAGCTGTACTTCTATCCGTCCGCTACATACCTGATCAATTTTTACCTGATAAAGCCTTTGACTTAATAGATGAAGCAGCAACAATTTGTTCTACAAATGGATTAGGCCATGTCAGGAAGCAAGAAATTGCAGAGGTGCTGAAAAATAAAACAGGTATTCCTGTCACGACGATTTTGAAAGGTAACAAGGAAAGACTAGATGGTTTAAAAGAAAAGCTGTCACGACGTGTTAAAGGCCAAGATGAGGCTGTAGATGCTGTTGTGAATGCTATAACTGTTGCCCAAGCTGGTTTACAGGATCAAAGAAAGCCCTTGTCTTCCTTCATGTTTCTAGGAACTTCTGGAGTTGGAAAAACCGAGCTTGCCCTGGCATTGGCAGAGGGGATGTTCGATGATGAGGAGGCAATCATTCGTTTTGATATGTCTGAGTATAAGCAAAAAGGAGATATTACAAAACTGATTGGCGATCGTCAAACGAGAACGAAAGGTCAATTGACTGAGAAGGTTAAACAAAAACCTTATAGCGTTATCCTGATCGACGAGGTGGAGAAAGCACACTCAGAAGTTGTAGATTTATTTTTGCAGGTGCTTGATGCAGGACGTTTGACTGATTCAACTGGAAGGCAAGTGAGTTTTAAGAATACGATTGTCATTATTACTACGAATATTGGTTCTCAAAAAATTATTAATCAGTATGAATTGAAAGGGAATTTTAAAAAGCTAACCGACAGGGACAAAGTTCAGTTTGAAAAGAGCATGACGTTGGAGTTGGAAACTAGATTTCGACCAGAATTTCTCAATCGAATTGAATATAAATTGATTTTCAATATGTTAGACGAGGAAGTGAATAAGGAAATTATTGTCAAACAACTATCAGAAATCGAAGAAAGAATGAAGAATCAACAGTTGACTCTTTCTTATGAAGAAAGTTTGGTTACTTATTTATTAGATGTAGGAACAAATATAAAGGATGGTGCACGGCCACTTGAAAGAGTGATTAAGCATAAGGTGCTTCCTTTAATTTCTAAAGAGTTTCTGAACTTATCCGATCACAATCAAGAGTATCATTTTCATCTTTGGGTAGAAGGTGATGCGCCAGATGAGCATCACCGTGAAGATAAAAGAAAAATATTATTCGATGTCGAAGCTGAAAAGACGTCATTTGGGGAAGCATTATTTTCTTAAAACTCACCTTAAAAAAATGATTGTCCCTTTAAAAAATTTTTTTCAATTATCTATTATACTAACGTTGTCAAAAAAACAAAGGAGGATTTCTATGAAAAATTATTTGACAAGACAACTTCAGCAAGTAAAAACAAAATCACAGATGTTTTTATTGAGCCTTTCCCTGTTCCTAACAGGATTTACAGTCTATGCGGACGATCCATTTGCTAAGTCGGATAACTTGGCGAAACAAGGAATTACAAAAGTTCAGCTAGTCAGTGTTGCACTATTTGGGCTAGCTGCCGTTGTCACTTCGCTCATTTATGCGTTTGGTGGACGGGAGTTAAAAGCCTCAATGAAAAAGAATTGGATATCAATTGCAATTGCAATTATTGGTGTTTCAGCGGGACCAAGTATTATTGAATGGATTTTTGATTTCGTAAGAAGTTAAGGGGTGGTGATTTATGGCTTTTTCACTCTTTAATAAAGATCGCTGTACGATTACAGATGATCTATTTTTAGAAATTTCCTGGGAAGATGGAAGAGGTCCAGAGGATGATAGTGAGTTACTTGCTATCATCGAGGGATTGGATCATCTTTCTGATTTTTCTCAGCCGATTTCAAAAAGTTTGCCCTACCTAACATTTAACCAGGCCGAGTTGTTATTTAAAGAGTTGAAACAAGCGTATAGTCAGTTTCAGCTGAAAAAAGTAGCAATCGCCCATCTGGAAGGGAAAAGCGTGGTGACAGAAGGAGAGGTTTACGCTAGTCCCTTCCTCATTACAGAAGACTATGAAAACCTCTTGCTTCCCCTCATTCAAGCGATACTAACTCGCTCTGAATTTGCAAATTACAGCTATCAAGAAAAAAGGGAGTATTTTGAGAACCAGATTTATCCTGTATATAAACAAAGTATGGGATTGTCCGATTCTTCTCTTCCTCTTTTCCCAGCTGAAGGTGAGACGATGGCTGTTTCGCAACCCAATCGCCTTCCACCTGTTCCAAAAGCAAGGGATCAAACAGATGTTGTGCCTTCCGTATCTCAAAAGCAGTCAGTTTCTCTGAAGAAATTTTATCTATTCTTAGGTGTTTTGGGAGTGTTATCAGTAATAAATATCATTTGCGTATTTTTTGCTTTCGCTCAATTGTCAAACCAGTCAGAAAAAGTAAATTTCTTATATCAGGAACAAAAAAATACTCAACTTATCATTTCAACGAAAAATGAAGTTGATGTATTTAGCCGTTATTTCTTACCTTCTTATTACTCGGGCAAAAAAGAAAACCTAGCAGATTTTCTTTCTGAAGGAGATGCAAAATTTACCAAACCAAAAGAAGGGATTTTACAGTCCGTTATTTTAGAGAAATTGAATTATGATTCAGAAACTCAAAAATATACGGTTTCCTATATCCTGTCCGTCAAAAAAGGGGATAAATCATCTAGCGTTAGATTAACTTTTGATGTAAAAGCTTCTGATTCTTCAAAATATGGATTTGTTGTAGAAACAGAACCAAAAGAATCAAATTATCTTAGAAATTAGAAAAGGAAAAAAATGAACAAAAAACAATTATTAGCTACACTAGCACTTTCAACTATCGCACTAGCACAAGCTGGATTTGTATCAGCTGATGAAGTAACACCAATTGATTCTTCTGCTCCAACAACGGAAGTGGTTACACCAACAGCGCCAAGCGCTTCAACAGAAACAGAGGCTCCAGCAACTCAGCCAACAGAGCCTTCAGTTACTCCAGTTGATCCAACAGCTCCCTCAGACAAGGATAACGCAGGAAGCCTTGACGGAGTGCCAGCTGATAAACCAGCACCTTCAGATAAGGTGCAAGACAAGGATAATGCAAGTAGTCTCGATGGTGTTCCAACACCATCAGATAAACCACAAGACAAAGACAACGCAGGAAGTCTTGATGGAGTGCCAGCTGATAAACCAGCACCTTCAGATAAGGCGCAAGACAAGGAAAACGCAGGTAGTCTAGATGGTGTTCCAGATGAACAGCCAAAAACTACTGATCAAGCGAACCAGCAAGGGAAGTCGCAAATTGGAACAACCTCTACATCAACAGGTCAGGCGGTGCATGATATTACGAAAGCACCTGTTCAAACCAGCACAGGTAATTCCATTGTCAGCACTAAAGATGGAAATCTTGTCCTTGAAGATGGCTCTGTAGTTGCTCCTGAAGCACTTGGAGCTGTTACAAATGAAGACAAGACCATCAGTGTTTCAACTGCAGATGGTAAAATGGTAACTTTGCCAAACACAGGGTCAGAACAAAGTTTCCTAGCTGCAATCGGCGGCTTATTGCTTACAGCAGTAAGTTATTTCTACAAGAAACAATTATTTTAATTAAAGGAGAAAAGAAAAAATGTTTAAAACACAAGAAACAAAAGTATTTGGATCAATTCGTAAGGTGAAGCGCTACGGTGCTTGTGGAGTAATTTTGGGTATGGCTGCTCTTGCTATGGCTTTTTCATCAGGTACTGTGTCTGCTGATGAGTTGAGTGCAAATCAAAATGTGCCAAAAACTGTTCAGGAAGCACCTAAACAAGAAGTGCCTAAGCAGGACGAAACTGCCAAGCAGAATACTACCGTCGATGTTGTAGTTGATCATTCAACTGTTGATAAGGCTGTTTCTGAAGCTAAGAAAGCAGGCCTAGAAGTAAAACAGGATTCTCCTGTGGATGCTGGAGTTGCTGAGAGTCAGGAAGAACTTGCGAAGCGTCAGACTGCTGTAGAAAAGGATTATGCGAATCAAGCAAATACGGTTTCTACTGAAATTGATGGCTACAAGAAAGATGTAGCAGATAATGAGCGCGAGAAAAAGGATGTTCATGATAAAAACGAAGAGATTCGTCAGGATCATGAGAAAGCTAAAAAAGAGCTAAAAGAAAAGAATGATCAGATTGATGAGCATAACAAAGAAAATTTAGCAAAATATGCTAAAGAACAGACAGCTTATGAAAAAAAATTGGAAGAGCTTAAAAAGAAAGGTGTTGCTGCAACTGCCCCAAACATTTCTTTGTATGGTAACTATGACGAAACAAAACGTGGTTCTTTGGAATACTACGGTAAACTTACCGCAGCGTTTTCAGGAGTAAAAGATTTGGAGTTGGTCAAAGGTACGTTAGGAGCTACTTCTGAAACCACGATTGAACTTGGTCGTCCAGATATGATTGATAAAGAGGAAATCGCTCGTCAAAATGCCACGTCAATCGGTGGGACAATTCTAAAAAATATTAAGGAAGGTGATTGGTTTACCCTGCACAAAATTGGTAAGACTAAATCAGGAAAAACAGTTTCTGTAAAATTCACTTCGACATCAACACCTACTAAAGCATTTGAAAAAGAAGGTAATTCTCAAGTTTATAGTCGTTTGTGGGTTTGGTGGTTGAAAGATAAAGGTGTTTCACCATTTGGATTCAGCCCATTTAATTACTTGAATCCTGATTTCGATTATGAGCTTTTTGACGAGGCAACTGGTAAACCATTAAACATTGGACGTGCCGATGTATATTCAGATATTGACTACGGTCAATCTGTTCGTCATACTTATGAAGATGGATCGACAGGTATTGTAAAAACACCTAGTGATTCATTGGTTCAAGAAACACCTATTCCAGCATTTGGAAATAAAACTGGTTGGAAAGGTGTGAAAACATCAGGTACGTATCAATCAGACGACGATACAGGTTTAGACGAGTATAAAGCTGGTGATCCAATCTATTCAAATGTAAACGATTTTCATGATACACCTGTAGGAACTATTGTATCTATTGGCTATGGTTCGAAAGGACATTTGAGTTATTACCATGGTAAAAAAGAATTCAAACCTTATTCGCAGGAAAAATTTGAAGCATATCGTAAGTATTCTGATGCGGAACGAAAAGCGGAAGGACTACCTCCTTACTCGGATAGGGAATTGTATGAAGCAACATACACATTCCAACTTTGGGGAAATAACAACGTTGTAGAAACAGTAGAAGAAGTTCATCCGCCAGAATTGGAGAAGCATGAAAAGGATACAATTCCTGATCCTGAATATCTTCCTGAACCAGGTAAAGTGAAATCTCGTACTGTCCATGTTCGCTATGCTAACTTGCGCTACAAACCATCTGTAAATCCTACAAAATCTGTTGAGGATACACATGGAAACAACATTGATGGAGCTAAGACATTTGACAAGAATGTGAAGTTTACATTGAAAACTGACTATGCTCCTTATTCAAAATTTACTGCGTCACCTAAATCTATCGCGAAACGTTTTGCGATTGTAGACGATGTTCAAGACGGTGCCTATACCGTTGATGATGCCAAAACCAAGGCAAGTGACGACGAAGGAAAAGATGTGAAGCAACTATTTGACATGTATCACGTTCTTTCTGACAAGGGAAGAACAGATGTTGTCAATGAAATCTTGAAAGAAGCAGGATTGTCACCAAAAGGTGAGTTCTATATGTGGGTTCCAAAAGACAACGCTGCTTACTATAAGAACTATGTTTCTAAGGGCAAAAACGTGACTTTTGATTTGGTTGCTAAATTGTTGGTAAAAGAAGGTCAAAAGGTTCAGAACGAATTCCATCAGATCGATTTTGGAATTGATCATAAGTCTAATCTGGTAACTGTTGAAGTTCCAGATATCAAGCCTGAAAAACATGTGCTTGATAAAGATGGTAAGAAAGTTCTTGATGGTAAAGAAGTCCAGCTAGGTGATTTTGTTCAGTACCTTCTTGATGGTGTGGCCGTTCCATCTAAACATGACACTCTTTCTCAGTATGATGGTGTAGACAAGCTAGATATGAAGCATGACCGTTATACAGGTAATTGGAAAGGTGTCATCAAGGGTACAGAGTACACAGCTGAGAAAGACCTTATCTTGCCTTATGATGTCATCCTGAAGGATGGCAAAGTGGTCAAAGCTGGTGATAAGATTGCCAAGGGAGCATCTTATGCGTTCACTTTTGAATTCAATCAAGATACAAATTCTGAATTCATCAAGAAACTTGTGACTGTTAAGTGGGATGCAAAAGATGGTCAATGGTCTTACGTTATCAATCAAGATTTCCTAAACTCTCTAGGAGTTAAAGGGACCTTCGATGCAGACTTCTACATCGAGGCCGAGCGTATTGAAACTGGTGGTAAGATTGAGAATACCTTCATCAATATTGTTAATAAACAAGAAATGACTGCCAAGGTTATTACTCGTACGCCAGAACCACCTAAACCAAAATACCCAGAAAAACATGCACTTGATAGAACTGGCAAGAAAGTTCTTGACGGTAAAGAAGTTCAAATGGGTGAATTGATTCAGTACCTTCTTGACGGTGCAACTGTTCCAGAAAGACACCATACGTTGTATCAATATGATGGTGTAGACAAACTTGATATGAAGCATGACCGTTATACAGGTAATTGGAAAGGTGTCATTAAGGGTACAGAGTACACAGCTGAGAAAGACCTTATCTTGCCTTATGATGTCATCCTGAAGGATGGCAAAGTGGTCAAAGCTGGTGATAAGATTGCCAAAGGAACATCTTATGCGTTCACTTTTGAATTCAATCAAGATACAAATTCTGACTTTATCAAGAAACTTGTGACTGTTAAGTGGGATGCAAAAGGTGGTCAATGGTCTTACGTTATCAATCAAGATTTCCTAAACTCTCTAGGAGTTAAAGGGACCTTCGATGCAGACTTCTACATCGAGGCGGAGCGTATTGAAACTGGTGGTAAGATTGAGAATACCTTCATCAATATTGTCAATAAACAAGAAATGACTGCCAAGGTTATTACTCGTACACCAGAACCACCTAAACCAAAATACCCAGAAAAACATGCGCTTGATAAAACAGGTCAGAAAGTTCTTGACGGTAAAGAAGTTCAAATGGGTGAATTGATTCAGTACCTTCTTGACGGTGCAACTGTTCCAGAAAGACACCATACGTTGTACCAATATGACGGTTTGGATAAACTCGATATGAAGCATGACCGTTATACAGGTAATTGGAAAGGTGTCATCAAGGGTACAGAGTATACGGCTGAAAAAGACCTCACATTGCCTTATGATGTCATCCTGAAGGATGGTAAAGTAGTCAAAGCTGGTGATAAGATTGCCAAAGGCTCTGTATATGCTTTCCAATTTGAGTTTGATCAAAGCACAAATTCTGACTTTATCAAGAAGATTGTTAAAGTAACATGGAATGAACAAGACGGTAAGTGGGCTTACACTATTGACAAAGAGTTCTTGAACTCTCTTGGAGTACGTGGTACGTTTGATGCCGATTTCTATGTTGAAGTTGAGCGTATTGCAAGTGGAGAAGTTGAGAATACATTTGTAAATGTTGTTAATGGTCAGGAGATGGAAGCGAAGGTAGTAACACATACTCCTGAGCGACCAGCTCCAGAAGAGCCACGTAAACCACAACCACAGCCATCGCTTCCAAATACAGGAACGGCTTCTAGCGTGCTTGGATTTGTTGGTACTGGTATCTTGTCAATGCTTGGTTTAGTTGGCTTGAAACGTAAGAAAGAAGTAGAATAAAATAGTTCAGTTCGTTATAAAAGGTGGTGGAGTAACAGGAACTGCCACCTTTTTTTAAAAAGTGGATAGGGAAAATAGAATGAATAAAACTGTAAATCTAACAGTTGGAGTGGCATCAGTTATTGGTCTTGGTCTAGTAAACACGATCGGTCACGCAGATGAAACACCTGCTGTAACAGCTCCCAAACAATTACAATCTTTTACGAGTGAAGTTAGTGGGATTATTGTCACTCGAGAACAAGTTGATGAGGCTAAGGATAAACTTGACAAATCTACCCAAGCAGTAGATGGAGCACAAGCTAAGAAAGATCAAGCGCAGTCTGAAGTAGATGAGGCGAAGTCTGAAGTAGATCAAGCGCTGTCTGAAGCAGATAAGGCGCAAGCAATCAAGGACAAAGCTACACCACGGAACATTGAAAAGCAAAAACAAGAGGTTACCGATGCTGAAGCTGCTAAGTATAACGCTGAAAAGCAAGAAAAAAATACTAAGAATGACCTTGACAAAGCTGAACAAGTGGCTCAAGACCAAGAAAAAGTGGTTAAGAAATCTGAAGACAATGTAGCAAGTGCTGAAAAAGAAGTCAAAGATGCACAGACTAGTGTAGATAACGCACAAGCTATCCTTGACGGTACAGGGCAAGCAGAAGTTATTGCTGAGAAAGAGAATGCTGAATGGGAACAAAAGCAGGCACAAAATAAGGTTCAAGAAAAATCTGATGAACTCTTACAAGCTAAATCCCACGATGATCAACTTCAACAAAAAATTGTTGAAGCGCAGAAACAAGTTGAAAATTCTCATTCTCTTGTTTTGACTACTAATATTGCATTGGATAAAGCCTCAGAAACAGCAAATCAGACTCAATCAGCGCTCAAACAAGCTCAATCGGATTTTTCAGATGCTGAAGCAAGGTATAATTCAATAAATACTTTGCAAATTTCAGATAGCTACGTAGAAGCACTAAAATCTTATGTGAATAATCCGTACAATATTCTTGAACAAGAGGCTCTTTGGGATAAACACAATGCTGCGCAACTGCGCAAACTTGAACAAGTCAATCAGGAAAATGTAGAACTTAATAAATTTAAGTCCAATAAAAAAGATCAGCAAATTTCTGTTGATCCGAATCATTTGACAAAAGAACAGCAAATGGAATTAGCTTTCTTTGCGAATGATTTGTTAAATCAAGTCCGTCAGCGTTTTGGTACAACTAAAACAGTTGTTTCACAAGGGATGCTTGAGGTTGCTAAGAAGGTGACTGATGGTTATGTTTCTGATAATTGGAAGTTTGGTGCAGGTCATGATAAAAAGGTTATCAATGACGTAGCTCGAGAATATGGTCTGCCGTCATCTAAGAATAATTCTTCTCAATATTTAGAGAATATGTATGGTGTCAATAGTAGTGATGAAATTCATACTATGGATGACGCTAAACGATTCATCTATAAAAGCATTGTTAAGTTTTTATTTAATGGTATGGAGTGGCAACATGCTGAGAGTATAACTGGGTTATCGAAAACGTCCTCAGGGAATAAAGATTACTTTGGCTTATCTTTATCGAAACGTGAAGGAGTCACAAGTTCTCACTGGTTGACAGTAGCAGATAAAAAAGTTTCAGGAACGAAACTTGATAAGACAGAACTTAGCAATCCTAATTCAGCTGAGACTCTAACTAGGGCTTATCACGCTGCAGTTGGTGCTCTTAGCTTAGCGCAGAAAAATAATCTTAATGCACAAACTGCTCTGGAACAAGCTCAAGCAGAATACGATACAGCTTTATCTACAGAAGAGCAAGTTAAGGAAGAATTTTCAAGACTTAAAGCAACACCATTACGAGCACCTTCGGCACAATTTGAACTTGATCAGGCGGAGAAAGTTCAAATGAAAGCACAACAACGTGTGGTGGCTGCTCAAAAGGCCTTGGATGCCTTAACTGCTGATGTAAAAACTAAACAGAAAAATCTTGCTGAAGCAAAGGAAGTGCTTGACACTAAACAAAAAGCTCTTACGGAGTCTAAAGAAAACCTAGCTACAGAACAAACGAAGTTGGTCACACTGCAGGAGCTTGCCCAGACTGCTGCTGAAAATCTCCAACTATCTAAGGATAATGTTGAAAAAGTGGGCAAGGAATTGGAACAAGCAAAAGCTGATCTAGATGCTTTGCTTAATGCTGAGCCTAACCTTGCTGAAGCTAAGAAAGTCCTTGCTCAAAAAGAAACAACTCTTAATCAGAAAGCAACTGCTTTGAAACAAGCTCAAGATAACCTTGACAAGTTGTTGCAAGAACAGAAAATCAATCAAGAGGCTTATGACAAACTCTTTGCCTTGTATAGCGCACAAGTTGAAGCTAAACGTTTAGCCGACCTAGAGGCTCAAAGACAAGCACTCCTTAAGGATGGCGAAACACCTGTTGAAGTTTATGACAAAACAGGTAAACTTGTGTCTTATATAGCGCAAACTAAATCTGTAAATACTCAATTACCTATTTCTTATAACTATACTTGGAACAAGAAACAAGAAACTAGTTTGCCAAACACTGGATCAGCAGCAAGCATGCTTCCAGTTGTGGGAATGATTTTGGGATTGTTGAGTCTTGCAGGCCTTCGTAAGTCGAAAGAAAATTAATTTGACGAACTAAAATGAAATGATGACCACAAGTTGAATAAAGACTCTCTTGTGGTCTTTATTGAAAGGAGAAAAAATGCAAGTATTTATCGCTTCTGGACGTGTTGCATTCATTCCAAATGATGCAGTGGGCCGAACTCCAAACGGTCACGTCAGTTTCAAATTTGAATTTGTTTGTGATTCGAGTATGACTGATGATACAAATAAACCAATCCCTAGTTTCTTCCATGTACAAGTTTATGGAAAACAAGCGGAATTGATGGCTCAGAGCCTATCTAAAGGCTCTCCAATCCTCTTAAAAGGAGAAATTATCCAACGACCTTATAACGATGAACAAGGTCAACGTCGGACGTATCAGTTTATTTCACCAAACCAACAAGGAGGAATCACTTTCCTTGAAAATAAGGAGGCATCTAACCGACGTAAGCAGGAACAACAGGGCTTTTCTCAGCCGACACCAAGTTCTAATCCTCCATCCTATCCTGAACCAATGGATGTAGAATCCCCATTCTAAAGGTATTGAAAGCATACAAGAACACTTGTGTGCTTTTTTGTTACACAAAAAGTTATATAACTTATGATATAACAATATCTTTTGTCCCTTTAACAAAGAATTTGATATTATCCCTTAGAATAGAGGGGAAATAAGAAATAATAAGAAAGGAGTGCAACAATGGCAAGACAAAAATACAATTATCTGTCCGATGAATTGATTGCAGAATCTCTTCAGGTGACCAATTACTTAGAACAAAGTCGATCTAGTCGATTGAATGTTCTTCAGTTGGATGGGGAGAAATGGTTAGAAAATTACTTTAACCGTTATGAGAAAGCCTCTCCAAGGCTACAGTTTCACATATTTCTCTTTTCGAGCTTCTATACTCGAAAAATGGAATGGTTCTTGGAAGGTGTAAGGGGGGAGTCGTTTGTTTGAGTTATTTGAAGTAGTATTTTATACCCTTATCCAACTGATTCGAGCCAGTTGGCTTAATACCTTCCTTTTTCTAGGGGGAGCAGGTTATTACCTATTCAAACTTTTCCAGCCGTATTTTTTAAGAAGCTATCAAAGGTTATTAGCAGGAAAGAGTAGTCTAAGGCAAGCAATAAAAAGAGGTTGGAAAAATCGTAAAGGAATTGATTGGAAACAAGTATGGTTCAAATCAGTTAGAGGGTTGCTCAATGGGATGAAGTCATTCTTACCTAAAATCTTTGCGCTTGTCTCTCTCATTCTTTGGAATGTTTTCTTCAGGATATTCTATACCCTCCCTTTTGTTAAACGAGAACGGAAACGTTTTGATAAAGAAATGAAGCCCATTCTTTATTTTAAGAGTTACCGCAGCTTCGTTTATATGGGATTAGGTTTTAGCTTTATTGCTTTTATCTTAACCAATTACCTGGTTACTGTTTTGAGAGCCACAATCCGCTTTCTCTACTTTAGTATTTGGTCGTTTAAAGATGCTAGTAAGGCCGTAAACTTTGACTTAAACAGCCTCTTATTTCAAAGTTTATTGAATGCTAAGGTCTTCTTGATAGCACCGATTTTAGCATTTCCAATCTTTCTATTGGGCTTAGTTATCGCCTGGAAATCTGCCTGGATAAACTTCGAGCAGTTTCGAGACTATAACAACAACGAAGAAGGAGATGACCGTTTTGTGACGATTGATGAAATTCGTCGTCAATACAAAAAGATCCCCAATAAAGATTTAACTTATCCAGGTGAAGGTGGAGCTCCTGTACTTCATGAACTGACTCATGATCTAGCAGGACAAACACTGAGAACTCAAATGTTATGGCAAAATAGAAAAATGAGCCGATACGTGACAAATGCGGAGCGGATTTTAGGCATGTTAGCTTTTCCTTCTGGATATTATTACATTGAAGATAAGCCGACGAATCTGTTAGGAATTGGGATGACTCGTTCAGGTAAGGGTGAAGGTCATATTACTCCAGCAATTGAAATCAACAGTCGTGCTGAATTGCAGCCATCGATGGTACTAGCAGACCCGAAAGGGGAACATTATCAAGCCTCCTACAAACTCATGAGGCAACGTGACTATGATGTCAATGTTCTTTCTTTCCAAAATATGGATTGGTCTATGTCTTTCAATCCGCTAGCTCTAGCTATCGCTGCTGCAAAGAAGGGCTACTATGAGAAAACTCAAACCTATGTCAATGCAGTCGCAGAATCCATTTATCCGAAACAAAAAGGTGGAGAGAAGGGGAATGCTGAATATTTCCGTAAGTCTTCTATATCCCTGTTTAATGCTCTTACAATGGCTTTGATGGATCGAGCTAATGAAACCGTTCAAAATGGTGAAGACGATGCCTGGGATACCATTACGATCCCTAACGTTGCAAAATTCTTGGCGACAATGGGTTCTGAAGAAGTCTTTGTAGATGGTGCTGGAGAAATCGTCGAGAATCCAAGCAGAGAACAACAAGTGTCGAAAAAGTCAAAAATCACAGTCTATTTTGATAATTTGAGACAAGTCAATCAACAACAATTCTCGAAATTTAGACAAATGGCTGATATCGAATTTCGTGCTTCAGACTTTGGTGGTGATGAGACTAAAGGTAATGTCTACTCTAGCATGATGACAGGAATCAATCTGTTCTTGCAAGACAACGTGGCCAAACTGACTTCTAAAAACTCTATTGATTTAGAGTCTGTTGGCTTCCCACGTCGATTATCTGTCAAGCTGAGATCAAGCACCAACAGTCAGCTTAAAAACGAATTTAAGCACAAAACTGCTAAAGTAACGATTACAGGATTGAAGAAGTGGGGTAAAGTCGAAAAGAAAGTCGATTATATAAAGCAAGCGACAGCTTTAGTCGATGGGGAAGGGTATCTGACCTATGCCATTGAGCCTAAACTTCCAGATCAGTTTACGGTAACGATTGATTTCAATCATAAGAATAATGGCAATTCCCCTGTTCGAGATCAAATCTTTCAATTTTCAGCTGAAAAAGTCTATCGAAGAAACGGAGATAGTCTAGAACTAGATGAGTATAGCAAGAAGCCGATTTTAGATCATATCGATATAACCGTCCTTAAGAATAAAGAAGATACCAAAAATCTTCTTCAGGAGTCGGATATTGAACTGGTCTATTCAGATAAACCGAAAGTCATTTACCTGGTAACACCACCAAACCGAACAGAGTATAATGGGATTGTTTCGTTATTCTTAGATCAGCTATTCAATGCTAACTATGAGCTTGCTCTCTCAAGTGGTCGTAAATGTATTAATCGGATTCTCCATATCTTAGATGAGTTTACAAATATCCCTGCGATTCCTCACATGGATACAAAAATATCTATTGGATTGGGACAAAACATTCTCTATTACCTATGGATTCAAAATCTGGAGCAATTGGATGATAAATACGGCCAAAATGTTGCTCGAACCATTATGGACAACTGTTCATTGAAGGTTTATGTTAAAACAACATCTTCAGATACCAATAAGAAATTTAGTGCTGACCTGGGTACACGTACCATCACCAGAAGACGGCGCTCCAGCAATATCCTAGACGAAGCCAATCCAAACGTGTCAGTCGAGAATCCAAAACAAGAGTTGTTGACACCAACGCAATTGGCCAAGCTCCAGGAAGGAGAAGCGGTTATCTTACGTGGAGTCAAGGGACGGGATAATGTTGGACGTAAGGTCACAACGGATCCAATCTTCGCACATGATAAGACGAGCTTCCCTTACAAGTACATGTTCTTACAAGAGGAATTTGATACATCGATGACTCTTGCGGATATTCCAGTCGAAAGTGCGCACCGTGAGCTAGAACTCCAGGAGATCGCAGTTGATGCAGGTACAGCCTTCAACAACATCATAGACTGGAGGCAACGTTTGACCATGCCTCTCCTCAGCAACAATGGGGAAACTCCAAAATTATCAGGCCGTCACAGTAAAGGGCAAAAGGTGCAATCCCAATCATTTACTTCCACAGATGAATTATTCCAAGCAGCTGCAGCTAGTGTTATTCACGGAGACTATGATTATTATGATGATGGAGATGACTTCTTTGCGGATGAAGTTATCTAAAAAGATGTACAATAAGTTATATAAACACTTGCAAGAAAAAAAGCTGTTTGCTATAATAAAATAAACAATGGTTAGGAGATAAATGATGAAAGCAAAGTACTTTTTAAGAATTGTTTTAGTAGGGTTAGCCTTGATTTTACTAGGAGCATGTGGTCAAAAATCACCTGAAAGTCTCGCTAAAAATGTGCTAAAAGATAGCTATACAGGCTTTTCACAAGAAGATAGTTATGATAGTTCTATTTTTAGTGGTGGAGTAGGATCTACTTTAAAATTCGATAAAGAAAAGCGAACCATTTCAAATAATGACGGTAAAAGCATTAGGTACAGTGTTCTTTCAGAAGAACAAGTGAAGGCAATTCCAGCCTCTTTCAGAGGAACTATTGTTAGTTTAGAAAGTCAACTGAAAGGAAAGGATAATTTTACTATAGCTGTTGGTGATAACGCAGATAAGCCTGAAGAGGCTGGTGCTTACTATCAAGTCGTCTTGACTGAAGGTGGTAAAAAAATTAGAGTCATTGAATTACTTCGTGGCTATAAAGAAGACAATGCTTTCTATGATTTCAATGGAACAGCAGATTAACTTACAAAAGTCTCAATTATTTGAGGCTTTTTTTATTGTCAGAATTTCATTGTCCCTTTAAAAACGATTATGCCATTATCGAATATGATAGGGGTATCTTAGAAAGAAAGAAGGTACCTTTAGTGCACTATCAAACCTTTTCAGATTTGATGAATGAGGTCAAGAATCTCAATGGTGAAATCACAGGCGAGAATGCAAAAAAGCTGGCGGAATTTTATTCCTACTGGGGCAACTATTTAGAACCGACTCCTGCATTTATGGCATTTCTCACTTATTTACCAGGAGGGATTGCCAAGGCTCTTTATCAAATCACTTCCAGCCTAGAACATGTTTTTAATAATATGTTCAAGCTCTTTGGTCTCTTCGGTTATCTGGGAGACCAGAAGACGATTATAGGCCAGTTCTTTTACTGGTTTCAGTTATTGGGGACGTCCTTGTTTACCCTGATTTTGGTTGTGTCGGCTGTTGCAGGAGTTTTTACAAAACCAGTCAAATACAAAGGGGTCATTACGAATTTCCTTTTGGTGACTGCTGTAACTGCCGTATTGCCACTAGCTTTGACCACTATCTCAACCGCAGTAGCGCAGGATGCCATGTCTATCCAGACGGTCACCAGTGAAGCGCCATCTGGTAGTCAACCAACTTCCTCCTTGGCTCTTCAGCCCATGAAAAATAATGTGGTAGACTTAAAAGTTTTGATCTACAAGGATTTTTCTACAGAGTTGTTTCCAATGGATGATTATGGCTATATCAAGCCCGTTCAGGAGGGGTCAACTCCTGTCAATAATATCACGGATGACCCTGCACAGCGGGACACGACTGATTTTGCGACCAAGATTGATTTTGGGGCAAACTATGGTACGACAAATCCAAAACTGTTAAAGGATATGCAGGAAACCGACAAAATAGCAGGGATTAAAGGCTTGTTCCTCCATAAGTTGGATTCCAATAATACTGGAGTTGAAAGCATTACAGAACACCGTCTCATCAATCAATTGAGTGCTTTTGAATCAGTTTATATGCGCTACAAAGTCAACTGGATAGGGATGTTCCTCCAGTATATTATCCTTGTTGTTCTTTTGGTCAGCATGATCATTAAGCTCGTCAAATCAATTTTTGATATTGTGATTGAAGCAATGATTTCTCCAATCCTTGGATACAGTTCTCTATCAAACTCAAAGAAATACAAAGAGTTGTTAAGAACGATTGGCGGTGCCTTAGCAGGAATCTTCTTTGAAGTTATCATTATGCGTGTAACACTTGAGATTTTCAGAGATTTACCAATCCTTTCTGTTTCAGCAGTATCTAAGCTTTCTGGCGGATTCTTTGATGGACTCAATATGTGGGAACAGTGTCTTGCAGCTGCCTTTGTTTACGTTGGAGTATTCTTTGCAGCAATGCAAGGAGTGGCCATGATCGAGCGCTGGCTTGGAGTTTCAACAGGTCATAGTGAAACAGCTCAACAATTGCTCGGAGCTATGATGATGGGCAATGCCTTTGCGGCTGGAGCAGGCGGTCTCTTTAATGGTAGTATGGCACTTGGCCAATTTGGTATGGATATGGCACAAAAAGCTCCAGATGCCCTGTCTAAAGGAAGTCAGATCCTAGGAAATAGCCTAGCCAGAACTGGAGGTGGCATTCAAGGTGCTTTGAACTCTGTAAAAGACCAAGGCTTGATGAATGCGGCCAAAGGTGGCGTAAGTAATATGGTTGATTTGGCAGAATGGAAAGCATTTGAAGCCATGCAAAATGGGCAAGGGGCAGTTGGCAAAGTTTTAGATAAGCTGGATGATAAGGCTGCCTCTGCTCAAAATGCGACCTATAACGCTCTGAAAAATGATGCGGTTCCTGGAATTGCTCAGCCTGGTCCAATTGATATTCCTGAGCCTCCAATTGATTCAGGAACAACGGATGCACCTATTGTCGATCCAACTTCTTCAGCTGAAGGCATGGAGTCCCCAATCCAAGATTCAAATCCACCTGCAGATGCGCCAGTTTCAGAATCGACACCACCAGCACAGCCTGATTCTTCTCAACAAAAATTTCAACAGAGTATGAATCAAATGAACTACATGAACCAACAAATGCAACAAGCAGGTCAGCGTATGCAGGGAGGACGTCATATCACTGGCGCTGAGAGTGACGACGAAGAAGAATAGGCGGAACTATGGATCTAACAGGGAAGAACATTGTTATCACAGGAAGCCTACGTCCTCTAACTCGAGAAGAAGCCATACGATTTTTAGAAAGTAAAGGAGCTGTCGTTCAAAATTATATATCTTCTAGGACAGATATATTGGTTTTAGGACACAAGCAGTTGAATCTTTTTGATCCAGATAAAAGGTCTAAAAAGCATGATGCAGCGCTTAGAAGAATATCAGACGGTCAATCCATCACTTTTCTTTCTGAAGAATCATTCTTTGATTTAGTCAAGAAGTCTCAAGATTGAGGCTTCTTTTATTATACAAAAAAGTATATAACTTTTTATACAATTCTTTCCTGAAAGACAATGGCAAAAATGCTATTGTCCCTTTAAAAGATATTTTCGATTATTCATTATAATGTGAGTGTCAAAACAAATATAAAGGAGAAATTAATGTACGGTGAAAAATACGGTGTACCTAGAGATATCTATGCCAAAGTCAAGATTATAGGCCTTCTTATCCTAGATATTGCTTTTGTAGGAATTACTGGAGTAATCGCTTTGAGCGTTGGCTTAAAAATCTTTCCCAAAAGCCAGTGGATACAGATGTTCGCATTCATTTTTTTAACACCAGTTCTGAGTTTGTATCTGGTGTTACCAGCTAACGGTGGCAAAAAGAATTGGCACAGCATGTTTCTTTTCTTCAGACGAAGAAGAAAACGTTATATTAGCTTGAATTATATCAGAAGGAGAAAACCATAATGGCGATTAAACAAATTCAACCCTCAAAAAATGAGAAACGCCCTCTGGGACGTCTTCAAGAAACAAAGAAACAAACGCAGGAATATTTTGATTTACATTCTTGCGTTGAGTTGTTAGATGTAAAATCAATCATTCCGAACAGCCAGGCTTATATCCAGTTAGTTGATTATGGCTACTTGCAGCTGATGGAGATACCAGGTAAAGATTTAGGATCGATGTCTTATAACGAGGTTATGAGAACCATTGAAAATTTTGAAACCTGGTTGACTCGATTTGGATCGAATATCCAAGTGGAGACGACAACTTTACCAACAAATACAGATACGCAAATTTCTGACTTGCGCCATCATTTGGATTTAGTGCGACAAGAAATGTCTAAGTTATCAATAAATGATAGACGTTTTTTACAACTCAAGGATCGTGAAATTTGGCTTCAAAGCCAAATTAAAGTTGAAGAAAGCATCCGACAAGAAGTCTATAATACAGAGTTCATACTGTGGCTATTTGCACCTACAACAACCGAATTGGACGAATTGGTTCGTAAGGCTAAAACCTATGGAAATAATGATTTTGTTCCACAAGATATCAGCTACAGGAAGAAAATTCAGATTATAAAGCAATACAACAATATGAATGAGAAAGTGTAGGAGAGATAGCATGCCTGATTTATCAAAACGTAGACAAAGACAATTAAAGAATGAAGGATATGACCTTGCTTTCCTTAGCCAGATTCAACCGCAAGGAAATATTGATTTTAAAAAGGATGATCGTTTCTGGATAAGTGGAGATGGATGCCATACGGTCTTACACTATTATGAGTATCCAACTGAAGGAATGGATCGTTTTTGGCTTTCTGAATTGTTGTTGCTTCCTGGAACACGTTCCTTCCTGTCACTGTACAAGGAGGATAATAGACAGCTTCAAAAAGAGATTGAGGACTCTATTGAAGAGAAGTCAACACGGATTACAAACAATAGCAAACTAACCAATAATCGGAAAGAACTAGATGAGATTGATAATCTTAATAAACTAAGCCGTGAAATTGATAAGCGGAATATAGCTATGTATGGGATGTATATTCGTGTCTTTGTGTTTGCATCAATCAAAGAAGAGTTATTCAAGAAGGTTGAAGAAGTCAAAGACAAAACGTCGAAATTCAAATCCACTATTCTGTCTGGAGAATTAGATTTTGAATACCATGCTCCATTTATTCCAGCCGAATATCAGATTGATTTGCCCAATCATCGAAGAGGGATACCGACTCCAGCTCACTCAATAGCTGGTGGATATTTCTTTAATCATACGAAGCTAGAAGATGAGAAAGGCTTCTATCTTGGATGGACTCCAACTAACGGAGCGGTAAATTTCAATTTTCTAGAACGTGACGAGAAAAGAACACGATCCTTTATGATCCTATCTGGAAATCCAAAGATGGGACAACGATCTTTTCTTATGAAACACACAGACGGTCTCTATGCGAAGGGGCATTATATTCGTAACTTTGATGCTACTGGCCAGTTTCTTGATCAGACACGAAAACAACATGGATTGATTCTTGATTTATCAGGTGAGGCTAACCGTATCAATATCTTCCAGGTATTTCCAACAGTGACCAATGAAGCAGGAACTGAAATCGATAAGAAGAAATCCTACAACCTTCATATCGAGAAACTGAAGAGTATCTATAAACTCCTGAATAATGAAGTGACAGGAGACGATTTAATCACATTTGGAACTCTCCTGAATGAGTTTTATATTGAGGGAAATATGTGGGCTCGAAATCCTTCATTGAATCCAGAAAAACTGAAAGCGACGGATATTGTGAAGGAAGAGTATCCTATTCTGTCTGATTTTATTTTGTTTGTTGATGCCTACAAACGTCGACTGGAACAAACTAGTACGGATAAAGCCGAACACAAGGCTGTTAAGCGTATTTACAACACGTTTAACGAACTATTGACAACAAACGCAGAAATTTTCGAGGGGACAACCAAATTTCAAGATATTTCTTCAGAGCAAGTTGTGACATTTGACTTCTCAGGTTTGAAGAACGCCCCTCATTTGTTAAATGTTCAAATATTCTCTGTTCTTTCACTTGTCTCGGCTGATATTGTCAATAACGGAAAACGCTGTAAGCAATCACTGAAGAGACGTCCTGACTTAACGGAGATGGATATGCAGCACTATATTGTCAATATTAGTGGGGCACAGACACTCATTGACCCTAAGCATGAAAGTAGTGTCAACCTTCTGGCTGATATGATTGATACAATGGGCGAAAACTTTGCTGGTGTTGTATTGTCTGTTAATTCACTGCGAGGGATTCTGTTTGAGACGGGGATTGGCACTCATAAGGATCCGTACGTAACGGCAGTCCAGAGGATTTTTGGTCTGATGCAATATAGAGTTTTTGCTCAGACGGACGAAACCAGTGTTCCTCTACTAGCTAACGCCTTATCTGGATCAATGAACCAGTCTGAACTAGAGACTTTGCCTCGTCTGAAGAAAGGACAGTTATTCATGAATATTGCAGGGGTAGGAAATCTGGTCTTTAACCAACAGCTGTTAGCCCCTGAAGTTGAGCGCTATGGCGGTATTGAGTAAGAAAGGAAGGTAAACCAGAATGGCCAAAAATAAACTAGGAATGATTGCAAGGACTAAGCAGAGATTTGATCAATATGTGTTGATTCGTAAATATCGCATGCAACAAGAAAGAGATTATTTCGCTTCAGAAGGAGAATCAGATCCAAAACGCCTGGAAGCACAAAAGGAACGAGATAAGGAGTTTTTGAACGGTCTCAAGAAGATTGGAATAGGATTTATTGTATTTTTAGTTTTTTATGGAATTTTGCGAACAATATTAGGATTGTGGTAAATAAGCGAGGTGTCCATGAAAAAAATATTCAAACTGAAGATTCTCATTCCTTTTGTGGCTCTTCTATTAATTATCAATGTTGGGATAACCATGTTAGTTGGGATAATGGGAGCTGTAACCAATAATGGAAGAAATGATTGTGGTGCTGTAGAAACAACATCTTCAACTGGTGACTCCACAGTTTCTTCAGCTGATGGTTCCATTGATGACTTTGTAAAAAAGCATAAGGAAGCCTACATCCTGTCTTGGAAGGCAGGAGGTTTCCTACCTTCAGCCTCTATCACTCAAACAATGATAGAGAATGGCTTCAATTTTACGAATCCTAATGGTACTTCTTTCTGGAAAGCTCACAATATGGGAGGTGTTAAAACCTCTAGTAAAAGTAATTTTCCAGTTACTCTTGCGACGTATGGTGAAGATAGTGTTGATTTAAGTGGGACAAAGCCTGGAGCGAATGTCGGAGACGGTACAGGAGGAGCTTATACTTGGTTCTCTAGCTACGATGCAGGGATCGTAGGGAAAGCTGAGTTTATGGCTCACCAGACACTTTATAAAGGGGCTATAAACAATACAAATGGTATTGCTAGCCTATCTGCTATAGCAGATGGCGGATGGGCCACAGATGGCACTTATAAGAGCAAACTAACTGATATGTACCAAAAACTAGGTACGAAGTATCAGTTGCTTGATAAGGAAGCTATTGCTGCTCATGGTGAGAAACCTTATGAAGGATCCAGTACACAAGATGTCGGTTCTTCAGATAGTGCGGTGTCTTCTTCAGCTGAAAACAGTGGATGTGGAGAATCAGGCAGCAGTACCGATGGAACGGGAACTGTCCCTTCAGATGCGACTGCGTGGGGGTATAAACCAGAAGACTTACCAGATAGTTTGAAACCATTCATTATTGATCCTAAGAGCTTAGGCATGGATTATGCTAAGTCTACAGGATGGTATAATCCTGGAAGTGACGAGTATGCTGGACAATGTGTGAATCTTACAATTAGTATTGGAAATCACTTATGGGGCCATTCTGGATCCGTACAGGGCGATGGGAAAGATCAGGCGGCAGCGTGGGCTGCAATATTTGGAAACTCAGTTAAGACTACACCTAAAAAAGGCGCTATTTTTTCTACACAGGTAGGGGGCGGAGGATATGGCCATACTGGTATTGTATGTCATGTTTTTGAGAATGGCTCCATCTTGTTTGTAGAGCAAAATACACCTCTGAGTGGTTGGGATCAGTTCAAAACTCCATATACATGGAATTATCGTATTTGGACTAAATCTCAACAGCAAGAACAGGTAATCTCTTTTGCTTATCCAGATGACAGAGAAGCTAAATTAAGTTCAAATTAAAAGGAGGATATAAGATGATTGATTGGATAAAAGAGAATATGGTTGTATCGATTGTAGCAGGTGTTCTATTGATTTTGGCAGGAATAGGGATTGTGTCGAGTTTCAGACCATCTCAACAAACCAAAATAGAGGAACCAGCTCAGGTGAGTTCTTCGGGAACCTCTCAAAACGAACCGTCTTCCAAAGAGGAAACAGCAGATGAGAAGCATTATCGGACAGCTAAGCTAAAACTAGAACGTCCCTATGCAGAGGCAACACTGGAAGATAAAAAGGAAGTGTTAAAAGCCTTTGAAGAAGCAGTAGCAGATATAAAAAAGACGAAGTTTCTGCCAAATGTCAAGGGAACAATCGAGAATCATTTATCTATGACACAGAATGCGATGGTTCAAACCTTTGCGATGGCTATTCTGACGAATCAGTATGATTTCCAACCTGAACAATTGGAAGTGATGCCAACTGAATCAGATGATGTTATTCAATTTTTGATTGTTCTAACTAAAAACGGAGAAGAGAACAGCTACTTCGTTGGAAATTTCAATACTACGGTTCAACAAATCCAGCTAAAAGCCTATGTTGGTGGAAATATAGGTGGTACATACGGCTAACAAGTTGCACAAAAAGTTATATAACTTTTTGTGCTTTTATATTGACAAGAAAAGTTGTTTTAGGTATAATTAAGTATATAAAAAGTTATATAACAAAATATACAATTATCCAAGGAGGGAATCATGAAGATTCAGACAACAAACTTAGGTAAAGGTGGCGGTGGTAAGACTACAGATACCTTTAATGAAGGGGATTGGTTGGCACGTGTTAAGGGGCTTAGAACACTACTCATTGATGGAGCCTGGGAATGCAATTTGACAAGAACATTTGATGTAAAATGTGAGAAAACCGTCTATGATATATTTACGACTGGAGAGTATGAAATTGTACCAATATCATAAAACCTTAGTCTGATTTGTGGTGATGAGCGTTTGACGGATGAGCAGCTAGATCTTGCTAGTCGAAACAACAAATATCTTCAGTTGTTTATGTGGTTTAGCGAACATTACGAAGAGTTAGAAGCACAATTTGATGTCATTCTGATTGATACGCACAATGACGAGAGCTTAGTTACAGCAAATTTTATAGCTGTGTCAGATATTGTCTTGGCTGTTTCTGATGCCTCTCTTAATGGTTTTCGTGCCTGGTTATCTTTGAAAAATTTTGTAGACTTCATTAAGAGCGAAGCTATCGAAGTTATTACTAAGAAAAGCTATGTTAAAGCAGAACCTTATCTTATTGGAAATAAGATTAAGTACATTGGAAACAATGTAACAGACACCTGTAAACAATTTTTAGAAGTTGTTGAAGAAGATCAGGCTTACCTGGGATCTATCCAGGAGAAAGAGCTCATGGCTAAAAGTCTTGTGATCAGTCAGAGTGTCTTTGAGCAGCATGAAGAGATGACAGCTAACCAACAAGAGACACATCAAAAGTTTTATGATAATATAAACTACGTATATGAAAATATTTTGAGTGTGTTAGAAGGAGAGGTAGCATGACAGAGAATCGATTCGCACAAGTAAAACAAACATTCCAAAGTACACCAAAGAGAGAAAAGATTCCTTCGTCTAGGAAACAAAATCAGGAGGCTAGAAAGTCTCCTGAAAGCTACAATAAAAAGCAACGTTTCCCTTTCTCTCTGCATCATAATGTTCGATATGATATGTTAGATGCTTTAGTAGAGTTTCACGGTGAAAAATCAGCTTCATCTTATCTTGAGAATCTGATTATAAGAGAATGGGAAAAGATGGAGCGAAAGAAAAAATAGAATTCCATAAGAAAGGAAATATAGCAATGAAATACTTATCAGATCTATCAGATATTCCAGAGTTTTCTTCAGCAGCAACAGATTCAGGACAATTCTTTATTCCTCGTCCAATAATAGACAACCCACAGTTCAATGATTTGAAGAGTAGTGGAATTTTTCTCTACATGCTTTTATTAAATCGTTTAAGAGCTGCAGTTGACTTTGAATTAAAAGGATATGATGAAAATGGAAATACTTTTGTATGTTACCCTATAGAGGAGCTAATGGAGGCTCTTCAATCAGGTAAAAGCAAAGTGATTTCTTTGAAAAAGAAGCTAAAGAATCATGGTTTAATTGAAGAAGTCCGCCAAGGGTCCAATCTACCCAATAGAATTTACTTAACAGATGAGATTTTAAAATATTACTGATAAAGTAGGAGGAATCTATGATGATTTTCATTGATATTAAAAGACTTGTTCAGCTGTTCTTTATTTTTATCGGAGCTATAGCTATCTATATGTTCTATAAGACATTTGGTCTTAGTATGGTGTTTATAGTCGTTTTAGGATTGGCCGTTTTAAAATTCGCTCCAGCTTTCCTTCCAGTTGTATTATTATTGTATTTTGGGCTTCACTTTACAGGTGACTTTTCCTTTATTGCAGATGGGATTGTGACAATTCTATGGAGTATCATTTTGATTCCGATGGCTATATTCACTATTGACATGAGCAAATCCTATTTTAGTAAAAAAGAGAAACCCTGGTATGACAAGTAAGAGTTTATCTGAAAAGATAGGCTCTTTTTTTGTCAGAACAAAGGATTATTTGAACATTCAGGTCAAAATTTATTAAAATAAGCGTAATTTTAATAAGGGAGGATTCTGAATGACTTTCTTTGATGAGAGAGAACTAAAAAATCAATTGCTATTTCAAAATGCAAAAGAATTTTATAACTTTGTTTCTAGGTATGATGAGGAGATGATTCCAGTCATGAAAGCAAAGGGCTATACCTGTATTCATTCAATGGAGCGAACCGTTGCTTTTACATTTGGAGAGTTTACTTTCAGAAGAAGACGTTGGAAAAAAGGAGATCATTGGGTCATTCCAGTAGATGAGAAGTTAGGGCTTCAGAAGAACGTCCGCTTCTCATGGGAATTTATGTATCAGGTGGCTAAATTATCTACTTTAATGCCATATGATAAAGTAACTCAGGTGATCCAATTGACTTATCACATTTCGATCACAAAGCCAATTGTAGTAAAAGCTGTAAAAATTTGTGAGAAGTTATTGGAGGAAAGGGAAGGCTATCGATATTATGAAGAGAATAAAGAGGTTAGCAAAAGAAAAGCCCAGGTTATTTATATTGAGGGTGATGGTGTAATGGTCAAAGCACGTGACACACAGAAGGATAATAAGCATTACGATTTATCCCATTTTGTAGTCCATACGGGAAGCCAAAAAGTTGGCAGCAATCGATTTGAACTCCAGGACAAAAAGGAATTTATTGGTCTTGACAATCGCTTAGTGAGGGAGCAGGTGATCGATTATCTATTCAATAATTATGAAGTTACGGATAGGACTTTATTGATCACGAACTCTGATGGAGGTCATGGATATACACCCTACGTTTTCAAAGAGATTGCGAAGGTTTTGCGAATTAAACGCCACGAACATTTCTGGGATGAGTACCATGTAAATAAAGAGTTAAAGAATTATCTAAAATTTTACTCTGAAGATCTATTAGAGAGAGCTTTCCAGGCGATTAAGCAACATGATAAGCAGTTAATGAGAACTGTCCTAGATACGACTGAAAGTTATATCGAGACAGAAGAAGAACAAGAGTTGTTTGAGAAGTTCAAGAGTAAAATATTGAGAAATTTCCAATATACCAAACCAGCCGAACAGAGAGGATTCAGTCATGCAGGGATCGGGATAATGGAGAGTCAGCATCGTAAGGTCACTTATAGAATGAAAAAAAGAGGAATGTACTGGACTCTTGCTGGAGCTGAAACGATGAGTCGGATAATTGTTTTGAATTATGAAGATTCTTTGAGGGATCTATTTTTTGGCAACTGGAGAGAAGATTATGAAAAATTTATTTCTTTAGAAGAAGTTTCTGCTTATACCATTAAAAAAAGAATGAGTAAAACGGGTAAAGAAAATACATCTAGATATCAATGTTACCCTGATAGTAAAAGGTTATCATACTTCCGAAAACAATAGAAGTACATAACAAAGTATATAAAAAGTTATATAACAATAACCTTTGTAAAAAAAGGTCTTTTTGTGCTACAATCAAACATAAAATGCTTGCGTGGTGTGTGAAAATGTGTTATAATTTACTTAAATTAATCGAATAAAAAAAGACGAAAAGTGCGCTAACACTTCTCGCCTTACCGAGTAAGAACTCGTCCTTCTTACTCAGTCTTTAATTAATGATACCTGATAAGTGTATCAATGTCAAGACTGAGCAAGAAATTTGTTCAGTCTTTTTTTAAAACTCGGTGACGTTCTCCTAAAAAATGTATGAATTTAGGCATTCTAAAAAATTCTACCGCATACCTAAATCCTAGAAAACTAGATGAAAATAAAAAATTATGGTACAATAGCTTATAATATTGTAGCCAAGGGAGAAAGACATGAATCTTAAACGTGAACAAGAATTTGTTAGTCAGTATCATTTTGATGCGCGTAATTTTGAATGGGAAAATGAAAATGGAGCTCCTGAAACTAAGGTGGATGTGAACTTCCAATTACTCCAACATGACCAAGAAAATCAAGTGACATCTTTAGTGGTTGTCTTAAGTTTTATGATTGTCTTTGACAAATTTGTTATCAGTGGAACGATTTCTCAAGTTAACCATGTAGAAGGTCGTATTGTCAATGAACCAAGTGAGTTTAATCAAGAGGAAGTTGAAACTTTGGCTCGTCCATGTTTGAACATGCTCAACCGTTTGACTTACGAAGTAACTGAAATTGCATTAGACTTACCAGGAATCAATTTGGAGTTCTAATATGAAATTAGCTGTTATCACAGATTCTTCTGCCTATCTCAGTGCAAAGACCTTGCAAAGAGAAGATTTGTATGTCTTGGATATTCCTGTCAATATTGATGGTGAGGAGTATGTCGAAGGCATCAATCTGACTGCTGAGGAATTTTACCAAAAAATGGCTCAGGCTTCTGAATTGCCTAAGACCAGTCAACCAAGTATTGCAAAGTTAGATGAGATTCTAACTTCGCTCAAAGAACAAGGCTATACACATGTTTTGGGGCTTTTCCTATCTTCTGGAATTTCAGGTTTTTACCAAAATATCCAGTATATGATAGAAGAATATGAGGGCTTAACCATTGCCTTCCCAGACACTTTGATTACAAGTGCTCCTCTGGGTATCATGGTTGAAAGTGTCTTTAACTGGCGAGACCAGGGCGATGATTTTGCCATCATTCAGGATAAGCTAGCTATTCAGATTAGTCACACATCTGCTTTCATCATGGTGGATGACTTGGACCACTTGGTTAAAGGGGGACGCCTTTCAAATGGAGCTGCGATTTTGGGCAATCTGCTAAGCATTAAGCCGATCCTATATTTCAACGACCAAGGTGTGATTGAAGTATACGAAAAAGTTCGTACTGAAAAGAAAGCAACCAAGCGCTTAATTGAGATTATCAAGGAAGCCACAGCTTCAGGCCAATATCGTATCATTGTCATTCACGGAAATGCCCCTGAAAAGGCTGAGGAATTGCGTCAGCACTTACTTGAATCTGGAGTAGGTATGGATGTTTCACTTGCTACATTTGGTAGTGTCATTGGAACACACCTAGGAGCAGGAAGTATTGCTCTGGGTTATATTCCAGTGATTTAGTTGGCGTTTCTAGGCTAGTTAAGAAATAGCAATTGAACCGGACTACCTGCCTCTTGAAAAAAGATGCTTGTCTTGGCTTTCATGGAAAGTCAGCGCCATCCCATATTTTTCATGGGCAACTAAGGTCCTTTGTATCTTGATAATTGAACACGCCTGTTATCCTGTGTGAAAAAGATAGGTCTTCCAAGGAGTATTTACTCCTTGATCAGAACTTCTATTTTCACTTTGTGTTCCTACAGGCTTTGTATCTTAGACAGGAGTAGAGATGAGTATTCGAGTAATTATTGCTGGTTTTAAGGGAAAGATGGGCCAAGCTGCTTGTCAGATGGTCTTGACTGATCCAGACTTGGACTTGGTAGCAGTTTTGGATCCCTTTGAGTCTGAATCAGAATGGCAGGGTATTCCTGTTTTCAAGGATAAGGCTGATTTGGTCGATTTTGAAGCGGATGTCTGGGTAGACTTTACTACACCAGCTGTTGCCTATGAAAATACACGCTTTGCTCTTGAAAATGGCTTTGCTCCAGTAGTTGGAACGACTGGTTTCACAAGTGAAGAAATTGCAGAACTAAAAGCATTTTCTCTTGCCCAAGATTTGGGTGGCTTGATTGCTCCAAACTTTGCCTTGGGTGCTGTTTTACTCATGCAATTTGCAAGGCAGGCTGCCAAATATTTCCCAAATGTGGAGATTATCGAGCTTCATCATGACAAGAAAAAGGATGCACCGAGTGGAACAGCTATTAAAACAGCTGAGTTAATGGCAGAAGTTCGAGAGTCTATCCAGCAGGGTGCAGCAGATGAGGAAGAATTGATTGCAGGTGCCCGTGGTGCTGACTTTGATGGCATGCGGATCCACTCAGTTCGTTTGCCAGGTTTGGTAGCCCATCAGGAAGTCATCTTTGGCAATCAAGGAGAAGGATTGACCCTCCGTCATGACTCCTATGATCGCAGCTCCTTCATGACAGGGGTGAATTTGGGAATTAAAGAAGTTGTCAAGCGTCATGAGCTTGTCTATGGATTAGAACACTTATTATGAGATTAACGCAAATGCCTTCTGAATTTCAGAAGGCTTTACCAGTATTAGAAAAAATTAAAGAAGCAGGCTTTGAAGCCTATTTTGTTGGGGGTTCTGTTCGAGATGCCCTCCTCAATCGTCCCATCCATGATGTGGATATTGCGACGTCTTCTTATCCAGAAGAGACCAAGCAGATTTTTCCGCGAACAGCCGATATCGGAATCGAGCATGGAACTGTCTTGGTCTTAGATGGGGACGAGGAGTATGAGGTGACTACTTTTCGGACAGAAGATGTCTATGTGGACTATCGTAGACCTAGTGCGGTTTCTTTTGTTCGCTCGCTAGAAGAAGACCTCAAGCGCCGTGATTTTACAGTCAATGCCTTTGCCTTGGATGAGACAGGAGAAATCGTTGACTTGTTCCATGGTTTAGACGATTTGGAAAATCAAGTCTTGAGGGCGGTTGGAGTGGCAAGTGAGCGTTTCAACGAAGACGCTCTGCGGATTATGCGTGGCTTCCGTTTTCAGGCCAGTCTTGGCTTTGAACTGGAGTCAGAAACATTTAAAGCTATGAAAATTTTGACGCCACTTTTGGAGAAAATTTCTGTGGAGCGTACCTTCGTTGAGTTTGATAAACTCTTGCTGGCTCCATTTTGGAGAAGGGGTTTGGCTTCCATGATTGAGAGTCAAGCTTATGACTATCTCCCTGATATGGCAGCTAGCCAGGACAAGCTCAATAGACTGTTTGATTTGGAGACTGATTTCACCTTTGAATCTTCAGAGCAAGCCTGGGCGGCTCTACTGTGGACTTTGGATATTGAAATTGCGCAGCCCTTTTTGAAGGCTTGGAAGACCTCACGCCAGTTTGCTAAGCAAGTTCAGGATTTACTGACTATTTTGACCTTGCGTGAAAAGGGAGAATTGAGCAAGCGCGATTGTTATCGCTTTGATTTAGATTTACTTTTACAGGCTGAAAATCTTCGTCAGGCTCAAGGGAAACCAGTCAATACGCAAGTCATCACAGAAACCTACCAGAGTTTGACCATTCATGACAAGAAAGAAATTCAAATCAACGGTGGTATTTTGATCAAGGAATATGGGTATCAGCCGGGACCTGACTTGGGAGAGATTTTAACAGAAATTGAGTATGCTATTGTCGATGGAGAATTGGAAAATGACCGACAAGCCATCCATGTTTACCTGAGGGAGAAAAAATGAGTGATTTTATCGTTGAAAAACTAAGTAAATCCGTCGGTGACAAGACCGTTTTTAAGGATATTTCCTTTATCATCCATGACTTGGATAGAATTGGTTTAATCGGTGTTAATGGAACGGGCAAGACTACCCTTTTGGATGTCCTTTCTGGTGTTTCTGGCTTTGATGGGGATGTCAGTCCCTTTTCAGCGAAGAATGATTATCAGATTGGCTACTTGACGCAGGATCCTGATTTTGATGATAGCAAGACGGTTTTGGATACGGTCCTATCTAGCGACCTCAAGGAAATCCAGCTCATTCGTGAGTATGAACTCCTCATGCTCAACTATAGCGAGGACAAGCAGTCTCGTTTGGAACGGGTCATGGCAGAGATGGATTCTCTGCAAGCTTGGGAGATTGAGAGTCAGGTCAAGACGGTTCTCAGCAAGTTAGGCATTCAGGATTTATCCACTCCAGTTGGAAAATTGTCAGGCGGTCTAAGAAGACGGGTCCAGTTGGCGCAAGTCTTACTTGGTAACCACGACCTCTTGCTTTTGGATGAGCCGACCAACCATCTGGACATTGCGACTATTGAGTGGCTGACCCTCTTTTTAAAAAATTCCAAGAAGACCGTCCTTTTTATCACCCACGATCGTTATTTCCTAGACGCTTTATCAACACGGATTTTCGAGTTGGACCGAGCAGGATTGACCGAGTATCAAGGGAATTATCAGGACTATATTCGACTTAAGGCGGAACAAGACGAGCGCGATGCAGCTCTACTTCACAAAAAGGAACAACTTTATAAGCAAGAATTGGCCTGGATGCGCAGACAACCGCAGGCGCGTGCAACCAAGCAGCAGGCCCGTATCAATCGATTCCATGACCTGAAAAAGGAAGTTTCAGGCAGTAATGCTGAGACAGACTTGACCATGAACTTTGAAACCAGTCGGATCGGTAAAAAAGTCATCGAGTTTCAGGATGTTTCCTTCTCCTATGAAAACAAGCCCATTTTGCAAGATTTTAATCTCTTGGTGCAGGCCAAAGATCGTATTGGAATCGTTGGGGACAACGGTGTTGGGAAATCAACCCTGCTCAATCTGATTGCAGGAAGTCTTGAGCCAACTGAAGGACAAGTTGTGATTGGGGAAACTGTTCGGATCGCCTACTTCTCTCAGCAAATTGAGGGCTTGGATGAAAGCAAGCGAGTGATTAATTACTTGCAGGAAGTGGCAGAAGAGGTCAAGACCAGCGGTGGTTCTAGTACTTCGATTGTAGAGTTGCTGGAGCAGTTCCTCTTCCCACGCTCGACGCATGGAACCTTGATTGAGAAGTTGTCTGGGGGAGAGAAAAAACGTCTTTATCTCCTCAAATTGCTCTTGGAAAAACCAAATGTTCTTCTCTTAGACGAGCCAACCAATGATTTGGATATTGCAACTCTCACAGTCTTAGAGAATTTCTTGCAAGGTTTTGCGGGACCTGTTTTGACAGTTAGCCATGACCGCTATTTCTTGGATAAGGTAGCGACCAAGATTCTCGCTTTTGAAAATGGCAAGATTCGTCCTTTCTTTGGTCATTACACGGACTATCTTGATGAAAAGTCCTTTGAAACAGAGATGGCCAATCAAGTGCAAAAGGCCGAAAAGGAAAAAGTGGTCAAGGTTCGAGAAAATAAGAAACGCATGACCTATCAAGAAAAGCAGGAATGGGCAAGCATTGAAGGTGATATTGAAGCCTTGGAAAATCGTATCGCTGCTATTGAAGAAGAGATGCAGGCCAACGGCTCTGACTTTGGTAAGCTGGCTACTCTCCAAAAAGAACTGGATGAGAAAAACGAAGCACTCCTTAAAAAATACGAATGCTATGAATACCTAAGTGAATTTGATAGCTAGAAGAATAGAAAAATCCCGTCTCATGGACAGGATTTCTCTATTCTTTTTTAGTTTCCTGGTGGAAAATATTTTGCCAAGTTTCGTGGCGACGCCAGATACTGGTATGGACGATACCATCTAACTCATAGCTGATGAGTTTGGTCTTTTGACTGATGGAAGTGATTTGAATATCCTTGATAGCTGAATTTAACTCTTTTTCGGCTTTATAGGCCTCTTTATCCATCTGATTTCCATCTTGGCGAATATAGACAAAATCATCAGCCAAGAGTTCTTCCAGTTGATTTCCTTGGTCAATCAATTGTTCACGCATGAGCAATTTTTTATAGACATTGTCTAAAATTTCATCCTCAGGGATAGGTGCTGGTTCGATATGGACATCGGTATCAAAGACTCCAAAACGTTCCTCCAGCATAGACTCGACTTGATCCGCGATTTCATGACTCTCATAAACAGACAAGTCAGGATTCATTTCTAGCGTAATATCCAGGTAGATATTGCTACCGTAGGTACGACCTCTTTGCGACTTAACCTTGCTGATTTTGGGAATTTCCATAATGGCCTTTTGGTAGTCCTCAAGCAGGCGGTCGTCGAAGCCATCTGAAAGGCTAAAGGAAGACTCGATGAAGATATCATAGGCAGTCTTCAAGATAAAGAAAGTGATGATGATAGCGACCAGTTTATCCACAATGGGATAATTGAAACTGCTAGCCAGGATGGCAATGGTGGTACCAAGTGAGGTAACAGCATCAGAAAGATTGTCCTTAGCGGCAGCCTTCAGTGCCTTGGAGTTGGATTTCTTACTGAGACGAGTATTGTAGAGATAGACCACAAACATGATTGCTGCAGAAATGATTCCCAGAGTTGCACCCAGAGGATCAATGACCGTTTCTTCATGACTGAGAATCTTTTGAATGGTATCCCTTAGAACATCAAAGCCAACATAGAACATGATGATGGAAGTGATTAAGCTAGCCAAATCCTCAATCTTCCAGTGGCCAAAACGGTGGTCTCGGTCTGCAGGCTGGCGCGCCATCCGAATCCCAATCAAGAGGGCCACATTTCCAATGATATCCGATACGTTGTTAAAACCATCTGCCACCAAACTGGATGAATGGAGGAGGTGCCCAGTTGCTAATTTGGCTGCAGACAAGATCAAATAGGTTGAAATGCTGATAATGGCCCCACGCTCAGCTAACTTGAGATTTGAGATAGATTGCTTCATTCAACTTCCTTTCTAGTCACATAGCATTCTACTCATTATACTGGTTTTCAAGGGAAAATTCAAACGATATAGACTTACGAGGTTGAAGGTAAGCTAGTTTTTTATAAGGAAATGTGGTAGAATAGTTTAGAATTATTTTATTATTTATCATAAAAATGAAGGAGATTAAATGATAAAGACTTTAATTGTTATCCCAGCTCTAAATCCGCCAGTTGCACTGATTGATTATGTAGCTAAACTGATAGAATCAGGACTAGAAAATATTTTAATTGTAAATGATGGAAGTAGGCCTGAATTTGAAAATATTTTTGAAAGACTCAGAGATGAGTATGGGTGCCAAATATTAACTCATGCAAAAAATTTAGGAAAAGGGCGTGCATTAAAAAATGCATTTAACCACTTTTTGACAATGCCAAATGTAGAAGAATATAATGGGATTGTTACTGCAGATTCAGATGGACAGCATAGAGTTGAAGATGTCTTATCTATGGTTTATTCGATTTCTAACAATTCAGATTCGCTAATTTTAGGTTGTCGTGATTTTGATTCTGAAAATGTACCACCCAAAAGTGAATTTGGGAATAAGCTTACAAAATTAGTATTTAAATTACTTTATGGTCGAAAAATTACAGATACTCAGACTGGACTTCGAGGCTTTCCAAAGGCAATTCTGCATGATATGTTAGAAATTCCAGGTGAACGGTTTGAGTTTGAAACTAAAATGTTAATACATACATTTGATAAATCAATTCCAATAAAAGAAATAACTATCGAAACCATTTACTTTGATGGTAATGCTGAAACTCATTTCAATCCTATTAAAGATTCATTGAGAATTTATAAAGTAATCTTTGCATCATTCTTTAAATATTTGTTATCTTCTCTTTCTTCTTTTTTAGTTGATATTGGATTGTTTCAGTTGTTCCTGTGGATTTCTTTATCCGCAGGAATTCATAGGGGTGCACTGTTGATTCTATTATCGACTATTTTGGCAAGAATAATCTCATCTTATTTTAATTTTACAATGAATAAGAATTTTGTATTTGATGGTGAAAAAAGAATTCATAAAACGATTGTTAAATACTATAGCTTGGCGGTTTTCCAAATGTTATTATCTGCAGCAATGGTAACAGTTATTTGGAATATGTTTTCAGGTTCTGAAACAGCCATTAAAATACTGGTTGATACACTTTTATTTCTTGCCAGTTACCAAGTTCAAAGAAGGTGGGTGTTTAGATAGTGCTTGCTGAATATACAAAAAAATCAAATTTATTATTCGAGATATCAGTAGCTTGCTGTTTGACATTGATGTTAACTTTTAATAGAACACTACAAGTAGTAGACCTTAAATCATTATTTAAATTATTCCAAACTGATGTACTGACTTCTACAGTTATTTTTCTTTTATCTATCTATTTTTTTAGTAATTCTAAACTAACGAGATTGGAAGTTAGAGAAAATTTAATAGTGAGTATATCTGCTTTATTACTTTCGATTCTACATATCGTAGGGAGTGATGTTACTTATACACATTCTACTTTAAGAGGGACTGTAAATAAATTTTCAATTCTGGCATTTTTGCTTCTTGTTTTGATTTCCTTTTTTGCTATTAATACTTTACTAAGACTATTATTAAATTGGTTTAAACACCTAACATTGTATTCGATTAATACTGAGAAAAAATATTTTAGAAAAAAACTATATTTGTTGATGCTATTACCATTTATATTGGTTCGTGTTTTTATGTTTTGTATTTTTTTCCCGGGATCTACAACTTGGGATAGTATGTATACTATTCAAGAAGGATTGGGTTATTGGCCTTTGACAAATTCACACCCATATATATACACCTGGGTTGTTAGTCTATTTTCAAAATTAGGAATTAAATACTTTGAAAGCTTAGGAATTGGTGTTTCAATTTTTAACTTTTTGACTTTAATTATTACCTCAGTTGTTGTAGTTTTTGTTATTTATAAATTTTTTGAGATTTTTAATATAAATATATATTTAAAGATTGGACTATTTCTTTTCTATGCTTGCTTTTCTGATTTCATTATCATGAGTTTTGCTCTATATAAAGACGTTTACTTAGTTGATTTTTTACTTTTATTTTTCTTATCTATGGTATTTATGATATATTTACCAAGTCGTTTTTTTTCTAATGTTTATAGCTTACCCTTATTTATTTTCTCTTTTTTAGGGGTATATATGTTACATAGAAAAGCAGTCATCTATGTATTAGTAGGGGTTGTTTTACTTTTTTTATATAGTAAGATGTATAAGAAGCAAATAGCAAAATATGTAATAATTTCAGTTTTAGTAACCTTGGTGTTTAATACATTAGGAAATACTATATTAAAACCAGAGGAATCACAGAAAAAATATGATTATTTATCATCTAGGTTTCAACAATTAGCAGCAGCCGTTTATTATCATCCAGAAAGTTTTACTAAATCTGAATTAGAATTCTATGATTCGACATTAGGATTAGATAATAATAAAAATTTTTTATATAGTGAAGCAGATCCTATAAAAAATGCAATGAAGAATGAGCAGTTCAAGGGAAAAGAACGGGAATTCTTTAAAGTATGGTGGAAGGGGTATAGAAATCATCCTAAGACATATATCGATGCTATTTTAAATTTATCCGTTTCTTACTGGTATATATATAATATTCCTGATATGGCTTATGTATCAAGTTATTATGTGGCTATGTATAGTCGCGAAAATAATTGGTTTGGAAATAAAAAAATATATGATAAAGGAATGACTTTTTCTCAGGGAGACAATATGTATGATAAACTCTATAAATATGTTTATGAAATACATTGGGCTCTTGGTGATTCGTCAGTTATTGGATTGCTCTATAGACCTGGATTTTATACAATTGGTTTACTTTTAATTTTAATGTTCGCAATATTGAAAAGAGATAAGAGGCTTCTCCCAGTAGTATTTTTTGTTGTGTCAATCATTTTAACATGTATATATTCCCCAATTGTAAACTATTTTAGATATTCTTATGCATATATGATGATTATGCCTTTACTCATCCCATTGCTATTTTTAAAAAATTCCGAGAAATCAAATGTTGAAAAACATTCTTCATCTTGAAAATTCTTGAAAATTTGGTATAATAGTACTACTCAAGGGAGTAGCTGGCAGAAACCTGTGATAGTGTCGTCATTCCGAATTTTATACTGAAAAGTATGCTTTCCGGCCCTATCTTAAACAGCGAGACTTGTTATGATTAACAGGTTTCTTTTTGTTTGTCGTGAAAAGATGCGATGAGGGAAAAGAGAGTCTGTTTTGCACACAATGTCAAGGAGGAGACACATGTCAAAAGAACAAAAACGCCAAGCGTTTTACACTCAGAGTCCTGAAGAGGCCTTGAAGGCTGTGGATGCGACCGAGCAAGGTTTGTCATCAAGTGAGGCGGAAAAGCGCATTGCAGAATTTGGCCACAATGAACTCGAAGAAGGCGAGAAACGATCAATCCTGGTCAAATTCATCGAGCAATTTAAGGATTTGATGATTATCATCCTAGTTGCGGCAGCAATCTTGTCAGTCGTGACTTCTGGTGGGGAAGATATCGCAGATGCCATTATCATCTTAGCCGTGGTAATCATCAATGCTGCCTTTGGTGTTTACCAAGAAGGAAAAGCCGAAGAAGCGATCGAAGCTCTCAAATCCATGTCTAGTCCAGCTGCCCGCGTTCTTCGTGATGGGCATATGGCGGAGATTGACTCTAAAGAATTGGTTCCAGGAGATATTGTTTCCCTTGAAGCAGGTGATGTAGTACCTGCAGACCTACGTTTGATTGAAGCAAGCTCTCTTAAAATTGAAGAAGCAGCTCTTACAGGTGAGTCTGTGCCAGTCGAAAAAGACTTGACAGTTGAACTTGCTGCAGATGCTGGTATTGGTGACCGTGTCAATATGGCCTTCCAAAACTCAAATGTGACTTATGGTCGTGGTCTTGGTGTTGTTATCAATACAGGGATGTACACTGAAGTTGGTCACATCGCAGGTATGCTCCAAGATGCGGATGAGACGGATACACCACTTAAACAAAACTTGAATAACCTTTCTAAGGTCTTGACCTATGCTATCTTGGTCATTGCCCTTGTTACTTTTGTAGTGGGTGTCTTCATTCAAGGGAAAAATCCACTTGGTGAGTTGATGACCTCTGTTGCGCTTGCCGTTGCAGCCATCCCAGAAGGACTTCCTGCTATCGTGACCATCGTTCTTGCCCTTGGTACTCAAGTTTTGGCCAAACGAAACTCTATCGTTCGTAAGTTGCTAGCTGTAGAAACGCTTGGTTCAACTGAAATCATCGCTTCTGATAAGACTGGTACGCTTACCATGAACAAGATGACCGTCGAAAAAGTCTTCTATGATGCAGTCTTACATGACTCAGCTGATGACATTGAGCTAGGTCTTGAAATGCCTTTACTTCGTTCAGTTGTCTTGGCCAATGATACGAAAATCGATGTGGAAGGCAACCTGATTGGTGATCCAACAGAAACAGCCTTCATCCAATATGCCTTGGACAAGGGTTACGATGTCAAAGGTTTCTTAGAGAAATATCCACGTGTGGCTGAGTTACCATTTGACTCTGACCGTAAGCTCATGTCAACGGTTCACCCATTGCCAGATGGTCATTTCCTTGTAGCAGTCAAAGGTGCGCCAGACCAACTTTTGAAACGTTGTGTTCTTCGTGATAAGGCTGGGGATATTGCTCCGATTGATGAGAAGGTTACAAACCTCATTCATACAAACAACTCTGAAATGGCCCACCAAGCCTTGCGTGTCCTTGCAGGTGCTTATAAGATTATTGACAGCATTCCAGAAAATCTTACTTCTGAAGAACTGGAAAATGATTTAATCTTTACTGGTTTGATTGGGATGATTGACCCTGAACGTCCTGAGGCAGCTGAGGCTGTTCGTGTGGCTAAGGAGGCGGGAATTCGTCCAATCATGATTACGGGTGACCACCAAGACACTGCAGAAGCTATTGCCAAACGTTTGGGAATCATTGATGCAAATGATACCGAAGGCCACGTTTTAACTGGTGCTGAACTCAACGAACTATCTGATGAAGACTTTGAAAAAGTAGTTGGTCAATACTCTGTTTATGCCCGTGTGTCTCCAGAACACAAGGTTCGTATCGTCAAGGCTTGGCAAAAACAAGGTAAAGTCGTTGCCATGACAGGTGACGGTGTCAATGATGCGCCAGCTCTGAAAACAGCCGATATCGGTATCGGTATGGGAATCACTGGTACAGAGGTTTCTAAGGGGGCTTCTGACATGATTCTTGCAGATGATAACTTTGCGACTATTATTGTTGCAGTTGAAGAAGGACGTAAGGTCTTCTCAAACATTCAAAAGACTATTCAGTACTTACTTTCTGCCAATACTGCTGAAGTATTAACCATCTTCCTATCAACTTTGTTTGGTTGGGACGTTTTACAGCCAGTTCATCTTTTGTGGATCAACTTGGTAACCGATACTTTCCCAGCTATCGCTCTAGGTGTTGAACCTGCTGAGCCTGGTGTCATGAATCATAAACCACGTGGACGCAAGGCAAGCTTCTTCTCAGGTGGTGTTTTGAGTTCTATCATCTATCAAGGTGTACTCCAAGCAGCTATTGTTATGAGTGTTTATGGCCTTGCGATTGCTTACCCAGTTCATGTGGGTGACAATCATGCCATTCATGCGGATGCCCTTACTATGGCCTTTGCAACCCTTGGTTTGATTCAGCTCTTCCATGCTTACAATGTCAAGTCTGTCTACCAATCCATCTTGACAGTTGGCCCATTCAAGTCTAAGACCTTTAACTGGTCTATCTTGGTATCCTTCATTCTTCTCATGGCAACAATCGTCGTAGAGCCGCTTGAAGGAATCTTCCACGTAACTAAACTAGACTTGTCTCAATGGAGAATCGTCATGGGCGGAAGCTTCTCAATGATTATCATCGTCGAAATCGTTAAGTTTATCCAACGTAAACTCGGCTTTGACAAGAATGCGATTTAAAAAGAAAGTCATCTTCGGATGGCTTTTTGTTACAGTTAAGGGAAAGGGCTTGCAGTTGCCGTCTTTTGTGCTATAATTGCTATAATATAGTAAAAAGCAAGAGGAGTGAGCAGAAGTGGAAAAGAAAATTGTGAAGGATATTTTGTTTTTATCTCAGATATCTCAGCCGGCAAGTCAGGATGATCTGTATCTCGCCAGAGATTTGCAGGATACACTCTTAGCAAATCGTGAGACTTGTGTCGGTCTGGCTGCCAATATGATTGGGGTGCAGAAGCGCGTGATTATCTTTAATCTTGGCTTGGTTCCTGTGGTCATGTTTAATCCAGTGCTCCTGTCCTCTGAAGGAGCTTATGAGACGGAAGAAGGCTGTTTATCCTTGACAGGTGAGAGACCGACGACCCGTTATGAAATGATTACGGTGTCCTATCGTGACAGCAAGTGGAAGGAACAGACCATTACTTTGACAGGCTTCCCAGCTCAGATTTGCCAGCATGAACTGGATCACTTGGAAGGACGAATCATTTAGGAGGAAATCAAATGAAACGAATAGTCTTTGAACTGCTTTTTATCGCAACGACCTGGTATATCTTTTTACCGCCTCTTAACCTGACCAGCTGGGAATTTCTCTTTTTCCTCTGTGGGCATATGCTGCTTGTGGCTATTTTATTTGGCTTTGGCAAGGGAATCAATCTGGTCAAAACGGTTCATGTGCGCCACGGCAAGGCGGAAGCTGCTTTAAATCTTGAGGGTTTCAAAATCAATCGATTAGGGAAAATCCTTTTAGCTTCTATTGGAGGAATTCTTCTCTTAGCTGGTTTAGTTTCCTTGGTGACCTCCAGCATTTTTCAGGCTAAAAATTATGCCAATGTAGTCACGGTGACGGAAAAAGACTTTACTGAATTTCCTAAGACTGACACCAGTAAGGTTCCTATCTTAGATAGAAGTACCGCTGAAAAAATTGGGGACCGCTACTTGGGTTCCCTAACGGATAAGGTGTCGCAGTACGTAGCCGCAGACACCTATACCCAATTGACGATTGATGGGAAACCTTATCGGGTTACACCACTAGAATACGCAGACCCTATCAAGTGGTTTAACAATCAAGCCAAGGGAATCGGCGAGTATATCAAGGTGGACATGGTAACTGGAAATGCCAACTTGGTGGACTTGAAGACACCAATCAAGTATTCTGACTCGGAGTATTTTAACCGTGATGTCAAACGCCACCTGCGCTTGAAGTACCCAACTAAAATCTTCAAGACTCCATCTTTTGAGGTGGACGATGAGGGAAATCCTTTCTATGTAGCAACGGTTTACCAAAAGCAATTTGGGCTTGCGGTTCCTCGTCCTGTTTCAGTCATTATCTTGGATGCCACAAATGGAGACACCAAGGAATACAGTTTGGCAGATGTTCCAGAATGGGTGGACAGGGTTTATCCAGCTGAGGAAACAATTGAGCAAATCAACTATAACGGCAAGTACAAGGACGGTTTCTGGAATGCCATGATTTCCAAGAAAAACGTGACCCAGACTACCAAGGGCTATAATTACTTGTCTATAGGCAATGACATCTATCTCTACACAGGTGTGACATCGGCCAATGCAGATGAAAGTAATCTTGGTTTCATTCTTGAAAATATGCGAACAGGAGAAATCACGAAGTATAGCTTGGCTTCTGCGACCGAAGAATCCGCCCGTGAATCAGCCGAAGGTGCTGTTCAGGAGAAATCCTATAAGGCAACCTTCCCAATCCTCATCAACCTCAATGACAAGCCTCTCTACATCATGGGCTTGAAGGACAATGCTGGTTTGGTCAAAGAGTATGCTTTGGTGGACGCAGTCGAGTACCAAAATGTTATCGTAGCTACTACAGTAGAAGAACTGCTCAGTAAATATGCCAATAAAAACGACCTTGAGATTGACAATGCAACAACTGAAAGTATCAAGGGTGTGGTAGCAGACCTCAAATCAGCTGTTATCAAGGGTGATACCGTCTACTTCTTTAAAGTTGATGGCAAGATTTACAAGGTCAAGGCCTCTGCATCTGATGACCTCCCTTACCTCGAAAATGGTAAAACCTTCGAAGGTCAAGTAGGTAAAGACAATTATCTCAAGACATTTAAAGTGCAGTAAGATAAACCTCGGTCAAACCGAGGTTTTTCAGATGAATTTCTTGGTTGTGGCTAAAAAATATGCTACACTATTAATATGAAAATTTTAATCCCAACAGCAAAAGAAATGAACACAGATTTGCCAAGTATTGAAGCCGCTCCTTTAAAACCAGAAAGTCAGGCCGTGCTGGATGCCTTGGCTCTCTATTCTGCCAGTCAATTGGAGAGTTTTTACAAAGTTTCAGCCGAGAAAGCGACGGAAGAATTTCAAAATATCCAAGCTTTGAAAAGTCAAACTGCTCAACACTATCCAGCCTTGAAACTTTTTGATGGGCTCATGTATCGCCATATCAAGCGAGATAAATTGACCGAGGTAGAACAAGCCTATCTTGAAAATCATGTCTTTATTACCTCGGCTTTGTACGGTGTTGTTCCAGCCTTGTCACCTATGGCGCCTCACCGTTTGGACTTTTTGATGAAGTTAAAAGTCGCTGGTAAGACTTTGAAGAGCCATTGGAAGGCAGCCTACGATGAAGCTGTGAAGAAGGAAGACCTAATTTTCTCCCTCTTGTCATCCGAGTTTGAGACAGTATTTTCTAAGGAAATCAGAGAAAAAATGGTAACCTTCAAATTCATGGAGGACAAGGGTGGTCAGCTGAAGATTCATTCAACTATTTCAAAGAAAGCGCGTGGTGCCTTCCTAACATCTCTAATAGAAAATCAAGTACAAACTGTGGAGGAAGCACGTCGCTTGAACTTTGCCGGATTTGCCTACCGAGAAGATTTGTCACAACCACAGGAATTGGTTTTTGTTAAGGAAGTTTAGAAATCAGATAAGAGAAAAAGTCAGCAGGATTATGCTGACTTTTTTCTAGCTTATAAAGTATTGGACAAATGAATCTCATTTGATAAAGTATTAAGATGATTAACCAAATCCATTATTGACAGATGATTTTGACAAATAAACTTCTTGGTAATTCCTGGAATATAGAAATTAGACACGATGATATCATAACCTGTCTGATTTAAAATCTCAGGACTCGTTTCCAATTCATCCCAAGTATCGAAGGTAAAGCGGTTATTACAGTAGTAGGAAAGCATATCAACAAAGGTAAGGGATATAGCATGGTCAAAATTACTGATAATCAAAACCTTGATAGGTGGTCGATTTTCTAACAACTGAGTAGAGAGGTTTTCAGCATGGGTTAAGATGGTGTACATCAAGTGTTCCAACTGTTCAGGATGGTCATGCTGTCCAATTGCCTGACGATATTGGGCCAGTTCTTGACGTGCACTTCCCATAAAGTCTGGGAAGTAAACTTCAAATTTTTTAATCGTCAATGCTTTTTGTTCAAATAAGATTGGGGTAGAAAAGATTTCCTGTCTTTCAAAGAAAGCAGTGTTGTGTAAATGCCAAATAAGCTCATCGTGGTTAGTAAAAGTAATCTTATATTGTTTTGCTAGGCGTTCTAATATTTGACTAAGTAATTGGTAAGAGTATCTTGCTTCACTGTTATCTTCTAAAGAGTTGAAGAATTCTTGAGGATCTAAGAAAAGATTGTTTTGAATAAAGGATATAAAAATTTGTGCGATGATATCTGGAGTGATTTCCAGTCCCAATTTTTCAGAAAAATGGGCAAGTAACTCCTCAAAGTTTGGAATACTTTCCAATATAGGATAGTATTCATCATAGAAATGATTGGGTAAGTCGATAAAATGACCATTTTTGATGCGGTGGATACTGATAGCCAGCATCAATTTATACATTCTATAAATTGAAAAGTGCATCGGGTAATTCGTGATTTTATAGAAGAAATCAGCAAACTCTGTTAAATCCTCTTCAGGAAGGTCAGGAAAAGGCCAGTCTAGGAAATAATAGCGCTCAGAAAAATATTGGGCAAAAAAATAGCGAATATCGATTTCATTGCCACGTATTTCGGATGGAGTAAATGATAGTTCAATTTGGAATTGAGTTGACAGAGTTTTTGTAATATTTCTGCCCAATCGATAGAGGTTGGCATTACTAGAGTGAAGATTTTCTATCGTTCGATAAATAGGTAACCCCTCATTGAAGAACATATACTCTAGTAATTGAAAAGATTGAGAATGAGCTAGAAAATATTGATATACAACTTCTACACTAGTGTTAACTTCTAAATCTATCATGATTCCGTTAACAGAAGATTGGATGTCGATAGTTGGAAATTCAGCACGCAATTCATTTAAATCACTTTTTAAGATTCGCTCAGTACATCCTAACTTGTCGGCAAGTTCATGTAATTTCAACCAATCGCGATGTTGAATTAGGGTTTCCATTAAACGTAATTGTCGCTGATCTTTCGTAGATAAAAGGTTACGCATATATATATTTTCCTCCTTAATTTATTATATCACATTTTTGTTTTAATATAACAAAAAAACTAGAATCAAAAAAACGTTCTGATAATTCAAAAAAAAATAGAATATAATAAAGGGCTTTCATAGACAGAAATACGATATAGTAATTACTTGGATAATATTGATTTATATATCAAATAGTTGTACATTAGGAATTATAAAATACTATCTAGGAGTTTAAAATGAAGTATTCACATAAGAAATCATTTGACTGGTATAGCATGCAACAACGATACTCTATTCGTAAGTATCACTTTGGTGCGGCTAGTGTCTTGCTTGGGACAGCCTTAGTCTTGGGAACTGCCGCTAATGCGCAAGCAGTACAAGCGAAGGAACAACATCCAGAAGCAACTAATAGTGTTTCTGTTGATAAGGTAGAAGAAACTACTAAACCAGCAGAAGTTTCTACACCTAAAAAAGAAACAACCTACGCAGCTCCAACTGTTGCCATCCCAGTAGAAGTAACTCCAGCTAAATCTGATGAAGCTAAAGCGCCAGCAGAAAAAGTTGAAGAGGCAAAAGATAAAAAAGAAGAAGTAACACAGCAAGATGCTGTTGACAAGTCAAAATTGTTAACAGCTCTTTCGCGTGCTGAAAAATTGGAGCTTAAGTTATACACTGAAGAAAGTGTGAAACGTCTTCAATCTAGTCTTCAATCTGCTCAAGTATTACTAAACAGAGCAAAGGTGACAGAATCAGAATTATCTCAAGCAGAGTCTGAACTTCAAGCTGCAGTTATTGCTTTGGAACTTAGAGGGGCGACTACGACTAAAGTTACTGATAAAACTGAAGTAGTGAACAAAATTGAATCTGCCGAAAAGAAAAATGCAGAATCAAAAGTAGCTGAACAAACTTCTGAAGTAGATAAAGAGTCAGTAGAAAAAGATAAAACTGCCTTAAAACCTGTAAAGGGACTTCGAGTTGAAGATGCAAAGGCAAATATAAAAGGCGGATGGAATATTCCGTTAGATCAAGAAGCGAGCTTGAGATTAAAGAGTGCTATTGAGGCTCATGCAGCACAAGGTAGTTCACGTCGTCGGAAACGTGCTATCGGAGATTTGGATTATACCTTCAAGAAAGTTATGACACCAGTTAATCCAGGTTTCTACGCAGATGCCAAGAGTGTTGATGAGTTAACAGTTAACCCAGACTATATAAATGAAACAGTTGTTAATGTTTGGTATAAAGATTTAGGTTATATCAATTTAGTCGACAAAGATGGACATTACATCAATGCAAATGGTGAGGTAGTCGAGAATAAAGAAGATGCTATTCGTCGACAATATAGAAACGATTTTAATGACACAACAAGAGCAGATGTTACTGAAATTCCTCAAGCACCAGTTGGTTGGAAAATTAGTGACAACCAATCTATTCACGGATATGATGCAGAAACAAAAACTATTGATCCAAACGATGATAATGATTTAGATGCTGTTGGTAAAGATTCTAATGTAGTCATTGAAAAAGAAAATCAAAAAGCTATCATCCGTTATGTAAGTACTAACGGTAACAGCGTTCTCACAACAGATGAAGTGACAGGTAAGTCAGGTGAAGCCATTGCCTACAGCACAACAAGTCAAATTAATGAATTCAAGAAACAAGGCTATAAACTTGTTAGCGATGAATTCACATCAGGTGGTGCGAAGGTTTATGACTACGATACAGCACGTGACCAAGTCTACACTGTAACCCTTTCAGAACGTGTTGAACCAGTTAACCCAGATAACCCAACTCCACAACCAAACACCCCAGTCAATCCAGGACAACCAGATAGCCCACGTTGGCCAGGAACAGTTGAAAACTTGGACAACAAGGAAAGTGTTAGCCGTACCATCCATTACGTTTACGAAGATGGAAGTAAGGCTAAGGATGATGTAGTTGAAACACTGAACTTCAAACGTTGGAGCAATGTCAACTTGGTAACAGGTCATATCGACTTCCAAGACTGGACAACCAATGATGATACGTTTGATAAAGTGGTATCTCCAAGCATCGCCGGTTACACAGCGGATAAATCAGAAATTCCAGCTGTAAGTGGAGTGAAGGCTAAAGACCAAGACCGTGTTGAAACAGTTACTTACCGTAAGGATGCCCAAAAAGCTGTTATCCGTTATGTAAGCACTAACGGTAACCGTGTTCTCACAACAGATGAAGTGACAGGTAAGTCAGGTGAGGCCATTGCCTACAGCACAACAAGTCAAATTAATGAATTCAAGAAACAAGGTTACAAGCTTGTCAGCGATGAATTCACAGCAGGTGGTGCGAAGGTTTATGACTATGATACAGCACGTGACCAAGTCTACACTGTAACCCTTTCAGAACGTGTTGAACCAGTTAACCCAGATAACCCAACTCCACAACCAAACACCCCAGTCAATCCAGGACAACCAGATAGCCCACGTTGGCCAGCTACTGTCCATGATTTGGATAACAAGGAAAGTGTTAGCCGTACCATCCATTATGTTTACGAAGATGGAAGCAAGGCTAAGGATGATGTAGTTGAAACACTGAACTTCAAACGTTGGAGTCGTATTAACTTAGTGACTGGTCAAATTTTCTTCCAAGACTGGGCAACTAATGATGATACGTTTGATAAAGTGGTATCTCCAAGCATCGCCGGTTACACAGCGGATAAATCAGAAATTCCAGCTGTAAGTGGAGTGAAGGCTAAAGACCAAGACCGTGTTGAAACAGTTACTTACCGTAAGGATGCCCAAAAAGCTGTTATCCGTTATGTAAGCACTAACGGTAACCGTGTTCTCACAACAGATGAAGTGACAGGTAAGTCAGGTGAGGCCATTGCCTACAGCACAACAAGTCAAATCAATGAATTCAAGAAACAAGGTTACAAGCTTGTTAGCGATGAATTCACAGCAGGTGGTACGAAGGTTTATGACTACGATACAGCACGTGACCAAGTCTACACTGTAACCCTTTCAGAACGTGTCGAACCGGTTAACCCAGATAACCCAACTCCACAACCAAACACCCCAGTTAATCCAGGACAACCAGATAGCCCACGTTGGCCAGGAACCGTTGAAAACTTGGATAACAAGGAAAGTGTTAGCCGTACCATCCATTATGTTTACGAAGATGGAAGTAAAGCTAAGGATGATGTGGTTGAAACACTGAACTTCAAACGTTGGAGCAATGTCAACTTGGTAACAGGTCATATTGACTTCCAAGACTGGACAACTAATGATGATACGTTTGATAAAGTGGTCTCTCCAACCATCGCAGGTTACACAGCGGATAAATCAGAAATCCCAGCTGTAAGTGGAGTTCAAGCGAAAGACCAAGACCGTGTTGAAACAGTTACTTATCGTAAGGATGCTCAAAAAGCTGTTATCCGTTATGTAAGCACTAACGGTAACCGCGTTCTCACAACAGATGAAGTGACAGGTAAGTCAGGTGAAGCCATTGCCTACAGCACAACAAGTCAAATTAATGAATTCAAGAAACAAGGCTATAAGCTTGTTAGCGATGAATTCACAGCGGGTGGTGCGAAGGTTTATGACTACGATACAGCACGTGACCAAGTCTACACTGTAACCCTTTCAGAGCGTGTTGAACCAGTTAACCCAGATAACCCAACTCCACAACCAAACACACCAGTTAATCCAGGACAACCAGATAGCCCACGTTGGCCAGGAACCGTTGAAAACTTGGATAACAAGGAAAGTGTTAGCCGTACCATCCATTATGTTTACGAAGATGGAAGTAAAGCTAAGGATGATGTGGTTGAAACACTGAACTTCAAACGTTGGAGCAATGTCAACTTGGTAACAGGTCATATTGACTTCCAAGACTGGACAACTAATGATGATACGTTTGATAAAGTGGTCTCTCCAACCATCGCAGGTTACACAGCGGATAAATCAGAAATCCCAGCTGTAAGTGGAGTTCAAGCGAAAGACCAAGACCGTGTTGAAACAGTTACTTACCGTAAGGATGCTCAAAAAGCTATCATCCGTTATGTAAGTACTAACGGTAACAGCGTTCTCACAACAGATGAAGTGACAGGTAAGTCAGGTGAAGCCATTGCCTACAGCACAACAAGTCAAATTAATGAATTCAAGAAACAAGGCTATAAACTTGTTAGCGATGAATTCACATCAGGTGGTGCGAAGGTTTATGACTACGATACAGCACGTGACCAAGTCTACACTGTAACCCTTTCAGAGCGTGTTGAACCAGTTAACCCAGATAACCCAACTCCACAACCAAACACACCAGTTAATCCAGGACAACCAGATAGCCCACGTTGGCCAGGAACCGTTGAAAACTTGGATAACAAGGAAAGTGTTAGCCGTACCATCCATTATGTTTACGAAGATGGAAGTAAAGCTAAGGATGATGTGGTTGAAACACTGAACTTCAAACGTTGGAGCAATGTCAACTTGGTAACAGGTCATATTGACTTCCAAGACTGGACAACTAATGATGATACGTTTGATAAAGTGGTCTCTCCAACCATCGCAGGTTACACAGCGGATAAATCAGAAATCCCAGCTGTAAGTGGAGTTCAAGCGAAAGACCAAGACCGTGTTGAAACAGTTACTTACCGTAAGGATGCTCAAAAAGCTATTATCCGTTATGTAAGCACTAACGGTAACCGTGTTCTCACAACAGATGAAGTGACAGGTAAGTCAGGTGAAGCCATTGCCTACAGCACAACAAGTCAAATCACAGAATTCAAGAAACAAGGCTATAAGCTTGTTAGCGATGAATTCACAGCGGGTGGTGCGAAGGTTTATGACTACGATACAGCACGTGACCAAGTCTACACTGTAACCCTTTCAGAGCGTGTTGAACCAGTTAACCCAGATAACCCAACTCCACAACCAAACACACCAGTTAATCCAGGACAACCAGATAGCCCACGTTGGCCAGGAACAGTTGAAAACTTGGACAACAAGGAAAGTGTTAGCCGTACCATCCATTACGTTTACGAAGATGGAAGTAAGGCTAAGGATGATGTAGTTGAAACACTGAACTTCAAACGTTGGAGTCGTATTAACTTAGTGACTGGTCAAATTTTCTTCCAAGACTGGGCAACTAATGATGATACGTTTGATAAAGTGGTATCTCCAAGCATCGCCGGTTACACAGCGGATAAATCAGAAATTCCAGCTGTAAGTGGAGTGAAGGCTAAAGACCAAGACCGTGTTGAAACAGTTACTTACCGTAAGGATGCCCAAAAAGCTGTTATCCGTTATGTAAGCACTAACGGTAACCGTGTTCTCACAACAGATGAAGTGACAGGTAAGTCAGGTGAGGCCATTGCCTACAGCACAACAAGTCAAATCAATGAATTCAAGAAACAAGGTTACAAGCTTGTTAGCGATGAATTCACAGCAGGTGGTACGAAGGTTTATGACTACGATACAGCACGTGACCAAGTCTACACTGTAACCCTTTCAGAACGTGTCGAACCGGTTAACCCAGATAACCCAACTCCACAACCAAACACCCCAGTTAATCCAGGACAACCAGATAGCCCACGTTGGCCAGGAACCGTTGAAAACTTGGATAACAAGGAAAGTGTTAGCCGTACCATCCATTATGTTTACGAAGATGGAAGTAAAGCTAAGGATGATGTGGTTGAAACACTGAACTTCAAACGTTGGAGCAATGTCAACTTGGTAACAGGTCATATTGACTTCCAAGACTGGACAACTAATGATGATACGTTTGATAAAGTGGTCTCTCCAACCATCGCAGGTTACACAGCGGATAAATCAGAAATCCCAGCTGTAAGTGGAGTTCAAGCGAAAGACCAAGACCGTGTTGAAACAGTTACTTATCGTAAGGATGCTCAAAAAGCTGTTATCCGTTATGTAAGCACTAACGGTAACCGCGTTCTCACAACAGATGAAGTGACAGGTAAGTCAGGTGAAGCCATTGCCTACAGCACAACAAGTCAAATTAATGAATTCAAGAAACAAGGCTATAAGCTTGTTAGCGATGAATTCACAGCGGGTGGTGCGAAGGTTTATGACTACGATACAGCACGTGACCAAGTCTACACTGTAACCCTTTCAGAGCGTGTTGAACCAGTTAACCCAGATAACCCAACTCCACAACCAAACACACCAGTTAATCCAGGACAACCAGATAGCCCACGTTGGCCAGGAACCGTTGAAAACTTGGATAACAAGGAAAGTGTTAGCCGTACCATCCATTATGTTTACGAAGATGGAAGTAAAGCTAAGGATGATGTGGTTGAAACACTGAACTTCAAACGTTGGAGCAATGTCAACTTGGTAACAGGTCATATTGACTTCCAAGACTGGACAACTAATGATGATACGTTTGATAAAGTGGTCTCTCCAACCATCGCAGGTTACACAGCGGATAAATCAGAAATCCCAGCTGTAAGTGGAGTTCAAGCGAAAGACCAAGACCGTGTTGAAACAGTTACTTACCGTAAGGATGCTCAAAAAGCTATTATCCGTTATGTAAGCACTAACGGTAACCGTGTTCTCACAACAGATGAAGTGACAGGTAAGTCAGGTGAAGCCATTGCCTACAGCACAACAAGTCAAATCAATGAATTCAAGAAACAAGGTTACAAGCTTGTTAGCGATGAATTCACAGCAGGTGGTACGAAGGTTTATGACTACGATACAGCACGTGACCAAGTCTACACTGTAACCCTTTCAGAACGTGTCGAACCGGTTAACCCAGATAACCCAACTCCACAACCAAACACCCCAGTCAATCCAGGACAACCAGATAGCCCACGTTGGCCAGGAACCGTTGAAAACTTGGATAACAAGGAAAGTGTTAGCCGTACCATCCATTATGTTTACGAAGATGGAAGTAAAGCTAAGGATGATGTGGTTGAAACACTGAACTTCAAACGTTGGAGCAATGTCAACTTGGTAACAGGTCATATTGACTTCCAAGACTGGACAACTAATGATGATACGTTTGATAAAGTGGTCTCTCCAACCATCGCAGGTTACACAGCGGATAAATCAGAAATCCCAGCTGTAAGTGGAGTTCAAGCGAAAGACCAAGACCGTGTTGAAACAGTTACTTACCGTAAGGATGCTCAAAAAGCTATTATCCGTTATGTAAGCACTAACGGTAACCGTGTTCTCACAACAGATGAAGTGACAGGTAAGTCAGGTGAAGCCATTGCCTACAGCACAACAAGTCAAATCACAGAATTCAAGAAACAAGGCTATAAGCTTGTTAGCGATGAATTCACAGCGGGTGGTGCGAAGGTTTATGACTACGATACAGCACGTGACCAAGTCTACACTGTAACCCTTTCAGAGCGTGTTGAACCGGTTAACCCAGATAACCCAACTCCACAACCAAACACCCCAGTCAATCCAGGACAACCAGATAGCCCACGTTGGCCAGGAACAGTTGAAAACTTGGACAACAAGGAAAGTGTTAGCCGTACCATCCATTACGTTTACGAAGATGGAAGTAAGGCTAAGGATGATGTAGTTGAAACACTGAACTTCAAACGTTGGAGCAATGTCAACTTGGTAACAGGTCATATCGACTTCCAAGACTGGACAACCAATGATGATACGTTTGATAAAGTGGTATCACCAACCATCGCCGGTTACACAGCGGATAAATCAGAAATTCCAGCTGTAAGTGGAGTGAAGGCTAAAGACCAAGACCGTGTTGAAACAGTTACTTATCGTAAGGATGCTCAAAAAGCTGTTATCCGTTATGTAAGCACTAACGGTAACCGCGTTCTCACAACAGATGAAGTGACAGGTAAGTCAGGTGAAGCCATTGCCTACAGCACAACAAGTCAAATCACAGAATTCAAGAAACAAGGCTATAAACTTGTTAGCGATGAATTCACATCAGGTGGTGCGAAGGTTTATGACTACGATACAGCACGTGACCAAGTCTACACTGTAACCCTTTCAGAACGTGTTGAACGTGTAACACCGAAAGATCCTAAACCACAACCAAACACCCCAGTCAATCCAGGACAACCAAATACACCAAATTGGCCACGTACTGTCGAGAGAATGGAGAAATTGACTCAAACAATAAGCCGTCGTATTAACTTCCGTTACTCTAAAAATGGAAAAGCTGCATATGGAACTATTGATCAACATATCAGTTATGAACGAAATGCTCTTGTGAATTTGGTTTCTGGTGATATCAATTATGAACCATGGAAGATTACTGGTATTAAGAACCAAGATGTTGTGGCTCCAGTAGCATCTCAACCATCAGCTACAACTCCTACAGTAGCAAATAACAGTGTAACAAGGGTTGTAAGATCATCTAGTGTAAGACTAGCTTTAGCTCCACAAGTTAATAATTCTCAAGAGTCTCCAGTAGGTTTAACTGTGACAGAAAATGGTGAGCATTCTGTACTCCGTTCATCAAGAGGTAAACGTGCTACTGTTGCAGAACCAGATAGTTCGACTAATTCAGAAGCAGATTCATCCGTGAATGCAGTGTTCAAAGCTGTACGAACTCCTATTACACCAAAGTTCTATGCTACGGTAAATAAAGTAGGAACAATGGAGGTTAATCCAGATTCTCCTCAAGATACCGAAGTTAATGTTGACTTGAAAGAAATGGGACGTATTGTAGCAGTCAATAATAAAGGACAATATATCAATGAACAAGGAGAGGTTGTACAAAACATTGAAGATGCTCTCTATAAGTACTATGATAATGATCCAAACGATGCAACAAAAGCAGCGGAAACAAAAATTCCTGAGGCTCCAAAATTCCATGTATTAAATAATACGCAACCAACTGTTTGGGGATATAATATTGTTGACAAGACAATCGAACCAAATGATGAATCTGATCCTGATCGCATCGGAAAAGATACCTTTGTAACATATAACGAAATTATTGATTCAGTATCTAAGGAAACAGAGCAAACTGTAAGCTTTACTGGGGCAGGTTCTGCAACTCCTAAAGATAATGTGCAAAATGATTTTGTCTTCAAGGGATCATATAATGAAGCGACTAAAGAAACAACTTGGGAAAATAAGGACCATACCTATGGAACAGTTAAAGTACCAGTTGTGACAGGGTATTTCGCTAATAAAGCAGAAGCTGGTGGCAAGACAGTTACGCCAGATTTACCAAAAGCAACTGATACAGTTACATATAAAGTTTTGGGTAAAATCATTCCAGTAGATGCTTCTGGAAATGTAATTGTAAATGCTCCTCAACCACAATACATGAATGATGCAAATGATCCTCGTAAAGCTGGAGAAACAGCAGTACCTGAAATTGTAGGCTACAAACCAGAGCGTACAAGTGTTACACCTGAAAATCCAGGTGAAGATACAAAGGTAACTTACGTCAAGACAGAACAAGTTGCAGTTGTTCGTTACATAGATGTTGATAACAAGAATGAAGTCGTTCATACAGACAATATTACTGGTAAATCAGGAGAAAAGATTGCCTATACGACAGAAACTGTTTTGAAATCGTTGCTTGAAAAAGGGTACTTATTACAGGAAGATGGTTTCCCTGCAGATGCAACTTTTGATACAGATGAAACAAAAGTTCAAGAATATACAGTTCTATTGAAACATAAAATCACTGTTAAAAAAGATGCTCCAAAAGTTGTGGAAAGAACGATTCATTATGTATTTGCAGATGGTACAAAAGCAAGTGAAGATCATCATGAACAAGTAAGCTTTTCACGTATGCTGAGTATCGATAATGTAACAGGTAAGACTACAAGTACATCTTGGGTTTCTAAAGATGGAGTGACAAGTTTTGAAGAAGTGGTGTCTCCAACCATTGCAGGATACAAACCTGATCTTGCTAAAGTAGATTCGGTTCAAGGAATTACAGCAGAAACGGATAATCAAGTTGTAACTGTAACTTATAGAAATGTTCAACCAATTCCACAAGTTACCCCAACTCCAATTCCGACTCCAACCCCAACTCCACAAGTTACGCCAACTCCAGTTCCAACCTCTACCCCAGCTCCAAAAGTGCCATCAGCAGTTCCAACCTCTACCCCAGCTCCAAAAGAGGAGGAAAAAGAACTTCCAAAAACTGCGGGTCACTCTTCTGGTATGGCTCAAGTTCTAGGAGTACTTGGCCTATTTGCTGGATTCAGTTTAGTTGGAAAATCAAAACGAGATGAATAAAATCAAAACAAAACTCTAGACAACAAAATATTGGAAGTGTAGTGTTTTAGGGAGTGAGAATGTATGTCAATACAGCATCAATTCCACTCCCTTTTTTATCATAAAAAGTTAGAGAGAAAATATATGTATTCAAGAGTAAAACGGAATCAAATGAATAAGGTAAACAAGTATTCCATTAGAAAATCAAGTTTTGGTGCAGTATCTGTTGCTGTAGCTGCCTTGATGGTTTTTGGTACTTATTCAAATGTGAGTGCAGACGAACAAAAAGTAGATTCACATCGAACTGAAAAAGAAGAACAAAAAGTCTCTAAAAAATCAGATGTGACCAAGCAAAAACATTCAGAGGAAAAAATAGCAGAATTGCCTTTCGCTCTTCAAGCTCCAGTTTTGGAAAAAGAAGAATTAGATGTCAATGCCCTTCTAAATAAGGAAGCAGAATCTAAAGTAGCAGCTGAGACAAAAAATTCTGACTCAAAAGAATTCACTTCTAAAGAAATTAAGCCTAGTGAAGAAAAAACTACTTCACCTGCTTCAAGTGAAAAGGTAAAAGAAGAAAAATCAGTCGAAAAAACTACTCTTGATCAGGTTGTATCAGAAGCAGAAGTTTTAAATCAAGTCGCTTTACGTTATTCTCAGGAAGCAGAACGTAAAGCTGAAGAAAAAGCCCTGGTTCAAGAAGCTGTTAAGGCAGCTACCATTCAGATTTCACAATCAAAAGCCTTGTTGAAAGATTCATCTGTTAGTGCAGAAAATCTTAAGACTCAATTAAATCAACTGTATTCAGCTATCGAAACAGTGTATACTGAGTTACAACGTGCAGGATATGGCAAGAAAATTAGCGCTAGTCTATCGCCGACTCAAACACAAGATGTAGCTATCGATAATGGAAATATTATTGCCAGTGGTACAATTGATATGGCAGACCGTGTAACTTCAACAGGTATTGCTGATTATCGCTTCCAATTAAAATTTAAAAATGGTGCCTATCATAAGGGGGATATCTTTACAATTGGTTTGAAGGAATTGCCACAAGATAATAATCTTCCTCAAAAATTGGTTGCTGAAGGTAAAGTTTTTGCAGAACGAGTGAGTCTGGTTCAGAAAAATGATAATGCCAAAGCTGGAAGCCTTTCATATTGGGCTTCACGTGGAGATCGTGACGTTGCTCTGGACACAAAAGAATCATGGGATTTAGTTGACAAAGGAAGTCATATTGAAGCAACTTACAGATTCACTGATGAAATTGAACGCCTAGATGATGTTACTTTTGAACTTCAATACAGAGGTGGAATTCGTTATCCTCGAGTGAACGTGGATAAGTCTGTAACTGGTGTGATTTCAGTTAATGGTCAAAATGTAGTCACTAAGAATTACACTGTGATTAAAACAGATATAGGAGCACCTAAAGTTTATGATACACCAGCTACAGCTAACTTCACAGGTGATGTTATGTTGGATGATGATGGCAGTATCAAAACATATAACAGCACTCTTCGTATCGGAACATGGAAGTCAAACTTTAGTGCAGGAACCCGTTTCACTGTTCGTATCAATGATACAGAATTCAATAAGTTTGCTACTGTTGGTGAATTTATTGAGCGTGGTGCCCACAATGTCGAAATGATAAATACTAGCCCTGATACATCAAGAACAAGGGTAAATCGCCATAATGTTATCTTGGAAGCACCTCGTGAAGAGCCTGGTCAACATGCCAAATTCAAGATTCTTAAGGCAGCAGATAATGAATTAACCTTTGAATTGGTATCTGGAAAGATGTTGGCTGGAAGAACTTATGTATTACGTACAAAAGATTTTGGAGTTGATCGTGTTCCGACAAGTCACACAGTTAATTATCTGAATGAAGCTAGAAATGGTTTTAAATCGAATGTTCCAGGGACATTGACAGTGGTTGATGCCAAAGGTAAAAATCTTACAGACCAATACGAACAAGCTGCTGATTCTGACTGGAAAATTGCTAACCCAGATATGGTTAGAACAGATGGACGCCTTGTATATGGAGATGTAGCTGTTCGCTTCGTTGATACTCAAGGGAAAATGCTTCTTCCTGCCATTGCAGCGGTGGAAAATGGAGGTATCCTTCAAGACAAATTCACTACTGTAAGACCATCTACCAAAATTGATACTAGCTATGTAGCTACTTTGGAGAGAAATACAACTGAGACAGAAGTTCAAGAAAACAAAGGAATTCAAACAACATCTATCACAGCACCTTATTTATTGCATTCACCAAATGGTAAATATTATGTCTTCAAAGAGTATGCACAGAATGATCGTTTCTATAGCAATACGAAGACATCTGGTACGATTACACGAGCTCAAGCCAACGTGGTAGCTGTGTACGAAGAAGCTAAATTTGGTAAAGTTGATATTCAGTATCGTGATAAAACAAGTCAAGCTATTTTAGAAACATTCAATACACCACATGATAAGAGTTCAAATCTCATTAACTTGTTGGGAAATAACTATGATGTGACTGCTAAAGTTCCTGAACGTTTCGAAAAAGATGGTGTAGTATATGTCTTGTCACAAACACCTGCTAATAGTAAGGGACATTTGACACAGGCTGATATCCATGTTGTTTATGATTATGTTGCTCAACAAAAGGCGCATGTTAAATACCTTAATCAAACAGAAACAAGTCCTAAAGTTTTAGGAAATGTGGACAGTGTTGTTGGTCTTCCAGGTGAAACAATTGCTTATAATTCAAAAAATCGTATTAATCAATACCTAAAACAAGGATATGAATTAGTACATGATGGTTTTGCAAATGCTAATGATAAACGCTTTGACAGTGAAAAACAAACTGATCAAGTATTCTCAGTTCAATTAATCGAAAAAGTTGTTACTGTCACAGCAGATGATTCTAAACCAATTGCTGGAAATCCATTGGTGGCAGGAGATGCATTGACACCTGTTTGGCCTAAATCGGTTGAAAACTTAGATACACTGAGAAAAATGACCAAGCAGACGATTCACTACAAATATCAAAAAGATGGTAAACAAGCTTTCAAAGATGTAGTTCGATCTGTAGTTTTTGAAAGAGTGGCGAGAGTTAACCTCGTTACTGGTGTAATTATTTATGATAATTGGAAAATCACAAGAATTGATGATAAACCAGTAGCGTCAGTGGATACGACTGTTCATAAACCAAATGTCACTCCACAAGGAGTAACAACTATTGTAGCAACTCCTTCTAGTCTAGGTAATGGAATTTCTATCAAACCAGTTTTGACTGTTCCGAATCCAGTTGTTGCATCATCACCAATTGTTGCAAAACCCGTTGTACCGGTCAAACCAGTAACACCGGTTAAACCAGCAGTGTCAACTCCGGTTAAGCCAGCGCCTGTAGTTCAACCAAAACCAGTGATACCGGTCAAACCAGCAGCACCAGCACCGGTAACACCGGTTAAACCGGCAGTATCTACTCCAGCTACACCAACACCTGTAGTTCAACCAAAACCGGTAGCGACTACTGATTCAAAACCTAGCTTAACTCCAGCTGAAGCCTTGGCTTCAATTAAACCAACAGATTTTTCTTCACAAACATCTGTTAATAAGAAAACAGAGACAAAACCTGTTCCTGGTGGAGCGGCTACGACTACAACTACAACGACAACCACTGTTACCTCAAATGCAGCAACAGCGGGTCCAACAACACCGATTGTCACTATCACAACAAATGAAACCGAAACTCATTCAGAGGTGACAAGTGTCATTCATACAGGAAATACGAGCCATACTCATGTGGTCGGAGTTGTTACAAAACCAAATGTAATTGTTAGTCATCCAAAACCAAGTGTTCAGCCTAAACCGCATTTAACGAGACCTCATCATGGACCAGTACACCACGTTCCTTCACGTCCAGGTAAACAAGTTAAACCAATCAGAACTGGACCAGGAACTCGTGGTCATGCTAGAAGACATCGTTAAATTAAAAAAATGTCAATACTGATTTAACTAATAGGATAGTGTTAGATAGCACAAAAAAATGAGCAACTTTTAATTTAAAGTTGCTCATTTTGATATTAAAGACTTTTTAAACTATCTATTTTTTACTGAATTGCTGCGACCAAGTCTTGAGCTTGTTTCTCAAGTGAGTTTAGGACTGATTCTTCGAGAACCAATTTTCCATCTGCCCAAGCAGAGTCATTGACACGTGCAGCAGTGAAATCACCAACGACTTGTGTACGGATAAATGGCAAGAGGTCTTTGTAGATTGCGAAAAGTTGATCGTGACCTGCATTGGCTACAGATGATACGGTGACAAACTTGTCTTGAAGGGCAGAAGCGCCGCGTGTATCAGACAAGTCAAGGGCACGAGATAGCCAGTCGAGCAAGTTCTTCACTGTTCCAGGTATAGAGAAGTTGTAGACTGGAGAGAAGATCCAGATAGCATCCGCAGCGAGAACCGCTTCACGAGCAGCAGCTACAGCTGGATGAGTTGGTACTTCAAGATCTTGGCTAAAGAGGGGAAGGGCTGAATAATCGAGGTAACTAACTTCTGCTTTACCAGCAAGTGCTTTCTCAGCTTCGAGGGCCATTTGGTGGTTGAAAGAACCTTGGCGTAGTGATCCGACGATAAATAATACTTTTTTAGACATGATATGTCTCCTTTTTCTTAAATTTCCGAGAACTCTCTCGTTGTTATGAAATATATTACAACAATCCAAAACAACTTGCAAGAAATCTGCTCAGACTTTATTTGAAAATTATAAAATTACTGAAACTCTAGTCACTTGCGACTGGAAAAGTAAGAACTGTTTTTTGGATTCTGGTTTGCTTTGAAGGAAGAAATAAAGTGCGATTGTTCTTGCATTCACTTGTAATAAAGCCCAATAGATGGTAAAATAGACGAGTGAAAAAAAGACAAAATAAAGCAAAAAATAATCTACTGTGGCAGTATGGTCTAGGGATGACGATTTTGTTTGTGGTTATCAGTGCTTCCTTTCTGTATCTGGTTTCTCTCGGCATGAAACCCTATCAAACAGCTAAAAGTGAAGGAGAAAAATTAGCTCAGCAGTATGCAGGATTAGAGCAGGTTGATCAGGTTGATTTATACAATGGCTTGGAATCTTACTACAGCGTTCTTGGACGTAATAAACAGCAAGAAACGCTTGCTGTCCTGATTGGGAAAGATGACCATAAGATTTACGTTTATCAGCTAAATCAGGGTATTTCACAAGAAAAAGCAGAAGCTCTTTCTAAGGAAAAAGGAGCTGGCGAGATTGACAAGATTACCTTTGGCCGTTATCAAGACAAGCCAATCTGGGAAGTCAAGTCAGGCTCTGATTTTTATCTAGTAGATTTTGAAACAGGAGCATTGGTCAATAAGGAGGGCCTATGAAACTATCCAACCGTGTTTTAGAAATGGAAGAAAGTGTCACTTTAGCTAGTGATGCGAGAGCAAAAAAATTAAAAGCTCAAGGTAAGGATGTCCTTTTCTTGACCTTGGGACAACCAGATTTTCACACTCCTGAAAATATTCAGGATGCAGCAGTTAAAGCTATTCGAGAAGGACAGGCTTCCTTCTATACAGTAGCTTCAGGTCTACCAGAATTAAAAGCTGCGGTGAATACCTACTTCGAGCGCTACTATGGCTATTCTGTCGCAAGTAACGAGGTTACCTTTGCTACAGGTGCCAAGTTCTCCCTCTATACTTTCTTTATGGCTGTAATTAATCCTTTAGATGAGGTTATTATTCCAACTCCATACTGGGTTAGTTATGGAGATCAGGTCAAGATGGCAGAAGGGATTCCAGTCTTTGTTCAAGCTAAAGAAGACAATGATTTTAAAGTCACAGTGGATCAACTAGAACTAGTTAGGACAGATAAGACAAAGGTTTTGGTTCTCAATTCACCATCTAATCCGACAGGTATGATTTATACTCGTGAAGAATTACTAGCTATCGGAAATTGGGCAGTTGAGCATGACATTCTGATTTTAGCAGATGATATATACGGTCGCCTTGTTTATAATGGAAATGAATTTGTTCCAATCTCAAGTCTATCAGAAGCAATTCGTAAGCAAACCATTGTTATCAACGGTGTATCTAAGGCCTATGCCATGACGGGTTGGCGAGTTGGTTATGCGGTAGGTGATTCTGAAATCATTGCAGCTATGAGTAAATTGACGGGACAAACAACTTCAAATTTGACATCTGTTTCTCAATATGCGGCTATCGAAGCCTTAACAGGACCACAGGATTCTGTTGATACCATGCGTAAAGCTTTTGAGGAGCGTCTCAATACCATTTATCCGCTATTATGTGAGGTCCCTGGTTTTGAAGTCGTTAAGCCACAAGGAGCCTTCTATCTCTTTCCAAATGTCAAAAAAGCTATGGAGATGAAAGGTTATACGGATGTGACTGACTTTACAACAGCTATTCTTGAGGAAGTTGGTTTGGCACTCATAACAGGAGCAGGCTTTGGAGCACCAGAAAATGTGCGTCTCAGCTATGCGACAGACCTAGACACGCTTAAAGAAGCAGTTAAACGCTTGAAAGAATTTATGGAAAAATAAAAGAAAAAGAAAAGGAAAAATAATGACAAAACGTGTAACGATTATTGATGTAAAAGACTATGTTGGTCAAGAAGTGACGATTGGTGCTTGGGTTGCCAACAAATCAGGAAAAGGAAAAATCGCCTTCTTGCAATTGCGCGATGGAACAGCCTTCTTCCAAGGTGTGGCCTTTAAACCAAACTTTGTAGAAAAATTTGGTGAAGAAGTGGGGCTTGAGAAGTTTGATGTCATCAAACGCTTGAGCCAAGAAACTTCTGTTTATGTGACAGGTATTGTCAAAGAAGACGAACGTTCTAAGTTTGGCTATGAGTTGGACATTACAGACATCGAAGTGATCGGTGAATCTCAAGACTACCCAATCACACCAAAAGAACACGGAACAGACTTCTTGATGGACAACCGTCACTTGTGGCTCCGTTCTCGTAAGCAAGTAGCGGTGATGCAAATTCGTAACGCTATTATCTATGCAACTTATGAGTTCTTCGACAAGAACGGCTTCATGAAGTTTGATAGCCCAATCCTTTCAGGAAATGCGGCGGAAGATTCAACAGAACTCTTTGAAACTGACTACTTTGGAACGCCAGCTTACTTGAGTCAATCAGGTCAGCTTTACTTGGAGGCAGGTGCGATGGCTCTTGGTCGTGTCTTTGACTTTGGTCCAGTATTCCGTGCTGAAAAATCAAAAACACGTCGTCACTTAACTGAGTTCTGGATGATGGACGCAGAGTACTCCTACTTGACACACGATGAGTCACTTGACTTGCAAGAAGCTTATGTAAAAGCTCTTCTTCAAGGTGTTCTTGACCGTGCTCCTCAAGCCCTGGAAACATTGGAACGTGATACAGAACTCTTGAAACGCTACATTTCAGAGCCATTCAAACGTATCACTTACGATCAAGCCATTGACCTCTTGCAAGAACATGAAAATGATGAAGACGCTGACTACGAACATCTTGAGCATGGTGATGACTTTGGTTCACCACACGAAACTTGGATTTCAAACCACTTTGGTGTGCCAACATTTGTCATGAACTATCCAGCAGCCATCAAGGCATTTTACATGAAACCAGTTCCTGGAAATCCAGAGCGCGTGCTTTGTGCAGACTTGCTTGCTCCAGAAGGCTATGGAGAAATCATCGGTGGTTCTATGCGTGAGGAAGACTACGATGCCCTTGTCGCAAAAATGGATGAACTTGGCATGGATCGTACTGAGTATGAATTCTACCTTGACCTTCGTAAATACGGTACAGTTCCACACGGAGGATTTGGTATCGGTATCGAACGTATGGTAACCTTTGCAGCAGGAACAAAACACATCCGTGAAGCTATCCCATTCCCACGTATGTTGCACCGTATCAAACCGTAAATAAATATATAAAAGTAAAAGGTCAAATTGGCCTTTTATTTTTTATGATGAAATTACATAAAACATCGATTGATATATATATATATATATATATATATATATATAGAAAAATCCTCATATTTTGTACATAAACGTAGACAGTTTAGTTGAAATAATGTTATAATGTAAATTAGGGATTAAGTACCTAAGTGTAGCTGCTTTAATGTATAAATTAAGCTGGAAATGGAGGTGTTGTCTAAATACTTGGGTGTAGTTCCGCAATTAACATATATTTTAAAAAAAGGAGAAACTATGTATTCAAGAATGGAAAAATATCACGGCAGAAGAGCTCAGCGCTTTTCTATTCGTAAGTATAGCTTTGGTGCTGCTAGTGTTCTATTGGGAACTGCTCTTCTTTTAGGAGCAAACGCTGTTAAAGCTGATGAAACAAGTACTGCTTCTGCAAAAACTCCAGAAGTTACAAATTCTGATAAACAGAAATCTGATTCTGGTTCAACAACACCCGTTGTTGAAGAACTTCCAGAATTAAAGATTGATGCTGTAAAAGCAGATGAAAAACCTGAAGTTAAAGAAGAAGCTAAAACTGAAGCTAAACCTGTAGCAGAAAAAGAAGTTGCCGATAAAGCTGCAACAGAAAAATCTGATAAAGAGCAAGCTGACAAAAAAGAAGCAGATAAAGAAAAAACTAACAAAGAAACATCTGAAAAAGATACAACAGAAAAAGCACAAGATGAAGTGAAGACAGTTCTTACTCAATTGACTTCTGAAGCTGAAGTTATGGCCAAAGTAGCTTCAAACTTCTCAGATAAAGAAGTCAAAGATGAAGCGGCTAAAAAAGAACTTGCGGTTACAATCGAGGCAGTTAAACTTGAAGCAGCGAAGTCTAACGATTTGCTTTCATCTGATGCTTCTAAAGACCAAATGGTAGCTCAAGTGAATCGTCTTTCTGCTGCCATTGAAGCAGTTTATACGGAAATGAAACGTGCAGGCCATGCAGGTAAAGTTGAAGCAAGATTGGCGGAAACTCATACTGGTAAAGCTCTTATAAAAGAAGGAAAAGCTGTAGTAAACGTTCAAAACGCTTATATTACTATGAATGCTGATAATTCAGCACCAACGGCATGGGGAATAGAAATTTCATTTGACACGTCTAGAACTCAAAAGGGTGATACTACTAAAATTGAATTAAAGAATTTGGCAGGATTTGGTGATGCATTCAAGGCAGGAACACCAATAAAAGCCGCAGATGGTACAACGATAGGTGTGGTGAAATCTGCTGCCCAAAGTAATTCTACAGGTAACAAAGGTACAACAAGTCCATATTGGGCTCAGCGTATGAAAGATGGAATGACTTATGAAGAACGCCTTGCAGAGCAACCAGCTATTCCCAATGAAGTAGGAACTATTACTTATACAATAGAATGGAACGAAAAAGCTAGTAATTATCCGGTTACAACATATTCTGTTGAAAATTTAACAGGTAGTGGATATTATGCTCCTCAAATTTCTAAGGATACAGAATACACTGCAGAGATTAAGGTAGATGGCCAAAAAGTTCTGGAACATACTTATACACATAAAGCAACTAAGCCGAGTGTTCAGAAACAGTCGACTAGTGTCTCTTTGTTAACTGACAATGGTGTTAACTATAATGGTTCTTCACTTGTGAAAAAGAATGATGCTGTAGTTATTAATACAGATACTGATGTTCGCTACGGCAAAGGATCTAAATTTACAATTGATTTACCAAGTGATGAGTTCACTTATTTCCGTGAATTAGGAAATGGAAAGAATTCTATTAAGAGTTCAGAAGTGACATATAGGCCATCTAACCGTTGGTCAAATGTTCAAGCTAATAAAAATAATGTTTGGATTCTCCAAGATGGTCGAGATACAAGCTTTACATTAAAAGCTACATTGAAATCACCAACTCGATTGGAACTAGAAGTCATTGATGGTGTTATTCAAGAGGGTTCAACTGTCTCTATGGCTTTAGATAAGCTAGGGATTGAAAAAGTATTAACACCTCGTACCTTCTCAGATGATTTTTCAAAAATAAAATATGATGAATTAGGGCGAGTTGCTAAGGGAAGTACAGTTGGTAATGACAAAACTAGCGCAACTTTATCAGTTACAGGTGGGACTCCATTAAATGGTCAAACAGAAGAAATTGCTACTAAAGTTAACAATGGTTGGGAAGTTAGTGTTATACCGAATGGTTCAACCACTGTTGAAACCGGGGCAGTTACTTTAACTTTAAAAGATTTAGAAACTGGTAAAATTATTGGATACATACCGACAGAATATAATGGATATGCACCTCTTAAGGAAGATGGTACATATGAAACTAAAAATATTCTAGGTAAAAAATATGATGTTACGAATCAAATTCCAGATTTGGTTAAACCTATTGATGGGGCTGATTATATATTAGCTGAAATTCCTCCAAAAGGTCCTGCAGGAACTATTAATGTTAGTGATAAACGAATTCGTGATATTTATACTGCAGATGAAATTAATGCTGCAGGTTTGAATCCTAATGCTTATGTTAATAATGTTATTTATTCATACGTTAAGAAAACTAAGGCTGAAGAAGTCAATCGTACAATTAAGTATGTGTATGCAGACGATGTTAAAAATCTTGCAGGACAACAAGTATTTGAACCAACTAAACAGACAGTAAGTTACACAGGTACTGTCAAATTGAATTCTGATGGTAAAGCTGCAGTTGACTCTAATGATAAGCCTATTTACGTTAACTGGGTAGGTAACGGAGATACAAATCTGCCAGAAGTAACAGTCCCTCAAAAAGAAGGTTACATTGCAAGTGTAGAAAAAGTTCCTGCACAGGCTACAACTGCAACGGATGATGACTATGAAGTTATCGTTACTTACACACCAATCCAAAAAGCGAAAACGACCTTTGTTTACCAAGACAAAGATGGTAACGTTAAGCAAGTAGAAGGTAACACACCAATCTCTGAAACTGGAAGAGGTGGAGACGAACTTACTAAGGCTGAAGAGATCGCTGATCGAATCAAAGAAGCTGAAAACAAAGGATATGAACTAGTTTCTAATACGTATCCAACAGGAGGCGTCTTTGATAAAGATGTTGATACAGACCAAGAGTACACAGTAACACTTAAAGAACGTGTTGTACCAGTAACACCAGATCAACCAAAAACACCAGGGACACCTGTTGATCCAAACAACCCAGATGGACCTAAATACCCAGCTGGCTTGGAAGAAAAAGATCTAAACAAAACTGTTACACGTACAATTACTTATGTGTACGAAGATGGCACTCCAGTATTAAACGAAGATGGCACTCCAAAAACAGTAACACAAGAAGCTAAATTCACACGTGAAGCGAAAGTTAATTTAGTTACAGGAAAAGTTACATACGGAGATTGGACTCCAGCTCAAGACTTAGCTGAAGTTAAATCACCAGTAGTTAAAGGATACTTAGCTGACAAAGCAAGTGTTGCGGTGGTAAAAGTAACCGGTGATTCAGAAGATATCAAGGAAGTAGTAACCTACAAACCACTAGGTTCATGGGTACCAAACATTCCAGGTCAACCAACAGACCCAATCAAGTATCCAAATGATCCAACAGATCCAACAAAACCAGGACAACCAACAGAAGTAGTACCATACGTCCCAGGTTACACACCTAAGGATAAAGACGGTAATCCGTTGAAACCAGTAGATCCAAACGATCCAACTAAAGGATATGAAGTACCAAATCTTCCAACAGATCCAAGTCAAGATACACCAATCAACTATGTGAAGGATACACAAAAAGCTAAAACGACTTTCGTAGATGAAAAAGGAAATCCAATTCCAGGTGTTGATGCTATTACTGAAGAAGGTGACTCAGATACACCACTTACAAAAGAAGCTGAAGTAAAAGCTAAGATCAAAGAACTTGAAAACAAAGGATATGAATTAGTTTCTAATACATACCCAGAAGGTGGTAAGTTCGATAAAGATAAAGACACTGATCAAGAGTTCAAAGTAACTCTTAAGGAACGTGTTGTACCAGTTACACCAGATCAACCGAAAACTCCAGGAACTCCAGTGGATCCAAACAACCCAGACGGACCTAAATACCCAGCTGGCTTGGAAGAAAAAGATCTAAACAAAACAGTAACACGTACAATTACATATGTATACGAAGATGGAACTCCAGTATTAAACGAAGATGGCACTCCAAAAACAGTAACACAAGAAGCTAAATTCACACGTGAAGCGAAAGTTAATTTAGTTACAGGAAAAGTTACATACGGAGATTGGACTCCAGCTCAAGACTTAGCTGAAGTTAAATCACCAGTAGTTAAAGGATACTTAGCTGACAAAGCAAGTGTTGCGGTGGTAAAAGTAACCGGTGATTCAGAAGATATCAAGGAAGTAGTAACCTACAAACCACTAGGTTCATGGGTACCAAACATTCCAGGTCAACCAACAGACCCAATCAAGTATCCAAATGATCCAACAGATCCAACAAAACCAGGACAACCAACAGAAGTAGTACCATACGTCCCAGGTTACACACCTAAGGATAAAGACGGTAATCCGTTGAAACCAGTAGATCCAAACGATCCAACTAAAGGATATGAAGTACCAAATGTTCCAACTAACCCAGGTGAGGACACTCCAATCAACTACGTAGCGAACAAAGCTAACCTAGTAGTTAAATATGTAGATGAAAAAGGCAAAGACCTTCTTCCTGCAGAGACTACAGAAGGTAAAGTAGGCGATGAGTATGCTACAAGTGGAAAAGTTATCAAGGGTTATGTTCTTGTTCGTGTAGATGGAGAAGAGAAAGGTAAGATTGGTAAAGATGGTTCAACAGTAACTTATGTTTACAAACCACTTGGATCATGGGTACCAAACATCCCAGGACAACCAACAAATCCAATCAAGTATCCAAATGATCCAACAGATCCAACAAAACCAGGACAACCAACAGAAGTAGTACCATATGTGCCAGGATACACACCTAAGGATAAAGACGGTAATCCGTTGAAACCAGTAGATCCAAACGATCCAACTAAAGGATATGAAGTACCAAATCTTCCAACAGATCCAAGTCAAGATACACCAATCAACTATGTGAAGGATACACAAAAAGCTAAAACGACTTTCGTAGATGAAAAAGGAAATCCAATTCCAGGTGTTGATGCTATTACTGAAGAAGGTGACTCAGATACACCACTTACAAAAGAAGCTGAAGTAAAAGCTAAGATCAAAGAACTTGAAAACAAAGGATATGAATTAGTTTCTAATACATACCCAGAAGGTGGTAAGTTCGATAAAGATAAAGACACTGATCAAGAGTTCAAAGTAACTCTTAAGGAACGTGTTGTACCAGTTACACCAGATCAACCGAAAACTCCAGGAACTCCAGTGGATCCAAACAACCCAGACGGACCTAAATACCCAGCTGGCTTGGAAGAAAAAGATCTAAACAAAACAGTAACACGTACAATTACATATGTATACGAAGATGGAACTCCAGTATTAAACGAAGATGGCACTCCAAAAACAGTAACACAAGAAGCTAAATTCACACGTGAAGCGAAAGTTAATTTAGTTACAGGAAAAGTTACATACGGAGATTGGACTCCAGCTCAAGACTTAGCTGAAGTTAAATCACCAGTAGTTAAAGGATACTTAGCTGACAAAGCAAGTGTTGCGGTGGTAAAAGTAACCGGTGATTCAGAAGATATCAAGGAAGTAGTAACCTACAAACCACTAGGTTCATGGGTACCAAACATTCCAGGTCAACCAACAGACCCAATCAAGTATCCAAATGATCCAACAGATCCAACAAAACCAGGACAACCAACAGAAGTAGTACCATACGTCCCAGGTTACACACCTAAGGATAAAGACGGTAATCCGTTGAAACCAGTAGATCCAAACGATCCAACTAAAGGATATGAAGTACCAAATGTTCCAACTAACCCAGGTGAGGACACTCCAATCAACTACGTAGCGAACAAAGCTAACCTAGTAGTTAAATATGTAGATGAAAAAGGCAAAGACCTTCTTCCTGCAGAGACTACAGAAGGTAAAGTAGGCGATGAGTATGCTACAAGTGGAAAAGTTATCAAGGGTTATGTTCTTGTTCGTGTAGATGGAGAAGAGAAAGGTAAGATTGGTAAAGATGGTTCAACAGTAACTTATGTTTACAAACCACTTGGATCATGGGTACCAAACATCCCAGGACAACCAACAAATCCAATCAAGTATCCAAATGATCCAACAGATCCAACAAAACCAGGACAACCAACAGAAGTAGTACCATATGTGCCAGGATACACACCTAAGGATAAAGACGGTAATCCGTTGAAACCAGTAGATCCAAACGATCCAACTAAAGGATATGAAGTACCAAATCTTCCAACAGATCCAAGTCAAGATACACCAATCAACTATGTGAAGGATACACAAAAAGCTAAAACGACTTTCGTAGATGAAAAAGGAAATCCAATTCCAGGTGTTGATGCTATTACTGAAGAAGGTGACTCAGATACACCACTTACAAAAGAAGCTGAAGTAAAAGCTAAGATCAAAGAACTTGAAAACAAAGGATATGAATTAGTTTCTAATACATACCCAGAAGGTGGTAAGTTCGATAAAGATAAAGACACTGATCAAGAGTTCAAAGTAACTCTTAAGGAACGTGTTGTACCAGTTACACCAGATCAACCGAAAACTCCAGGAACTCCAGTGGATCCAAACAACCCAGACGGACCTAAATACCCAGCTGGCTTGGAAGAAAAAGATCTAAACAAAACAGTAACACGTACAATCACATACGTATACGAAGATGGAACTCCAGTATTAAACGAAGACGGCACTCCAAAAACAGTAACACAAGAAGCTAAATTCACACGTGAAGCTAAGGTCAACTTGGTAACAGGTGAAGTGACTTACGGTAACTGGACACCAGAACAAGACTTAGCTGAAGTTAAATCACCAGTAGTTAAGGGATTTGTAGCTGATAAAGCAACTGTAGCAACTACAAAAGTAACTGCAGACTCAGAAGATACTACAGAAGTAGTAACCTACAAACCACTTGGTTCATGGGTGCCAAACATCCCAGGACAACCAACAGACCCAATCAAGTATCCAAACGATCCAACAGATCCAACCAAACCAGGCAAGGATAAACCAGTTCTTCCATACGTCCCAGGCTACACACCTAAGGATAAAGATGGTAATCCGTTGAAACCAGTGGATCCAAACGATCCAACTAAAGGTTACGAAGTACCAAATGTACCAACTAACCCAGGTGAGGATACACCAATCAACTATGAAGCAAATAAAGCTAACCTAGTAGTTAAATATGTAGATGAAAAAGGCAAAGACCTTCTTCCTGCAGAAACTACAGAAGGTAAAGTAGGCGATGAGTACGCTACAAGTGGAAAAGTTATCAAGGGTTATGTGCTTGTTCGTGTAGATGGAGAAGCGAAAGGTAAGATTGGTAAAGATGGATCAACAGTAACTTATGTTTACAAACCACTTGGTTCATGGGTGCCAAATATCCCAGGTCAACCAACAGACCCAATCAAGTATCCAAACGATCCAACAGATCCAACCAAACCAGGTAACGACAAACCAGTTCTTCCATATGTCCCAGGCTACACACCTAAGGACAAGGACGGTAATCCGTTGAAACCAGTGGATCCAAACGATCCAACTAAAGGTTATGAAGTACCAAGTGTCCCAACTAACCCAGGTGAGGATACACCAATCAACTATGTTCCAAATCCTAGGGAAGTAGAAAAACCTGCTAAACCTGCTAAACCAGCTCAACCTTCTAAGCAAGAAACACCTCAATATGTTGAAGGTCAAAAAGAGTTGCCTAACACAGGTACAGAAGCTAACGCTAGTCTTGCAGCGCTCGGACTTCTTGGAGCACTAGGTGGATTTGGACTTCTTGCTCGCAAGAAAAAAGAAGATTAAATCTAATTAGATTTTCTAATAAGAATAAGGAGTTGGATGGAATATCCGCTCCTTTTTCTTATAGTTTGAAACTATAAGATAGCCTAGGAAAGAAGTGTTAGAGGGGATTAGCAGTTTTTGGTATAATGGAAGATATTTGAAAGAAAAGAGAAGTGATATGACACAGATTATTGATGGGAAGGTTCTAGCAGCTAAGTTACAAGGACAGCTGGCTGAAAAGACTGAAAGATTAAAGGAAGAAACGGGGCTAGTACCTGGTTTGGTAGTGATTTTGGTAGGGAACAACCCTGCCAGCCAAGTCTACGTTCGTAACAAGGAGAAGTCAGCCCTTGCAGCTGGATTCCGTAGTGAAGTTGTGCGAGTTCCAGATACCATTACTCAAGAGGAATTGTTAGACTTGATTGCCAAATACAATCAAGATCCAGCTTGGCATGGGATATTGGTCCAGTTACCATTACCAAAACATATCGATGAAGAGGCAGTTTTATTAGCCATTGACCCAGAAAAGGATGTGGATGGTTTCCATCCCCTAAACATGGGGCGTCTCTGGTCTGGTCATCCAGTCATGATTCCTTCTACACCTGCAGGAATTATGGAAATGTTCCATGAATATGGGATTGACTTGGAAGGTAAAAATGCGGTCGTCATCGGTCGTTCCAATATCGTTGGAAAACCCATGGCCCAGCTTCTTTTAGCCAAAAATGCGACAGTAACCTTGACTCACTCACGGACTCATAATCTTGCCAAGGTGGCTGCTAAAGCAGATATTCTCGTAGTAGCAATCGGCCGCGCCAAGTTTGTGACTGCTGACTTTGTCAAACCAGGTGCGGTAGTCATTGACGTTGGGATGAACCGAGATGAAAATGGCAAGCTCTGTGGGGATGTGGATTATGAGGCAGTTGCCCCACTTGCTAGCCATATTACGCCAGTTCCTGGAGGTGTCGGTCCTATGACCATTACCATGCTAATGGAGCAAACCTATCAGGCAGCCCTTCGAACATTGAATGGAAAATAAGAGAAAAAAGAAGGTAAAAAATGTTTTGCCTTCTTTTTATGTAGTGTATGTAAATGAATGCAGTCTATAATGATATGAGTCCATAAACTATAAATTTGAAGTATGAAAATGCTATTAATGGAATGAAATTTGTATTGGAAAGAGTCTAGAATAGAAAGCTACTTTCATTGCACCTATTTCTTTTGAATGAACTTATCTTGCATACCATTTTATTAGGTTAAATTGATGGAAAATGATTGCAATTTTAGGTGTGTTTTGATATATTCAATATATAAAATATATTATCGAACTTGGTACTTGTTTGTGTATTCAGAAGGAGGTTATTTTTTAAAATAAAGTAAACGCTTACTTTGTATCAAGAAAAAGAAATGAGGATTTTAATGAACAAAAGACTTTTTGATAAACGTTGTCATTATAGCATTCGTAAATTTGCAATAGGTGCGGCATCTGTAATGATTGGGGCTAGTATATTTGGTATTTCAGCTGTACAAGCTGAGGAAGTGGCTTCATCCAATACTCAAACAGAAGAAACAACTGTTCATCAACCTCAGCCTTTAGATAAGCTTCCCGATGATGTGGCAGCTGCTATCGCAAAGGCTGATGAGAATGGTGGGCGTGAATTTGTAAAACCCAAAGCTGAGTCGACAGAAGATAAAGTGACTAAGGATACAGAAACTACTAGACCTGCTAACGATGGTAATCATGAATTGGCTAGTCCTAAAGTGGAAACTCCAAATAAAGTAGAAGAAGGAAGCAAAACTGAGGACAAACAGAAATCTGAAGAGGCAAATCCAAAGCCTGTTGAATCTGCAGTAACAGCTGGAACAGAAGTAAAAGAGGATTCTAAAAAAACTTCTGAAAAGGACCAAGTGAAAGCAGACACTGAGATCAAACCTTCTTCTGAAAAATCGCAAGCACTATCTGGAGAGTCAAACAAAGCCGAAGTTGAAAAGGAAAAACAGCTATTATCGGAGCGAAAACAAGATTTTAATAAAGATTGGTATTTTAAACTAAATGCCCAAGGAGATTTTTCAAAAAAAGATGTGGATGTTCATGATTGGTCGAAATTGAATCTTCCTCATGATTGGAGTATTTATTTTGACTTTGATCACAAATCTCCCGCGCGTAATGAAGGTGGACAGTTAAATGGTGGAACAGCTTGGTATCGTAAGACTTTCACGTTAAATGAAGCAGACAAGAATAAGGATGTTCGTATCAATTTTGATGGGGTTTACATGGATTCAAAGGTCTATGTAAATGGTAAATTTGTCGGACATTATCCAAGTGGCTATAATCATTTTTCATATGATATCACAGAATTTTTAAACAAGGATGGTAGTGAAAATTCAATTACTGTTCAAGTGACCAATAAACAACCAAGTAGTCGTTGGTATTCAGGAAGTGGGATTTATCGTGATGTAACTATTAGTTATCGTGATAAAGTCCATGTTGCCGAAAATGGTAATCATATCACTACTCCAAAACTTGCTGAGCAAAAAGAAGGAAATGTTGAAACACAGGTTCAAAGTAAGATTAAAAATACGGATAAGAAGGCTGCTAAAGTCTTTGTGGAACAACAAATTTTTACTAAGGAAGGTAAGGTTGTTTCAGAATTAGTCCGCTCTAAAACGAAGAATTTAGCAGAAAATGAAGTTGCAGATTTCAGACAAACAATCCTAGTTAATAAACCAACTCTTTGGACGACAAAAAGTTATCATCCTCAACTGTATGTGCTGAAAACAAAGGTTTATAAAGAAGGTCAACTAGTTGATGTAACAGAAGATACATTTGGTTATCGTTATTTCAATTGGACTGCTAAGGATGGTTTCTCTCTGAATGGTGAACGCATGAAATTCCACGGAGTAAGTATTCACCATGACAATGGAGCCTTGGGTGCAGAAGAGAATTATAAGGCTACCTATCGTAAATTAAAACTTTTGAAAGATATGGGGGTTAACTCTATTCGAACAACCCATAATCCAGCGAGTCCTCAGTTGCTTGATGCTGCAGCTAGTTTAGGTCTTTTGGTTCAAGAGGAAGCTTTTGATACCTGGTATGGTGGCAAGAAGACTTACGACTATGGACGGTTCTTTGATCAAGATGCAACCCATCCTGAAGCTAAGAAGGGTGAGAAGTGGTCTGATTTTGATCTCAGAACAATGGTAGAACGTGATAAGAACAATCCGTCTATTGTCATGTGGTCTCTTGGAAATGAGGTAGAGGAGGCAAATGGTAGTCCTCGTTCTATCGAAACTGCTAAACGTTTGAAGGCGGTTATCAAAGCGATTGATACTGAGCGTTATGTCACCATGGGTGAAAATAAATTTAGTCGTGCAGCGACAGGTGATTTCTTGAAACTCGCAGAAATCATGGATGCTGTCGGTATGAACTATGGTGAACGTTTTTATGATGCTGTTCGTAGAGCTCATCCAGACTGGCTCATCTATGGTTCTGAAACTTCTTCAGCTACTAGGACGCGTGATTCTTATTATAACCCTGCTCAAATCCTTGGACATGACAATCGTCCAAATCGTCACTATGAACAATCTGATTATGGTAATGACCGTGTTGGATGGGGAAGAACAGCTACTGAGTCATGGACTTTTGACCGTGATCGTGCTGGCTATGCTGGACAATTTATCTGGACAGGAATTGACTATATAGGTGAACCAACTCCATGGCATAACCAAGATAATACACCTGTAAAAAGTTCTTACTTTGGTATCATCGATACGGCTGGTTTACCAAAGAATGATTTCTACCTTTACCGTAGTGAATGGTATAGTGCTAAAGAAAAACCAACTGTTCGCATTTTACCACATTGGAACTGGACTGAAGAGACCCTTAAGGAACGCAAGATGCTGGTTGATGGAAAGGTTCCGGTTCGTACCTTCTCAAATGCTGCAAGCGTCGAATTGTTCTTAAATGGAGAGTCACTTGGTAAAAAGGAATTTACTAAGAAAACGACAGAAGATGGACGTCCATATCATGAGGGGGCTAAACCAAATGAATTGTATCTTGAGTGGCTTGTGAAATACCAACCAGGCACACTGACTGCGATTGCTCGAGATGAAAACGGAAACGAAATTGCGCGTGATAGTGTGACAACTGCTGGGGAGCCGACAAGCGTTCGTCTGACTAAAGAAGAACATGTTATCACTGCAGACGGAAAGGACCTATCCTACATCCATTATGAAATTGTTGATGGCGATGGTAATGTGGTTCCTACAGCTAACAATCTTGTTCATTTCAATCTTCATGGTCAGGGACAGATTGTTGGTGTGGATAATGGAGAACAAGCTAGCCGTGAGCGCTACAAAGCTCAAGCAGATGGAACATGGCAAAGACGTGCTTTCAATGGTAAAGGAGTTGTCATTGTAAAATCAACAGAAAAAGAAGGTAAATTTACTCTTTATGCAGATTCTGCTGGATTAACGTCTGATAGCGCAACGGTCGCAACTGTGTCTGGTAAGAAAGAAAACCGTCACTTTGTAGCCTTTGCTCCTGTAAAAGCAACAACTGATGTGACGACAAATCCTGTATTAACTCAGACAGTAACAGCTATTTATAGTGATGGCAGTGTTGAAGAGAAACCTGTTACTTGGGAATTGCCATCTGACTTGCTTACAAGTGCAGGTGAGAAAAAAGTATCTGGACGTGTAGAAGGTTTGGAAAGCAAAGCTGAGGCACTTGTAAAAGTGATTGCCTTAGATAGATGGTTACCAAAAGTTGCTACAGTCCCAGTTGGTACAACTGCAGCTGATTTGGATAAAACGGTCACAGCTGTTCTGACAGATGGTAGTTTGATTGATACAGATGTTGTTTCTTGGACCTTGAAAGATCCTGCTGCTTTGAACAAGGAAGGTGGACGTACGGAGGCTACTGGTAAATTGGTAGATGACGATCGTGAAGTGACTGCAACCTTTATCGCAAGCAGTAAGGAAACAACAAGTAGCATTACAGGACTTACTGTTGGGGATAAAGCTCTTGAGAACTTCGAGTCTGGCAAGACCTATTACCGTGTATCCCTTCCTTACACTGCAACTATTCCAAGTGTTGGAGCTCAGACTACCGGATATCAAGTAACTGTTCAGCAAGCTTCTGTTGATAATGGTTATCAGGCTTCTGTCTTCTTGAGTGACCAAAAGGGTGACTTGGTTCAAACTTACTTAATTCAGTTTGTGAAGGAAGCTCCTGCTTTGAAACGTTTGGAAGTGGTTGTAGAAGGAAAAGAAACTGCCACTGAAGATCAAGTATTAACTTATCACGTCATTGGTCGTTATGAGGATGGTTCACAAACAGAATTTTTGGCTTCAGATATTCACCTAGAAGCTAAATCATCTGATGGGGGACATCTTGAGGTGAATGGTCAGAATCTATTGCTCTATACTAAGGGAAGAGTGACTTTGACACCTCGAATCGATAATCAAACAGAGAAAACAGAATCTGTAACTACTGAAGTAGTGATTAAAGAAAATAAAGTCAGCAAGAAGATTGTGAAACTTCATCCTGTATCTATTTCTACAGACATTAATCAGCAACCGAATCTACCTAAAGAAGTTGGGGCAGAATTTGATAAGGGCTTGCCACGCAAAGTATCTGTAACTTGGGACAAGGTAGATGAAAAAGAATTGGGGTATTATCATAGCTTTACGCTTAAAGGACATGTAGAAGGCATAGATATTGAAGCTCAAGCAAATGTAACGATTGAAGGATTGCAAGTTGCAGAGGAAATCAGCCTCACAGTACCTAAGGGTGAGACGGTTCAATTACCAGCCAATGTTCGGGCTTACCATTCTAATGGAACAACTATCTACAAAGATGTTGTTTGGGATCAGGTTCCAGCCAACTTTAGTCAAACTGAAGGGGTATATGAAATCAATGGTCGTTTAGTAGGTAGCAATCTGACAACTAAAGCTCATGTTCGAGTGTCTAGTCAAGTGGTTGCTGGAAATAATATCTCTAAACAATGGACAGGTTCACAATTACCAGCTGCCATTGTATCCAATACAGGTGGAGATGATACAGCCAATACCTTGAACGACTTGACTGTATCAAGAACGCCATCAGATGCTAAAAATAGATGGACTACTTGGAGAACAAATACTGATAACGACTGGGCTTCTATCTTATTTGGTAATTCAGGAGACTTGACGAAACGTTTTGTCAACAATTTGTCGGTTGATTTCTATACTGATGGAGCAATTGGTCTTCCAAAAGAATATGTAGTTGAATATTATGTAGGTAAAGAAATTCCAGATTTACCAAGTGATGTCAGTCATGCGCAACGAGATGGTAATCATCCATTTAATAATCCAGACAATTGGAAAGCAGTTGAAAACCTACATGCTCCAAGTCAGCTGTCTGCAACTCAAACCAATCACTTCACATTTGACAAGGTCGAAACCTACGCTGTTCGTATTCGTATGAAGAAGGCTGATGGAACATCAGGTGTTGGTTTGACAGAGCTAACTGTGCTTGGAAACAAGGTCTTAAGTGAAACAAGTTCAGAGATTTCTATCAAGGTAGATGGCAAGGATCTTGAACACTTTAATCCATCTAAGACAGATTACTATATTCCTCAATCTAGCAAAGAAATCACTGCAACCGCTAGCAATAATGGTTTGGTTACTCTTGTGCCTGCAACTAGTCCAAAAGGTGCAACACGTCTTATCTTGAAAGCAGAAGATGGTACAGTGCTGAAAGAATATCGAATTTTCCGCAATGATGAGAGAGAAACTAGTCAACCTCTTGCTGCAGAAAATAGTGCTAAAATCTTGAATGTTGGAGACAATCTTCAACTTCCTTCAGAGGTAAGTGTTTATTATCCAACTTCAACTAATTGGACTACAGATAAACTTGCAGTGAAGTGGGATGCTATTTCTGAACATGCTACGGAGCATGAGGGAACATTTGAAGTTACCGGTCATGTCATTGGTACAAATCTAACGACTAAAATGCAGGTGACAGTTGTTTCTAAAGGCAATCAAGTCATTTCAGAGAATCCAAGCAACAATGACAAAGATTCTAAAGCCTTTGCTTCGACAACGAATGATACACAAGCAGCTTCACATGATCGAATTTTCTATATCAATGATGGAAAATACAATGAAGATGGACGTTGGACAAACTGGTCTCGTACTCCGAAAAATCAAGAAACTTCTGTTGGATTACTCTTTAAGAAGGATGGAAAAATTACTTCTCAATCTATCGGAAAAGTAGCCCTTCAGTTCTTTAAAGATAGTGGCACAGATGCTCCAGAGAAAATGGTTCTAGAAAGATATATTGGTCCAGAATTTACAGGACCAAGTACGATTTCTCGTTACGAAGAAAATGCCGATCATCCATTTAACAAGGCAGAAAATTGGGCACCAATTCCTTACAAAGCTTCTGGAGAATTAGTAGCTGGTAAACCAATCGAGTTTAACTTTGATCCGGTTCAAACGACAGCTATTCGTGCTCGCATGACTCGTAAGGCTACCACCAATGGTCTTGCACTTGTAGAATTTACAGCCTATTCTGCAGGTAAGGGAGCAGAAGTGGAAACACCATCAGCGACTATTTCGATCGATGGAAAAGCATTGGAAAACTTTGATCCAAATGTGACAGATTACACTCTAACAACAATGGGTTCAAAACCAAAAGTCACTGCGACAACTAGTGGACATGGAGTAGTCACAGTTGTGGATCATGGAAATACAAATCTTCCAACACTTGTTCGTCTTGTTTCCAAAGATGGAAATCTGGTGAAAGAATATCGTTTACACTTTAAGTCTACCTTCCAAACAACACCAACAGAAGGCGTTAAGAACTTAGTCGCAGAAACTCCAAGTTTGGAAATTGAAAAGACTCCGCTTCCATTTAAAGAAGTTATTCGTGAAAACCCTGAACTTGCTCAAGGTCAACGTCGTATCGTTTCTGAAGGGCAGGATGGAGAAAAAGTTGACTATATTCAAGTTTTGGGTACTACTAGAAGTCTTGTTCATTCTGAAGAAAGAAAGGCCCTGGATCGCATTATTGAAGTTGGAGTGAAAGCGTCTATTTCAAGTAGTAAAGGCGAGGAGCCAGCTCCAGTCAATGAAGTTCCAGAATTCAAAGGTGGTGCTAACTTTGTAGAAGCAGCAGTAAACGAAGTTCCAGAATACACAGGAACTCTTGCCACTGTAGGAGATCAAGCGGCACCAAGCGTTGATAAACCTGAATTTAAGGGTGGCGTTAATGCTGTAATGGCTCTAGAACATAAACTTCCAGAGTACCGTGGTGTTCTAGCCACAGTAGGTAATGAGGAAGCGCCAGTTCTTGAAAAACCAGATTATCCAGTAGAGCTATTAGCTCATGACCAGACTATAAAACCAAATGTTTCAGTAGTCAAAGAAGAGCAAAATAGATTGCCAGAAACAGGTGAGGGAGAATCTGAAACAGCCATTTTCTTGGCAGGTGTTAGCTTGGCCTTGTCAGCAGCTTTATTAACTGCAAAACGCAAAGAGGATTAGTCTGTGCGTCTAATACCATTCTATTTGTATAGATTGGTAGAAGATAAAAAATGAATCGATAAATGAGTCGAATAGATGGAGAGGACCAATTAGTCCTCTCCGTTTTTACTAGTAAAAATGGAATCGTTTACTTTCGTGTTGGGACGAAAGGAGAGTAGAGGGGCTTTGTCCCCTCTTTTTCTATATGAACGAAGAGATTTATATTTAAGATGCAAGGTGGATAGACTTTATAGTATAATGAATAGAGAGGAAAAAACAATGAAAGTGATTGAGCAAGAATTATTAGAAAAAGTTATTATTGAACGTTCTCGTACCAGTCATAAAGGAGACTATGGTCGTCTGCTGTTGCTTGGTGGGACTTATCCTTATGGCGGTGCTATCATCATGGCTGCTTTGGCAGTTGTTAAAAGTGGAGCTGGTTTGGTGACTGTTGGAACAGATAGGGAAAATATCCCAGCTTTGCACAGTCATTTACCTGAGGCTATGGCCTTTTCTCTTCAAGACCAGCAACTGTTAAAAGAGCAGTTGGAGAAGGCAGAAGTGGTTTTAGTGGGACCTGGTTTACGAGACGATGCTTTTGGAGAAAATCTAGTAAAACAAGTCTTTGCTAATCTAAATCAAGATCAGATTTTGATTGTGGATGGAGGAGCCTTGACCATTCTTGCTAAGAACAAGTTGTCATTTCCGTCGAACCAGATTATCCTAACTCCCCACCAAAAAGAATGGGAAAAATTGTCTGGAATTACGATTGAACAGCAAAAGGAAGCTGCAACGGCTAGTACCCTGACTTCCTTTCCTCAAGGAACAATTTTGGTGGAGAAAAGTCCAGCTACTCGTATTTGGCAAGTTGGCCAGTCTGATTATTACCAGTTACAGGTTGGCGGTCCCTATCAGGCGACTGGTGGTATGGGAGATACACTGGCTGGAATGATTGCAGGATTTGCAGGCCAATTTCGACAGACCAGTCTCTACGAACGTGTGGCAGTAGCAACTTATCTTCATTCAGCCATAGCCCAAGAACTATCTAAAGAACATTATGTGGTCTTGCCGACGGAAATCAGCAGTCATCTTCCCAAAATAATGAAAAAAATATCTCAAAAAGGCACCTGATCGTTTCAGGTGTCTTTATATCTTTTAGAAAAATCCTTTAATCTTTCCAACGAGGCCATCTAGACCTTCAGAACCAGAAATCAACTGCTGAGCTTGAGAGAAGTATTCTCCAAGTTGGTCTTGATTTTCTGCAACAAATGTTTTTGCAGCTTCGAAATCTTTTGTTTCGATTAACTCTTTTACTTGATTAAACAAATCTAATGGGTTCATCCTATTTCTCCTTTTCTGTTTAATACTATTCAAACATTTTATAAAAATTTTTTCAAGCAAAGAGATTTTTCTATCGAAGTTGAGGGGTGTCAAACAGGGCTTTTTTTGATATAATTTTTAATGATGAATTCGAGAAATGATCGGTATGTGGTTGTTGATTTAGAGGCCACTAGCACCGGAAGCAAGGCAAAAATTATTCAAGTGGGTATTGTGGTGATTGAAAATGGCGAAATCGTCGATCAGTATGGGACTGACATCAATCCCCATGAGCCCTTGGATTCTCATATAAAAGAATTGACAGGTTTGACTGATCAACGGTTGGCAGTTGCTCCAGAGTTTTCACAGGTAGCTGGAAGGATTTTTGAGCTGGTCAAGAATGGTGTTTTTGTCGCGCACAATGTACAGTTTGATGCAAATCTTCTAGCAGAGTACCTATTCTTTGAAGGTTATGAATTGAGAACTCCACGAGTGGATACCGTTGAGTTAGCACAGGTTTTGTACCCTCAGTTTGAAAAGTACAATCTCGGCATTCTCTGTCAAGAGTTAGGGATTAAGTTAGACCACGCCCACACCGCTCTCTCTGATGCACAAGCAACAGCAGAGCTTTTGCTTTTTATGCGTCAAAAACTTTTTCAGTTACCAAAAGGACTTTTAGAAACCTTGTTAAATCTTGCGGATAACCTCCTTTATGAAACTTATTTAGTGATTGAAGAAGTATATCAGCGCCAGTCCCTTCTTTCTTCTCACGATTTGATGGAGTTCCATGGACTCTTTCTAAGAAAGAAAAGTCAGTCTTTAAAACCACGTAAGCTATCTAAGGATTTTACTAAAAATATGTCCTTGTTGGGCTTGGATGAACGTCCTCAGCAAGTTGAATTTGCAGAAAAAGTTGAGCAGTTATTAAAGGAACAGAAAACCGCATTTATTCAAGCCCAAACGGGACTTGGAAAGACTTATGGTTACCTACTGCCAGCTTTGAGCATGGAAAGTGAAGGTGGTATCCTTGTTAGTGTTCCTACCAAAATCCTTCAAAATCAAATTATGCAAGAAGAAGGAAGTCGATTAAAAGATACTTTCCATATTGATATTCATAGTCTTAAGGGACCTCAAAATTATTTGAAACTCGATAATTTTTATAAAGTACTTCATAGGCCAGAGTCTAACCGCCTATTCACACGCTTTAAAATGCAAGTATTGATTTGGTTAACAGAGACAGAAACAGGTGACTTAGATGAAATCGGGCAGCTGTATCGTTATCAACATTTTCTAGCTGAACTTGTACATGATGGAAAACTTTCAAAAAAAAGTTTATTTATTTCTGAGGACTTCTGGCAACGCAGTCAAGATAGGTCTAAATCGAGTCGCCTTTTGTTAACCAATCACGCTTATCTGGTAACACGTTTAGAGGATGATCCAGAGTTTGTCAACAATCGCTTGATAATCATAGATGAAGCTCAAAAAATGCTGATTGCCCTTGAAAACCTCGCCCAAGAGTCTTATCTCCTCGAGGATTTAGTAACACAAGTTCAAAAGTCCTTGGAAACAGAAAAAGATCTTATTCAGAGACGGTTGCTTGAGAGTATCGGGTTTGAATGTCGCTATTTGATAGATCAGTTTTACTCAGGACTTAAGAATGACAAGTGGTTGGATTCTCTTGAAAACTTACGCCAGCATTTTTCTGAGTTAAGTCTTCCCGAGTATAGAGATATGATGCGCTTTTTTACATCGGACCGTGAATTTTGGCTGGCAACAGCTGAGAAGTCAAGTAAGGATGTCTTAATCTGCTCAAGTAAAAAAGGTCGCTTCCTACTAACAGATTTATTGCCAGAAGATTGCAGAGTGCTTGGCGTATCTGCCACTCTTGAAATCAGTAATAGAGTTTCGTTAGCGGATTTATTAGGATTTACGGAAGCCCCACTTATTACAGTTGAATCTTTACAACAGAAGCAACAAGAAGTTTTATTAGTAAATGATTTTCCGTTAGTAACTGAACATTCTCCTTTAGATTATGCAGAAGAGGTTACATCAGTTATCCATTCCTTACAGACGTTTCAAGAGCCTTTGCTTGTTTTATTTACGTCTAAAGAATTACTGTTAGCAGTGTCAGATTTACTAGACCATCCTCATTTAGCCCAATATAAAAATGGGGAACCCAGTCAGCTGAAGAAACGTTTTGAAAAAGGAGAGAGACAAATCTTACTTGGAACAGGAAGTTTCTGGGAGGGGGTCGATTTTTCTACCCATCCTTGCGTTATTCAAGTAATTCCTCGATTGCCTTTCCAAAATCCCCAAGAACCTTTAACACGAAAATTAAATCTTGAATTGCGTCAGGAAGGGAAGAATCCTTTCTATGATTATCAGCTGCCAATGGCCATTATTCGTCTCAAACAGGCTTTGGGTAGAACAATTAGAAAAGAGGAACAAGCTTCCATTGCTGTGATACTGGATAGTCGAGTTGTTCATAAACGATATGGTAAACAGATTAGACAAGCTCTAGCTAAGGAAAGAACTATCAGAGAGGTGAATAGAAAACAGATTACCTCTACTGTTATTGATTTCCTCCAAAACAACAAAAATGAAAAATCTAAGAAAGAGGAAAGGTGAATATATGAAACGTTCTCTCGACTCTAGAGTCGATTATAGTTTGCTCCTGCCAGTATTTTTCCTACTGGTTATCGGTGTGGTGGCTATTTATATTGCCGTTAGTCATGATTATCCAAATAATATTCTGCCCATTTTAGGGCAGCAGGTTGCTTGGATTGCCTTGGGACTTGTAATTGGTTTTGTGGTCATGCTCTTCAATACAGAATTTCTTTGGAAGGTGACACCCTTTCTATATATTTTAGGCTTGGGACTTATGGTCTTACCTATCGTCTTTTATAATCCAAGTTTAGTTGCATCAACGGGTGCTAAAAACTGGGTATCGGTAAATGGTGTTACCTTGTTCCAGCCGTCAGAATTTATGAAGATATCCTATATCCTCATGTTGGCCCGTGTCATTGTCCAGTTTACAAAAAAACATAAGGAGTGGAGACGCACAGTTCCGCTGGACTTTTTGTTAATTTTTTGGATGATTCTCTTTACCATTCCAGTCCTAGTTCTTTTGGCACTTCAAAGTGACTTAGGGACGGCTTTGGTTTTTGTAGCCATTTTTTCAGGAATCGTTTTATTATCGGGGGTTTCTTGGAAAATTATTATCCCAGTATTTGTGACTGCTGTAACAGGAATTGCTGGTTTCTTAGCTATTTTTATCAGCAAGGACGGTCGGGCTTTTCTCCATCAACTGGGAATGCCGACCTACCAAATCAACCGTATTTTGGCTTGGCTTAATCCTTTTGATTTTGCTCAAACAACGACCTATCAGCAGGCTCAAGGACAGATTGCGATTGGTAGTGGAGGCTTGTTTGGTCAAGGATTTAATGCTTCTAATCTGCTTATTCCAGTTCGAGAGTCGGATATGATTTTCACGGTTATCGCAGAAGATTTTGGCTTTATTGGCTCTGTCCTTGTTATCGCCCTTTATCTTATGCTGATTTATCGTATGTTGAAGATTACTCTTAAATCAAATAATCAGTTCTACACCTATATTTCCACAGGTTTGATTATGATGTTACTCTTCCATATCTTTGAGAATATTGGTGCTGTTACTGGCTTGCTTCCCTTGACTGGTATTCCCTTGCCTTTCATTTCTCAAGGGGGATCGGCTATTATCAGTAATCTGATTGGTGTGGGCTTACTTTTATCGATGAGTTACCAGACCAACCTAGCTGAAGAAAAGAGCGGAAAAGTTCCATTCAAGCGGAAAAAGGTTGTTTTAAAACAAATCAAATAAGGAGAAAATCATGGTAAAAGTAGCAGTTATGTTAGCTCAGGGCTTTGAAGAAATTGAAGCTTTGACAGTTGTGGATGTTTTGCGTCGGGCAAATATCACTTGTGATATGGTTGGGTTTGAAGAGCAAGTGATGGGTTCGCATGCAATCCAAGTAAGAGCAGATCGTGTCTTTGATGGTGATTTATCAGACTATGATATGATTGTTCTTCCTGGAGGGATGCCTGGTTCTGCACATTTGCGGGACAATCAGGCCTTGATTCAAGAATTGCAAAATTTCGAGCAAGAAGGGAAGAAACTGGCGGCCATTTGTGCGGCACCAATTGCCCTCAATCAAGCAGGGGTATTGAAAAACAAGCAGTACACTTGTTATGACGGTGTTCAAGAGCAAATTCTTGATGGTCACTACGTCAAGGAAACAGTAGTGGTAGATGGTCAATTGATAACCAGTCGAGGCCCTTCAACAGCCCTTGCCTTTGCTTACGAGCTGGTAGAGCAATTAGGAGGAGATGCAGAGAGTTTACGAACAGGAATGCTCTATCGAGATGTCTTTGGTAAAAATCAGTAAAACGGATTCGTAATCTCTATAGTTTGATAAATACTAAAATATTGATCACTCTCTATAGAGTTGTATTTTTTGGCTCTTTGTCAACTGTAGTGGGTTGAAGAAAAGCTAAGATCGAGAAAGGACACATTTCGTCCTTTCTTTTTTGATATTGAGAGCGATAAAAATCCGTTTTTTGAAGTTTTCAAAGTTCCGAAAACCAAAGGCATTTCGCTTGATAAGTTTGATGAGATTATTGGTCGCTTCCAATTTGGCGTTGGAATAGGGTAGTTGAAGGGCGTTGACAATCTTTTCTTTATCCTTGAGGAAGGTTTTAAAGACAGTCTGAAAAAGAGGATGAACCTGCTTTAGATTGTCCTCAATAAGTCCGAAGAATTTGTCTGGCTCCTTGTTCTGAAAGTGAAAAAGTAAGAGCTGATAGAGATTGTAGTGGTGTCTCAAGTCTTCTGAATAGCTCAAAAGCTTGTCTAGAATTTCTTTATTTGTTAAGTGCATGCGAAAAGTAGGGCGATAAAAACGTTTATCACTGAGTTTACGACTATCCTGCTGTATGAGCTTCCAGTAGCGCTTGATGGCTTTGTATTCATGGGATTTTCGCTCAAATTGATTCATGATTTGGACACGAACACGACTCATAGCACGGCTTAAGTGTTGTACAATGTGAAATCGATCTAGAACGATTTTAGCACATGGAAAAAGCTGTTTAGCCAAGGCATAATAAGGACTAAACATATCCATCGTAATGATTTTCACCTGACAACGAACAGCTCGCTCGTAGCGCAGAAAGTGATTTCGTATGATAGCCTGTGTTCTGCCTTCAAGAACAGTGATGATGTTAAGATTATCAAAATCTTGTGCAATGAAACTCATCTTTCCCTTGGTAAAGGCATACTCGTCCCAAGACATAATCTCTGGAAGACGAGAAAAATCATGCTTAAAACGGAAGTCATTAAGCTTGCGAATGACAGTTGAAGTTGAAATAGCCAGTTGATGAGCGATATCGGTCATAGAAGTTTTTTCAATCAATTTTTGCGCAATTTTTTGGTTGATAATACGAGGAATTTGGTGATTTTTCTCGACGAGAGAGGTCTGTGAGACCATCATTTTAGAGCAATGATAGCACTTGAAACGACGCTTTTTAAGGAGGATTCTGGTAGGCATACCAGTTGTTTCAAGGTAAGGAATTTTCGATGGTTTTTGGAAGTCATATTTCTTCATTTGACTTCCACATTCAGGACAAGATGGGGCCTCATAATCCAGTTTAGCGATGATTTCCTTGTGGGTATCTCTATTAACAACATCCATAATTTGGACATTAGGGTCTTTGATATCGAGTAGTTTTGTGATAAAATGTAATGGTTCCATATGATTCTTTCTAATGAGTTGTTTCGTCGCTTTTCATTATAGGTCATATGGGACTTTTTTTCTACACAAAAATAGGCTCCATAATATCTATAGGGGATTTACCCACTACAAATATTATAGAGCCTATTTTTTGAGAAGATGATTCGTCATCTTCTTTTTTATTTCAGTGTTTTTACTTGCGTAAAAAAATTTTTTCTAGTATAATGGTTTATTGTGAGCGAACCTCACTTACCCCTTGCAAAGTCTTGGGGTCATTAGACCAAAAGGAGGAACATATCAATGGCTAAATACGAAATTCTTTATATCATTCGTCCAAACATTGAAGAAGAAGCTAAAAACGCTTTGGTAGCACGTTTTGACTCTATTTTGACTGACAACGGTGCAACTGTTGTTGAATCAAAATCTTGGGAAAAACGTCGTCTTGCATACGAAATCAAAGATTTCCGTGAAGGACTTTACCACATCGTTAACGTTGAAGCAAATGACGATGCAGCTCTTAAAGAGTTTGACCGTCTTTCAAAAATCAACGCTGACATTCTTCGTCACATGATCGTCAAAACTGACGCGTAAGAAGGTAAACTATGATTAACAATGTTGTACTTGTAGGGCGTATGACACGTGACGCTGAGTTGCGTTATACCCCATCAAATGTAGCAGTTGCGACTTTTACTCTTGCAGTAAACCGTACATTTAAGAGTCAAAATGGCGAACGTGAGGCTGATTTTATCAATGTCGTTATGTGGCGCCAACAGGCTGAAAACCTTGCTAACTGGGCTAAAAAAGGCTCACTTATCGGGGTGACAGGTCGTATCCAGACTCGTAGTTACGATAACCAGCAAGGACAACGTGTCTACGTGACAGAGGTCGTGGCTGAGAATTTCCAAATGTTGGAAAGCCGTAGTGTGCGTGAGGGTCATACAGGTGGAGCTTACTCTGCACCAAGTTCAAACTATTCAGCGCCTACAAATTCAGTACCAGACTTTTCACGTGATGAAAATCCATTTGGAGCAACAAATCCATTGGATATTTCAGATGATGATTTACCATTCTAATGGACAACTAAAATTATAAAGGAGAAAAAACATGGCTCAACAACGTCGTGGCGGATTCAAACGCCGTAAAAAAGTTGATTACATCGCAGCAAACAAAATTGAATATGTTGATTACAAAGATACTGAGCTTCTTAGCCGTTTCGTTTCAGAACGTGGGAAAATCCTTCCTCGTCGTGTAACAGGAACCTCAGCTAAAAACCAACGTAAAGTAACAACAGCTATCAAACGCGCTCGCGTAATGGCTTTGATGCCTTTCGTAAACGAAGATTAAAGAAAAGACCCCGACGGGTCTTTTTTTCACGAGCCTTGAAATGAGAGAGCGAGTTGGGGTCCAGTGGACCTCTTTTTCAGATCCGGTTGGGTCTTTTTTTCACGAGCTTTGAAATAAGAGAGCGAGTTTGGGTCCAGTGGCCCTCTTTTTCATGAGCTAGAAAATAAGAAAGCGAATTAAGACCCGGTTGGGTCTTTTTTCACGAGATCGTTTTTTTCTGACCTTGGCGTGCTATAATGGTAATAGAAAGAGTAAAGGTGGGTAAGTTAAAGATGAATTGTACGATTAGAAATATGATTAAGTCTGATATTGAATCCTTATCTCATGGATTTATGAATCAAGGTTGGCCTGCTAGAGAAGAAATTTTGGCTAGATATTTTCTGGAACAGGAAAGTGGGGAGAGAGAAGTTTTAGTTGCAGAGATTGATGGTGCTGTAGCGGGCTACATTACCATTTTGCCCTCTGCTAAACATGGTCCTTTTGCAGAAGTCTATCCAGAATTATCAGATTTTAATGTGTTTGAGCATTTTCGAAATCAAGGGATTGGGAATCAACTGCTAGAAGAAGCAGAAAAACGAGTCAAGTTTGTTTCGAGTAAGGTCACTCTTGGTGTAGGTTTGCACTTAGGCTATGGCCCTGCCCAGAGATTGTATATCAGACGGAGCTACATTCCAGATGGTACAGGTGTCTGGTATAGAAATAAACCGCTAGAAATGGGTGCAAGTTGTCAAAACGATGATGATTTAGTTTTATACTTATCCAAGGACTTACAATAAAACGGGAAACTTTTTGAAAATAGGGGATTTAGCTACTTTATGGTATAATGGAAAGAGTTAGATTGAAAGAGGTAGTGAGATGGATGCCAAATTAAGATACAAGGCAAAGAAAATCAAGATTGTCTTTTTTGATATTGATGATACATTGAGAAATTCCAAGACGGGTTTTATTCCAGCTTCAATCCCAACTGTTTTTAAGCAATTACGTGAGAAAGGAATTTTGACAGGTATTGCTTCTGGACGAGGGATTTTTGGTGTTGTGCCAGAGATTCGTGAGCTCAAGCCTGACTTTTTTGTGACCTTAAATGGGGCCTATATCGAAGATAAAAAAGGTCAGGTTATTTATCAACATCAGATTGAGAAGTTAGATGTTGAGGAGTATATCTCTTGGGCCAAGCAAGAGGGAATTGAGTATGGTTTGGTTGGGAGTCATGATGCCAAGTTGTCGACTCGCACCGATATGATTAGTGAAGCTATCAATCCAATTTACCCCGATTTAGATGTAGATCCTGATTTTCATGAAAAAGAAGATATCTATCAAATGTGGACTTTTGAAGATAAAGGAGATGACTTGCACTTGCCTGATAGTCTCTCAGACAAACTTCGCATGGTTCGTTGGCATCAACATTCGTCTGATATTGTTCCGATTTCAGGCTCCAAAGCGACGGGGGTGGAAAAGGTTGTGGAACACCTTGGCTTGAAACCAGAGAACGTCATGGTTTTTGGAGATGGGCTGAATGACTTGGAACTCTTTGATTATGCTGGAATCAGCGTTGCCATGGGAATTTCTCATGATAAAATTAAAGAAAAAGCAGATTTTATTACAAAAACATTAGAAGAAGATGGCATTTTTGATGCCTTAGAAGGATTTGGTATGGTAGAAAAAGAATTGCATTTCCCACAAGTAGACATTGAAACAGTAGAAGGTCCTATCGCGACTATTAAGACTAATCACGGAGACTTGCGTATCAAGCTCTTCCCTGAACATGCTCCTAAAACAGTGGCTAACTTTGTAGCTCTTTCAAAAGATGGCTACTATGATGGTGTCATTTTCCACCGTATTATCAAGGACTTTATGATTCAAGGTGGAGATCCAACTGGAACTGGTATGGGTGGCGAGTCAATCTACGGCGAATCTTTTGAAGATGAATTCTCAGAAGAACTTTACAATATCCGTGGTGCCCTTTCTATGGCCAATGCTGGTCCAAATACCAACGGCAGCCAGTTCTTTATCGTGCAAAATCAACATTTGCCTTATTCTAAGAAAGAAATTGCTCGTGGTGGTTGGCCAGAACCGATCGCAGAAATCTATGCCAATCAAGGTGGGACACCTCACCTAGACCGTCGACACACTGTTTTTGGTCAGTTAGCTGATGAAGCATCTTACGCAGTCTTGGACGCTATTGCTGCTGTTGAGACAGGGGCTATGGACAAGCCAGTTGAAGATGTTGTGATTGAAACTATTGAAATCGAGGACTAGGATGAAAATCGGTGATAAGCTAAAGGGCCGTATTACAGGGATTCAGCCCTACGGTGCCTTTGTTGAACTAGAGACGGGTGATACGGGGCTGATTCACATTTCAGAGATTCGGACAGGCTTTATTGAAAATATTCATGAAGCCTTGAAAGTCGATGAAGAGGTTCAGGTTCAGGTAGTGGATTTAGATGAATTTACAGGGAAAGCTAGTCTTTCTATCCGCACTTTGGAGGAAGAAAAGCACCAGTTTCCGAGACGGCGACGCTTTTCAAGCGACCGTTTTAACTACGGCTTTGCGCCTCTCAAACGAATGATGCCAATTTGGACCAAGGAAGCCCTTCAACATTTGAAGAATCAGAAGCACTAGTTAGAAATTTCTATCTTTTGTAATGTTAATATAAATTTGCTATAATAGGACCATGGAAGAAGAACAATTATTAAAATCAGGAGAGCGCATTAACCAGCTCTTTTCGACAGATATTAAAATCATTCAAAATAGAGAGGTTTTTAGCTATTCGGTGGATAGTGTTCTCTTGTCACGTTTTCCACGTTTTCCTAAAAAGGGCTTGATAGTGGATTTTTGCGCTGGAAATGGAGCAGTTGGGCTATTTGCTAGCACTCGGACTCAGGCACAGATTTTGGCTGTTGAGATTCAGGAGCGTTTGGCGGATATGGCTGAACGCTCTGTCCGTTTGAATGGTTTAGAAGAGCAGATGGAGGTCATCTGTGATGATTTGAAAAATATGCCTGCTTACATCCAGGGAAGTAAGGTGGATATGATTTTGTGTAATCCGCCCTATTTCAAGGTAGATCCTCATTCCAATCTGAACGAGAGTGAACATTATCTCTTGGCGCGACATGAAATCACGACCAATTTGCAGGAAATCTGTCGTAGTGCCCAGAGTATTCTCAAATCCAATGGACGCTTGGCCATGGTTCATCGTCCTGATCGACTTTTAGATATCTTGGACAGCTTACAACGGCATAATCTAGCTCCTAAGCGCCTGCAGTTTGTTTATCCAAAAAGAGAAAAGGAAGCCAATATGCTTTTGATTGAGGCTATCAAGGATGGTTCAACAAGCGGTTTTAAGGTATTACCACCTCTCATTGTTCACAATGATGATGGCTCTTATACGCCTGAACTTGAAGAGATTTATTATGGATCATAAGGCTTATATGTACGTGCTGGAGTGTCGTGACGGATCCTACTATACAGGCTATACGACTGATGTGAGAAGACGCCTCGCTGTCCACAATAGTGGGAAGGGAGCCAAATACACACGAGCACGCTTGCCAGTCAAACTTATCTATGCTCAAGGTTTTGCCAGTAAGGAAGAAGCCATGTCAGCTGAAGCCCTTCTCAAGCGTAAGAAGAGGCCACAGAAGGAAAGATTTTTATCTGAAAATCAAGATAGAAATTTGCTCATACTCAATGAAAATCAAAGAGCAAACTAGGAAGCTAGCCGTAGGTTGCTCAAAGCACTGCTTTGAGGTTGTTGATAGAACTGACGAAGTCAGTACCCATACCTACGGCAAGGCGAAGCTGACGTGGTTTGAAGAGATTTTCGAAGAGTATCAGTTATTTTGAAGAATTGTGAGGAGCCATTTGACTCCTCTTACTTTTGTCAAAAAGCGAAAAAAATGCTACAATAAAGAGAATAAACAAAATGAGGTATTATCATGTCTAAGATTCTAGTATTTGGTCACCAAAATCCAGACTCAGATGCCATCGGGTCATCTGTAGCCTTTGCCTACCTTGCAAAAGAAGCTTATGGTTTGGATACGGAAGCTGTTGCCCTTGGAACTCCAAATGAAGAAACAGCCTTTGTCTTGAACTATTTTGGTGTAGAAGCACCGCGTGTCATCACTTCTGCTAAAGCAGAAGGTGCAGAGCAAGTTATCCTGACTGACCACAATGAATTCCAACAATCTGTATCAGATATCGCTGAAGTAGAAGTTTATGGTGTTGTGGACCACCACCGTGTGGCTAACTTTGAAACTGCAAGCCCACTTTACATGCGTTTGGAGCCAGTTGGTTCAGCGTCTTCAATCGTTTACCGTATGTTCAAAGAACATGGTGTAGCTGTGCCTAAAGAGATTGCTGGTTTGATGCTTTCAGGTTTGATTTCAGATACCCTTCTTTTGAAATCACCAACAACACACCCAACAGATACAGTCATTGCTCCTGAATTGGCCGAATTGGCTGGTGTTAACTTGGAAGAGTATGGTTTGGCTATGTTGAAAGCTGGTACAAACTTGGCTAGCAAATCTGCTGAAGAATTGATTGACATCGATGCTAAGACTTTTGAATTGAACGGAAATAATGTCCGTGTTGCTCAAGTAAACACAGTTGACATCGCTGAAGTATTGGAGCGCCAAGCAGAAATTGAAGCTGCAATGCAAGCTGCCAACGCAGCAAATGGCTATTCTGACTTTGTCTTGATGATTACAGATATCGTCAACTCAAATTCAGAAATCCTAGCACTTGGTGCTAATATGGACAAGGTAGAAGCAGCTTTCAACTTCAAACTTGAAAACAACCACGCCTTCCTTGCTGGTGCTGTTTCACGTAAGAAACAAGTGGTACCTCAATTGACTGAAAGCTTTAATGCTTAAGATTTTGAGTGTCAATTCAAATTAGGAAAGGCTAGTTTGACTTATATCGAAAGGAGTTTCGGCTCCTTTTTTTCTAGGAGTGAAGCATGTTAGAAAATGGCGATTTGATACTCAATGAAAATCAAAGAGCAAACTAGGAAACTAGCCGCAGGCTGTACTTGAGTACGGCAAGGCGACGTTGACGTGGTTTGAATTTGATTTTCGAAGAGTATGATTTTTGTGAGAGATGATTCTGACATGGGACAGGCTATCCAGAATTCCACAGGCAACTATAACCATGTTGCCATTTATTTGGATGGGATGATTTACCACGCTAGTGGACAGACTGGTGTGGTCTGTCAGAAACCAGCAGACTTCTTTGAGTCCAATCATTTGTACGACCTCTATGTTTATCCAGAAATGGATATCCAATCTGTAAAGGAAAGAGCTTGTAGACATCTGGGAGCTCCCTACAATGCTTCTTTTTATCCAGCTGGACCTGGTTTCTACTGTTCCCAGTATATGACAGAAATTCTCCCTATTTTTGAAACTATTCCCATGAAATTTGGAGATGGGGAGCAGGAGATTAGTGATTTTTGGAGAGAGTATTACAGAGAACTAGGTCTGCCTGTTCCTTTGAACCAAGCTGGGACCAATCCTAGTCAGTTGGCAGCATCGCCTCTGTTAGAATGTAAAGAAAGGAATCTTCATGATTCAGATTTTTAATCCATCTCGTTTGACGAGACAGCCATTTTTTGGAGAATTGATCCGCTATCTGGACCAGCATGATGATGTGATTCTACGAGAAATCAAGGCTCAATTTCCAGATGTGGCAGTTGATAAACTCATGGAAGAGTATATAAAGGCAGGCTTGATTCGTCGGGAAAATAAGCGCTATTACCTCAATCTCCCTATGCTTGAGTCGCTCGATAGTCTCGAACTGGATCAAGAGATTTTTGTCAAAGACGATAGTCCAGTCTATCAAGCTTTGTTGGAGCAGGGGTTTGAGACAGAATTACGAAATCAAACCAATGCTGCTATTTTAGTTGAAAAGACGGACTTTGCGAGAACAAAAATGACCCTGTCCAATTATTTCTACAAGGTCAAAAATCAGTATCCTTTGACTGAAAAACAACAGGAACTATATGACATTTTAGGAGATGTCAATCCTGAGTATGCTCTCAAATATATGACGACTTTTTTGCTAAAATTTCTCAAAAAAGATCAACTGATGCAGAAACGCCGTGATATCTTTGTGGATAGTTTAGTTGTCATAGGCTATATTGTCCAAAATGAAGATGGAAAGTATGAATTGGCCGTCGATTTTGATGAGGAAAGATTAACTTTCTACTTAGCGTGAAATTTTGTTTCTGAGCACATTGTTTGACTTTCCTTAGGATTAAGTATAAACTATATGTAACCGGTAACACATATCGGAATAAACTAAAGGAGACAATCATATGTCACTTGAAAACAAATTGGAACAAGCAACAGGCGCTATCAAAGAAGGATTTGGTAAAGTTACTGGGGATAGCAAGACTGAAGCAGAAGGCGCTGTAGAAAAGACAGTTGCTAAGGCAAAAGAAGTAGTTGAAGATGCTAAAGGTGCTGTAGAAGGTGCCGTTGAAGGTTTGAAAAACGCTTTTAAATAAAAATAGAAAAAATCAAGGGTTTCGTTTCCCTTGATTTTTTTACTATCTTATAAATAATTTTCTGCGACTGCTGCATCTCCAGGATAGGCTTCTTTCTTTCCTTGGACGATTTGGTAGCAATCGGCTCCCTTACCGGCGATAATAACTGCATCTAATTCGTGATTTGTGATAGTCATAGCTGCCTTGATGGCTTCTTGGCGATCGGCAATTTTTTCAACAGGATGGCTGATATAGCTACTAATTTCATCTGCAATGGCCATTGGGTCCTCATAGTTGGGGTCATCAGCAGTCAGAAAGACTTGAATCTCAGGGTGTTGATTGAGGAGGAGGCCAAAGTCCTTACGACGGCTTTCTCCCTTGTTTCCTGTCGAACCTAACACCAGAGCAATCTTTCCAGTTTGATGAGTTTCAACCACATTGATTAGTTTTTTGAGACTATCACCATTGTGGGCATAGTCGATGAAAACCTTGGCGCCATTTTTCTGAGTCAGGACTTCCATGCGACCAGGAACTCGGGTTGAAGCGATTCCTTTTTTGATGTCCTCAAGACTAGCTCCGAGACGGAGACAAGCAAGTCCAGCAGCAACTGCATTTTCTTGGTTGAAGTGACCAATTAGTTGGATATCATAGTCTCCAGCTAATTTCCCTGTAGCTGAGAAGCTAAAGGCTTTGGAATTTTCGATTTGGTTTTCAGACTGACTACCATAGAAATCATGGTCTTGATCTGCCACTTGTTCCTTTAAGACAGAAAAATGGTCCATGTCACTATTAATGATGACTGCTCGGCTATTTTTCATTAAGAGGCGTTTGTGGTAGAAGTAGTCTTCAAAACTAGGGTGTTCAATCGGGCCGATATGGTCTGGGCTGATATTGAGGAAAACTCCCACATCAAATGTTAGACCATAGACACGTTTGACCAGATAGGCTTGACTAGATACCTCCATGATGAGGTGGGTGCGGTCATTTTGCACAGCCTGATTCATCATATCAAAGAGGTCAATACTCTCAGGGGTTGTTAATGCAGACTTAAAGAAAGTCTTGCCATCTAAAGTTGTATTCATAGTCGAGAGCATAGCCGGTCGATTTCCTTGAGATAAAATGTTATAGGCAAAATAGGCTGCTGTTGTCTTACCCTTGGTTCCAGTGAAAGCAAGCAGTTTGAGTTTTTCCTGTGGATTTCCATAAAATTCCATAGCTACCAAACTCATGGCTTTCTTGATATCACTGACGATAATGACAGGAATACCAACCTCGTAGTCTTTTTCAGCCACATACCAGCCTAGGCCTTGAGAGATGGCTGAAAGCAGAAATTCTTTCTTAAAGGCAGCGCCCTTAACGAAAAAGAGGCTCTTCTCTTTGGCTTTACGGCTGTCATAGCAGATGGTGTCAAACACGACATGGCTGTAATTGTAGTGGTAGTGTCCTTGGTCTATAATCTCACGGAAGAGACCATCGTTCTTTAAAATATCTAATACGGTTTCAATCTTAATCATACTTTCTATTGTAAACCGAAAGTCGTAAATTTACAAGTGACAAGGAAAAGTTTATAATGGAAGATAAGGAATTTTTCCTAGTTATTAAAATTAAATGAGGAATCTATGTCTAACGAAAACAATCACCAGCAGGCCCAGATGTTACGGGGGACTGCTTGGCTAACGGCTAGTAACTTTATCAGTCGCCTACTCGGGGCTATTTATATTATCCCCTGGTATATCTGGATGGGGTCCTATGCGGCTACAGCAAATGGCCTCTTTACCATGGGCTACAATATCTATGCCTGGTTCTTGCTGGTTTCAACAGCAGGTATTCCGGTTGCGGTGGCTAAGCAAGTGGCCAAGTACAATACCATGCGAGAAGAAGAGCATAGCTTTGCCCTGATTCGGAGCTTTTTAGGCTTTATGACGGGGCTAGGTCTGGTCTTTGCACTAGTCTTGTATCTCTTTGCTCCTTGGCTAGCAGACTTATCGGGTGTGGGGAAAGACTTGATCCCCATCATGCAGAGCTTGGCTTGGGCGGTCTTGATTTTCCCATCTATGAGTGTTATCCGAGGTTTCTTCCAAGGGATGAATAACCTGAAACCTTATGCCATGAGCCAAATCGCTGAGCAGGTCATTCGTGTTATCTGGATGCTCTTGGCTACCTTCATGATTATGAAAATGGGTTCAGGAGATTATCTAGCAGCGGTTACCCAATCCACCTTTGCTGCCTTTGTCGGTATGGTAGCCAGTTTTGCAGTTTTGATTTATTTCCTTGCCAAAGAAGGCTTACTCAAAAGAGTCCTTGAAACAGGAGATAAGATTAATAGTAAGCGTCTTTTGGTTGATACCATTAAGGAAGCCATTCCTTTTATCCTGACAGGGTCTGCTATCCAGCTTTTCCAGATTTTGGACCAGATGACCTTTATCAATAGTATGAGTTGGTTTACCAACTATAGTAATGAAGACTTGGTTGTCATGTTTTCTTATTTCTCTGCCAATCCTAATAAAATCACTATGATTTTGATTTCTGTTGGGGTTTCGATTGGGAGTGTCGGTTTGCCGCTTTTGACTGAAAACTATGTCAAGGGAGACTTGAAGGCAGCTTCTCGGCTAGTTCAGGACAGCATTACCATGCTTTTCTTATTCTTGCTGCCAGCAACGATTGGAGTGGTTATGGTAGGAGAACCTCTCTATACTGTCTTCTATGGTAAGCCAGATAGTTTGGCCATGGGCTTGTTTGTCTTTGCAGTTTTGCAGTCTACCATTTTAGGTTTGTACATGGTCTTGTCTCCCATGCTTCAAGCCATGTTCCGCAATCGCAAGGCAGTTCTCTATTTTATCTATGGTTCCATTGCAAAGCTGGTCTTGCAACTTCCAACCATCGCTCTCTTCCACAGTTATGGACCTTTGATTTCAACAACCATTGGTCTCATTATTCCTAATGTTTTGATGTATCGGGATATTTGTAAAGTAACTGGTGTTAAGCGCAAGGTGATTTTGAAGCGAACCATTTTAATCAGTTTGTTAACTCTTTTCATGTTTCTAGTAGTTGGGACATTGCAGTGGATTTTAGGATTTGTTTTCCAACCAAGTGGACGTTTGTGGAGTTTCCTATACGTAGCTCTTGTCGGTGCCATGGGGGGAGGAGTTTACGGATTCTTGAGTCTTCGTACCCGTCTATTAGACAAGGTGATTGGACAAGCCCAAGCTAATCGCCTAAGAGCAAAATTAAGAATTTCTCAATAATTTTTTATAAATAAAAGGGATAATTTGAACATTTCTATCATGGAATGCTTAAATTATTCTCTTTTTTATTATTTTGTAGAATAATTTCTATAGTTTGTAGATGTAATGATTAATTTTTTCAAAAAATCTATTGACTAAATAAAACATGAGTTGTATAATAAGACAAATATTTAAATCAGGAGGTTCTGGAGATGAAAAAGTCTAAAGCCAAGTATGCAACGCTTGCAGGTATCGTTTTAAGTGCAGGTATTTTATTAAGCGCGTGTGGAAATTCTAGCACAGGGTCAAAAACATATAACTATGTTTATTCTAGCGATCCGTCAAGTTTTAACTATCTAGCAGAAAACCGTGCGACAACTAATGATATTATCACTAATCTGGTAGATGGTCTTATGGAAAATGACCAGTATGGGAACTATATTCCATCCTTGGCAGAGGATTGGAGTGTTTCTCAAGACGGTTTGACCTATACCTATAAACTGCGTAAAGATGCTAAATGGTATACTGCAGATGGAGATGAATATGCTCCTGTAACTGCTCAAGATTTTATAACTGGTCTTAAGTATGCAGCTGATAAAAAATCAGAAGCCTTGTACCTAGTTCAAGACTCTGTTGCTGGTTTGGATGACTATATCAACGGGAAAACAACTGACTTTTCAACTGTAGGTGTTAAGGCGATTGATGACCAAACTGTTCAATATACCTTGACACGACCAGAATCTTACTGGAATTCAAAAACAACATCAACCATTCTCTTCCCTGTTAACGCTGATTTCTTGAAATCAAAAGGTGATGATTTTGGGAAGGTAGACCCATCTAGCATATTGTACAATGGACCGTTCTTGATGAAATCCTTTGTTTCAAAATCTGTTATTGAATTCAAGAAAAATCCGAACTACTGGGATGCTAAAAATGTCTTTGTAGATGATGTGAAATTGGCCTATTATGATGGTAGTGACCAAGATGCACTAGCTCGTAACTTTGTCGAGGGAGCTTATAGCTACGCTCGTCTCTATCCAAATAGTTCAAGCTTTGAAGGGATTAAAGAAAAGAATAAGGATAATATCATCTATAGCTTGCAAGATGCCACTTCTTATTTCTTAAACTTTAACCTGGATAGAAAATCTTATAAATTCACTTCTAAGACAAGTGATGCTGAAAAGAAATCGACTCAGGAAGCGGTTCTTAATAAAAACTTCCGTCAAGCCATTAACTTTGCCTATGACCGTACAGCTTACGGGGCTCAATCCCAAGGAGAGGATGGTGCAACTAAGATTTTGCGTAACCTAGTCGTTCCTCCAAACTTCGTAAGTATCAATGGCAAAGACTTTGGTGAAGTAGTAGCCTCTAAGATGGTTAATTACGGTAAGGAATGGCAAGGAATTAACTTTGCAGATGCCCAAGATCCATACTACAATCCTGACAAAGCCAAGGCTAAATTTGCTGAAGCTAAGAAAGAACTCCAAGCTAAAGGAGTTCAATTCCCTATCCACTTAGATAAAACTGTAGATTTGACCAATAAGGCAGAAATTCAAGGAATCAATTCCATGAAACAATCAATTGAATCTGTCTTGGGGGCAGATAATGTTGTGATTGATGTTCACCAACTCTCTACTGAAGACTTTGATAATACAAGCTATTTAGCTCAGACTGCAGCTCAGAAGGATTATGATCTTTACAACGGTGGCTGGAGCGCAGACTATCAAGATCCATCAAGCTACCTTGATATTTTTAATATTAATTCTGGTGGAGTGTTGCAAAATCTAGGTTTAGAACCAGGTGAAGCCAATGATAAGGCCAAGGCTGTTGGGCTAGATGTCTATACTCAAATGTTGGAAGAAGCCAATAAGGAGCAAGATCCAGCTAAACGTTATGAAAAATATGCAGATGCCCAAGCTTGGTTAGTAGATAGCTCTCTAGCAATTCCAAATGTTTCACTGGGTGGAACACCAACATTGAGAAAAATCGTTCCTTTCTCAACACCATATTCATTGGCTGGTAATAAAGGGGTTGAATCATATAAATACCTCAAATTACAAGATAAGACAGTTACAAAAGACGAATATGAAAAAGCCAAAGAAAAATGGTTGAAAGAAAAAGAAGAATCTAATAAAAAGGCCCAAGAAGAATTAGCAAAACATGTGAAATAGGGATTTTTCAAGAAAAACGATGGTTTCGAAGGAAACTGTCGTTTTTTAATAGAATGATGGCAAATTTGGAAGAAAAGTGCTTACATTTTTTAATTGGTTTATTAAATTTATGTTATAATGAATATAACAAAAACGTGAGAAACTATTTTCGAAAGTCTCTTCCAGCGTTAATGGAAGTATGCACATGCTAGGGTAATGTTATAGGAGGGATGCTATCTACTGTAAAAGTAAGATAAAACGCAACAAATGATAAGTCCTTCTTTTATACGAAGAGTGCTTATCTGCCTATTTACTAATAGTTATGGAGGTAAGGTCATGGGCGCTATTATGGAGTTTGCAACAGAAAAACAGATTGAATCATTTCTTTCAACTTGCCACATTGAAGGGCAAAAGAATTTTCTGATGGCTTTCAAGAAAAAGACATGGCTGAAATCCTTTATTGATTTTTTCGTTATAGGTGGTTCCTACTACGTTCAGTCGAGTGTGAAGCCTAAGATTCTGGCATTCACACCAAAGGGTATCTACTTGATGGACATCAGTGATGTAACTGAAAATCGTTCTAATCAAGTCGTAGAGATACCTTGGAATGATGTTAAAGATTTTACTTATCAAACAGTCTTGAATACAGTTAGGCTGAACTGGAACTATAAAAATGAATCCTTTATTTTTTCTGTGGATGTCGGTCAGATTAGTCAGCATGTGGGTCAGTATCAATTTAACAAAGACCATTATGACTATTTAGCCCAACACGATTTCTTTCAGTCGAAATAAAACTCTAGTAATCATCGTTACAAAAGAATCTGGAAGCTTTTCTGGATTCTTTTTAGCTTTACTAGCTAATACTCAATGAAAATCAAAGAGCAAACTAGGAAGCTAGCCGCAAGCTGTACTTGAGTACGGTAAGGCGACGCTGACATGGTTTGAATTTGATTTTCGAAGAGTATAAGTCTATAGTTTAAAACTATAACCAGCTCTTGAAAAGAAGAAAATGAGTTGATGAAAATAAGTGGTACAATAGTTACTATAGATTTGGAGGTATTGTATGAGCAAGGAATTACACATTAACACAATTTTGGCCCAGGCGGGCATTAAAACAGATGAAGCGACAGGAGCTTTGGTGACACCGCTTCATTTTTCAACGACCTATCAGCATCCAGAGTTTGGTAAATCTACTGGATTTGACTATACGCGCACTAAAAACCCAACTCGTAGTAAGGCGGAAGAAGTCTTGGCGGCTATCGAGTCAGCAGACTATGCCCTAGCGACTAGCTCAGGGATGTCAGCTATTGTACTGGCCTTTAGCGTTTTTCCAGTAGGAAGTAAGGTCTTGGCTGTCCGTGACCTTTATGGTGGTTCTTTCCGCTGGTTCAATCAAGTGGAGCAGGAAGGCCGTTTCCATTTTACCTATGCCAATACAGAAGAAGAGTTGATTGCCGAGTTAGAAAAGGACGTGGATGTTCTCTATATCGAAACCCCAACCAACCCTTTGATGTTGGAATTTGATATCGAAAAACTAGCAAAATTAGCTCATGCTAAGGGTGCCAAAGTGGTGGTGGACAATACCTTCTACAGCCCTATCTACCAACGTCCGATTGAAGATGGAGCAGATATCGTTCTCCATTCAGCAACCAAGTATCTGGCAGGCCACAATGATGTCTTGGCTGGAGTGGTTGTGACCAATAGTGTAGAACTATACGAAAAGCTTTTCTACAATCTCAATACGACAGGGGCAGTCTTGTCTCCATTTGACAGTTATCAATTGATTCGTGGTCTCAAGACTCTGTCTCTTCGTATGGAACGTTCAACAGCCAATGCTCAAGAAGTGGTTGCCTTTTTGAAGGATTCTTCAGCAGTCAAGGAAGTTCTCTATACTGGTCGTGGAGGGATGATTTCCTTTAAAGTAGCGGATGAAACACGCATTCCTCATATTTTGAACAGTCTCAAGGTTTTCTCTTTTGCAGAAAGTTTGGGTGGGGTGGAAAGTCTCATTACTTATCCAACGACACAAACTCATGCCGATATTCCAGCAGAAGTGCGCCATTCTTATGGTTTGACAGACGATCTCTTGCGCTTGTCAATTGGGATTGAGGATGCTAGAGATTTGATTGCAGATTTGCGCCAAGCATTAGAAGGATAAGATAAAGATGGGAAAATATGATTTTACAAGCCTGCCCAATCGTTTAGGGCACCATACCTATAAATGGAAAGAGGCGGAAACGGATAGCGAAGTCTTGCCAGCTTGGATAGCGGATATGGACTTTGTAGTCTTGCCTGAAATCCGCCAAGCCGTGCAAACTTACGCTGATCAACTGGTTTATGGCTATACCTATGCCAGTGAAGAGTTAATTAAGGAAGTTCAAAAGTGGGAAGCTACACAACATGGTTATCACTTTGACAAAGAGGCTCTTGTCTTTATCGAGGGTGTGGTACCGGCCATCTCAACAGCTATTCAAGCCTTTACAAAAGAAGGCGAGGCTGTTTTGATTAACACGCCTGTCTATCCACCTTTTGCTCGCAGTGTCAAGTTGAACAATCGTAGATTGATTACCAATTCTTTGGTGGAAAAGGATGGTCTGTTTGAGATTGACTTTGACCAACTGGAGAAGGATTTGGTGGAAGAGGATGTCAAACTTTATATCCTCTGCAACCCTCACAATCCTGGTGGACGTGTTTGGGAAAAAGAAGTCTTGGAAAAGATTGGCCAACTCTGCCAGAAACACGGTGTTTTCTTGGTTTCGGACGAGATTCACCAAGATTTGGCCCTCTTTGGTCACAAACACCATTCTTTCAATACCATTAATCCTGCCTTCAAAGATTTTGCGATTGTCTTGAGCAGTGCCACTAAAACCTTTAATATTGCGGGGACAAAAAATTCCTATGCAGTCATTGAAAATCCTAAGTTGAGACTGGCTTACCAGAAACGCCAGTTGGCCAATAATCAACATGAAATTTCAGGCTTGGGTTATTTGGCGACAGAAGCTGCCTATCGATATGGGAAGGATTGGCTAGAGGAACTTAAGCAAGTCTTTGAAGACCACATCAATTATGTGGTGGATTTATTTGGTAAAGAGACTAAAATCAAGGTTATGAAACCGCAAGGAACCTACTTGATTTGGCTTGATTTTTCAGCCTATGACCTGACTGATGAAAGATTGCAAGAGCTGTTGAGAAATGAAGCTAAGGTTATCCTCAACCGTGGTTTGGATTTTGGGGAGGAAGGAAGTCTCCATGCCCGCCTCAATGTAGCCATGCCTAAACCTCTGTTGCAAGAAGTTTGTCAGCGGATTGTGGCGACTTTTGCCAAACTTTAATAATCCAGCCTTCTAGGAGAAAAGTCTTCCTAGGAGGCTATTTTCATAGAGGAAAATATGGTATAATAAAAAGATAAGGTAAAGGTAGAAATATGGCTAAATTGATTCCGGGGAAAGTCCGTATCGAAGGCGTTGCCCTTTATGAAACTGGTAAAGTTGACATCATCAAGGAAAAGAACAATCGGCTCTACGCTCGCGTTGCAGAAGAAGAACTGCGCTATAGTTTAGAGGATGATTTGGTTTTTTGTGCCTGCGATTTTTTCCAAAAGAGGGGCTACTGTGTGCACTTGGCGGCGCTGGAGCATTTTCTGAAAAATGATGAGCGTGGTCAGGAAATCTTGCAAAGTCTGGAAGAAGGTCATGAAGAAAAAGAGGCCGTTGAAACCAAGGTAACCTTGGGTGGCAAATTTTTGGACCGAATCTTGCCTCCAAAAGCAGAACGTGCCTATGAATTATCGGCTGTGGGGCAAGTGGAAGCAGGAACCAATCATATCTTGTGGACCCTTAGAATCGGGCAAATCAATAGCCAAAAATACTATGTCATTCGGGACATTCCACTCTTTTTAAGGGTTGTCGAGCAGAGAAAACCTTATATGATTGGTAAGACCTATGAGGAGTCTCTGTCTTGGGAAGCCTTTGATGAAGCCAGCCAAGAACTTCTTACTTTCTTGCGCGGACTAACGGAGGAAGGACTGACTCCAGACCTCTTTTTCCAAAATCAAGGCCGACACCTTTTTTTCCCTCTGACCTTTTTTGAGCAGGGTGTGAATTTACTGATGACCCTGCCCCATTTTCAATTTGACCATCAAGTAGATAGTTACCAAACCCTGCTTTTTCAAGATATGAATGCGGATGCCAATCTATTTGCCTTTACAGTAACAGAATACTCTGACTATTTTGAAATGGAAATCAGCGAGAGCCCTAGGGTCAATGTCTTTTATCAGGGGACTGTACTTTTCCATAAAGGACAGGTTTATTTTCTAACAGACCAGCAGGTGCGTCTTCTCAAAGAAATCAAAACGCTGCCTGTGGATCAACACGGAAAGAAATACCTGCAATTTGATAGCAGTGACCGCGATAAATTGGCTTCCTGTCTAACTCTCTTTGGCCAGATGGGCACTGTTTCAGCTCCAGAACGCTTACAAATCAAAACTTTTGCTCCCTCTTTTTACTTTGACAGGGAAGAGGATAACCGGATTCGTCTAAAAATTCAGTTTGATTATGGAGACAGCCAGGTCTCTAGCCGACAAGCGCTGGAAGAATTGCCATTTTCGAGTGATGCTGACTTAGAAGAAAGAGTTTTCCAAGTCTGTTTGGCTGCGGGCTTTGAAGCAGATTTTCAATCTTGGCGTCAGGCCGTAAAAGCGGAATCTGTCTATCATTTCTTCCATGAAATCATTCCAGTATTTGAAAAACTCGGAAATGTTGAGCTATCAGACAAGTTAGAAGAGCTTTATAGTTTAGCAAGTCCTCAAGTGCAGATTGCTTCCAAGGGAGGTCTCTTGGAAATCCAGTTTGATTTTCAAGATATTGCCCAAGAGGAAATCGACCAAGCCATGCAGGCCTTGGTTGCCAACCAAGATTTTTACATTGATTCCTCCAATCAAGTCTACTTTTTCGATGACGAAACCAAGAAAATTCGCCAAAATCTACAGGAACTAGGACAGTTTGAATTAAAAGATGGGACCTTGCAGGCTCGAAAATCCTTGGCCTATAGTTTAGCTCATCTTTTTGAAGGGCGTGACCGTGTTTCTTTTTCACAAGAATTCCAGAATTTGGCCCAGGATTTAACGCATCCAGAGGACTTCCCACGACAAGCAACTCAGGTTCAGGCTGATTTACGAGATTATCAGGAAAAGGGAATCGGCTGGCTGCAAATGCTCCACCATTATGGTTTTGGTGGGATTTTGGCTGATGATATGGGACTTGGTAAAACCCTTCAGACCATTGCTTTTTTGACCAGTCAGGTGACAAAAGAAAGTCGGGTTTTGATTTTAGCTCCGTCAGGTTTGATTTACAACTGGGCAGATGAGTTTCAGAAATTTGCCCCACAGTTGGATGTGGCTGTTGTTCATGGCTTGAAAGCTAGTCGTGAAGAGATTCTTGCTGAGAGCCATCAAATCTATGTGACGAGTTATGCTACCTTCCGTCAGGACAGTGAGCTTTATCAGGGGATGGCCTTTGACTTCCTTTTCTTAGATGAGGCTCAGGTCATGAAAAATGCCCAAACTAAGATTGCCCAGACCTTGAGACAATTTGTGGTGCCGTCAGTTTTTGCCTTGTCAGGAACTCCGATTGAAAACCATCTGGGTGAACTGTGGTCTATTTTCCAAATCGTCATGCCAGGACTTTTGCCAAGCAAGAAAGAATTTATGAAATTGCCAGCTGAGCGCGTTGCTCAGTTTATCAAACCTTTCGTGATGCGACGTAAGAAAGAAGAAGTTCTGACTGAATTACCAGACTTAATCGAAGTGGTTTATAAAAATGAACTGGAAGACCAGCAAAAGGCTATTTACCTAGCCCAGTTGCAACAGATGCGAGACCGTCTGGCTCAAGTGTCAGATCAGGAATTTCAGCGAAGTCGTGTGGAAATCTTGTCTGGTCTGATGCGCTTGCGTCAAATCTGTGACACTCCTGCCCTCTTTATGGAAGATTATCAGGGAGCCAGTGGCAAACTAGATAGTCTTCGAGACCTGCTACTACAGGTGGCAGACGGCGGACACCGTGTCTTGATTTTCTCGCAGTTCAAGGGAATGTTGGAGAAAATTGAACAAGAATTGCCAGACTTGGGCTTGACTTCCTTTAAAATTACCGGTTCGACCCCAGCCAAGGAAAGACAAGATATGACCAAAGCCTTTAACCAAGGGGAAAGAGATGCCTTTCTGATTTCCCTCAAGGCTGGTGGTGTCGGTCTGAATCTGACAGGTGCTGATACGGTTATTTTGGTTGACCTTTGGTGGAATCCTGCGGTGGAAGCGCAAGCTATTGGCCGTGCCCATCGGATAGGTCAGGAAGAAACGGTTGAGGTTTATCGCTTAGTGACCAGGGGAACCATTGAAGAAAAAATTCAGGAACTCCAAGAACAAAAGAAACATCTAGTGTCACAAGTATTGGATGGAACAGAGTCACGTGGCAGTCTCAGCCTAGCAGAAATTAGAGAAATTTTGGGAATTTCTGAAGCCAGCACTTGAAAAATCAAGACAATACGCTATAATGAAGTGTTGAAAGGAAATAGAAAATGAGAGAAGAACGATTTCCATTGGTGTCAGATGATGAGGTCATGCTGACTGAAATGCCGGTTATGGATCTCTACGATGAATCTGATTTTATCAGTAATATTAAGGGAGAATACCGTGATAAGAATTATCTGGAGTGGGCCCCTATTACTGAAGAAAAACCAGCAAAACCGATTGAAAAGCCAGTAGAGAAACCTAAGAAGTCTGGTTTAGGAGTTAAAAAAGAAGGAAAAAGCTATGCGGAGGTGGCGCGTGAAGAAGCGCGTGCGGACTTGAAAAAGAAACGCTCAGCAAGTTATCTGACTAAGGATATTACTCCTACAAGACGCCATTCTCAGCCAAATTTGGTTAGACAGGGCAATCAACCTACCGCGCCTTTCCAAAAGGAAAATCCTGGTGAATTTGTCAAATATAGTCAAAAATTGACCCAGTCTCATTACATCTTGGCGGAAGAAGTGAACAATATTTCGACTCAAGCTGAGCCAAAAGAAAATTCAGGCCCAAAGAAAAACAACTATGATTTTCTGAAAAAGAGCCAAATCTACAATAAAAAGAATCAACAAAAAGAACAAGAACGTCAGGTTGCCCAAGAGTTGAATCTGACAAGAATTACGGAATAGGGGAGAAAACATGTCAAAGACATATCATTTTATCGGAATTAAGGGATCAGGTATGAGTGCCTTGGCCTTGATGTTGCACCAAATGGGGCATAAGGTACAGGGTTCAGATGTTGAAAAGTATTACTTTACTCAACGTGGTCTTGAGCAGGCAGGAATTACTATTCTTCCTTTTGATGAAAAGAACCTAGACGGTGATATGGAAATTATCGCTGGAAATGCCTTCCGTCCAGATAACAACGTCGAAATTGCCTATGCGGATCAAAATGGTATCAGCTACAAACGTTACCATGAGTTTCTAGGTAGCTTTATGCGTGACTTTGTTAGCATGGGAGTAGCAGGAGCGCATGGAAAAACTTCAACGACAGGTATGTTGTCTCATGTCTTGTCTCATATCACAGACACTAGCTTCTTGATTGGGGATGGGACCGGTCGTGGTTCAGCCAATGCCAAATATTTTGTCTTTGAATCTGACGAATATGAGCGTCACTTCATGCCTTACCACCCAGAATACTCTATTATCACCAACATTGACTTTGACCATCCAGACTATTTCACAAGTCTAGAGGATGTTTTCAATGCCTTTAACGACTATGCTAAACAAATTACCAAAGGTTTGTTTATCTACGGTGAAGATGCTGAATTGCGTAAGATTACGTCTGATGCTCCGATTTATTATTATGGTTTTGAAGCAGAAGGTAATGACTTTGTTGCTAGTGATCTTCTTCGTTCAACAACTGGTTCAACCTTCACAGTTCATTTCCGTGGTCAAGAATTAGGGCAATTCCATATTCCAACCTTTGGTCGACACAATATCATGAATGCGACAGCCGTTATTGGATTGCTTTACACAGCAGGATTTGATTTGAACTTGGTGCGTGAACACTTGAAAACATTTGCCGGTGTTAAGCGTCGTTTCACTGAGAAAATTGTCAATGACACGGTGATTATCGATGACTTTGCTCACCATCCAACAGAAATTATTGCGACCTTGGATGCGGCGCGTCAAAAATACCCAAGCAAGGAAATTGTTGCAGTCTTCCAACCGCATACTTTTACAAGAACCATTGCCTTGTTGGACGAATTTGCCCACGCTTTGAACCAAGCGGATGCTGTTTATCTAGCCCAAATTTATGGATCTGCTCGTGAAGTAGACCATGGTGATGTTAAGGTAGAAGACCTAGCCAATAAAATCAATAAGAAACACCAAGTGATCACTGTTGAAAATGTTTCTCCACTCCTTGACCATGACAATGCTGTCTATGTCTTTATGGGAGCAGGAGATATCCAAACCTATGAATACTCATTTGAGCGCCTCTTGTCTAACTTGACAAGCAATGTTCAATAGGATTTTCCCATGGAAATTCCAATTAAGATCATTCAGGCAAGTAAGTCTGATTTGGCTGAGGTAGAGACACTTCAGGCCTCATCTTTTCCAGCTGAAAAGCAGCAACCTTCCCATATTTTAGAAGAAAGTATCCGTAAGTGTACGGATACCTTTCTTCTAGCTAGGGATGAAAATCAACTTTTAGGCTATATTCTATCAAGTCCCCAGTTAGACAATCCGCAATGTCTAAAAGTACATTCTTTAGTCATTGATACTGACCATCAGAGACAGGGCTTGGGAACGCTTCTTCTTGCGGCTTTAAAAGAGATGGCAGTTGAGCTGGATTACAAAGCTATTCGTTTGGAGAGTCCTGATGAACTGCTTTCCTATTTTGAAATGAACGGTTTTATTGATGAAGAAACTTCCCTTTATGCAGCTAGCCAGGGTTATAGTATGATTTGGTTTAATCCTTTTTATCTGGAGGTACAATGAAGATCAGACAAGCAAAATTAGAAGATTTGGATTGGATTGTTGAGATTGAACTAGAGAATTTCTCGGTAGAAGAAGCTATTCCTCGATCTGTCTTTGAGGCACATTTGCGAGAAATTCAGACCTCCTTTCTGGTTGCAGAAAAAGAGGGCAGAATCATGGGGTATATAGAAGGGCCAGTTGCCCCTCACCGCTATCTGCAAGACCAGTCTTTTACAGAAGACATAAAAGACTATAGTCATGAACGGGGTGGCTATATCTCTGTGACCTGTCTCTCTATTGCCAAGGAAGCACAGGGCCGTGGACTTGGTCAGAAATTACTAATAGCCTTGAAAGAGTTGGCTCTTGAACACGAAAGAGAAGGTATTAACCTAACCTGTCATGACTATCTCATCTCCTACTACGAAAAACATGGATTTGTCAATGAAGGCCAGTCCCAATCAACCTTTGCAGGAGAAACATGGTATGATATGGTCTGGGACGCTAAAAAATAAGCTAGAAAAGCATGCTAGGTTGCTTTTCTTTCGTTTTTAAGATATAATATTATGGATTGTCAACGAGGAGGATAAACTTTTGAGTGAAAAAACAAGAGAAGACGAAAAATTAAGCTTTAAAGAGCAAATTTTACGTGATTTAGAGAGAGTAAAAAAACAAGATAGAAGTGAGCAAGAAAACGAGATTACAAGTTTTGAAACTCCTTCATCTCAAGAAGATTCAGTAGTTCCTTCAACTCAGGAACATGAACCTTCAGCAGAAGAGTTGATGGCTAATTCTCTTTCTGTTGTGGATCAAATATTAAAGAATGCTCCTAGTGTTCCGTTACGTTCAAATGATATTTCGGATGAAATTGCAGCAAATGAAGAAGTTGCAGAATCTAAAGTTGAAGCGGCTGCTGAGCCTGTAGTTGAACCTGTAGAACCTATTTTTGAGCCAGTTCAACCAAAAGTAGAACCTGTAAAACTTAACGAAGACAAAGAATTTAACGAGATTCCAACAAAGGTTGCGGTGTCGTATAAAACAAGTAGACAACAGGAAGAAGTTAGTACTCCTGCAGTGGATAATGAGCTATCTGAGTCAGCTGAATCGGCAGATAGCCTAGGTTCAGTTCCTAGACGTAGTCGCCGTGAGACAGTTAAACCAGTTAAGAAGAAAAAATCACATTTGAAGGCATTCTTCATTTCTCTACTGATTTTCCTTGTCTTGATTTCGGCAGGTGGTTACTTCGGTTACCAGTATGTTCAATCATCTTTATTACCAGTTGATGCAAATTCTAAGGAATATGTAACGGTTCAAATCCCAGAGGGATCAAATGTCCAAGAAATCGGATCAACTCTTGAGCATTCTGGTGTGATTAAACACGGTGTGATTTTTGCTTTCTATGCAAAATATAAGAATTATTCAGATTTGAAGGCTGGATATTACAATTTGCAAAAGAGCATGAGTACAGAGGATATCATCAAGGAACTACAAAAAGGTGGTACAGCTCAGCCTCAAGAACCGTCACTTGCAGATTTGACCATTCCAGAAGGATATACCATTGATCAAATTGCCCAAGCTGTAGGCCAATTACAAGGTGAATTTAAAGAACCTTTGACAGCGGAAGCTTTCTTAGCTAAAGTGCAAGATGACAACTTTATCAGTAAAGAAGCTGCTAAATATCCAAACCTACTTGAAAGCTTGCCAACGAAAGAAAGTGGAGTTCGTTACCGTTTGGAAGGTTATCTTTTCCCAGCGACCTACTCTATCAAGGAAAGCACGACTATTGAAAGCTTGATTGATGAGATGTTGGCAGCCATGGATAAGACCTTGACTCCGCACTATAGTGCAATCAAGTCTAAAAACTTGACAGTTAATGAATTGCTAACAATTGCGTCACTTGTTGAAAAAGAAGGTGCTAAGACTGAAGACCGTAAGTTGATTGCAGGTGTCTTCTACAATCGTTTGAACCTTGGTATGCCACTTCAAAGCAATATTGCAATCTTGTATGCCCAAGGGAAGCTTGGCCAAAATATCAGCCTAGCAGACGATGCTGGAATTGACACATCAATTAATTCACCATACAATGTTTATACCAAACCTGGTTTGATGCCTGGTCCAGTAGATAGTCCAAGTCAGGACGCGATTGAAGCAAGTATCAACCAAACTAAGAGTGAGAACCTCTACTTTGTAGCCAATGTTACAGATGGTAAAGTCTATTACGCAGTTACACAGGAAGAACATGATCGTAATGTAGCTGAGCACGTCAATAGCAAGCTTACTCAAAATAGTAGTTCAAACTAAGACTACAAAAATGAGAATCTCAGATAGAGATTCAATACTATCGAAAGAAAGTTGAGAAAAATGGCAGAAAAAACATATCCTATGACCCTTGCGGAAAAGGAAAAACTTGAAAAAGAATTAGAAGAATTGAAATTGGTCCGCCGACCAGAAGTGGTAGAACGCATTAAGATTGCCCGTTCATATGGTGACCTTTCAGAAAACAGTGAGTACGAAGCAGCTAAGGATGAACAAGCCTTTGTCGAAGGACAAATCTCTAGCTTGGAAACAAAAATCCGTTATGCTGAAATCGTCAATAGTGACTCAGTTGCCCAAGACGAAGTAGCGATTGGTAAAACAGTTACTATCCAAGAAATTGGTGAGGACGAAGAAGAAGTTTATATTATCGTAGGTTCAGCTGGTGCGGATGCCTTTGCAGGTAAGGTTTCAAATGAAAGCCCAATTGGACAAGCCTTGATTGGCAAGAAAACAGGTGACACAGCAACCATTGAAACGCCTGTCGGTAGCTATGATGTAAAAATCTTAAAGGTTGAAAAAACAGCCTAAAAACAGAAAAAAGGAGTGGGGAGGCAGTGCGCTTCACTCACTCCTTTTTCCATTTTAAATTGAATTGGAGACGTTATGAGTTCAAAGAAGAAAAAAAATAAGATGGAGCGTGGTCTGACCAATCGTCACGTGCAGGTTATGGCCATCGCTGGAACAATCGGAACAGGACTCTTTTTGGGAGCAGGTCGCTCTATCAGCCTAACAGGTCCGTCCATTGTACTGATTTATATGATTACTGGAGCTTTCATGTTCCTCATGATGCGTGCTGTTGGGGAAATGCTCTACCAAGATCCTGAGCAACATACCTTTATCAACTTTATCACGCGCCATTTGGGTAAGGGCTGGGGCTATTTCTCAGTTTGGTCTTACTGGCTATCCGTTGTCTTTATCGGTATGGCAGAAATCACAGCTATCTCTCACTATGTTCAGTTCTGGTTCCCTAACTGGCCAAGTTGGATGATTGAGATTGGATTTTTGACCATTCTAGCCTTGGTCAATTTGATTGCGGTGAAGCTCTTTGGGGAAGTTGAGTTTTGGTTTGCTATGGTCAAGATTGTGGCTATTTTAGCCATGATTGCAACAGGAGTCTTTATGGTCTTGACAGGCTTTAAGACACCACATGGAGTAGCAAGTTTGGCTAATATCGCCGACAATTTCTCCCTCTTCCCAAATGGTGGAGTTAACTTTGTCATGGCCTTCCAGATGGTGTTCTTTGCCTACCTCATGATTGAGTTTATTGGGGTAACGACTTCAGAAACAAAAAATCCACGCCAGGTCTTGCCAAAAGCCGTTAAGGAAATTCCTTTGCGTATCGTCTTTTTCTATGGTGGAGCTCTCTTGGCCATTATGTCCATTATTCCTTGGCGTGAACTTGCATCAGCTGATTCTCCCTTTGTTACAGTGTTTGAATTGGCCGGTATCAAGTGGGCAGCTGCCTTGATTAACTTCGTCGTTTTGACGTCAGCAGCATCTGCTCTTAACTCAACCCTTTACTCAACAGGACGTCATTTGTATCAGATTGCCCATGATTCGCCAAATCCATTCTTAAAGGCTATTAAGGCAGATACTCTTTCTCGTCATAACGTGCCACAAAATGCCATCATCGCTTCAGCAATCTTGATTGCCCTAGCAGCCTTTATCAATGTCTTGCCAGGTGTTTCCGATGCCTTTGCCTTGATTACGGCATCATCATCAGGTGTCTATATCGCCATTTATATCTTGATTATGGTGGCTCACCTTAAATACCGCAAGTCACCAGACTTTATGGCGGATGGCTATCTCATGCCCCATTATCGTTTCTTAAATCCTTTAACCATGCTCTTCTTTGCCTTTGTCTTTGTAACCCTCTTTTTACAAGAGTCTACATTTGTAGGAGCAATCGGATCAGCTATCTGGATTATCGGTTTTGGTATTTATAGCCAGTGGAAATTTAGAAAATAGATTTGAAACTCATCAACTCAGGTTGGTGGGTTTTTGCTAGTTTGACAGTCTATTGAAATAAGACTATAATCAAGCTGTAACAGTATTTAAGGAGGTTTGGATGTACTTTAGATTGGAAAATAAAGAATCCCATAAATCACAAGAAATAGGGAATCTGATTCGTGTTTATAACCGTTCAAAAAGAGAAGAAGCTGAAAGTGAGCCACTTAATCTTTATGTCGAAGATGAAAAGGGCAATCTCCTGGCAGGTTTGATAGCAGAGACTTTTGGAAATTGGCTAGAGATCGAGTATTTATTTGTAAAAGAGGAACTGAGAGGGCAAGGAATCGGTTCAAAACTATTGCAGCAAGCAGAAACTGAAGCTAAGAATCGAAACTGTCGTTTTGCTTTTGTCAATACTTACCAGTTTCAAGCTCCAAATTTTTATAAAATGCATGGCTACAAGGAAGTCTTTGCTTTGCAAGACTATCCCTACACAGGAAAAAGATTTTATTACCAAAAAGATTTGTAAGGAGAATATGGAATCATAAAGCAAAGAGGGGGCTTGACATAAGTATGGAGGTGGACTAATGGATATGAGTAACTATCGATAAGTAGCAGTTATAATCTAGAAATTGTGTCTTTCTAGGTGATATTGAGGATAATGCAATCACACATTGGGAATCAAGGTCTATCAGGTTAAGAAAAGAAGTGATGTCATCGAAATTTTGAAATCCTATATTTAGACTCAGAACTCTCTATCTTTTTGTGGTCGAGAGTTTTTTTGTTAATAAAATTTTACAAAATGACATTTATATATTGCATTAAGTTAGATATATGATATAATGTTGTTAAAAAGAGGCGCAACTTTTTAAAACTATAAGGAGGACGCAGGTGGCTAAAAATTTAAAATTAAAATTAGCTCGTGTAGAGCTTGATTTAACTCAAGGTCAATTGGCAGAGGCTGTGGGGGTGACGCGCCAGACTATTGGTTTGATAGAAGCGGGGAAATACAATCCCAGTCTCTCGCTCTGCCAGTCCATTTGCAGATGTTTAGGGAAAACCCTAGACCAAGTATTTTGGGAGGAAGAAGATGGTAAATAAATTCATTCATTATCAATTACTTGACGAAAGAGAAGAACAACTAATCAATAAAGCTGGGGCAGAATCCTTTACCCTCTTCATTGGACTTGTGCTTCTAAGCTATTTGGTGGCTGTATTAGCTCCCTCTCTTTTTAATCCGAATTTTCTAGTCTATACTCTGATAGTAGGGATTTTGTTTTTTTTCAATCGTGCCCGTTATCTGGGAGTGACCTACTATAGTCGTTTTCATTTTACGATTTTAGGTTGTTTTTTCCTAAACTTGGCTATTACGGCTCTTTTGATGTTACAGAATTATCAATTCAACATAGAAATTTATCAGCACAATCCTTTGAATGTTAAATACCTGTCTGCTTGGGTCATTACTTATGTCATTTACCTTCCTTGGGTCTTTATCGGCAATCTCGGTCTGAAGAGCTATGGCGAATGGGCTCAGAAAAAATTTGAGCAAGATATGGATGAACTGGAGAGTGGTGAATAGCTTGTTACTCTTTTCTCAATCCAGCTAAAATGTGATATAATAGTACTAATTTATTGGAACACATGAAAGTTCTTGAAAATTTTCATGGGTTTCTAGTTAAGGAAGTAGGAAAAGTATGTATCCAGATGATAGTTTGACATTGCACACGGACTTGTACCAGATTAACATGATGCAGGTTTACTTTGACCAAGGGATTCACAATAAAAAGGCGGTCTTTGAGGTTTATTTCCGCCAGCAGCCTTTTAAGAATGGCTATGCGGTTTTTGCAGGTTTGGAAAGAATTGTGAGTTATCTTGAAAACCTGCGTTTTTCAGATAGTGATATTGCCTATTTGGAGTCGCTAGGCTATCATGGGGCATTCTTGGACTACCTCCGCAATTTCAAGTTGGAGTTGACCGTTCGTTCTGCCCAAGAAGGGGACTTGGTTTTTGCTAATGAACCGATTGTGCAGGTGGAAGGTCCTCTAGCCCAATGTCAATTGGTCGAAACGGCTCTTTTGAACATCGTCAACTACCAGACATTAGTGGCGACTAAGGCAGCTCGTATTCGCTCGGTTATTGAAGATGAACCCTTGATGGAGTTTGGGACACGTCGGGCTCAAGAAATGGATGCGGCTATCTGGGGAACACGCGCAGCGGTGATTGGTGGCGCCAATGGAACCAGCAACGTGCGCGCTGGTAAACTCTTTGACATTCCTGTCTTGGGGACTCATGCCCATGCCTTGGTGCAGGTTTATGGCAATGATTATGAGGCTTTCAAGGCTTATGCTGCGACCCACAAAAACTGTGTATTTCTTGTGGACACCTATGACACCCTTCGCATTGGGGTACCCGCTGCTATTCAGGTGGCTCGTGAGCTAGGTGACCAGATTAACTTTATGGGTGTGCGGATTGATTCTGGGGATATTGCCTACATTTCCAAGAAAGTTCGTCAGCAACTGGACGAGGCTGGATTTACAGAAGCCAAAATATATGCTTCTAATGATTTGGACGAAAATACTATCCTCAACCTCAAGATGCAAAAGGCCAAGATTGATGTCTGGGGCGTGGGTACAAAGCTGATTACAGCCTATGACCAGCCAGCTCTTGGGGCAGTTTACAAGATTGTTGCAATCGAAGATGAAAATGGGAACATGCGCAATACTATCAAGCTGTCTAATAATGCGGAAAAAGTCTCTACGCCAGGTAAGAAGCAGGTGTGGCGCATTACCAGTCGTGAAAAAGGTAAGTCAGAAGGTGATTACATTACCTATGATGGTGCGGATGTTGCTAGCATGACAGAAATCAAGATGTTCCACCCGACTTACACCTATATCAAAAAGACCGTTCGCAATTTTGATGCCGTTCCTCTCTTAGTGGATATCTTCAAAGACGGAAAATTGATATATAAACTGCCTAGCTTGACTGAGATTCAGGCTTATGCCCGTAAGGAATTTGACAAGCTTTGGGATGAGTACAAGCGCGTGCTCAATCCGCAGCATTATCCAGTGGATTTGGCGCGTGATGTATGGCAAGACAAGATGGACTTGATTGACAAAATGCGTAAGGAAGCCCTCGGTGAAGGAGAAGAAGAATGAGTTTGCAAGAAACGATTATCCAAGAACTGGGCGTGAAACCAGTGATTGATGCCCAGAAAGAAATCCGTCGTTCCATTGATTTCTTAAAAAGATTTCTGAAAAAACATCCCTTCCTAAAGACCTTTGTACTAGGGATTTCTGGAGGGCAGGACTCGACTTTGGCAGGTCGTTTGGCTCAACTAGCTATGGAAGAAATGCGAGCTGAAACTGGAGATGAAAATTATAAATTCATTGCAGTCCGCCTGCCTTATGGAGTACAAGCCGATGAAACAGATGCCCAAAAGGCTCTTGCTTTTATCCAGCCAGATATTAGCTTGGTGGTCAATATCAAGGAATCAGCTGATTCCATGACAGCTGCAGTTGAAGCGACAGGTAGTCCTGTTTCAGATTTCAACAAGGGCAATATCAAGGCTCGCTGCCGTATGATTGCTCAGTATGCCCTTGCGGGTGTCCATAGTGGAGCAGTAATTGGAACAGATCATGCTGCGGAAAATATCACAGGCTTTTTTACCAAGTTTGGTGACGGTGGTGCGGATATTCTCCCTCTTTACCGTCTCAATAAGCGTCAAGGAAAACAACTCTTGAAGGAACTTGGTGCAGACCCAGCCCTTTATGAAAAAATCCCCACAGCAGACCTAGAAGAAGATAAACCAGGTCTAGCTGATGAAGTAGCCCTCGGAGTCACTTATGAAGAGATTGACGACTACCTAGAAGGCAAAACAATCAGCCAAGAAGCCCAAGCGACCATTGAAAACTGGTGGCACAAAGGCCAACACAAACGCCACTTACCAATCACCGTCTTTGATGACTTTTGGGAGTAAAAAGGTCCGGGGGACCTTTTTAGCTTCTTGCCCTGAAACTCGAGAGCAAGAATAACCTCCAGTGGAGGTTTTCAGCCTCTCGCCTTGAAATAAGAAAGTGAGAGAAGGTCCGGGGGGCCTTTTTAGCCCGAGTCTAAAAATAGAAAAACGAGGAAGGTTCGGTAACTCACCGAGTTCGATTTTGTCGTCTCACCCCCGCAACGATGACTAGGTTTGAAAAAGCTTGCTAGAGCGTATTTCAAACCAGACAGCGACTGCGTCAAGGAACTAGATGAAAAACTTGTTTTTTAGTTGTTACTGAGTTTAGTCTTTTTACCCTGAGCATGGAAACAGGTAAGCGAAGAAGGTCCGAGAAACCTTTTTAGCTTATTACCTTGAAATTAAAAAGCAAAGTAAATCTAAATTGAGGTTGGGCAGAGAATCATTTATCAGAAAGCGAGGTAGCGTCATGAAAGCAATCGGTACGCAAATATTACACACAGATCGTTTAATCTTGCGAAGATTTGTGGAAAGTGATGCAGAAGCTATGTTTCAGAATTGGGCTTCATCTGATGAGAATCTAACCTACGTCACTTGGAATCCCCATCCTGATGTCGAGGTTACTCGGAACTCGATTCGAAAATGGGTTTCATCCTATGCTAATCTCAATTATTACAAATGGGCCATTTGTCTCAAAGAAAACCCAGAGCAGGTAATAGGAGATATCAGCATCGTTGCAATAGATGAGAACGATTCTTCTTGTGAAATTGGATATGTGCTAGGCAAGGCTTATTGGGGTCATGGTATGATGACAGAGGCCTTGAAAGCTGTCTTGGACTTTTGTTTTACTCAAGCAGGTTTTAAAAAGGTCAGAGCACGATATGCCAGTCTTAATCCAGCTTCAGGTCGTGTCATGGAGAAGGCTGGAATGTCCTATCTAAAAACCATTGTCGATGGTGTAGAGAGAAAAGGATATCTGGCGGACTTAATTTATTATCAGATAAGTAGGGAAGAGTAGTGAATTTTCTTTTCTGTTTCTATCAAAGTCAGACTGTGTCTGGCTTTTTTTGCAATATTTTTTACATAACCTGATTAAATTCCTATTTTACCCTATCATTGTCCCTATTTTTTCTTGATTTTTGGAGCTATAATAGTCCTATCAAATCAAAGAATGGAGGAAGGCAATGGATACTATTATCTTTTTTATCAGTGTTTTTCTTGCTGGAATTCTTTCCTTCTTTTCTCCTTGTATTTTACCCTTGTTACCGGTCTATGCAGGGGTCTTGTTGGATGACAAAGATGGTGCTCAGGCTTCTAGTGGCAAATTTTCAATCTCACTTATTAGTTTATTGAGAACTTTGGCTTTTATAGCGGGGATTTCTTTTATCTTTATCTTACTGGGATATGGTGCTGGTTTTTTAGGAGACCTTTTGTATGCCTCTTGGTTTCAGTATGTGACGGGTGCGGTTATCATTCTCTTGGGATTACACCAGATGGAAGTCTTACATTTTCAGGGGCTCTACAAGGAAAGAAGGCTACAATTAAAGAGACAGGAGCAAAAGGGGAACGGTTATAGTCAGGCATTTTTACTAGGGTTGACCTTTAGCTTTGCTTGGACGCCTTGTGTGGGACCGGTTCTGGGCTCTGTTTTAGCCTTGGCGGCTTCAGGTGGCTCAGGTGCTTGGCAGGGGGCTGCTCTCATGTTGGTTTACACGCTGGGTTTGGCACTACCATTTTTGGTTCTAGCTCTAGCCTCCAGCTATGTTTTGAAACATTTCCGAAAACTTCATCCCTACCTTGGAACTCTCAAAAAAGTAGGTGGCTTCCTCATTATCGTGATGGGAATTTTGGTTCTTTTGGGAAATGCTTCCATTTTGACTACATTATTTGAATAGAGAGGAAAAAGAAATGAAAAAATGGCAAACATGTCTCCTTGGAGTCGGCTCAATCTGTTGCTTGGCAGCCTGTTCGACTAAAAATATGTCAGATGAATCTACTATGAAGGAGCAAACAAAAACAGAACAAGTCAGTTCACAAACTGCGACTAAAGGTCAGGCGGTTGCTGATTTTGAACTGACAGGAGTAGATGGCAAGACCTACCGCTTGTCTGATTACAAGGGCAAGAAAGTCTATCTCAAATTCTGGGCTTCTTGGTGTTCTATCTGTCTAGCCAGTCTTCCAGATACCGATGAAATTGCTAAGGATGCTGGTGATGACTATGTGGTCTTGACAGTGGTGTCTCCTGGACACAAGGGGGAACAAGCTGAAGCAGACTTTAAGAACTGGTACAAGGGCTTGGATTATAAAAATTTCCCAGTTCTAATGGACCCGTCAGGCAAACTTTTGGAAAGTTATGGTGTTCGTTCTTACCCAACTCAAGCCTTTATAGACAAGGAAGGTAAGCTAGTCAAAACGCAACCTGGTTTTATGGATAAGGATATGATTTTAAAAACATTGAAAGAAATGGGGTAGAGAAAGGCCATGAATGATAAAGTAAAATTGTTTGTTTTGGCAGGAATCTTTTTCCTAGCCATAAGCGGTTTCTATTTTCTATTGATGCGAAATGCAGGGCAGACAGATAGCTCGCAAATTGAGAAAGCATCAGTTAGCCAAGGAGGAAAAACAGTGAAAAAAACAGAAATTAGTAAAGATGCAGACTTGCATGAAATTTATCTAGCTGGAGGATGTTTCTGGGGAGTGGAGGAATACTTCTCACGCGTTCCCGGAGTAACGGATGCTGTTTCAGGCTATGCAAATGGTAGAGGGGAAACAACCAAGTACGAATTGATTAACCAAACAGGTCATGCGGAGACTGTTCATGTCACCTATGATGCCAAGCAAATTTCCCTCAAGGAAATCCTGCTTCATTATTTCCGCATTATCAATCCAACCAGCAAAAATAAACAAGGAAATGATGTGGGAACCCAGTACCGTACTGGTGTTTATTACACAGATGACAAGGATTTAGAGGTAATCAACCAAGTCTTTGATGAGGTGGCTAATAAATACGACCAACCTCTAGCAGTTGAAAAGGAAACCTTGAAGAATTTTGTAGTGGCAGAGGATTACCACCAAGACTACCTCAAGAAAAATCCAAATGGCTACTGCCATATCAATGTCAATCAGGCAGCCTATCCCGTCATCGATGCCAGCAAATACCCCAAACCAAGCGATGAAGAATTGAAAAAGACCTTGTCACCTGAGGAGTATGCAATTACTCAGAAAAATCAAACAGAACGGGCTTTCTCAAACCGCTACTGGGATAAATTTGAATCTGGTATCTATGTGGATGTGGCAACTGGCGAACCCCTCTTTTCATCAAAGGACAAGTTTGAGTCTGGTTGTGGTTGGCCTAGTTTTACCCAACCCATCAGTCCAGATGTTGCCACCTACAAGGAAGATAAGTCTTACAATATGACGCGCATGGAAGTGCGGAGCCGAGTGGGAGATTCTCACCTTGGCCATGTCTTTACAGATGGACCAGAGGACAAGGGTGGCTTGCGCTACTGTATCAATAGTCTTTCCATCCGCTTTATTTCCAAAGACCAAATGGAAGAAAAAGGCTACGCTTATTTACTAGATTATGTTGATTAAGAGGGCTTTCCTAAGCAGTTAGAGGAGAATTTTGCTATACTGATACTAGTAAGTGACAAAGGAGAGAAGCATGACCTATACAATCTTAATCGTAGAAGATGAATATCTGGTAAGACAAGGCTTGACCAAGCTGGTCAATGTAGCAGCCTACGATATGGAAATCATCGGTCAGGCTGAAAATGGAAGGCAGGCTTGGGACTTAATCCAAAAACAGGTGCCAGATATCATTCTAACCGATATCAACATGCCTCAGCTAAATGGCATCCAGTTAGCCAGTCTGGTCCGAGAAACCTATCCTCAGGTGCATTTGGTCTTTTTAACAGGTTACGATGATTTTGATTATGCTTTGTCTGCTGTCAAACTAGGTGTGGACGATTACCTGCTCAAGCCCTTTTCTCGTCAGGATATTGAGGAAATGTTGGGGAAAATCAAGCAAAAGTTGGATAAGGAAGAAAAGGAAGAGCAATTACAAGATTTATTGACCGATAAGTTTGAGGGAAATATGGCCCAGAAAATCCAGTCCCATCTGGCTGATAGCCAGTTTAGTTTAAAGTCTTTGGCCAGTGACTTGGGCTTTAGTCCGACTTATCTGAGTTCTTTGATTAAGAAAGAGTTGGGACTACCTTTTCAGGATTACCTGGTGAGAGAACGTGTCAAACAAGCCAAGCTCTTGCTTTTAACTACAGATCTGAAGATTTATGAGATCGCAGAGAAAGTTGGTTTTGAAGATATGAACTACTTTACCCAACGTTTTAAACAGATTGCAGGTGTGACACCTCGTCAGTTTAAGAAGGGAGAAGGCCGATGAAGCGTTCTTCTCTCCTAGTCAGAATGGTTATTTCCATCTTTCTGGTCTTTCTCATTCTCCTAGCTCTGGTCGGGACTTTCTACTATCAATCTAGTTCATCAGCCATTGAGGCTACTATTGAGGGCAATAGCCAAACGACTATCAGTCAGACTAGCCACTTTATTCAGTCTTATATCAAAAAATTAGAAACCACCTCTACCAGTTTGACCCAGCAGACGGATGTCCTAGCCTATGCTGAGAATCCCAGTCAAGACAAGGTCAAGGGAATTCGAGATCTATTTTTGACTATCTTGAAGGCAGACAAGGACTTGAAAACTGTTGTGCTGGTGACTAAATCCGGTCAGGTCATTTCTACGGATGATAGTGTGCAGATGAAAACCTCCTCTGATATGATGGCTGAGGATTGGTACCAAAAGGCTATTCATCAGGGAGCCATGCCAGTTTTGACCCCAGCTCGTAAATCAGATAGTCAGTGGGTCATTTCTGTCACTCAAGAACTTCTTGATGCAAAGGGAGCTAATCTGGGCGTGCTTCGTTTGGATATTTCTTATGAAACTCTGGAAGCCTATCTAAATCAACTCCAGTTGGGGCAGCAGGGCTTTGCCTTTATCATCAATGAAAACCATGAATTTGTTTACCATCCTCAACACACAGTCTATAGCTCAGCTAGCGAGATGGAAGCCATGAAACCCTATATTGAGACAGGGCAGGGCTATACTCCAGATCACAAATCCTACGTCAGTCAGGAAAAGATTGCAGGAACTGATTGGACGGTGCTTGGTGTGTCTTCGTTAGAGAAGTTAGACCAGGTTCGGAGTCAACTAATGTGGACCTTGCTTGGAGCTAGTGTCACATCACTTCTTGCCTGTCTCTGTTTGGTGTGGCTTACTCTTAAACGCTGGATTGCCCCTTTGAAGGATTTGAGAGAAACCATGCTGGAGATTGCTTCTGGTTCTCAAAATCTTCGTGCCAAGGAAACTGGTGCCTATGAACTGAGAGAGGTGACTCGCCAGTTCAATGCCATGTTGGATCAGATTGATCAGTTGATGATGGATATTCGTAGCCAGGAGGAAACGACCCGTCAGTATCAACTTCAAGCCCTATCAAGCCAGATTAATCCGCATTTCCTCTATAATACCTTAGACACTATCATCTGGATGGCTGAATTTCAGGACAGTCAGCGAGTGGTTCAGGTGACCAAGTCTTTGGCAACCTATTTCCGCTTGGCGCTCAATCAGGGTAAAGATTTGATTTGCCTGTCTGACGAAATCAATCATGTCCGCCAGTATCTCTTTATCCAGAAACAACGCTATGGAGATAAGCTGGAATATGAGATTGCTGAAAATCCTGACTTTGATCAGCTAGTTTTGCCCAAGCTGGTCCTACAACCCTTGGTAGAAAATGCCCTTTACCATGGCATTAAAGAAAAAGAAGGTCAGGGCCATATTAAAGTTTCTGTTCAGAAACAGGATTCAGGACTAGTCATCCGCATTGAGGATGATGGGGTTGGTTTCCAAGATGCTAGCGATAGTAGTCAAAGTCAACTCAAACGTGGGGGAGTTGGCCTTCAAAATGTTGACCAGCGGCTTAAACTTCATTTTGGAGAAGATTACCAGATGAAGATCGTTTCTGCCCCTTTAAAAGGAACGAAGGTTGAAATATACATAAATAGAATAGAAACTAGTTAACTCCCAGTAAATTCTGGGAGTTTTATGCGTAATTGGGCAAGCTTTCTAGGTTGTCTATCTTGCTAAAACGTAGAAAAAACGATATGATAGATAATGACAAAAGAGGTATCAAGTATGAAGGAAAAAGACATTCAAAGAGAAACAAGCCAGATTGTAAAAGATGTATTAGAAAAGGCCAATTTGAAGCAAGGATCTATCTTTGTTTTGGGCCTTTCTTCTAGTGAAGTGATAGGTGGTCAGATTGGCAAGGAATCCAGCCAAGAAATTGGGGAAATTATTGTGAAGACCATCTTGGATATCCTAGAGGAAAAAGGAATTCATCTAGCTGTTCAAGGTTGTGAACATGTCAATCGGGCCCTCGTCGTTGAACGTCAGTTGGCAGAGCAGTTTGGTCTGGAAATCGTCAGTGTCCTTCCTACTCTCCATGCAGGAGGTTCAGGTCAGTTGGCAGCCTTCAAGTTTATGCAAGATCCAGTTGAGGTTGAATTTATCAAGGCTCATGCTGGATTGGATATCGGAGACACTGCAATTGGTATGCATGTCAAGCATGTTCAGGTTCCGATTCGCCCTCTTTTGAGAGAAATTGGGCATGCCCATGTAACGGCTCTTGCTAGCCGTCCAAAATTAATTGGAGGTGCGCGTGCGCATTATCCACAAGATTCTATCAGAAAGTCATGAGAATGAGAAAAACAAAACAACAACTAGAAAAAATCACTAAATATTCCATTCGTAAGCTAACTGTTGGGGTAGGTCCTGTAGCCATTGGGGCCTTCCTTTTTGGTGCTAGTACCCTTTCAGTAGATAAGGTTCAAGCCAATGAAGTCGGCGGTGCTCATAGCGTTCATTACCGTTATTTGGCGGAGCAGGAATTGACCGAGTCTGAAAAAGCCCTGATTCACCATGAAGTTCCTACAGAATTTCAAGATGAGGATATTCTTTATGTAGTTTATCGCAAGAAGGCAACTACCAGTCAACAACTTCCTTATACAGGAAGTAAGGAACTAGCTTTGGCAGGTCTTGGCTTGGCAACGGCTTCTCTAGCAGTCTTTTTGGTGTCCAAAAAAGGTCGTAGAGAAGTTCTAGGTGTTCTCTTGATTGGTTCTCTAGGAGCTAGCACTTTTGTACCTTATGGAACATTTGCGTTTGAAAATAAAGAATTGCTTTCTTATAATCAAACTATTTCGGCCTCTACACATGAAGGTTTGGCTGAAGGGATTATCCACATTGATGGCTATGAATACATTGGATACTTCAAGGAAGCAGAACTCCATCCATCAAGACCAGCCTCAGCTGAGAAGCCTCAGTTGTCAGTAGAAAAGCAAAGTGCAAATGAAATCGAGAAGACAGAAGTAGTTCAAGAAAAACCAGTTTCTGAGAAGCCTCAAACTAGACAGGAAGAGAGCTTGGTAGAGATTCCGTTTGAAACAGTCACAAGCCCAGATGCGAATCTAGCAGAAGGACAGACTCGTATCGTCACAGCCGGAGTAAATGGTCAGCGCCGCCTTGTAACCAAAGTATCAATGGTTAATGGTCAAGAAGTTAGAGAAGTTATCGAAGACCAAGTGGTTCAAAATCCTGTGTCACAAGTGATTGCAGTCGGAACGAAGAAAGAGGTGCAACCTGCTCCAACTCCAACTCCACAAGCTGAACCAACTCATCAAGTAGCTAAAGGGACGCAAGAGGAAGGTAAAACTGGCCAAGCCTTAACACAACCTGAATTGCCAGAGGCTCCAGTAGAAGCAAAAGGGACTCAAGAACCAGGTAAAGAGGGCCAAGCTCTAACGCAACCAACCTTACCAGAGGCTCCAGTTGAAGCAAAAGGTACCCAAGAGGGAGGAAAAGAAGGTCAAGCTCTAACACAACCAGAACTTCCAGAGGCTCCAGTTGAAGCAAAAGGTACACAAGAGGATGGTAAAACTGGTCAAGCCCTTGTACAAGATCAGTTACCTGAGTACAAAGTAACTGAGGGAACCCTTGTTGAAACATCGACTACAGACTTAGACTACAAAACTGAGACGATTGAGGACCCAACTAAGTATACGGACGAAGAAACTGTCCTACGAAATGGTGAAAAAGGTAGCCAAGTTACTAAAACAACTTATAAAACAGTAGAAGGTGTTAAAACGGACCAAGTTCTTTCAACTAGCACAGAAGTTACCAAGGAACCTGTAAACCAACAGGTAAGTCGTGGAACAAAACCAATTGAAGGAACTCTGGTAGAAGAAAGTCTTGAAAAGATTCCATTTAAGGAAGTTATTAAAGAAGATGACCAACTGAAAAAGGGTGAAAGAGTTACTGTCCAAGAAGGAAAAGATGGGCAGAAAAAAGTTACCAAGACTTACAAAACTATCAAAGGTTTAAAAACTGAAGAAGCACCTAAAATTGTGGAACAGGTTCTGGAGTTAGACCAAGATCGTATCGTCAAATTAGGAACTAAAAACTTTGAAAAACCAATCTTAAGTTTGTCACTTGTTGATGTTAATGATTTGAAACGATCATCTCAAATTCGTTATAATTTGGAAAATCCAAGTAAGGCAGCCATTAAATCTATCACCCTAACTCTGAAAAAAGGTGACGAGATTGTGAAAACCTTGAATGTTTCACCAGACGACCTGACAACTACCTTGACGGATTTGCAGTACTACAAGGATTATAAACTTGAAACTAAGATGGTTTATGACCGTGGTGAGGGTGATGAGGAAGAAGTTCTGAAAGAAGAACCGCTAAGAATTGACCTCAAAAAAGTTGAAATCAAAAACATCAAAGAAACAAGCTTGATGAGTGTGGATGCTGACGGTAATGAAACAGATACTAGTTTGCTGACAGAAAAACCAGCTGATGTTGCTCCGCTTTATTTACGAGTGACCACTCATGATAACAAAATAACAAGACTTGCTGTTGACAAGATTGAAGAAGTAGAAAAAGATGGAAAAACTTTATATAAAGTCACTGCCAAAGCACCAGATTTGATTCAACGTAATGCGGATAACACACTTAGCGAAGAGTATGTTCATTATTTTGAAAAACAAAAAGCACATGAAGGTGATGTATATTATAGCTTTGATGACCTTGTAAAAGCAATGCAAAAAGATCCTACTGGTACATTTAAACTTGGTAGCAATATTAATGCTACGAACGTTAAACCAGCAGGGAAATCCTATGTTACCAATGCTTTCAAAGGTACATTAACAAGTACTGATGGTAATAAATTTACCATTAGCAATATGAACAGACCTTTATTCGGTGATATTGTCGGTGGTACGGTAAAAGATTTACTTCTTGAAAATGTAAATATTGACATGCCAGGGACTGATAGAATTGCACCGATAGCAAATGTTATCAAAAATAATGCCACTGTAGAAAACATTAAAGTAACAGGTAACGTTGTTGGTAATAATGATGTATCTGGGGTTATCAATAAAATTGATGGCAGTGGTACAGTTCGTAATGTTGCATTTATCGGTAAAGTACACGCTGCTGGAAATCGAGGTGGTTACTTAACAGGTATCGTAGGTGAAAACTGGAAGGGTGTTGTAGAAAAAGCTTATGTTGATGCTGAAATCACAGGTAACAAAGCTAAGGCAGCCGGAATTGTATATTCATCTCAAAACGGTGGTAATAATAATACTTTAGGTAAAGAAGGTACTCTTCGAAACTCTGTAGCAAAAGGCTCTATTGAACTCAAAGAAGCAGTTATGTCTGGTGGATTGCTAGGGACTAACTGGGCACTAGGTGCTATAGAAGACAACATCACTATGATGAAAGTTAAGACTGGTGAAATGGTCTTTGGTCACTCTGATATTGATGCTGATGATTACTTTACATACTCTAGAACGAAGCGCAACTTCAGTGTTGAGGGGGTAAGTGAAGGTAAAACAACTTATAATAATTCTAAAAAAATTCCTAGCATAACTAAAGAAAAAGCTGATGAATTAATCGCTAAAATGGGAATCACTGCTGATAAATTTGAAAGCACACTTCCTGTTGAAGACAAACTGAACAATATTGTAAGTAAAGCTGATCAATACAAAAATATCGATGACTACGATGCATCTCGTGAGCTTGCTTACCGAAACATCGAAAAACTTCAACCATTCTATAACAAAGAGTGGATTGTTAACCAAGGGAACAAGATTCCAGCTGGGTCAAACTTATTAACGAAAGAAGTCTTGTCTGTTACTGCTATGAAAGGCAATGCCTTTGTCACAGACCTTACAGATGCTGACCACATTTTTGTCCACTACGCAGATAAGACAAAAGACATCTTTACAATTTCACCGAAAGAATCTAAAGTTCAACAAGTGAAAGAATACAGTGTCGCTGAGCTTGGTGAAGTCGTTTATACACCAAATATGGTTGTTAAAGATCGTGCAGATTTAATCAGTGCTATCGAAAGCAAGTTAAGTCCAGTTGAATTGCAATCTGATCCGATTTACCAACACTTGGGTAGAACTGGTGGCAACAAAGTCAATGCAATTAAGGACTTGTACCTAGAAGAAAGCTTCAAGTACGTTAAAGATAATCTTACTCAATTCGTTACGAAGTTAGTTGAAAATGAAGATCACCAGCTTAACACAGATGAAGCTGCAAAACGTGCTTTGATTAAGAAAATCGATGACAATAAGGCCGCAGTTCTTCTTGGTTTGTCTTATCTCAACCGATACTACGGAGTTAAATTCGATGACTTTAATATTAAAGAATTAATGCTATTCAAACCGGACTTCTATGGTAAGAATGTTGGTGTGTTAGACTTCTTGATTAAGGTTGGTTCTAAAGAAAGTAACATTAAAGGTGATAGAACTTTAGAAGCTTATCGCGAAACTATCGGTGGAACTATCGGTATAGGCGAGTTAAACAGTTTCTTAGACTATAATATGCGTCTATTCACAAGTGACACAGACTTAAACGATTGGTTCATAAAAGCTACTAAAGATAATGTATATATCGTTGAACCGAAAACAACAACTCCTGAATTTGCTGATAAGAAACACAGAGCCTACGAGGGATTAAACAACGACATGCACGGTAAGATGATTCTACCTCTTCTGAATTTAAAAGATGCACATATGTTCTTAATCTCAACATATAATACTATGGCTTACAGTTCCTTTGAAAAATACGGTAAGAATACTGCAGAAGAACGCGAAGCATTCAAAGCTGAAATCAATAAAGTCGCTAAAGGTCAACAAAATTACCTAGACTTCTGGTCTCGCTTATCATTAGATAAAGTTCGTAATCAACTGCTTAAGAGCGACAACATGGTACCAACTCCTGTGTTAGATAACCAAAACTATAAAGGCATCAGCACAGATAAATACGGACATACAAGCAGTGGTAAGGATGTAGCACCTATCCGTGAATTATACGGACCAACAGGTCGTTATCATGCTACTGACTGGCGTATGGGAGCTGTAGCTCGTATTTACGGTAACCCTTATAAGGATGATTCAGTCTTCTTCATGGTTACTGATATGATTAGTGACTTTGGTATCTCAGCCTTCACTCACGAAACAACTCACGTAAATGACCGTATGGTTTACTTAGGTGGTTCAAGACACCGTGAAGGTACTGACCTAGAAGCATTTGCACAAGGTATGTTACAATCACCTGCTGAAACAAGTCCAAACAGCGATTTTAAAGCACTAGGATTGAACATGGCCTACGAACGTCCAAACGATGGAAACCAATGGTACAACACTAATCCAAATGACCTTACTTCTCGCGCTGAAATCGATCATTACATGAAAGGTTTCAATGATACCCTTATGCTTCTTGATTATCTTGAAGGAGAAGCTGTAATTGATAAAGGCAGTAAAGAACTAAACAACGCTTGGTTCAAGAAAGTAGATAAGAAACTTCGTGGAGCTAATACGAAGAACCAATACGACAACGTTAGAGATTTAAATGCAGAAGAAAAAGAATATAATTTAACATCTGTTAACGACTTAGTAGAGAAAAACTTTATGACCAAACACGGTCCTGGTAATGGTCAGTATGATCCAACTGGATTTGGCTCTGCCTATGTAACTGTGCCTATCACTGCTGGTATCTATGGTGGTAACACAAGTGAAGGAGCACCAGGAGCAATGTCATTCAAACATAACACCTTCCGTATGTGGGGTTACTTTGGATATGAAAAAGGATTCCTAAATTATGCTTCTAACATGCTGAAAAATGAGTCTAAACAAGCAGGTCATGCTACTCTAGGTGATGACTTTATCATTAAGAAAGTTTCTGATGGTAAATTTAGTAGTCTAGAAGATTGGAAGAAAGAATACTTCAAAGAAGTTGTTGATAAAGCAAAAGCAGGATTTAACCCTGTTACAATTGACGGTACTACATACAGTAGTTACGAAGACTTGAAGAATGCATTTGCTGCTGCCGTTGATAAAGATAAAGCAACTCTTAAAAATGGATCAGTTAAATTTGATAATACTGTATCACTTAAAGAGAAATTATTCAAAAAACTTCTTCAACAAACAAACAGCTTTAAAACTTCAATCTTTAAATAATCGAAATCTCTCATCTGCTTTGCGGATGAGGGTTTTCTTATTTTATGCTATACTTGAAATATGCATAGAAAAACAGTGATTGATTTTAGGGCTTTGGGAGAGAGATACATCTTTACCCAGCCGATTAAAGAGTTAAAAACGAGAGATGTAGCAGAAGTGGCAGATTTGCTGGCACAAGCGGAAAGCTACCAAGAGCAAGGATATTATGTGGTGGGCTATGTCAGCTACGAGGCTGCACCTGCTTTTGAGGAGAAATTAGCAGTTCATAAAGATCCTTTACTGGCAGAGTATCTGCTATATTTTACCGTTCATGATAGCGTAGAAACTTCCCCTATTCCTCTGGCTTATGATGAGGTTGATTTGCCTTCAAATTGGCAGGAAGTAACGTCTGCAGAGGACTATGAAAAGGCCATTGCACAGATACATCATCATTTGCGGCAGGGAGATACGTATCAGGTCAACTATACCGTCCAACTCAAGCAAGATTTAAGTGCTAATTCTTTTGCTATCTACAATCGTATGGTGGTAGAGCAGGAGGCGGGCTACAATGCCTATGTTGAACATGACGAGACGGCAGTGATTTCCATGAGTCCAGAGCTCTTTTTTGAGCAGAATGGCCGCGAGTTGACAACGCGACCAATGAAGGGAACAACTCAGCGTGGCGTGACCGACCAAGAAGACTTGGGGCAGGCCAGTTGGTTGGAGCAGGATCCTAAAAATCGCTCTGAAAATATGATGATTGTGGACCTCTTGAGAAATGATATGAACCGTATTTCTGAAGTGGGAAGTGAGCATGTGGAGCGTTTGTGTCAAGTGGAACAGTATTCAACTGTTTGGCAGATGACTTCGACCATCAAGAGTCGGTTGCGAGAGGAAATTGACCTTGTTGAAATTTTCCGCTCACTCTTTCCTTGCGGATCTATAACGGGCGCACCCAAAATTGCAACTATGGAAATCATTAAGGACTTGGAGCCACGACCGCGTGGAGTCTACTGTGGAACGATTGGTCTCTTGCTTCCAAATGGACGACGGATTTTCAATGTTGCTATCCGGACTATTCAACTGCATCAAGGGAGAGCCATCTATGGAGTTGGCGGAGGTATTACATGGGATAGCACCTGGGAGTCTGAATACCGCGAGGTTCATCAAAAGGCAGCTGTTCTCTATCGTAAACAAGCTCGTTTCAAACTGATTACTACAGGGAAAATCAGCCATAAGAATTTGCTGTTTGAAGAACAACATCTGGAAAGACTGAGAAAAGCTAGTCGTTATTTTGCTTATCCTTTTGATCCAGAAGAACTGAAACAAAAGATAGAGGAAGAGTGTCAGGCTTGTGATGCTAATCAAGATTACCGCTTGAGAATTAGCCTTAGTAAATCTGGAGAGATAGAAGTCAATCGTCAAGTATTAACACCTCTTAGTCCAATTTTTTGTCAGGCCAAACTTTGTCTGCAGGAAGCCAATTTGAAACAAGCCTTTACCTACTTCAAAACGACTCACCGACCGCATTTGAACCTAGGGGAACAAGAGAAGGTTTACCATAATAAGTCTGGAGAGCTACTTGAAACCTCTATCGGAAATTTGGTTCTGAAAATCACTGGAAAACTCTATACACCGCCTATCCGACTGGGAATCTTGCCAGGAATTTATCGTCAGCATTTGCTGGAAAGAGGACAGGTAGAAGAGAAAGTCTTGACCTTGGCAGATTTAGCCCAAGCAGAAGCTATTTACATCTGTAATGCAGTGAGAGGCTTGTATGAATTAAGCCTAGAGGAGAACTAGATGAAACTGGTATTTTTACACGGTTTAGGGCAGTCAGCAGAGAGTTGGAAAGAAGTTCGAAATCTACTGACAGATTATCCTTCTGAGGCTATCGAGTTATTTCCTTTTGGAGTTATCAACTATCAACAAGCCAAGGAGCGAGTTTATCAGCATCTAGCTCAAGAGACAGAACCTTTTATTTTGATTGGATTGTCCTTAGGTGCTGCCCTGGCACTAGAACTTTCCAGTTACGATTTACCAAATCTCCGAGCTTTGATTCTATCAGGATGCCCGCTTAAATTGTCCGGTAATATCCTATTTTATCTTCAGTTGCTGATATTTAAATTACTTCCCAAAAGAGTATTTGAAAAACAGGGAGCAGACAAGGCTCTTATGGTCGGAGTTTCTGAGGAGTTGAAGACACTTGATTTAACTGATATATCAAGGACTTGCCCCTATCCAACCTTACTAATTTGTGGTAGCAAAGATAAACCGAATCTTAGTTCTATGAGAAGTCTTCATAAACTAATATCAGAATCTCAATTTCAGATTATACCAGATGGACCTCATGTCTTGAATAAGGCTAAACCAAAGGAGTTTGTAGAAAAGACCAGAAGTTTCCTTGAATTGCTGAAATAAGTTTGATAAAATAATATTGAAATCGATATCATAATTATGGGAGAAAAAGATGAACAAACGTCTATTTTTAAAAATGAGTCTGGCTACCTTGCCAGTTTTAGCCTTGTTTTCACAACCTGTGTTAGCAGAGGAAAACATTCATTTTTCTAGCTGTAAGGAAGCTTGGGCGAATGGATACTCGGATATTCACGAGGGAGAACCTGGTTATTCTGCCAAGTTAGACCGAGATCATGATGGTGTGGCTTGCGAATTGAAAAATGCCCCTAAGGGTGCTTTCAAACCTAGGAAATCGACTGAGGTAAAAACAAACTATAGCTCAGCAATCACAAGTGGATGGGTTCAAAAGGATGGAGTTTGGTACTATCATGATGACAAGGGAAATCCTGTAACCAATACTTGGAAGGGAAGTTATTATCTAAAATCAGATGGTAAAATGGCTCAGAATGAATGGATTTATGATACATCCTATCAAGCCTGGTATTATTTGAAATCAGATGGTTCGTATGCTCGTAATGCATGGCAAGGTTCATACTATCTTAAATCAAATGGTAAAATGGCACAGAGTGAATGGGTTTATGATGCATCCTATCAAGCCTGGTACTATTTGAAATCAGATGGTTCGTATGCTCGTAATGCATGGCAAGGTTCATACTATCTTAAATCAAATGGTAAAATGGCACAGAGTGAATGGGTTTATGATTCATCTTATCAAGCCTGGTACTATTTGAAATCAGATGGTTCATACGCTCGTAATGCATGGCAAGGGGCTTATTATCTTAAATCAAATGGTAAAATGGCACAGAGTGAATGGGTTTATGATACATCTTATCAAGCCTGGTACTATTTGAAATCAGATGGTTCATATGCCCGTAATGCATGGCAAGGTTCATACTATCTTAAATCAAATGGTAAAATGGCTGTTAATGAACGTACACCAGATGGTTATCGTGTAGATGGTTCAGGTAAATGGGTTAAATAAGAAATTAAAAAATAGGATAGTAGGTAATATCAGATGAATAAAAAAAGATTATTTTATGTGCTTTAGCATTTTCAACGATTGATACATCAGGAGTTCTTCCTCTTTCAACTCAAACGGTGCAGGCTGACACACAAGAAGAGTTTAAAGAGGCCATTAAGAAGCTGACTGATAAAAAATCAACTACTTCAACTCCAAAAAAAGGATGAAAAGCCAAAACCAACACCTACAGTTCAGTCTGGTTGGGTAGGTTCATCCTATTATCAAGATGGTAAAAAAGTCACTAGTAAGTGGATTTTTGATAAAAAATATAATTCATACTTCTATCTAGATGCATAAGGAAATTATGTTCAAAACGCTTGGGTAGGTAACTACTATCTCAAATCAGGCGGATACATGGCTAAAAGTGAATGGGTTGATGGAGGTCGTTACTATGTAGGATCTAATGGATTATGGGAAACCAAATCATCAACCAATAGTGAATATTCTGCTACTTTAGAAAAGGCAAAGAGTTATAACTCGTGGGCAAATATGTCTAAAAAACGCTTATATAAGCAATTAACTTCAAAATATGGAGAAAAATTTCAAAGTGATGCTGCACAATATGCCATCGATCATTTGAATGCAGATTATAAATCAAATGCCTTAGCTAAAGCAAAGAATTATCGAAAATTATTTAAGAACTCGAAGTCAGCAATTTATAATCAACTAGTTTCGCCTTATGGTGAAGAATTTACAGAAGAAGAAGCTAATTATGCAATTCAACATCTTGACGACTAATCATTTTAAATAAGTATTTTTACCCCAATTATCAAGTCAAGTTCAACAAAGTTGTTTCTCTGATTAAGAGAGTATCTTTCAAGCTGTTTGAGTGAGCTCAAACAGCTTTTTTGCGGACTATAGCCAAGTTCAAAATAGAAGGTTCTCCGATTGTCTTTCCACCCAGAACAGAATGGATTTTCCAATTTCAAAAAGGGGTTGGAGTTTATAGGTGTGAACAAAGGCATCTATGCTATGTCTCGTTGGTTTCTCCCCGGTCTATGAGCAATCTCAGCAGGTTTGAGTCCTACGTTTAAATAAGCTTCAATTTCTACTCGCTCAGCTTCATATAAGTGCTTGTATGATTGATTTGTGGTAGGATAATTAGTGGACATGTTCATCTTGCTTTATACTGTTTTTCGCAACTCTAGTATATCAGATGAGCATGTCTTTTGTGTTGCACTTCATTTTAAAATAGGGTTTTCATAAATAGTTATTATTTGAATGTAAAAAAAATTAAGTATATGATATACTATAAGTGTAAATCATAAGAAAAGGAGATTTTTATGAGAAAATCAAAAAAATTTTTGGTTACAAGTGTAGCAGCAACTACTCTTGCACTTGTTTCTTTTTCAGATACAATGGGGGTGTTGCCTTTCTCGCCTCAGAAAGTATCTGCTCAAGAAAAGGATGCGTCTAAAAATGGTAAGATTGTAAAAGAGAATACAAAACCCGCACCAAAACCCGCACCAAAACCCGCACCAAAACCCGCACCAAAACCCGCGCCTAAGCCGGCACCAAAACCCACGCCGAAGCCGGCACCAAAACCCGCGCCGAAGCCGGCACCAAAACCCGCACCAAAACCCGCACCGAAGCCAGCATCAAAACCTGCGCCGAAGCCGGCACCAAAACCCGCGCCGAAGCCAGCACCAAAACCTGCGCCGAAGCCAGCACCAAAACCTGCGCCGAAGCCGGCACCAAAACCCGCACCAAAACCCGCGCCAAAGCCGGCACTAAAACCGACTGAAAAAGCTAAAGAAACAACTCCTAAACAGGATAAATCAAAATCTAAAGTTCAGTCTGGCTGGGTAGGGTCTTCGTACTATGAAAATGGTGCTAAAGTTACTAATAAGTGGATTTTTGATAAAAAAGCTAATTCTTATTTCTATCTAAATGCATCGGGAAATTATGTCCAAAATGCCTGGGTCGGTAATTACTATCTAAAATCTGATGGTAAGAGAGCTAAGAATGAATGGATTTATGATAAGAAATCGAATTCATATTTTTATCTAACATCAGAAGGAAGTTCTGCTCGTAACACTTGGGTAGGAAATTACTACCTCAAATCTGATGGTAAGAGAGCTAAGAACGAATGGATTTATGATAAGAAATCGAGTTCATATTATTATCTAACATCAGAAGGAAGTTCTGCTCGTAACACTTGGGTAGGAAATTACTACCTCAAATCAGATGGAAAGATGGCTAAGAAAGAATGGATTTATGATAAGAAATACTCTGCACATTATTATTTAACAGCAGAAGGTAGCTACGCTCGTAATACTTGGGTAGGGAATTATTATCTCAAATCAGACGGTAAGAGAGCTAAAAATGAATGGATTTATGATAAAAACTACGGGTCATACTATTATCTAACATCAGAAGGTAGCTACGCTCGTAATACTTGGGTAGGGAATTATTATCTCAAATCAGATGGAAAGATGGCCAAGAATGAATGGATTTATGACAAAAACTACGGTTCATATTATTATCTAACAGGAGAAGGAAGCTACGCACGTAACAAATGGGTAGGTAATTACTATCTAAAATCAAACGGTAAGATGGCCAAAAATGAGTGGGTAGATGGTGGTCGTTATTATGTTGATTCTGACGGAAAGATGGTTAAAAGTGACTGGATTTATGATAAAAACTATGGTTCATATTATTATCTAACATCAGAAGGAAGCTACGCTCGCAACAAATGGGTAGGTAGATATTATCTCAAATCAGATGGAAAGATGGCCAAGAATGAATGGGTAGATGGTGGTCGTTACTATGTCGATTCTGATGGTTATATGTTGAAGAATAAATGGGTAGATGGTGGTCGTTATTATGTAGGATACGACGGTGTGTGGCAACCAAAACCAGCAGATGGAAATCAATATAACGCGGCTTTAAGGCAAGCACAAGGTTATAATAGGATTTATTTGTCAAAAAAAAGAATTTATGAGATGTTAATTTTTGAAGGTTTTAATAGTGACGCTGCACAATATGCTATCAATCATTTGCAAGCAGACTATAAGGCGAATGCCTTAGCTACAGCAAGAGAATACCGAAAGAATGCCCATTTATCAAAGACAGAAATTTATGAGAGGCTAACTTTTAAAAAATTTACCAAAGAAGAAGCCAACTATGCTATTCAAAAACTTAATCTACCATCAGAAGGCAGCTATCCTCGCAATAAATGGGTAGGAGCTTATTATTATAAATCGGATGGTAAGATAGCTAAGAATGAATGGGTAGATGGCGGTCGTTACTATGTTGATTCTAAAGGCAAAATGGTAAGGAATAAATGGGTAGATGGTGGTCGTTATTATGTAGGATACGACGGTGTGTGGCAACCAAAACCAGCAGATGGAAATGAATATAACGCGGCTTTAAGGGAAGCAGAAAAACATAATAAATATGTATATGTGTCAAAAAAAGGAATTTATGAGATGTTAATTTTGGATGGTTTTAATAGTGACGCTATACAATATGCTATCAATCATTTGCAAGCAGACTATAAGGCGAATGCCTTAGCTAGAGCAAGGGAATACCGAAAATATAACAAATTCTCAAAGACAGAAATTTATGAGAGGCTAACTTCTTCTTGGATTGGAAAATTTACAAAAGAAGAAGCAAACTATGCAATTCAACATCTAGGTGACTAATTATTTAGAATAACTATTTTAACACCAATTGACAAGTCAAGTACAACAAAGTTGTTCCTCTGATTAAGAGAGTATTTTTCAAGCTGTTTGAGTGAACTCAAACAGCTTTTTTGCGGACTATAGCCAAGTTCAAAATAGAAGGTTCTCCGATTGTCTTTCCACCCAGAACAGAATGGATTTTCCAATTTCAAAAAGGGGTTGGAGTTTATAGGTGTGAACAAAGGCATCTATGCTGTGTCCCGTTGGTTTCCCCAAAAATCTCAGCCGGTTTGAGTCCTACGTTTAAATAAGTTTCAATTTCTACTCACTCAGCTTCAGATAAGTGCTTGTATAGTTATTATTTTAATGTAAAAAAGATTAAGGATATGGTATACTATAAGTGTAAATCATAAGAAAAGGAGATTTTTATGAGAAGATCAAAAAAATTTTGGTTACAAGTTTAGCGGCAACTACTTTTGCACTTGTTTCTCTTTCAGATACAATGGGGATGTTGCCTTTCTCATCTCAGAAAGTATCTGCTCAAGAAAAGGCTGAGTCTAAAAATGGTAAGATTGTAAAAGAGAATACAAAACCTGCGCCGAAGCCAGCACCAAAACCTGCGCCGAAGCCGGCACCAAAACCTGCGCTGAAGCCGGCACCGAAACCAGCGCCGAAGCCAGCACCAAAACCTGCGCCGAAGCCAGCACCAAAACCCGCGCCGAAACCGGCACCAAAACCCGCGCCGAAGCCGGCACCAAAACCTGCGCTGAAGCCGGCACCGAAACCCGCGCCGAAGCCAGCACCAAAACCCGCACCAAAACCTGCGCCGAAGCCAGCACCAAAACCTGCGTCGAAGTCGGCACCAAAACCCGCGCCGAAGCCAGCACCAAAACCTGCGCTGAAGCCAGCACCAAAACCTGCGCTGAAGCCAGCACCAAAACCTTCGCCGAAGCCAGCACCAAAACCTGCGCCGAAGCCGGCACCAAAACTTGCGCCGAAGCCAGCATCAAAACCTGTGCCGAAGCCAGCACCAAAACCCTCGCCGAAGCCAGCACCAAAACCCTCGCCGAAGCCGGCACCAAAACCTGCGCCGAAGCCGGCACCAAAACCCTCGCCGAAGCCGGCACCAAAACCCTCGCCGAAGCCAGCACCGAAACCTAAAGAAACAACTCCTAAACAGGATAAATCAAAATCTAAAGTTCAGACTGGCTGGGTAGGAAATTACTACCTCAAATCAGATGGGAAGAGAGCTAAAAATGAATGGGTAGATGGTGGTCGTTATTATGTTGATTCTGATGGAAAAAAGGTTAAAAGTGACTGGATTTATGATAAAAAGCATGGTTCATATTATTATCTAACAGCAGAAGGAAGCTCTGCTCGCAATAAATGGATAGGAAATTCTTATCTCAAATCAGATGGGAAGATGGCCAAGAATGAATGGGTAGATGGCGGTCGTTACTATGTCGATTCTAAAGGTTATATGGTAAGGGATAAATGGGTAGATGGTGGCCGTTACTATGTAGGATACGATGGTGTGCGGCAACCAAAACCAGCAGATGGGAACCAGTACAATGCCGCTTTAGAAAAGGCAAAGAGTTATAATTCGTGGGCAAATATGTCAAAAAAGCTCTCTATGAGCAATTAACGTGGCATGGTTTTTCAAGTTCAGCAGTGCAGTATGCCATCGATCACTTGAATGCAGATTACAAAGCAAATGCCTTAGCTAAAGCAAGAGAATACCGAAAATATAGTAATATCTCAAAAACTGAAATTTATGACAGGCTAACTTCTTCTTGGTTTGGAAAATTTACAAAAGAAGAAGCAAACTATGCCATTCAAAAACTTAATCTACCATCAGAAGGCGACCATGTTCGCAATAAATGGGTAGGAGCTTATTATTATAAATCGGATGGAAAGATGGCCAAGAATGAATGGGTAGATGGCGGTCGTTACTATGTCGATTCTAAAGGTTATATGGTGAAGGATAAATGGGTAGATGGTGGCCGTTACTATGTAGGATACGATGGTGTGCGGCAACCAAAACCAGCAGATGGGAACCAGTACAATGCCGCTTTAGAAAAGGCAAAGAGTTATAATTCGTGGGCAAATATGTCAAAAAAGCTCTCTATGAGCAATTAACGTGGCATGGTTTTTCAAGTTCAGCAGTGCAGTATGCCATCGATCACTTGAATGCAGATTATAAGGCAAATGCCTTAGCTAAAGCAAGAGAATATCGAAAATATAGTAATCTCTCAAAGACAGAAATTTATGAGAGGCTAACTTCTCCTTATTTTAGAAAATTTACCAAAGAAGAAGCCAACTATGCAATTCAAAAACTAGGGGATAAATAGTTATTAATTATTAGATGTAACTTTTTCATGCAAAGCTTTGCACAAATCTAACGATTTTGTTATACTATATCTGTAAGCATTTTCAATTAAAAAGGAGAAGACGATGAGTCAAAAGATTATTGGGATTGACCTTGGTGGAACTTCTATCAAATTTGCAATCTTGACAACAGCAGGAGAAATCCAAGAAAAATGGTCTATCAAGACCAACATTTTGGATGAGGGAAGTCATATCGTAGATGATATGATTGAGTCTATTCAACATCGTTTGGACTTGCTTGGATTGACAGCAGCAGACTTCCAAGGTATTGGAATGGGATCACCTGGTGTGGTTGACCGTGAAAAAGGTACTGTTATTGGTGCCTACAACCTCAACTGGAAAACCCTTCAACCAATCAAAGAAAAGATTGAAAAAGCCTTGGGCATTCCTTTCTTCATCGATAATGATGCCAACGTAGCTGCTCTTGGTGAGCGCTGGATGGGTGCTGGAGATAACCAACCAGACGTTGTCTTTATGACACTCGGTACTGGTGTTGGTGGCGGTATCGTTGCAGAAGGCAAATTGCTTCACGGTGTTGCTGGTGCAGCAGGTGAGCTTGGCCACATCACTGTTGACTTTGACCAACCAATCGCATGTACCTGTGGTAAGAAAGGCTGTCTTGAGACAGTCGCTTCTGCAACAGGGATTGTCAACTTGACTCGTCGCTATGCCGATGAATACGAAGGCGATGCAGCCTTGAAACGCTTGATTGATAACGGAGAAGAAGTAACTGCTAAGACTGTCTTTGACCTTGCAAAAGAAGGAGACGACCTTGCTTTGATCGTTTATCGTAACTTCTCACGTTACTTGGGAATCGCTTGTGCCAACATTGGTTCAATCCTAAACCCATCAACAATCGTTATCGGTGGCGGTGTGTCAGCTGCAGGAGAATTCCTTCTACAAGGTGTTCAAAAGGTTTACGACGAAAATACCTTCCCACAAGTACGCACAACAACTAAATTGGCTCTTGCAACTCTAGGAAATGACGCTGGAGTTATCGGAGCAGCATCACTTGTATTGCAGTAAAATAATAAAAGGAGAAAAACACTACTTTAAATCGAGTGATTTTCCTCCTTTCTTTTTTTATGCTATACTAGTTAGGAAATAAATGAGGTGAGAGAGAATGACAAAAGCAGATATTATTTTTAAAGAAAATATTGAACGAATCCTCAAAGACGGTGTCTTTTCTGAGCAGGCCCGTCCCAAGTACAAGGATGGGACAGTTGCCAACTCCAAGTATGTAACGGGTGCATTTGCCGAGTATGACTTGGCCAAGGGGGAATTCCCCATTACAACTTTACGCCCTATCGCTATCAAATCCGCCATCAAGGAAGTGCTCTGGATTTACCAAGACCAGTCAAATAGCCTAGACGTGCTTAATGACAAGTACAATGTTCACTACTGGAATGACTGGGAAGTGGGAGATACGGGAACCATCGGTGAGCGCTATGGTGCCGTTGTTAAGAAACACGATATCATCAATAAGATTCTCAAGCAGTTGGAAGCCAACCCTTGGAACCGCCGCAATATCATTTCGCTCTGGGATTACCAAGCTTTCGAAGAAACAGATGGGCTGCTCCCGTGCGCTTTTCAGACCATGTTTGATGTCCGCCGTGTAGATGGGGAAATTTATTTGGATGCGACCTTGACCCAGCGTTCTAATGATATGCTGGTGGCCCACCATATCAACGCTATGCAGTATGTAGCTCTTCAAATGATGATTGCCAAGCATTTTGGCTGGAAGGTTGGGAAGTTCTTCTACTTCATCAACAACCTCCATATCTATGACAATCAATTTGAACAAGCTCAGGAATTGCTTCGTCGTGAGCCGTCAAACTGCCAACCACGTTTGGTTTTGAATGTGCCAGATGGGACTAATTTCTTTGATATCAAAGCGGAAGACTTTGAGTTGGTGGATTATGACCCTGTCAAACCACAGTTGAAGTTTGACCTAGCTATTTAAAAGAATAGAAAAAAGAAGTTGAGACAATAAATCTCAACTTCTTTTGTTTTTTAACGTGATACGCGGCGACGGGCTGCTTTTTTACGGTTTTCTTCGATGAAAGCTGCTTTTTGCTCTTCTGGTTCGATCACTTTCTTTTTAAATGCGTATACTGCACCTGCAACTGCAGCGACAGTTCCTGCGACACCTGTTACAAGACCTTTAGCGAATCCTTTAGCCATGAGTCTTCCTCCTTTATCTTCTTAATCAGCCAGCCCCCCTCAAGAGGTCACATTTTTCTGACTGACCTTTTTGTGTTATAATAATAGTAACGAAAAAATGGGAATTTTTCAAGGAAAAAAGATGAAAACAAAAATAATTGTGATTGTTGGACCGACTGCAGTTGGAAAAACAGCCCTTGCCATCGAAGTTGCAAAGCGTTTTAATGGCGAAGTGGTTAGTGGAGATAGCCAGCAAGTCTATCGAGGACTTGATATTGGGACGGCCAAGGCTAGCCCAGAGGAGCAAGCGGCTGTTCCTCATCATTTGATTGATGTTAGAGAGGTAACCGAGTCTTACTCGGCTTTTGATTTTGTTTCAGAAGCTAAGATGGCTATTGAAGATATTCACAGTCGTGGCAAGCTAGCCATTATCGCTGGTGGGACTGGGCTTTATATCCAGAGCTTACTAGAAGGCTACCATTTAGGTGGAGAGACTCCTCATGAGGAGATTTTGGCCTATCGGGCTGGTTTGGAGCCCTATACAGATGAGGAATTAGCTCATCTTGTGGAGCAAGTAGGCCTTGAAATTCCTCAGTTTAATCGTCGTCGTGCAATGCGTGCCTTGGAAATTGCCCATTTTGGTCAGGATTTGGAAAATCAAGAGAGTCTATATGAACCGCTGATTATCTGCTTGGATGATGAGCGCAGTCAATTATATGAACGTATCAATCACCGAGTGGACCTGATGTTTGAAGCTGGACTTCTAGACGAAGCCAAGTGGTTGTTTGACCATTATCCAGATGTGCAGGCTGCTAAAGGGATTGGTTACAAGGAACTCTTTCCTTATTTCCGTGGAGAGCAGACCTTGGAGGAAGCTAGTGAGAGTCTCAAACAGGCTACCCGTCGTTTTGCCAAGCGTCAGTTGACCTGGTTCCGTAATCGCATGCAGGTCACCTTTTATCAGATTGGAGAAGCTGGTGTGCAAGACCGCATTTTATGCCAGATAGAGGAGTTTTTAGATGATTGAAACGGAGAAAAAAGAGGAACGAGTCCTGCTCATTGGTGTAGAATTGCAGGGGATGGACAATTTTGACCTCTCCATGGAAGAATTGGCCAGTCTAGCCAAGACAGCTGGAGCAGTTGTTGTAGATAGCTACAGACAAAAACGTGAAAAATATGATTCTAAGACCTTCGTCGGCTCTGGTAAGTTAGAAGAAATTGCGCTCATGGTGGATGCAGAAGAAATCACCACTGTCATCGTCAACAACCGTCTGACCCCAAGGCAAAATGTCAATCTAGAGGAAGTTCTGGGTGTCAAGGTCATTGATCGTATGCAGTTGATTTTGGATATCTTTGCCATGCGGGCTCGAAGTCATGAAGGGAAACTTCAAGTTCATCTTGCCCAGCTCAAGTATCTCTTGCCCCGCTTGGTTGGTCAGGGAATTATGCTCAGCCGTCAGGCAGGGGGAATTGGTTCCCGTGGACCTGGTGAAAGCCAGCTGGAGCTGAACCGTCGTAGTGTTCGCAACCAAATCACGGATATTGAGCGCCAGCTCAAGGTGGTTGAGAAAAATCGGGCGACTGTCAGAGAAAAACGTTTGGAGTCAAGTGCCTTTAAGATTGGTTTGATTGGTTACACCAATGCTGGGAAGTCAACTATCATGAACACCTTGACCAGTAAGATCCAGTATGAGGCTGACGAGCTATTTGCGACTCTAGATGCGACGACTAAGAGTATCCATCTGGGGGGCAATCTCCAAGTAACTTTGACAGATACAGTTGGCTTTATCCAAGATTTGCCGACAGAGTTGGTGTCCAGTTTTAAGTCGACCTTGGAAGAAAGCAAGCATGTGGACCTTCTGGTTCATGTTATCGATGCCAGCAATCCTTACCACGAAGAGCATGAAAAAACAGTTCTGTCCATTATGAAAGACCTGGACATGGAAGATATTCCTCGTCTGACACTTTATAATAAAGCGGATTTGGTGGAGGATTTCACGCCTACCCAAACGCCCTATGCTCTTATTTCAGCTAAGTCTGAGGATAGTCGTGAGAATTTGCAGTTTTTGTTTTTAGAGAAAATCAAGGATATTTTTGAATTCTTTACCCTGCGCGTGCCTTTTTCTAAGTCTTACAAGATTCATGATTTAGAAAGTGTTGCTATTTTGGAAGAACGTGATTATCAGGAAGACGGCGAAGCCATTACAGGCTACATTTCCGAGAAAAATAAATGGAGGTTAGAGGAATTTTATGACTGATATTAAAACGTTGGCTCTAAAATATGGGGGCTATACAAGTCTGGACAAGGTCTATCTAGATCAACTTCTAGCTGGTAAAACAAATCAAGAGCAGTTGGCACTGATCACTCCTCCACCTAGCGTGGTCAATGCTTACTTTGCAGAACTCTACCAGAAAAAGAGTCCTGAGGCTGCGACGGATTATTTTGCGGAACTCAGTCAGGAACTGAATCTTTACAATGCTGAACCTAGTTTCACCCTAGAAAACAAGCCTTTTATTCGGCTTAATCTGTCTGGCAAATCCTTTGGTTTTTGTTATGAGAGTGAGGGGCTTGGTCGGATTTTCTCTGAGAATGAAGAGAAGATTTCTGATGACTTGCTTTTTGAAATTGCACAAATTTTTCCCCATCAGCTAGTCTTTGAGGAGTCTGGAAAGATTTACATGAAGGCTGTCGGAGATGAGGAAGTTGTTAGCGTGGAGAATCTAACAGCTTTGACTGATTTGGAAAGTTTGGCTGATGGTCGCAAGCGTCTTAAAGGTTACAGCCAAGAGGAGTTATTACAAGAAGCTGCTTCTTTTTCTGGCAAACGCTATTTCCGATCGGAAAACCGCACAGCCATGTTATATATTGATTAATTAGAAAGTATCGAATGGATATTCAATTTTTAGGAACGGGGGCTGGTCAGCCCTCTAAAGCCCGCAACGTTTCAAGTCTAGCTCTGAAATTATTAGACGAGATTAACGAAGTTTGGCTCTTTGACTGTGGAGAAGGAACGCAAAATCGCATTCTGGAAACCACAATTCGACCACGTAAGGTCAGCAAAATCTTTATCACTCACCTGCATGGAGACCATATCTTTGGCTTGCCAGGATTCCTTTCTAGTCGTGCCTTTCAGGCCAATGAAGAGCAGACAGATTTGGACATCTATGGACCGCAAGGGATTAAGTCATTTGTCTTAACCAGTCTTCGTGTGTCAGGTTCGCGCCTGCCTTACCGTATTCATTTTCATGAGTTTGACCAAGATTCTCTAGGAAAAATCCTTGAGACCGATAAATTCACTGTGTATGCAGAGGAGTTGGATCACACTATTTTCTGTGTTGGTTACCGTGTTATGCAAAAGGACTTGGAAGGAACGCTGGATGCTGAAAAACTCAAGGCTGCTGGTGTCCCATTTGGCCCACTTTTTGGGAAAATCAAAAACGGTCAGGACGTTGTTCTCGAAGACGGTACTGAAATCAAGGCAGCAGACTATATCTCAGCCCCACGTCCAGGTAAGATTATCACTATTCTGGGTGACACCCGCAAAACCAATGCTAGTGTGCGTCTGGCTGTCAATGCCGATGTCCTTGTCCATGAATCGACTTATGGTAAGGGTGACGAAAAAATTGCTCGTAATCATGGCCACTCAACCAACATGCAAGCTGCACAAGTAGCGGTAGAAGCAGGTGCCAAACGCCTCTTACTCAACCATATCAGTGCCCGTTTTCTCTCAAAAGATATCAGCAAGCTCAAAAAAGACGCTGCTAGTGTTTTTGAAAATGTCCATGTGGTCAAAGACTTGGAAGAAGTGGAAATCTAAAAGATTGGGAAAGGATAAGTATGCCTACTATTCTCATTACTGGAGCTAGCGGTGGCCTAGCCCAAGAAATGGTCAAATTCTTGCAAAACGACCAACTCATCTTGCTTGGTAGAAATAAGGAAAAATTAGCCCAACTCTACGGAAACCATCCCCATGCAGAATTGATGGAAATCGATATTACCGATGATTCAGCCTTAGAAACTCTGGTAGCAGACCTCTATCTCCGTTATGGCAAGATTGATGTCTTGATAAACAATGCTGGTTACGGGATTTTTGAGGAATTTGACCAGATTTCTGACCAAGATATTCATCAGATGTTCGAGGTCAATACCTTTGCCCTGATGAATCTATCTCGTCGCCTTGCGGCTCGAATGAAGGAAAGTCGAAAAGGCCATATCATCAATATTGTTAGCATGGCAGGTTTGATCGCTACTGGTAAGTCTAGTCTCTACTCTGCTACCAAGTTTGCGGCCATTGGTTTTTCAAATGCTCTGCGTCTCGAACTCATGCCCTATGGAGTCTATGTGACAACAGTCAATCCAGGACCAATCCGCACAGGATTTTTCGACCAAGCCGACCCAGATGGTACCTATCTCAAGTCGGTTGACCGTTTCCTGCTAGAACCAGATACAGTGGCTAAAAAGATTGTCAAGATTATAGGAAAAAACAAACGAGAACTCAATCTACCGATGTTGTTGAACCTAGCCCATAAGTTTTATACCCTCTTTCCAAAGCTAGCTGATAAGCTGGCAGGGGAGACTTTTAATTATAAATAGAAGAAGTTCCTTTTAAAGGGACTTTTTTACTTCTTTTAATTTAAAGGTTAATAAGTGTTTTTTCTTTTAAAACTACATTCAGTTTTTTTTTTAATTCTTCTACAAATTTTAGAAAAAACTATCAAAAATATTATTTTATATGCTAAAGTATTGAAAATTCCTATATTATTTAATAAAATAAGGGTAAAAGACTATTAAAAGTATGCGCTTACATAAAAATGAAAGCGATTACTAAAAGGAGGATTTTATGGAAAAAAGCCATTGGAATCGGAAAAGAGTCTATAGCATTCGTAAATTTGCTGTAGGAGCTTGCTCAGTAATGATTGGAACTTGTGCAGTTCTATTCGCAGGAAATATAGCTGGAGAATCTGTAGTTAATGCGGATGAAACACCTATTACTCGTACTGCTGAGAAACCTAAAGAGGAAAATCCTATAGTAGAAGAAAAGGTTGATCAAGCTTTGGAAACTAAAAATGTAGTCGAAAGTACAGCACAAAAACAACCTAGTGCCACTGAGTCTATTTCATCTGAGAAGAAAGAAGATGAAGCAGTGACTCCAAAAGAGGAAAAAGCATCTTCAAAATCTGAAGAAAAAGCTCCAAAGATAGAATCACAAGCTTCAAGTCAAGAAAAATCGCTCAAGGAAGATGTTAAAGCTGTGACAAATGAAGAAGTCAATCAAATGATTGAAGACAGAAAAGTGAATTTTAACCAAAATTGGCACTTTAAACTCAATGCGAATTCTAAAGAAGCCATTAAACCGGATGCAGATGTATCTACGTGGAAAAAATTAGATTTACCGCATGACTGGAGTATCTTTAATGATTTCGATCATGAATCTCCTGCACAAAATGAAGGTGGACAGCTTAACGGTGGGGAAGCTTGGTATCGCAAGACTTTCAAACTAGATGAAAAAGACCTCAAGAAAAATGTTCGCCTTACTTTTGATGGCGTCTACATGGATTCCCAAGTTTATGTCAATGGTCAGTTAGTGGGTCATTATCCAAATGGTTATAACCAATTTTCATATGATATCACTAACTATTTGAACAAAGATGGACGTGAGAATGTAATTGCTGTTCATGCAGTCAACAAACAACCAAGTAGCCGTTGGTATTCAGGTAGCGGTATTTACCGTGATGTGACTTTACAAGTGACAGATAAAGTTCATGTTGAGAAAAATGGGACAACCATCTTAACGCCAAAACTAGAACAACAGCAACACGGCAAGGTTGAAACTCATGTGACTAGCAAAATTGTCAATACGGACGACAAAGACCATCAACTTGTAGCAGAATATCAAATCGTTGAACGTGGTGGTCAGGCTGTGACAGGTCTAGTACGTACAGAGAGCCGTACCTTGAAAGCACATGAAGTAACTAGTCTTGATGCGATCTTAGAAGTTGAAAGACCAAAACTCTGGACCGTTTTAAATGACAAACCGGCCTTGTACGAATTAGTTACACGTGTTTACCGGGACGGTCAATTAGTTGATGCTAAGAAAGATCTGTTTGGTTACCGATATTATAACTGGACTCCAAATGAGGGCTTCTCTTTGAATGGTGAACGCATTAAATTCCATGGAGTTTCCTTGCACCATGACCACGGAGCGCTTGGAGCAGAAGAAAACTATAAGGCTGAGTACCGTAGACTGAAACAGATGAAGGAAATGGGAGTGAATTCGATTCGTACGACTCACAACCCAGCAAGTCCTCAGACTTTACAGATTGCAGCTGAACTTGGCTTACTTGTTCAAGAAGAGGCCTTTGATACTTGGTATGGCGGAAAGAAACCATACGATTATGGTCGTTTCTTTGAAAAAGATGCTACTCACCCTGAAGCAAAAAAAGGTGAAAAATGGTCTGACTACGATCTACGTACTATGGTAGAGAGAGACAAAAATAATCCTGCTGTTTTTATGTGGTCAATCGGAAATGAAATCGGTGAAGCAAATGGGGATCCTCATTCTCTAGCGACTGTTAAACGTCTAGTCAAAGTTATCAAGGATGTTGATAAGACTCGTTATGTTACCATGGGAGCAGATAAGTTCCGTTTCGGTAATGGTAGCGGTGGGCATGAAAAAATTGCTGATGAACTCGATGCTGTTGGATTTAACTACTCTGAAGATAATTACAAAGCCCTTAGAGCTAAGCATCCAAACTGGTTGATTTATGGGTCAGAAACATCTTCAGCAACGCGTACAAGAGGAAGTTACTTCCACCCAGAGCGTGAGTGGGTACAAAGTAATCAGTCATGGCGTAACTATGAACAGTCAGATTATGGAAATGACCGTGTTGGTTGGGGTAAAACGGCAACTGCTTCATGGACATTTGACCGTGACAATGCTGGCTATGCTGGTCAATTCATTTGGACAGGTACGGACTATATCGGTGAACCAACTCCATGGCACAACCAAAACAACACGCCGGTTAAAAGCTCTTATTTTGGTATAGTAGATACTGCAGGTATTCCAAAAAACGATTTTTATCTTTACCAAAGTCAATGGGTTTCTGCCAAGAAAAAACCAATGGTTCACCTTCTTCCTCACTGGAACTGGGAAAACAAAGAGTTGATAGACAATGTAGCAGACGCGGAAAATAAAATCCCTGTACGTGCTTATTCTAATGCTGCAAGTGTAGAATTGTTCTTGAATGGCCAGTCTCTAGGAGAGAAGAAATTCAACAAAAAACAAACTAGCGATGGACGAACTTACCAAGAAGGTGCTAATGCTAATGAACTTTATCTTGAATGGAAAGTTGCTTATCAACCAGGTACCTTGGAAGCAATTGCTCGTGATGAATCTGGCAAGGAAATTGCTCGAGATAAGATTACGACTGCTGGTAAGCCAGCGGCTGTTCGTCTTATCAAAGAAGACCATGCAATCGCAGCAGATGGAAAAGACTTGACATACATCTACTACGAAATCGTTGACAGCCAAGGGAATGTAGTACCAACTGCTAATAATCTGGTTCGCTTCCAATTACACGGACAAGGCCAACTTGTCGGTGTCGATAACGGGGAACAAGCCAGCCGTGAACGCTATAAGGCGCAAGCAGATGGTTCTTGGATTCGTAAAGCATTTAATGGTAAAGGTGTTGCCATTGTCAAATCAACTGAACAAGCAGGTAAATTCACACTGACAGCCCATTCAGATCTCTTGAAATCTAGTCAAGTAACTGTCTTTACTGGTAAAAAAGAAGGACAAGAGAAGACTGTTTTGGGGACAGAAGTAGCAAGAGTTCGTACATTAATCGGTAAAGAACCAAAAATGCCGAAAACAGTAGGTTTTGTATATAGCGATGGTAGTCGTGAAAAACTTCCAGTAACTTGGTCTCAAGTCGATGTTAGTCAAGCAGGAGTTGTGACTGCTAAAGGTACAGCAAATGGACGTGAGGTAGAGGCTCGTGTCGAGGTTCTAGCAATTGCGAAAGAATTACCAACAGTTAAACGTGTTGCTCCAGGAGCAGATTTGAACACTGTAGATAAATATGTGTCAATACTTGTAACCGATGGAAGTGTACAAGAGTACGAAGTAGATAGCTGGGAGATTGCGGAAGCAGATAAAGCCAAACTTTCAGTAGCTGGATCACGTATTCAAATGACTGGTCAGTTAGCTGGAGAAACTATTCATGCAACCCTTGTGGTAGAAGAAGGAAAAGCTGCAGCACCTGTAGTGCCAACTGTTACTGTTGGTGGTGAGGCAGTAACAGGGCTTACTAGTCAACAACCAATGCAATACCGCACTCTTGCTTATGGTGCCCAATTGCCAGAAGTCACAGCAAGTGCTGAAAATGCTGATGTTACAGTTCTTCAAGCAAGCGCAGCAAACGGCATGCGTGCGAGCATCTTTGTTCAGCCTAAAGATGGTGGCCCTCTTCAAACCTATGCGATTCAATTCCTTGAAGAAGCACCGAAAATTGACCACTTGAGCTTACAAGTTGAGCAAGCTGACGGTCTCAAAGAAGACCAAACAGTCAACTTGTCGGTTCGAGCTCATTATCAAGATGGAACGCAAGCTGTATTACCAGCTGATAAGGTGAGCTTCTCTACAAGTGGTGAAGGGGAAGTTGCAGTCCGAAAAGGAATGCTTGAGTTGCATAAACCAGGAGCACTCACTCTGAAAGCTGAATATGAGGGTGCTACAGGTCAAATCAATCTCACTATACAAGCAAATACTGAGAAGAAGATTGCGCAATCCATCCGTCCTGTAAATGTAGTGACAGATTTACACCAAGAACCTACTCTTCCGTCAACAGTAACGGTTGAGTATGACAAAGGTTTCCCTAAAGCTCACAAAGTCACTTGGCAAGCTATTCCGAAAGAAAAACTAGACCACTATCAAAGCTTTGAAGTGTTAGGTAAAGTTGAAGGAATTGACCTGGAAGCGCGTGCTAAAGTATCTGTAGAAGGTATCGTTTCAGTTGAAGAAGTTAGTGTGACAACTCCAATCGCAGAAGCACCGCAATTACCAGAAAGCGTTCGTACATATGATTCAAATGGTCACGTTTCATCAGCTAAGGTTGCATGGGATACGATTCGTCCAGAGCAATACGCTAAGGAAGGTGTCTTTACAGCTAATGGTCGCTTAGAAGGTACTCAATTAACAACTAAACTTCATGTTCGCGTATCTGCTCAAACTGAGCAAGGTGCAAATATTTCTGACCAATGGACCGGTTCAGAATTGCCACTTGCCTTTGCTTCAGATTCAAATCCAACCGACCCTGTTTCAAATGTCAACGATAAATTGATTTCCTTTAATGACCGACCAGCCAATCGTTGGACAAACTGGAATCGTAGTAATCCAGAAGCTTCAGTCGGTGTCCTATTCGGAGATTCAGGTATCTTGAGCAAACGCTCCGTTGATAATCTAAGTGTCGGATTCCACGAAGACCATGGAGTCGGTGCACCGAAATCTTATGTGATTGAGTATTATGTTGGTAAGACTGTTCCAACAGCTCCTAAAAACCCTAGCTTTGTAGCCAATGAAGACCATGTATTTAACGATCCAGCTAACTGGAAACCTGTTACAAATCTAAAAGCCCCTGCTCAACTTACGGCTGGAGAAATGAATCACTTTAGCTTTGATAAAGTTGAAACTTATGCTGTTCGCATTCGCATGGTTAAAGCAGATAATAAGCGTGGAACGTCTATCACAGAAGTACAAATCTTTGCGAAACAGGTTGCGGCAGCCAAACAAGGACAAACAAGAATCCAAGTTGACGGCAAAGACTTAGCAAACTTCAATCCTGATTTGACAGACTACTACCTTGAGTCTGTAGATGGAAAAGTTCCCGCAGTCACAGCAAGTGTTAGCAACAATGGTCTCGCTACCGTCGTTCCAAGCGTTCGTGAAGGTGAGCCAGTTCGTGTCATCGCGAAAGCTGAAAATGGCGACATCTTAGGAGAATACCGTCTGCACTTCACTAAGGATAAAGACTTACTTTCTCGTAAAGCAGTTGCTGCGGTTAAACAAGCTCGCTTGTTGCAACTAGGGCAACCACTTGAATTGCCAACTAAGGTTCCGGTTTACTTCACAGGTAAAGACGGTTACGAAACAAAAGACCTGACAGTTGAATGGGAAGAAGTTCCAGCAGAAAATCTGACAAAAGCAGGTCAATTTACTGTTCGAGGTCGTGTCCTTGGTAGCAATCTTACTGCTGAGTTTATTGTACGAGTGACAGACAAACTTGGTGAGGCTCTTTCAGATAACCCTAACTATGATGAAAACAGTAGCCAGGCCTTTGCTTCAGCAACTAATGATATTGACGACAGTTCTCATGACCGTGTAGACTATATCAATGATAGAGATCACTCTGAAAATCGTCGTTGGACAAACTGGTCTGCAAGCCCGTCTACCAATCCAGAAGTATCAGCAGGTGTGATCTTCCGTGAAAATGGTAAGATTGTTGAGCGGACTGTTGCGCAAGCCAAACTTCACTTCTTTGCAGATAGTGGTACGGATGCGCCTTCTAAACTTGTTTTAGAGCGCTATGTTGGCCCAGACTTTGAAGTGCCAACCTACTATTCAAACTACCAAGCTTACGAATCAGGACATCCATTCAACAACCCAGAAAATTGGGAAGCTGTTCCTTATCGTGCGGATAAAGACATTGAAGCTGGTGATGAAATAAACGTAACATTTAAAGCTGTCAAAGCCAAAGCCATGAGATGGCGTATGGAGCGTAAAGCAGATAAGAGCGGTGTTGCGATGATTGAGATGACTTTCCTTGCACCAAGCGAATTGCCTCAAGAAAGCACTCAATCAAAGATTCTTGTAGATGGAAAAGAACTTGCTGATTTCGCTGAAAATCGTCAAGACTATCAAATTACCTATAAAGGTAAACGGCCAAAAGTCGCAGTTGAAGAAAACAATCAAGTAGCTTCAACTGTGGTAGATAGTGGAGAAGACCGCCTTCCAGTACTTGTTCGCCTCGTTTCAGAAAGTGGAAAACAAGTTAAGGAATACCGTATCCAGTTGATCAAGGAAAAACCAGTTTCTGAGAAAACAGTTGCTGCTGTACAAGAAGAACTTCCAAAACTCGAATTTGTTGAAAAAGATTTGGCCTACAAGACAGTTGAGAAAAAGGATTCTACGCTTTATCTAGGTGAAACTCGTGTAGAACAAGAAGGAAAAGCTGGAAAAGAACGTATCTTTACAAGCATTAATCCTGATGGAAGTAAGGAAGAAAAACTCCATGAAGTGGTAGAGGCACCAACAGACCGCATTGTCTTGGTTGGAACCAAACCAGGAACCTCTCTTCCAGAAGACGAAGTGAAAAATCTTGTTCTGAATCGCCCAGAGCTTGTAGTCGAAGAAGAAACCATTGACTTCAAGGTTCAGGAGCGTAAGTCTGATAAGTTGTATCTAGGTGAAACCCGTGTCCTCCAAGAAGGAAAACAAGGTGTCCGTGTTCACTTGATTGAAGTGGAAAATGGAAAACGTCAGCTTAAAGAAACTTACGATAAAGTCGTTGCACAAGATCGTATCGTGGAAGTGGGAACCAAACCAGGAACCTCTCTTCCGGAAGACGAAGTGAAAAATCTTGTGCTTAACAGACCAGAACTTGTAATTGAAGAAGAAACAATCGATTTCAAGGTTCAGGAACAAAAGAATGACAAACTTCCAGTAGGTGAAACCCGTGTCATTCAAGAAGGAAAACAAGGCATCCGTGTTCACTTGATTGAGGTTGAAAATGGTAAGCGAACTGAAAAGGATAGCTATGATAAAGTTATGGCTCAGGATCGCATTATAGAAGTCGGTACAGCTGGCGAAACAACCAAACCAGTAGCTCAAGAAGCTAAAAAACCACAAGTGTCAGAAAAAGCAGATACAAAACCAATCGCTTCAAGTAAATCTAGTCAAATTAACAAAGCCCAGTTACCAAATACAGGAAGTGCGACAAGCCAAGCAGCAGTAGCAGCAGGCTTAGCTCTTCTCGGTTTGAGTGCAGGATTAGTAGCTACTAAAGGTAAAAAAGAAGACTAGAAATTTTGATACCTCCTTTATCAATAAAGACTAGCGAGAAGCTCTTGTCTTAGATAGAAGATAAATCGGCTCTTTGTCAACTGTAGTGGGTTGAAGAAAAGCTAAGATCGAGAAAGGACACATTTCGTCCTTTCTTTTTTGATATTGAGAGCGATAAAAATCCGTTTTTTGAAGTTTTCAAAGTTCCGAAAACCAAAGGCATTTCGCTTGATAAGTTTGATGAGATTATTGGTCGCTTCCAATTTGGCGTTGGAATAGGGTAGTTGAAGGGCGTTGACAATCTTTTCTTTATCCTTGAGGAAGGTTTTAAAGACAGTCTGAAAAAGAGGATGAACCTGCTTTAGATTGTCCTCAATAAGTCCGAAGAATTTGTCTGGCTCCTTGTTCTGAAAGTGAAAAAGTAAGAGCTGATAGAGATTGTAGTGGTGTCTCAAGTCTTCTGAATAGCTCAAAAGCTTGTCTAGAATTTCTTTATTTGTTAAGTGCATGCGAAAAGTAGGGCGATAAAAACGTTTATCACTGAGTTTACGACTATCCTGCTGTATGAGCTTCCAGTAGCGCTTGATGGCTTTGTATTCATGGGATTTTCGCTCAAATTGATTCATGATTTGGACACGAACACGACTCATAGCACGGCTTAAGTGTTGTACAATGTGAAATCGATCTAGAACGATTTTAGCACATGGAAAAAGCTGTTTAGCCAAGGCATAATAAGGACTAAACATATCCATCGTAATGATTTTCACCTGACAACGAACAGCTCGCTCGTAGCGCAGAAAGTGATTTCGTATGATAGCCTGTGTTCTGCCTTCAAGAACAGTGATGATGTTAAGATTATCAAAATCTTGTGCAATGAAACTCATCTTTCCCTTGGTAAAGGCATACTCGTCCCAAGACATAATCTCTGGAAGACGAGAAAAATCATGCTTAAAACGGAAGTCATTAAGCTTGCGAATGACAGTTGAAGTTGAAATAGCCAGTTGATGAGCGATATCGGTCATAGAAGTTTTTTCAATCAATTTTTGCGCAATTTTTTGGTTGATAATACGAGGAATTTGGTGATTTTTCTCGACGAGAGAGGTCTGTGAGACCATCATTTTAGAGCAATGATAGCACTTGAAACGACGCTTTTTAAGGAGGATTCTGGTAGGCATACCAGTTGTTTCAAGGTAAGGAATTTTCGATGGTTTTTGGAAGTCATATTTCTTCATTTGACTTCCACATTCAGGACAAGATGGGGCCTCATAATCCAGTTTAGCGATGATTTCCTTGTGGGTATCTCTATTAACAACATCCATAATTTGGACATTAGGGTCTTTGATATCGAGTAGTTTTGTGATAAAATGTAATGGTTCCATATGATTCTTTCTAATGAGTTGTTTCGTCGCTTTTCATTATAGGTCATATGGGACTTTTTTTCTACACAAAAATAGGCTCCATAATATCTATAGGGGATTTACCCACTACAAATATTATAGAGCCGATAAATCCCTTGGAATATAAGTTTCTAAGGGATTTTCTTTGTATAAAATTGTATAGTGTTACTGTCTATCTTATTTTGAAGAGAAAGCAAAAATCCCTAGAAAATGTTTAGGGATTCGATTATTTCATTAAGAACAATTCAACAATCATCTCGATATACATGACAAGGGTTAATAAGAATCCTGCACGCCAGAAGAATTTGATGAATTTAGGATAGTAAAAGCTACGTTTTTTCAAAAGAAAGAAAAAAACGAGAATAATGGCTAGGAGTGAGAGGGCTAGGCCCAGTCTAGGGAGGAAATTATGGGTAAAGGTTTTAGCTGTAATAAGGTAATATTCAAATACCAAGACTGGAAAAGCCAAATCCGCAAAGTTTCGTCCTAGTTTTTTTAATCTAAAAAGTTTGGTTATGATAATGCAGACTACTAAAGTCAGTATCAATAATAAAATAGATGCTAATTTCATTAAAATCATATCCATATTGTATCATAAAAAATCGCTAATGGAAACGAGAAACAGAGGAATTTATAGGAAAGTCAGGCTTTTGAGATTGTGGGTGTTTTTTGTTATAATGAAAGTTATGAAATCTTATAACACCTTGAATGATTATTATCGAAAACTCTTTGGAGAAAAGACCTTTAAAGTCCCTATTGATGCGGGATTTGACTGTCCCAATCGTGATGGAACTGTGGCTCATGGGGGTTGTACTTTTTGTACGGTTTCTGGTTCTGGAGATGCCATTGTGGCACCAGATGCGCCTATTCGTGAGCAATTTTATAAGGAAATTGACTTTATGCACCGCAAGTGGCCAGATGTTCAGAAGTATCTGGTTTATTTTCAGAATTTTACCAATACCCATGAAAAGGTGGAAATCATTCGGGAACGCTATGAGCAGGCCATCAATGAGCCAGGTGTAGTAGGAATCAATATCGGAACACGGCCAGACTGTTTACCAGACGAAACCATCAAATATTTGGCTGAGTTGTCGGAGCGCATGCATGTGACGGTTGAATTGGGCTTGCAGACTACTTATGAAGCAACCTCTGACCTGATTAACCGTGCCCATTCCTATGAATTGTACGTGGAAACGGTCAAGCGTTTGAGGAAATATCCAAAAATTGAGATTGTTTCCCATTTGATCAATGGTTTGCCTGGTGAAACCCATGAGATGATGATTGAAAATGTCCGCCGCTGTGTTACGGATAACGATATTCAAGGAATTAAACTGCACTTGCTTCACCTCATGACAAATACACGTATGCAACGGGATTACCATGAGGGACGCTTACAACTGATGAGTCAGGACGAATATGTTAAGGTCGTCTGTGACCAACTGGAAATCATTCCCAAACATATTGTCATCCATCGAATCACAGGAGATGCACCTAGAGATATGCTGATTGGTCCTATGTGGAGCCTCAATAAATGGGAAGTTCTCAACAGCATTGAGATGGAGATGCGACGTCGTGGAAGCGTTCAAGGATGCAAGGCTGTAAAACAGGAGTTTGAAAATGAAAAGACCACTTGAGATGGCACATGATTTTTTGGCTGAGGTAGTGACTCAGGATGATATCGTAGTGGATGCGACAATGGGAAATGGTCATGACACGCTTTTTTTAGCCAAGCTAGCCAAGCAAGTCTATGCTTTTGATATTCAGGAACAAGCCTTGGAAAAGACCCAAGAGCGTTTGCATCAGGCTGGCCTGACAAATGCCCAGTTAATCTTGCAAGGTCATGAGATACTGGACCAGTTTGTGACTGAAGCCAAGGCAGGGATCTTTAATCTGGGCTATCTGCCGTCTGCTGATAAATCCGTCATTACCCGACCTCAGACAACGATTGAAGCATTAGAAAAGCTGTGTCATTTGCTTGTCAAAGGGGGACGGATTGCTATCATGATCTACTATGGTCATGAAGGAGGCGACCTCGAGAGGGATGCTGTCTTGGATTTTGTTAGCCAGTTGAACCAACAAGAGTACACAGCAGCCATTTACCGAACTTTAAACCAAGTCAACAACCCACCATTTTTAGTGATGATTGAAAAATTAGAGAGATATAGACATGGATAAACAATACCTACGTGAAAAGCTGGATGCCATGCGCCAGAATTTTGTCGAATCAACCCACCACGAACGAGCGGTGGGTGTGTTAGACCAAGCGCATATGAGCAAAAAAATGCTTAAAATCAAGAAAAAATTAGTTGCTCTTGAAATGGAACGGTGCCAGAGAAAAATTGAGCACAAGGATTGTTCCAAGATTGACCAAAAAATCAAAGAGCAGAAGGAGATATTTGAATCTTGTTGTAAAAAAGATTAAGGAGGACGTGCGTGGAATTACTGATTTACCTCATCCTATTTTTACTGGTCTTGATTGTCTCAAGTACAACCAATAAGCTCCTACCCTTTTTGCCTCTCCCTTTGGTGCAGATTCTTTTGGGAATTGTGATTGGTCTCTTTTTACCCAATACCGACTTTCACCTCAATACAGAGTTGTTTTTGGCACTGGTTATTGGGCCCTTGCTTTTTCGAGAGTCGGAAGAAGCGGATATTACGGCTATTTTAAAACACTGGCGAATCATTGTTTATCTCATATTTCCAGTGATTTTCATCTCGACCTTGAGTTTGGGTGGCTTGGCCCATCTTCTTTGGTTCAGTCTTCCCTTGGCGGCTTGCTTGGCTGTTGGGGCAGCCCTTGGTCCTACGGATTTGGTGGCCTTTGCCTCTCTTTCGGAGCGGTTTAGCTTTCCTAAGCGCGTGTCCAATATTCTTAAGGGTGAAGGACTCTTGAATGATGCATCTGGTTTGGTTGCCTTTCAGGTTGCCTTGACAGCCTGGACAACTGGAGCCTTTTCCCTTGGGCAAGCGAGTAGTTCGCTCATCTTTTCAATCCTAGGCGGTTTTTTAATTGGATTTGTAACAGCCATGACTAACCGTTTCCTACATAGCTTCTTGCTGAGTGTGAGAGCAACGGATATTGCTAGTGAGCTCCTTCTGGAATTGAGTTTGCCTCTGGTGACCTTCTTCCTGGCAGAAGAAGTCCACGTTTCAGGGATTATTGCCGTTGTAGTTGCTGGGATTTTAAAGGCAAGCCGATTTAAGAAAATTACGCTCCTCGAAGCCCAAGTGGATACGGTGACCGAGACGGTTTGGCATACAGTGAATTTTATGCTGAACGGTTCTGTCTTTGTGATTTTAGGGATGGAGTTGGAAATGATAGCAGAGCCTATCTTGACCAATCCAATCTATAATCCCTTACTGTTATTTGTATCTCTTATAGCCCTTACCTTTGTCCTCTTTGCTATTCGTTTTGTCATGATTTATGGCTATTATGCCTATAGGACTAGACGTCTCAAGAAAAAGCTAAATAAGTATATGAAGGACATGCTTCTTTTGACCTTTTCAGGTGTCAAGGGAACGGTGTCGATTGCTACGATTCTTCTGATACCAAGTAATCTAGAGCAGGAGTATCCTCTCTTACTTTTCCTTGTCGCAGGTGTGACGCTGGTAAGCTTTTTAACAGGTCTCTTGGTCTTGCCTCATCTTTCTGATGAACAGGAAGAAAGCAAGGATTATCTCATGCATATTGGCATTTTGAATGAAGTAACGATAGAGTTGGAAAAAGAGTTGGAAGATACCAGAAATAAGCTCCCTCTCTATGCAGCCATTGACAATTACCATGGACGTATTGAAAATCTCATACTGAGTCAAGAAAATAAGGGGGCTCAAGAAGACTGGGAGGCCTTAAAACTTCTCATCCTCAGTATTGAAAGTGATGGTTTAGAACAGGCTTACGAAGAAGGCAAGATGAGTGAGCGTGCCTATCGAGTTTACCAACGTTATTTGAAAAACATGGAACAAAGTATCAATCGTAAGTTTGCTTCACGTTTGACCTATTATTTCCTTGTTTCCTTGCGGATTTTACGTTTTCTCCTTCACGAAGTCTTTACCTTTGGTAAGACCTTCCGTAGTTGGAAAAATGAAGAATCACAGAAACTCAGAGCCCTTGACTATGACCAAATCGCAGAGCTCTATCTAGAAAATACAGAGATGATTATCGAAAGTTTGGAGAACCTAAAAGGGGTTTATAAGAGTTCCTTGATTAGCTTCATGCAGGATTCTCGTCTCCGTGAAACAGCTATCATCACCAGTGGTGCCTTTGTCGAACGGGTTATCAATCGTGTCAAACCCAACAATATCGACGAAATGCTGAGAGGCTATTATCTGGAGCGTAAATTGATTTTCGAATATGAAGAAAAACGATTGATTACGACCAAGTATGCCAAGAAGTTACGACAAAATGTGAATAACTTAGAGAACTATTCCTTGAAGGAAGCTGCCAATACCCTCCCTTATGATATGGTGGAATTGGTAAGAAGAAATTAGTTAATACTCTTCGAAAATCAAATTCAAACCACGTCAGCGTCGCCTTACCGTAGGTATGGTTACTGACTTCGTCAGTTTCATCTACAACCTCAAAGCAGTGCTTTGAGCAACCTGCGGTTAGCTTCCTAGTTTGCTCTTTGATTTTCATTGAGTATAAGATTGTAAGTGAAGGAGTGTGACATGAAGAAGTGGTGGAAAGAGCTGATAGATAAGCCTTTATTAAAAGCTTTTTTGCATTATTATCAAGCATCAGATAGTGAGTTGACCAGTGTCGCAGTAGCCTACTATTGGTTGATTTCGATTTTTCCCCTGCTTTTGGTGGTGGTTAATATCCTCCCTTATTTTCAGATTCCAGTTTCAAATTTTTTAAAGGTTGTCAATGAATTCTTGCCCGATACCATGTATGATGTGGTCGCAAAAATTATTACAGAAGTACTGACCCAACCGTCAACAGGCTTATTGAGTTTTGCGGTTTTGTCAGCCCTCTGGACCTTTTCAAAATCCATGAATTTCCTACAGAAAGCCTTTAATAAAGCTTACGGAGTAGCTAAGAGTAGAGGTTTAATTTATCAGCAATTGATGAGTTTACTAGTCAGTTTTGGCTTGCAGATTCTCTTTGCCTTAGCCTTATTTTTGAGCGTTTTTGGCCGTATGCTTCTCAACCTTATCAAAAGTTACTGGAAATCAGATAGTCCTATCTTTGATTATTTGCAAGATCTAACAGGTCCCTTGGTCTATGCCTTGATTTTTGCCATCTTGGTTATGCTTTATTATTTCCTGCCCAATGTTAAGATACGACGCATTCGACATGTATTGCCAGGTAGCACCTTTGTCTTGTTGACTCTGGTCTTACTGCTCAATATTTTTTCAGTCTATATTAACAATTATGTCAATCACCTAGTGGACGTCCGTTTCTTCAGTTCCATCGTCGTGGTGGTTATGATGTTTTGGTTTATTCTCATCGCTAAGATTTTGATTGTCGGAGCGGTGATTAATGCTAGTGTTCAGAGTTTGAAAGTTCCGAATTTTAGAAAAGACTAACAAATTTTTTATTCATTACAAAACGCATACTATCAAGGTTTATTGCCTGATAATATGCGCTTTTTGATTGTGAAAATTAGTAGATAAACATGGCATCGCCAAAACTGAAGAAGCGGTAGTGTTCTTGAATGGCATGGTGGTAGGCATCTAAGACTAATTCACGGCCGGCAAAGGCAGAAACCAACATGACCAGAGTTGATTTTGGCAGGTGGAAGTTGGTTGAGAAGGCATCTACAACCTTCCATTCATAGCCAGGTTTGATAAAGATATTGGTCCAGCCAGAATCTGCTTGGATTTGCCCATCAAACTTAGAACCAATAGTCTCCAGTGTGCGAATAGAAGTGGTTCCAACAGCGATGACACGACCACCATTTTCCTTAACAGAGCGAAGGGTGGCTGCTGCTTCATCAGAAAGCTGATAGAATTCTGAGTGCATTTCGTGTTCGTCCAGATTGTCAACTGAAACAGGTCTAAAGGTTCCAAGCCCGACATGAAGAGTCAGATAGACTAGATGAACACCTTTAGCTTGGATTTCTGCTAGCAGTTCTTTAGTGAAGTGTAGTCCAGCAGTTGGTGCAGCAGCAGAGCCACTTTCCTTGGCGTAAACAGTTTGATAGCGTTCGCGGTCATCCAGTTTTTCATGGATATAAGGTGGTAGCGGCATTTCACCCAGACTTTCCAAAACTTCTAGGAAAATTCCTTGGTAATCAAAGCGGACAATACGACCACCGTGGGTCAATTCTTCCGTAACGACAGCGCTGAGGCGACCATCACCAAAGCTGACACGAGTCCCGACCTTGAGGCGTTTGGCAGGTTTAGCCAGAACTTCCCACTCATCTCCACTAGTATTTTTGAGCAGGAGAAGTTCCACATGGCCTCCTGTTTCTTCCTTTTGACCATAGAGGCGGGCAGGGAGAACTCGGGTGTCGTTCATAACAAGAGCATCACCAGGTTCCAGCATATCAATAATAGAGTGGAAGTGTTTATCCTGCATTTCTCCCGTCTCACGGTTGACGATGAGGAGTTTAGAGGCGTCCCGTTTTTCAAGAGGCGTTTGGGCAATCAATTCCTCGGGTAAGTGGAAATCAAAATCAGCTGTATTCATATATTTGTTCATTCTTTCTAAGTTCTAATCTTATCCATTATAACATGTTTCAAGTATAGTCGCTCTTTTTTTGAAAATTAAATCGTTTTCACTTGACAAAAATTGGTCTATACCATATAATAAATATAGATTAAAGCGGAGGATGAAAAGATGAAAGTCATTAAAGTTGAAAACCAAATCGAAGGTGGAAAAGTTGCTTTTGAGATTTTGAAGGAAAAAATAGCCAACGGCGCTAAAACCCTAGGACTTGCGACTGGAAGTAGCCCACTTGAATTTTACAAGGAAATTGTTGAGAGTGACCTTGATTTTTCAAATTTAACCAGTGTGAACCTTGATGAGTATGTAGGACTTGATGGAGATAATCCACAGTCTTACCGTTACTTCATGCAAGAAAACTTGTTTAACCAAAAACCGTTTAAAGAAAGTTTCTTGCCTCGTGGGGTTAAGGACAATGCTGAAGCTGAAGTTGAACGCTACAACCAAGTTTTGGCTGACCATCCAGTTGACCTCCAAATTTTGGGAATCGGTCGCAATGGACATATCGGATTTAATGAACCCGGTACTCCATTTGACAGTCAAACTCACCTTGTAGAACTTGACAAGTCTACTATTGAAGCAAACGCACGTTTCTTTGACAAGATTGAAGACGTCCCAACTCAAGCCATTTCAATGGGGATTAAAAATATCTTGGATGCCAAGTCAATCCTTCTATTTGCTTATGGTGAGTCGAAAGCAGAAGCCATTGCAGGAACAGTGTCTGGCCCAGTGACTGAGAACCTACCAGCAAGTAGCCTCCAAAATCACCCTGATGTGACCATCATTGCAGATGCTGAAGCGCTCAGCTTGTTAGAAAAATAAAAAAATGAACTCTTTCAGTTTCTCTATTTAATTGATGCTTTCAAGACTTGAATAAATGGCAAAAAAATCAAAATTAAACCGGATTTTTTCTTGACAATTATTCCTTTTACGTGTAAAATAGAATAGATCTTGAACTTGAAGGGAGTGAAAAAAATGTCTAAAACAGTAGTACGTAAGAATGAATCTCTTGACGACGCACTTCGTCGTTTCAAACGTGCGGTTACTAAAGCTGGTACTCTTCAAGAAACACGCAAACGTGAATTCTATGAAAAACCTTCTGTAAAACGTAAACGTAAATCAGAAGCAGCTCGTAAACGTAAAAAATTCTAATTAGAAATGAAAGGCTGGAGAAATCTAGTCTTTTTTCTTTTAATACTCTTCGAAAATCTCTTCAAACCATGTCAACGTCGCCTTGCCGTACTCAAGTACAGCCTGCGGCTAGTTTCCTAGTTTGCTCTTTGATTTTCATTGAGTATAAATAAATACTTCAAAGCCTGCAAAAATCTGAAACTTCTAAGGACAATTTGATATAATAGTAAAAAGAACTCGATTGAAGGAGGAAATGATGTCGGTTTTAGTAAAAGAAGTGATTGAAAAGCTTAGACTAGACATTGTCTATGGCGAACCAGAATTACTTGAAAAGGAAATTAATACCGCGGACATTACGCGACCTGGTCTTGAAATGACGGGCTATTTTGACTATTATACGCCTGAGCGGATTCAACTTTTGGGAATGAAGGAGTGGTCCTATCTCGTTTCGATGTCCTCTCACAACCGTTACCAAGTCTTGAAAAAAATGTTTCTACCTGAGACACCTGCGGTTATTGTTGCTCGTGGTTTGGTGGTTCCTGAGGAGATGCTAAAGGCAGCCAGAGAATGTGAGATTGCCATCTTAACTAGTCGTACAGCTACTAGTCGTTTATCTGGAGAGCTATCTAGTTATCTAGATTCTCGTTTGGCAGAACGGACCAGTGTGCACGGTGTCTTGATGGATATCTATGGGATGGGTGTCTTGATTCAGGGAGATAGCGGTATCGGTAAGAGTGAGACAGGTTTAGAGCTTGTAAAACGTGGTCACCGCTTGGTAGCTGATGACCGTGTCGATATCTTTGCCAAGGATGAGATTACTCTTTGGGGTGAACCAGCTGAAATCTTGAAACACTTGATTGAAATTCGTGGGGTTGGGATTATCGATGTTATGAGCCTCTACGGTGCGAGTGCGGTCAAGGATTCTTCACAAGTCCAGCTGGCTGTTTACTTGGAAAATTACGATACGCATAAGACTTTTGATCGTCTTGGAAACAATGCAGAAGAAATAGAAATTTCTGGCGTAGGCATTCCTCGTATCCGTATCCCAGTTAAAACAGGTCGTAATATCTCTGTTGTGATTGAGGCAGCTGCCATGAATTATCGTGCCAAGGAAATGGGCTTTGATGCGACGCGTTTGTTCGAAGAACGTTTGACAAATCTCATTGCTCAGAACGAGGTGCCGAATGCTTGATCCAATTGCTATTCATCTAGGCCCTCTAGCCATTCGATGGTATGCCTTGTGTATTGTGACAGGCTTGATTCTTGCGGTTTATTTGACTATGAAAGAAGCGCCTAGAAAGAAAATCATACCAGACGATATTTTAGATTTTATCTTGATAGCCTTTCCTCTGGCTATTTTAGGAGCGCGTCTCTACTATGTTATTTTCCGTTTTGATTACTATAGTCAGAACTTGGGAGAAATTTTTGCCATTTGGAATGGTGGTTTGGCCATTTACGGTGGTTTGATTACTGGGGCTCTTGTACTCTATATCTTTGCTGATCGTAAACTCATTAATACTTGGGATTTTCTAGACATTGCAGCGCCTAGCGTCATGATCGCCCAAAGTCTGGGGCGCTGGGGCAATTTCTTTAACCAAGAAGCCTATGGTGCAGCAGTGGATAATCTGGATTATCTACCTGGCTTTATCCGCGACCAGATGTATATTGAGGGGAGCTACCGTCAGCCGACTTTCCTTTATGAATCTCTATGGAATCTACTTGGCTTTGCCTTGATTCTGATTTTTAGACGAAAATGGAAGAGTCTCAGACGAGGTCATATCACTGCTTTCTACTTGATTTGGTATGGTTTCGGTCGTATGGTCATCGAAGGTATGCGGACAGATAGCCTTATGTTCTTTGGCCTTCGAGTATCTCAGTGGCTTTCAGTTGTCCTTATCGGTCTCGGTATTTTTATCATTCTATATCAAAATCGAAAGAAGGCCCCTTACTATATTTCTGAGGAGGAAAACTAAATGTTAGAAGTTGCATATATTCTTGTAGCCCTTGCTTTGATTGTCTTTTTAGTGTATCTAATCATTACTGTACAAAAGCTTGGTCGTGTTATTGACGAAACAGAAAAGACGATTAAAACCTTGACTTCAGATGTGGATGTGACCTTGCATCATACCAATGAATTGCTGGCTAAGGTCAATGTCTTGGCAGATGATATCAATGTTAAGGTGGCAACGATTGATCCACTCTTTAGTGCCGTTGCAGATTTATCTCTATCTGTTTCAGACCTCAATGACCATGCGCGTGTCTTGAGCAAGAAAGCTTCATCAGCTGGTTCAAAAACACTCAAGACTGGTGCAAGTTTGTCAGCTCTTCGTCTTGCAAGTAAATTTTTCAAAAAGTAAAAAAGGAGAATTCTTATGGGTAAACTATCCTCAATCCTTTTAGGAACCGTTTCAGGTGCAGCTCTTGCCTTGTTTTTAACAAGCGACAAGGGCAAACAAGTTTGCAGTCAGGCTCAAGATTTTCTAGATGATTTGAGAGAAGATCCTGAGTATGCCAAGGAGCAGGTCTGTGAAAAACTGACAGAAGTTAAGGAGCAGGCTACAGATTTTGTTCTTAAAACCAAAGAACAGGTTGAGTCAGGTGAAATCACTGTGGACAGTGTCCTTGCTCAAGCCAAATCATGTGCTCGTCAAGCGACAGAAGCATCAAAAGATCGATTCAAGAATCTCAAGGAGCAATGGCAAGAAAAGGCCGAAACTCTTGATGAATCAGAAGAGATTGTTATTGACATAACAGAAGAATAAACCATCACCATCTCTGGACGGACTATGTATCTGGGGATGGTGATTTTTTTCTCGTAGCGTGTCTTTGTGGTATAATAATTACTATGCAGAAAAAACCAACGTCAGCCTATGTGCACATCCCGTTTTGTACCCAGATTTGTTATTATTGTGACTTTTCAAAAGTTTTTATCAAGAATCAGCCGGTAGATAGTTATTTGGAACATCTGTTAGAAGAGTTTCAATCTTATGATATTCAAAAGTTGAGAACCCTCTATATCGGTGGTGGCACACCGACAGCTTTGTCAGCTTCTCAACTGGAGGTGTTATTGAAGGGCTTGACTAAAAACTTGGACTTGTCTTTCTTAGAAGAGTTGACCATTGAAGCCAATCCAGGCGACTTGGATGCAGATAAGATAGCTGTTTTGAAAAACTCGGCTGTCAATCGTGTTTCGCTAGGTGTGCAGACCTTTGATGATAAGATGCTGAAAAAGATTGGGCGCAGTCATTTGGAGAAGGATATTTATGAAAATATCGACCGTCTGAAACTGGCTGGTTTTGACAATATCTCCATCGATTTGATTTATGCACTACCTGGTCAGACCATGGAGCAGGTCAAGGAAAATGTGGCTAAGGCCATTGGACTGGATATTCCCCATATGAGTTTGTATAGCTTGATTTTGGAAAATCATACGGTCTTTATGAACCGTATGCGACGAGGGAAATTGCCTCTGCCTAAGGAGGAACTTGAGGCTGAGATGTTTGAGTATATCATCGTAGAGCTGGAGCGAGCTGGTTTTGAACATTATGAGATTTCTAATTTCTCCAAACCTGGTTTTGAAAGTCGTCACAATCTTATGTACTGGGACAATGCTGAATACTATGGTATCGGTGCTGGGGCATCTGGTTATGTGAACGGTGTTCGCTATAAAAATCATGGTCCCATTCGTCATTATCTTAATGCAGTTGAGGAAGGTAATGCGCGTATCACAGAAGAGCACCTGAGTCAAAAAGAGCAAATGGAAGAAGAAATGTTCTTGGGACTCCGCAAGAAATCAGGGGTTTCCATGGCGCGATTTGAGGAAAAATTTGGACGGTCTTTCGATGGACTTTATGGAGAAATTGTCAGAGAATTGGTTCAACAAGGTCTCATGCAAATAGATGGTGACCGAGTTCGTATGACAAAAAGAGGTCTCTTTTTAGGAGACACCGTAGCAGAACGATTTATTTTGGAGTAGATGATGGGCTTAACTTATCGAATGAAAATGAAAATTCCTTTTGATATGGCTGATATGAACGGTCATATCAAGCTTCCAGATGTGATTTTGCTATCCCTTCAAGTTTCAGGGATGCAGTCGATTGAGTTAGGAGTTAGTGATAAGGCCATTTTGGAAGAGCATAATCTGGTCTGGATTATCACAGAATACGATATTGAGGTGGTTCGTTTGCCTCGTTTTGCGGAAGAAATTACCATCGAAACGGAAGCTTTGAGCTACAATCGGCTCTTTTGCTACCGTCGCTTTAACATTTATGATGAAGCAGGTCAGGAACTCATCCACATGATGGCGACCTTTGTTCTCATGGACCGCGACAGTCGAAAAGTCCATGCTGTCGAACCTGAGATTGTGGCTCCGTATCAGTCTGATTTTGATAAAAAGCTTATCCGTGGGCCAAAGTATGAGTCTTTGGAAGAACCATTCAGCAAGGATTACCATGTTCGTTTTTACGACTTGGATATGAATGGTCATGTTAATAACAGTAAGTATCTGGACTGGATTTTTGAGGTTATGGGAGCGGATTTTTTGACCCAATATATTCCCAAGAAAATCAACCTCAAGTATGTCAAGGAAGTGCGACCAGGTGGAGTGATTACATCGGCTGTTGAACGGACTGGACTGGAAAGCAAGCATGAAATTACAAGCGACAGTGCTACCAATGCCCAAGCAATCATCACATGGCAAGAAATAAAAAAGGATTAAAGAGAAAGTATGAAATATAAAGGCTATTTAATTGATTTAGACGGTACTATTTATAAGGGGAAAGACCGAATCCCAGCAGGAGAGGCTTTTGTCCATGAATTGCAAAAGCGGGACATTCCCTATCTCTTTGTAACCAACAATACAACCCGCACTCCAGAGAGTGTTCAGGAGATGCTGGCTCAGAATTTTAATATCGATACGCCCCTATCGACTGTCTACACAGCGACTTTGGCAACTATCGACTATATGAATGACTTGGGACTGGAAAAGACGGTCTATGTCATTGGTGAAGCCGGGCTCAAGGAAGCCATCAAGGCGGCTGGTTATGTGGAAGACAAGGGAAATCCAGCCTATGTGGTAGTAGGACTGGACTGGCAAGTCGACTATGAAAAATTTGCCACAGCAACTCTTGCGATTCAAAAGGGTGCTCACTTTATCGGTACCAACCCTGATCTCAACATCCCGACAGAACGCGGTCTTTTGCCAGGTGCTGGTTCGCTGATTACACTGCTTGAAGTAGCAACACGAGTGAAGCCTGTTTATATCGGAAAACCAAATGCTATCATTATGGACAAGGCGGTTGAGCACTTAGGCTTGGAACGTGAAGAGTTGATTATGGTTGGGGACAACTATCTGACAGATATTCGGGCTGGGATTGACAACGGCATTCCAACGCTCTTGGTGACAACAGGTTTTACCAAGGCAGAAGAAGTAGCAGACCTGCCAATCGCACCGACTCATGTGGTTTCTAGCCTTGCGGAGTGGGATTTTGATGAAAACTAAACTGACCTTTTGGGCCTCTATGCTCTTTCTCCTCTCCCTCTCAATCCTTTTGACCATTTATTTGGCTTGGATTTTTTATCCGCTGGATATTCAGTGGTTGAACTTAACGGATAGGGTCTATTTAAAACCAGAAACTATTCAGTACAACTTTCATATCTTGATGAATTACCTGACCAATCCTTTTAGTCAGGTCTTAGAGATGCCAGATTTTCGTTCGTCAGCAGCTGGTCTGCACCACTTTGCGGTGGTCAAGGACCTCTTTCACCTAGTTCAATTAGTTGCCCTTGTGACACTACCAAGCTTCTATTTCTTTGTCAATAAGATTGTTAAAAAGGGATTTTTATCTTTATTTAGTAAGGGACTTCTGACTCTAGTGGTCTTGCCTTTGCTGATTGGGCTTGGGGGAGTGTTGATTGGTTTTGACCAATTCTTTACTCTTTTCCATCAAATTCTCTTTGTGGGAGATGATACCTGGCTTTTTGACCCAGCCAAGGATCCAGTTATTTTAATTTTACCAGAGACCTTCTTCCTACATGCCTTCCTCCTCTTTTTTGCCCTCTATGAAAGCTTCTTTGGTTTTCTATACCTGAAAAGCCGTAGGAAGTGAAACGAAAGATATTCTTATTTTGCATAAATCAATTAGGTATGTGATTCGAAACTATTGTCAAGAATGAATTAATCAAATCTAAAAAGAGTTAATCGTTCGCAAACAGTCTATTTTTCTTGAAAAAATAGGCTTTTTTTCTAAAAATCTCTAGTCAAGCGCTTTATTTTTTTGTATAATAGAAGTAGCAAAGTATAGATAAGAAGAGAAAAGCATGATTACACTATTTCTATCACCGAGCTGTACTTCATGTCGTAAGGCAAAGGCCTGGTTAGAAAAACATAAGGTTCCCTTTGAGGAACACAATATTATGACCAGTCCTTTAACAAGAAAAGAATTGCAACACATCCTTTCCTTGACCGAAAATGGTACTGATGACATCATTTCAACTCGTTCAAAAATTTTTCAAAAATTAGATATTGATGTAGAAAGTATTTCGGTATCAGAATTGCTTCATTTGATTGAGCAGTATCCAAGTCTTTTGCGTCGTCCAATTATTATCGATGCCAAACGTATGCAGATCGGTTTTAATGAAGATGAGATTCGTGCTTTTCTCCCTCGTAGTTACCGTAAGCAAGAACTAAAAGAAGCAAGAATGAGAGCTGGTATTAGTTAATGAACAAACAGTATAGTTACCCACTAGATTTGTCGTGGAGCACTGAAGAACTTGCTTCAGTGCTTTCTTTTTTTAATGATGTTGAAGCTGCCTATGAAAGCAAGGTAGAGGCTAAAAAGTTACTGGACTCCTATAAGGGATTCAAGGCGGTTGTGCCAAGCAAGAGTGAAGAGAAACGTTTGGGACGAGAATTTGAAACAGTTAGTGGCTATTCGCTTTACCGAGCAGTTCAGACTGCTAAGGAAAAAGGGGAAGGGAAGATTTCTCTTGGAAAGTAAATTTGAATTTGCTAAAGAGCTTGTTAAGAAAGCGGGCCAGTACATCCTTGACCACATGCAGGAAGACTTGTGTGTTGAGACCAAGTCCTCTCCAACAGATTTGGTGACCAGACTGGACAAGGAAGTTCAGGAACTCTTGGTTGGTGAGATTTTGTCTCGTTATCCTGAGGATAAGATTTGTGCTGAAGAAGGTTGTCTGCGAGCCTCGGTTCAAGAGGGCAAGGTTTGGGTCATTGATCCCATTGATGGGACCAATAATTTTGTGGCCCAGCAGGAAGATTTTGCTGTCATGATGGCTTATTTTGAAAATGGTCAGGGACAGTTTGGTCTGATTTATGATGTGGTCAAAGGGGATTGTTACCACGGTGGCGGAGCCTTTCCAGTTTGTCTAAATGATAGGCCCCTAGCTCCCTTTAAACCAAAACCACTTGGAGATTTTCTCATTGCAGGGAATAGTGGCATGCTGGAAACCAATGAATGGGGACTGGCTGATTTGAGTCGAGCGGTCCTCGGTGTACGTGTCTATGGGAGTGCAGCCATTAGTTTTGCCAAGATTTTGTCAGGGCGTTTGTTGACCTATGTCACCTATCTGCAACCATGGGATTATGCTGCGGCTAGTATTTTAGGGGAAAGTCTGGGCTATCGGGTTGTGACTCTATCTGGTCAACCGCTTGATTTTCAAACCAGACAGCCGGTCATGATGCTACCTCTTGAGATGCAGGAGGAAATTCAGTCCTATATTTACGAAAGGAAAAGAACTTAAATGCAATTTCCAGAAGGATTTGTTGAAAAATATGAAGAGATACTAGGAGATGAGGCAAGAGATTTTCTTGCCTCTTTTGAGGAGGAAGCGGTTTCGGCCTTTCGTATTAATCCTTTAAAAGAAGCGCCAGTTTCCTTTCCTGATGCTATTCCTCAAACTCCTTGGGGACATTATGGGAAGGTTTCAGGGAAATCGCCTGAGCATGCTACAGGTTTGGTTTATTCGCAAGAACCCGCTGCTCAGATGGTTGCTCAGGTAGCCCAGCCCAGTCCTGGTATGAAAGTCTTGGATTTGGCTGCTGCACCGGGTGGAAAATCAACTCAGCTGGCAGCCTATCTAGCAGGGGAGGGTCTCCTTGTTTCCAATGAAATTTCAAGCAAACGGGCTAAGATTTTAGTAGAAAACATGGAGCGCTTTGGAGCGACAAATGTCGTGGTGACCAATGAATCTGCTGACCGCTTGGCCAAGGTTTTTAAAGGCTATTTTGACCTCATTGTCCTTGATGCTCCTTGCTCTGGTGAAGGGATGTTTCGTAAGCAACCAGATGCTATGGATTATTGGAACTTAGATTATCCGAGTCAATGTGCTAGTTTGCAAAGAGAAATTCTGGAAGATGCAGTAACCATGTTAGCTCAAGGTGGTCGTCTGGTTTATTCTACCTGTACCTGGGCACCCGAGGAAAATGAAGAAATAGTCAATTGGCTACTGGAAGAGTATGATTTTGATTTGCTACCAGTTGAACATATCAATGGAATGATAGCTGGTATTGACCTGCCAGAAACGGCTCGTATGTACCCTCATCATTTTAAGGGAGAGGGGCAGTTTGTAGCCCATTTGCAATTTAAGGGTGAAAATCCAGCCCCTAAATATAAGGCAAGTAAGAGTAATCTCAGCCGTGAACAAGTGGCCTTGTGGCAGGAATTTGCACAAAAACATTTGCAGGTCAATCTAAGGGGAATCTTGCAGACTTTTGGTGACCAACTCTATCTCCTGCCAGAACTTTTGCCAGATTTAGGGAAACTCAAGATTGCTCGGAATGGCCTGCATCTGGGTACCTTTAAGAAGAAACGCTTTGAACCCAGTTTCGCTCTTGGTCTAGCCTTGAAACCGAGTCAGGTCAAGCAGTCGGTTGAAATTGACCAAGAGAAATTTGTAAAGTATGCCGCTGGAGAAACCGTTCAGCTGGCAGAAAGTCTGCCAAATGGTTGGTACCAAGTTTTGGTTCAAGGCAATGGGTTGGGCTTTGCTAAGGTGACGGGAAATGTTTTGAAAAATTATTTTCCAAAAGGCCTAAGATTCAAGTGAAAATGCTAGTCAAAGTAGCTTGTCTATGTTATAGTGGAAGTATGGATTTTTTTCAAATTGTCTTTCATTTTAAGTCAAAATTGGTGGAGATGGTAACTAAGCAAATTTCTAGTTAAACCAAGCTAATACTCTTCGAAAATCAAATTCAAACCGCGTCAACGTCGCCTTGCCGTACTCAAGTACAGCCTGCGGCTAGTTTCCTAGTTTGCTCTTTGATTTTCATTGAGTATAAGAACTTCAGTTGACTCCCAATTTTAAAAAAGAAAAACATAAATAAATAGTTGAAAAAATTCACAGCATTCACCATTATTTTCAAGGAGAAAAACAGTGAAAAAAAGGAAAAAACTCGCTCTATCCCTTGCAGCTCTTTTGCTGGCAGGTTCTTTGGCGGGATGTGCTAGCTGGATTGATCGTGGGGAATCCATGACAGCTGTTGGCTCAACGGCTCTTCAGCCCTTGGTCGAAGCAGCAGCAGATGAATTTGGCTCTATGCACGTTGGAAAAACAGTCAACGTCCAAGGTGGAGGATCTGGTACAGGTTTGTCTCAGGTTCAGTCTGGAGCCGTTGATGTAGGAAATTCAGACGTATTTGCCGAGGAAAAAGACGGTATCAACGCATCCGCTCTAGTGGACCATAAGGTAGCCGTAGCGGGCTTGGCAGTCATTGTAAACAAGGAAGTTGATGTTGAAAATCTGACAACTGAACAACTCCGTAGTATCTTCACAGGTCAAGTGACCAACTGGAAAGAAGTCGGTGGGAAAGACCTAGCCATTTCCATTATCAACCGAGCGGCAAGTTCTGGTTCGCGTGCAACCTTTGATAGTGTTATCATGGATGGTCAATCTGCCGTGCAGAGTCAAGAACAGGATTCAAATGGGATGGTCAAAAACATTGTTTCCCAGACACCAGGAGCTATTTCTTACCTAGCCTTTGCCTATGTGGATGACTCGGTTAAACGCATGAAGTTGAATGGCTATGAGCCGATTGCTGAAAATGTTACAACCAATAACTGGCCTTTGTGGTCTTATGAACACATGTACACCCTAGGTCAACCAAATGAATTGGTGGCAGAATTTCTCAACTTTGTCCTCTCTGATGAAGCGCAAAGTGGAATCGTTAAGGGAATGGGCTATATTTCTGTTAAGGAAATGAAGGTTGAAAAAGATGCTGTAGGAACGGTGACAGCACTAGAAGGGAGTCACTAATGAATCAAGAAGAATTAGCTAAAAAATTACTTTCTCCCTCAAAGAACTCTCGTCTAGAGAAACTAGGAAAAGGCTTGACCTTTGCCTGTCTTTCTTTGATAGTCATCATTGTGGCCATGATTTTGATTTTCGTAGCCCAAAAAGGTTTGTCGACCTTCTTTGTAAATGGGGTTAATATCTTTGATTTCCTCTTTGGTCAAACTTGGAATCCTTCAGGGAAACAATTTGGTGCGCTTCCCATGATTTTGGGTTCCTTTATTGTCACAATCCTATCAGCCCTTATCGCAACTCCTTTTGCCATTGGTGCTGCAGTCTTTATGACTGAAGTCTCACCAAAAGGTGCTAGAATCTTGCAACCAGCCATTGAATTGCTAGTCGGGATTCCTTCAGTCGTATATGGATTTATCGGTTTACAGGTTGTAGTTCCCTTTGTCCGCAGTGTCTTTGGTGGAACTGGTTTTGGAATCTTGTCAGGGATTTTCGTTCTCTTTGTCATGATTTTACCGACGGTAACCTTTATGACAACTGATAGCTTACGTGCGGTGCCTCGTCACTACCGAGAAGCCAGTTTGGCTATGGGGGCTACTCGTTGGCAAACCATCTGGCGCGTGACCTTGAAGGCAGCGCGTTCAGGTATTTTTACAGCAGTGGTCTTTGGGATGGCGCGTGCCTTTGGTGAGGCCTTGGCCATTCAGATGGTCGTCGGAAACTCAGCCGTTGTCCCAACTTCATTGACAACACCTGCTGCAACCTTGACCTCTGTCTTGACCATGGGTATCGGAAATACCGTTATGGGAACTGTTGACAATAACGTTCTCTGGTCACTAGCCTTAGTCTTGCTTTTGATGAGTTTGGCCTTCAACAGTGTGATTAAATTGATTACGAAAGAAAGAGGAAAGAAAAACTATGCACGCTAAGAAATTAGATAAAATTGCAACAGCTGTCCTCTACTCGATTGCAGGAATTATTGTTGCCATCTTGGCATCCTTGATTCTTTATATCTTGGTTCGTGGTTTGCCCCACATCTCTTGGTCTTTCTTGACTGGCAAATCATCTTCTTACCAAGCAGGCGGAGGGATTGGAATTCAGCTCTATAATTCCTTCTTCCTTCTGGTTATTACCTTGATTATTTCTGTGCCCTTGTCTATGGGAGCTGGGATTTTCCTAGCTGAATATGCTAAAAAAGGTCCTGTGACCAATTTTGTCAGAACCTGTATTGAAATCTTGTCTTCACTCCCATCTGTGGTTGTAGGTCTCTTTGGTTACTTGATCTTTGTAGTTCAGTTTGAGTATGGATTTTCAATCATTTCAGGTGCCTTGGCCTTGACAGTCTTTAACTTACCTCAGATGACTCGTAATGTTGAAGACAGCTTGAAACACGTTCACCATACGCAACGTGAGGCTGGTCTGGCCCTTGGGATTTCTCGTTGGGAGACAGTTGTCCATGTGGTCATTCCAGAAGCTCTTCCAGGTATTGTGACTGGGGTCGTCTTAGCTTCTGGTCGTATCTTTGGTGAGGCTGCGGCTCTTATCTATACAGCAGGACAATCCGCTCCAGCCCTTGACTGGTCTAACTGGAATATTCTCAGTGTGACCAGTCCAATCTCTATCTTCCGTCAAGCAGAAACCTTGGCTGTCCACATCTGGAAAGTCAATAGTGAAGGAACCATTCCAGATGGAACCATCGTATCAGCAGGTTCTGCGGCCGTGCTACTCATCTTTATTCTCATCTTTAACTTTGGAGCTCGTAAACTCGGAAGTTACCTACATAAGAAATTAACCGCTGCCTAAAGGAGAAGCCATGTCAAAATATAATTGGGATGAAAAGCATATCATCACCTTTCCTGAAGAGAAAGTGGCCCTCTCTACTAAGGATTTACATGTTTACTACGGTAAAAATGAATCCATCAAGGGCATCGATATGCAATTTGAAAAAAATAAAATTACTGCCTTAATTGGCCCTTCTGGTTCAGGGAAATCAACCTACCTCCGCAGTCTCAACCGTATGAATGATACCATTGATATTGCCAAGGTAACAGGTCAAATCCTCTACCAAGGGATTGATGTTAACCGTCCAGAAATTAATGTTTATGAGATGCGTAAGCACATTGGAATGGTCTTCCAACGCCCAAATCCCTTTGCCAAGTCTATCTACCGCAACATCACTTTTGCCCATGAACGTGCAGGAGTTAAGAACAAACAAGTCTTGGATGAAATTGTAGAAACCTCTCTTCGTCAGGCTGCCCTTTGGGATCAGGTCAAAGACGATTTGCACAAGTCAGCCTTGACCCTATCAGGTGGTCAGCAGCAACGTCTTTGTATCGCTCGTGCTATTTCTGTTAAACCAGATATTCTCTTGATGGATGAACCAGCGTCAGCCTTGGATCCGATTGCGACAGCCCAGCTGGAAGAAACCATGCTGGAGTTGAAGAAGGATTTTACCATCATCATCGTGACCCACAGTATGCAGCAGGCTGCGCGTGCTAGTGACTACACAGGATTTTTCTACTTGGGTGACTTGATCGAGTACGATAAGACCTCTAATATTTTCCAAAATGCCAAACTACAGTCAACCAATGACTACGTAACAGGACACTTTGGATAGAAAGGAAACAGTATGACAGAAGCGATTTTACAGGTGTCGGACCTGTCCGTTTACTACAATCAAAAAAAGGCCTTGAATAGTGTTTCCCTATCTTTCCAACCTAAGGAAATTACAGCCTTGATCGGTCCATCTGGATCAGGGAAATCAACCCTCCTCAAGGCTATCAACCGCATGGGGGATCTTAATCCAGAGGTAACCACAACTGGTTCAGTGGTATATAATGGCCACAACATCTATAGTCCTCGTACAGATACAGTTGAATTGCGGAAGGAAATCGGTATGGTTTTCCAACAACCAAACCCCTTCCCTATGTCTATATACGAAAATGTTGTTTACGGGCTTCGTATTAATGGAGTTAAGGACAAGCAGGTTCTGGATGAAGCGGTAGAAAAAGCCTTGCAACGAGCCTCTATCTGGGATGAGGTCAAGGATCGCCTGCATGATTCAGCTATCGGGCTTTCAGGCGGACAACAGCAACGTGTCTGTGTTGCCCGTGTTTTGGCAACTAGTCCTAAAATCATTCTCTTGGATGAACCGACTTCAGCTTTGGACCCTATCTCGGCTGGTAAGATTGAAGAAACCTTGTATGGTCTAAAAGATAAATATACCATGCTCTTGGTTACACGTTCCATGCAACAAGCCTCTCGTATCTCTGACAAGACAGGATTTTTCCTAGATGGAGATTTAATCGAGTTTAACGATACCAAGAAGATGTTCCTCAACCCACAACATAAGGAAACAGAAGACTATATTTCAGGAAAATTTGGATAAGGAGATAAATGATGTTACGTTCTCAATTTGAAGAAGATTTAGAGAAATTGCACAACCAGTTCTATGCCATGGGACAGGAAGTGCTATCTCAAATCAATCGTACAGTGCGTGCCTTTGTTACGCATGACCGTGATTTGGCCAAGGAAGTCATCGAAGACGATGCAGAAGTAAACGAATACGAAGTGAAATTGGAAAAGAAATCATTTGAAATGATTGCCCTTCAACAACCCGTTTCTCAGGACTTGCGTACTGTTTTGACAGTCTTGAAGGCTGTATCTGACTTGGAACGTATGGGTGACCATGCCGTTTCCATTGCCAAGGCGGCAATTCGTATGAAGGGGGAGCAACGCATCCCAGCTGTTGAAGAAGAAATAAAGAGAATGGGTCGCGATGTCAAGAACTTCGTCGAAGCAGCTCTTGAACTCTATCTCAATGGTTCAGTGGATCAGGCCTATGAAGTAGCAGCCATGGATGAAAAAATCAACCATTACTTTGATAGCATTCGTGACTTGGCTACAGAAGAAATCAAGAAAAATCCTGATGCCATTGTTACAGGTCGTGATTATTTCCAAGTGATTGCCTTCTTGGAACGTATTGGAGACTATGCCAAGAATATCTGTGAATGGGTTGTTTACTTTGAAACAGGTAAGATTGTCGAACTATAAAATAGAGTCATTCTGTATAAAAAGGAGCTTGAAATCAATAGATAGCTCCTTTTTTGAATGAAAAAAATATTTTTAAGATAAAAATTCAAAAAAACACTTGACAAGCAACTTGGATAGAGTTATAATTATACAAAATTAACAGAGAGGTCGTTTATTTATGAAATCGAAAAAATGGATATTTGTTTTATGTAGCTTTCTTGCAAGTTTCTTCTTAGTGGCTTGCCAGTCGGGTTCTAATGGTTCTCAGTCAGCTGTTGAGGCCATTAAGCAAAAGGGGAAATTAGTTGTGGCGACTAGTCCTGACTATGCACCTTTTGAATTCCAATCCTTAGTTGACGGGAAAAATCAGGTAGTCGGTGCGGATATTGATATGGCCCAAGCTATCGCTGATGAACTTGGGGTGAAATTGGAAATCTCAAGCATGAGTTTTGACAATGTTTTGACCAGTCTTCAAACTGGGAAGGCTGACCTAGCAGTTGCAGGAATTAGTGCTACTGATGAGAGAAAAGAAGTCTTTGATTTTTCAATCCCTTACTATGAAAACAAGATTAGTTTCTTGGTTCGTAAGTCTGATGTAGAAAAATACAAGGATTTAACTAGCCTTGAAAGTGCTAATATTGCAGCCCAAAAAGGGACTGTTCCAGAAGCTATGGTCAAGGAACAATTGCCAAAAGCTCAATTGACTTCCCTAACCAATATGGGTGAAGCTGTCAATGAATTGCAGGCTGGAAAAGTAGATGCTGTTCACATGGATGAGCCTGTTGCCCTTAGCTATGCTGCTAAAAACGCCGACTTAGCTGTCGCAACTGTCAGCTTGAAGATGAAGGACGGCGAAGCTAATGCAGTTGCCCTTAGAAAAAATAGTGCTGATTTAAAAGAAGTGGTGGACAAGGTCATCCAAAAACTCAAGGATGACGGTACCTACCAAAAATATCTTGAAAAAGCGGCAACCTTAACAGAAGTTGAAGAATAATACTCAATGAAAATCAAAGAGCAAACTAGGAAGCTAGCCGCAAGCTGTACTTGAGTACGGTAAGGCGACGCTGACGTGGTTTGAAGAGATTTTCGAAGAGTATAAGAAAAAAGCAGAGTTGGAAGTCAATCCAATTCTGCTTTTAAATAGTCTAAAACATTTTCCAGATTGTCTAAGGACACCTTGGCAAATTGATAAGGACAGGTGCTTAAATAGGCCTCTTCAAAGAAGTCTAAGCCCAGTTGACTGTGTTTGAGACTGGCGATTTTAGGATACTGTCTGAGATCAAGTAATAAACCATCGTGTAGGGGAAAGTGAGGAAGGGGACAAGGAGTGTTATCTAGTCTTTCCTCGATTTGTTTTTGGTAGTCTTCCTGATTGGATAAGCGAGCTAGCCGATTTTTCTCAAATAATTGACTGTCAATATAGAGTGACAGGGCCTTTTGCATGATGAGGTTGCTGTCGTAGTCTAGGATATTTTTGTAGGCCACAAAGGCTTCCTTGATAGCATTTGGAAGGATGAGTGCTGTTATCCGCAGGGCTGGAAAGAGGCTGGTTGAGAAGGACTTTATGTAAATGACGCGCTTCTCTGTATCCTGATAGTGGAAGGTCTGGCCCTTCTTGGAGTCCAAATCCCCCAGATAGTCGTCCTCTACGATATAGACACCATACTTGGCAGCTAAGTCAAGAATAGCTCGTTTGTCCTGCTCTGAATAGGAATGTCCCAGAGGATAGTGAAATCGAGGAATGGTATAGAAAAACTTAATTTTTCCTGTTTTGAAGTGACCTTCCAGCTCCTCCAAGTCAATCCCATCAATGCCTCGTTCAATCGTTTGATAGTCCAATCCCTGAGCAATCAAGAGGCGATTCATCCGATGGTAGGTCGGCTGTTCCACCAAGATTTCCTTGGCTTGACTAGGAAAGGAAATTTGAGAAAGGATAAAAAGGGCTTGTTGGGTTCCAGAAGTCAGTACCAGTTGGTCAGCCTTGCAGTAGAGGGCTTGGTCAAAGAGGAGTTTATGAATGGATTGTCTTAAGTCTTCTAATCCTTCTTGGTTGTCATAGTAGTTGAAGAGGTAGTTTTCCCGGCCAATCAAGGTTTCATTGACACAGAGTCGGAAATCGTCATAGGCACTGGCATGTTCGTCAGTGACTTCGATTTCTAGATCCTGGTGTTGCCCTTGTTCTAGGACATAGTAGCCACTCTGGGGCTTGGCATAGAGGTATTGTTCGTGCCGTAATTCCAGAAGGGCTCTCTGAATGGTGTCCTTGCTACAATGAAAGTCAAGGCTCAGTTGACGGATAGAAGGCAGTCGGCTACCCGTTGGAAAGCGTCCAGACTCGATACTATTTTTTAGATAAGCTACGACCTCTTGGTACTTGCTTTGTTTCTTCATTCCAGACCTCCCTTGATTTTGTTACATTGTACCCTTTTTTTTCTTTCTTGGCAATGTCTAGGGTGTTTCTCTCGTTCACATCTAGGGGCAAATGTGGTATACTTAGGAGTAACATTTATAGAATAATACTCTTCGAAAATCTCTTCAAACCACGTCAGCTTCGCCTTGCCGTATATATGTAGTTCTATCTACAACTTCAAAGCAGTGCTTTGAGCAACCTGCGGCTCGCTTCCTAGTTTGCTTTTTGATTTTCATTGAGTATAACAGACAAGAAAGTGAATGGATAAGAACGTGCAGGAACCAGTGAAATTATTTCAATACAATACCCTTGGAGCCTTGATGGCTGGCCTTTATGGTGGTACCATGACAGTAGGAGAATTGCTAGAGCATGGTGACCTTGGTTTGGGAACCTTGGATTCCATTGATGGGGAATTGATTGTCTTGGATGGCAAGGCTTATCAGGCCAAAGGATCAGGAGAGCAACCAGAAATTGTAGAAGTATCACCAGATGCTCTCATTCCTTATGCAGCAGTAGTACCGCATCAAGCAGAGGTCATTTTCCGCCAGCGGTTTGAGATGACAGACAAGGAATTGGAAGAGCGAATCGAGTCTTATTATGACGGGGAAAATCTTTTCCGCTCTATCAAGATTCGTGGGGAATTTTCACATATGCATGTGCGTATGATTCCCAAGTCGACACCAGAGACCAAGTTTGCTGATGTCGCAACCCATCAACCTGAATATCGTCGTGACAATGTGGTGGGAACCATCGTTGGTTTCTGGACGCCAGAGATTTTCCATGGAGTTAGTGTGGCAGGCTACCATCTGCACTTCATCTCAGATGACTTGACCTTCGGTGGGCATGTCATGGACTTTGTCATCAAGGAAGGGATTATCGAGGTGGGAGCGGTTGACCAGTTGGACCAACGTTTTCCAGTCCAAGATCGTCAATACTTGTTTGCTAAGTTCAATGTTGACGAGATGAAAAAAGATATTGAAAAGGCGGAATAGGAGAAGAAAATGACCATTCATATCATTATTACCATGTTGCTGTTGCTGGCTTTCTTGATAGGAAGCATTTGGTATGCCAAAAAGAAACACCAGATTAATCTAGCTGTCTTGGGCTTGGGGGCTGTTGCCTTCTTTGTCTCTTCACAGATTTTAGAAAAACTGGTGCATATCTTGGTTTTACATCCTCAAAAAGACGGTAGTATTGCCCTCTTGCGAGACCATCCGCTTGTCTATATCATCTATGGCCTAGCTATGGCAGCATTTTTTGAGGAAACTGCTCGTCTTATTTTCTTCAAATGGTTGGAGAAAAAGAGAAATTTGGAAAAGGCAGACGCTTTGGCCTATGGACTGGGGCATGGTGGCTTGGAATTAATTTTCCTAGGTCTTACTAGTTTGATCAATCTCTACATTGTTCTCTCAGCAGTTCAAACGCAAAATCCACAGGTTATGCAATTGCTGTCTGAAAATATGTTGAAAACTATCCAGTCGCTATCTGTCTGGCAGATTTATTTGCTTGGTTTTGAACGAATCTTGGCGCTAGGCTTCCAATTACTCTTGACTGTTTGGGTTTACCAAGCTGTTCGCCAGAAGAAATGGATTTATCTCCTAGTGGCCTATGGACTACATGCCTTCTTTGACCTGGCACCATCTCTTGCCCAAGTTGGCTGGCTGACAAATCCAGTCTTGGTTGAAGTTGTCCTAGCACTTGAACTTGTTCTAGTCGCCTATGGAACCAAGGCAATCTTTTGTAAAAAATCATAAGAAAAAGGGGGAAACCTCTTTTTTTGTTTAAAATAAGCCCAAGATTTTTTTAGGGTCGTCAAATGGTCTTAAAAATGGTATAATGGAATGAATTTTGTAAAAGGAAGAGTGTCATGTCAGTAAAAGAAAAAATGCTTGAAATCTTAGAAGGGATTGATATCCGTTTTAAAGAACCCTTGCATAGCTATAGTTATACAAAAGTAGGTGGAGAGGCCGATTATTTGGTCTTTCCACGAAATCGTTTTGAGTTGGCGCGCGTTGTCAAATTTGCCAATCAAGAAAATATCCCTTGGATGGTGCTGGGAAATGCTAGCAACATCATTGTTCGTGATGGTGGGATTCGTGGATTTGTTATCTTGTGTGACAAGCTCAATCATGTTTCCGTTGATGGCTATACCATCGAAGCTGAGGCTGGTGCTAACTTGATTGAAACAACTCGCATTGCCCTCCGTCATAGTTTGACTGGTTTTGAGTTTGCTTGTGGTATTCCTGGAAGTGTCGGTGGTGCTGTCTTTATGAATGCGGGTGCCTATGGTGGCGAGATTGCCCACATCTTACAGTCTTGTAAAATTTTGACCAAGGATGGAGAAATCGAGACCCTATCTGTCAAGGACTTGGCTTTTGGTTACCGCCATTCAGCCATTCAGGAGTCTGGTGCAGTTGTCTTATCAGCTAAATTTGCCCTAGCCCCAGGAAGCCATCCGGTTATCAAGCAAGAAATGGATCGCTTGACGCATCTACGTGAACTCAAGCAACCTTTAGAATATCCATCTTGTGGTTCGGTCTTTAAGCGTCCAGTAGGGCATTTTGCAGGTCAGTTAATTTCTGAAGCTGGCTTGAAAGGCTATCGTATTGGTGGAGTAGAAGTCTCAGAAAAACACGCAGGTTTTATGATCAATGTCGCTGATGGAACGGCTAAAGACTACGAAGACTTGATTGAGTCTGTGATTGAAAAAGTCAAGGAACACTCTGGCGTTACTCTTGAGAGAGAAGTTCGTATCTTGGGTGAAAGCAAGTAGGAAGCTGTAGTTGAAAAGCTGCTGCTATGTCATGGAAAGGGGGTGAAAGCCTATCGTCAGTGCAGAAGAATGTAGGCAGTTCAATCTCCTACGCGAGGTAGTAGCGGCCTGACAGAGCCCTGATCTGTTAATCTATGAAAAAGAAGGAATAAATGACAATTGAAAAAACCAATTATTGAATTCAAAAACGTCTCTAAAGTTTTTGAAGACAGCAACACCAAGGTTCTCAAAGATATCAACTTTGAGTTGGAAGAAGGGAAGTTCTATACTCTTCTAGGCGCGTCTGGTTCAGGGAAATCAACTATCCTTAACATCATTGCAGGTTTACTGGATGCGACGACAGGAGATATTTTGCTGGATGGTGTCCGTATCAATGACATCCCAACCAACAAGCGAGATGTGCATACGGTCTTCCAATCCTATGCCTTGTTTCCACATATGAATGTGTTTGAAAATGTTGCTTTTCCACTTCGCTTGCGTAAAATTGACAAGAAAGAAATCGAGCAGCGCGTAGCGGAAGTTCTCAAGATGGTTCAGTTGGAAGGTTACGAAAAACGTTCCATCCGTAAACTCTCTGGAGGACAACGTCAGCGTGTGGCTATTGCCCGTGCCATCATCAACCAACCCCGTGTGGTTTTGTTGGACGAGCCTTTGTCAGCGTTGGACTTGAAATTAAGAACAGATATGCAGTATGAGCTGCGTGAACTGCAACAACGATTGGGAATCACCTTTGTTTTTGTTACTCACGATCAGGAAGAAGCTTTGGCTATGAGTGACTGGATTTTTGTCATGAATGATGGCGAGATTGTCCAGTCTGGAACGCCAGTGGACATCTACGATGAGCCAATTAACCACTTTGTTGCCACCTTTATCGGTGAGTCAAATATCTTGCCAGGAACCATGATTGAGGACTACTTGGTTGAGTTTAACGGCAAACGCTTTGAAGCGGTCGATGGTGGGATGAAGCCGAATGAACCTGTCGAGGTCGTGATTCGTCCAGAGGACTTGCGTATTACCCTTCCTGAAGAAGGCAAGCTCCAAGTTAAGGTCGATACCCAGCTTTTCCGTGGGGTGCACTATGAAATTATCGCCTATGACGAACTTGGGAATGAATGGATGATCCACTCAACCCGTAAGGCCATCGTGGGTGAGGAAATCGGTCTGGACTTTGAACCAGAAGACATCCATATCATGCGTCTCAACGAAACTGAAGAAGAGTTCGATGCTCGTATCGAAGAATACGTAGAAATTGAAGAGCAAGAAGCAGGTCTGATCAATGCAATCGAGGAGGAAAGAGATGAAGAAAACAAGCTCTAAACTCTTTGTAGTGCCCTACATGCTTTGGATTGCCCTCTTTGTCCTGGCACCCTTGGTCTTGATTTTCGGACAATCCTTTTTCAACATCGAAGGCCAGTTCAGTATAGAAAATTATAAATCTTACTTTGCTTCACAAAACTTGACCTACCTCAAAATGAGCTTTAACTCCGTGCTTTATGCAGGAATTGTGACCTTTGTGACCCTCCTTATCAGCTATCCAACAGCCCTCTTTTTGACCCGTCTCAAGCACCGTCAACTCTGGCTCATGTTAATCATTCTGCCGACATGGATTAACCTGCTCCTCAAGGCCTATGCCTTTATCGGGATTTTTGGTCAAAATGGCTCTATTAACCAATTTTTGGAATTTATCGGAATTGGTTCGCAGCAGTTGCTCTTTACCGATTTCTCCTTTATCTTTGTCGCAAGCTACATCGAGCTTCCCTTTATGATTTTGCCGATTTTCAATGTCTTGGATGATATGGATAACAACCTCATCAATGCCAGCTACGATCTCGGTGCGACCAAGTGGGAGACCTTCCGTCATGTCATCTTCCCTCTATCGATGAATGGAGTGAGAAGTGGGGTCCAATCGGTCTTTATCCCAAGTTTGAGTCTCTTCATGCTGACCCGTTTGATTGGTGGAAACCGCGTTATCACTCTTGGTACAGCTATTGAGCAGAACTTCCTGACTAATGACAACTACGGTATGGGATCAACCATCGGTGTGATTCTTATCCTGACCATGTTCATCACCATGTGGGTGACCAAGGAAAGGAGAGAACGATGAAAAAATTTGCCAACCTTTATCTGGGACTGGTCTTTCTTGTCCTCTACCTGCCCATTTTTTACCTGATTGGCTATGCCTTTAATGCAGGCAACGACATGAATAGCTTTACAGGCTTCAGCCTGAGCCATTTTAAAACTATGTTTGGCGATGGTCGTCTCATGTTGATTGTGACTCAGACCTTTTTCTTGGCCTTTCTGTCAGCCTTGATAGCGACCATTATCGGGACTTTTGGAGCTATTTATATCTACCAGTCTCGTAAGAAATACCAAGAAGCCTTTCTATCACTCAATAATATCCTCATGGTTGCGCCTGACGTTATGATTGGTGCCAGCTTCTTGATTCTCTTTACCCAACTCAAGTTTTCACTTGGCTTTTTGACCGTTCTATCTAGTCACGTAGCCTTCTCCATTCCTATCGTGGTCTTGATGGTCTTGCCTCGACTCAAGGAAATGAACGGTGACATGATTCATGCGGCCTATGACCTTGGTGCCAGTCAATTTCAGATGTTCAAGGAAATTATGCTTCCTTACCTGACTCCGTCTATCATTGCAGGTTATTTCATGGCCTTCACCTATTCTCTAGATGACTTTGCCGTGACCTTCTTTGTAACGGGAAATGGCTTTTCAACCCTATCAGTCGAGATTTACTCTCGTGCTCGCAAGGGGATTTCCTTAGAAATCAATGCCCTGTCTGCCCTTGTCTTTCTCTTTAGTATTATCCTAGTTGTTGGATATTACTTTATCTCACGTGAGAAGGAGGAGCAAGCATGAAAAAACTCTATTCATTTTTAGCAGGAATTGTAGCGATTATCCTCGTCTTATGGGGAATTGCGACGCATCTAGACAGTAAAATCAATAGCCGAGATAGTCAAAAACTGGTTATCTATAACTGGGGTGACTATATCGATCCAGAACTCTTGGAGAAATTCACAGAAGAAACAGGAATCCAAGTACAGTACGAGACCTTTGATTCCAACGAAGCCATGTACACCAAGATTAAGCAGGGTGGAACGACCTACGATATTGCCATTCCTAGTGAATACATGATTAATAAGATGAAGGACGAAGACCTCTTGGTACCTCTTGACTATTCAAAACTTGAAGGTCTTGAAAATATCGGACCAGAGTTCCTCAACCAGTCCTTTGACCCAGGCAATAAATTCTCCATCCCTTACTTCTGGGGAACTTTGGGAATTGTTTATAATGAAACCATGGTCGATCAAGCACCTGAGCATTGGGATGACCTTTGGAAGCCAGAGTATAAGAACTCTATCATGCTATTTGATGGGGCGCGTGAGGTACTGGGACTGGGACTCAATTCCCTCGGCTATAGCCTTAACTCCAAGGATTCCCAGCAGTTGGAAGAGACAGTGGATAAGCTCTACAAGTTGACTCCAAATATCAAGGCCATCGTTGCCGACGAGATGAAGGGCTACATGATTCAGAACAACGCTGCTATCGGCGTGACCTTCTCTGGTGAAGCCAGCCAAATGCTAGAAAAAAATGAAAATCTACGCTATGTGGTACCGACAGAGGCCAGCAACCTTTGGTTTGACAATATGGTCATTCCCAAAACAGTCAAAAACCAAGACGCAGCCTATGCCTTTATCAATTTTATGTTGAAACCCGAAAATGCTCTAAAAAATGCGGAGTATGTCGGCTATTCAACACCAAATCTACCAGCTAAGGAACTGCTCCCAGAGGAGAAAAAAGAAGACAAGGCCTTCTATCCTGATGCTGAAACCATGAAACATCTAGAAGTTTATGAGAAATTTGACCATAAATGGACAGGAAAATATAGCGACCTCTTCCTACAGTTTAAAATGTATCGGAAGTAGGAATAGAATGTAAGAAAACGAATCAGTCAAGCTGGTTCGTTTTTTTATGTAAAAGGAAATTTTTATAACGGTATCTTTTTCTATGATAGTTGCTTATTTGCCTGTCTAGTAGTATACTAAGTTTAACCTTACAGAAAGCGGTAACTAATAATGAAAATGTCTACTTTTTTCAAAAAAAGTTATTGGCCAACATTAATGATTGTTAACCAAACATATATACTATTCTATCTAAAGGATGGTTTGGATCGACAATACCTAACAACTGATTCCATATATTTGGTGATAGGAAACTTTATATTTTGGAATATTTTCGTAGCTATTTTTAGCAATTCGAAAATGTGGGATAAAAGTTGGGATAAAAAGAGTGATAGCAGTAAGAAAAAATATATCCTGAAAAAGTAAGAAGAGATGTAGGGAATGGGTTATTTAAATGGGGATCATTTCCAGTTGACGCAAGCTTAAAAAAACGATATAATAAGGAAGTTGAGAATTGATTTTCAATCATCTTAGTCCAGAGAAATGGCGGTGCTGCGAGCCATCTAAGCTAGGAAATCATGCTACTCAATTTAACAATTGCATAAGAATAAGAGAATGACAAGTTCATTGAATGAAGGTGGTACCGCGGTTTTTCGCCCTTCGTGATATGAGCTTGTCTTTTGATTTTTGGAGGTGTTGATGAAAACATTTCTTGTCAAACAAAAGTTTCGTCTTGGAGGCGAACGCTTCGCTATCAAGGATGACAGGGGAGAAATCGCCTATCAGGTAGAGGGATCATTTTTTAAAATTCCCAAAACCTTTACTATCTATGATGCATTTGGTAACCAAGTCAGTGAGATTAGTAAAGAGATTTGGACTCTACTTCCTCGTTTTGAGATTCAGTTTCAGGACGGATCGAGTTTTGTCATTCGTAAGAAGTTGACCTTCTGGCGAGATAAGTATGAGTTTGATAATCTGGGGCTTCGTATCGAGGGCAATATCTGGGATTTGAATTTCAAATTGCTGGATGATCGCGATCAGCTGATTGCGGAAATCAAGAAAGAACTCTTCCATCTGACCTCTACCTATAATGTAACGGTCCTTGAGGACGCTTTGCAGACCTAGTCATTTCCCTCTGTGTCGCGATTGACTATGTGGAAATGCTGGAAAGCCAATCACATTAAACAAGTAAATAAGGAGACAATATGAAACAACTATCTAGTGCACAAGTACGCCAAATGTGGCTTGATTTCTGGGCGACCAAAGGTCACTCAGTAGAACCATCAGTGAGCTTGGTTCCTGTAAATGACCCTACACTTTTGTGGATCAACTCTGGGGTAGCAACCCTTAAGAAATACTTTGATGGGACAATTATCCCTGAAAATCCACGTATTACCAATGCCCAAAAGGCTATCCGTACCAACGACATCGAAAACGTAGGGAAGACAGCACGTCACCATACTATGTTTGAAATGTTGGGGAACTTCTCTATCGGTGATTACTTCCGTGACGAAGCGATCACTTGGGCTTATGAGCTTTTGACAAGCCCTGAGTGGTTTGACTTCCCAGCTGAGAAACTTTACATGACCTACTATCCAGATGATAAAGATTCTTATAACCGCTGGATTGAAGTAGGAGTGGATCCAAGTCACTTGATTCCTATTGAGGACAACTTCTGGGAAATCGGTGCAGGACCTTCTGGACCGGATACAGAGATTTTCTTTGACCGTGGAGAAGCATTTGACCCAGAAAATATCGGTCTTCGTTTGCTTGCAGAAGATATTGAAAACGACCGTTACATCGAAATCTGGAACATCGTTTTGTCACAATTTAACGCAGACCCTGCTGTTCCTCGTAGTGAGTACAAGGAATTGCCACATAAGAACATTGATACGGGCGCTGGTTTGGAGCGTTTAGTAGCGGTGATCCAAGGGGCTAAGACAAACTTTGAAACAGACCTCTTCATGCCGATTATCCGTGAAGTGGAGAAATTGTCTGGTAAGGTTTATGACCAAGATGGCGACAACATGAGCTTTAAAGTCATCGCTGACCACATCCGTTCCCTTTCATTTGCCATCGGTGATGGTGCCCTTCCAGGAAATGAAGGTCGTGGTTATGTCCTTCGTCGTCTTCTCCGTCGTGCTTCTATGCATGGTCAAAAATTGGGTATCAACGAGCCTTTCCTTTACAAACTCGTTCCAACCGTTGGAAAAATCATGGAAAGCTACTACCCAGAAGTGCTTGAGAAACGTGACTTTATCGAAAAAATCGTTAAGAGCGAAGAAGAGTCATTTGCGCGTACCCTTCACTCAGGTCAACACTTTGCCCAAGGCATTGTAGCAGACTTGAAAGAAAAAGGTCAATCTGTCATCGCTGGTTCAGATGTCTTCAAACTTTATGACACTTATGGATTCCCAGTTGAATTGACTGAAGAAATCGCTGAAGAAGCTGGTATGACTGTAGACCGTGAAGGTTTTGAAGCAGCCATGAAAGAACAGCAAGAGCGCGCGCGTGCCTCAGCTGTCAAGGGTGGCTCAATGGGTATGCAAAATGAAACCCTTCAAAACATCACTGTAGAAAGTGTCTTCAACTACAATGCTAGCCAATTGTCTTCTAAATTGGTAGCTATCGTGGCTGACAATGCAGAAGTAGAAGCTGTATCAGAAGGAACTGCCTCTCTTATCTTTGCGGAAACGCCATTCTACGCTGAAATGGGTGGACAGGTCGCTGACCACGGACAAATCTTGGATGAGTCAGGTAAGGTTGTGGCTACTGTGACAAATGTTCAAAAAGCTCCGAACGGACAAGCTCTTCACACTGTTGACGTCCTTGCACCGCTTGCCTTGAACCAAGAATATACCTTGGCAATCGATACTAATCGTCGTCACCGTGTCATGAAAAACCATACAGCGACTCACTTGCTTCACGCTGCCCTTCACAATATCCTTGGAAACCACGCGACACAAGCAGGATCTCTTAACGAAGTTGAATTCCTTCGTTTTGACTTTACCCATTTCCAAGCAGTAACCGCTGAAGAATTGCGTGCGATTGAACAGCAAGTCAACGAGAAAATTTGGGAAGCTCTTGAAGTTAAGACAGTTGAAACGGATATTGACACTGCCAAGGAAATGGGAGCTATGGCCCTCTTTGGTGAGAAATACGGTAAGGAAGTTCGTGTTGTTACTATCGGTGACTACTCTATCGAGCTTTGTGGTGGTACCCACGTTGGCAATACTTCTGAGATCGGTCTCTTCAAGATTGTCAAAGAAGAAGGTATCGGATCAGGAACTCGTCGTATCTTGGCAGTGACTGGTAAGGAAGCCTTTGAAGCTTACCGTGACCAAGAAGATGTACTGAAAGCAGTCGCAGCAACCTTGAAAGCCCCTCAACTCAAGGAAGTACCTCACAAGGTTGAAGGACTTCAAGAGCAACTCCGTCAATTGCAAAAAGAAAATGCCGAATTGAAGGAAAAAGCGGCAGCAGCGGCAGCAGGCGATGTCTTCAAGAATGTTCAAGAAGCAAACGGCCACCGTTACATTGCCAGCCAAGTTTCAGTATCAGATGCAGGTGCCCTTCGTACCTTTGCGGACAACTGGAAACAAAAAGACTACTCTGACTTGCTTGTCCTAGTTGCCGCTATCGGTGACAAAGTCAATGTCCTTGTCGCAAGCAAGACAAAAGACCTTCATGCAGGAAACCTTGTCAAAGAATTGTCTCCAATTGTTGATGGACGTGGTGGTGGTAAACCAGACATGGCCATGGCAGGAGGAAGCAACCAAGCGAAAATCCAAGACTTGTTGGATGCAGTAGCAGGTAAATTGTAATCAAGTAAAGATCTATCCATTTGGGTAGGTCTTTTTCATACTTAAAAAGCCAAATCCGTTTGGATCTGACTTGATTATCATGAACTATTAGATTGTATTGGCTGCCCAGACACTTACAGATCTTTCTGAGACTGGGAATTGTCCATAACCTTCCTCATCAATTGTAACTTGACCTTGGTGGTTTCCAAGTAAATCTACAAAGGTTTGGTCAGCCCACTCTTGGCCGACAAACATTGATTTGCTGTTTTCTTGGTCATTGGAAATCAAGACTGCGATTGGGGATTGATTTTCAGCACCTGAGCGTACCCAACCAATACAGTTTGGATCATCAAAGTAGTCATTTTGTTCTCCATAAGCCAAATCTTTTCGGATAGCTAGGAGGCGGTCAAGGACTTCTTTGAAATCTTGTTGAGCATACTGCCCTGAAATCCCATAGTAGTCTCCGTAAAAGACACATGGAAGGCCGTCTTGGCGTAATAGAATGAGAGTATAGGCTGCTGGTTTGAACCATTCTTCAACAGTAGACTCAAGAGCCTGACCACGTTGGGTATCGTGGTTGTCGACAAAGGTTACAGCCTTGTAAGGTTTGAGTTCAACCAAGCTATCTGTGAAAATGCCGCGAAGGTCATAGTTTGCGCCAGCTTGACTGGCTTCAAAGAGATTCTGGTGGAGACGAACATCGACAAGGTCAAAGCGTTCTTCTGTTTTTTCAAGGTAGTCTAGATTGGCTTCCTTGTCAGGATTCCAGAATTCACCAAAAACATAGAAATCTTCACCGTATTTTTCCTTCATATCACGGATAAAATTGCTCATGAAGAAAGAGTCAATGTGTTTAACGGCATCCAAGCGGAAACCAGCTACACCAGTCGTTTCCATGAACCAGTCAGACCAGTCATAGATATTTTGGATGACTTCAGGATGTTTAAAGTCTAGGTCGGCATACATGAGGTAGTCGTAGTTACCATTTTCGTTATCGACCAATTCCTCATTTGCCCAACCCTTGTTGTCTCCTTGGATGAGATAAATGCCAGACTTGCGGCGTTTGGCATCATAGTCTGTACCGGTGAAGTGGTACCAGTGCCAGTGGAAGTCATTGTAGGTATCTTGGCGACCATCGAAGGTAAAGCTAGTCCAGCCATTGATGGTGAAGGGTTCCCCAAGTTCAACTGTACGGTCTACAGGATCCACTTCAATAACCTGAAAGACTTCCATATGATCAGCAGCAGCCTTGTGATTGAGCACCACATCGGCCATAGGTTGAATTCCCTGCGCTTTTAGGGTTTGAATAGCTTGAAGATAGTCTTCTTTGAAACCATACTTGGTGCGGACAGTCCCTTTTTGGTTGAACTCTCCAAGGTCAAATAAGTCATAGACACCATAGCCGACATCTTTTTCATTGGTAGCCTTGAAAGCTGGTGGCATCCAGACATGACTGATACCGAGATCAGCTAGGTGTTGAGCATCTTCAGCCAGACGTGTCCAGTGCTGGCCGTCATGGGGCAGATACCATTCAAAGTATTGCATGAGTGTTTGATTTTGCATGATGTTTCCTCTTACTTGTCAATCTTGTTCTTTATTCTATCATAAAGTATTGGTTAGCTCAATCGTTTGCGTAAAACTGAATAATAAGTTTTTGACTATTTTATATAAAATGTTGATTTTTAAAATGAAAGCGCTATAATTATAGTAAATTACATAGATAAAGAGAGGAGATTTCTCATGATTGAATTTCAAAATGTTAGTAAGTTATATGGTGATATAGAGGCTTTGAGCAATCTCAATTTGCAGATTGAAAACGGAGAGATTATGGGTTTGATTGGCCATAATGGTGCTGGAAAATCGACCACCATAAAATCTCTAGTCAGTATCATTTCACCCAGCAGTGGACGTATTTTGGTAGATGGCCAGGATTTATCGGAAAATCGTTTAGCGATCAAACGAAAGATTGGCTACGTTGCAGACTCGCCTGATTTGTTTTTGCGTTTAACGGCCAATGAATTTTGGGAATTGCTTGCCTCATCCTATGACCTAACTAGCTCTGACTTGGAGTCTAGTCTAGCTAGGCTATTGAGTGTTTTTGACTTTGCTGAAAACCGTTATCAGGTTATTGAAACTCTTTCTCACGGAATGCGTCAGAAAGTTTTTGTTATTGGGGCACTCTTGTCTGATCCTGATATTTGGGTCTTGGACGAACCCTTGACTGGTTTAGATCCCCAGGCTGCTTTTGATTTGAAGCAAATGATGAAGGAACATGCACAAAAAGGTAAAACAGTTTTGTTTTCGACCCATGTCTTAGAGGTAGCCGAGCAAGTCTGTGATCGGATTGCTATTTTGAAAAAGGGGCATTTGATTTATTGTGGTAGCGTGGAGGACTTAAGAAAAGACCACCCAGATCAGTCTTTGGAAAGTATCTACCTTAGCCTTGCTGGTAGAAAATAGGAGGTTACAGATGCGTCTCAAGGTCATTAAAAAATTAGTTGATATCAATATTCTCTATTCATCTAAAGAAGCTAATTTGGCTAACCTACGAAAGAAGCAAGCTAAGAATCCTGATAAAAAGGTTGATGTATCAGGGAAACTGTTGCGTTCTTATCTTGCTTCTAGTTTGTTGCTACTCATCTTATTTTCTAATCTAGCCTTTCGTTTTCCTTTTGAGGAAATGCCAAGTTTTTTTAGTACCATAGTTGCTATTTTACTGGTGCTTGCCTTTTCAACGTCTTTCACTGCATTTTACAATGTCTTTTATGAGAGTAAGGACTTGGCCTCCTATAGTCCCTATGCCTTTAAAGAATCAGAGATTATAATTGCTAAAGGACTGTCTGTCCTCTTGCCAGCTCTAACTGGAATTGTACCAATCCTTGCTTATTTTCTAGTCCTCTACATTAGGCTAGCTCCTTCTCTTTGGCTGGGTTTGCCCTTAATGCTGGTGTCCTTGGTCTTATTATTTGTCTCTGTGACTCTAGTGATGGTAGTGGCAGTTCATTTCTTGGCTCAAACTGCGGTTTTTAGAAAGTATCAGTCTATTTTTGCGAATGTGATGATTGGGATAGGGGTTATCACGCCTTTATTATTTGTCTTCTTTCTACAGTCGACTTCTGGAGATATAGTTAACAGAGTTAGAGACATTCCACCTCTTCTTTATCCTATTCATCTCTTTTACAAAATAGCAGTGGAGCCTTTTTCGACAGAGGCTATACTGGGTCTGCTCGCTTGGATAGGACTAACTCTCTTCTTACTTTATCTGACCAAAAAGAAGGTTCTTCCTCGTTTTTATGACATTATCCTGCTTAACAGTGAGGAGAAAGTCATAAAAGAACGTCGCAGTAAAGAGGGGATTTCAACAACTAAAAAGGGATTTTTCCGCATGGTTTTCCGCTACAACCTCTCCCTATTGGGACAGGGGACTGGCGTCATTACAGTGCTTTTTACAAGTGCCTTTCTTCCTTATATCATGATGATCGGATTGATTTCCAAAATTCGAGATTCTCAGTTAGTTCCAGATATTCATCCTCCATACTGGTTACCCTTGTTTTTTGTAGGAGTGTTTATAGCAGTTTTAAATAACAATATCACAAGTTTACCTTCAATCGGGCTATCTCTGGAGAGGGAAAATTTTGATTTTCTGAAGAGTTTGCCCTTTGACTTTGCTCGTTATGTGAAAGTGAAATTTTGGATTATATTTGCTGTTCAGTCCTTTTTACCTATCTTGACTTTACTTGGTCTTTCCCTTTATTTAGGCTTGCCAATCCTTCCGATGATTTACCTTCTTGCGGCATGGATTCTTGCCAGTATTATCCTTGCTTGTCGTCATTATTTTAAGGACGTGAAAAATCTGTCAACTAATTGGACTAGTATTACGGACCTGGTGAATCGTTCAAATGGCATAGTCACAATGGTTCTATTGCTTATTTATAGTGCAATCCTAATGGCTCTTGTAATTGGTAGCTTATTCTTGGTTCAGTCTCTCTCCGCTATCCTTGCCATCAGCTTGGGAGTAGGAGTTCTTATCCTCTTGCTTGGTCTTGCTATTTTTGGCTATCATTACTACCTGTCACGCATATTGGCAGAAATAGAAAAAAGATAAGCTAGTTGATCGCTTGCTTGATAAATTTTAAAAAAGAAATGCTCCTCCAAGGCGGAAGAGCATTTTTTATTGTGATTTTGATTCAGCTTCAGCCGACTCTGGGTGGAGTTCTTGGTAACTTGGTGCCTTGAAAAGGTCAGTACTGGTTTTGCCTTGTCGTTGGCTAAAGAGGCTCGTTGATTGACTACCTTTTTCCTGCTCAATCTTTTGCAGAATTGGCAAGGAATTGAGGTAAGAAATACTTTCTGTATCAACTTTTCCAAGATGATCTGCTTGGTAGAAACGTATCAAATCACCAGTTTGAATCTGGTCGCTGAGTTTTAGCTGTTGGCTGGCTGCCTGCCGAACGATTTCTAGTTCAGTCTGAGCTTGTTCATCAAGATTGCTGATTTCAAGACCGCTCTCAGTATAGTAGGTTCGGCCGTCATAACTGGTGTATTTTGGTGTAACGAAGGAATTGGCAGTCCGAAAGGCAACGATTTCTTGATGATCTGGAGACAGAAGGTCCTGGCCAACTTGAAGGAAGGAATTGGACTCAATACCAAGGAGATGTTCGAGAGTCGGTAAGATATCGATTTGTCCACCGTAGGTATTGATGATTTGTCCTTTTTCATAGCCAGGCATGAACACCATAAAAGGCACTCGTTGCAACATAGCATTGTCGTAATTCGACCAGTTCTCAGAAGTCTTGCCAATCAAGGGAGCCAGGTCAGGATTGCGGGAGTTAGAAATTCCATAATGGTCTCCGTAGATGACGATGATGGATTTTTCATAGAGGCCACTTTCTTTGAGATACTCAAAGAAGGCCTTGATAGCGCTATCCAGATAGTTGGCTGTTTGGAAGTAGCCATTGATGGTTTCATCTTTGGTTTTAGCCAAGGGGAAACCAAGCTCATCGCCTGTCAGATTGCTTGCATAGGGATAGTGATTAGACACCGTGATATACTTGGCATAAAAAGGCTGCTGCAAGTGCTCTAGATACTGGATAGAATCTTTCATCATGATTTTATCATTTAAACCATATTGGAAAGAGTTGCTACTGTCTTGCTTAGTAAAATAGGAAGCGTCAAAGAAGTATTGGTAGCCCCACTGTTTGTAGGTTGTATTTCGGTTCCAGAAGGTCCCGATATTACCGTGAAAGACTGCACTTGATTGGTAGCCATTTTTCGATAGGATAAAAGGAGCTGCCTGCTGGGTATTGGTACCACCGTAATTGACCATAAAGGAACCTTGGTCAAGTCCAAACAAACCAGTCTCCAGCATGGTTTCCGCATCTGAGGTCTTACCAGCCTTGACTTGGTTAAAGATATTAGAAAAGGCTAGGGTTGATTGCGAATGGTAGAGGGAATTGAGGAAGGGAGTGACTTCATGCTCAGTTCCATCTATGTTGAGTTTATAGTCCAGTAGGAATTGCTGGAAACTTTCCAAGTGGAGATAAATCACATTTTTCCCTTTGGCCAAGCCAAAATAGTCTGGATTGGGCTTAGCAGAATGTTCTTGAATATAGTCTGTGATAGGTTGAAGGTCGGTCTCAGAGGCCTTGGCACGTTCTTTGTTGGCGCTATAGGACTGGTTGGCACTATAGCCTAAAAATGCTGGCAAACTAAGGGCACGAACAATATAATAATTAGAAAATCCTCGTGACAGGAGATCGGGACGCTCAATTTCAGCCAAGAAAAGGTTAGCTGAAAAGAGCAGGGCCGAGAGAGCAGTGATGGCAACACTGGAGCGGAATTTGAAAGGTCTCCTATCCAACTGGATGAATTTTTTATAGAAAAGGAAAGCCAGCAGTGGGAAATCCATAAAATAGATGAAATCCCAAAAGCGCAGTAACTCTAGTTCCGCAGTACCAACAGATACCTTGCTGACCACTTTCATGGTATTGGCCGTGATAAAGTCGCTAAATTCTCGATAGTAAAAGACATTGGAATAAAGCCAAATGAATAAAAGGCTGTAAATAGCTATACTAAGACTGTAAAAGGTCTTGGTTGAGCGAGCATAGAGGGCTAGAGCCAGCAGGAGGAGTCCCAAAGGAAGGGGGTTGAAAAAGGCGATAAAGGCAAGGTAATTTCCTTGCAGCTTGCCCAATTGAATATCTAAATTAAAGTCAACGGTATAGGCTAATAAGGTTTTGAGCCAATAGAGGATTAAAAGGGTTAGGACAAAACCCAGTCTGGTACCCATGGCTTTTTGGATTTTGTTAAAATTGATTCTCACACAATTACTTCCTAAGTTTTTATTAGTATTAGTATACCATTTTTTAAAACTAGAGTAAAAAAGCAAGGGTAGTTTCTTTTTTGAGAATTGTCACAAAATTTGCTATAATAGTGACTATGAATAGAATAAGAGTCAACAAACGGGTTGAAAAAAAGCTTTCAAAGGGACTGGTTTTACTAGAAGCCAGCGATCTTGAGAATAACAATCTCAAGGATCAGGAAGTAGAAGTCCATAGTCAAGATGGAAACTTTCTTGGTACTGCCTACCTTTCTCAGCAAAACAAGGGCTTGGGCTGGTTTGTGAGCACAGACAAGGTGACCTTCGATCAAGCTTTCTTTGAAACACTGTTTAGACAAGCTAAAGAAAAGAGAAGCGCCTACTATCAAGATGATTTGACTACTGCCTTTCGTCTCTTTAACCAAGAGGGAGATGATTTTGGCGGTCTGACAGTGGACCTTTATGGCGACTATGCTGTCTTTTCTTGGTATAACTCTTATGTTTATCAGATTCGCAAGGTTATCTCAGAAGCTTTTAGACAGGTTTTTCCTGAGGTTTTAGGAGCATATGAGAAGATCCGTTTTAAGGGTTTGGACTATGAATCTGCCCATGTTTATGGTCAAGAAGCACCTGACTTCTTCACTGTTTTGGAAAATGGTGTTCTGTATCAAGTCTTTATGAACGATGGCTTGATGACAGGGATTTTCCTAGACCAGCATGAAGTTCGCGGTAGTTTAGTGGATGGATTGGCTATGGGTAAATCCTTGCTCAATATGTTTTCTTATACAGCAGCCTTTTCAGTAGCTGCGGCCATGGGGGGAGCAAGCCAGACAACTTCGGTTGATTTAGCCAAACGTTCACGAGAATTGTCTCAAGCGCATTTTCAGGCTAATGGAATCAGCACAGACGACCATCGTTTTATAGTTATGGATGTTTTTGAGTATTTCAAGTATGCCAAGCGAAAAGGCTTGACCTATGATGTGATTGTCCTAGATCCGCCTAGCTTTGCTCGGAACAAAAAACAAACATTTTCTGTGGCTAAGGATTATCATAAGTTGATATCCCAAAGTCTTGAGATTTTAAATCCGGGCGGTATTATTATTGCCAGCACCAATGCTGCCAATGTATCCCGCCAGAAATTTACAGAACAAATTGATAAAGGCTTTGCAGGAAGAAGTTACCAGATTTTAAATAAATACGGTCTTCCAGCAGATTTTGCCTATAATAAAAAAGATGAAAGTAGTAATTACCTCAAGGTGATTAGTATGAAGGTTAGTAAATGAAATTAATTGTTTCAGTAATGCCAAGAAGTTTAGAGGAGGTCCAGGCTCTGGATGTCACGAGGTACCTAGATGCCGACATCATTGAATGGCGTGCCGACTATCTGCCTAAGGAAGCGATTTTGCAGGTGGCTCCAGCTATTTTTGAAAAATTCGCTGGCCGTGAGTTAGTTTTCACGTTGCGAACTCGCTCTGAAGGGGGAGAAATCGACCTTTCTCCAGAAGAATATATCCATCTAATCAAGGAAGTGGCACAACTCTATCAACCAGACTATATTGATTTTGAGTACTATAGCTACAAGGATGTTTTTGAGGAAATGCTGGACTTCCCAAATCTCGTTTTGAGTTACCATAATTTCCAAGAAACACCTGAAAATATGATGGAAATCTTGTCAGAGTTGACGAGCTTAAATCCAAAACTTGTTAAGGCTGCGGTGATGGCTCACACGGAGCAGGATGTGCTAGACTTGATGAACTATACACGAGGCTTTAAAATCCTCAATCCTGAGCAGGAATATGTGACCATTTCTATGGGCAAGGTGGGCAAGGTCTCTCGTATCACTGCGGATGTGACGGGTTCTAGCTGGTCTTTTGCTAGTCTAGATGAGGCAAGTGCCCCAGGTCAGATTTCCTTAGCTAACATGAAAAAAATTCGGGAGATTTTGGATGAAGCTTGATGGCTATACACGTTTAGCTGCCGTTGTTGCTAATCCTATTAAGCATTCTATTTCCCCCTTTATTCACAATAGTGCCTTTGAGGCGACAGATACCAATGGTGCTTACGTGGCTTGGGAGATTGAAGCGGGTGACTTGGCAGAAACAGTGGCCAATATTCGTCGCTACCAGATGTTTGGAATTAACCTTTCTATGCCCTATAAGGAGCAAGTGATTTCTTATTTGGATGAGCTGAGCGATGAAGCGCGCTTGATTGGTGCGGTTAATACGGTTGTCAATGAGAATGGCAATTTAATTGGATATAATACAGATGGCAAGGGATTTTTTAAGAGCTTGCCTTCTTTTACAATTACAGGTAAGAAGGTGACCCTGCTTGGTGCAGGTGGTGCAGCCAAGTCTATCTTGGCACAGGCTATTTTGGATGGTGTCAGTCAGATTTCTGTCTTTGTTCGTTCAGTTTCCATGGAAAAAACAAGACCATACCTAGACAAGTTACAGGAGCAGACAGGTTTTAAAGTGGACTTGTATGCTTTAGAAGATGTTCCTGAACTGCAAGCAAGGATTGCTGAGTCGGATTTACTTGTCAATGCGACAAGTGTAGGAATGGACGGTCAATCATCTCCAGTTCCTGAAAGCATTGTCCTATCAGAAACTCTTTTAGTAGCAGATATCATTTACCAACCCTTTGAAACACCATTTTTGAAATGGGCCAGAAGTCAGGACAATCCAGCAGTCAATGGTCTGGGAATGTTGCTCTATCAAGCTGCAGAAGCTTTTCAACTGTGGACAGGAAAGGAAATGCCAACAGAAGAGATTTGGCAGTCCTTAACAGAAAAATACCAATAAAGAAAGGGAGATTCTCCTATGAAAATCAGAATCGATATTCCTCATCATCCTTATGATATTCAGATTGAAAAAGGCTGTCTGGCTCAGGCAGGTCAATGGTTGCGAGAACTTTGGAAACCACAAAAGGTGGTCATTGTAACAGACAACCATGTAGCCTCTCTCTATGCAGAGAAGGTAAAACTCAGCCTAGAAGATGCTGGTTTTCAGGTAGCTGTTTTTGACTTTTTAGAAGGTGAAGAACGGAAAAATCTGACCACTGTTCAGAAAGTCTATGAATTTCTAGTTAAGCAGGGGCTGACTCGTAGTGATGGAATCGTGGCTCTTGGTGGCGGTGTCGTTGGGGACCTGGCTGGTTTTGTAGCCTCTACCTATATGCGAGGTATTCATTTTGTTCAGATACCGACTAGCTTGACAGCCCAAGTGGATTCTTCTATCGGTGGAAAGACAGGCGTTAACACTCCATTTGCTAAGAATATGGTGGGTACCTTTGCCCAACCAGACGGGGTTCTGATTGACCCACTTGTCCTTGAAACACTTGGAAAAAGAGAGTTGATTGAAGGGATGGGTGAAGTTATCAAATATGGCTTGATTGAGGATCCAGAACTGTGGAAAATTTTGACGGAGCTGGATGGTTCTGTTGAGAGCATTCTGGAACATGCAGAGACTTTGATTGAACATTCTTGTCAGGTTAAGCGCAAGATGGTGGTTGAGGATGAGCTGGACAATGGTGTTCGCCTTTACCTCAATTTTGGCCATACTATTGGCCATGCCATTGAAGCAACTGCCGGTTATGGAAAAGTCATGCATGGAGAAGCTGTAGCCATGGGCATGGTACAGATTTCCAAGGTTGCTGAGGAAAAAGGCCTTATGCCAGAAGGGATAACCCAGTCTATTACAGGGATGTGTCAGAAATTTGGACTACCTGTTGACTATGAAAACTGGGATGTTGATAAGCTTTATCAGGCTTTGACTCATGATAAGAAAGCGCGTGGCAATACCTTGAAATTGGTCTTGGTGCCAGAGCTTGGTTCTGCAACCATTCACCCAGTTTCTCTGGAAGAGATGAAAGACTACTTGGTAAAATAAGGAGAGTGTATGAGATATTTAACTGCAGGTGAATCACACGGCCCCCGTCTGACGGCTATCATTGAAGGAATTCCAGCTGGACTTCCTTTGACAGCAGAGGACATCAATGAGGATTTGAAACGTCGTCAGGGTGGCTACGGCCGCGGTGGTCGTATGAAGATTGAGAGCGACCAAGTTATCTTTACTTCGGGTGTTCGCCACGGGAAGACGACAGGGGCTCCTATTACTATGGATGTCATCAATAAGGACCATCAGAAATGGCTGGACATCATGTCTGCAGAGGACATTGAAGACCGCCTTAAAAGCAAACGAAAAATTACTCATCCTCGTCCAGGTCACGCCGACTTGGTTGGGGGCATCAAGTACCGTTTTGATGATTTGCGAAATTCTTTGGAGCGTTCATCAGCTCGTGAAACCACCATGCGGGTGGCAGTTGGCGCAGTAGCCAAACGACTCTTGGCTGAGCTGGATATGGAGATTGCCAACCATGTCGTAGTCTTTGGTGGCAAGGAAATCGATGTTCCTGAGAATCTCACAGTTGCTGAGATTAAGGAAAGAGCTGCCCAGTCTGATGTTTCTATTGTCAACCAAGAAAGAGAACAGGAAATCAAGGATTATATTGACCAAATCAAACGTGACGGTGATACTATCGGTGGGGTTGTGGAGACAGTCGTTGGAGGTGTTCCAGTTGGTCTTGGTTCCTATGTCCAATGGGACAGAAAATTGGATGCAAGATTGGCCCAAGCTGTTGTCTCTATCAATGCCTTTAAAGGAGTAGAATTTGGTCTTGGCTTTGAAGCTGGTTACCGTAAAGGTAGCCAAGTTATGGACGAAATTCTCTGGTCTAAAGAAGACGGCTACACTCGCCGTACCAATAATCTAGGTGGTTTCGAAGGTGGCATGACCAATGGGAAACCCATCGTTGTTCGAGGCGTGATGAAGCCCATTCCTACTCTCTACAAACCACTTATGAGTGTGGATATCGAAACCCATGAACCCTACAAGGCAACTGTGGAGAGAAGTGATCCGACTGCTCTTCCAGCTGCAGGTGTAGTCATGGAAGCCGTTGTGGCAACGGTTCTGGCACAAGAAATCCTTGAAAAATTCTCATCAGATAATCTAGAGGAATTAAAAGATGCAGTGGCCAAACATCGAGACTATACAAAGAACTATTAAGGAGTTCCTATGGCAAAAACAGTCTATATCGCAGGTCTTGGTTTGATCGGTGCCTCGATGGCCCTTGGTATCAAACGCGATCATCCAGATTATGAAATTTTAGGTTATAATCGCAGTCAAGCTTCGAGAGATATTGCCTTGAAAGAAGGCATGATTGACCGTGCAACGGATGATTTTGCCAGTTTTACTCCTCTGGCCGATGTCATCATTTTGACCTTGCCAATCAAGCAAACCATTGCTTTCATTAAGGAGTTGGCCGACTTGGACTTAAAAGAAGGCGTGATTATTTCAGATGCTGGTTCGACCAAGTCAGCTATTGTGGATGCGGCGGAGCAATATTTGGCTGGCAAGTCTGTTCGTTTTGTCGGGGCCCATCCCATGGCTGGTAGTCACAAGACAGGGGCTGCTTCTGCGGATGTCAATCTTTTTGAAAATGCTTATTATATCTTTACACCGTCTAGTCTAACAAGTCCTGACACGCTTGCGGAAATGAGGGATTTACTTTCAGGTCTTCATGCTCGCTTTATCGAAATTGATGCCAAGGAGCATGATCGTGTCACTTCTCAGATTAGCCATTTTCCTCATATTCTGGCTTCTAGTCTCATGGAGCAGACTGCGGTCTATGCTCAAGAACATGAGATGGCAAGGCGCTTTGCGGCAGGTGGTTTTCGAGATATGACTCGGATTGCGGAAAGCGAGCCAGGTATGTGGACGTCCATTCTCTTGTCCAATCGTGAGACTATCCTAGAGCGGATTGAGGATTTCAAGGAGCGTTTGGATGAGGTTGGTCAGGCCATCAGCAAGGGAGATGAGGAGCAAATCTGGAATTTTTTCAACCAAGCGCGTGAGCAACGTCAGGCTATGGAAATCCATAAATGTGGTGGAGTGGACAGTTCTTACGATCTCTATGTTGACGTTCCCGATGAAGAAGATGTCATCTTGAGGATTTTGGAATTGCTACGAGGAACTTCCTTGGTTAATATTCACATCAATGAGGAAAACCGTGAAGATATTCACGGGATTCTACAAATCTCATTTAAAAATGCTCAAGACTTGGAACGAGCCGAGCATCTAATAACAGAAAAAACAGACTATACAGTCGTCATCAAATAAGGAGAAAATCATGTCAAATATTTACGATAGTGCAAATGAACTCAGTCGCGGTCTACGCGAATTACCAGAATACAAGGCTGTTAAAGCAGCTAAAGATGCGATTGCAGCAGATGCTGAGGCAAGCAAAATCTTTACAGAATATGTTACTTTCCAAGAGGAAATTCAAAGACTAGCGCAGACAGGTCAAATGCCAGATGCTTCCTTCCAAGCTAAAATGGAAGGCTTTGGTAAACAGATTCAAGGAAATAGCCTCTTGTCAGAATTCTTTACCAAGCAACAACAATTGGCAATTTACCTTTCTGACATTGAAAAAATTGTTTTCGAACCAGTTTCAGAATTGCTAAAATAAGAACATTATTTTGTTCATTTTTTATAGGTATTTTTTAAACGTATGTTTATCATTGGTAACTACTGTATTAGTTAGAGTTATTAGCGTGGTTCGTTTAAGAATGACTGTGGGGATGAATATCTTTACTAATAAACAAAATACAAAACAAATTAAATAGGTTATTGAAAATCATAACTATAATACAAAACGAAATTGAAAGCTTATAACTGTTATTTTCTACTTCAATTGATAAGTTAGAAATTTTTGATGAGATAATAAATATAGAAACAACTATGAAAGAGAATGAAATTTTTATTATCGATAAATAGTAGATAAATGATGAACAATAGAAAATAGGAAAAAATATGTCAAAAAAATTAATTGCTCTAATAGGAGTTCCTGTAGGAATTATCTTCATCAGTATTATAGTGTTGGCAGGTTCGTACAATAGTCTTGTTAGCAAAGATGAATCTGTGAAACAAGCTAACTCGAAGATTGAAGTGGCACTTCAACGTAGAGCTGACTTAATTCCAAATGTTGTAAATTCTGTAAAAGGATATATGAAGCACGAAGAAGACATCTTTACAAATATTGCGGATGCTCGTTCTAAGATTGGCTCAGGAAATACAGAAACAAAAAATGAAGGGGAGAGCGAATTAACTTCTGCCATTTCTCGATTGCTAGTTGTTCAAGAAAATTATCCTGAGTTAAAAGCTGACACACAAGTATCTTCTCTAATTTCAGAGCTTGAGGGAACTGAAAATCGTTTGTTTGTCGCTCGTAAAGATTATAACGATACTGCAACAGAATATAATAAGACCATTAGACGTTTTCCCACTAATATGATAGCTAGTTTGTTTGGTTTCCAAAGAGCTGAGTTAATTGAAGCAGAGAAAGATGCAAAGGTTGTCCCTAAAGTCAATTTAACTGATTAGTCTTGTGGGGTATCTCCTATGAAAAAGTTACTTTTACTCTTAATTGCCCCTTTATTCTTTTTTATGCCTCTTGTTGCGGCTAATATAGCTGTTCCAGATCGTCCTTTAAATGGTATTTACGATCCTAACGGTTATTTAACCACTAGTGTTGCAGAAACGTTAGAGAGTATGAATGCTGGAAGTGAAACCCAAGTAGGTATTTACATTGTAGATACTCTGGACGGTTCCAGCATCGAAGAGGTAGCCAATGAGGTTGCACGCAAATGGAAAGTTGGGAAACAAGATTCCAACAGTGGAATTTTAATTGCTATTGCTATAAAGGATAGGAAGTTTCGTATTGAAACATCCAACGAAGCAGCAATTTGGCTTACTGACTCTATGGCCAGTTCCTTACTAAATGATTCTAAGCCATACATGAAAGAAGGGAAATATACTGATGCCCTTAACAAAATTCTAGTAGGCATTTCTAAAGCGGAGTCTAGAAAAGCTGAAATCATAAACAAGAAGGAAAATAATCGACTTCCAAAAAGCTATGAAAAATCATTAAAAAATAATGAAGGCTTTAGTAAGTACTTCGATTACATTCCGTTTCCGATATTGTTCTATCTGTTGTTCTTTCTTTTACTAAGTTTAGCAACGTGGATCAAGTACTTAAAAAGATGCCGCTTTTCTAAGTATGAGTACGAGGGAAATGGTAAGCTGTATCCAGATTTTCCTGACTTTGTACCTAATGATACGTGGACTGAAGAACGTAAATCTGACTATAAAAAAAATAAGCGTTTAATTAGGTCTCAATATCAGTATGAAGGTTTTAACAAACTATATCCAGACTCAAAAGGTTTTCTACCTAATGACACCTGGACTACATTACTTATAGAAGCATACTACGCAGAAGTTGAAAGAAAGCACCTAGATAGGCTTAATCGCTCTCAATACTCTTATAATGGGAAGGGGAAACTCTATCCAAACGATAAAGATTTTGTGAGGAATGCTTCTTGGACTTCCGAGCTCACAAAAAGCTACTATGCTTCACAAAGAGTACAGTCAAGTTCTTATGGTAGATCAGATTCATATGATTCTGGTAGTTCTAGTTCATCATGGTCTTCAGATGATTGGGGTGGCGGTGGATTTGATGGTGGTGGTTCTTCAGATAGTTGGTAAATTGAAAATGAAAAGAATTGCTAAAATAAGAAAATAACTATCATAAAGTCAGAAATTTTTAAGGAATTTCTGGCTTTTTATGATAAAATAGGTAAAAGTATTGCAAGTATGAGGTCTAGTATGAAACTAAAAACAAACATTCGCCACTTACACGGCAGTATCCGAGTTCCAGGTGACAAGTCTATCAGTCACCGTTCTATTATCTTTGGAAGTTTGGCTGAGGGTGAGACCAAGGTTTATGATATTCTGCGAGGTGAAGACGTTCTTTCGACCATGCAGGTTTTTCGTGACCTTGGTGTTGAAATTGAGGACAAAGATGGGGTTATTACCATTCAAGGTGTAGGCATGGATGGCTTAAAAGCGCCGCAAAATGCCCTTGATATGGGAAATTCTGGAACCTCGATTCGTCTGATTTCAGGTGTCCTTGCTGGTGCAGATTTTGAAGTAGAGATGTTCGGAGACGACAGTCTATCCAAACGCCCTATGGATCGTGTGACTATTCCACTGAAAAAAATGGGCGTCAGCATTTCAGGGCAAACTGCACGAGACCTGCCTCCTTTGCGTTTGCAAGGGACGAAAAACCTAAGACCTATTCATTATGAGTTGCCAATTGCCTCTGCCCAAGTCAAGTCAGCCTTGATGTTTGCAGCCTTGCAGGCCCAGGGGGAGTCCGTTATTATCGAAAAAGAATGCACCCGTAATCATACTGAAGATATGTTGCAACAATTTGGTGGTCGTTTAAGTGTGGACGGTAAGAAAATCACAGTCCAAGGGCCACAAAAATTGACAGGACAAAAGGTGGTCGTGCCAGGAGATATTTCCAGTGCAGCCTTTTGGTTAGTCGCAGGTTTGATTGTTCCAAATTCTCGTGTGGTTCTTAAGAATGTGGGCATCAACGAAACGCGTACAGGTATTATCGATATCATTCGTGCCATGGGTGGAAAACTAGAAATAACTGAAATTGATCCAGTCGCAAAATCTGCAACCTTGACTGTTGAATCTTCTGACTTGAAAGGAACAGAGATTGGTGGTGCCTTGATTCCACGCTTGATTGATGAATTGCCTATTCTTGCCCTTCTGGCGACCCAAGCTCAAGGTGTAACGATTATTAAGGATGCTGAGGAGCTCAAGGTTAAGGAAACCGACCGCATTCAGGTTGTGGCAGACGCTTTAAATAGCATGGGAGCAGATATCACCCCTACAGCAGATGGAATGATTATCAAAGGAAAATCAGCTCTTCACGGTGCTAGAGTCAATACTTTTGGAGACCACCGAATTGGTATGATGACGGCTATCGCAGCTCTATTGGTTGCAGATGGAGAAGTGGAGCTTGACCGTGCAGAAGCCATCAATACCAGCTACCCTAGCTTCTTTGATGATTTGGAGAGCTTGATTCATGGCTAAGGTGTTATTAGGCTTTATGGGGGCTGGTAAATCGACTATTGCAAGAGGCTTGGACCCTAATTACCTTGATATGGATGCTCTGATAGAGAAGCGTTTAGGAATGTCCATTGCGGATTTTTTCGCTGAAAAGGGAGAAGTGGCTTTTCGTAAGATAGAATCAGAAGTCCTAGCTGAGTTACTAGAAACAAATCAAGTTGTGTCAACTGGTGGGGGAGTGGTTATTTCTCAGCGAAATCGTGACTTACTAAAGACCAATTCTGATAACATCTATCTGAAAGCTGATTTTGAAATCCTCTACCAACGCATATCAGCTGATAAGGACAATCAGCGTCCGCTGTTTCTAAATAATAGCAAGGAAGAATTAGCAGCTATTTTCCAAGAAAGACAGGCTTGGTATGAGGAAGTAGCCAGTCGGGTTTTGGATGTGACCGAGTTAAGCCCAGAAGAAATTATAGAGGAACTGAGATGAAAATTGCTTATCTAGGTCCCAAGGGATCATTTTCACACCACGTTGTGCAGACAGCTTTTCCTCAGGAGGAATTGCAGGCCTTTGCCAACATTACAGATGTCATCAAGGCCTATGAGCAAGGCTTGGTGGACTATTCTGTGGTGCCAGTTGAAAATTCTATCGAGGGTAGTGTTCATGAAACCTTAGACTACCTTTTTCATCAGGCTCGCATCCAAGCAGTTGCAGAAATCGTTCAGCCTATTCATCAGCAGTTGATGGTGGTTCCAGGTCATAATAAGATTGAAAAGATTTTTTCACATCCACAGGCCTTGGCTCAAGGTAAGAAATTCATCGATGAACAATATCCAGAGGCTCAAATCGAGGTAACAGCTAGTACAGCTTATGCGGCCCGTTTTATTTCCGAACATCCAGACCAGCCTTATGCAGCCATTGCACCTAGAAGTTCTGCTGAAGAATATGGCTTAGCACTGATTGCTGAGGATATTCAGGAAATGGAAGCCAATTTCACACGTTTCTGGGTGTTAGGAGCTGAAGGTGCAGCGATTCCCTTGAAAGCACAAACTGAAAAAATGAGTTTGGCCTTGACCTTACCTGACAACCTTCCAGGTGCCCTCTACAAGGCTCTTTCGACCTTTGCTTGGCGAGGAATTGATCTGACAAAGATTGAAAGCCGTCCGCTCAAGACAGCACTGGGCGAATACTTTTTCATTATTGATGTGGACTATACTGATAAGGACCTGGTCCACTTTGCCCAAAAAGAATTAGAAGCGATTGGAATCCAGTATAAAGTTCTGGGTGCCTATCCTATTTATCCAATATCAGACCACGGAAAGGAGAGAAGATGAGTAAAGAAAATCCCTTAAGTCATCATGAGCAGTTGCGTTATGATTACCTATTTAAGAATATATATTACTTAAATGAAAAAGAGAAAAAGGAATTTGATTATCTTCAGACCAAGATAAATAGCGGTAGTAGAGGAATTGCAGATGGAGCTACAGAAGTCCAGAAGGTAATGGAGGATTCAGTTTCTAATTTTCCGCTACCATCTTATGGTAATCGTAGTCGTTCTAAGAAATACCAAAAATTAGCTCCTATTCCAAAAGTAAAGAAAAAGAAACGAAAACTACGTTTAGGTCGTATTCTTGTTGGATTACTTGCAATTTTGGCATGTGTATCCTTTGGGATAATTTTCATGTTCTTAAGAGGATATCAAAATGCCACTACGCCTGACAAACCTGCTAATGCAAAAGCAGCTCAAGTAGAAGTGTTCAATGGGCAAGATGCAAAAAATGGAACCAATATTCTTATCATGGGAACAGATGGACGCATTGGCCAAAATAGTGCTGAAACACGTACGGACTCTATCATGGTTTTAAATGTTGGAGGTTCTGATAAGAAAATGAAGATGGTAAGCTTCATGCGTGATAATTTAGTATATATAGACGGTTATAGTAAGGTGATTGCAGGGAAGAAACAGACAGATAATAAATTAAATGTAGCCTATGAACTAGGTGAACAAGAAGGTCAAAAAGGGGCAGAAATGGTCCGAAAAGTCCTAAAAGACAATTTTGACTTGGACATTAAGTACTATGCTTTGGTAGACTTCCAGGCCTTCGCAACTGCTATTGACACTCTGTTCCCTGATGGTGTTACTATTGATGCTCAATTTTCAACTTTGAATGGAAAAACTCTTACTGAAGCGACTGTTGGAGACGATCTTCATGCTACAGAGACAGAGTCTCCTACTCAAACTATTAAGGTTGGAAAACAGCAGATGAACGGCTCCACTCTACTTAACTACGCTCGCTTTCGTGATGATGACGAGGGGGATTATGGTCGTACAAAGAGGCAACAACAAGTGATATCAGCTATTTTTACGCAAATTAAAGATCCAACAAAACTATTCACTGGATCAGAAGCACTTGGAAAGGTATTTGCTATGACTTCTACTAATGCTCCTTATACCTTCTTATTGACAAATGGTTTACCGGTTTTAGAAGGAATCCAAAATGGTATTGAAAAGCTTACTGTTCCAGAACTTGGAGATTGGGTTGATGCCTATGATGTTTATGGTGGTCAAGCTCTTCTAGTTGATCAAAATAAATATCAAACAAAATTAGCCCAGATGGGAATGAGATAAAATAAAAAATGGAAATTTAAGTTTAATCAGCTAGTTATAATAGTGGATTAAGCTTTTTTCCTTCCCAACGATAGATTTTTAATGCTTTTTTATGATATAATAAAACGATATAACCCGTTTTTAAAAGAAGAGGAGCGACATGAGTGATTTGAAAGCGATTCAGGCTCGTAGTCTAGAAATGGCTGAATATTTTGTAGCATTTTGTAAAGAACATGATTTACTCTGCTATCTTTGTGGGGGTGGAGCTATTGGAGCTCTTCGAAACAAGGGCTTCATTCCTTGGGATGATGACTTAGACTTTTTCATGCCCCGTAAGGACTATGAAAAGTTAGCAGAATTATGGCCTCGTTATGCAGATGAGCGTTATTTCTTGTCAAAGAGTAAGAAGGATTTTGTAGATCGTAATCTTTTTATTACAATTCGTGACAAAGAAACTACCTGTATCAAGCCTTATCAGCAAGATTTAGATTTGCCACATGGTTTGGCTTTGGATGTTTTGCCTTTGGATTATTATCCGAAAAATCCATCTGAGCGCAAGAAACAGGTTCGTTGGGCACTGATTTATTCCCTTTTTTGTGCGCAAACTATTCCAGAAAAGCATGGCGCACTTATGAAATGGGGAAGTTGCATTTTACTCGGTTTGACGCCAAAATCACTCCGTTATCGCATTTGGAAAAAAGCTGAAAAAGAAATGACCAAGTACAGTCTGGCTGAGAGCGATGGAATCACGGAGTTATGCTCAGGGCCTGGCTACATGAGAAATAAGTACCAAATCGCATCTTTTGAAGATAATCTCTTCTTGCCATTTGAAGAGACAGAGATGCCCATTCCAGTTGGATATGATGCCTATCTAAGCACTGCTTTTGGAGACTACATGACACCTCCACCAGCAGATAAGCAGCTACCACATCATGATGCTGTCATCGCTGATATGGATAAGTCTTATACAGAATACAAGGGAGAATATGGTGGCTAAGAAAAAAATATTATTTTTTATGTGGTCTTTTTCTCTCGGGGGTGGAGCAGAGAAGATTCTATCTACCATTGTTTCAAATCTAGATCCAGAAAAGTATGATATTGATATTCTTGAAATGGAACATTTTGATAAAGGATACGAATCTGTTCCCAAGCATGTACGCATTTTAAAATCCCTTCAGGATTATCGCCAAGCTAGATGGTTACGAGCTCTTTTGTGGAGGATGAGAATTTATTTTCCAAGACTGACCCGTCGTTTGCTTGTGAAAGATGACTATGATGTTGAAGTTTCTTTTACCATTATGAATCCTCCACTTTTGTTCTCTAAAAGAAAAGAAGTCAAGAAAATCTCTTGGATTCATGGAAGTATCGAAGAATTTCTTAAGGATAGCTCAAAAAGGGAGTCACATAGACGCCAGTTGGATGCTGCGGATACCATTGTAGGAATTTCGAATAAAACCAGCAATTCTATCAAGGAAGTCTATCCAGACTATGCTTCGAAATTACAGACGGTCTACAATGGATATGATTTTCAGAGTATTCTAGAAAAATCTCAAGAGAAGATAAATATCGAGATAGCGCCTCAAAGTATCTGTACTATCGGACGGATTGAGGAAAATAAGGGTTCTGACCGTGTGGTGGAAGTGATACGGTTATTACACCAAGAGGGAAAAAACTATCATCTCTACTTCATAGGGGCTGGTGACATGGAGGAGGAACTAAAAAATCGCGTCAAAGAGTATGAGCTTGAAGACTATGTACATTTACTTGGTTATCAAAAAAATCCTTACCAGTATTTATCTAAGATGAAAGTTCTCTTGTCTATGTCTAAACAAGAAGGCTTTCCTGGAGTGTATGTAGAGGCCTTGAGTCTAGGACTTCCTTTTGTTTCTACGGATGTCGGAGGGGCTGAGGAGTTATCTCAAGAAGGACAATTTGGACAAATCATTGAGAGCAATCAAGAGGCGGCTCAGGCAATTATTGACTACATGACTTCTGCCTCAAACTTCGATGTCAATGAGGCTAGCCAATTCATTCAGCAATTTACAATTGCCAAACAAATCGAACAAGTAGAAAAACTATTAGAGGAGTAGCATGGAAACTGCATTAATTAGTGTCATTGTGCCAGTCTATAATGTGGCGCAGTACCTAGAAAAATCGATAGCTTCCATTCAGAAGCAGACCTATCAAAATCTGGAAATTATTCTTGTTGATGATGGTGCAACAGATGAAAGTGGTCGCTTGTGTGATGCAATCGCTGAACAAGATGATAGGGTGTCAGTGCTTCATAAAAAGAACGAAGGCTTGTCACAAGCGCGAAATGATGGGATGAAGCAGGCTCACGGAGATTATCTGATTTTTATTGACTCAGATGATTATATCCATCCAGAAATGATTCAGAGCTTATATGAGCAATTAATTCAAGAAGATGCGGATGTTTCGAGCTGTGGTGTCATGAATGTCTATGCTAATGATGAGAGCCCGCAGTCAGCCAATCAGGATGATTATTTTGTCTGTGATTCTCAAAGATTTCTGAGGGAATACCTCATAGGTGAAAAAATACCTGGAACGATCTGCAATAAGCTAATCAAGAGAGAGATTGCAACTGCCCTATCCTTTCCAAAGGGATTGATTTATGAAGATGCTTATTATCATTTTGATTTGATCAAGTTGGCCAAGAAGTACGTTGTTAATACCAAACCCTATTATTACTATTTCCATAGAGGGGATAGTATTACGACTAAACCCTATGCAGAGAAGGATTTAGCCTATATTGATATCTACCAAAAGTTTTATAATGAAGTTATGAAAAACTATCCTGACTTGAAAGAGGTTGCTTTCTTTAGACTGGCTTATGCCCACTTCTTTATTCTGGATAAGATGTTGCTAGATGATCAGTATAAACAGTTTGAAGCCTTTTCCCAAATTCATTGTTTCTTAAAAGGCCATGCCTTTGCTATTTTTAGGAATCCAATTTTCCGTAAGGGGAGAAGAATTAGTGCTTTGGCTCTATTCATAAATATTTCCTTATACCGATTCTTATTACTGAAAAATATTGAAAAATCTAAAAAATTACATTAGAACGGGGGTGAGCAAGTGATTGATGGAAAACGATTATTATTTAGTTTGACCATAGTCAGCTATGCCTTGACGCTAGTAAGTGGAATTGTGTATCTGTTTAATAATAACAATGTTAGCTTGCTTTCTACTTTATTGTTCCTACTGGTTAGTAGCTCAATTGCTTGTTGGAATGATATCAAGTATTACTTAATCCATTTTATTTTCTTTTTAACTATTTTTGTATTTCTAGTATCAAGGCCGACCATTGATTACTTTAGGGATGGTGCTTTAGATACCTATCATCCCATAGCATATCGTTTTGCCTTTATAGTCGTCATGGTTTCGATATTGGGCTTGACCACAGGGGGGCTCCTAGCTCGCTATTTTATAGCTAGAAAGAAAATACAAGTACCGACGATAGGAAGTTCTCTAAAAGAGGTTTACATCAAGCGGTTGCGCTTTGTATCGCTAGGAGTTTTTCTTCTAACCTATCCATTCTATCTACTTCGGTTATTTGAACGGCTCTTGTATCGCTCGCAGACGTCCTACTATGCCTACTATGCAAATTTCGAAAGTAAACTGCCTTATTTTACCTATATCTTATCAACATTTACAGTCTATGCAATGTGTATGTATTTGGCAACTAAGCCAAAGAAATTGCAGGCAACAGCAGTGCTTGTCTCCTTTATTGCAGCTAATACCATTCATTTGGCAATCGGGACACGCAATCCCTTTATTTTAAGTATTCTATTTGCTTTTGTTTATTACTTTATGCGGGAGCAAACAGAAAAGGGAAAATGGATTGGATTTAAAGAAAAGTTAGCGATTTTTGTAGGTTCTCCTATTCTCATGTTAGCGATGGGAATACTCAATTATGTACGGGATAATGTCCAGGTTTCACATACAGGTTTCTGGGATATCCTGCTTGACTTTATCTATAAACAAGGAACCAGTTTTGGTGTTTTGGCTCGAGGCTTTCTATTTAACAGTAGCCTCCCTTACCGAGATTTACGCAATTTTACTTTTGGTCCTGTTATTGATTATTTTGCAAGGGGAAGTTTAGGGGCCATTTTCGGAGGAAAAGCCTTTGAACATACAACCAATAGTGTGGAACTAGCTATTGATAGTAATAGTTATGCCCATAATCTATCCTATCTTGTCTTGAACAAGGAATACTTGAAAGGACATGGTATTGGAAGTAGCTATATTATGGAGTTGTATACCGACTATGGTATGATAGGAGTCTTTCTACTTAGTCTCTTGCTAGGCATGTTATTCATAGCCATGCTGCAAGTAGCCTATCGTTCAAGAACAATCCTATTTGCCTTGTCCCTACTCATCTTGAATAATCTATTCTTTATGCCAAGAAGTAGCTTTTCAGAAAGTTTCTTCAATTTATTTACAATGCAATTCTGGGGAATTGTTCTTGTGATTATATTCGTAGCGAAAATGCTTACAAAAGAAAACCAGTATCTACTACACAAAGGAGAAAAAAATCATGTTTGAACATTATTCGGTAGCTGATTTGTTTGCAAATCTATACAAAAAACGAAAAGCAAATATTCTAGCTCTCATCGCTTTATTTGCTATCATTGCTGTACCATTTACAATTAAAGCAGTTAAGAATAAAAACACTGTCAAAGACACAACAAGTTATTCAACTTATATCAGCTATAAAATTACACCTCCGGAAGATTCAGCCAAAACGATTTTGAATCATCAAATTGGTGGGTATAGTGATTTTTATGGGAAATTAATTGAAGGGAATTTAAATGGAGCTTATCTTTTCAATGATGTAGAACCGAGTGAGTTGAAAAAAATTGCCAGTGAATTGGATACGACAGAGTCAACCTTGAAAAATTCTACAAGCGACTATTGGTGGAAAAAATTGACCGTCTATTCTATGATTGACGATGCAGGGGTTAGTGTGAAAATTTTGACACCAAGTAAAGACGCCAATGACTTGTTAGAGAAAAAGATTGATGCACTGGTTGATAAATTTAAAAATACTTATGTAAACGTGAAAATTGAAAAATTGGAAACCATCAACTCTAAAGAATTGAACGCAAACGGTGAGACAGCGCTTGGATTAAATGTCAAGAATCTGATTCTTCGTTTAGCTGTTATTGGAGTAGCTTGTGTGATTTTGGTTGTGATGGGAAATGTATTGATTTATCTATTTAATCCAACAATCAATAGAGCAGGTGATTTTTCTCAGTATCAAATTGATTTTGTAACAGAGATTACAACAATTGCTAATCTAGCAGATATTCTATCATACAAAAATTCTGGACAAGAATTGACTATTGTTAGCACAAATAAAGCTATTCTAGATAAATTAAAACAAAATCAAGAGACTTTGAAAGGAATGCATTTTGTAGATTTACAAGATGTACCATCTCTTTTAGAAAGAGATGCAGTCCTTCTTGTTGAAGAATATGGAGTGACTCGTTATAAGAAATTTGAACAAAGTCTTCAAATTCTTCGAAACTTAAATCGCTCTATCCTCGGTGTAGCAACCTTTAAATTATAAGCATCCTGATACATCGTGTCTCTAAAGTTGGAGAAGAGTCGATTTTGAGGCTCCATAATATTTGTAGTGGGTACCTTCCCTATAGATATTATGGAGTCTATTTTGTTGTCTTGTTAGAAGATGGTAGTCACTGAGAGTCCTCTAGTAAAGAATATCAACAAATCCGTTAGATTCTCAATTCAAAGATTACTTAAAAGTTAATTGAAAAGACTTCTATGAAAGATATAAATCATAAACTTTCAATCTTATTATAATTATCGAACTGTAACTAAATAATTAAGACTTAATAATTTTTGTATTTTCAATCCCAATTGGAGTTCTTTGCTTTTTTAACGATATATTTGTCCTTAGTTAAAGTTCGATAAATTTTATTTGAAATCCTCAAAAAGTTAGTTTTTAATCTTAAACTTTTGAGGATTTGATTTCCTAAAAATTTTTTAAAATAATTAAAGACTAGTTGTTGAAAACAAAAGAGTTATTTTAACTAACTTTATGATATAATGAAAAACGAGGTAAATTGAATGAAAAGTATAAAATTAAATGCTCTATCCTACATGGGAATTCGTGTCTTGAATATTATTTTTCCCATCTTAACTGGTACCTACGTCGCGCGTGTCTTGGACCGAACTGACTATGGTTACTTCAACTCAGTCGACACAATTTTGTCATTTTTCTTACCCTTTGCAACTTATGGGGTCTATAACTACGGTTTACGGGCCATTAGTAATGTCAAGGATAACAAAAAAGATCTGAATAGAACCTTCTCTAGTCTTTTTTATTTGTGCATAGCTTGTACGATTTTGACCACCGCTGTCTATATCCTAGTCTATCCTCTCTTCTTTACAGATAATCCAATCGTCAAAAAGGTTTACCTTATTATGGGGATTCAACTCATTGCCCAGATTTTTTCAATCGAGTGGGTCAATGAAGCTCTGGAAAATTACAGTTTTCTCTTTTACAAGACTGCCTTCATCCGTATCCTGATGCTGGTCTCTATTTTCCTGTTTGTCAAAAATGACCACGATATTGTTGTCTACACACTCGTGATGAGTTTATCGACGCTGATTAACTATCTGATTAGTTATTTTTGGATTAAAAGAGACATTAAACTTGTTAAGATTCACATAAGTGATTTTAAACCGCTCTTTCTCCCTCTAACAGCCATGTTGGTCTTTGCCAATGCAAATATGCTCTTCACCTTTTTAGATCGTCTCTTCCTCGTTAAAACAGGGATTGATGTCAATGTTAGTTACTATACCATTGCTCAACGAATTGTTACCGTTATAGCTGGTGTTGTAACAGGAGCTATCGGAGTGAGTGTGCCTCGTCTCAGTTACTATCTAGGAAAAGGCGATAAGGAAGCCTATGTCGCACTTGTAAACAGAGGAAGTCGAATCTTTAACTTCTTTATCATTCCACTGAGTTTTGGACTCATGGTTTTAGGACCAAATGCCATCCTACTTTACGGTAGTGAAAAATATATCGGAGGTGGTATCTTAACCTCTCTCTTCGCTTTTCGTACGATTATCCTGGCTTTAGATACCATTCTTGGTTCCCAAATTCTCTTTACAAATGGCTATGAAAAACGTATCACAGTCTATACAGTCTTTGCAGGATTACTCAATTTGGGCTTAAATAGTCTCCTCTTTTTCAACCATATCGTGGCTCCTGAATACTACTTACTGACAACTATGCTATCAGAGGCCTCTCTACTTGTTTTCTATTTCATTTTCATCCATAGAAAACAACTTATTCACTTGGGACATATCTTTAGCTATACTGTTCGATACTCGATCTTTTCACTTTCCTTTGTAGGAATTTATTTCCTGATTAATTTCTTGTATCCTGTGGATATGGTCATTAATTTGCCATTTTTGATTAATACTGGTTTGATTGTCTTGCTATCAGCCATCTCTTATATTGGTCTACTTGTCTTCACAAAAGATAGCATTTTCTATGAATTTTTAAACCATGCCCTAGCCTTAAAAAATAAATTCAAAAGATCATAGGAGTTTAGAATGAAACAACTAACCATTGAAGATGCCAAACAAATTGAATTAGAAATTTTGGATTATATTGATACTCTCTGTAAAAAGCACAATATCAACTATATTATTAACTACGGGACTCTGATTGGGGCAGTTCGTCATCAAGGCTTTATTCCTTGGGACGACGATATTGATCTGTCCATGCCTCGAGAAGACTACCAACGATTTATAAACATTTTTCAAAAGGAAAAAAGCAAATATAATCTCCTTTCCTTAGAAACTGATAAGAACTACTTTAACAACTTTATCAAAATAATAGACAGTACAACTAAAATTATTGATACTCGGAATACAAAAACCTATGAGTCAGGTGTTTTTATCGACATTTTCCCTATGGATCGCTTTGATGACCCTAAGGTCATTGATATTTGTTATAAGCTGGAAAGCTTCAAACTTCTATCTTTCAGTAAACACAAAAATATTGTCTATAAGGATAGCCTTTTAAAAGATTGTATACGAACAGCCTTCTGGTTTCTCCTTAGACCGGTTTCTCCTCGTTATTTCGCACATAAAATCGAGAAAGAAATTCAAAAATATAGTCGTGATAATGGGCAGTATATGGCTTTTATCCCTTCTAAATTTAAGGAAAAAGAAGTCTTTCCAAGTGCTACCTTTGATAAAACAATTGATTTACCCTTTGAAAATTTAAGCCTTCCAGCACCTGAAAAATTTGATACTATTTTGACACAATTTTATGGAGATTATATGACCCTACCACCAGAAGAAAAACGCTTCTACAGTCATGAATTTCACGCTTATAAATTGGAGGATTAGGATGCAGTATTTAGAAAAAGAAGAAATTAAAGAAATTCAACTAGCCCTGCTAGACTATATTGATGAAACTTGTAAGAAACATGATATTCCTTATTTTCTAAGTTATGGAACCATGCTTGGAGCTATCCGCCACAAAGGTATGATTCCATGGGATGATGATATTGATATTTCTCTCTATCGTGAAGATTATGAGCGTTTACTGAAGATTATTGAGGAAGAAGATCATCCTCGCTATAAGGTTCTTTCTTATGACACCTCTTCTTGGTACTTCCATAATTTTGCATCGATTTTAGATACTTCTACCGTTATCGAAGACCATGTTAAGTACAAGCGTCATGACACCAGTCTCTTTATCGATGTCTTTCCAATTGATCGCTTTACAGACTTGAGCATTGTCGATAAGAGTTATAAGTATGTAGCCCTTCGTCAACTAGCCTATATCAAAAAATCACGCGCAGTTCACGGTGATAGCAAATTAAAAGATTTTCTAAGATTATGTAGCTGGTACGCCCTACGATTTGTCAATCCGAGATACTTCTATAAGAAAATAGATAAGTTAGTTAAGAATAGTGTTGTAGAACAGCCGAAATATGAGGGAATGGTTGGAGTTGATAAAGAGGGAATGAAGGGTGTTTTCCAAATAAATACTTTCAAAGAGTTAATCTTAACAGAGTTTGAGGGAAGAATGTTACCAATTCCTAAAAATTATGATGTCTTTTTAACCCAGATGTATGGGGATTATATGACACCACCATCAAAGGAAATGCAAGAATGGTATAGTCATAGTATTAAAGCTTATCGCAAGATAGAGAAGTAGCACAGGCTTATAAGAGAGCGAATCTTTTGGTTGTTTATTTTGGAAAATCAGGACAGTACAATTCATATACAAAGCTTGATATGAAAATGGGTTAAAATTATGTTTTATATAAATGATAAAGGAAAGTGTGACATACAATGAAGAATTTAAAGAAAAGAAAATTAATATTATTTATCTTTCTCATATGCACTTTAATTATAGCTACCAAATTATCATCAGTCGATGCGGATACCATTTCCGCAGGGGATGGTAATCGAATCCATTTTATTAATTTAAAATCTAAGTCAGGGAGTGATGCTATTCTCTTAGAAAGCAGAGGACACTTTGCTTTAATTGATATGGGTGAGGATTATGATTTCCCAGATGGAAGTAACCCACGTTATCCAGATAGGTGGGGAATAACCATGGACAATGACCAAGTTTTAGAGGATCGATTGTTCCGTCATTTGAAACAAGTTGGTGTTGAAAAGCTAGATTTTATCTTGGGTACTCATGTCCACAGTGATCATATTGGTTCTGCTGATGAAGTACTAAAACATTATCCTGTTGATAGATTTTATCTAAAAAGATACGCTGATGAACGTATTACAACAAAATGGAGGTTGTGGGACAATCTTTATAATTACGATAATGCTGTAAAGACTGCTACTGAACGTGGTGTAAAATTAATACAAGATATCTCAGATAAAGATAGTCATTTTACTTTAGGTGACATGGATATTCAGCTGTATAACTATAAAAATGAGTATGATAGCAACGGAAATCTAAAAAGGGTATTTGATGACAATTCTAACTCAATTGTAGCAGTTGTGAAAGTAGCAGGTAAGAGAATCTATCTTGGTGGAGACTTGGATAATGCTGAGGGAGCAGAAGATAAGTTAGGTCCTGTAATTGGTAAAGTAGACATGATGAAATGGAATCATCACTATGATGCTAACATTTCTAATACAGTTAACTTTATTAATAATTTATTACCAAGTATTGTTGTTCAGACAAGTGGATCAGATATTAATCGTGAATCTACTAGGACTCTACTACGAGAAAAGAATATAAAAATAGTAAAAGCTTTTAGTCATACAAAAGATGCGACTGTTTTTGATATAGATGAAGAAGGGTTTACTGATGTTTCGAAAGTTTTCCCCGATATACCGACGGTTAGAGAAAAATGGTATAAAGAAGAAGGTTACTGGAAATATCGCTTGTTCGATGGAGAAATGACGATTGGTTGGCGAAAAATAGACGGTGTTTATTATTTCTTTAATGGACAAGGACAAATGCAAGCTGGCAAATGGTTGCATTTGAAAGATTCTAGAGAAAAGCTTGATGGAAATTGGTATTACCTAAACAACAATGGAGGCATGCAAGAAGCCGGTTGGTTTAAGAAAGACGGTTTTTGGTACTATATTACCTCTACAGGGGCTCGGAAATATAATGAATTAGTGGAAATTTCTGGACAAAAATATTTATTTGATAAAGAAGGAAAAATGTTAACAGGATTGCACGAGTTTAACGGCAAAAAAATGTTCTTTGCTAGTAATGGTGCCCTTCAATCTAATGGTAAACCTTCTAGTTGGAAAAAAGTGTTAGGAAAATGGTATTATTACGATGAGAATGGAGTCCCTTCACTTAGTAAAAAAATTATAAATGGAACAACTTATTTCTTTAATCAAGAAGGTGTGATGCAGACTGGCTGGGTTTCTGTCAATGGAAAATGGAACTATTATACAGAATCTGGAGCAATGAAAACTGGCTGGATTAAAGATAAAGATATATGGTATTATTTAGACAAAGATGGTATCATGTTAACCGGAAATCAAGAAATCAGTGGAATTCGTTACTATCTAAACACAAGTGGAGCGATGCAAACTGGTTGGAAATTAATGGATAATAACTGGTATTACTATTCAAGTTCTGGTGCGATGAAGATTGGCTGGGTTAAGGATAATGAAAAATGGTACTATTTGGACAAAGAAGGTATCATGCAGACTGGTGCCCATACGATTAGTGGATTGCGTTATTTTTTGAGTACAAGTGGAGCCATGCAGACTGGTTGGCAGAAACTTGAGGAGAACTGGTATTTTTATTCTGATTCAGGAATTGGTCAAACAGGTTGGCTAAAAGATCATGATAAGTGGTATTATCTTGAAGCTAAGGAAGGCACTATGTTGGTTGGCCTCAATCAAGTAGATGGCAAGCAATATTACTTTAGTGCGTCTGGAGCCATGCAGACTGGCTGGAAATGGTTTGATAATCATTACCGTTACTTTGAATCAAATGGAGCCATGAAAACTGGTTGGATAAAAGACAAAGGCGTCTGGTATTATCTAAATCCTGATGATGGCATTATGTTGGTTGGCCTCAATCAAGTAGATGGCAAGCAATATTACTTTAGTGCATCTGGAGCCATGCAGACTGGCTGGAGATGGTTTGATAATCATTACCGTTACTTTGAATCAAATGGAGCCATGAAAACTGGTTGGATAAAAGACAAAGGCGTCTGGTATTATCTAAATCCTGAAGATGGCATCATGTTGGTTGGTCTTCAAAAAGTCAATGGTGATCAATATTACTTTGATTCAACAGGAGCGATGCAAACTGGCTGGAAACAGGTTGATGGTAATTGGTACTATTTCCAAGCAGATGGTTCCTTATTGAAAAATTCTACCACACCTGATGGTTATAAAGTTAATGAAGAAGGTGTATGGAAACAAGTAGTTACTGCTGATAAGAAGCCAAATCATTCTATAAACAAACAGGAAACGTCTACTTTGACTGATAAATCAGAAAATATGAATAAGGAAGATAAACAAGAAAAACAAAAAGAGGACTCAATTGTAGATCCAAGTATTTCCAACAAGAAAGAAAAGGAATAATGAAAAAATCCCTTGCTAGTAGAATAGTCTATTAGCAGGGGATTCTTTTAATCTTTGCAAGTGCAAGATTGAGTGCATAGTGGAGTGTTTTATCTTTGGTAAGAAATAGCGTCAAGAGATAATAAATACCGCAAGTCGCAACAGTCGCGAGAACCATGAGTACCATATTGAAGTTGACTGTATAAGAGTTGATTTGGAAAAGGAATTTAAACGCTAAGTAGATTGGAATAAATCCGAGCGATACAATAGTATAGCGTGTTAAGGTAATAAAGATTTCTTTTAAATCAAGCAACTTATGTTTCTTGATAAAGTAAATTTCCAGTAGAACAACTACAGTTTCTGCAATAATAGTAGTAGCAATGCAGTACTCTGGTGCAAAAATATTATTGAAATACAAGAGACTGTTGAATAGGATATTAGCTCCACCACCAAGGAAGTAAAAGGCTGTTAAACGATTTTCGTGGTCGTTGATGAAGATAATTTGTTTACCAAGGATTAATTCAATGGCCCAAATGATAGTACGAAAAGCGAAGACACTAGTCACAGTACCTGCTTCGAGGTATTTTTCAGAAGAGTAGATGACTGCTGGGTAGTTTCCTAATACCATAATCCCAATATTGGTTGGAATGATAAGGAAATAAAAGAGGGAAGCACCTTGATTCAGAAGATTTTTATAAGATTCGTAATCTTTCTTACCGAGATAGTAGCCGAGACGTGGAATACTGACGTTGATAGCTCCACTCAGGACACTGGCAATCAACATGACGATGCTGGAAGCAATAGTGTAATAAGAAATGTAGTTTTCATCAATAGTTTGTTCGTACTGTTTTTGAGCTTGTTTAGCTAGGTATAAAATCTTCTTATAGCCACAATTCTGTCTTCTTTTAGGGCAACCGTTACAGATAAAGGGAGCTTTGTCGAGTAGAGGACAAGGAAGGTTATCGTATGTAGACTCTCGGACTGTCTGTTTCGTTTGACTTCTTTGGAAACAGTAGTTTTGTCTTTTAGAATGGATTGTCAGGTAGCTTTGAAGGTTTCCCCGCGCTCTAAGCCTAATTGGATATCGTTACGGTCTGAAAGGGTAAGATGTTTATATTTTGTCATAGTGAGCCTTATTTCTAACTCAAACGTCTCACACTGAATTCCACCATAAAAATCCGTTTTAGACTAATTTCCACTTCGGTCAGGCAAGTGGAAGATACTTTGAGAAGTTACCCTATGGAAAATCTATCCCGACAGAGGAGCCTTCTTTTGATAAAATCGTAAAAATCTAGTATAATAGATAGAACTGAAAGTATGAGGTTACTAGCAATGAAAATGAAACAAATTAGTGATACAACTTTGAAAATCACGATGTCTTTAGAGGATTTAATGGATCGTGGCATGGAGATTGCTGACTTTCTCGTTCCTCAAGAAAAAACAGAAGAGTTCTTTTATGCTATCTTGGATGAGTTAGAGATGCCTGAGAGCTTTTTGGATACAGGCATGTTGAGCTTCCGTGTGACTCCAAAACCTGATAAGGTAGATGTCTTTGTAACCAAGTCCAAGATTGACCAAAATCTAGATTTTGAAGACTTATCGGATTTACCAGATATGGAAGAATTGGCTCAAATGTCGCCAGATGAATTTATCAAAACCTTGGAAAAAAGCATCGCAGATAAAACCAAGGACGATATCGAAGCCATTCAATCTCTAGAGCAAGTCGAAGCCAAGGAAGAAGAGCAGGAACAGGCTGAACAAGAAGCTGAGAGCAAGAAAGAACCTTACATCTACTACATCCTTTCTTTTGCTAAGTTGGCTGACTTGGTGTCTTTTGCTCAGACAGTGACTTTTGAGATGGAAACTTCTGAACTCTACAAGATGAATGAGCGCTATTATTTGACCATTTTAGTGGATATTGAAAATCATCCAAGTCCATATCCAGCTTGGCTTTTGGCCCGTATGCGCGAGTTTGCGGACGATAGTGATATCAGTCGCTCAGTCTTACAAGAGTATGGTCAAGTATTGATGAATCACGATGCAGTACTTAATCTGCAAAAAATTGGATAATCATTTCTGGAAAGTTATTTTCAGATTTTAAGAAGAGCGAATCGTCTGATTCGTTTTTTCTTTTCTAGATTGAAATAGTGATTTACTATAATAGGAATTTTCACAAAATTCTGTTATAATGGCTATATTAGAAAATTTCGAGGAGACAAACATGACAGTTAAAATTGCTTTACTAGGATTTGGTACCGTTGCAAGTGGTGTGCCTTTCCTCCTAAAGGAAAATGGAGAAAAAATCAATCAATCAGCACATTCAGAAATTGAAGTTGCTAAGGTATTGGTTAAGGATGAAGATGAAAAGAATCGCTTGCTTGCAGCAGGGAATGACTTTAACTTTGTAACCAATGTAGATGACATTTTATCAGACCAAGGTATTACTATCGTAGTGGAATTGATGGGGCGTATCGAACCTGCTAAGACTTTTATCACTCGTGCCTTGGAAGCTGGAAAGCATGTTGTTACTGCTAACAAGGACCTTTTGGCTGTCCATGGTGCAGAATTGTTAGAAATCGCTAAAGCTAACAAGGTAGCACTTTACTACGAAGCAGCAGTAGCTGGTGGGATTCCAATTCTTCGCACTCTAGCAAATTCCTTGGCTTCTGATAAAATCACGCGCGTGCTTGGAGTAGTCAACGGAACTTCTAACTTCATGATGACCAAGATGGTCGAAGAAGGCTGGTCTTACGATGATGCTCTTGCCGAAGCGCAACGTCTAGGATTTGCAGAAAGTGACCCTACAAATGACGTAGATGGGATTGATGCAGCCTACAAGATGGTGATTTTGAGCCAATTTGCCTTTGGCATGAAGGTTGCATTTGACGATGTAGCCCACAAAGGAATCCGCAACATCACACCAGAAGACGTAGCTGTAGCTCAAGAACTTGGCTATGTAGTGAAATTGGTTGGTTCAATCGAGGAAACTCCTTCAGGAATTGCTGCAGAAGTAACTCCAACCTTCCTACCTAAAGCACACCCACTTGCCAGTGTGAATGGCGTAATGAACGCTGTCTTTGTAGAATCTATCGGTATTGGTGAGTCTATGTACTATGGACCAGGTGCTGGTCAAAAACCAACTGCGACAAGTGTTGTGGCGGATATTGTCCGTATCGTTCGTCGCTTGAATGATGGAACCATTGGTAAAGATTTCAACGAATACAGCCGTGACTTGGTCTTGGCAAACCCTGAGGATGTTAAAGCAAACTACTACTTCTCAATCTTGGCTCCAGACTCAAAAGGTCAGGTCTTGAAGTTGGCTGAAATCTTTAATGCCCAAGATATTTCCTTCAAGCAAATTCTCCAAGATGGAAAAGAAGGTGACAAGGCGCGTGTTGTGATCATTACACACAAGATTAATAAAGCCCAGCTTGAAAATGTCTCAGCTGAATTGAAGAAGGTTTCAGAATTCGACCTCTTGAATACCTTCAAGGTGCTAGGAGAATAAGATGAAGATTATTGTACCTGCAACCAGTGCCAATATCGGGCCAGGATTTGACTCGGTCGGTGTAGCTGTAACCAAGTATCTTCAAATTGAGGTCTGCGAAGAACGAGATGAGTGGTTGATTGAACACCAGATTGGCAAATGGATTCCACATGACGAGCGTAATCTCTTGCTCAAAATCGCTTTGCAAATTGTACCAGACCTGCAACCAAGACGTTTGAAAATGACTAGTGATGTTCCCTTGGCGCGTGGTTTGGGTTCTTCCAGCTCGGTTATTGTAGCTGGGATTGAACTAGCCAACCAACTGGGCCAGCTCAACTTGTCTGATCATGAAAAATTGCAGTTAGCGACTAAGATTGAAGGCCATCCTGACAATGTGGCTCCAGCCATTTATGGTAATCTCGTTATTGCAAGTTCCGTTGAAGGGCAAGTTTCTGCTATCGTAGCAGACTTCCCAGAATGTGATTTTCTAGCCTACATTCCAAACTATGAATTGCGTACTCGAGACAGCCGTGGCGTCTTGCCTAAGAAATTGTCTTACAAGGAAGCTGTTGCGGCTAGTTCTATCGCCAATGTGGCGGTTGCAGCCTTGTTGGCAGGAGACATGGTGACCGCTGGGCAAGCAATCGAGGGCGACCTCTTCCACGAGCGCTATCGTCAGGACTTGGTGAGAGAATTTGCGACGATTAAGCAAGTAGCCAAAGAAAATGGTGCCTATGCAACCTACCTTTCTGGTGCTGGGCCGACAGTTATGGTTTTGGCTTCTCACGACAAGATGCCAACGATTAAGGCAGAATTGGAAAAGCAACCCTTCAAAGGAAAACTTCATGACTTGAAAGTTGATACCCAAGGTGTCCGTGTCGAAGCAAAATAAAGAATAGAAGATAGGATGGGGAAACTCTTGATCAGAGGGCTTCCTATCCTTTTTTTGAAAAGCAGTTTATACTCAATGAAAATCAAAGAGCAAACTAGGAAGCTAGCCGCAGGCTGCTCAAAACACTGTTTTGAGGCTGCAGATGGAAGCTGACGTGGTTTGAATTTAATTTTCGAAGAGTATTAGTTAAAAACTTGGTAAAGGAGAAACGAAGATGGCAGAAATATATTTAGCAGGTGGTTGTTTTTGGGGTTTAGAGGAGTATTTTTCACGCATTTCTGGAGTGCTAGCAACCAGTGTTGGCTACGCTAATGGGCAAGTCGAAACGACCAATTACCAGTTGCTCAAGGAAACAGACCATGCAGAAACGGTTCAAGTTATTTACGATGAGAAAGCAGTATCACTCAGAGAAATTTTGCTTTATTATTTCCGTGTTATTGATCCATTATCAGTCAATCAACAAGGGAATGACCGTGGTCGCCAATATCGAACTGGGATTTATTACCAGGATGAAGCAGACTTGCCAGCTATCTACACAGTGGTGCAGGAGCAGGAGCGCATGCTTGGGCGAAAGATTGCAGTAGAGGTGGAGAAACTTCGCCACTACATTCTGGCTGAAGATTACCACCAAGACTATCTTAAGAAGAATCCTTCAGGTTACTGTCATATCGATGTGACCGATGCTGATAAGCCATTGATTGACGCAGCAAATTATGAAAAGCCTAGTCAAGAGGTATTAAAGGGCAGTTTATCTGAAGAATCCTATCGTGTTACCCAAGAAGCTGATACAGAGGCGCCGTTTAGTAATGCTTATGACCAAATTTTTGAAGAAGGGATTTATGTAGACATTACGACGGGTGAGCCACTCTTCTTTGCCAAGGATAAGTTTGCCTCAGGTTGTGGTTGGCCAAGTTTTAGCCGTCCGATTTCCAAGGAATTGATTCATTATTACAAGGATCTCAGTCATGGAATGGAGCGAATTGAGGTTCGTTCTCGGTCGGGGAATGCTCACTTGGGTCATGTTTTCACAGATGGACCGCGTGAGTTAGGTGGCCTTCGTTACTGTATCAATTCTGCATCCTTGCGCTTTGTGGCCAAGAATGAGATGGAAGAAGCAGGCTATGGCTATCTACTACCTTACTTAAACAAATAAATCAGAGATGGTGGGTGCTTCCCACTTTCTTCATTTCTAGAAAACGAATAGAAGGGATTTATGAAACACCTATTATCTTACTTTAAACCCTACATCAGAGAATCGATTTTAGCACCTTTGTTCAAGCTACTTGAAGCTGTGTTTGAGCTCTTGGTTCCCATGGTGATTGCTGGGATTGTTGACCAATCCTTGCCCCAGAGAAATCAAGGACATCTCTGGATGCAGATTGGTCTGCTCCTTATCTTTGCAGTGATTGGTGTTTTAGTGGCCTTAATAGCCCAGTTTTACTCAGCTAAGGCAGCGGTAGGTTTTGCCAAGGAATTGACAAACGATCTTTATCGTCACATTCTATCTTTACCTAAGGACAGCAGAGACCGTTTGACAACTTCTAGCTTGGTCACTCGCTTGACTTCGGACACTTACCAGATTCAGACTGGGATTAATCAATTCCTGCGTCTCTTTTTACGAGCGCCTATTATCGTTTTTGGTGCCATTTTTATGGCTTATCGCATCTCAGCTGAGCTGACTTTCTGGTTCTTGGTCATGGTTGTCATTTTGACCATTGTTATTGTAGGGCTCTCTAGACTGATTAATCCTCTCTACAGTGTTCTCAGAAAGAAAACGGACCAACTGGTTCAAGAAACGCGCCAGCAATTACAAGGTATGCGGGTTATTCGTGCTTTTGGACAAGAAAAACGAGAGTTACAGATTTTTCAGACCCTTAACCAAGTTTATGCCAGATTGCAAGAAAAAACAGGTTTCTGGTCTAGCTTATTAACACCTCTGACCTATCTGATTGTTAATGGAACTCTCCTCGTTATTATCTGGCAGGGATATATTTCAATTCAAGGAGGATTGCTCAGTCAAGGTGCTCTCATTGCCCTTATCAACTATCTCCTACAGATTTTGGTAGAATTGGTCAAGCTAGCCATGTTGATAAATTCTCTCAATCAGTCCTATATCTCAGCTAAGCGAATTGAGGAAGTCTTTGCCGAAGCTCCAGAAGACATCCATTCAAAATTAGAACAAAAGCAAGCTACCAGTGATCAGGTTTTACAAGTCCAAGAATTGACCTTTACCTATCCTGATGCGGCCCAGCCTTCTCTGAGAGACATTTCCTTTGATATGACTCAAGGACAAATCCTTGGTATTATTGGGGGAACAGGTTCTGGTAAATCAAGCTTAGTACAACTCATCCTTGGACTTTATCCAGCAGACAAGGGGAGTATAGACCTTTATCGAGATGGATCTAGTCCTCGTAATCTTGAGCAGTGGCGGTATTGGATTGCCTATGTGCCTCAAAAAGTCGAACTCTTTAAGGGAACTATTCGTTCCAACTTGACTCTAGGTTTAGATCAAGAAGTATCTGACCAAGAACTCTGGCAGGCCTTGGAAATTGCGCAAGCAAAGGATTTTGTCAGTGAAAAGGAAAGACTCTTGGATGCCCTAGTTGAGGCAGGAGGGCGAAATTTCTCGGGCGGTCAAAAACAAAGGCTGTCCATCGCACGAGCAGTTTTGCGCCAGACTCCGTTTCTCATCCTAGATGATGCGACCTCAGCACTGGACACTATTACTGAGTCTAAGCTCTTGAAAGCTATCCGAGAAAACCTGCCAAATACAAGTTTAATCTTGATTTCTCAACGGACTTCGACGCTTCAGATGGCAGACAAGATTCTCCTCTTGGAAAAAGGGGAGCTCCTAGCTATCGGCAAGCACGAGGACTTGATGAAATCCAGTCAAGTCTATCGAGAAATCAATGCATCCCAACATGGAAAGGAGGACTAGCATGAGACGACAAACTGCAAATCAAACATTCACACGTTTGGCCAAAGATTTAGCAAGTCATCCCTTCCTTCTTTTTCTAGCCTTTCTAGGAACTATTGCCCAGGTTGGTTTATCGATTTACCTACCAATCTTAATCGGACAGGTCATCGACCAAGTCCTAGTGACGGGCTCTTCACCAGTTTTTTGGCAGATTTTTCTCCAAATGATCTTGGTGGTCATAGGAAATACCCTTGTACAGTGGGTCAATCCTCTTCTCTATAATCGCCTAATCTTCTCTTATACCAGAGACTTGCGAGAGCGAATCATACATAAGCTTCATCGGTTACCGATTGCTTTTGTGGATCGTCAAGGAAGTGGAGAGATGGTCAGTCGTGTGACCACAGACATCGAGCAGTTAGCAGCTGGTTTGACCATGATATTTAACCAATTTTTTATTGGTGTCTTGATGATTTTAGTCAGCATTCTAGCCATGATTCAAATTCATCTCCTCATGACTCTTTTGGTCTTGCTGTTGACGCCACTGTCTATGGTAATTTCACGCTTTATTGCCAAGAGATCCTATCATCTCTTCCAGAAGCAAACAGAGACGAGGGGGATTCAGACACAATTAATTGAAGAATCGTTGAGCCAGCAGACCATTATCCAGTCCTTTAATGCTCAAGAAGATTTTATCCAAAGACTGCACGAGGCGAATGCCAACTATGCAGGTTATTCGCAGTCAGCCATCTTTTATTCCTCAACGGTCAATCCTTCGACCCGCTTTGTCAATGCTCTCATTTACGCTCTTCTTGCTGGAGTAGGAGCTTATCGTATCATGATGGGGTCCACCTTGACCATCGGACGTTTAGTGACTTTTTTGAACTATGTCCAACAGTACACCAAGCCCTTTAACGATATTTCTTCAGTGCTAGCCGAATTGCAAAGTGCTTTAGCTTGTGCAGAGCGTGTCTATGCTGTCTTAGAAAGTCCTGAGGTGGCTGAAACAGGTAAGGAAGTCTTGACAAGTGACCAGGTTAAGGGAGCTATTTCCTTTAAACAGGTTTCTTTTGGCTACCATCCTGAGAAGATATTGATTAAGGATTTGTCTATCGATATCCCAGCTGGTAGCAAGGTAGCCATCGTTGGTCCGACAGGTGCCGGAAAATCAACTCTTATCAATCTCCTCATGCGTTTTTACCCTATTAACTCAGGAGATATCTTGCTGGATGGTCGTTCCATTTACGACTATACCCGAGCATCATTGAGACAGCAGTTTGGGATGGTGCTCCAAGAAACCTGGCTCAAGCAAGGGACCATTCATGACAATATTGCCTTTGGAGATCCTGATGCCAGTCGGGAGCAGGTGATTGCTGCTGCCAAAGCAGCCAATGCAGACTTTTTCATCCAACAGTTACCACAGGGATACGATACCAAGTTGGAAAATGCTGGAGAGTCTCTCTCTGTCGGTCAAGCCCAGCTTTTGACCATAGCCCGAGTCTTTCTATCTATCCCTAAGATTCTTATCTTAGACGAAGCAACCTCTTCCATCGATACGCGGACAGAAGTGCTGGTTCAGGATGCCTTTGCTAAACTCATGAAGGGGCGTACAAGCTTTATCATTGCCCACCGCTTGTCAACCATTCAGGATGCGGATTTGATTCTTGTCTTGGTGGATGGCGACATTGTTGAGTATGGGAGCCATCAGGAACTCATGGCTCGAAAGGGTAAGTATTATCAAATGCAGCAAGCTGCAGCTTTTAGCTCAGAATAAGCCTTTCTCTTTTGAAATTTTATAGACGAAAAAAGTTGCCTTCGGGTGACTTTTTTGTTACAATAGCTAGAAAAATTATTCACTGTAAATTGTCTTATAGAAAAGGAGCCTAGAATGAAAGTCTATCAGCATGTAAATATCGTGACTTGTGACCAAGATTTCCATGTTTATCTGGATGGAATCTTATCAGTTAAGGATTCTCAAATTGTCTATGTCGGTCAAGAGAAGCCAGAGATTTTAGAGCAAGCTGAGCAGATTATAGACTATCAGGGAGCCTGGATTATGCCTGGATTGGTCAATTGCCACACCCATTCTGCTATGACAGGCTTGAGAGGGATTCGAGATGATAGCAATCTCCATGAATGGCTCAATGACTATATCTGGCCAGCAGAAGCTGAGTTTACACCCGACATGACTACCAAGGCAGTTAAAGAAGCTCTGACAGAGATGCTCCAGTCAGGTACAACAACCTTTAACGATATGTATAATCCCAATGGTGTGGATATTGAACGTATTTATCAGGAAGTGAAAGATTCCAAGATGCGTTGTTATTTTTCACCGACCCTCTTTTCTTCAAAGGCAGAAACAACTGCTGAGACGATAAGTAAAACTCGAGCAATCATTGAGGAGATTATTGGATATAAAAATCCAAATTTCAAGGTGATGGTAGCCCCACATTCTCCCTACAGCTGTGATAGAGACTTACTGGAAGAAAGCTTAGATATGGCAAAAGAACTGAATATTACAATCCATATCCACGTGGCAGAGACCAAGGAGGAGTCAGGCATTCTCCTGAAACGATACGGCAAACGTCCCCTTGCTTTTCTAGAAGAACTGGGTTACTTAGATCATCCGTCTGTCTTTGCTCACGGGGTCGAATTAAACGAGCGAGAAATTGAACGCTTGGTAACTTCTCAAGTGGCTATCGCCCACAATCCTATCAGTAACCTCAAACTGGCATCAGGAATTGCTCCAATTATCCAGCTCCAAAAAGCGGGAGTGGCAGTAGGAATTGCGACAGATTCAGTTGCTTCCAACAATAACCTTGATATGTTTGAGGAAGGACGAACTGCAGCCCTTCTTCAGAAGATGAAAAATGGAGATGCTAGCCAATTTCCTATCGAAACAGTCCTCAAGGCACTGACAATCGAAGGTGCTAAGGTTCTTGGAATGGACGAACAGATAGGAAGTCTGGAAGTAGGTAAACAGGCAGATTTTCTCGTTATTCAACCACAGGGAAAAATCCATCTCCAACCCCAAGAAAATATGCTTTCTCATCTGGTTTATGCAGTTAAATCTAGTGATGTAGATGATGTTTATATTGCCGGACAACAGGTTGTTAAGCAAGGTCAAGTCCTAACAGTAGAACTTTAAAAGAAAAATCACGAAAAAATTTTAAAAAAAGTTTGCAAAAATCTTGCATTCTTTTTTTGACTATGCTATACTTATATACGGTTTGAAAAAACTGCCTAAGACAGTAGGGGAGCTCGACTCATAAGTATCCTACCGAGGACAAAACGTATCATGTAAAAAGAAGCGTATTGTACTTTCGTGTCTAGGTTTGGGCGCGTTTTTCTTTTGGAAAAATTCCCCAAGCAAAATAATAACGGAGGTGAACACACTAATGAGTGAAGCAATTATTGCTAAAAAAGCGGAACTAGTTGACGTAGTAGCTGAAAAAATGAAAGCTGCTGCATCTATCGTTGTTGTAGACGCTCGTGGTTTGACAGTTGAGCAAGATACAGTTCTTCGTCGTGAGCTTCGTGGAAGCGAAGTTGAGTATAAAGTTATTAAAAACTCAATCTTGCGTCGTGCAGCTGAAAAAGCTGGTCTTGAAGATCTTGCATCTGTATTTGTTGGACCATCTGCAGTAGCATTTTCTAACGAAGATGTTATCGCACCAGCGAAAATCTTGAACGACTTTTCTAAAAACGCTGAAGCACTTGAAATCAAAGGTGGTGCAATCGAAGGCGCTGTCGCATCTAAAGAAGAGATTCTTGCACTTGCAACTCTTCCAAACCGCGAAGGACTTCTTTCTATGCTCCTTTCTGTACTTCAAGCGCCAGTGCGCAACGTTGCTCTTGCAGTCAAAGCGGTTGCAGACAACAAAGAAGACGCAGCTTAATTTTAAGCTACGCAGCGTAGCCTAGCTACGAAAATCTATTATAAATTTAAAACATATTTGGAGGAAATAACAATGGCATTGAACATTGAAAACATTATTGCTGAAATTAAAGAAGCTTCAATCCTTGAATTGAACGACCTTGTAAAAGCTATCGAAGAAGAATTTGGTGTAACTGCAGCTGCTCCTGTAGCTGTTGCTGCAGCTGGTGCTGCTGACGCTGGTGCTGCTAAAGATTCATTCGACGTTGAATTGACATCTGCAGGCGACAAAAAAGTTGGCGTTATCAAAGTTGTACGTGAAATCACAGGTCTTGGTCTTAAAGAAGCTAAAGAACTTGTTGATGGTGCACCAGGTGTCATCAAAGAAGGTGTTGCAGCTGCAGAAGCTGAAGAACTTAAAGCTAAATTGGAAGAAGCTGGAGCTTCAGTTACTCTTAAATAATAGAGCAACTACATTGGTAGCTTAAAAACATGATTAAACCGCTATTCGTAAGAGTAGCGGTTTTTCTTTTTGTGTTTCATGGGGCACAAATGGGGCAAAAAGGGGGCTAGTATTCTTTAAAAGTGAGGAGAGTTAGATTGAAAGAATCATATTGGGAAATAGAAATGATGGATATTTGTATCATGTCATAAATTGTTATCAAACTATAATATTGATTTTCTTACAAATTAAGAGTATAATTTATAAAAATGAGTGTTCACTCAATTTTTGTGAAATTAAGGAGTAAAGAAAATGGTTGTTGAAGCAATAGAGTATAGTCGTTTCGGTAACGAAGAGGTCTTGGATTTGCTGAAGATAGACTCTACAGCCTTGGATGTAAATCAGGTGAGAGTAGAAGTTCATGCTGTTGGTTTAAATCCTATTGATTATAAAACTTTTGAGGGAGCGAAACCCCTTCGATTTCTATCTTTTATAACGAAATTAAGGAAACCAAGTCGTTGGTTTGAATCTAAATCATCTTTATTTCCAAGAGGTGTGGGGAGAGATTTTTCTGGAGTTATTACAGAAGTTGGAAATGAAGTAACTAGGTTTTCAGTAGGAGATAAGGTGTTTGGAACAATGATTAGCGATCCTGGTTTGGGAACTAATAGGGGAGCTTTAGCAACAGAAATTTGTGTCAATGAATCAGAAATTGTATTGAAACCAGAGATGATCGACATGACTCACGCAGCTACTATGGGAGTAGCTGCTCTAACTGTGGGTGGGGCTTTTAGAAGAATCGGTTTAAATTCAAGAGATACTGTTGTTATTTCAGCTGCAGCAGGAGGTATTGGAAGTATTGCAGTACAGTATGCAGTTGCTAAGGGGGCGACAGTGATTGGAATAGCAAGTAAGAAAAATGCAGAGTATCTGAAGTCTTTAGGTGCCATACCAGTAAGTTACGAAGAGAATATCAAGAAGGCTCTTCTATCAGCTAGTCCAACGCCTATCACAAAATTTTTGGATTGTTATGGATCTGATTATGTTAGATTGGCTTTTAGTTTAGGCTTGAAGAGGACAGCTATTGGAACATTAGTACCTTCGCCCTATGTTATGATAAAAGGTGCTCAGTTTACTGGTCCGAGACATTCCACATATGATGATTTTAGTACTTTAGCTGAAATGGTCTCAGACGGGAAGGTTCAGCTGAAAATTGATCAAGTGTATGACTTTTCTCTAAAGTCAGTTAGAGAAGCCTATAGTAGTCTGAAAATGGGACACAGTCGAGGTAAAAAAGTCGTAAAAGTAAGAGAGTAGAAGAGAGGTGCTAGCGATGGAAAGTTTAGAACAAAAGTATGCTCAGACGTTAGAAGTTAGCAACTTGAGCTTGAAACAACGTCGAGTATTATTATCAAGCTTAAAATTATTCTCAGAAATGGGATTTGAAAATACAACGTCCAGCCTTATTGCCGAACGAGCTGGAGTGTCAGAAGGAACTGTTTTTAGTTACTTTAAAACAAAGGAAGGTATTTTAGAAGCCATTTTATCTACTTTTCTAGAACAGGTTATTCCAGAAGTAATTGCGGATTTCTCAGAAAAAAAATTCACAGTAGATCAAGAAACTTTTCCCTTCTTTTTAAAAAGTATTGTTCGAGATAGGCTCTTTTTCATTCAGGAGAATCAAATGCATGTTAAAATTCTCTTGGGGCGTTCTTTTATTGATAAAAATCTTTCTATCCAGTTAGGAAATATTATTGTTCAATCTATAATAGAACCAATTAGCCCTGTTTTAAATCAATTTAAAGAAAAGGGACTTATTCTAAATTGGTCAAATGAAAGAATTGTTCGATACATTTTAGCATTGAGTTTTTCTTATCTTATTCCCATGATGTTGAATGATGAAGGAACTATAAACATAGATGAAGCAGTTGATGAGATTGTTGAATGTTTGTCATCTGCCCTAATGAAAGTAAAATAAATTCTGATGTTAAAACTCACTGTTAATAGTGAGTTTTTTTGGATTCAACATAAAAATCCCCAATCGTAGCGATTGAGGATTAAGCAAATGAGTCTTAAACAATACCTTGTGCAATCATAGCGTTTGCTACATTTTCAAAGGCAGCAATGTTTGCTCCTGCAAGGTAGTCTTTATCAAGACCGTATGTTTCAGCAGTTGTTTTAGCTGTGTTGAAGATGTTTGTCATGATATCTTTGAGACGTCCATCAACTTCTTCACGAGTCCATGAGAGGCGAAGACTATTTTGGCTCATTTCAAGGGCTGAAACGGCTACACCACCAGCGTTGGCAGCTTTGGCAGGTCCGTAGAAGATACCATTTTCTTTGTAGACTTTGATGGCATCAAGGTCGCTTGGCATGTTGGCACCTTCAGATACACACATAACGCCTTGAGCAACCAAACGTTTAGCTGCTTCACCGTTGATTTCGTTTTGAGTAGCACATGGAAGAGCGATATCATAGTTTCCAGCGTAAGTCCATACAGAACCTTCGTGATATGTTGCAGTTGCTTTTTCAGCAGCATACTCAGTCAAACGAGCGCGACGTTTTTCTTTAACGTCAACCAAAAGATCGAAGTCGATACCATTTTCATCGATGACATAACCATTTGAATCAGATACAGAGATAACAGTTGCACCAAGTTCAGTTGCTTTTTGAAGAGCGTATTGGGCTACGTTACCAGAACCTGAAATAACAACTTTCTTACCAGCAAAGCTGTTACCGTTAGCTTTAAGCATTTCTTCAGTGTAGTAAACTAAACCGTAACCAGTTGCTTCTGGACGAATCAAGCTACCACCAAATCCAAGAGGTTTACCAGTCAAGACACCAGCATCAAATTGGTTAAGGCGTTTGTATTGACCGTAAAGGTAACCAATTTCACGTCCACCAACACCGATATCACCAGCAGGTACGTCAAGTGATGGGCCAATGTATTTTTGCAGTTCAGTCATAAAGCTTTGGCAGAAGCGCATCACTTCAGCATCTGTTTTACCTTTAGGATCGAAGTCTGATCCACCTTTACCTCCACCGATAGGAAGTCCAGTCAAGACGTTTTTAAAGATTTGTTCAAATCCGAGGAATTTCAAAATCCCTTGGTTTACAGTTGGGTGGAAACGAAGTCCGCCTTTGTATGGTCCAACAGCTGAGTTGAATTGAACACGGTAGCCGCGGTTTACTTGAACTTTTCCATCACGGTCAACCCAAGGAACACGGAAAGAAATCACGCGCTCTGGTTCAGTAATACGTGCCAAGATATTTTCTTCGATATACTCAGGGTGTTTTTCAAATACAGGTTCTAAAGTGTTGAAAAATTCTTCGACAGCTTGGAGGAATTCAGCCTCGTGCCCGTTACGAGCTTTCACAGTTTCAAACACGCTTTGGATATATTCTTTAGCAGATGTCATATCGTTCTCCTTAAATTCTAATTTAATTATGTGAGTCATTATAGCAGAATTTTTTTTAGCTGTAAAGAGAAAAACAAAAATTTTCTAAAAATTCACTCAATTTAGTTTTTCATATTTTTTGAAAATAGATAAAAAACGAACGTTTTTCTTATAAATGCCTTTCTTAAAGAGAAAATCTGAAAATGTGGTATAATATTAGCAATAAAAGGAATCCGGAGGATTAGAATCATGGTATCAACGAAAACGCAAATTGCTGGTTTTGAGTTTGACAATTGTTTGATGAATGCAGCAGGTGTGGCTTGTATGACGATAGCAGAGTTAGAGGGCGTTAAAAACTCAGCGGCAGGAACTTTTGTGACTAAGACAGCAACCTTGGACTTTCGTCAGGGGAATCCTGAGCCACGCTATCAAGATGTTCCACTTGGTTCTATCAACTCTATGGGCTTGCCAAATAATGGCTTAGACTATTATTTGGATTATCTTTTGGATTTGCAAGAAAAAGAGCCAAACCGAACTTTCTTCTTATCTCTAGTTGGTATGTCTCCAGAGGAAACCCATACTATATTGAAAAAAGTCCAAGAGAGTGAGTTTCGTGGTCTGACAGAGCTAAACCTCTCCTGTCCAAATGTTCCAGGTAAACCTCAGATTGCCTATGATTTTGAGACAACAGATCGGATTTTGACAGAAGTATTTGCCTACTTCACCAAACCTCTTGGAATTAAATTGCCACCGTATTTTGATATTGTTCACTTTGACCAAGCGGCAGCTATTTTCAACAAGTACCCGCTCAAGTTTGTCAACTGTGTTAACTCTATCGGAAACGGCCTTTATATAGAAGATGAGTCTGTCGTTATTCGGCCTAAAAATGGTTTCGGTGGCATTGGTGGCGAGTATATTAAACCAACTGCTCTAGCTAATGTTCATGCCTTTTATCAACGCTTAAATCCTCAAATCCAAATCATTGGAACAGGTGGAGTTTTGACTGGTCGTGATGCCTTTGAACATATCCTCTGTGGAGCGAGTATGGTGCAGGTGGGAACCACCCTTCACAAAGAAGGCGTCAGTGCTTTTGACCGCATTACCAATGAACTAAAAGCAATCATGGCGGAAAAAGGGTACGAGAGCCTAGAAGATTTCCGTGGGAAATTGCGCTATATTGATTAAATTCATTAAAAAATCAGAAGAAAGGAGAGAAGATGCTAGCTATTGAAGAAAGCCAGAAGTTGACTTTATCAAATTTACCTAGCCTGAGCCTTTTTACAGGGGCAGATCAGGGTCAGTTTGAAGTTATGAAGAGTCAAGTGTTGAAACAGATTGGTTATGATTCTGCAGACCTCAACTTTGCCTACTTTGATATGAAAGAAGTGGTTTATAAGGATGTAGAACTGGAGTTGGTCAGCCTTCCTTTCTTTGCGGATGAGAAAATCGTGATATTGGATCATTTTGTCGATATCACGACTGCTAAAAAGCGCTTTTTGACAGATGATGAGCTTAAGTCATTTGAGGAATACCTTGACAATCCTTCAGCAACAACCAAGTTGTTAATCTTTGCAGAAGGAAAGTTGGATAGCAAAAGACGGTTGGTTAAATTACTGAAGCGTGATGCAAAGGTTTTTGATGCAGTAGAAGCCAAAGAGCAAGAACTACGTCAGTATTTCCAAAAGTGGAGTCAGAAACAAGGTCTGCAGTTTGTGGGGCAATCCTTTGAAAATCTACTTATCAAATCTGGTTTTCAATTTAGCGAAATCCAGAAAAATCTCCTCTTTTTACAGTCCTATAAGGAAGACTCTATTATCGAAGAAGAGGATATTGTCAACGCAATTCCTAAGACCTTACAGGATAATATTTTTGATTTAACTCAGTTTATTCTGACAAAAAAGATGGACCAGGCGCGCGACTTGGTTAGAGACTTGACCTTGCAAGGTGAAGATGAAATTAAACTGATTGCAGTCATGCTGGGACAATTTCGAACCTTTATCCAAGTGAAAATTTTGGCGGAGTCTGGTCAAACAGAATCGCAGATTGCAAGTAGTTTAGGTAGTTTTCTCGGACGCAATCCAAATCCCTATCAGATTAAGTTTGCGCTGAGAGATGCGCGAGGACTTTCCTTGAGCTTTTTGAAGCAAGCTATTTCTTATTTGATTGAGACAGACTATCAGATTAAGACTGGTCTTTATGAAAAGAATTTCCTTTTTGAAAAGGCACTCTTACAGATTGCTAGTCAGGTCAATTGACATTTTTTTGAAACTACAACCCGCGTCAGGATTATCTTGTCGTGGGTTTCTTAGTGATTTGCTTATTTTATACTCAATGAAAATCAAAGAGCAAACTAGGAAACTAGCCGCAGGTTGCTCAAAGCACTGCTTTGAGGTTGTAGATAAGACTGACGAAGTCAGCTCAAAACACTGTTTTGAGGTTGTAGATAAGACTGACGAAGTCAGCTCAAAACACTGTTTTGAGGTTGTAGATAAGACTGACGAAGTCAGTAACATATCTACGGCAAGGCGACGTTGACGCGGTTTGAAGAGATTTTCGAAGAGTATTATTAGAAAGTATTTCAGTGATTTCTTCATCTATAAGCAAAAAACTTGAAAAAAGTGAATGTTTGCGTTATCATTTTCATATAGAAAGAAAAAGAGGTATTACAGATGGCTATTATCTTACCAGATCTTCCATATGCATACGACGCTTTGGAACCATACATCGATGCGGAAACAATGCACTTGCACCATGACAAACACCATCAAACTTATGTCAACAATGCTAATGTAGCTCTTGAAAAACACCCTGAAATTGGTGAAGACCTTGAAGCCCTGCTTGCTGATGTAGAATCTATCCCAGCTGATATCCGTCAAGCGCTTATCAACAATGGTGGTGGACACTTGAACCACGCTCTTTTCTGGGAATTGATGACTCCTGAAAAAACAGCTCCATCAGCAGAACTTGCAGCAGCAATCGATGCAACATTTGGTTCATTTGAAGAATTCCAAGCAGCCTTCACTGCAGCAGCAACAACTCGTTTTGGTTCAGGATGGGCATGGTTGGTTGTCAACAAAGAAGGTAAACTTGAAGTGACTTCAACAGCAAACCAAGACACACCAATCTCAGAAGGCAAAAAACCAATCTTGGGCTTGGACGTTTGGGAACATGCTTACTATGTGAAATACCGCAACGTGCGTCCTGACTACATCAAAGCTTTCTTCTCAGTGATCAACTGGAACAAAGTAGATGAATTGTACGCAGCTGCTAAATAATGATAGTTGGAGGGAAGAATTGTTCTTCTCTTTTTAAGGTTATATTATTTTGGTCTGACAAAATCGTCAGACTTTTTTCATTTTTATGAGAAACGTGCTAACTGCTAGAAATTATGGTAGAATAAAGTATTAAGTAATCGTGGAAAAAGGATATCTATGCGAAAAGAAATTGCACCTGAATTATACAACTATAACAAGTTTCCTGGTCCTGAGTTTCATTTACATGGGGACAAGGTCGAAACGGAAGGGATAGCTTTTTCCTTGGTGGAAAATATCAAGGATGCCTTTGATGTGACGGCTTTTAATCAGCGTTTTTCAGAAGTCTTAACCAAGTTTGATTATATCGTGGGAGACTGGAGCAACGAACAGCTTCGTCTACGAGGTTTTTACAAGGATGATCGAACAGAAGAAAAACTTGAAAAAATCAGTCGTTTACAAGACTACCTTTTAGAGTATTGTAGTTATGGTTGTGCCTATTTTGTCTTAGAAAATGAAGCCCCTAAGCGAGCATCATTTGACAAGAAAATACGTAAGAAGGAAGAAGAAACACCTTCTAGAAAAGGAAAGAAACCGGCTCAAACAAAACGAAAACCGAATGCAGATAAGAAAAATAGACGTCGTCAGAAAGATCAGCATTCTCAGAAAGAGGATAAGGGACAACGTCATTTTGTCATTCGTCAGAAGTGAGTAGAGAATAAGGAGAAGAAATGAAACCGTCAATTTATAGTTTAACACGACAAACCATGCAGGAATGGGTTTTGGAGCAGGGAGAAAAGAAATTCCGTGCAGATCAAATCTGGGAATGGCTTTACCGTAAACGTGTCCAGTCATTTGAAGAGATGACCAACCTTTCCAAGGATTTGATTGCTAAGCTTAATGACCAGTTTGTGGTCAATCCCTTGAAACAGCGTATCGTGCAAGAGTCTGCTGATGGGACAGTTAAATATCTTTTTGAATTGCCAGATGGAATGCTGATTGAGACAGTACTGATGCGTCAACACTACGGTTTATCTGTCTGTGTGACCACTCAGGTCGGCTGTAATATCGGTTGTACCTTCTGTGCCTCTGGTTTGATTAAGAAACAACGTGACCTCAATAACGGTGAAATCGTAGCGCAAATCATGCTGGTTCAGAAATACTTTGATGAGCGTGGTCAGGACGAACGCGTCAGCCATATCGTTGTCATGGGGATTGGTGAACCATTTGATAACTACAACAATGTCTTGAATTTCGTTCGTACTATCAATGATGATAAAGGAATGGCCATCGGTGCTCGTCACATCACGGTTTCAACCTCAGGTTTGGCTCATAAAATTCGTGACTTTGCTAATGAAGGGGTTCAGGTCAATCTTGCCGTTTCTCTTCACGCACCTAATAATGAACTTCGCTCAAGCATCATGAAGATTAACCGTGCCTTTCCGATTGAAAAACTCTTTGCTGCTATTGAGTACTATATCGAAACAACTAATCGTCGTGTGACCTTTGAGTATATCATGCTCAATGAAGTCAATGATGGAGTAGAACAAGCCTTGGAATTGGCTGAATTGCTCAAGAATATCAAGAAATTGTCTTATGTAAACTTGATTCCTTATAACCCAGTTAGTGAGCATGACCAATATAGCCGTAGTCCTAAAGAGCGCGTCCTGGCCTTCTATGATACGCTTAAGAAAAAAGGGGTTAACTGTGTTGTTCGTCAAGAGCACGGAACAGATATTGATGCAGCTTGTGGACAATTGCGTTCCAATACAATGAAACGTGACCGCCAGAAAGCAGTCGCAGCAGTCAATCCTTAATGATGAAGAAGACTTATAATCGTATTTTGGTCTGGGGAGTCATTTTCTATAGTATTTGTATCGTTTACTTTTGCTTTACTCCTCAAGAACATTCTCCCGTGGGGGTGGAAACTCCAGGTATTCAGCATCTTGGACGCCTGGTTTTTCTTTTGACTCCTTTCAATTCTCTCTGGAAACTGGGTGAGGTGAGTGACATAGGACAATTATGTTGGCTTTTTCTACAAAATATCCTCAATGTCTTCTTACTTTTTCCTCTGATTTTCCAACTCCTTTATCTCCTTCCAAATTTGCGTAAGACAAGAAAAGTGATCTTTTTCAGTTTTCTTATAAGCCTAGGAATTGAGTGTACGCAGTTAGTCTTAGATTTTTTCTTTGATTTTAATCGCGTCTTTGAGATTGATGATTTGTGGACCAATACCTTGGGTGGCTATCTGGCTTGGCTCCTCTATAAACAATTACATAAAAACAAGATAAGGAATTAAAATGAGTATTTTAGAAGTTAAAAATCTGAGTCACGGTTTTGGTGACCGTGCAATTTTTGAAGATGTGTCCTTCCGTCTCCTCAAGGGAGAACATATCGGTTTGGTCGGTGCTAATGGTGAAGGGAAATCAACCTTTATGAGCATTGTAACTGGTAAAATGCTGCCAGATGAAGGGAAGGTTGAGTGGTCTAAATATGTGACTGCTGGTTACTTGGACCAACATTCTGTCTTGGAAGAAGGTCAGTCTGTTCGCGATGTTCTCCGTACGGCCTTTGATGAGCTTTTCAAAGCGGAAGCTCGTATCAATGACCTTTATATGGAAATGGCTGAAGACGGAGCGGATGTTGATGCTCTCATGGAAGAAGTGGGAGAACTCCAAGACCGTTTGGAGAGTCGTGATTTCTATACCTTAGATGCTAAGATTGACGAAGTAGCGCGTGCCCTTGGTGTCATGGACTTTGGCATGGATACGGATGTAACTTCTTTGTCAGGTGGGCAAAGAACCAAGGTGCTTTTGGCAAAACTTCTCCTTGAAAAGCCTGATATCTTACTTTTGGATGAGCCGACCAACTACTTGGATGCTGAGCATATTGATTGGCTCAAGCGCTATCTCCAAAACTATGAGAATGCCTTTGTTCTTATTTCACACGATATTCCATTCCTAAATGACGTTATCAATATTGTCTACCATGTGGAAAATCAACAGCTGACGCGTTATTCTGGTGACTACTACCAGTTCCAAGAAGTCTATGCTATGAAGAAATCTCAGCTAGAGGCTGCCTACGAACGTCAGCAGAAAGAGATTGCGGACCTTAAAGATTTTGTCGCACGAAACAAAGCGCGTGTTGCAACACGAAACATGGCCATGTCTCGCCAGAAGAAATTGGATAAGATGGATATTATCGAACTCCAAAGTGAGAAACCAAAGCCATCCTTTGATTTCAAACCAGCTCGTACACCAGGCCGCTTTATCTTCCAAGCCAAGGACTTGCAAATCGGTTATGACCGACCTCTTACGAAGCCCTTAAACCTTACCTTTGAACGCAATCAAAAGGTTGCCATTATTGGTGCTAATGGTATCGGGAAAACAACTCTCTTGAAGAGTCTTTTGGGTATTATTCCACCAATCGCTGGGGAAGTGGAGCGTGGAGATTATCTAGAACTTGGCTACTTTGAACAAGAAGTAGAAGGTGGAAATCGTCAAACACCACTAGAGGCTGTCTGGAATGCTTTTCCTGCACTTAACCAAGCAGAAGTCCGTGCAGCCCTTGCCCGTTGTGGTTTGACAACCAAGCATATTGAAAGTCAAATTCAGGTTCTGTCAGGTGGGGAACAAGCCAAGGTACGCTTCTGTCTCCTGATGAATCGTGAAAACAACGTTTTAGTGTTGGACGAGCCGACCAACCACTTGGATGTGGATGCCAAGGATGAACTTAAACGTGCTCTCAAAGAATACAAGGGATCTATCCTTATGGTCTGCCACGAACCAGACTTCTATGAAGGCTGGATGGACCAAATATGGGATTTTAATAATCTAACTTAAAAATAAGGATAAAAGAAATACAGTACCGAAAGTGGGTACTGTATTTTTTGTTTTTAAGATTTAAAATCGTAGTCTTTCACCACTTCGATGCTTTCGATTGTAATAGCAGTAGTTGGCTTGTCTTTTTCATCTTTTTCGGCTTTAGCAATTTTATCTACAACGTCCATACCATCAATCACTTGACCAAAGACTGGGTGTTTGCCATCTAGACTAGGATTTCCCCCTTCTTTGTAGGCTTCGATGATTTTCTTTGGATACTTGCTTGTAGGGAGTTTAGCAGAGGTATCTGTAGAGTTTTGGTTGATGAAGAACTGACTGCCATTGGTGTTTGGTTGACCAGTATTAGCCATAGAAAGAGCACCACGGATGTTATAGAGATAAGGAGTAATCTCGTTTTTGAAACCAGTTCCCTTGTCTTTAGTCTTATCCTTGTCATGCCAGATAGACTGACCACCTGTACCGTCCCCTTTTGGATCTCCAGTTTGGACCATAAAGCCATCGATGACACGGTGGAAGGTAATGCCGTTATAGTAGCCTTCTTTGGCATGAGTGAGGAAGTTTTCAACCGCTAGAGGAGCGAGTTTAGGGAAGAGTTTAATGCGAATATCACCTTGGCTTGTGTGGAGAATCACTTCGGCTTCATCTTCAGCAACTTCTTTAGATAGTTGTGGGAAATTGGCGTTTTCGTTTGTCAAAGCATCGTTTAACTCCTTGGCAGATTGGGCAGCTGCTTTGGAACTTTCTTCAGTAGCAAGACTGGAATCAACATAGTCATCACCACGTAGACTGCGTTGGATGCTGCTACATCCAGCTAGGGCTATAGTGGATAGTAAAAGAAGGATTGCTAGTTTTTTCATTCTGATCCTCTCAAAAATTCATTTCTACCATTGTACCTTAAAAGGAAGTGGATTTCAAATATTAGTGACAAGGTAGTTTTAGAGGAGCCAACCAGAAAGTAGCTTGCTTAGGTGCAACAATGCCATAAGTGTACTCAAAGTATTTAGGGAACCAGATCTTAAGAGAGCTCGTAAAGTATCACAATTAGTAAACGTTAATTCGAAAGAATTACTATATTTTAAAAGAGTACATTTTCAAAGGATTTTTTCTTTTGGATTCAATTCCTAATTAATCAATGAACTTAATACTAGGTCTCGAAAAGAATTATGCTTCCTCTTTCTGTCTGAGTTCAAAGAGGTCTTCTACTTTCAGATTAAAAACTTGAGCAATTTTAAGAGCCATTTCCAGAGAAGGATTGTAACGGTTATTTTCCAAGTGCAGAATTGTCTCGCGTCGCATGCCGATGAGGTCGGCTAACTCCTGCTGGGTCATGCCTGTAGACTCACGAACAGATTTAAGATTAGTAATAATCTTGCTTTCTTTGGCCATGCTTATCCTCTCCGTTCCAAGATAAGATAGACAACCGCAAAGATGCAAATCAAGGCAGCTATGCTAATAAATATTTGGCCCATGTAAAGAGTGAGAGCCCCCATATACCCAATGATAACTGCTAGGATCATCAGTGCGCCTAGTATAAAAACAAACATCAAGCTAGTTGCCTTTGCTAAATTAGCATAAAAGCGTTCGTCCGGAGTTTCCTTGACATTTTTCAAACAGAAAAAAACAAATAAAATCACTTCAATAACGAGGCCAATTCCCAAAATCCATTCTTTAATACCAGAACTTACGCTTGGGGTCGCAACCCAAATCCCTACTGTATAAAAAATGCTTGCTGCAAAAAAAAGTATCGTGTAAAGCTTAGCAGACAAGTCAAAAATAGTCTTTCCCTTACCTTTCTGACTCTTATGTAGCCAGCTACAAATAGCTACAATTTGACCTGACACTGAAATACCAGTAATAACTAACTTGGGTCCCCAACTAAGATTAGAACCAAATAAAACAATAAAATCAATAAAGAGAGCTACGGCAATCATTGCAATGAGGCCACGCATTTTTTGACTTTTTTTCATGATAGACTCCTTTTTTGTGTTATAAATATATCACACTTAAATTTTATGTTATAAATATATCACATTTGAATTTGGAAAGCAAGTATTTATGTGCCAAGATGGCAGTTATTTGAAAAAATTTTTTAATAAAAGTCCTTGATAGTCAAACAACTAAAGAATTCTTTGAAGCAATGCATCGGATTTGGTTTGGATAGTTTCGTTAATAATATCTGATGATAAAAAATTTTTGGAAAATCTAGATACTGTATGAATCTCTACTTTTTTTCTTAGACTGTTATAAAGTCTGTCAGAATAAGCGTTATAGGTGTAGAAGTTAATTTTTACAGAACTAATACTCTTCGAAAATCAAATTCAAACCGCGTCAACGTCGCCTTGCCGTACTCAAGTACAGCCTGCGGCTAGTTTCCTAGTTTGCTCTTTGATTTTCATTGAGTATAAAATAGTATTCACGGATGGCTTCTTTCAAACATTTATTTCCTATTCTAACAAATTTCTAAATGGTTTAAGAATTTTATAGTCTGTCAAGTTTTTTTCTTGACACCTGCCAGAAATCTGCTATAATAGAACATGTGCTAAATAGCTCAGCTATTTCACCGAAATAAAAAATAAGAAAAGAGACTTTAAAAATGGCAGTTAAAATCCGTTTGACTCGTATGGGTTCTAAGAAAAAACCTTTCTACCGTATCAACGTAGCAGATTCACGTTCACCACGTGACGGACGTTTCATCGAAACAGTTGGAACTTACAACCCACTTGTTGCTGAAAACCAAGTAACTTTGAAAGAAGACCGCGTTCTTGCATGGTTGGCTGATGGAGCTCAACCTTCAGATACAGTTCGCAACATCCTTTCAAAAGAAGGTGTATTGAAGAAATTCCACGATTCTAAATTCTCAAAATAAGTTTAAAGTAGGTTGACAGATGGATACGATTGAAAATCTCATTATTGCGATTGTGAAACCCTTGATTTCACAACCAGATGCCTTAACTATCAAGATTGAAGATACACCAGAATTTTTGGAATATCATTTGGATCTTGATCAAAGCGATGTGGGTCGTGTAATCGGTCGTAAGGGTCGCACTATTTCTGCGATAAGAACGATTGTATACTCTGTCCCAACTGAAGACAAAAAAGTAAGAATCGTTATTGACGAAAAATAAGAAGGGCGGGACGAATGTCTCGCTTTTTTTGCAAGGAGAAAGAATGAGAGATTTAACAGTTAGACAACTAGAGGAATATTTACTTGACCATTACCGACAATCTAGAACAGAAGAAGGGCTTTTTATTAAGCTAGTAGAAGAAGTTGGAGAAGTTGCTGAGGTTTTAAATGGACGCTCTGGTCGAAAAGAAGGAGTTCAAGATTCGAACGAGGAACTAGCAAAAGAATTGGCTGATATCATTCACTACACTGTCGCAATTGCGGCCATCAACGACATAGATCTAACCAAGACCATTTTTGAAAAAGACAAAAAGGCGGCTATAAAATATCAGCATGAACGTGATTTGGAAGGATTTTTGAAGGGGGACGAGAGTTGATGTCCTCTTCCTCCAACTTGAGAAAATCTTTGGAACGTGATAAAATAAAGGATAAGGATTTTTAATAATTCATTATATAGAACGAGTGGATTTCTTTATGAAGAGGTTTGAAGTATCTACAGAAATTGGTAGTCTCTCTGTTACTTATCAAAAACAAAAGAAAATGCTAGTTTGTTTAAGTGGCGCAGGTTTGCTACCAAGTTATGAAAATTTTTCACTTATACTTGAAAAACTTCCTCCTACAATTGGTTATTTGACAATTGATTTTCCGAACACAGGTAGGAGTCCGATTCATGACCAATCTGGTAAAAATCTGGATAATCTTGCAGATGCGGTTTATGAAGTACTTGAAGAATTGGCGATTTCTGAATATATACTTTGTGTACATAGTTTGAGTGGAATTTTAGCTTGCAAATTGCTCAACAAACCAATTAAGTGTCAGGCTTTAGTAGCAATTGAACCGACAACTAAAAAAGTCATGTTTGCTGATTTTTCAGAAAATCCTTATCCAGAAATGGAAGAGCAGATGAGGCTGATTGACGAGTATGGTCCTGAACTTTATTTTAAGAACTTAACTCAAGCAACATTTAGCATTGAAATTAATAAAGAAATCTGGGAAATAATGCAAGAAAAAGGTTCAGAGTTGGAAAATCAAGATACAGGATTTCAGATATCTGGAGAGATTACTGAGGAAGATTTTGAGAATGTATCTATAGAATCTTATATCCCTGTATTTATTTTTTGTCAGCCTTATAGAGAAAAAGAGTACAGAGAATCAGAATATTGGACTTCCAATACTAAACTCATTTTAGGAGGGAATCACCATTATTTACAATGGTCAGAATCAGAAAAAATTGCGGCTATTATTCAAGAGTTGTCAGAATAATATGGAAAGAAGGAGACTACAGGAGACAAGATGAACTACTTTAATGTTGGGAAAATCGTCAATACGCAGGGGTTGCAGGGTGAGATGCGAGTCTTGTCTGTGACAGATTTTGCAGAAGAACGGTTTAAAAAAGGGGCTGAGCTAGCCTTGTTTGATGAAAAAGATCAGTTTGTCCAAACGGTGACCATTGCTAGCCACCGTAAACAGAAGAACTTTGACATTATTAAATTCAAAGATATGTACCATATCAACGCTATCGAAAAATATAAGGGATACAGTCTCAAGGTTGCTGAGGAAGATTTGAATGATCTAGACGATGGTGAATTCTATTATCACGAGATTATCGGTTTGGAAGTCTATGAGGATGATAACTTGATTGGAACCATCAAGGGAATCCTGCAACCAGGTGCCAACGATGTCTGGGTGGTCAAGCGAAAAGGCAAGCGTGACTTGCTCTTGCCTTATATCCCACCAGTGGTTCTCAATGTTGATATTCCAAATAACCGCGTCGATGTGGAAATCTTAGAAGGGTTAGACGATGAAGATTGATATTTTAACCCTTTTTCCAGAGATGTTTTCTCCGCTAGAGCACTCAATCGTTGGAAAGGCTCGAGAAAAAGGGCTCTTGGATATCCAGTATCATAATTTCCGAGAAAATGCTGAAAAGGCCCGCCATGTAGATGATGAGCCCTACGGAGGCGGTCAGGGGATGTTGCTCCGAGCTCAACCCATTTTCGATGCCTTTGATGCTATTGAAAAGAAAAATCCGCGCGTTATTCTCCTCGATCCAGCTGGAAAGCAGTTTGATCAGACTTATGCTGAGGATTTGGCTCAAGAGGAAGAGCTAATCTTTATCTGCGGTCACTATGAGGGCTATGATGAGCGGATCAAGACCTTGGTGACGGATGAGATTTCCTTAGGAGATTATGTCTTGACTGGTGGAGAGTTGGCAGCCATGACCATGATTGATGCGACGGTTCGCCTGATTCCAGAAGTGATTGGCAAGGAGTCTAGCCACCAAGATGATAGTTTTTCTTCAGGCCTTCTCGAATACCCTCAGTACACACGCCCCTACGATTATCGAGGGATGGTCGTGCCAGATGTACTGATGAGTGGACACCATGAAAAGATTCGTCAGTGGCGCCTGTATGAGAGTTTAAAGAAAACCTACGAGCGCAGACCGGATTTGCTTGAACATTATCAACTGACAGCAGAAGAAGAAAAAATGCTGGCAGAAATCAAAGAAAACAAAGAATAAAGGAGATACCTATGCAAGTAATCAAACGTGATGGTGAAATTGCTGAATTTAATCCAGATAAGATTTACCAAGCTATCTTAAAGGCAGCCCAGACTGTCTATGTATTGACAGATGATTTGCGTCAAAACCTTGCACAAGTCACTAAGAAAGTGGTTTTGGATTTGGAAGAGGCCAAGGTGGAGCGTGCGACCATCAGCATGATTCAGTCTTTGGTTGAACATCGTTTACTGGGTGCAGGTTACATTACCATTGCAGAACACTACATTTCCTATCGTCTACAACGTGACTTGGAAAGAAGTGGTTATGGAGATCATATCGCGGTTCATTTACATTTTGAACAAATTCGCTAAGAAAAAAGAGTGGGATGAAGCAACTACATCTCACTCTTTCTTAAATCTATTTTTTTGGGCTGTTTGGACAGTTGAAGGGACAAATCGCAGGCGTTGAATATCGCTTATACGGATAATACGGGTCACATTTTTGGCAAAATTTTTCACAATAATTTGCTGGCGCTGTTGATCGTATTTGATGATGTCACCTGTAAAGCTTGCCTCAGACAAGATAAGGTGAACAGCGCTTTGTTTCTGGATAGCCTCTTCAATAGTAGCTGTAAGGGAGTTGCTTTCAGTATGGTCAGGTTGGTCATGTCCATTTAAAAAGTCATGTATTTTATCTAGAACTTGCTGGAATTTATGTCTCATAGTGTCCTCCCTTCTTTTATATCAATATTATATAAAATTTTCCTAAAATCTACAAGATTTTACGAATAATCAAATGAAAGCTAAAAAAAGGAGAAGAAAATGGCAGAATTTACATTTGAAATCGAAGAGCACTTGTTGACTCTTTCTGAAAACGAAAAAGGTTGGACCAAGGAAATTAACCGTGTGAGCTTTAATGGTGCTCCTGCAAAGTTTGATATTCGTGCTTGGAGTCCAGATCATACTAAAATGGGCAAAGGGATTACTCTCTCAAATGAAGAATTTCAAACAATGGTGGATGCCTTTAAAGGCAACTAAGTTTTCAAAATGAAAGAAAAGGATACTGAGTCATGACAACTCGATATCCTTTTTTAGTTAGCAAAGTAAGCCTGATTTTTAAGGCGTTGAAGTAATGGACGGCTAATAAAACTAATAGCAATAATTTTACCAAGATCTGGAATGATAAAGGGGATGACCCCCACAACAAGAGCTTTTTCAAATGCCATTCCAGCTAGGAAATGCAAGCTGAGAATCCCTCCGACAAAGACAAGGGCATCACCCAAGAGGTTTGCAAGAAAAATATTGACAATCCCACTCTTGCTGTTAGTTAGGGAAGAAGTAAGTCCAGAGTATACAAGATAAAACCAAAGATAGCCTGCAGTAGGGCCAACTAAAGCCTGAAAACCAGCTCCACCTCCTGCAAAGACAGGAAGACCGATAGCACCTAGAAGAAGATAGAGTCCGACAGAAAGTACAGCCTCTCTCGGTCTAAAGACAGTAGCAATCAAGCCGATTGCAAAGTTTTGCAGAGTGAAGGGGACGGGTCCAATTGGAAGACTGATTTGTGCCAAAACAGCAATGAGAGCAGCTCCAATAGCAGGGATAGCATAAATATGAGCTTTTTTCAAAATAGTTAACCTCTTTTCTGATGTATAGTAACTATTATACTCGTAGAGTAATTATTGTCAACCAATTTTTTTAAAACAAGGTAACAAAAACTGTAACGGCCGATTTTGCTTATTGGTTAAGTTGGATAATTTTTTTGTAGATTTGTAAGACATTAAAAAAGAAGCAGACACATTTGTATCAGCTTCTTTTGTTTCGATTAACGCATAGTTACAAATTCTTCAGATGCAGTTGGGTGAATCGCCACAGTTGCATCAAAGTCTGCCTTGGTTGCTCCCATTTTGATAGCAACAGCAAATCCTTGAATCATTTCATCAACACCATAGCCAATTCCATGAAGTCCGACAACTTTTTCTTCTGAACCAGCTGTTATCAATTTGAAACGAGTTTCTTGACGGTTGCAAGTGCAAGCAGAGTACATAGAAGTAAAGCTTGATTTGTAAACCTTGATTTGGTCTTGACCGTATTCTTTAATAGCTTGCTCTTCTGTCAAACCAACCGTTCCGATAGCAGGGTGTGAAAAGACAACAGTTGGAATAGTTGTGTAGTCCATTTTTGCAGTTGTTTTTCCGTTAAAGAGACGTTCAGATAGGGTACGCCCAGCCTTGATTGCAACTGGAGTCAGTTCTTTCTCGCCCGTTACATCACCTAGAGCATAGATTCCCTCAACAACAGTATTTTGGTATTCATCTACTTGGATAAAGCCACGTTCGTTCAGAGTCACTCCAGCTTTTTCAAGTTGCAAGCCCTTAACGTTTGGACGGCGACCAGTAGCCCAGATAACTTGGCTAGCTGTGTGACTAGTACCATCTTCGAAATGAATGGTAATGCCGTTAGTAGTTTTTTCTAACTTGACAGGGACTTTGTGAGTATGAAGTGGCAAGTTTGTTCTTTCCATTTCCTTGACCAAACCTTCAACGATGTAAGAATCAAAACCACGTAAAGGGCGATCACGGCGAACAAAGAGGTCTGTCTTGACACCAAAAGTGTGGAGTACGCCAGCCAATTCAACGGCGATATAACCAGCACCCAGAATGGCAACTGACTCTGGCAATTCTTCCCAGGCAAATACATCATCAGAAGAACCACCTAGTTCAGCACCAGGAATATTTGGAATACTTGGATGGGCACCAGTAGCAATCACGATATGTTTAGCACGAATCAGTTCACCATTTACGCTGACAGTATGAGAATCTACAAATTCAGCATGGCCTTCAATCAGGTCTACGCCGTTGCGTTTAAAACTGCCATCATAAGAAGAACGAGCGCGATCAATGTAGGCTTCACGATTGCGACGTAGGGTTGCAAAGTCAAAGTTAAGATCAGTAGTCTTAAAGCCGTAGTCTTCTCCAAATTGATGGAAAGTCTCAGCGATTTGCGCCCCGTACCACATGATTTTTTTAGGAACACATCCGACGTTGACGCAGGTTCCACCTAGTTTCTTTTCCTCAATAACGGCTGCTTTAGCTCCGTGTTCACCAGCACGGTTCATGGTAGCAATTCCTCCGCTACCTCCACCGATAGCAATGATGTCATATTCTCTCATTGAAAACTCCTTTATACTCTGTGAAATAGTAGAGTGTCATTTTTTGATAGTCATATTCTATCTTTTTTTTGATTTGATTGCAAAAATCTGCTACGTTCAAAAAAATTAAAGAAAAGGCTTGCAAAAAGGGAAAATAAAGTGTATTATATAACTAGTACAATGGTAATAAAAATAGATTCCGAACAATAATCAAATCCCGAAATGTCATTATTTCGTTCTGAACTGTTATTGTTTATATTTGCTAATTTTTATATAATATTGTTAAGGACTTTAAATCAAAAAGGAGTTTCATTATGAAAAAGAATGGTAAAGCTAAAAAGTGGCAATTGTATGCAGCAATCGGTGCTGCCAGTGTAGTTGTATTAGGTGCTGGGGGAATTTTGCTCTTTAGACAACCATCTCAGACCACGGTAAAAGATGAGCCTACTCATCTTGTTGTTGCCAAGGAAGGAAGCGTCGCATCCTCTGTTTTATTGTCAGGGACAGTAACAGCAAAAAATGAACAATATGTTTATTTTGATGCTAGTAAGGGAGATTTAGATGAAATCCTTGTTTCTGTGGGTGATAAGGTCAGCGAAGGACAGGCTTTAGTCAAGTACAGTAGTTCAGAAGCCCAGGCGGCCTATGATTCAGCTAGCCGAGCAGTAGCTAAGGCAGATCGTCATATCAATGAACTCAATCAAGCACGAAATGAAGCTGCTTCAACTCCGGCTCCACAGTTGCCAACGCCAGCAGGAGGCGAAGGAGCTGCAGGGCAAACTCCAGCTCCAGTCTCAGGAAATGCAGTGTCATCTATTGATGCACAACTAGGTGATGCTCGTGATGCTCGTGCAGATGCAGCAGCGCAATTAAGCAAGGCTCAAAGTCAGTTGGATGCAATGACGGTTCTCAGTACCCTAGAGGGAACTGTGGTCGAAGTCAACCGTAATGTTTCTAAATCTCCAACTGGAGCTAGCCAGGTGGTAGTTCATGTCGTTAGCAATGAAAACTTGCAAGTTAAGGGGGAACTATCTGAATATAACCTTGCCAACCTCTCTGTAGGACAAGAAGTAACCTTTACTTCTAAAGTTTACCAAGATAAGAGCTGGACTGGTAAGATTAGCTACATTTCTGACTACCCTAAAAACAATGGTGAAGCGGCAAGTGCAGCTACTGCCGCAGCAGGTGGTAATTCTGGTTCTAAATATCCATATACTATCGATGTTACAAGTGAAATCGGTGATTTGAAACAAGGATTCTCAGTAAGTGTTGAGGTCAAGAATAAGAGTAAAGCCATTTTGGTTCCTCTAACAAGTATTGTGACTGAAAATGATAAGAACTATGTCTGGGTGCTTGACGAGCAGAAAAAGGCTAAGAAAGTGGAAGTTGGTTTGGGAAATGCTGATGCAGACAACCAAGAAATCACTTCAGGTCTGACAAATGGAGTCAAGGTCATCAGTAACCCAACGTCTTCTCTAGAGGAAGGAAAAGAGGTGAAGGCTGATGAAGCAACTAATTAGTCTAAAAAATATCTGCAGAAGCTACCGTAACGGTGACCAAGAACTGCAGGTTCTCAAAAATATCAACCTAGAAGTGAATGAGGGTGAATTTGTTGCCATCATGGGACCATCTGGTTCGGGTAAGTCTACTCTCATGAATACGATTGGTATGTTGGATACACCAACCAGTGGAGAATATTATCTTGAAGGCCAAGAAGTAGCTGGACTTGGTGAAAAACAACTAGCCAAGGTCCGCAATCAACAAATCGGTTTTGTCTTTCAGCAGTTTTTTCTTCTATCTAAACTTAACGCTCTGCAAAACGTAGAATTGCCCTTGATTTACGCGGGAGTTTCGGCTTCAAAACGTCGCAAGTTAGCTGAGGAGTATTTAGACAAGGTTGAATTGACAGAACGTAGTCATCATTTGCCTTCGGAATTATCTGGTGGTCAAAAGCAACGTGTAGCTATCGCGCGTGCCTTGGTAAACAATCCTTCTATTATCCTAGCGGACGAACCGACAGGAGCCTTGGATACCAAAACAGGTAACCAAATCATGCAACTATTGGTTGAACTAAATAAAGAAGGAAAAACTATTATCATGGTAACGCATGAGCCTGAAATCGCTGCTTATGCTAAACGCCAGATTGTCATTCGAGATGGAGTTATTTCGTCTGACAGTGCGCAGTTAGAAAAGGAGGAAAACTAAGATGCAGAATCTGAAATTTGCCTTTTCATCTATCATGGCCCACAAGATGCGCTCATTTCTCACTATGATTGGGATTATCATTGGTGTTTCATCAGTTGTTGTGATTATGGCTCTGGGAGATTCTATGTCTCGTCAGGTTAATAAAAATATGACCAAGTCACAGAAGAATATCCATGTCTTTTTCTCGCCTATTAAAAGTAAAGACGGTTCTTTTACCCAAAAACAATCAGCTTTGACAGTGTCTGGGAAAGAAGAGGATGTTCCTGTGGAACCACCAAAACCACAAGAATCCTGGGTCAAGGAGGCTGCTAAACTTAAGGGTGTGGACAGTTACTATGTAACCAATTCGACCAATACCACCTTGTCTTATAAAGACAAAAAAGTGGAGCGCGCTAGCTTGACAGGTGGAAATATTACTTACATGAAGGCAGTTGAAAATGAAATTGTTGCAGGCCGCAGTCTCATAGCTCAGGATTATAAAGATGTGGCCAGTGTCATTTTACTAGACCAAGAACTTGCTAATAGCCTGTTTGGATCTGCTCAAGAAGCTGTTAACCAGGTTATAGATGTTGGTGGCTTTAGCTATCGTGTCATTGGTGTCTATACCAGCGATGAGGCCAAGACTGCCAAGACTTTTGGTATTGGTGGACTTCCGATTACGACTAATATTTCTCTTGCCAACAACTTCAATATGGATGAGATTTCTGATATTGTCTTCCGGGTTAATGATACCAGTTTGACACCAACTGTGGGACCAGAATTAGCTAGAAAATTGACCGAAATTGCTGGTATTCAGCAAGGGGAGTATCAGGTGGCAGATGCGACTGCAGCCTTCCAAGAAGTACAACAATTGTTCGGCTTTATAACTACGATTATTAGTGCCATTGCAGGAATTTCCCTTTTTGTTGGGGGGACTGGTGTTATGAACATCATGCTGGTTTCGGTGACAGAGCGTACTCGTGAGATTGGTCTCCGTAAGGCTTTGGGTGCGACACGTGCCAATATTTTAATTCAGTTTTTGATTGAATCCATGATTTTGACCCTGCTTGGTGGAGTTATTGGTCTAACCATTGCGACAGGCTTAACAGCTATAGCTGGTCTACTCTTGCAAGGATTGATAGCTGGTATAGAAGTAGGAGTATCAATCCCAGTTGCACTATTTAGTCTTGCAGTTTCGGCTAGTGTTGGTATGATTTTTGGGGTATTGCCAGCCAACAAGGCATCGAAACTTGATCCAATTGAAGCCCTTCGTTATGAATAGAATAAACAAGATGGACACTCGTCTATCTTGTTTTTGTATAGATTTCTCTATCGAAAATCCTTAAAAATGTGATATAATGAAGTGTTAGAAAAACAGGTTTCATTTGCCTGGAAAGGAAAAATTATGTCTGAAAAGAATTTTTATATTACAACGCCGATTTACTATCCATCTGGGAAACTTCATATCGGTTCTGCCTATACAACCATCGCCTGTGATGTTCTAGCCCGTTACAAACGCCTGATGGGCTACGATGTCTTTTATCTGACAGGTCTTGATGAGCACGGTCAGAAAATCCAGCAGAAAGCAGAAGAAGCTGGGATTACACCACAGGCTTATGTTGATGGGATGGCAGTTGGAGTTAAAGAACTATGGCAATTACTAGATATCTCATACGATAAATTTATCCGTACAACGGATGATTACCATGAAAAAGTAGTGGCTCAAGTATTTGAGCGCTTGCTTGCTCAAGATGACATCTATTTGGGTGAATATTCTGGTTGGTATTCAGTTTCAGATGAGGAATTCTTTACAGAAAGCCAGCTTGCAGAAGTTTTCCGTGACGGAGCTGGAAATGTAACCGGAGGAATCGCTCCGTCAGGACACGAAGTGGAATGGGTATCTGAAGAGTCTTATTTCCTTCGTCTTAGCAAGTACCAAGATCGTTTGGTCGAATTTTTCAAGTCTCATCCTGAATTTATCACTCCAGATGGTCGTCTGAATGAAATGCTTCGCAACTTCATCGAGCCAGGTTTAGAGGATTTGGCAGTTTCTCGTACAACCTTTACATGGGGTGTGCCAGTGCCATCTAATCCAAAACACGTTGTCTATGTTTGGATTGATGCCCTTCTTAACTATGCGACAGCACTTGGATACGGTCAAGATGAACATGGTAACTTTGACAAATTCTGGAATGGAACAGTCTTCCACATGGTAGGAAAAGACATCCTTCGTTTCCACTCAATCTACTGGCCAATCCTTCTTATGATGTTAGATATCAAATTGCCAGATCGTTTGATTGCTCACGGTTGGTTCGTCATGAAAGACGGCAAAATGTCTAAGTCTAAAGGAAATGTCGTTTACCCTGAAATGTTGGTAGAGCGTTATGGACTAGATCCACTTCGTTACTACCTCATGCGTAGCCTTCCAGTTGGTTCAGACGGAACCTTTACTCCTGAAGACTACGTTGGCCGTATTAACTATGAATTGGCCAATGACCTTGGAAACCTCCTCAACCGTACGGTTTCCATGATTAACAAGTATTTTGATGGACAAATTCCTGCCTATGTAGAGGGTGTAACAGAGTTTGACCATGCTCTTGCTGACGTTGCAGAACAATCAATCGCTGACTACCACACCTACATGGAAGCAGTTGACTACCCACGTGCACTTGAAGCAGTCTGGACCCTTATCTCTCGTACTAACAAATACATCGACGAGACAGCTCCATGGGTATTGGCAAAGGATGAAGAACTCCGCGATCAATTGGCAAGTGTCATGAGTCACTTGGCAGCTAGCCTTCGTGTCGTAGCTCACTTGATTGAGCCATTTATGATGGAAACCAGTCGTGCAGTCTTGACTCAACTTGGACTAGCAGAAGTTTCTAGCCTTGAAAACTTGAGCTTGACTGATTTTCCTGCAGGTGTAACTGTAGTTGCCAAAGGAACACCAATCTTCCCACGTCTGGATATGGAAGAAGAAATCGCCTATATCAAGGAACAAATGGAAGGCAACAAACCAGCAGTCGAAAAAGAGTGGAACCCAGACGAAGTTGAACTCAAGCTAAACAAGGAAGAAATCAAGTTTGAAGACTTTGATAAGGTCGAAATTCGTGTCGCAGAAGTCAAAGAAGTGTCTAAAGTAGAAGGCTCTGATAAGTTGCTCCAATTCCGTCTAGATGCTGGTGATGGTGAAGATCGTCAAATTCTTTCAGGAATTGCCAAATACTATCCAAATGAACAAGAATTGGTCGGCAAGAAAGTTCAAATCGTTGCTAACCTCAAACCTCGTAAAATGATGAAGAAATATGTCAGCCAAGGTATGATCCTATCAGCTGAACATGATGGAAAATTAACCCTTCTCACAGTTGATCCAGCTGTACCAAACGGAAGTGTGATTGGTTAAAATTAAAACACTAAAGTCAGTTGGAAGACAAAGTCCTTAGACTCCAAGTTTCTAAGGACTTTTCTATGTGTAGAGTTGTATATTAGTATAATAGATGTAAGAATGGTTGAGAAATGTTGCCTAAGTCTCACAAAGAAGATCAAGACTACAAATATAATCAAGTTGGTTTTTACGCGCTAGTTGAACTCATTTCGTAAGACCATTTTCTTGGTCGTAGGTACTTATTCCTAGGATAAAAAAGGTGTTCTAGTTTATCCCCTGTTACATATGTTGGTTAAAATTCCTCCCATCTAATGTTTCTGCGGTTTCAGTTTCATGCTCCAAACCATCAAGGCCATTGAGGTCAATACCGCCTATCGTCGGTTTAAGGGGGGATTGAAACGATAAAATTCCTCATTTTACAACTTATGGTAAGAATTACAGACGTCGTTTTCAAGATAAGGAAATAATAGAGCAAATTTTTAATCAGGTCCTATCTATTGTATAGAAGAATGGTTTGATTGACCCGATAGAGTGATTTCTAATGTAGAAGTATAATAGATTTTTTGGTATAATAAAAGTTATGGAAATCGAAAAAACCAATCGTATGAATGCGCTCTTTGAATTTTATGCGGCGCTTTTGACAGATAAGCAAATGAATTATATTGAGCTCTACTACGCTGATGATTACAGCCTTGCTGAAATTGCCGAGGAATTTGGTGTCAGTCGTCAGGCTGTCTATGATAATATCAAGCGGACAGAAAAGATTCTGGAAGATTATGAGATGAAATTGCACATGTACTCGGATTACATTGTCCGTAGTCAAATTTTTGATCAGATTTTAGAGCGCTATCCCAAGGATGACTTTCTGAAAGAGCAGATAGAAATTTTAACAAGCATTGATAATAGAGAATAAGAGGAAGAAAAATGGCATTTGAAAGTTTAACAGAACGTTTGCAGAACGTCTTTAAAAATTTACGTAAAAAAGGAAAAATCTCTGAATCTGATGTCCAAGAGGCAACCAAAGAAATTCGCTTGGCCTTGCTTGAGGCCGACGTTGCCTTGCCTGTTGTAAAGGACTTTATCAAGAAAGTTCGTGAGCGTGCAGTCGGGCATGAGGTCATTGATACCCTTAACCCTGCGCAACAAATTATTAAAATCGTTGATGAGGAATTGACGGCTGTTTTGGGTTCCGATACGGCGGAGATTATCAAGTCACCTAAGATTCCTACAATCATCATGATGGTCGGTTTGCAGGGGGCTGGTAAAACAACCTTTGCTGGTAAGTTGGCTAACAAACTCAAGAAAGAAGAAAATGCACGGCCTTTGATGATTGCGGCGGATATTTATCGTCCAGCTGCCATTGATCAGCTGAAGACACTGGGACAACAGATTGATGTGCCGGTTTTCGCTCTTGGGACAGAGGTTCCAGCTGTGGAGATTGTTCGTCAAGGTTTGGAACAAGCCCAAGCCAATCATAACGACTATGTCTTAATTGATACTGCGGGTCGTTTGCAGATTGATGAGCTTTTGATGAATGAACTTCGTGACGTGAAAGCACTAGCTCAACCAAACGAAATTCTGCTCGTCGTTGATGCCATGATTGGTCAAGAAGCGGCCAATGTTGCGCGTGAGTTCAATGCTCAGTTAGAAGTGACTGGGGTCATCCTTACCAAGATTGATGGGGACACTCGTGGTGGTGCTGCTCTATCTGTTCGTCATATTACTGGAAAACCAATCAAGTTCACTGGTACAGGTGAAAAGATTACGGACATTGAAACCTTCCACCCAGATCGCATGTCTAGCCGTATCCTTGGTATGGGGGATATGCTCACTTTGATTGAGAAAGCTTCTCAAGAATACGATGAGCAAAAAGCCCTTGAAATGGCTGAGAAGATGCGCGAAAACACCTTTGATTTCAATGATTTCATTGATCAGTTGGATCAGGTACAAAACATGGGGCCGATGGAAGACTTGCTTAAGATGATTCCAGGTATGGCTAACAATCCAGCGCTTCAAAACATGAAAGTGGATGAGCGCCAGATTGCACGCAAACGTGCTATTGTGTCTTCCATGACTCCTGAAGAACGTGAAAATCCAGATTTGTTAAATCCAAGCCGTCGCCGTCGTATCGCTACTGGTTCTGGGAATACCTTTGTCGAAGTTAATAAATTCATCAAAGACTTTAACCAAGCTAAACAGCTTATGCAGGGAGTCATGTCTGGTGATATGAACAAGATGATGAAGCAGATGGGAATCAATCCAAACAACCTTCCTAAAAATATGCCAAATATGGGAGGAATGGATATGTCTGCCCTTGAAGGTATGATGGGACAAGGTGGTATGCCTGACCTGTCAGCTCTCGGAGGAGCAGGAATGCCAGATATGAGCCAAATGTTTGGTGGCGGACTCAAGGGTAAAATCGGTGAATTTGCCATGAAACAGTCTATGAAACGCATAGCTAACAAAATGAAAAAAGCTAAGAAGAAACGTAAGTAAGACTGAAGGACTTTCCTTTCATACAAAAAGGACTCTGAATCCGATTCAGAGTCCTTTTGTATGTGATTATGTGACTATTAGTCCGTCTCGCTCCGTGCGGTGCGAGACAAAAAAACCACCCGCTATGCGGGTGCGCGTCGAAGGTTATACCAAAAAAACTCCGAACGCGATACAATAAAGGTGTTCAAGCCAATTGTAAAGCGAAAGGAGAAAAATATGGCACAAAAGGCTCATAGTTTATCGCACACAAAGTGGCACTGTAAGTATCACATTGTGTTCACCCCTAAGTATAGACGAAAAGTCATCTATAATCAATATCGAAGTAGTTTAGGCGAAATATTTCATCGCTTGTGTAGTTATAAAGGAGTTGAAATTATCGAGGGTCACTTAATGCCAGACCATGTACACATGTTAGTCAGTATTCCACCAAGGACAAGTGTTTCTAGTTTCATGGGTTATTTAAAAGGAAAAAGTGCACTCATGATGTTTGACAAACACGCCAATCTCAAGTACAAGTTTGGGAATCGGCATTTCTGGGCGGAAGGTTATTATGTGAGTACAGTAGGGCTTAATGAAGCCACAATTAAGAAATATATTCAAGAACAGGAAAAGCATGATATAGCACTAGATAAATTAAGTGTAAAAGAATATGAGGATCCCTTTAGGGATAGTGGTAAGTAATACTAAAGCCTCTTTGAGAGGCAAGTGACGAGTCAAGAGCAATGAGGCTTGAACAAAGTGAAAGCCAGCGTCTTTAGGCGCTGGCTGGTAATTTGGGCTTATAGCCCTGGGACAAACCACCCGTTTGACGGGTGGTTATGATTTATCTTAGCCAGATTATAATATCAGGTTCAATTAATGCAGTTGATTCAAAACGTAATATTTCTCTTTGATTTTCAATGTATGCGCATTGGAGATATTTTATATCGTTATTTTTAATTCTACAATAATCGAAACCCGTTCTGCAAAATCCATATGTTAATCCTTTTGATAAGTTAACAACTATGTCAATAGAATATTCATCTAAATTTCTAACCCAATTTTCACCATTTTTTGGATAAAAAATTCTGATTTTGTCAACCCCATTCTTATCTTCAAACAATTTAAAATAGTGACGATACAATTTTTCACGATTAGTAATTATATCTAAAAGTTCTTGAGTATTGTAACTTTCATTATTAACAGGAATGTTCTTTGATTTATAGCAATTATCAACTATCGTGAGACCGACTGGAATTGCAAAATCTTTTTCTTTATCAAACTTTGTTAATTCCATTGCTAAAGTTAAAACAAAATCTTTATGAATATTTTGCTCATTCTCATCAAACAAGCGTTCTCTGAGATTTAAAATAGATAATCTGGTAAATACATATTTTCCGATTTCGTCATCAAATCCTTCAGTAGCTGAAATTACATCTTTGACTACTCTGTTCCATGTGTTATCTTGTTTTTGTTTTTCAATAAACTTTTCAAGTTTAGTATTAAGCTCATTGCTAAGCTTTCCAATTGGAGATTTGAAAAATTGTGTGATTAGTTCATTTATCATTACAGCCCTTTCTTTATTTGGAACTATTCAATGAAATATAAACTTTTGAAACCTTAATTTCTAGGCTTTTTTTAACTCATTAACTCTATTCCCACTCAACGGTTGCTGGTGGTTTACTTGTAATGTCGTAGACGATACGGTTAACGTGGTCTACTTCGTTAACGATACGTACAGAAATCTTTTGAAGGACTTCCCAAGGAATTTTGGCAAAGTCAGCTGTCATACCATCGATAGAAGTGATAGCGCGAATGGCGATGGTGTAGTCATAAGTACGACCATCACCCATAACACCGACTGAACGAACGCCTGTGTTGACAGTGAAGTATTGCCAGATATCGCGGTCAAGACCTGCTTTAGCAATTTCCTCACGAAGAATAGCGTCTGACTCACGAACTGTTTCTAGCTTTTCTTCAGTGATTTCACCCATAACACGGATAGCAAGTCCTGGTCCTGGGAATGGTTGGCGCCATACGATATGGTCTGGCATACCAAGCTCTGTACCAAGGGCACGAACTTCGTCTTTATAGAGAGTGTTGAGTGGTTCAATCAATTCAAATTGCATGTCTTCTGGAAGACCACCTACGTTGTGGTGTGACTTGATAGTTTGAGCTGTATCCGTACCAGACTCGATAACATCTGTATATAAAGTACCTTGAGCAAGGAATTTCACATCTTTGAGCTTGCTTGCTTCGTCATCAAATACATACACAAACTCGTTACCGATGATTTTACGTTTTTGTTCAGGGTCAGAAACGCCAGCAAGTTTGTCAAGGAAACGTTTAGCAGCGTCTGCTTTGACGATATTCAAACCAAACTTACCACCAAGCATGTCCATAACTTGGTCCGCTTCTCCTTTACGAAGAAGACCGTGGTCTACGAAGATACAAATCAATTGATCGCCAATAGCCTTTTGGAGAAGAACCCCAACGACAGATGAGTCAACCCCACCTGAAAGACCAAGAAGGACACGTTTATCACCGACAGTTTCACGGATTTTTTGGATCTGCATATCGATGAAGTTATCCATTGACCAGTCGCCTTTAGCTTTACAGATGTTAAGGGCAAAGTTACGAAGGATATCATTTCCGTATACAGAATGACGAACTTCTGGATGGAATTGGATACCGTAAATGTGTTTATCTGGGTTTTCAATGGCTGCGTATGGGCAGTCAGCTGATGTACCTGTACGAACAAAGTCAGCAGGAATTTCAGTAACCGCATCACCATGACTCATCAGAACAGTCTGTTCATCAGGTGTTGATTCAAAAAGCGCTGATGGTGTGTGAGTAAGAGTTGATTGACCGTATTCACGATTCCCAGCGTCACCTGCAGGAACAACTTTTCCTCCAAGTTTATGTGTCAACAACTGCATACCGTAACAGATTCCCAAAATTGGAATTCCAAGTTCGAAGATTTCTGGGTCAATATCGAATGAACCATCTTCGTATACAGAGTTTGGTCCGCCTGACAGGATGATTCCTACAGGATTGATTTCACGAACTTCAGCAGCTGAAATTTTATGGCTCTTTAGTTCTGAAAAAACACCAATCTCACGGATACGGCGTGAAATCAGCTGGTTGTATTGGCTACCATAGTCCAATACAATGATTTTTTCTACATCTTGCAAATCAGTTGAAATGTTGCTCATCTTTTTCCTTTCTCAAAAGAAATATCTTTTTTCAATATTCTATCACAAATAAGGGCGAATTACCAACTAAACAAGGCGAAGATTGACTTTTTCTAGTTTATTGGGGTACAATAGAGAAAAGATAGAAATGAAGTGAAAAATATGCTACCTGCTTATATGAAAATCCATGATCAGATAAAAAAAGATATTGACGAACATCGTTGGGCTATTGGTGAGAGGCTTCCCAGTGAAAGAGATTTAGCAGAGCAGTTTACGGTCAGTCGCATGACCCTCCGCCAAGCTATATCTCTATTAGTTGAAGAAGGTGTTTTAGAGCGCAGAGTTGGAAGTGGCACCTTTGTATCCAGTACACGTGTACAAGAAAAGATGCGAGGGACAACCAGTTTTACTGAAATTGTTAAGTCCCAAGGTAAAGTACCCTCTAGCCAACTCATTTCCTACAGAAAAACTATTCCCAATGAGCAGGAAGTTGCAAAGTTAGGAATTTCTCCAACGGAGAATATTATCCGAATGGAACGGGTCCGCTATGCCGACCAAGTTCCTCTAGTTTATGAAGTTGCTTCTATTCCTGAAAAATTCATTAAGGACTTTAAAAAAGAAGAAATCACCAGTCATTTCTTCCAAACATTGCAAAAACATGGCTACCGTATTGGTAAATCACAGCAGACCATCTATGCTCGTCTTGCTAAAGAAAAGATTGCCCACTATTTGGAAGTTGAAAAAGGACATGCTATTCTTGGGCTAACTCAGGTTTCCTACCTAGAAGATGGTACTGCATTTGAATACGTAAAAAGTCAGTATGTAGGCGAACGCTTTGAATTTTATCTTGAGAATAACTAGTCTAGAAAGGCTAGTTTTTTTGGTTTCCTAAAAGATTAGAATTGTCAAAACAATCTGTCTAGGCTTGATTTTATGGCTTATTTACTATAAAATGAGAAGGAAAAACGTCAAACTTTTATATTGCAAATAGGAGAAAACATGACAAAAACATTAAAACGTCCTGAGGTATTATCACCTGCAGGGACTTTAGAGAAGCTAAAAGTAGCTGTTCAGTATGGGGCAGATGCTGTCTTTATCGGTGGTCAGGCCTATGGTCTTCGCAGCCGTGCAGGAAACTTTACCTTTGAACAGATGGAAGAAGGCGTCCAGTTTGCGGCCAAGTATGGAGCTAAGGTCTATGTAGCTGCCAACATGGTTATGCACGAAGGAAATGAAAAGGGAGCTGGTGAGTGGTTCCGTAAACTGCGTGATATCGGGATTGCAGCAGTGATCGTATCTGACCCAGCCTTGATTATGATTGCAGCGACTGAAGCGCCAGGTCTTGAAATCCACCTCTCTACCCAAGCAAGTGCCACTAACTATGAAACTCTTGAGTTCTGGAAAGAACTAGGCTTAACTCGTGTCGTTTTGGCGCGTGAGGTTTCAATGGAAGAATTGGCAGAAATTCGCAAACGTACAGATGTTGAGATTGAAGCCTTTGTACATGGTGCCATGTGTATTTCATACTCTGGTCGTTGTACTCTTTCAAACCACATGAGTATGCGTGATGCCAACCGTGGTGGATGTTCTCAGTCTTGCCGTTGGAAGTACGACCTTTATGATATGCCATTTGGTCAAGAACGCAAGAGCTTGAAAGGGGAAATCCCAGAAGAATTTTCAATGTCAGCCGTTGATATGTCTATGATTGACCATATCCCGGATATGATTGAAAATGGTGTGGACAGTCTAAAAATCGAAGGACGTATGAAGTCTATTCACTACGTATCAACAGTAACCAACTGCTACAAGGCGGCTGTGGATGCATATCTTGAAAGTCCTGAAAAGTTTGAAGCTATCAAACAAGACTTGGTGGATGAGATGTGGAAGGTTGCCCAACGTGAATTAGCAACAGGTTTCTACTATGGTACACCATCTGAAAATGAGCAGTTATTTGGTGCTCGTCGTAAAATTCCTGAGTACAAGTTTGTTGCTGAAGTGGTTTCTTATGATGAAGCGACACAAACAGCGACCATTCGTCAACGGAACGTCATTAACGAAGGCGATCAAGTTGAGTTTTATGGTCCAGGTTTTCGTCATTTCGAAACTTATATTGAAAATTTGCATGATGCCAAAGGCAATAAAATCGACCGTGCTCCTAATCCAATGGAACTCTTGACTATCAAGGTTCCACAACCTGTTCAAGCTGGAGACATGGTTCGAGCTCTCAAAGAAGGACTCATCAATCTTTATAAGGAAGATGGAACCAGCGTCACAGTTCGTGCTTAATAAGCGTGCAGGAGAGGAAAGCTTTCTAGTTGCTTCCCCTTTAATCCTACTTACTAAAAGAACATTAGGTTAAAGAAAATATATTAATTTTCATCCGAGATTCCATCTCGGATTTTTTCATTATTTTTCAGAAAGACCTAGATAATGGACGGATTTATTACAAGTTATTTCCAAAGTTTTCTATAAAATAGACTTAAAAATAGTAAAATTGTAAATAATTTTCATTAAACGCTTTCAACGTAAGTAAAAAGTTGACAAATCCAATTTTTAGGACTAAACTAAGTAAGTAAATTTTAATTAAAAGGAGAATTCGTCATGAATTTAACATTTTTCGGTCTATGTCTTGCCTGTATGGGTGTATCTCTTGGTGAAGGTATGTTGATGAACGGTTTGTTGAAATCAGTTGCTCGCCAACCAGATATCATCTCAGAACTACGTAGTTTGATGATCCTAGGGGTTGCCTTTATTGAAGGTACTTTCTTCGTTACTCTTGTCTTTTCATTTATCATCAAATAAAAGAAGTATAAATTGAAAAAGGGAGGATTTTAGATGGAAGAAAGTATTAATCCAACCATCAATATTGGTCCTGTTACCTTTAATTTAACCATAGTAGTTTTGACTTTGTTGACTGTAGCACTTATTTTTGGCTTTATTTATTGGGCAACTCGAAATATGACTTTGAGACCCACAGGAAAACAAAATGTATTAGAGTATTTATTTGATTTTGTTGTTGGATTTACAAAATCGAACCTTGGTCCAATGATAAAGGATTATTCTCTCTTTTATTTCTGTTTATTCCTGTTTATGGCCATTGCAAATAATATTGGCTTAATGGCTAGAATTCAGACTACAGATGGTGTAAATCTTTGGACCTCACCAACAGCAAATTTGTCATTTGACTTGGTCTTGTCTTTTACAATTATCTTAATGACCCACGTAGAAGGAATTCGTCGTCGTGGAATCAAAAAGTATTTAAAAGCATTTGTAACACCAGGTTTTATGACACCAATGAATCTCTTGGAAGAAGTTACCAATCTCCTTTCACTTGCATTGCGGGTCTTTGGTAATATCTTTGCAGGGGAAGTGATGGCAAGTATGTTAGTCCTACTTTCTCATCAGGCCTTCTATTGGTATCCTATTGCTTTTGGAACAAATCTAATCTGGACTGCATTTTCTGTTTTTATTTCTTGTGTACAAGCATATGTATTTACATTGTTATCTTCAATGTACCTAGGAAATAAAATTAATGATGAAGAATAGAAAGGAGTAGTTTATGAATGTAACAGTAGGTGAATTACTTGGTGATTTTATACTAATCGCTGGTTCCTTTATTCTCTTGCTAGTCTTGGTTAAGAAATACGCTTGGTCAAATTTGACTAGCATTTTCGAACAAAGAGCAGAAAAAATTGCAGCAGATATTGACGGAGCTGAACAAGCACGTCAAAAAGCAGAAGTATTGGCTCAAAAACGCGAAGATGAATTGGCTGGTAGCCGTAAAGAAGCTAAGACAATCATTGAGAATGCGAAAGAAACAGCTGAGAAAAGCAAAGCTAGTATTTTAGCAGATGCTAAGCTAGAAGCAGGACGCTTGAAAGAAAAAGCAAACCAAGAAATTGCTCAAAATAAAGCTGAAGCTTTACAAAGCGTTAAGGGTGAGGTAGCAGATTTGACAATCAGCTTGGCTGGTAAAATCATCTCACAAAACCTTGACGGTCATGCCCATAAAGAACTCATTGATCAGTATATCGATCAGTTAGGAGAAGCTTAATGGACAAGAAAACAGTAAAGGTAATTGAAAAATACAGCATGCCTTTTGTCCAATTGGTTTTAGAAAAAGGAGAAGAAGACCGTATCTTTTCAGACTTAGCTCAAATCAAGCAAGTTGCTGAAGAAACAGGCTTACCTTCTTTTTTAAAAAAAGTGGCAGTAGACGAGTCTGACAAGGAAAAAACGATTGCGTTCTTCCAAGATTCAGTGTCATCTTTATTGCAAAACTTTATCCAGGTTCTTATCTACAATCACAGAGCAAATCTTCTTTATGATATTCTTGTAGATTGCTTGAACCGACTTGAAAAAGAAACAAATCGATTTGAAGTGACGATTACGTCAGCTCATCCTTTAACTGATGAACAGAAGAGTCGCTTGCTCCCTTTGATTGAGAAAAAAATGTCTCTGAAAGTAAGGAGTGTAAAAGAACAAATCGATGAAAGTCTTATTGGTGGTTTTGTCATTTTTGCCAATCACAAGACAATTGATGTGAGTATTAAACAACAACTTAAAGTTGTTAAAGAAAATTTGAAATAGAAAGTGGTGTTCTTTTGGCAATTAACGCACAAGAAATCAGCGCTTTAATTAAGCAACAAATTGAAAATTTCAAACCCAATTTTGATGTGACTGAAACAGGTGTTGTAACCTATATCGGGGACGGTATCGCGCGTGCTCACGGCCTTGAAAATGCCATGAGTGGAGAGTTGTTGATTTTTGAAAACGGCTCTTATGGGATGGCTCAGAACTTGGAGTCAACAGACGTCGGTATTATCATCCTAGGTGACTTTACAGATATCCGTGAAGGCGATACAATCCGCCGTACAGGTAAAATCATGGAAGTCCCAGTAGGTGAAAGTCTGATTGGTCGTGTTGTGGATCCACTTGGTCGTCCAGTTGATGGTCTTGGAGAAATCCACACTGATAAAACTCGTCCAGTAGAAGCACCAGCTCCTGGTGTTATGCAACGTAAGTCTGTATCAGAACCATTGCAAACTGGTTTGAAAGCTATTGACGCCCTTGTACCGATTGGTCGTGGTCAACGTGAGTTGATTATCGGTGACCGTCAGACAGGGAAAACAACCATTGCGATTGATACCATCTTAAACCAAAAAGGTCAAGATATGATCTGTATCTATGTTGCGATTGGACAAAAAGAATCAACAGTTCGTACGCAAGTAGAAACACTACGTCAGTACGGTGCCTTGGACTACACAATCGTTGTGACAGCCTCTGCTTCACAACCATCTCCATTGCTCTTCCTAGCTCCTTATGCTGGGGTTGCCATGGCAGAAGAATTTATGTACCAAGGTAAGCATGTTTTGATCGTTTATGATGATCTTTCAAAACAAGCGGTAGCTTATCGTGAACTGTCTCTCTTGCTTCGTCGTCCTCCAGGTCGTGAAGCCTTCCCAGGGGATGTTTTCTATCTTCACAGCCGTTTGCTTGAGCGCTCAGCTAAAGTTTCTGATGAACTTGGTGGTGGATCAATTACAGCCCTACCATTTATCGAGACACAAGCAGGAGATATCTCTGCCTATATCGCAACTAACGTGATTTCAATCACTGATGGACAAATCTTCCTTGGTGATGGTCTCTTCAATGCGGGTATTCGTCCAGCCATTGACGCGGGTTCATCTGTATCTCGTGTAGGTGGTTCTGCACAAATCAAAGCTATGAAGAAGGTTGCTGGTACTCTTCGTATCGACCTTGCTTCATACCGTGAGTTGGAAGCCTTCACTAAGTTTGGTTCTGATTTGGACGCAGCAACACAGGCTAAGTTGAACCGTGGACGTCGTACAGTTGAAGTCTTGAAACAACCTGTTCACAAACCATTACCTGTTGAGAAACAAGTAACCATTCTCTATGCTTTGACACATGGTTTCTTGGATACTGTTCCAGTAGATGAAATTGTACGTTTCGAGGAAGAGTTCCATGCCTTCTTTGATGCTCAACATCCAGAGATTTTGGAAACCATTCGTGATACAAAAGACTTGCCAGAAGAAGCAGTCTTGGATGCTGCGATTACAGAGTTTCTCAATCAAACCAGCTTCCAATAAGAATAGAGGTGTCAGATGGCAGTATCTCTAAATGATATTAAAACAAAAATCGCCTCAACAAAAAATACGAGTCAAATCACTAATGCCATGCAGATGGTATCAGCTGCTAAGCTAGGTCGTTCTGAAGAAGCTGCTCGCAACTTCCAAGTTTATGCTCAGAAAGTTCGTAAACTTTTGACGGATATTCTTCATGGGAATGGAGCTGGCAGTTCAACCAATCCGATGTTGATTAGCCGTCCAGTTAAGAAGACAGGCTATATCGTCATTACTTCAGACCGCGGTTTGGTTGGAGGTTATAATTCCTCTATTCTGAAAGCTGTTATGGAGTTGAAGGAGGAATACCATCCAGACGGTAAAGGGTTTGAAATGATCTGTATTGGTGGAATGGGAGCTGATTTCTTTAAGGCTCGTGGTATTCAACCACTTTATGAATTACGTGGCTTGGCAGATCAACCTAGCTTTGATGAAGTTCGTAAGATTATTTCAAAAACTGTTGAAATGTACCAAAATGAACTTTTTGATGAACTCTATGTCTGCTATAACCACCATGTCAATACGCTAACCAGTCAAATGCGTGTAGAACAAATGCTTCCAATTGTTGACTTGGATCCAAATGAAGCAGATGACAGTTACAGCTTGACCTTTGAATTGGAAACTAGCCGAGAAGAAATTTTGGAGCAGTTGTTGCCTCAGTTTGCAGAAAGTATGATTTACGGGGCTATTATCGATGCTAAGACAGCTGAAAATGCTGCAGGTATGACAGCCATGCAAACAGCGACAGATAATGCTAAGAAAGTCATTAATGATTTGACAATTCAGTATAACCGTGCCAGACAGGCGGCGATTACACAAGAAATTACAGAAATCGTAGCAGGAGCTAGTGCCTTAGAATAGGCACTAGTCCAGCTCGTATGAAAATGAACTTAGGACCTAGTTAAGCTAGGGACCGACAGTATCTTATATAGAATAGGAGAAGGAGATGAGTTCAGGTAAAATTGCTCAGGTTATCGGTCCCGTTGTAGACGTCTTGTTTGCAGCAGGGGAAAAACTTCCTGAGATTAACAATGCACTTGTCGTCTACAAAAATGACGAAAGAAAAACAAAAATCGTCCTTGAAGTAGCCTTGGAGTTGGGAGATGGTATGGTTCGTACTATCGCCATGGAATCAACAGATGGTTTGACTCGTGGAATGGAAGTATTGGACACAGGTCGTCCAATCTCTGTACCAGTAGGTAAAGAAACTTTGGGACGTGTCTTCAACGTTTTGGGAGATACCATTGACTTGGAAGCTCCTTTTACAGAAGATGCAGAGCGTCAGCCAATTCATAAAAAAGCTCCAACTTTTGATGAGTTGTCTACCTCTTCTGAAATCCTTGAAACAGGGATTAAGGTTATCGACCTTCTTGCCCCTTACCTTAAAGGTGGTAAAGTTGGACTTTTCGGTGGTGCCGGAGTTGGTAAAACTGTCTTGATTCAAGAATTGATTCACAACATTGCCCAAGAACACGGTGGTATTTCAGTATTTACTGGTGTTGGGGAACGTACTCGTGAGGGGAATGACCTTTACTGGGAAATGAAAGAATCAGGTGTTATCGAGAAAACAGCCATGGTATTTGGTCAGATGAATGAGCCACCAGGAGCACGTATGCGTGTTGCCCTTACTGGTTTGACAATCGCTGAATACTTCCGTGATGTAGAAGGACAAGACGTGCTTCTCTTTATCGATAATATCTTCCGTTTCACTCAGGCTGGTTCAGAAGTATCTGCCCTTTTGGGTCGTATGCCATCAGCCGTTGGTTACCAACCAACACTTGCTACGGAAATGGGTCAATTGCAAGAGCGTATCACATCAACTAAGAAGGGTTCTGTAACCTCTATCCAGGCTATCTATGTGCCAGCGGATGACTATACTGACCCAGCGCCAGCAACAGCCTTCGCTCACTTGGACTCAACAACTAACTTGGAACGTAAGTTGGTACAATTGGGTATCTACCCAGCCGTTGACCCACTTGCTTCAAGCTCACGTGCCTTGGCACCTGAAATTGTTGGAGAAGAGCACTATGCAGTTGCTGCTGAAGTAAAACGCGTTCTTCAACGTTACCATGAATTGCAAGATATCATTGCTATCCTTGGTATGGATGAGCTTTCTGATGAAGAAAAGACCTTGGTTGCTCGTGCCCGTCGTATCCAGTTCTTCTTGTCACAAAACTTCAACGTTGCGGAACAATTTACTGGTCAGCCAGGTTCTTATGTTCCAGTTGCTGAAACTGTTCGTGGCTTTAAGGAAATACTTGATGGTAAACACGACCACTTGCCAGAAGATGCCTTCCGTGGTGTAGGTTCTATCGAAGATGTGATTGCAAAAGCTGAAAAAATGGGATTTTAAGAGGTGATCTATGGCTCAGTTAACTGTCCAGATCGTGACACCAGATGGTCTCGTCTATGATCACCATGCCAGCTTTGTATCAGTTCGAACTCTGGATGGTGAGATGGGAATCTTGCCACGACATGAAAATATGATTGCAGTTTTAGCAGTTGATGAGGTTAAGGTTAAACGTGTAGATGATGAAAATCACGTGAACTGGATTGCAGTGAACGGGGGCGTTATCGAAGTTGCCAATGGCGTTGTCACAATTGTTGCTGACTCTGCAGAACGTGCTCGTGATATCGACGTTAGTCGTGCAGAACGTGCCAAACTTCGAGCAGAGCGTGAAATTGAAGAAGCACACGACAAACACTTGATTGACCAAGAACGTCGTGCGAAGATTGCACTGCAACGTGCCATTAACCGTATTAATGTCGGAAATAGACTATAAGAAAAAAATGAACTTGAGTTACCAAGTTCATTTTTTATGTTTTCTTAGGGAGCAAAACTGATGCAAAATTAGAATTGTCTAGAGATATAAAAGATAATTAAAAGATTGCATAGTTCAATTTGCGTAGCAGAAATCATACAAATAAAATTGATTATAGTAAAATAGAATTAGAATTATTAAGAAAGTTGGTTCTTTATTGGAAACGATAGTATTTTCAATCTCTGTTTTTCTAGCAGGGATCTTGTCCTTCTTTTCCCCTTGCATTTTCCCTCTGTTACCTGTCTATACTGGTATCTTATTGGATGATCAGGATAGTGCAAAAAGTTTTTCATTATTTGGGAAAAAAGTTGCCTGGTCAGGTTTGATTCGAACACTTTGCTTTATTGCAGGTATCTCTCTCATTTTCTTTATCTTAGGATTTGGTGCTGGTTACTTTGGTAATATTCTCTATGCAAATTGGTTTCGATATGTCATGGGAACAATTATTATCATTTTGGGCCTTCACCAGATGGAAATTTTTCATTTTAAGAAATTAGAGGTTCAAAAAAGCTTTACCTTTAAAAAATCAGATTCTAATCGTTATTGGTCAGCTTTTTTACTTGGTATTACCTTTAGCTTTGGTTGGACGCCTTGTATTGGGCCGGTTTTAAGTTCTGTCTTAGCACTTGCGGCTTCTGGAGGTAATGGCGCTTGGCAAGGAGCTATCTATACTCTTATTTACACTCTGGGAATGGCCATTCCTTTCTTGGTCTTGGCTCTAGCTTCAGGCGTAGTGATGCCTTATTTTAGTAAACTCAAGCGCCATATGATGCTACTGAAGAAAATTGGTGGTTTCCTCATTATTTTAATGGGAATTTTGTTACTATTAGGACAAGTAAATGTTCTAGCTGGTATTTTTGAATAAAGGAGAAAAAGATGAAAAAAGTAATGTTTGCTGGCTTAAGCCTCTTGTCACTAGTTGTATTGATGGCCTGTGGCGAGGAAGAGACTAAAAAGACTCAAGCACCAGAACAATCCCCAAAACAACAGCAACAAACGCCTGTACAACAAATTGCTGTTGGAAAAGAGGCTCCAGACTTCACCTTGCAATCTATGGATGGTAAAGAAGTTAAGTTATCTGATTATAAGGGGAAAAAAGTCTACTTGAAGTTTTGGGCTTCATGGTGTGGTCCATGTAAGAAAAGTATGCCTGAGTTGATGGAATTAGCAGCGAAACCAGATCGTGATTTTGAAATTCTTAGTGTCATTGCACCAGGAATTCAAGGTGAAAAAACTGTCGAGCAATTTCCACAATGGTTCCAAGATCAAGGATATAAAGATATCCCAGTACTTTATGACACAAAAGGAACCACCTTCCAAGCTTATCAAATTCGAAGCATTCCTACAGAATACCTGATTGATAGTCAAGGAAAGATTGGAAAGATTCAATTTGGTGTCATCAGCAACGAGGATGCAGAAGCAGCCTTTAAAGAAATGAACTAGAATCAAGATTTTAAAATAGTATCTATACAATCAATCCCCTAGATTTTAGATAGTATTAATCTAAGATTTAGGGGATTTTTGCTATCAATAAATTAAGTTTAAAAAAGAAGGGAGTTCTGTATTATACAGATTCCCCTTCTTTTTCTTTAAACATAATATTTATTTTTTAGCTTTAAGAAGTTTATTATATCATAGCTTCTCGTTGATAAAGCGGATAAACTGATTCCACCAAACTTTTAAGAAGAAGGCTTTTTCTACTTTCTTTTCTGCTACCATTTCAAAACTAGGACGTTCTGTGGTGATGTAACCTTGACCAATCAAGTCTGAGTCTTCATAAGTCAAATGTCCAACCACTGTTCCGGCTTCAAGTGGTGCTGGAATTGCCTTAGAATCAGGTGTGAATTGAACAGATTGAGAAGATTGATTCCCAATACGTTCAATTAGAGAAATATCATCTTTAGCAACAGCAGTGACTGTATCTTCTTTTCCGTCTTGTACAGGGACTTTGCTATCTTGATAGGCATCGCCTTTCTGAACGATTTTGCGAAGTGTGAATGTAGAAGAGATATAATCCATTAGTGAAGATGTAGCTGTGAAGCGAGCGTAAGGATTATTGTCTTGATGATCCGCATTCAAAACAACTGTGATAACCCTCATGCCTTTTTCGACAGTAGTACCAACAAAAGACTCTCCAGCCTTATCTGTGGTCCCTGTTTTTAATCCATCAAAACCACCGCGATAAGCAGGCATACCCTCTAACATGTAATTGGTAGAAGTGATTGCCATTCCAGCAAAAGTAGAAGAAGGTTTTTTCGTGATTTCTAAGACTTGTGGGTATTTTTTTATGAGGTTGCGAGCAACGATAGCGACATCATAAGCGCTGAGCTTATTTTCCTCATCTTTTTTAGAGCCTGGGTAAATGTTATCACCTAGACTCTCATTGTTAAGACCCGTCGTATTGACAACAGTGGCATCCTGAATTCCCCATTCTAAGAGCTTTGCCCTCATCATATCGACGAAATCTTTTTCTGAGCCTGCAATTTTCTCAGCTAGCGCAATAGCCGCACTGTTGGCGCTAGATACCAGGGTTGCCTCAAGTAGTTGTTCGACGGTATAATTACGAGCTTCCATAGGAACGTTACTCGCTTCAGAATTTGTCGTTAATTTGTAAGGATAATCAGAAATATCTACCGGAGTTGATAGTGTAATACTGCCGTTTTCCAAGGCTTCATAGACAAGATAAACAGTAATTAACTTTGTGATTGAAGCAATTTCAACTGGCTGGGTTGCATCTTTCTCATAGAGAATTTTACCAGTATTTGCCTCAACAGCAATGGCATGTTTAGCAACAATATTAAAATCTTGAGCAGCAACAGTAGATGCTGAGCCAATAATGGAAAGGCTTAAAAGAGTTAAAATTATTTTTTTCATAGTAAGTTTATTCTATCATAAAGAAAAAAATATTCCCAGTTTCATGATAGAAGAAAGAAGCTTTTTTGAAAGTGTGGTAAAATAGATGAATGGAGGTACTTCATGTTTCGTAAGAATAAATTATTTTTTTGGACCAGTGAGATTTTACTATTAACCATCATCTTCTATTTATGGAGACAGATGGGAGCGATTATTACACCTTTTGTAAGCGTTGCAAACACTATAATGATTCCCTTTCTTTTAGGTGGTTTTTTATATTATTTGACCAATCCTATTGTAAATTTTTTACAAAAGTATTTCAAAATTAACCGTATCATTGGTATTTTACTAACCTTGTGTACCTTGGTCTGGGGGCTAGTTATTGGGGTAGTTTATCTTTTACCGATTTTGATTAATCAGTTGACCAGTTTGATAGCAACAAGTCAGACAATTTATAGTCGTTTGCAAGATTTGATTGTGGATTTATCTACTTATCCAGCCTTTCAAAATTTAGATATTCAAGCGACAATTCAACAATTAAATCTATCCTATGTAGATATTCTACAAAATATCTTAAATAGTGTGACGAATAGTGTTGGAAGTGTCTTATCTGCGCTCTTTAGTACCGTTTTGATTATTATCATGACCCCTGTGTTCTTAATTTATTTTTTGTTAGACGGTAACAAGTTCTTGCCGATGCTTGAACGTACTGTTTTAAAGAGAGATAAGCTACATATTGCAGGCCTATTAAAGAATTTGAATGCGACAATTGCTCGCTATATTAGTGGAGTTGCAATTGATGCGATTATTATTGGGTGTTTGGCCTTTATTGGATATAGTATTATTGGTTTAAAATATGCTTTGGTCTTCGCCATCTTTTCAGGATTAGCCAATCTCATTCCTTATGTAGGACCAAGTATTGGCTTGATTCCAATGATTATCGCTAATGTCTTTACTGATCCCCATAGAATGCTGATTGCAGTTGTTTATATGCTGATTATTCAACAAGTAGATGGAAATATCCTCTACCCTCGAATCGTTGGTGGGGTAATGAAGGTTCATCCAATTACGATTTTAGTATTGCTTTTGTTATCAAGTAATATCTATGGTGTCATTGGCATGATTGTCGCAGTACCAACCTATTCTATCTTGAAAGAAATTTCTAAGTTTTTATCACGTTTGTATGAAAATCATAAAATAATGAAAGAACGAGAAAGAGAATTAGCTAAGTAAAAGTCAGGAAATTCCTGATTTTTCTTTTTATTTAGGCAAGTGATAGGAGTGGAAGTGCCGTTTAGATTAGTAGATTAAGAATAATTCACAAAAACTTTGTAAAACACTTGCAATTTAGCTGAAATTTGATAAAATAGTAAGGAAAGTTAGACTGTATTGCCTACTGTCTATCTATAAAATATATTTTATTGGAGGCTTTTACTCAAATGGCAAAAGAAAAATACGATCGTAGTAAACCACACGTTAACATTGGTACTATCGGACACGTTGACCACGGTAAAACTACCCTAACTGCAGCTATCACAACTGTTTTGGCACGTCGCTTGCCTTCATCAGTTAACCAACCTAAAGACTATGCGTCTATCGATGCTGCTCCAGAAGAACGCGAACGCGGTATCACAATCAACACTGCGCACGTTGAGTACGAAACTGAAAAACGTCACTACGCTCACATCGACGCTCCAGGACACGCGGACTACGTTAAAAACATGATCACTGGTGCCGCTCAAATGGACGGAGCTATCCTTGTAGTAGCTTCAACTGACGGACCAATGCCACAAACTCGTGAGCACATCCTTCTTTCACGTCAGGTTGGTGTTAAACACCTTATCGTCTTCATGAACAAAGTTGACTTGGTTGACGACGAAGAATTGCTTGAATTGGTTGAAATGGAAATCCGTGACCTATTGTCAGAATACGACTTCCCAGGTGACGATCTTCCAGTTATCCAAGGTTCAGCTCTTAAAGCCCTTGAAGGTGACACTAAATACGAAGACATCGTTATGGAATTGATGAACACAGTTGATGAGTACATCCCAGAACCAGAACGTGACACTGACAAACCATTGCTTCTTCCAGTCGAAGACGTATTCTCAATCACTGGACGTGGTACAGTTGCTTCAGGACGTATCGACCGTGGTATCGTTAAAGTCAACGACGAAATCGAAATCGTTGGTATCAAAGAAGAAACTCAAAAAGCAGTTGTTACTGGTGTTGAAATGTTCCGTAAACAACTTGACGAAGGTCTTGCCGGAGATAACGTAGGTGTCCTTCTTCGTGGTGTTCAACGTGACGAAATCGAACGTGGACAAGTTATCGCTAAACCAGGTTCAATCAACCCACACACTAAATTCAAAGGTGAAGTTTACATCCTTACTAAAGAAGAAGGTGGACGTCACACTCCATTCTTCAACAACTACCGTCCACAATTCTACTTCCGTACTACTGACGTTACAGGTTCAATCGAACTTCCAGCAGGTACTGAAATGGTAATGCCTGGTGATAACGTGACAATCGACGTTGAGTTGATCCACCCAATCGCCGTAGAACAAGGTACTACATTCTCTATCCGTGAGGGTGGACGTACTGTTGGTTCAGGTATGGTTACAGAAATCGAAGCTTAATTCGATTTAGTTCCCAGAAGAACAATTATTTAAGTCAGACACTAAAAGAATCTTGCTTTGCAAGGTTCTTTTTCATTATGTCACTATTAGTCCGTCTAGCTCCGTTAGGTGTGAGACAAATAAATGATGGCTGTGAAATATTTTTACTTTTCATGGAAAAATTGTTTTGAGAAAGGTTCCATCTTTTTTTGGGGGAGTAATTTGTTGATATAAAAAAGACAAACACTAAAATGATGTTTGTCTTTGGTGTGTAGCTCCGTTAGTTGGTCAGTTATAATTATGTTAATTAGCAAATCTGATGCAGACCGCTTCTGGGACATGGAAGTCATTAGAAAGTTCTGCAAGACGACCAGTTTCAGGATTGCGTTTAAAAACGCTTGCATTGTCAGAGTCTTGATGGATAGCAATGATAAATTCTTGATCCGGTGTCAAATCAAAATCACGTGGAGTCTGACCATGAGTCGGAACGATTTCTAACAACTCTAAACTACCGTCCGCAAGGATTGTATATACTGCGATAGAATCATGACCACGGTTAGAAGCGTAGAGGTATTTACCGTCTTTAGAGAGACGAATAGCAGCAGTACCATTAAAGCCTTCATAACCGTCTGGTAGAGTTGAAATGACTTGCATGCGTTCAAATTCGCCAACACCATCGTAGATTAGAACCTCGATAGTGCTATTAAGTTCACAAATGAGATAAGCAATTTTATAATGGTTATGGAAAATAATATGGCGTGAGCCTGCTCCTGGCTGGCTGTGATAGGTATAGAGTTTAGATAATTTTCCTTCTTGATCAAGATCATAAGTGATGACTTGGTCAGTTCCCAAGTCGCAAGTCACTAGATAGTGGTCAGGTGTTAAATCTGTATAGTGAACATGTGGAGAAGCTTGATTTTCATGTGGACCTTGGCCACTGTGTTGATCCACATCACTAAGTAGAAGACGACCATCTTCCTGACGTTTATAAACAAGGACCTGTCCCTTGTGGTAGTTTGCTGCGTACACCAAATCACGCTTTTCATCAACGGCAACATAACAGTGGGGAGCTCCTTCTTCCACGACATGATTTAATAAGGTTCCATCAGTTTGATAGGCTGCAATCCCCCCCTTATCGTCTTGACTACCAACAGTGTATAAATGTTGATGTTGGTCAAAGGCAAGGTAGGTCGGACTTGGCTCAGCTGCAAAAAGTTCTAGATTTGAAAGCTGACCAGTTTCTGTATCGAAGTCTGCCTTGTAAATCCCTTGGGAAGTCCGACGTGTATAAGTTCCAAAATAAACAGTTTCTTTCATAACTTTACCTCTTTATAAAGATAAGTCTATTATATCACAAAATGAATTTATAATATGCTATGCGGTGCAATTCAATGGAATGTAAGCACTTTAAAAAGAGTTATTTTGATTTAAAAATGGTATAATGAGAGAACAATAGAAAGGAAGTATTTATGGAGCAAAAAGAGAAACATTTTAGCCTATCTTGGTTTTTCAAGTGGTTTTTGGACAACAAGGCAATTACGGTATTTTTGGTAACCTTATTATTGGGACTGAATCTTTTTATTTTAAGCAAGATTAGTTTTCTATTTTCACCTGTTTTAGACTTTTTGGCAGTCGTGATGTTGCCAGTCATTCTATCTGGTTTACTATACTATTTACTGAATCCCATTGTTGATTGGTTGGAGAAGCATAAGATTAATCGCGTCATCGCAATCAGTATTGTCTTTGTCATCATCGCTCTCTTTATCATTTGGGGCTTGGCAGTGGCTATTCCAAGTCTGCAACGTCAAGTTTTAAACTTTGCAAGAAATGTTCCAGTCTACCTTGAAGACGCTGATCGCGTTATTGATGATTTGGTCACCAAGCGTTTACCAGATGATTTTAGACCTCAGTTAGAGCAAGTTTTGACAAACTTCTCAAGTCAGGCTACAGTTTGGGCGAGCAAGGTTTCTTCTCAAGCAGTAAACTGGGTGAGTGCCTTTATTAGCGGGGCATCTCAAGTGATTGTTGCCTTGATTATCGTTCCTTTCATGCTCTTTTATCTCTTGCGTGATGGGAAAGGATTGCGTAACTATTTAACCCAATTCATGCCTACGAAATTGAAGGAACCTGTTGGACAAGTTTTATCAGATGTGAATCAACAGTTGTCCAACTATGTTCGAGGGCAAGTGACAGTAGCTATTATTGTAGCGCTAATGTTTATCATCTTTTTCAAGATTATCGGTCTACGTTATGCGGTTACGCTGGGTGTAACTGCTGGCATTTTAAATCTGGTCCCTTATCTGGGTAGCTTCCTAGCCATGCTTCCTGCCTTAGTTTTGGGCTTGATTGCTGGGCCAGTCATGCTTTTAAAAGTGGTAATTGTCTTTATTGTAGAACAAACAATAGAAGGTCGTTTTGTTTCTCCACTGATTTTGGGAAGTCAATTAAATATCCATCCCATTAATGTTCTCTTTGTCTTGTTAACTTCAGGATCCATGTTTGGTATTTGGGGAGTTTTACTCGGTATTCCAGTTTATGCTTCTGCTAAGGTTGTGATTTCGGCGATTTTTGAATGGTATAAGGTAGTCAGTGGTCTATATGAACTAGAGGGAGAGGAAGTCAAGAGTGAACAATAGTCAACAGATGTTACAGGCTTTGGAGGAACAAGATTTAACCAAGGCTGAGCATTATTTCGCCAAAGCTTTAGAAAATGATTCAAGTGAGCTTCTTTATGAGTTAGCCACCTATCTAGAAGGAATTGGTTTCTATCCTCAGGCCAAGGAAATTTACCTGAAAATCGTAGAGGATTTTCCAGAGGTTCATCTTAATCTAGCAGCAATTGCTAGCGAGGATGGTCAAATCGAAGAAGCCTTTGCCTATCTTGAGGAAATCCAACCTGACAGTGACTGGTATGTTTCGGCTTTGGCTCTTAAAGCAGACCTCTACCAGCTAGAAGGTTTAACAGATGTGGCGCGTGAGAAATTGCTGGAGGCATTGACTTACTCAGAAGATCCTCTCTTGATATTTGGATTAGCAGAGTTGGATAGTGAGTTGGAAAATTATCAAGAGGCTATTCAAGGCTATGCCCAGTTAGATAATCGGTCGATTTATGAGCAAACAGGCATTTCTACCTATCAACGGATTGGCTTTGCCTATGCCCAGTTAGGGAAATTTGAAACAGCTACAGAGTTTTTAGAAAAAGCCCTGGAGTTAGAATACGATGACTTAACAGCTTTTGATTTGGCCAGTCTTTACTTTGATAGAGAAGAATACCAAAAAGCTGGCCTCTACTTTAAGCAACTTGATACCATTTCACCTGATTTTGAAGGATATGAGTATGGTTACAGTCAGGCCTTACATAAGGAACATCACGTTCAAGAAGCTCTGCGTATCGCTAAGCAAGGCTTAGAGAAAAATCCCTTTGAAACTCGCCTCTTGCTGGCTGCTTCACAATTCTCTTATGAATTGCATGATGCCAGTGGTGCAGAAAACTACCTCCTTACTGCAAAAGAAGACGCTGAGGATACGGAAGAAATCTTACTCCGTCTAGCTACTATTTATCTAGAACAGGAACGTTATGAGGACATTCTAGACTTGCAAAATGATGAGCCAGAGAATCTTTTGACCAAGTGGATGATTGCTCGTTCCTATCAAGAAATGGACGATTTGGATACTGCCTACGAGCATTATCAAGAGTTGGCAGGAGATTTAAAGGACAATCCAGAGTTTCTGGAACACTATATCTATCTCTTGCGTGAATTGAGTTATTTTGAAGAAGCAAAAGTCAATGCGCAAGCTTACTTAAAACTGGTTCCAGACGATGTTCAAATGCAAGAACTATTAGAGAGATTGTAAGAATATATTTTTTAAACCTGTATCTGATTATTTTTTATTATAACAGCTACAGGTTATTTTATCTATTTTGTGATGTTGTGTTTGTATTCAACTATCCAATATAATACATAAAAAGTGAGATAAGTAATATTTTGAAAAGAAAAGTTCTCATTTTATAAGAAACTCAGACTGAAAACAAAGCCCTCAGATTAAAAGTTTCTAAGGGCTTTTCTTTGTGTGAAATTGTAAAATAGGGGTAAGAAAAGTTGTGAGATGTTTCCTATGTTTCATAAAGAAAATCCAGACAATAACCGCAATCAGGTTGTCTTTTACACGCTAGATGAACTCGTTCCGCAAGAACATTTTCTTAGTCAGATTGGACAAGTTATTGATTTTCCTTCATCTATGACTGAATCGTATCCAATAACCGCAAATATACTCACAAAGTTTTGATAATCAAGCTAAGTTTATGTGGAAGTTAAGATTGACTTAGATTGGAAAAACCACGGAAAACAGGGCGGGAAATTTTTTTGCATTGAAAAGTATTTTGTAGAGGTTTCAAATTTTTTAAGGATAGGAGATCTGGAGAAATAAAAAAGACAAACACTAGAATAATGTTTGTCTTCGGTATGGAGTTCTCATTTAATGAGAACCTAGTTACAATTAGTTTTTAGAAGCTTCTTGGAATTCTGGGTTTTTCCATGCTTCGTCAATGATAGCTTGTAATTCTTTAGCAGATGCTTGCATTTTTTGAGTTTCTGCGTCGTTCAATGGGATATTTACTGGACGAACAATACCATGTGCACCAACAACAGCTGGTTGACCGATAAAGACGTTTTTAACTCCGTATTGACCTTCTTGGAATACAGAAAGTGGAAGTACTGCATTTTCGTCGTCAAGGATTGCTTTTGTGATACGAGCAAGCGCTACCGCGATACCGTAGTATGTTGCACCTTTTTTGTTGATGATTGTGTAGGCTGCATCACGAACACCTTCGAACAATTCAATCAATTCAGCTTCTTGAACGTTTTGAGTATCTTTAAGGAATTCTTCAAGGTTTACACCAGCGATGTTTGCGTGTGACCAAACAGCGAACTCAGAGTCACCGTGTTCACCCATGATGTAGGCGTGCACTGAACGAGCATCAACGTCAAGTTTTTCAGCAAGTGCTTGACGGAAACGAGCTGAGTCAAGTGAAGTTCCTGAACCGATAACGCGTTCTTTAGGGAATCCAGAGAATTTCCAAGTTGAGTAAGTCAAGACGTCAACTGGGTTAGCAGCAACAAGGAAGATACCTTTGAAACCTGATTCAACAACTTGAGTTACGATTGATTTGTTGATAGCAAGGTTTTTACCTACAAGGTCAAGACGAGTTTCACCTGGTTTTTGAGGCGCACCTGCAGTGATTACAACAAGGTCAGCGTCTGCACAGTCAGAGTATTGAGCTGCATAGATTTTTTTAGGTGAAGTGAAGGCAAGGGCGTGACTAAGGTCAAGCGCGTCACCAACAGCTTTTTCATGCAATTGTGGAATTTCGATAATTCCAAGCTCTTGTGCAATTCCTTGGTTAACAAGTGCAAAAGCGTAAGAAGAACCTACAGCACCATCACCGACAAGGATAACTTTTTTGTGTTGTTTAGTTGAAGTCATTATTCTAAACATCTCCTTAATTTTATTCAGGGATTTCCCCAGTTATTTCAATTCTATCACTTTTAAAAAGCTTTGTCACGGATATGCTTTGCAGTTCTTGATGTAAACGTTTTAGTGGTTTTAGATACCTGAAATATGGCGGACATTATGGTATAATATATTTTATACTAATAGTGAAATGAGGCATTTATTAATGCAGGATAGAAATTTAGTGAATGTCAATCTGACAAAGGAGATGAAGACGAGCTTTATCGACTACGCCATGAGTGTTATCGTAGCGCGGGCTCTTCCTGATGTTCGAGATGGCTTGAAACCTGTTCACCGTCGGATTCTCTACGGAATGAATGAATTGGGTGTTACTCCAGACAAACCTCATAAAAAATCTGCTCGTATTACAGGGGATGTCATGGGTAAATATCACCCACACGGGGATTCCTCGATCTATGAAGCTATGGTCCGTATGGCTCAATGGTGGAGCTATCGTTATATGCTTGTAGATGGCCACGGAAACTTTGGTTCTATGGATGGAGACGGTGCTGCCGCCCAGCGTTATACTGAGGCACGTATGAGCAAAATTGCTCTGGAAATGCTTCGTGACATCAATAAAAACACAGTTGATTTCGTCGATAACTATGATGCCAATGAACGTGAACCCTTGGTCTTGCCAGCACGTTTTCCAAACCTTTTGGTTAATGGAGCTACTGGTATTGCCGTTGGGATGGCAACCAATATTCCCCCTCACAACTTGGGAGAAACCATTGATGCTGTGAAGTTGGTAATGGACAATCCTGAAGTGACTACTAAGGACTTGATGGAAGTCTTGCCTGGGCCAGATTTTCCAACTGGAGCCCTTGTTATGGGGAAATCAGGTATTCATAAGGCTTATGAAACAGGTAAAGGTTCGATTGTTCTCCGTTCTCGTACTGAAATTGAAGAAACTAAGACTGGCCGTGAGCGCATCGTTGTAACAGAATTTCCTTACATGGTCAATAAAACCAAGGTTCATGAACATATTGTTCGCTTGGTTCAGGAAAAACGAATCGAAGGTATTACGGCGGTACGTGATGAATCTAACCGTGAAGGAGTTCGTTTCGTAATCGAGGTCAAACGAGATGCATCCGCAAATGTTATCCTCAATAACCTCTTCAAGATGACCCAGATGCAAACCAACTTTGGTTTCAATATGCTTGCTATCCAAAATGGGGTGCCGAAGATTTTGTCTCTTCGTCAGATTTTGGATGCTTATATCGAACACCAAAAAGAAGTGGTTGTTCGTCGTACTCGTTTTGATAAGGAAAAAGCAGAAGCGCGTGCTCATATTTTAGAAGGTCTCTTGATTGCGCTAGACTACATCGACGAAGTGATTCGTATCATCCGTGCTAGTGAAACGGATGCGGAAGCGCAAGCTGAGTTGATGAGCAAGTTCAAGCTTTCTGAACGTCAAAGTCAAGCTATCCTTGATATGCGTCTTCGTCGTTTGACAGGTTTGGAACGTGATAAGATTCAGTCTGAGTATGATGATCTCTTGGCTCTGATTGCCGATTTAGCAGATATTCTTGCTAAGCCAGAACGTGTTTCTCAAATCATTAAAGATGAATTAGACGAAGTCAAGCGTAAGTTTGGCGACCAACGTCGTACGGAATTGATGGTCGGTGAAGTCTTAAGTCTCGAAGATGAGGATTTGATTGAAGAATCGGATGTCTTGATTACACTGTCTAACAAAGGCTATATCAAACGTCTGGACCAAGCTGAGTTTACTGCTCAAAAACGAGGAGGTCGTGGTGTCCAAGGTACAGGTGTTAAGGATGATGATTTTGTTCGTGAGTTAGTGTCAACTAGCACCCATGATCACCTACTCTTCTTTACAAATAAAGGACGTGTCTATCGCCTGAAAGGCTATGAAATTCCTGAGTATGGCCGTACAGCTAAGGGCTTGCCAATCGTCAATCTTTTGAAATTAGATGAAGGTGAAAGTATTCAGACCATTATCAATGTTGAATCTGAACGCAGTGATGATGCTTATCTCTTCTTCACAACTCGTCATGGTATTGTGAAGAGAACCAGCGTTAAGGAATTCGCTAACATTCGTCAGAATGGACTCAAGGCTTTAAATCTCAAGGATGAAGATGAATTGATTAATGTCTTGCTGACAGAAGAGGACACGGATATTATCATTGGTACCAAGTTTGGTTATGCAGTTCGCTTTAATCAATCAGCCGTTCGTGGCATGAGTCGTATCGCCACTGGTGTGAAAGGTGTCAATCTCCGTGACGGAGACACAGTTGTTGGTGCTAGTGTGATTACAGACCAGGACGAGGTTCTTATCATCACTGAAAAAGGATATGGTAAGCGCACCGTTGCGACTGAATATCCAACAAAAGGTCGTGGTGGTAAAGGGATGCAAACTGCTAAAATTACTGAAAAGAATGGTTCTCTTGCTGGTCTTATGACCGTTACAGGCGATGAAGATTTGATGATTATCACTGATACTGGTGTCATGATTCGAACTAACGTTGCCAATATTTCACAAACAGGTCGCTCAACTATGGGAGTTAAAGTGATGCGCCTGGACCAAGATGCTAAAATTGTAACCTTTACTACGGTTGCAGCGGCAGAAAAAGAAGAAGTTGGGGCAGAAAACGAAACAGAAGGTGAAGCATAATGTCTCATAAAAAGAATAATAAGAAAATCAAACGAAAAAATCTGCTGACAAATATCTTGGCTGTATTTCTCATACTGATCTCTATTGCTTTAATTTTTAATGCAAAGATTCGTGATGCATTTATTGCTTGGAATAGTAATAAATACCAAGTTAGTCAAGTATCAAAAGAAAAAATAGAAGAAAATCAGGATACAGAGGGAAATTTTGATTTTGATTCAGTAAAAGCCATTTCCTCTGAAGCTGTTTTAGCCTCTCAATGGGATAATCAAAAATTACCTGTTATCGGAGGAATTGCAATACCTGAGCTTGAAATTAATTTACCTATCTTTAAGGGGATTGCAAATGTCAATCTTTTATACGGTGCGGGTACCATGAAGCGTGACCAAGAAATGGGTAAAGGGAATTATTCATTAGCTAGCCATCATATTTTCACAGGTGATAATGCTAGTCAGATGCTTTTTTCTCCACTAGATCGTGCGAAAAAAGGGATGAAAATTCACTTGACAGATAAGAATAAAGTGTATACCTATGAAATTAGTGAAGTGAAACGAGTTACACCAGATAGAGTAGATGAAATTGATGACCGAACTGGTGTTGATGAAATTACTTTAGTAACTTGTGAGGATGCAGCAGCTACTGAGCGGATCATTGTAAAGGGTGATTTGAAAGAAACAAAAGATTATTCACAAACATCTGACGAAATTTTAACAGCCTTCAATCAACCATATAAACAATTTTATTAGTTCTAAAAGAATCAGTGAAGATTAAGTTTCATTGATTCTTTTAATATTTTTGTAAAATAAACTTTTATGAAATACAGAAAACGTTTCCTTAATTCTAAAGTTTGTGATATAATTATCACAAATAAAAGTTTTAGGAGTTTATTATGGTTTCTTCAGAATTTATCTCAAAGATTGAATTTGCTTGTAAGAAAAAGGAAAGTCTTTATAATAAAAGCAAATTTAAGTATGCGATTCGTTCTATGTTTGCAGGTGCATTTTTAACCTTCAGTACAGCTGCTGGTGCAGTTGGAGCTGACTTGATTAATAAAATTGCACCAGGTAGTGGACGCTTCCTATTCCCCTTTGTCTTTGCTTGGGGATTGGCCTACATTGTTTTCTTGAATGCCGAGTTGGTAACGTCAAATATGATGTTCTTAACTGCTGGTAGTTTCTTGAAAAAAATCTCTTGGAGAAAAACAGCTGAGATTTTACTTTACTGTACCTTGTTCAACCTTATCGGGGCCTTGATAGCAGGTTGGGGCTTTGCTCATTCGGCAGCCTATGCACATCTGACTCACGATAGTTTCATCTCAGGGGTTGTTGAGATGAAGTTAGGTCGTTCAAATGAATTAATCTTGCTTGAGGCGATTTTGGCAAATATTTTCGTAAATATTGCAATTCTTTCATTTGTTTTGGTCAAAGATGGTGGTGCCAAACTTTGGCTTGTGTTGTCAGCGATTTACATGTTTGTATTTTTAACAAACGAGCACATTGCGGCGAACTTTGCTTCTTTCGCGATTGTAAAATTCAGTGTTGCTGCTGATACTATTGCTAACTTCGGTGTTGGAAATATGCTTCGTCACTGGGGTGTAACCTTTGTTGGAAACTTTATCGGAGGAGGCCTCTTGATGGGTCTTCCATATGCCTTCCTCAATAAAAACGAAGATACTTATGTAGATTAAGAAAATGAGCACGATTGAGTCGTGCTTTTTTCGTTTTTAAAATAGAGTAATAGCTATTTCTTATATCAAAATATAGAAAACTAATATTGGTAAACTATAACTTAAGGTGCTACAATATCCTTAATCAAACTATATGGAGGTCGCCTTATGACTCGTGATTTTAAATTTGAAACCTTACAATTGCATGCTGGTCAAGTTGTGGATCCAGCTACTAAGTCTCGTGCAGTACCGATTTATCAAACAACATCTTTTGTTTTTGATGACACGCAGGAAGGTGCCGATTTGTTTGCCTTGAGAAAACCAGGGAACATTTATACTCGTATCACCAACCCTACAACAGCTGCCTTTGAAGAAAGAATCGCTGCCCTTGAAGGTGGTGTTGGAGCTCTTGCAACAGCATCAGGTATGGCGGCAGTGACTTATACGATTTTGGCTCTTGCCCATGCTGGTGACCATGTAGTGGCTGCTTCGACTATTTACGGTGGAACTTTCAATCTCTTGAAGGAAACCCTTCCTCGTTATGGGATCACAACAACCTTTGTCGATGTGGATAATTTGGAAGAAGTGGAAGCAGCAATCAATGACAATACCAAGCTTGTCTTGATTGAAACCTTAGGGAATCCCTTGATAAACATTCCTGACTTGGAAAAATTAGCTGAGATTGCGCATAAACACCAGATTCCACTTGTTTCTGACAATACCTTTGCTACACCTTATTTGATTAATGTCTTTTCTCACGGTGTAGATATTTCCATTCACTCTGCGACTAAGTTTATCGGTGGGCATGGTACGACTATTGGAGGAGTGATTGTCGATAGCGGTCGTTTTGACTGGGAGGCTTCAGGGAAATTCCCTCAATTTGTTGAGGAAGACCCAAGCTACCACAATTTGAGCTATACTCGTGATGTGGGTGCAGCAGCCTTTATTATCGCTGTCCGTGTCCAATTGCTTCGTGATACAGGTGCAGCCTTGTCGCCATTTTATGCCTTCTTGTTACTCCAAGGACTTGAAACCCTTTCACTTCGTGTGGAACGTCATGTACAAAATGCAGAGAAAATTGTTGATTTCCTTGTTAACCATCCTAAGGTGGAAAAAGTCAATTATCCAAAATTGGCAGATAGTCCTTATCATGCCTTGGCTGAGAAATACTTGCCTAAAGGTGTGGGTTCAATCTTTACCTTCCATGTCAAAGGTGGGGAGGCAGAAGCACGCAAGGTAATTGATCATTTAGAAATCTTTTCTGACCTAGCAAACGTGGCTGATGCCAAGTCTCTTGTTGTTCACCCAGCAACAACCACTCACGGTCAATTGTCAGAAAAAGACCTAGAAGCCGCAGGTGTCACACCAAACCAAATTCGCTTGTCTATCGGACTTGAAAATGTAGAAGATTTGATTGAAGACTTGCGCTTGGCCTTGGAAAAAATTTAAAGAAAAAGAAGATAAACAGTGGGTTTCGACTCGCTGTTTTTGATTTTCCTTCAGGCATGATATAATGGTTAAAGAAGTCTAGAAAGAGGAACCTTATGAACGAAATCAAATGCCCCAACTGTGGGGAAGTCTTTACAGTAAATGAAAGTCAGTATGCTAAACTTTTGTCCCAAGTGAGAACGGCAGAGTTTGATAAGGAATTGCACGGTCGCATGAAGCAGGAACTGGCCTTGGCTGAGCAAAAGGCCATGAATGAACAACAGTCTAAACTAGCTCAAAAAGACCAAGAAATTGCTCAATTGCAGAGTCAAATCCAAAATTTTGATACAGAAAAAGAATTGGCCAAGAAAGAGGTTGAACAGACAAGCCATCAGGCTTTATTAGCAAAGGACAAGGAAGTACAGGCCTTGGAAAATCAATTGGCGACCTTACGTTTGGAGCATGAAAATCAACTACAAAAGACCCTTTCTGACCTAGAAAAAGAACGGGATCAGGTCAAAAATCAGCTTCTTTTACAAGAAAAAGAAAACGATCTTTCTCTTGCTTCTGTTAAGCAAAACTACGAAGCCCAGCTCAGGGCAGCAAGTGAACAAGTCGAATTTTATAAGAATTTCAAAGCCCAACAATCAACAAAAGCTATCGGGGAAAGTCTGGAACAGTATGCAGAAAGTGAGTTTAACAAGGTCCGCAGTTTTGCCTTTCCAAATGCCTACTTTGAGAAGGATAACAAGGTCTCTGCGCGTGGTTCCAAAGGGGACTTTATTTTCCGCGAAAGTGATGAAAATGGAGTCGAAATCATTTCCATCATGTTTGAAATGAAGAATGAAGCGGACGGAACAGAGAAGAAGCACAAGAATGCAGATTTTTACAAGGAATTGGACAAGGACCGTCGGGAGAAGAACTGTGAGTATGCGGTTTTGGTGACCATGCTTGAGGCTGATAACGACTACTTTAACACAGGGATTGTTGACGTCAGCCACGAGTATGAAAAGATGTATGTAGTTCGTCCTCAATTCTTTATCCAGTTGATTGGTCTCTTGCGAAATGCGGCGCTTAATTCTCTAAAATATAAGCAGGAGTTGGCCTTAGTTCGGGAGCAAAATATCGACATTACACATTTTGAAGAAGACTTGGATGCCTTTAAGCTAGCCTTTGCCAAGAACTATAACTCTGCTTCGACCAACTTTGGCAAAGCCATTGATGAAATTGACAAGGCTATCAAACGTATGGAAGAGGTTAAGAAGTTCCTGACAACATCTGAAAACCAACTCCGCCTCGCAAACAATAAATTGGAAGATGTTTCGGTCAAAAAATTGACTCGAAAAAATCCAACTATGAAAGCAAAGTTTGAAGCGCTGAAGGGGGAGTGAGATTATCTTAAAAACAGGAGTGTTATATGAAAAGAACTATAGAAATTATTAGAACATGGTCAGCTGATAAAATTGAATTAATTTTTCTTAAAATTATATTTAAATATTTGCTGTATTTTTTAGTGTTTTCAACAGTAATGTTTTATGTTTATATTTTTAACCATTCATCGACCACTTACACAAAGGTATTAACAGTATTTCTTGTCCTTCTTATATTGTTTATTCTTCTATCTAAATTATTACTAGATAGGGCTTTGATTGAAATTTTATTTGAGGATATCAATTTAACAAAGTATCAGGATATAGTTGCTAGAGCTGATGCAAATTCTTTAAATAGAAATGTTCAGATTCTTCCAAAATATTTGGCAAATGCAAGAGTATCCTTTTATAGAGGACACTTCCAAGATAGTTTAGAATTGCTGAATAAAATAAAAAATAGTAGTCTAAAAAAATCCAAAAATCTGTACTATGTATTTCATATCAAGTATTATAGCATCCTAAACTTGGTCCATTTGAATGATTGTTTAGAATTCCAAGAATTAATGGTAGAAATTGAAGAACTAACAAGTAATGTTCAATCGCAATTTTTAAAATATCAGAAAGAAATTTTGAGTTTAAAGGCTATTGTTGATATCTATTGCAATAAAAAATCAAACGACTACTTCGACACCACCAAACCAGAAAATAAGTTAGCTCGAATCATGTTCTCTTATTACGGCGCCCTCAATGCCCAATTAAAAGGAGATGAAGAACGTACCCGTAGTCTGTTTGAAAGTATCGCCCATGAAAATCCAGAACTCTTTTTTGTTCAGGAAGCGAAGAAATATTTAGGAGCAGAGGAATAAGAGAGTAACATATGAAATTAGTAAAAAAAATAGTAAGTAGGGCGACAGAGAATATTCTTCTACAAATTGAGACTATTAGTCAGTTAAGTTATATTATATCAATGATTATAGGAGCATTAGCAATTTTTTTTGAACGTCAACCTGAAACAAAACGGTGGGGTTTAATACTTGCTTTACTGATGCTACTTGTAGTCATCTGGATCTTATACCTACGTTTTGTCCTAAGCAAAGTTATTGTTCTAGTGTTACACGATTCTATTGATCTTAAGCTCTATGTAGACATGTTAAGAGTTCAATCAGAAAAATCTATTAAGCCCTTTAGGGCAACATATCGTGAGAATTACCAAATTATCCAAGGTCGAGTGGCTTATTTAAAAGGAGATTTTCAAGCTGCCAAGGAAAATATGTCCAAATATGATTTGAAAAAAATTTGGAAGAGATTCAGAACCCCTGCGTTTTTAATATCAAGCTTTGAACTATTAACAGTTTCCATTCATCTTCAAGATGCGCAAGATATTGCTTTCTTTGAGGAACAATTGTCCAAGGCACCAGATTTTAAAGGAGGCAAAGCTAAACTTGTTGCTCAAGCCCAAGCCATAAAAGATATTGTGTTCAATAAAGAAGCGAACGACTACTTCGACATTACTGAACCAGAAAGTAAGTTAGCTCGAATCATGTTTTCTTATTATGGCGCTCTCAATGCCCAATTAAAAGGAGATGAAGCTCGTGCCCGAAGTCTGTTTGAAAGTATCGCCCATGAAAATCCAGAGCTTTTCTATGTTCAGGAAGCTAGGAAGTATTTAGAAAAATGAGCTGATATAGTTTTAAAATCTGTCTAAGATAGAATATGTTGATGTAAAGTGAAAAGGGAGTGAGAAAGCAAGATATGAACGGTATTATCAACTTAAAAAAAGAAGCGGGGATGACCTCGCATGATGCGGTTTTTAAACTGCGTAAGATTTTGGGAACTAAGAAGATTGGTCATGGTGGGACCTTGGATCCGGATGTGGTGGGTGTTTTGCCCATTGCGGTTGGCAAGGCGACACGCATGGTCGAGTTCATGCAGGATGAGGGCAAGGTCTATGAGGGGGAAATCACTCTAGGTTTTTCAACGACAACTGAGGATGCTAGTGGGGAAGTGGTCGCTGAGACACCTGTTTTATTGCCCTTGGATGAAAAGCTTGTTGATGAAGTAATTACGAGCTTGACTGGGCCTATTACCCAGATTCCGCCTATGTATTCGGCAGTCAAGGTCAATGGTCGTAAGCTCTATGAGTATGCGCGTGCTGGTCAGGAAGTGGAACGTCCAGAACGTCAGGTGACCATTTATCAATTTGAGCGGACAAGTCCGATTTCTTATGAGGGTCATCTTGCACGCTTTACTTTTCGTGTGAAATGCAGTAAGGGGACTTACATCCGTACATTATCGGTTGACTTGGGAGAAAAATTGGGCTATGCGGCTCATATGTCTCATTTGACACGAACAAGTGCTGCAGGTTTGCAGCTAGAAGACGCTCTTACCTTGGAAGAAATTGCTGAAAAAGTGGAGGCTGGTAAATTGGACTTTCTTCATCCTCTAGAGATTGGGACAGGCGACCTTGTCAAAGTTTTCCTAACTCAAGGAGAGGCTACAGAAGTACGCTTTGGTCGTTTTATCGAACTCGAACAAACAGAACAAGAATTAGCTGCCTTTGAAGATGATAAATTGCTAGCCATTCTAGAAAAACGGGACAATCTCTACAAGCCAAGGAAGGTTTTTATCTAATCTAACTGGAGTGTGGGGATGGAATTCTTCCCCTAGACTATCCAAATCAGACTATAAATTTTGCAAAAAATGTGATAGAATAGACGACGGATAAAAAAACGGAGGATAGCATGCAAAATAGACCAATCATTATCGGAGTGACAGGTGGTTCTGGTGGAGGTAAGACCAGTGTTTCAAGAGCCATTTTATCGCATTTCCCTGATGAAAAAATTTCCATGATTGAGCATGATTCATACTACAAGGATCAGTCTCATTTGACCTTTGAAGAGCGTGTCAAAACCAACTACGACCATCCTTTTGCCTTTGATACAGACTTGATGATCGAGCAGATTAAGGAATTGTTGGGAGGGCGTCCGGTGGACATCCCGACTTATGACTATACAGAGCATACACGAAGTAGCAAGACCTATCGTCAAGAGCCTCAAGATGTCTTTATCGTTGAGGGGATTTTGGTCTTGGAGGACAAGCGCCTGCGTGATTTGATGGATATCAAGATTTTTGTGGATACAGATGATGACGTGCGCATTATTCGTCGTATCAAGCGTGATATGGAAGAACGTGGCCGTAGCCTTGATAGCGTTATTGATCAGTACTTGGGTGTGGTTAAACCAATGTACCACCAGTTTATCGAGCCAACCAAGCGTTATGCTGATATTGTCATTCCTGAGGGAGTCAGCAATACAGTGGCTATCGACCTGTTGACGACCAAGATTGCAAAGATTTTGGAAGAAGCTCGAAACAGCAAATAATCAGACGTGGAGGCCTTGCCTCCTTTTTTATTTTTCCCTTATAATGGTACATAAATGAAGATTTTTAGGCATATTTTTGGTATAATAATACTCATGAAAGAGCAAGAAAATGAATAGTAGGTGGAGATGGAAAAGTATTTATCGGTAACAACTTTGACCAAGTATCTGAAAATGAAATTCGATAAAGACCCTTACTTGGAACGGGTCTATTTAACTGGTCAAGTTTCCAACTTTCGTAAACGACCTACTCACCAATATTTCTCCCTAAAAGATGACCATGCAGTTATTCAAGCGACTATTTGGTCTGGGATTTATCAGAAATTAGGTTTTGACCTGGAAGAAGGAATGAAGATCAATGTGATTGGGCGTGTGCAGGTCTATGAACCAAGTGGTAGCTACTCCATCATCATTGAAAAGGCAGAGCCTGATGGAGTTGGTGCGCTTGCGATTCAGTTTGAGCAACTCAAGAAAAAATTGACAGAAGAAGGCCTGTTTCAAGAACGCTTCAAGCAAGCTCTGCCCCAATTTTCTAAGAGAATTGGTGTAGTAACCAGTCGCAGTGGAGCCGTTATTCGAGATATTATCACGACCGTCAGCAGGCGCTTTCCAGGTGTGGACATTCTTCTCTATCCGACCAAGGTGCAAGGTGAGGGTTCTGCGGAGGAAATTGCTGGAAATATTGCTCGTGCTAATCAACGGGACGATTTGGATTTGCTGATTATTGGTCGTGGTGGTGGTTCCATCGAGGATCTCTGGGCCTTTAACGAAGAAATTGTGGTACGAGCGATTTTTGAGTCTCGTTTGCCAGTTATTTCTAGTGTGGGACATGAGACAGATGTGACCTTGGCAGATTTTGTGGCAGATCGCCGCGCTGCGACACCAACGGCTGCTGCTGAACTAGCAACACCTGTGACCAAGTTGGATGTATTAGCTCATTTGCAAAATCAGGAAAAACGGATGGCAACGGCAGTACGAAATGTCCTATCTAAGAAACAAGAAGCTTTGAAAAAATGCAGTCAGTCTGTTATCTTTAGACAGCCAGAGCGTTTGTATGATGGCTATTTGCAACGCTTGGATCAACTGCAATTGCGCTTAAAACAAAGTTTACGTACACGGATTTCTGATAACAAACAGATAGTACAAGCAAAGACGCATCGACTGGTACAATTATCACCCGTTACCAAAATCCAACGCTATCAAGACCGTCTAGGTCAGTTGGACAAGCTTCTCCGTAGCCAAATGGCGCTGGTTTATGATGCCAAGGTTGCTGAGGTCAAAAGATTATCAGAAGCCTTACTGATGTTGGATACTAGCCGAATTGTGGCACGTGGTTATGCAATTGTCAAAAAAGAAGATTCAGTAGTCGATTCGGTTGAGAATTTAAAGAAAACAGACCAAGTGACGCTTTTGATGCGAGATGGTCAAGTAGAATTAGAGGTTAAAGATGTCAAAACAAAAGAAATTTGAGGAAAATCTAGCAGAACTGGAGACCATTGTCCAAAGTTTGGAAAATGGTGAAATTGCTCTGGAAGATGCGATTGCTGCCTTTCAAAATGGTATGGTCTTGTCAAAAGAGCTCCAAGCTACGCTGGACAAGGCTGAAAAGACCTTGGTCAAGGTCATGCAAGAAGACGGAACAGAAAGTGATTTTGAATGAAAAAGCAAGAAAAATTAGCTCTTGTCGAGTCGGCTTTGGAAAACTTTTATGGAGACCAGCAGTTTGCCTCTAGTTTGCGAGAGTCTGTTCTCTATTCCATTCATGCTGGTGGCAAGCGTATTCGGCCTTTTCTCTTGTTAGAAGTTTTGGAAGCCTTGCATATTGCCATCAAACCTGCTCACGCGCAGGTAGCTGCGGCCTTGGAAATGATTCATACAGGGAGCTTGATTCATGATGATCTTCCAGCTATGGATGATGATGATTACCGTCGGGGACGCTTGACCAATCATAAGAAATTTGGTGAAGCTATGGCCATTTTGGCAGGAGATGCCTTGTTCCTGGATCCCTATGCCTTGATAGCGCAGGCAGATTTGCCAAGTCAGATTAAGGTGGACTTGATTGCCAATTTATCGCTTGCTTCAGGTAGTCTAGGCATGGTAGCAGGGCAGGTTTTGGACATGGAAGGCGAACACCAGCATTTGTCCTTGAAAGAACTTCAGACCATTCATGCCAATAAGACTGGGAAACTACTAGCCTATCCCTTCCAGGCAGCTGCTATTATAGCTGAATTGGCTCCTGAAATACAAGCAAAACTGAAAACTGTTGGTGAATTGATTGGGCTTGCTTTTCAAGTCAGAGATGATGTACTGGATGTGACAGCTAGTTTTGAGGAAATCGGCAAGACACCGCAAAAGGATTTGCAGGCTGAAAAATCAACCTATCCATCCTTGTTGGGATTGGAAGAGGCCATTTCCTTTTGCAACCAAACCTTGGATCAAGCTAATGCCAAATTAGAAGAAATTGCCCAGCAGATTCCCTTTGATACAGAATCGATTGTAAGTGTAGTAGAAAGTTTGAGAATCAATGGCTAAGGAAAGAGTGGATGTACTAGCTTACAAACAGGGCTTGTTTGAAACGCGAGAACAGGCCAAGCGCGGTGTCATGGCTGGTCTAGTTGTAGCAGTTCTGAATGGAGAACGGTTTGACAAACCAGGAGAGAAAATTCCAGACGACACCGAGCTAAAACTCAAGGGTGAAAAACTCAAGTATGTGAGTCGTGGTGGCTTGAAATTGGAAAAAGCCTTGCAGGTCTTTAATTTGTCAGTAGAAGGGGCGACAACGATTGATATTGGAGCCTCTACTGGAGGTTTTACCGACGTCATGTTACAGAATGGTGCTGAGTTAGTCTTTGCAGTCGATGTCGGCACCAATCAGTTGGCTTGGAAATTACGCCAAGACCCGCGGGTTGTCAGTATGGAGCAATTCAATTTCCGCTATGCTGAAAAGACTGATTTCGAAAAGGAACCGAGCTTTGCCAGTATTGATGTGAGTTTCATTTCCCTCAGTCTGATTCTGCCAGCCTTGCACCGTGTCTTGGCAGATCAAGGTCAGGTCGTGGCTCTAGTTAAGCCCCAGTTTGAAGCAGGACGTGAGCAGATTGGGAAAAATGGAATCATTCGCGATGCCAAGGTCCATCAACATGTCCTTGAATCTGTCACATCTATGGCAGTAGAGGAAGGTTTTTCAGTCCTTGGTTTGGATTTTTCTCCCATCCAAGGTGGTCATGGAAATATTGAGTTTTTAGCGTATTTGAAAAAAGAAGAGTCAGCAAGCAATCAGGTTCTTGCTGAGATTGAAGAAGTAGTAGAGAGGGCGCATAGTCAATTTAAAAATGAATAAAAAAGAGAGACTTGAAAAAATTAGACGATTTGTGACAGATTATCAAATCGGCACGCAAGAAGAAATCGTAGAACATTTGAAAGAGGCAGGCATCACTGCCACTCAGGCAACGGTATCACGAGATATCAAAGAACTAGGGATTGTCAAAATTCCTTTGAGAGACAATACTTATGTCTATGAATTGCCAAAATCAATCGTAAAAAGTTTGCAACTGGCTGAAGATAATATTGAGTCTGCAGAATTGATGGACAAGATGATCAATCTCCAAGTCATTCCAGGAAATACAGCTTTTGTAAAAGCTCAATTAATCGAGACTTTTGCGGATAAGATTTTCAGCTGTTTAGCTGATGATAGCTCGATTTTAGTCATTGCCAGAAGTGAAAGTCTAGCTGAGGAAATCTTTGAACAAGTAAAAAATTGGTAGGTCTATATGTTACTTGAAATTTCGATAAAAAACTTTGCCATTATTGAGGCTATTTCCCTCAATTTTGAAAAGGGGATGACTGTCCTGACTGGTGAAACGGGTGCAGGGAAGTCGATTATCATTGACGCCATGAATATGATGTTGGGAGCTCGTGCGACGACAGATGTTATTCGTCATGGTGCGCCAAAGGCAGAGATTGAGGGGCTTTTCTCAGTTGAGAATAGTCGCCTTTTGCAGGAAATTTTTGATGAGCAAGGTTTAGAAATGGGGGATGAAATTATCATCCGTCGGGAAATTCTGCAAAATGGACGTAGTATCAGCCGTGTCAATGGTCAGATGGTTAATCTATCTGTTTTGCGTGCTATTGGGCAACATCTGGTAGATATTCATGGTCAGCATGACCAAGAAGAGTTAATGCGCCCTCAACTGCATATCCAGATGTTGGATGAATTCGGTGACGTAGCTTTTTGGGACCTAAAAGAAACCTATCAAACGAGTTTTGATGCCTATCGAAAAATGCGTAAGCAGGTTTTGGAAGTCAAGAAAAACCAACAGGAACACAAGGCTCGTATTGAAATGTTGGAATTTCAAATGGCAGAGATTGAGGCAGCAAACTTGCAAGCCGGAGAAGATCTGGCTCTCAATCAGGAGCGTGATAAACTTCTCAATCATAAAAATATTGCGGATACGCTGACCAATGCCTACAGTATGTTGGACAATGAAGATTTTTCAAGTCTGGCCAATGTTCGTTCAGCCATGAATGACATGGAAAGTGTCGAAGAGTATGACCCTGAATACCGTGAAATTTCAAGCTCTTTGTCTGAGACCTACTATGTCTTAGAAGATATTAGCAAACGTCTGGAAGCTATTATAGAGGACCTTGATTTTGATGGTAATCGTCTCATGCAGGTTGAGAACCGCTTGGACCTCCTTCATACCATTACCCGTAAGTATGGTGGGACTGTAGACGATGTCTTGCTTTATTTTGCCAAGATTACGGAAGAATACAATCTCTTGACAGGCAATAACCTTTCGTCTGAGGAGGACATGGAAGCAGAGCTCAAGAAATTGGAAGTTAATCTTGTCGATTTGGCAGGTCAGCTTGCCTCTGCTCGTCATGACTTGGCTCAGCAGCTTGAAGCTGAGATTAAACAAGAACTGCAAGACCTCTATATGGAAAAAGCTCAGTTTCAGGTTCGTTTTAGCAAGGGCAAATTCAGTCGTGAGGGAAATGAAATGGTTGAGTTTTATATTTCAACCAACCCTGGCGAAGATTTTAAACCCTTGGTCAAGGTTGCATCTGGTGGGGAATTATCTCGTCTCATGCTAGCCATTAAGTCTGCCTTTTCACGTAAAGAAGGTAAGACGAGTATTGTCTTTGATGAAGTGGATACGGGAGTTTCAGGTCGTGTTGCCCAAGCTATTGCACAGAAGATTCATAAAATTGGTCAGCATGGGCAGGTTCTAGCTATTTCCCATTTACCACAAGTGATTGCGATTGCGGATTATCAATTCTTTATTGAGAAGATTAGCAATGACCATTCAACAGTTTCGACTGTTCGTCTCTTGACGGTTGAAGAGAGAGTGGAGGAAGTTGCCAAGATGTTGGCTGGTGATGATGTGACGGAAGCAGCCCTGACGCAAGCCAGAGAATTGTTGAGAAACAGGGAGAAATAAGATGACAGACTATTATGTAATTGGAGATGTTCATGGAAAAGCTGGGATGCTGGAAGACCTTCTCAAAACATGGGATGGTCAGACCCAGTTGCTCTTTCTAGGGGACTTGATTGACCGTGGCGAAGATAGTCGCCGTGTCCTAGAGATGGTTAAGGACTTGGTGGACAATCAAGGGGCTATCTGTTTGTCAGGGAACCACGAGTATATGTTTTTGACATGGCTCGATAACCCAGAAGAAAGCTATGACCATTATCGTCGCAATGGTGGAGATACAACCATTAACTCTATCCTAGGTCGTCCCTTGGATGCACCAGTTGATGGAGTTGAGGATGCCAAGCGTGTTGCCACTGAAGCGGCAGATTTGGTCGAATTCATTCGTCAAATGCCGTTTGTGGTAGAAACAGACAAGTATATCTTTGTTCACGCAGGTATTGATTTGACATTGAATGACTGGCATGAAACCACAGATTATAAAAAGGTCTGGCTCAGAAAACCATTCCACGAAGCAGAAAATCATACTGGAAAAATCATTGTCTTTGGTCACACACCAGTTTATGGTTTGTTGAAGCAAGAGCGTGGTACAGCTGAGCTTTGGACTACAGAAGATGGCAAGATTGGGATGGACGGAGGAGCTGTTTATGGTGGTGTCCTTCATGGGATTGTCTTTACTGACCAAGGAATGACAGAACACCACTTTATTGAGAATGACGGCTTTGTTGCTGAAGATTAGTACTCCTAGCAGGGTATGGTCTTGTCAAAATGTCAAAAACAATTTATAATAAATAGATACCCTGAAAGGAAGAGAATCATGAACTTAGAAGAATTGAAAAAACGACAGGAGAAGATCCGTAACTTCTCTATTATCGCTCATATTGACCACGGGAAATCAACTCTAGCAGACCGCATTTTGGAAAAGACAGAGACCGTTTCAAGCCGTGAAATGCAAGCACAGCTTTTGGATAGCATGGATTTAGAGCGAGAACGTGGGATTACCATTAAGTTGAATGCCATCGAGCTGAATTATACTGCTAAAGATGGGGAAACTTATATTTTCCACTTGATTGACACGCCGGGGCACGTAGACTTCACCTATGAAGTTTCACGTTCGCTAGCTGCCTGTGAGGGAGCGATTTTGGTCGTCGATGCTGCCCAAGGGATTGAGGCCCAAACCCTTGCCAACGTTTATCTGGCCTTGGACAATGATTTGGAAATCATGCCAGTCATTAATAAAATTGACCTGCCAGCTGCAGATCCTGAGCGCGTGCGTACTGAGATTGAGGATGTCATTGGTTTGGATGCCAGTGAAGCAGTTTTGGCTTCTGCTAAGGCTGGTATTGGCATCGAAGAAATTCTAGAGCAAATCGTAGAAAAAGTGCCAGCGCCAACAGGTGATGTGACGGCACCACTTAAGGCCTTGATTTTCGACTCTGTTTATGATGCTTACCGTGGAGTTATTCTTCAAGTGCGTGTCATGGATGGGGTGGTCAAACCTGGCGATAAGATTCAGCTTATGAGCAATGGCAAGACTTTTGATGTTACGGAAGTCGGTATCTTTACACCCAAGGCAGTTGGTCGTGATTTCCTTGCTACTGGTGACGTTGGATATATCGCTGCATCTATCAAGACAGTTCAGGACACTCGTGTGGGTGATACCGTTACCTTGGCAACCAATCCTGCGGCAGAGCCATTACATGGTTACAAACAGATGAATCCTATGGTCTTTGCGGGTCTCTATCCTATCGAGTCAAACAAGTACAATGACCTGCGTGAAGCCCTTGAAAAATTACAACTGAATGATGCTAGTCTTCAGTTTGAACCAGAAACATCTCAGGCACTTGGATTTGGTTTCCGTTGTGGTTTCCTTGGACTTCTCCATATGGATGTTATCCAAGAACGTTTGGAACGTGAGTTTAATATCGACCTCATCATGACAGCTCCGTCTGTTATTTACAAAGTTAATTTGACCGACGGTGAGTCTATGGATGTGTCTAACCCATCTGAGTTCCCAGATCCTACCAAGATTGCGACCATTGAAGAGCCTTATGTTAAGGCGCAAATCATGGTACCACAGGAGTTCGTAGGAGCTGTAATGGAGCTAGCTCAGCGCAAGCGTGGTGACTTTGTGACTATGGACTATATTGATGATAACCGTGTCAATGTTATCTATCAAATTCCACTGGCTGAAATCGTCTTTGATTTCTTTGATAAGCTTAAGTCTTCAACACGTGGTTATGCAAGCTTTGACTACGAATTGTCAGAGTATCGCCCCTCTAAGCTGGTCAAAATGGACATCCTTCTCAATGGAGACAAGGTGGATGCCCTTAGCTTTATCGTTCACAAGGACTTTGCCTACGAACGCGGAAAACTCATCGTTGATAAGCTTAAGAAAATCATCCCTCGCCAACAATTTGAGGTGCCAATTCAAGCAGCTATTGGACAGAAGATTGTCGCTCGTACTGATATCAAGGCCCTTCGTAAGAACGTACTTGCTAAATGTTATGGTGGTGACGTTTCTCGTAAGCGTAAACTGCTTGAAAAACAAAAAGCTGGTAAGAAACGCATGAAAGCTATCGGATCAGTAGAAGTTCCACAAGAAGCCTTCCTTAGCGTCTTGAGCATGGATGAAGAATAAGTTATCATAATTGTTTTTCTTGTTCACAGGAAACTTACATAAGAATCAATAGTAAAACAGGCTTAAATAGGCCTGTTTTTTTGCATTTATAATAGGATTAAATCGTTTAAAGTGTTTGTTTTAAATGTTTGTTTTTGGTTGTAAATATAAAAATAAACAAAATAATTGAAAAAAGGACAAAAAACAACAAAAAATTATTGACAACGATTTCATATAGTGTTATACTTATAGCATAAAGTTAATGGAAAGAAGGGAAAACCTTATGGGATTAGATCATTTCTTTGACAAAAACCTTGTGTTTTGCTTAGAAGCGGATAATCAAGAACATCTCTTTGATCAGGTTGCTACTTTATTGGAAGAACGAGAAATCGTAACTCCAACTTATCGTGAAGCCTTGATCACGCGTGAAAAGTCATTTCCAACTGGCCTAGATATGGAATTTTTGGGTAAGGATTTGCCGAATGTGGCTATTCCTCACACAGATATTGTTCATAATCTAGCCGAAAAAGTTGTGGTCGTTCGATTAGAAAAACCAGTGACTTTCCACAATATGATTGCGCCAGATAAGGAAGTAGAAGTATCCTTGCTCTTCTTTATCATTAATAACTCAAGTTCAAGTCAAACGAACATTCTTGCTCAGTTGATGGACTTCTTTACTGGAAATAGTCATCTTGAAGACCTATCAAAAATTTCTGAACCAGAAGCCCTCTATGCTTATATTGCTGAAGCAATTGCTTAATTTTGTCTATTAAAAATATTAAATCGGAGGAAATCCATATGATTAAAATTCTTGCTGCCTGCGGTGCAGGTGTTAACTCAAGCCACCAAATTAAAAGTGCTCTTGAAGAAGAACTTTCAAACCGCGGTTTTGATGTTCACTGTGATGCAGTTATGGTAAAAGACGTTAATGAAGACCTTATCAAAGGTTATGACATTTTTACACCAATTGCTGCAACAGATCTTGGTTTTGACCCAGGTATTCCAGTTATCGAAGCTGGACCAATCTTATTCCGTATCCCAGCAATGAGTGCTCCAGTATTTGATAATATTGAAGCAGCTATCAAAGAACACGGGTTAAGCTAATTTTAATTTGTTAACATTCATATAACTATAAAAAGGGAGGAACTATTATGGATGTCATTATCGAACTAGCCAATAAGCTGTTCAAACCTATCTTGGATATGGGTGGGCCAATCATCATGCTGATCATTTTGACAGTATTGGCTCTACTTTTTGGAGTGAAATTCTCCAAAGCGCTTGAAGGTGGTATCAAACTTGCCATCGCTCTTACTGGTATCGGTGCCATCATCGGTATGCTAAATGGTGCTTTCTCAGCATCACTTGCAAAATTCGTTGAGAATACTGGTATTCAATTGAACATCACCGACGTTGGTTGGGCACCACTCGCTACAATCACTTGGGGCTCTGCTTGGACACTTTACTTCTTGCTCATCATGTTGATTGTCAACGTAGTGATGCTTGCTATGAAGAAAACTGATACACTTGACGTTGATATCTTCGATATCTGGCACTTGTCTATCACAGGTCTTTTGATTAAATGGTATGCAGACAACAACGGTGTAAGCCAAGGGGTTTCACTCTTCATCGCCACTGCAGCAGTTGTCCTTGTAGGTGTTCTTAAAATCATCAACTCTGATTTGATGAAACCTACATTTGATGACCTTCTTAACGCACCAAGTTCATCACCAATGACTTCAACTCACATGAACTACATGATGAACCCAGTTATCATGGTTTTGGATAAGATTTTTGAAAAATTCTTCCCAGGTCTTGATAAATATGACTTTGATGCTGCTAAATTGAACAAGAAAATCGGTTTCTGGGGATCTAAATTCTTCATCGGTTTCATCCTTGGTATCGTTATCGGTTTGATGGGTACTCCACATCCAGTTGCTGGCGTAGAAGATGCAGCAAACTGGCAATTAGTTATTAAAGGTTGGTTGTCTCTTGGTTTGACAGCTGGTGTGTCTTTGGAACTCTTCTCACTTATCGGTTCATGGTTCATCGCTGCCGTAGAGCCACTTTCACAAGGTATTACAAACGTTGCTACTAAACGTCTTCAAGGACGTAAATTCAACATCGGTCTTGACTGGCCTTTCATCGCTGGTCGTGCTGAAGTTTGGGCTTGTGCCAACGTACTTGCACCAATCATGTTGGTTGAAGCTGTGCTTCTTTCAAACGTCGGAAATGGTATCTTGCCACTTGCAGGTATCATCGCTATGGGTGTTACTCCAGCTCTCTTGGTTGTAACACGTGGTAAATTGCTCCGTATGATTATCTTCGGAACACTCTTGTTGCCACTCTTCCTTCTTTCAGGTACACTTATCGCTCCATTTGCAACAGAACTTGCTAAAGGTGTAGGTGCATTCCCAGAAGGTGTGAGCCAAACTCAATTGATTACTCACTCAACTCTTGAAGGACCAATCGAAAAACTTCTTGGTTGGACAATTGGTAACACTACAACTGGTGATATCAAAGCAATCCTTGGTGCTGTAGTCTTCCTTGTATTCTATATCGGTATCTTTGCATGGTACAGAAAACAAATGATCAAACGTAACGAAGAGTACGCAGCAAAAGCAAAATAATGCGCTCCTATAAAATGTAAATTGTTAAAGCTAGGTTGTCGACATCCATTAGGAGTGACAGCCTAGTTTTTTATAAACTATCAAGAAATCGGAGAAAATAATGGTAATTGAATTAAAATCAGAACAATTAAGAGTTCAATTTAACAGTTTTGGTGGGGCTCTTTCTTCTATAAAAGATGCCGAGGGAGTTGAGTATTTGTGGCAAGGAGATGCTACTTATTGGAGTGGACAAGCTCCTGTTCTCTTCCCCATTTGTGGTTCATTGAGAGAGGATACAGCACTTTATATAGATGATAATGGACAAGAAATCAAAGGAAAGATTCCTCGTCATGGTTTGGTTCGTAAGAAAGAATTTGAATTAGTTGAACAGACAGACAAGAGTGTAACTTTTGCAATTGAAGACGATGAGAGTAGCTATCAGAACTACCCATATCATTTCCGCCTAGAAATCACTTATATCCTTACTGGAAAGACAGTACGAACCCAATACAAGATTTTCAATAAAGAAACTAGCAAGGTCATGCCTTACTTTATTGGTGGCCATCCAGGCTTTAATTGTCCTCTACTGGATGATGAAGTCTATGAAGATTACTATTTAGAGTTTGAGAAAGAAGAGACTTGCTCTGTTCCACGTCCTTTCCCAGAAACGGGGATGCTTGATTTTCAAGATAGAAGTCCATGGCTAGAGGGTCAAAAAGAATTAGACCTCAGCTATGATCTTTTCAGTATAGATGCAGTTACCTTAGATGAATTGCAATCTAGAACAATTGCCCTTCGTTCTCGTAAACATGATAAGGGATTGAAAGTGCACTTTGCAGAGTTCTCAAATCTCATTATCTGGTCAACTTTGAATAAAGGACCTTTCATTGCTTTTGAACCCTGGTCAGGCTTGTCAACATCCCTTGAAGAAGGAGATCATCTAGAAGATAAGAAGAATGTTCGTCTCCTAGAACCTGGTCAAGTGGATCAAATTGGTTTTGACATTGAAATTTTTTAATTAAAAAAACACAAAAACAAACATTAACTGTTGACTTTTTCGGTAAATTGGAGTATATTATGTTTGTAAGCAACAAATGATGTTTGTAATAAACAAATAATCAATTGTTATATTCTCTTTCCTGGAGAAAGATTATTTCTAGGGAAATGGTTTCCTAAACTTGAATAAGGTGTCATTCATCTCGTTCAATTCAATTTGTCAATAAACTGCTAGAAAACTTTTTGTAGGTAAACTGCTAACCATAAAAGTTTTTACTAGCCTAGAAAAATAAAAGGAGTATACAATATGTCTATTGTTATCGGTGCAGATGCTGCAGGTTTGAGATTGAAAGAAGTTGTGAAAGACTTCTTGGAAAAAGAAAACTTCCACGTTGTGGATGTTACAGCTGAAGGTCAAGACTTTGTTGATGTGACTCTTGCTGTTGCTGCAGAAGTAAACAAAGAAGAACAAAACCTTGGTATCGTGATTGATGCTTATGGTGCTGGTCCTTTCATGGTTGCAACTAAAATCAAAGGGATGGTTGCTGCAGAAGTATCTGACGAACGTTCAGCTTATATGACTCGTGGCCACAACAACTCACGTATGATCACTATGGGTGCACAACTTGTTGGTGATGAATTGGCTAAAAACATCGCTAAAGGATTTGTTAACGGTAAATACGATGGTGGACGTCACCAAATTCGTGTCGATATGTTGAACAAAATGTGCTAATTAGATTACAGTAAGAAAGGTAAGTTAAAAATGAGAATTGCAATTGGATGTGACCACATCGTAACAGATGAAAAAATGGCGGTTTCAGAATTTTTGAAATCAAAAGGATATGAAGTCATTGACTTTGGTACTTATGACCATACACGTACTCACTACCCAATCTTTGGTAAAAAAGTAGGGGAAGCAGTGACTAGTGGTCAAGCTGATCTTGGAGTATGTATCTGTGGTACAGGTGTTGGTATCAACAATGCTGTAAATAAAGTTCCTGGTGTTCGTTCTGCCTTGGTTCGTGATATGACAACAGCCCTCTATGCTAAAGAACAATTGAACGCCAACGTTATCGGTTTTGGTGGTAAGATTACTGGTGAATTGCTCATGTGTGACATCATCGAAGCTTTCATCCATGCTGAATACAAACCATCTGAAGAAAATAAGAAATTGATTGCGAAAATTGAACACCTTGAAAGTCACAATGCTCAACAAACAGACGCAAACTTCTTCACTGAATTCCTTGAAAAATGGGATCGCGGAGAATACCACGACTAAGAGGTGACCTATGATTTTAACAGTCACAATGAACCCATCCATTGATATTTCTTATCCCTTGGATGAGTTAAAGATTGATACTGTCAATCGTGTGGTGGATGTAACCAAAACGGCTGGTGGTAAAGGACTCAATGTTACCCGAGTACTTTCAGAATTTGGAGATTCTGTTCTTGCTACTGGTTTAGTGGGTGGCAAACTTGGTGAGTTTTTGGTTGAACATATCGATGATAACGTTAAGAAAGATTTCTTCTCTATTCAGGGAGAAACTCGTAACTGTATCGCTATTCTCCATGGAGACAACCAAACAGAAGTTCTTGAAAAAGGTCCTGTAGTTTTAGAACAGGAAGGTCAAGACTTTTTGGAACATTTCAAAAATCTTTTGGAGTCAGTTGAAGTAGTAGCTATCTCAGGTAGTCTGCCAGCTGGCCTTCCAGTTGATTACTATGCGAGCTTGGTAGAACTTGCTAATCAAGCTGGCAAGCCCGTTGTCTTGGACTGCTCTGGTGTAGCACTTCAGGCGGTTCTTGAATCACCACATAAACCAACAGTCATCAAACCAAATAATGAGGAATTATCTCAGCTTCTTGGAAGAGAAGTTTCTGAGGATTTGGATGAATTAAAAGAAGTCCTTCAAGAACCTTTGTTTGCAGGGATTGAATGGATTATTGTTTCGCTTGGTGCCAACGGTGCCTTTGCCAAACATGGTGACACTTTCTACAAGGTAGATATTCCTAGAATTCAGGTAGTCAACCCTGTTGGATCTGGAGATTCTACAGTTGCTGGAATTTCTTCAGGTTTACTTCATAAAGAATCGGATGCAGAATTACTCATCAAGGCAAATGTCCTTGGTATGCTCAATGCTCAAGAAAAAATGACTGGTCATGTCAACATGGCCAACTATCAAGCTCTATATGATCAATTAATAGTAAAAGAGGTATAAAATGGCTTTAACAGAACAAAAACGTGCACGCTTAGAAAAACTTTCTGATGAAAATGGAATCATCTCAGCTCTTGCATTTGACCAACGTGGTGCTTTGAAACGCCTAATGGCTCAACACCAAACAGAAGAACCAACAGTGGCTCAAATGGAAGAACTTAAAGTCTTGGTAGCAGATGAATTGACTAAATACGCTTCATCAATGCTTCTTGACCCTGAATATGGACTTCCAGCTACAAAAGCTCTTGATCCAAAAGCTGGTCTTCTCCTTGCTTATGAAAAAACAGGTTATGATACAACAAGCACAAAACGTTTGCCAGACTGCTTGGATGTTTGGTCTGCAAAACGTATTAAAGAAGAAGGTGCAGATGCAGTTAAATTCTTGCTTTACTATGATGTAGATAGCTCAGACGAACTTAACCAAGAAAAACAAGCTTACATCGAACGTATCGGTTCTGAATGTGTGGCTGAAGATATCCCATTCTTCCTTGAAATCCTTGCTTATGATGAAAAAATTGCAGACGCTGGTTCTGTAGAATACGCGAAAGTAAAACCACACAAAGTTATCGGTGCTATGAAAGTCTTCTCAGACCCACGCTTTAACATTGATGTCTTGAAAGTAGAAGTTCCTGTCAACATTAAATATGTTGAAGGATTCGCTGAAGGTGAAGTAGTTTACACACGTGAAGAAGCAGCAGCCTTCTTCAAAGCCCAAGATGAAGCAACTAACTTGCCATATATCTACTTGAGTGCTGGTGTATCAGCTAAACTCTTCCAAGATACTCTTGTATTTGCTCATGAATCAGGTGCAAACTTCAATGGTGTTCTTTGTGGCCGTGCTACATGGGCTGGATCAGTTGAAGCTTACATTAAAGATGGTGAAGCAGCAGCTCGCGAATGGCTTCGCACAACTGGATTTGAAAACATTGATGAGCTCAATAAAGTTCTTCAAACAACAGCGACTTCATGGAAAGAACGCGTGTAAGCAAGTCCTCCTAGGTTAGGAACATGAATCTAAAAAAATTTAAAAAAGTTGTATGTAAAGGTTTACAAAATAACTTACTTGTGCTATACTTAAATCACAAGTTAATACAAGGTGAGTGTTACTAAGTAATATTAGGCATGATCACAGGTGAATTAGAAATCGGCTGATTTTCTAGTTCATTTGTGGTCATTTTTTGTACTCATATACCTTTAAGATATAAAAGGAGGTTGACATGTATCGAATTCTAAATCCAATGAATCACAATGTCTCGCTTGTCAGAAATGATAAAGGAGAAGAAGTGATTGTGATTGGTAAGGGGATTACATTTGGAAAGAAGAAAGGGGATTTGATTGCTGAACATCAGGTTGAGAAAATCTTTCGGATGAAGACCGAAGAGTCCAGGGAAAACTTTATGGCTCTCCTCAAAGATGTTCCGCTTGATTTTATCACAGTGACCTATGAAATCATTGATAAGCTATCAAAGAAATATCATTATCCGATTCAAGAGTATCTCTACGTAACCTTGACAGATCATATTTACTGTTCTTACCAAGCTCTAGCACAAGGAAGGTACAAGGATAGTAATCTGCCAGATATTTCCACTAAGTATCCTGTCGCTTTTCAAATCGCAAATGAAGCATTTGAAATTTATCGCCAGAAGCTAGCAGATCATTTTCCTGAGGACGAAATTATTCGGATTGCTTATCATTTCATTAATGCCGAAGGTGAAAATGAAGTGGAATTTGTAGAGTCGATTGATAAGAGGAAAGAAATTCTAAGGAATGTTGAAGAAGTTTTAACGGACTATGCAATTCAACGAACTAAAGAGAATAACCATTTCTATGATCGCTTTATGATTCATTTGAATTATTTCTTGGATTATTTAGACAGATCTAGAGATGATAACCAATCACTTCTGGATATGGAAGACCACATCAAACGATCCTATCCAAAAGCGTTCGAGATTGGTTCCAAAATCTATGATGTGATTACGCAACATACGGGTCTTGATTTGTATAAAAGTGAACGAGTTTATCTAGTTCTACATATCCAACGTTTATTGTCATAAAAATTTATTTAAAACTATATAAGGAGAATTCTATCATGAATAGAGAAGAAGTAACATTGTTAGGTTTTGAAATCGTAGCCTATGCTGGCGATGCTCGTTCAAAACTATTGGAAGCTTTAAAGGCTGCTGAAGCTGGTGATTTTGCGAAAGCAGATAGCTTAGTTGAGGAAGCTGGTTCTTGCATTGCAGAGGCTCACCACGCGCAAACAAGTCTATTGGCTAAGGAAGCTTCTGGTGAGGACTTAGCCTATAGTGTAACCATGATGCATGGCCAAGACCACTTGATGACAACTGTCTTGTTAAAAGATTTGATGCACCACTTAATCGAACTTTATAAGAGAGGAGTTAAATAATGAATAAACTAATTGCATTTATTGAGAAAGGAAAACCTTTCTTTGAGAAACTATCTCGTAATATCTATCTTCGTGCTATTCGTGATGGTTTCATTGCAGGTATGCCTGTTATTCTCTTCTCAAGTATCTTTATCTTAATCGCCTTTGTACCAAACTCATGGGGCTTTAAATGGTCTGATGAAGTTGTAGCATTTCTGATGAAACCTTATAGCTATTCTATGGGTATTCTGGCTCTCTTGGTAGCTGGTACAACAGCTAAGTCATTGACCGACTCAGTAAACCGTAGCATGGAGAAAACCAATCAAATCAACTATATGTCAACACTGTTAGCAGCGATTGTTGGTTTGTTGATGTTGGCAGCTGATCCTATCGAAAATGGTCTTGCTACTGGATTCTTGGGGACAAAAGGTTTGCTTTCAGCCTTCCTTGCTGCCTTTGTTACTGTAGCAATCTATAAGGTTTGTGTTAAGAACAACGTCACTATTCGTATGCCTGACGAAGTTCCACCAAATATCTCACAAGTCTTTAAAGATGTGATTCCATTCACTCTATCAGTGGTTTCTCTTTATGCTCTTGATTTACTAGCACGTCATTTTGTGGGTGCTAGTGTAGCAGAATCAATCGGTAAATTCTTTGCACCACTCTTCTCAGCAGCAGACGGATACCTTGGTATTACCATTATCTTTGGTGCCTTTGCCTTCTTCTGGTTTGTTGGTATCCATGGTCCATCTATCGTTGAACCAGCAATCGCAGCTATTACCTATGCAAATGCCGAAGTCAACTTGAATCTCCTCCAACAAGGTATGCACGCTGATAAGATTCTTACTTCTGGTACACAAATGTTTATCGTTACCATGGGTGGTACTGGTGCGACACTGGTTGTTCCATTCATGTTCATGTGGTTAACAAAATCTAAACGTAACCGTGCAATCGGTCGTGCTTCAGTAGTTCCAACATTCTTTGGTGTAAATGAACCAATCTTGTTTGGTGCACCACTTGTATTAAACCCAATCTTCTTCATTCCATTTATCTTTGCTCCAATCGCAAACGTTTGGATATTCAAATTCTTTATTGAAACACTTGGAATGAACTCATTTACTGCTAATCTACCATGGACAACTCCAGCTCCACTAGGTCTAGTTCTTGGTACGAACTTCCAAGTTCTATCATTCATTCTTGCTGCTCTTTTAATCGTGGTTGACGTAGTCATTTACTATCCATTCCTTAAAGTCTATGATGAACAAATTCTTGAAGAAGAGCGTTCAGGTAAATCTAATGATGAATTGAAAGAAAAAGTTGCTGCAAACTTCAACACTGCAAAAGCGGATGCTATTCTTGAAAAAGCGGGTGTCGATGCAGCACAAAATATCATCACTGAAGAAACAAATGTCCTCGTTCTCTGTGCAGGTGGAGGGACAAGTGGACTTCTTGCAAATGCTTTGAATAAGGCAGCAGCAGAGTACAATGTTCCTGTGAAAGCAGCAGCAGGTGGTTATGGTGCTCACCGTGAAATGTTGCCAGAGTTTGATCTTGTTATCCTTGCTCCTCAAGTTGCTTCAAACTTTGAAGACATGAAAGCAGAAACCGATAAACTCGGTATTAAACTTGCGAAAACAGAAGGCGCTCAATACATCAAATTAACTCGTGATGGAAAAGGTGCTCTTGCGTTCGTACAAGCTCAATTCGATTAAGGCTAGGGACTATAAAACAGTATCCTATCGTTACGGAAATTGCTATGGCGAATTTCCTAATCGCCTTGTTAATTCGTCGGTAAAAAGATATCGTTTTTACCTTCTCATGTCACAATTCGATTAACGATAGGGACTCTGAAATAGTCTCCTATCGTTACGGAAATTGCTATGGCGAATTTCCTAATCGCCTTATTAATTCGTCGGTAAAAAGATATCGTTTTTACTTCCTCATGTCACAATTCGGTGACTTGGTACAAGAAGTGAGATGGAGAAGGATGGCTCACTGACTCCTCTCCTCTCACTTTTACTTTATTTAAATCAAGAAATAGGTGAAAAAAATGACAAAATCATTACCAAAAGACTTTATTTTCGGCGGCGCAACAGCTGCCTATCAAGCAGAAGGTGCTACACATACTGATGGTAAAGGACCAGTAGCGTGGGATAAATATCTTGAAGATAACTACTGGTACACTGCAGAACCAGCCAGTGATTTTTACAATCGATACCCAGTTGACCTCAAGTTGGCAGAAGAGTATGGTGTCAATGGCATTCGAATTTCTATTGCTTGGTCACGTATTTTCCCGACTGGTTACGGTCAAGTAAATGCTAAAGGTGTTGAGTTTTATCATAATTTATTTGCTGAGTGTCACAAACGTCATGTTGAGCCTTTTGTCACTCTTCATCACTTTGACACGCCAGAAGCTCTCCACTCAAATGGAGACTTCTTAAACCGTGAAAATATCGAACACTTTGTAGACTACGCGGCCTTCTGTTTTGAAGAATTTCCAGAAGTAAACTATTGGACAACCTTTAATGAAATTGGACCAATCGGTGATGGTCAATACTTGGTTGGAAAATTCCCTCCAGGTATTCAGTACGACCTTGCCAAAGTTTTCCAATCGCACCACAATATGATGGTTTCTCATGCGCGTGCAGTCAAGCTATATAAAGATAAAGGTTATAAAGGTGAAATTGGTGTTGTTCACGCACTGCCAACCAAGTATCCTTTGGATCCTAAAAATCCAGCAGATGTTCGTGCAGCTGAGTTGGAAGATATTATTCACAATAAATTTATCTTGGATGCAACTTATCTAGGTCGCTACTCTGAAAAGACTCTGGCAGGGGTAGAGGCTATCTTGGCTGCCAATGGTGGTAGCTTAGATCTTCGTGAAGAAGATTTCGAAGTATTAGAAGCCGCAAAAGACTTGAATGACTTCCTTGGAATTAATTACTATATGAGTGACTGGATGGAAGCCTTTGATGGAGAAACTGAAATTATCCATAATGGTAAGGGTGAGAAAGGAAGCTCTAAATACCAAATCAAAGGTGTTGGTCGTCGTGTAGCTCCTGACTATGTGCCACGCACGGACTGGGATTGGATTATCTATCCTCAAGGTTTGTATGATCAAATCATGCGAGTGAAGAAAGATTACCCTAACTACAAGAAGATTTACATCACTGAAAATGGTCTCGGATATAAAGATGAGTTCGTTGATAACACTGTTTACGATGATGGGCGTATTGATTATGTGAAACAACACTTGGAAGTATTATCTGATGCTATTGCAGATGGCGCTAATGTAAAAGGTTATTTCATTTGGTCATTGATGGATGTCTTCTCATGGTCAAATGGATATGAGAAACGTTACGGTCTCTTCTATGTAGACTTTGAAACTCAAGAACGTTATCCGAAGAAATCAGCTCACTGGTACAAGAAAGTAGCAGAAACTCAAGTAATTGAGTAGTAGAATTACTAATTAGATATAGAATTCTAGTGAGGCAAAAGATGTTCAAAGATTTTATCCAATCTATTTATGAAAAAGTTTATATTATAAATTTCGAAAAATGTTCTCAAATACCGTGTGTGACGAATGAAGAACTGAAAAGTCTCGGAAAATGGTATGTCTCTACCGGTAAAGAATGGATTTGCCATTCAGACTATGAGCTGGAAGAATTTAAAAATATCTTTTTAAATTTTATCAGTCCTCAAGAACGGGATAATATCTCCTTTGATTCAGATTTTATGCCGTTTCAACAATCATAAAGAATCTAGGAAACTCTTTGTAAAAATCTTCATCAAAAAATACGCCATATCAAGATTCTTATTTTCTTGATATGACGCATTTTATATTTTATCAATCCTGGCTCTATAATATTTGTAGTGGGTAAATCCCCTATAGATATTATGGAGCCTATTTTTGTGTAGAAAAAAAGTCCCATATGACCTATAATGAAAAGCGACGAAACAACTCATTAGAAAGAATCATATGGAACCATTACATTTTATCACAAAACTACTCGATATCAAAGACCCTAATGTCCAAATTATGGATGTTGTTAATAGAGATACCCACAAGGAAATCATCGCTAAACTGGATTATGAGGCCCCATCTTGTCCTGAATGTGGAAGTCAAATGAAGAAATATGACTTCCAAAAACCATCGAAAATTCCTTACCTTGAAACAACTGGTATGCCTACCAGAATCCTCCTTAAAAAGCGTCGTTTCAAGTGCTATCATTGCTCTAAAATGATGGTCTCACAGACCTCTCTCGTCGAGAAAAATCACCAAATTCCTCGTATTATCAACCAAAAAATTGCGCAAAAATTGATTGAAAAAACTTCTATGACCGATATCGCTCATCAACTGGCTATTTCAACTTCAACTGTCATTCGCAAGCTTAATGACTTCCGTTTTAAGCATGATTTTTCTCGTCTTCCAGAGATTATGTCTTGGGACGAGTATGCCTTTACCAAGGGAAAGATGAGTTTCATTGCACAAGATTTTGATAATCTTAACATCATCACTGTTCTTGAAGGCAGAACACAGGCTATCATACGAAATCACTTTCTGCGCTACGAGCGAGCTGTTCGTTGTCAGGTGAAAATCATTACGATGGATATGTTTAGTCCTTATTATGCCTTGGCTAAACAGCTTTTTCCATGTGCTAAAATCGTTCTAGATCGATTTCACATTGTACAACACTTAAGCCGTGCTATGAGTCGTGTTCGTGTCCAAATCATGAATCAATTTGAGCGAAAATCCCATGAATACAAAGCCATCAAGCGCTACTGGAAGCTCATACAGCAGGATAGTCGTAAACTCAGTGATAAACGTTTTTATCGCCCTACTTTTCGCATGCACTTAACAAATAAAGAAATTCTAGACAAGCTTTTGAGCTATTCAGAAGACTTGAGACACCACTACAATCTCTATCAGCTCTTACTTTTTCACTTTCAGAACAAGGAGCCAGACAAATTCTTCGGACTTATTGAGGACAATCTAAAGCAGGTTCATCCTCTTTTTCAGACTGTCTTTAAAACCTTCCTCAAGGATAAAGAAAAGATTGTCAACGCCCTTCAACTACCCTATTCCAACGCCAAATTGGAAGCGACCAATAATCTCATCAAACTTATCAAGCGAAATGCCTTTGGTTTTCGGAACTTTGAAAACTTCAAAAAACGGATTTTTATCGCTCTCAATATCAAAAAAGAAAGGACGAAATGTGTCCTTTCTCGATCTTAGCTTTTCTTCAACCCACTACAGTTGACAAAGAGCCTCAATCCTCAGTTTTATGGTTTAGAAAGAATAATTTTTGTTTGCTTTGAAAGTTGTTCGAACGTTTCTTTGCTCAGTTTAGAGTCTGAAACGATGGTATCGATATCAGAGATATTGTAGAAGGTATAAAAATCAAATTTATTGAACTTACTATTGTCAGCTAGTAAGTATTTTTTATTGGAATTGTTGAGGGCGATGCGTTGGGATTCACCTTCCTCTTCACTAAAGGTCGCAATCGCATTGTCCTGAATACCATTACAGCTAACGAAAGCTTTAGAAAATTGTAAATTGGCCAAGTTTTGCAAGGTTAGTGTTCCGACAAAGGCTCCAGTGATAGAGCGATAGTTTCCACCGATTAAAATCAAATCTGTTAGTTTTCGTTCGTTTAAGATGAGAAAGACTGGTAAACTGTTTGTTACAACACGAATATTATCGATTGGTAGTTCACGGGCAAAAGATTCTAAGGTGGTACCAGGGCCGATAAAAATAGTTTCACCCTCATCAATTAAATGGCCTGCAAAACGGCTGATTTCTTGTTTTTCTGCAATCTGTAAGCTTTGTTTCTCGATATTGGAACGTTCATTATTTAAAATAGAACCTGTGCGAATTTTCTCAGCTCCCCCGTGCACCCGAACAAGTAAATCCTTGTCTGCTAACTCTTGCAAGTAGCGTCTAGCAGTCATATCTGATACATCCAAGCGAGTCATGATTTCTTTTACAGTAATAGTTCCCTTTGTATTTACCGTTTCTAGAATATTATCTAGTTTTTCCTGCTTTAACATCGTTATCACCTCTATTTCTATTACTATTTTATCATAAAGTATTCAATCAATCAATTTAAAAAACAAAAGAAAACAAAAACAAAAATATCATGGTTGTTTTAAACAAGCCATGATATTTGTTATCAGTTCTGGGATAATTGAATTAGTCCAAACCGTAGTTGTAGTCATCGTCTTGCATAGCTTCAACTTCACCAAGAAGGTAACCATTTCCGACTTGAGAGAAGAAGTCGTGGTTAGAAGTTCCTGTTGAAATACCGTTCATAACGATTGGGTTGACATCATCAGCTGAATCTGGGAAGAGTGGATCTTGTCCCAGGTTCATGAGTGCCTTGTTAGCATTGTAGCGAAGGAAGGTTTTGACTTCTTCAGTCCAACCAACACCGTCATAGAGGCTCTCTGTATAACCTTCTTCATTCTCGTAGAGAGTGTATAGCAGATCGTACATCCATTCTTTGAGTTTTTCTTGCTCTTCTTCAGGTAATTCATTGAAACCAAGTTGGAATTTATAACCAATGTAGGTTCCGTGAACAGATTCATCACGAATAATCAATTTAATGATTTCAGCGACGTTGGCCAGTTTGTTGTTACCGAGATAGTAGAGGGGAGTGAAGAAACCTGAGTAGAAGAGGAAGGTTTCAAGGAAGACACTAGCAACTTTCTTTTCAAGTGGGCTACCGTTTAGGTAGATTTCGTTGACAATCTCAGCCTTCTTTTGTAGGTAAGGATTGGTATTGGTCCATTCGAAAATTTCTTCAATCTCAGCTTTGGTATTCAAGGTAGAAAAGATTGATGAGTAAGATTTAGCGTGAACAGATTCCATAAATTGGATGTTATTGAAAACAGCTTCCTCATGTGGTGTACGGATGTCCGCGCGAAGGGCTTGAACCCCAGTTTCAGATTGCATAGTATCGAGAAGTGTTAAACCACCAAAGACTTTCCCAACCAAGTCTTTTTCTACATTTGATAGCTTTCTCCAGTCATCCAAGTCATTTGACAAAGGAATACGTGTATCGAGCCAGAATTGCTCCGTCAGTTTTTCCCAAGTTGATTTGTCGATGACATCTTCGATGGCATTCCAGTTAATGGCTTTGTAGTAAGTTTCCATTTTGAAATCTCTTTCTGTGTTTAGTATTGCGAACTCACAATTACTTCTATTTTATCATAATCCTAGAGTAGTTTCGCACAAAAAGTCGGAAGTCCGACTTTTGTGTTTTTCCATAGTATAGGTGCTTATTCCAGTTTAGTTTAGCAGGGTGAATGAATCACTAATTTGAGAAAAAGTAGTTTCCTCAAGCAAAGATTAAATCACACAGCTTTCACATTGGTTGGCACCGACTTCTCCACCATCATCTGTAAAGGTACGGACGTAGTAGATAGACTTGATACCCTTGTTAAAGGCATAGTTACGAAGGATTGACAAGTCACGTGTCGTTTGTTTGTTTTCTTTCTTCCATTCGTAAAGTCCTTTTGGAATGTCACTACGCATGAAGAGTGTGAGTGAAAGTCCTTGGTCCACGTGCTCAGTTGCAGCAGCATAGACATCAATCACTTTACGCATATCCATGTCGTAAGCAGAAGTGTAGTAAGGAATGGTTTCTGTTGACAAGCCAGCAGCAGGGTAGTAGATTTTACCGATTTTCTTTTCTTGACGTTCTTCGATACGTTGCGTAATCGGGTGGATAGAAGCAGAAACATCATTGATGTAACTGATAGAACCATTTGGCGCTACAGCAAGCCGGTTTTGGTGGTAAAGACCATCTGCTTGAACCTTGTCACGAAGTTCAGCCCAGTCAGCAGCACTTGGGATAAAGACATCTTTGAAGAGTTCTTTAACACGGTCTGATTTTGGAACAAATTCGCCAGTTACATACTTGTCGAAGTAGCTTCCGTTAGCATAGTCTGATTTTTCAAAGTTGTGGAAGGTGATACCACGTTCACGCGCAATATTGTTTGACTCAACTAAAGTCCAGTAGTTCATAAGCATAAAGTAGATGCTAGTAAACTCAACAGACTCAGGCGATCCATATTCAATCAATTGTTGGGCAAGGTAGCTGTGAAGTCCCATTGCACCAAGACCAAAGGTATGAGCTTGGCTATTTCCGTGGTCGATGGTAGGAACAGCTACGATGTGTGAACTATCTGTAACGAAAGTTAAGGCACGCACCATAGCACGGATAGAACGACCAAAGTCAGGTGAAGTCATCATGTTAACCACGTTGGTTGAACCAAGGTTACATGAAACATCCGTTCCCATTTGAAGGAATTCTTGAGCATCGTTGATCAAGCTTGGTTCTTGGACTTGAAGAATCTCAGAACACAAGTTACTCATGATAATCTTACCATCAACTGGGTTGGCACGGTTAGCTGTGTCGATGTTGACTACATAAGGGTAGCCAGATTCTTGTTGCAATTTAGAGATTTCAGTTTCCAAATCACGCGCCTTGATTTTTGTCTTGCGGATATTTGGATTTGCGACTAGCTCATCGTATTTTTCAGTGATGTCGATGTAGTTAAATGGCACACCGTATTCAAGCTCTACTGAGTAAGGGCTGAAGAGGTACATTTCTTCATTTTTACGTGCTAATTCGTAGAATTTATCGGGCACCACAACACCAAGTGAAAGGGTCTTAACACGAACTTTTTCATCGGCGTTTTCTTTCTTAGTTGAAAGGAAGGCGATAATATCTGGGTGGAAGACGTTGAGGTAGACAACACCAGCACCTTGACGTTGACCCAATTGGTTTGAGTAAGAGAAGCTGTCTTCGAAAAGCTTCATAACAGGAACGACACCAGAAGCGGCTCCTTCATAGCCTTTGATAGGTGCACCAGCTTCACGAAGGTTACTGAGGGTAATTCCCACACCACCACCGATACGTGAAAGTTGAAGAGCCGAGTTGATAGAACGTCCGATAGAGTTCATATCATCAGTTACTTGGATCAGGAAGCAAGATACCAACTCCCCACGACGAGCACGTCCAGCATTCAAGAAGGAAGGAGTAGCAGGTTGGTAGCGTTGGTGGATGATTTCATTGGCAATATCGATGGCAACAGCCTCATTGCCATCAGCGAAATAAAGGGCGTTAAAGAAGACACGGTCTTCCATGCTTTCAAGATAATATTCACCGTCGTTAGTTTTCAAAGCATATTGATTGTAAAATTTATAAGCTGCCATGAAAGACTTGAATTGGAAGTTTTGGTCTTTGATAAATTGAGACAATTCTTCCAAAAACTCTGGACGGTATTTCTTGATAAAGGCTGTTTCGATGTAGTTGTGTTCAATGAGGTAGTTGATTTTATCCTTGATTGAATCAAAAACCATAGTATTTGGAACTACATTTTCTTTAAAGAAAGCATCCAAGGCTTCCTTATCTTTATGAAGCATGATTTGTCCATTGACAGGACGGTTGATTTCGTTATTGAGACGGAAGTAAGTCACGTCTTCAAGATGTTTTAATCCCATAAAATTTCCCTTATCTAATTACAAAAGAAAGGCTTCTAAGTTAGCCCTAGAAGCAGTTTCTTCTGGATGATGTACTAAGATTATGCTAATTGTTTCAGTTTTCCTGGTTGGAAACCTGAAAAGACTTCAGTTGGTGTTTGGATAACAGGAGCTGCGCTGAAACCGAGCTCTTTAACTTGATCGATGTACTCAGGTTGCTCATCAAGATTGATTTCACGATAAGCGACATTATTACTGTCCAAGAAACGTTTGGTCATCTTACATTGGACACAGTTGTTTTTAGAATAAACGGTTACCATTGTGTAACTCCTCTTTCAAAATAGATTACTTTCTTAGTATATCAGAAAATAAATTTTTGTCAATGATTTGAAACTAAATATAGTGGTCTATTTTTATACTCAAGGTAACAAAACACAATATGTAGTGTTTGTTTTGTAAAATAGTCATGATTATCCTAGAAGTAGTTTTTTGGAAAACTATATCCTGTGTTTTGTTATCTAGAATAGAAGATTTTCAGCAAGTTATCTGAAAGGAAATCGAATAAATCCCATAAAATGCTTGAAAAAAATCCTAGAAGATGGTATAATACCAAATTGTAAGGGTTATCACGTATAACTCAAAAAAGAAAGAACAAAAGGAGAGTCAAACTATGGCTTCTAAAGATTTCCACGTAGTGGCAGAAACAGGTATTCACGCACGTCCAGCAACATTGTTGGTACAAACTGCTAGCAAATTTGCTTCAGATATCACTCTTGAGTACAAAGGTAAATCAGTTAACCTTAAATCAATCATGGGTGTTATGAGTCTTGGTGTTGGCCAAGGTGCTGATGTAACTATCTCAGCTGAAGGTGCAGATGCAGATGACGCTATCGCTGCAATCTCAGAAACAATGGAAAAAGAAGGATTGGCATAAGGAAAATGACAGAAATGCTTAAAGGAATCGCAGCATCTGACGGTGTTGCAGTTGCAAAAGCATATCTACTCGTTCAACCGGATTTGTCATTCGAGACTGTTTCAGTCGAAGATACAAACGCAGAAGAGGCTCGTTTGGATGTAGCTCTTGAAGCTTCTCAAAACGAGCTTTCTCTTATCCGTGAGAAAGCTGTAGGTACGCTTGGTGAAGAAGCGGCTCAAGTTTTTGACGCTCATTTGATGGTTCTTGCTGACCCAGAATTGATTGGTCAGATTAAAGAAACAATCCGTGCTAAGAAAGTCAATGCAGAAGCAGGTCTTAAAGAAGTGACTGACATGTTCATCACTATCTTTGAAGGCATGGAAGACAACCCATATATGCAAGAACGTGCAGCGGATATCCGCGACGTGACAAAACGTGTATTGGCAAACCTTCTTGGTAAGAAATTGCCAAACCCAGCTTCTATCAATGAAGAAGTAATTGTGATTGCGCATGACTTGACACCATCTGATACAGCTCAATTGGACAAAAACTTTGTAAAAGCTTTTGTAACAAATATCGGTGGACGTACAAGCCACTCAGCTATCATGGCACGTACACTTGAAATTGCAGCTGTATTGGGAACAAATAACATCACTGAAGTAGTGAAAGACGGTGATATCCTTGCCGTTAACGGAATTACTGGTGAAGTGATTATCAACCCAACAGATGAACAAGCGGCAGAATTTAAAGCAGCTGGTGAAGCTTATGCTAAACAAAAAGCTGAATGGGCACTTTTGAAAGATGCTCAAACAGTGACTGCTGACGGTAAACACTTCGAGTTGGCTGCTAACATCGGTACTCCAAAAGACGTGGAAGGTGTTAACAACAATGGTGCAGAAGCGGTTGGACTTTACCGTACAGAGTTCTTGTACATGGATTCTCAAGACTTCCCAACTGAAGATGAGCAGTACGAAGCATACAAGGCTGTTCTTGAGGGAATGAATGGTAAACCTGTGGTTGTTCGTACAATGGATATTGGTGGAGATAAGGAACTTCCTTACTTCGATATGCCACATGAAATGAACCCATTCCTTGGATTCCGTGCCCTTCGTATCTCTATTTCTGAAACTGGAGATGCAATGTTCCGTACACAGATCCGTGCCCTTCTTCGTGCTTCTGTTCATGGTCAATTGCGTATCATGTTCCCAATGGTTGCCCTTTTGAAAGAATTCCGTGCAGCTAAAGCAGTTTATGAAGAAGAAAAAGCAAACCTTCTTGCTGAAGGTGTTGCAGTTGCGGATGATATCCAAGTTGGTATCATGATTGAAATCCCTGCAGCAGCGATGCTTGCAGACCAATTTGCAAAAGAAGTAGACTTCATGTCAATTGGAACAAACGACTTGATCCAATACTCAATGGCAGCAGACCGTATGAACGAGCAAGTTTCATACCTTTACCAACCATATAACCCATCAATCCTTCGCTTGATCAACAACGTTATCAAGGCAGCTCACGCTGAAGGTAAATGGGCTGGTATGTGTGGTGAGATGGCTGGTGACCAAAAAGCTGTTCCACTTCTTGTCGGAATGGGCTTGGATGAGTTCTCTATGTCAGCAACATCAGTCCTTCGTACACGTAGCTTGATGAAGAAATTGGACACTGCTAAGATGGAAGAGTACGCTAACCGTGCCCTTACAGAGTGTTCAACAATGGAAGAAGTCCTTGAACTTCAAAAAGAATACGTTAACTTCGATTAATGTCATTAACCTTGTAACCTAGTTGCAAGGTTTTTTTGATAGTTTAAAATCAGAAATTTATTAACTAGTTCATAAAATGCTTGACAATAAAAAAAATAGGAGTAGAATATTAACTAGTTAATTAAATAGTTAAGGAGTTATCTATGAAGAAAAAAAGTTTATTTTTAGTATTGTTAAGTGTCTTTCTTTTGTGTTTAGGTGCTTGTGGGCAGAAGGAAAGCCAGTCAGGTAAAGGGATGAAAATTGTGACCAGTTTTTACCCTATCTATGCCATGGTCAAGGAAGTATCTGGTGACTTGAATGATGTTCGAATGATTCAGTCAAGTAGTGGGATTCACTCCTTTGAACCTTCAGCAAATGATATCGCAGCCATCTATGATGCAGATGTCTTTGTTTACCATTCGCATACGCTCGAATCTTGGGCAGGAAGTCTGGATCCCAATCTAAAAAAATCCAAAGTTAAGGTTTTAGAGGCTTCAGAAGGAATGACATTGGATCGTGTCCCTGGTCTAGAAGATGTGGAAGCAGGTGATGGAGTTGATGAAAAAACGCTCTATGATCCTCATACTTGGCTAGATCCTGAAAAAGCTGGCGAAGAAGCCCAAATTATAGCTGATAAACTTTCAGAGGTGGATAGTGAACACAAAGAAATTTACCAGAAAAATGCGCAAGCCTTTATCAAAAAAGCTCAAGAATTGACTAAGAAATTTCAACCTAAATTTGAAAAAGCGAGTCAGAAAACATTTGTAACCCAACATACAGCCTTTTCTTATCTAGCTAAGCGATTTGGACTCAATCAACTTGGAATCGCAGGTATCTCTCCAGAACAAGAACCAAGTCCAAGACAATTAACAGAAATTCAGGAATTTGTTAAAACCTATAAGGTTAAGACGATTTTTACAGAAAGTAATGCTTCTTCGAAAGTAGCTGAAACTCTTGTTAAATCAACAGGTGTAGGTCTAAAAACTCTGAATCCTTTAGAGGCAGACCCACAAAATGACAAGACTTATTTAGAAAATCTTGAAGAAAATATGAGTATTTTAGCAGAAGAATTGAAATGAGGAAAGAATGAAAATAAATAAAAAGTATTTAGCTGGTTCAGCAGCTGCACTTGTTTTAAGTGTCTGTGCTTATGAACTAGGTTTGCATCAAGCTCAAACTGTAAAAGAAAATAACCGTGTTTCATATATAGATGGTAAACAACCAAGCCAAAAGGCAGAGAATTTGACACCTGATGAAGTCAGTAAAAAAGAAGGTATTAATGCCGAGCAAATTGTTATCAAGATTACGGATCAAGGTTATGTAACTTCACACGGTGATCATTATCATTACTATAATGGCAAGGTTCCTTATGATGCTATCATCAGTGAAGAACTCCTCATGAAAGATCCGAATTATCAGTTGAAGGCTTCAGATATTGTCAATGAAATCAAGGGTGGCTATGTGATTAAGGTAGATGGTAAGTATTATGTCTATCTAAAGGATGTAGCGCATGCTGATAATGTTCGAACAAAAGAAGAAATTACTCGTCAGAAGCAGGAACACGGTAGTAATCACGGAGGTGGATCTAACGATAAAGAGGTAGTCGCTGCCAGAGCTCAGGGCCGTTATACAACGGATGATGGTTATATCTTTAATGCATCTGATATCATTGAGGACACGGGCGATGCCTATATCGTTCCTCATGGCAATCATTTCCACTATATTCCTAAGAGTGACTTGTCTGCCAGTGAATTAGCTGCAGCTCGAGCCTTCCTAGCTGGAAAAACTAATCAACCAAGCTCAGTTGGGTATCGACCTTCAACAAATTCTTCTAGCAGTAGCTCATCAGAGACATCGAATAGTAGTTCATATGGACAAACGAATCAAAGCAATGTTGAGACCAATACCAGAAGATGGACTCCAAGTGTTAGCCCACAAGTGGATAATAGCTATCAAGCTAGTCCGAGTGAAGACGTATCCAGTCTCTTGAAACAGCTTTATGCCTTGCCGCTTAGCCAACGACATGTGGAATCAGATGGGCTTGTCTTTGATCCGGCGCAGATTACAAGAAAAACTGCGAATGGTGTTGCAGTGCCACACGGAGACCATTATCACTTTATCCCTTATTCTCAAATGTCTGATTTAGAGCAGAAGATTGCGAGAATGATTTCTGAAAATTATCAAGGAATTCATACTACTGCAGGTGGTAAAGAATTAAAACCGATTCCGACTCCAAGCCTTCCAAAACCAATTCCATCTCCTGTTTTGCCAGCTCTTAGCTTAAAACCTTTGAAACCTATTGTAAAACCGGCTCCTAGTCCAAATCCTAAAATAGACTCAAATTCTTCTTTGGTTAGTCAGCTGGTACGAAAAGTTGGAGAAGGATATGTTTTCGAAGAAAAAGGAATCTCACGCTACGTCTTTGCGAAAGATTTACCATCTGAAACTGTTAAAAATCTTGAAAGCAAGTTATCAAAACAAGAGAGTGTTTCACACGCTTTAACTGCTAAAAAAGAAAATGTACCACCTCGCGACCAAGAATTTTATGATAAAGCATATAATTTATTGGCCGAGGCTCATAAATCCTTGTCTGAAAATAAAGGTCGCGTTTCTGATTTCCAAGCCTTAGACAAATTAGCAGAACGCTTGAATGATGAATCTTCTAATAAAGAAAAATTGGTAGATGATTTATTGGCATTTCTAGCACCAATTACCCATCCTGAGCGACTTGGAAAACCAAATTCTCAAATTGAATATACCGAAAACGAAGTTCGTATTGCTCAATTAGCTGATAAGTATACAACGTCAGATGGTTATATTTTTGACGAACATGATATTATCAGTGATGAAGGAGATGCCTATGTAACACCTCATATGGGCCATAGTCACTGGATTGGAAAAGACAGCCTTTCTGATAAGGAAAAAGCTGCGGCTCAATCTTATACTAAAGAAAAAGGTATTTTACCTCCATCTCCAGACGCAGATGCTCAAGCAAATCCAACTGGAGATAGTGCAGCGGCCATTTACAATCGTGTGAAAGGGGAAAAACGAATTCCTCTCGTACGACTTCCATACATGGTCGAGCATACAGTTGAAGTTAAAAATGGTAATTTGATTATTCCTCATAAGGATCATTACCATAACATTAAATTTGCTTGGTTTGATGATCATTCATACAAGGCTCCAAATGGTTATACTCTGGAAGACTTATTTGCGACGATTAAGTACTATGTTGAACATCCTGATGAACGTCCACATTCTAATGACGGATGGGGAAATGCCAGCGAGCATGTCTTAGGTAAGAAAGACCACAGTGAAGATCCCAAAAAGAACTTCAAAGCGGATGAAGAACCAGTAGAGGAAACACCTGCTGAGCCAGAAGTTCCTCAAGTAGAGACTGAAAAAGTAGAAGCCAAGCTCAAAGAAGCAGAAGCTTTGCTTGCGAAAGTAACAGATGCTAGTCTGAAAGGCAATGCGACAGAAACCCTAGCTGGTTTACGAAATAATTTGAGCCTGCAAACCATGGATAATAATGGTATCATGGCAGAAGCAGAGAAATTACTTACGTTGTTAAAAGGTAGTAATCCTTCACCTGTAAATAAGGAAAAAACAAACTAATGAAAAATGGGAGTCTCGATAAAGAGGCTTTCATTTTTATTATGTATATACGAAAAATTCTTGACAAGCAGTACTAAAAAGAGTAAACTATTAACTAGTTAATTAACTGGTTTATTATGTTATAGTGAATCAAATAGAGTTAAGAAAAGAGGAAAGAATGAAAATCAATAAAAAATATCTAGCTGGGTCAGCAGCAGCACTTGTTTTAAGTGTCTGTGCTTATGAACTAGGTTTGCATCAAGCTCAAACTGTAAAAGAAAATAACCGTGTTTCATATATAGATGGTAAACAACCAAGCCAAAAGGCAGAAACTTTGACACCTGATGAAGTCAGTAAAAAAGAAGGTATTAATGCCGAGCAAATTGTTATCAAGATTACGGATCAAGGTTATGTGACTTCTCATGGAGACCATTATCATTACTATAATGGCAAGGTTCCTTATGATGCTATTATCAGTGAAGAACTGCTGATGAAGGATCCTAATTATCAGTTGAAGGATTCAGACATTGTCAATGAAATCAAGGGTGGCTATGTGATTAAGGTAGATGGTAAGTATTATGTCTATCTTAAGGATGTGGCACATGCTGATAATGTTCGAACAAAAGAAGAAATTACTCGTCAGAAGCAAGAGCACAGTAGTAATCACGGAGGTGGTTCTAACGATAATGCGGTAGTAGCTGCTAGAGCTCAAGGCCGCTATACAACGGATGATGGTTATATCTTTAATGCATCTGATATTATAGAAGATACAGGTGATGCTTATATCGTTCCTCATGGTAATCACTTCCACTATATTCCTAAGAGTGACTTGTCTGCCAGTGAATTAGCTGCAGCCCGAGCCTTTTTATATGGTAAAGGTAGTCAAACAAGTTCAGTTGGGTATCGTCCTTCAACAAATTCTTCTAGCAGCTCATCAGAGACATCGAATAGTAGTTCATATGGACAAACGAATCAAAGCAATGTTGAAGCAAATACCAGAAGATGGACTCCAAGTGTTAGCCCACAAGTGGATAATAGCTATCAAGCTAGTCCGAGTGAAGACGTATCCAGTCTCTTGAAACAGCTTTATGCCTTGCCGCTTAGCCAACGACATGTGGAATCAGATGGGCTTGTCTTTGATCCAGCGCAGATTACAAGAAAAACTGCGAATGGTGTTGCAGTGCCACACGGAGATCATTATCACTTTATCCCTTATTCTCAAATGTCTGATTTAGAGCAGAAGATTGCGAGAATGATTTCTGAAAATTATCAAGGGAATCATACTACTGCAGGTGGTAAAGAATTAAAACCAATTCCGACTCCAAGCCTTCCAAATCCAACTCCGACTCCAATCCCTGCTCCAGAGCCTACCCCAATACCAAGTCCACAACCTGTACCAAATCCTCAACCAACTCCAAGCAATCCAATTGATGGAAAATTGGTAAAACAGGTGATTCGAAAGGTGGTTGATGGTTATGTCTTCGAAGAGAATGGAATTTCGCGTTATATTGCTACCAAGGAACTTTCGGCAGAAACTGTTGCAGCCATTGATGATAAACTTGCCAAACAAGAAAGTTTGTCTCATGAGTTAGGAACTAAGAAAACCAATCTTGCATCTGGTGATCAAAAATTTTACAACAAAGTTTATGATTTACTAGCAACAGTTCACCAAGATTTGATTTCCAATAAAGGGCGCCAAGCTGATTTTGACGCTTTTGATAGACTATTGGAACGTCTCAACGATGAGTCAAGTGATAAAGTCAAGTTAGTTGATGATATCCTTGCTTTTCTAGCGCCGATTCGTCATCCAGAACGTTTAGGAAAACCAAATGCACAAATAGCTTACACAGATGATGAGATTCAAGTAGCCAAGTTGGCAGGCAAGTATACAACAGAAGATGGCTATATCTTTGATCCACGTGATATCACCAGTGATGAGGGGGATGCCTATGTAACTCCGCATATGAGCCACAGTCATTGGATTAAGAAAGATAGTTTGTCTGAAGCTGAAAGAGCAGCAGGTCAAGCTTATGCTAAAGAGAAAGGTTTGACGCCTCCTTCAACAAATCATCAAAGTTCAGGAAATACTGAGGCTAAGGGAGCAGAAGCGATTTACAATCGAGTAAAAGCAGCTAAGAAGGTACCACTTGATCGTATGCCTTACAATCTCCAACATACTGTGGAAGTTAAAAATGGAAGTTTGATTATACCTCATTATGACCATTACCATAACATCAAATTTGAGTGGTTTGACGAAGGACTTTATGAGGCACCTAAGGGGTATACTTTAGAAGAACTATTTGAAACTGTGAAGTATTATGTCGAACATCCAAACGAACGTCCGCATTCAGATAGTGGTTGGGGCAATGCGAGCGACCATGTTCAAAGAAACCACAATAGTCAAGCTGCTAACAATCAAACAGAGAAACCAACAGAGGAGAAACCTCAGACAGAAAAAATTGAGGAGGAAAAACCTCGCGAAGAAAAACTGAAAAATGAGAAAGCAGAATCTCCAAAACCAAAAGAATCAGAGGAATCAGAAGAAGAATCACCATCGGAACCAGAGGAACATCAGGTTGAAACTGAAAAGGTTGAAGAAAAACTGAGAGAGGCGGAAGAGTTACTTAAAAAGATTCAGGATCCAATTCTTAAGTCCAATGCCAATGAAACTCTCACAGGATTAAAAAATAACCTGTTATTTGGTTCTCAGGACAACAATACTATTATGGCAGAAGCTGAAAAGCTATTAGTCTTGTTAAAGGAGAGTAAGTAACTATACAACTATTATAGAAGATAAAAAAGGAGCAGAATATGGATTCTGTTCTCTTTTTTATGAAATTGTGTAAAAATTCTTGACATATTTTCTAAATAAAGATAAACTATTTACTAGTTAATTAAATGGTTAAACACTAGTTAAGGAGTTATAGTGAAAAAGAGGACGATTTTAGTATTGATGACCAGTGTATTGACTCTGGTATTAGCTGCTTGTGGCCAAAAGGAAAGCCAGTCAGGTAAAGGGATGAAAATTGTGACCAGTTTTTATCCTATCTATGCCATGGTCAAGGAAGTATCTGGTGACTTGAATGATGTTCGAATGATTCAGTCAAGTAGCGGAATTCACTCCTTCGAACCTTCGGCAAATGATATTGCAGCAATATACGATGCAGATGTATTTGTCTACCATTCGCATACACTCGAATCTTGGGCAGGAAGTCTGGATCCAAATCTCAAAAAATCCAAAGTTAAGGTTTTAGAGGCTTCTGAAGGAATGACATTGGATCGAGTCACAGGGCTAGAGGATGTGGAAGCAGGGGATGGAGTTGATGAAAAAACGCTTTATGACCCTCACACTTGGCTAGATCCTGAAAAAGCTGGAGAAGAAGCCCAAATTGTCGCTGATAAACTTTCAGAGGTTGATAGTGAACACAAAGAAACTTATCAAAAAAATGCGCAAGCCTTTATCAAGAAAGCTCAAGAATTAACTAAGAAATTCCAACCTAAATTTGAAAAAGCGAGTCAGAAAACATTTGTAACCCAACATACAGCCTTTTCTTATCTAGCTAAGCGATTTGGACTCAATCAACTTGGTATTGCAGGCATCTCTCCTGAACAAGAACCAAGTCCAAGACAACTAACAGAAATTCAGGAATTTGTTAAAACCTATAAGGTTAAGACGATTTTTACAGAAAGTAATGCTTCTTCGAAAGTAGCTGAAACTCTTGTCAAATCAACAGGTGTGGGTCTAAAAACTCTGAATCCTTTAGAGGCAGACCCACAAAATGACAAGACTTATCTAGAAAACCTAGAAGACAATATGAGTATTTTAGCAGAAGAATTGAAATGAGGAGATTATGAAAATAAATAAGAAGAAACTTGCTGCTGGTGCAGCTGTCGTCCTTTCTTTAAGTCTTTGTATTTATGCATTGAATCAACATCAGACAGGAGAGAATAAAGATACGAATCGTGTATCTTATGTAGATGGGAAACAAGACACTCAAAAAACAGAGACACAAACACCAGAGCAAGTTAGCAAAAAAGAAGATATCCAGGCTGAACAAATTGTTGTGAAAATCACCGATCAAGGTTATGTGACTTCACACGGTGATCATTTCCATTATTATAATGGGAAAGTTCCTTTTGATGCGATTTTCAGTGAAGAACTTTTGATGAAAGATGCCAATTATCAACTTAAAGACGCTGATATTGTCAACGAAGTCAAAGGTGGTTACATTATCAAGGTAGATGGTAAGTATTATGTTTACCTTAAGGATGTGGCACATGCGGATAACGTTCGTTCGAAGGACGAAATTGAACGCCAAAAACAAGGTCATACTCACGATGCACCAACATCTAATAGTGCAGTGGCGCTTGCTCAATCTCAAGGTCGCTATACTACTGATGATGGCTACATCTTTAATGCATCTGATATTATAGAGGATACTGGTGATGCTTATATCGTCCCTCACGGAGGACATTACCACTACATTCCAAAGAGTTCCTTGTCTGCTAGTGAATTGGCTGCAGCACAAGCCTATCTCTCTGGAACTAGAAAACAAGCGAGTGTGACTGACTATCGTCCAAGTACAAATGGGACTGGTCAAACTACCAAGTCTATTCAACAGGCTGAAATACCAAGTAATAAATCCGAGAGTCTTCAAAGTCTATTACAGCAGCTTTATGCTCTTCCAAGTACTCAACGATATACTGAATCGGATGGTTTGACTTTTGACCCTGCTAAGATTTCAAGCAGAACACCAAGTGGTGTAGCGATTCCTCATGGAAATCACTATCATTTCATTCCCTATACAAAGCTTTCTGCATTAGAAGAAAAGATTGCGAGAATGATTCCTCTAACTAGTGACAGTGAGAAACCAACACCATTGGAGAATCCAAGCAAACCAGCAGAAAAACCTACTCATCAAAACCATCATCATGAGCAAGACGGTGACCATGGAAGTCAGGCACCTAAGCATGAAGAACATGGACATGACGCTCATCATGATGAAGACCATGATCATGGTTTTGATGCCAATCGTGTCATCAGTGAGGATGAACAAGGCTTTGTCATGTCACACGGTGATCATAATCATTACTTCTTTAAGAAAGATTTGACAGCAGAGCAAATTAAGTCCGCCCAAGATCATCTGAAAGGTAAAAAACCATCAGTACCGAGTCCAGCCCATGATGATGAACACGATAACGATAATCATGGCCACAAACATGATGAAGACCATGATCACGGTTTTGATGCCAATAGCGTCATCAGTGAAGATGCGGCAGGCTTTGTCATGACTCATGGTGACCACAATCATTACTTCTTTAAGAAAGATCTAACACCAGAACAAATCAAGGCGGCGCAGGATCATTTGAGAGGTAAAACGTCAGTAACACCAAGCCCAGCCCATGATGATGAACACGATAAAGATAATCATGGTCGCAAACATGATGAGGACCATGATCACGGTTTTGATGCTAATCGTGTCATCAGTGAGGATGAGCAAGGCTTTATTATGAGTCATGGTGATCATAACCATTACTTCTTTAAGAAAGATTTGACAGCAGAGCAAATTAAGTCCGCGCAGGATCATTTGAGAGGTAAAACGACAGTAACACCAAGACCAGCCCATGATGATGAACACGATAACGATAATCATGGCCATAAACATGATGAAGACCATGATCACGGTTTTGATGCTAATCGTGTCATCAGTGAGGATGAACAAGGCTTTGTCATGAGTCATGGTGACCACAATCACTACTTCTTCAAGAAAGATTTGACAGCTGAGCAAATTAAGGCAGCTCAGGATCATTTGAAAACACATCATGATGCGGAGCCTGTAAAACCTCTTGCTAAAACGGTAGAGTCTTTCTCAAGAGATGCTAGCGATGAAGAAAAGATTGCTTATATTTCTAAAACATACGGAGTTCCACTTGAAGCGATTAGAATTTCAAACGGATTCTTTGTCTTTGGAAATCCAGACCAAGCCTACGATCCGACTCATATCCATCCCTACGCTGTTCGTAAGGAACATGTTCGACTCCCACTCCAAACTGGCAATCCAGAGCTTGATTTCTTAAATGAACTCTATACCACTGCTTTGCGAGATGGTGTGTCTCCATATAGCTTGCAGGTAGAAAATGGTAGTTTTGTGATTCCTCATGGCGACCACAATCACTACATCAAGGTTCAAACTAAGGGCTATGAAGTAGCTTTGAAAAACAAAATTCCAGCTCTCCAATCCAACTATCAACCTGGAGCTTTTGATGAGAAGGCAGTTTTGGCAAAAGTAGATCAACTTTTAGCTGATAGCAGAAGCATCTACAAAGACAAGCCTATCGAACAAAGACAGATTGAGTTAGCCTTAGGTCAGTTTACTGAAAACATGAAGAAACTGGCAACTAACTCTACAGCAGGTTATCTTGCGACACTGAATCTCTTTGATAAGCAATATATCCATATTGATGAAAGTGTCAAACCAGTTGAAACAAGTGCTTTAGATAAGAAATATCAGGCCTTGATTGATAAAATCAATACCCTGGATACAGACTCTTATGGCCTTCCTAAGAAAGACCTTCTCGTTCAACTTCAAGAAGCTAAGTTAGCTAAAGATGAGGCTGGTTTAGCAGCGGTTGAATCACAACTTCAAGCATTGCAAGACTTTAATGACCGAACAGGTGTTACAACTGTAGAATACATCAAGTATTTCTACGAACACGTAAATGACGGTCGTTTGAGTGATGAACTTCGAAACAAAGTAGCTCAGTTGACTTGGACCTTGTATCAATCTCAATCCTTCCTTAAGGCAGCAGAATTGAACAAATTATTCCCAAGCATCTATCAGGCAAAACAAGAAGTGGAAGAAGCTTTGAAAGCTCAACCAACTAATGCGAAATCAAGTCAGACAGTTCTAGATACTGAAAAAGTCGATAATCAAAGTGCTAAGACAGCTATTTATGGCTTCTTGAAAGAATTGTACGGAGACTTTATGCCTGAAGAGCATGTCAATCATGTTAGCAAGGAACAAGTAGAAAGTCTCTTGAGCAAGGCAACTCAACTTTTGGAACAAATCCAAGAAGAAGGCATTAGACAATCTTTGGCAGAAGAAGTAGAAAATCTCAAAGCTGCTACAAACAAGGCTGATGCTGACTTGGATGAAGTAAATAGTCAGGTGAAAGATGTCTTGACTCGTATCGCTAGCGCCCTTCAACAAGAGAAGGAAAATGCAGAGCAAGATCCTCAGACGCTTGTTCTTTATCAAAAACTCTACGATATTCTTATGTCGCTTCATGCTTATTTAGAAAACAATAAGGGTTCTGATGCGGACTTTGATAAGGTGGATGCTCTACTAGATCAACTTTCTGCTAAGAGTAAAGATAAAGCTGCTTTACTTGAATTGACAAAAGCTATTCTGGTCTTGAATCAAGAAATCAAGTCAAAATCAAGTGCAAGTGAAGAAGCAACTCCAGCAACAAATGCTGAATCAAATGGTGATAAGACAAGTGCTGAGAACCAACCAAACGTAGCTGTAGAATCTAACAGTGAAACTGTAAGTGACGAAAACAAACAGAGCAATGCAACAGATTCTAAACCAGCTGAATCAGCTTCAGAAAAGGAAACAACAGATTCTAAACCAGGTGAATCAACTTCAGAAAAGGAAACAGCAGAATCTACAACAAGTGCTGGAAATCAAGAAAAACCAGCAGAATAAAAAGAAAGGCGAAGTAGCTGAGCTACCTCGTCTTTTTTAGTCCTTATAAGCGACGATACCAATGATGGTATCAACTGCACGTTCCATAGTCTGAAGGCTGACGTATTCAAAACGTCCATGCATGTTTTCCCCACCAGCAAAGATATTTGGAGTCGGGATTCCCATAAAGGAAATTTTAGAGCCGTCTGTTCCACCACGGATTGGTTCAATAATAGGCGTGATCCCTAAATCTTCCATAACAGCTTTGGCAATGGTGATTGGAGTCATATCTTTTTCAATGACTTCTTTCATATTGTAGTACTGGTCTGTCAAGTTTAGACTGACACGGTCACTACCAAGTTCTTGATTCATCTTATCAGCTATAGACTGCATAGCTGCTTTACGCGCTTCAAAGGCATCTTTTTCAAAATCACGAATGATGTAGCTTGCACGCGTCTCCTCAACGCTTCCAGTCACATCCATAAGATGGTAGAAGCCTTGGTAACCTGATGTAAACTCAGGACGGTCATTCTCTGGAAGTTGATTATGAAAATCAATTGCTAGCTGAAGGGCATTGACCATCTGATCTTTGGCGGTACCAGGGTGGACATTGCGTCCTTGGAAATGCAATTCAGCACCAGCTGCTGAGAAAGTCTCGTACTGAAGTTCTCCGAGAGGTCCGCCATCTACAGTATAGGCAAAATCTACATCGAAATCTTCTGCATCAAATTTATTGGCACCAACACCGATTTCTTCATCTGGACCAAAACCAACACGAATCTCACAGTGCTTGATTTCAGGATGGGCAGTCAGATATTCAATAGCAGTCATAATTTCAGCAATCCCTGACTTGTCATCAGCACCTAGTAAGGTTGTTCCATCGGTTGTGATGAGCGTTTGTCCTGGATATTTCTCTAGACTCTTAAAGTCAGCTGGATCGAGTTTGAAACCAGAATTTCCTAGTTCAATCACACCACCATCGTAGTTTTCAATTACCTGTGGCTTGACTCCTTCGGCATTAAAATCAGCAGTATCCATGTGGGAGATGAAACCAATCTTACGTGTCAAACTTGGATCATTGGCTGGTAGGGTTCCAATCGCAAAACCATTTGGTAGATAATAGACATTTTGAAGTCCAACGCGTTTCATTTCGGGAATAAGTACATTTTTTGCAAAGTCAACTTGACTTTGTGTACTAGGTGTAGTAGTTGAGTGTTCATCAGAGCGCGTATTGACCTTAACGTAGGTTAAAAAGCGGTCCAAGAGATTTGGGTAAGTCATAAAAAACTCCTTTTGAATTCATTTTTTCCATTGTATCATAGAAAATAGAGAAAAACAAAAGACTGAAGTTAGGGAAATTCGCTATGTTGGCGTTTACTTATCAACGAATTAATGATAAAATAAACTTGATAAAAATATCACAAGGAAGCGATTATGAAAAAAGCAATTTTAATGATGACTTTCGGTTCGCCAGAAGAGATTACCTTTGAAGGTGTGGCTGATTTTTTCACAAATATTCGTCGTGGAGTGAGACCTCAAGACCACGAGATTCAAACACTCTATGATAATTATGTACGTATTGGAGGTACTCCTCTGCAAAAAATTACCCGTGAAGAGGTTGCCTTGGTAGAAGCTAGGCTGGGGGATGAATACGGTGTTTATTTTGCTAATAAGTTTTCCAAACCTTTTATTCCAGATGTGATTGGTCAGATGGAAGCAGACGGAATTGAGCAGTGTATTTGCTTGATTTTGGAGCCCCATTATTCTTTCTACTCTGTCATGGGCTATGAAAAATTTTTAGAAAGCAAACAAATTCAATTTTTGGTCATTAAGGACTGGTATCAGGAAGAAGCACTCTTAAACTATTGGGCGGATGAAATTGGTAAGATTTTAAAAGAAGAAGTAAAGCAAGACAGCTTTAAAGTCATCTTTTCAGCCCATAGTGTGCCTATTTTTGCCTTGGACTTTGGTGATCCTTATATAGACCAAATTTTTGAAAATAGCAAGCTAGTCGCTGAAAAACTAGGCTTGAGTTCAGAACAATATACCAACACTTGGCAGAGTGAAAGTGATATCGGTATTCCATGGATTAAGCCAGATGTTTTGGAGTATCTAAGAGAACAGACAGAACATCCAGACCATTACATTTTTGTTCCTATCAGCTTTATCAGTGAGCACATTGAAGTTTTATTTGACAACGATGTAGAATGTTATGACTTATGTCAGGAATTTGGAGTAAACTACCATCGTCCACCAATGCCAAATACAGATTCTCGCTTGATTGATGCCTTAGTCAATACAGTTAGAGCTAATGAAGATCAAGAATTTAAGGAATTTCTCCCAGAAGAAGAAACCTTTGATGAATTAGTTCCTTCAGATGAGACGAAAAATATTTTGGCTGAATCTCAAGATTTACAAATGCCAGAATTTGTAAAAAAACTAATTGAGAAAAAAGGTCGTGAAAATGTTAAGATGCCCTATCTTATCAAAAAAATGCTTGAGAAAGCAGGTAAGTTACCAAAAGAGTAAAGAAAAAGGATTTAGCTTTGCGCTAGATCCTTTTAATTGATTATTTTTTCTCAAGAAGAGCTTTGATTTCTTGAAGTACTTCCAACTCAGTTGGACCAGCTGGAGCTTCCTCAGCAGCTTCTTTCTTAGTAAGACTTTGAGCTTTTTCAATACCTTTGATAAGGAAGAAGAGAACAGTACCGATAACTAGGAAGTTGATAACAGCACTCAAGAATTTACCGTATGTAACACCATTCCAAGCAAGCTCAGCGATGTTTTGTACTTTCGCAGCTTCCAAGGCTGGATTCAAAATAAGTGGAGTGATGATATCGTTAACAAGTGATGTAACGATTGCACCAAAAGCAGAGGCAATGATCACACCGACAGCAAGGTCAACAACATTACCACGAAGCAAAAATGCTTTAAGATCTTTTAACATTTTCATAATTTCCTTTCAAAAAAATTTTACACTTAATTATATATTAATTAAGGAGTTCTTGCAAGCTATATGTTTAAAATTTTTCTTATTTTTTAAAAATAAATACCTTACTAAAAATGTAATTGAGGATAATTATTAAGAATTGTGCAATAACTGTTTCAATACTATTCGCCTTATTAATATTATAATTTACAAATTGCCCGATAATATTAGGAAACTGAGTTACAAATAGAAAAGTTAAAAACAAGTCAAAAAGAAAAGTAGAAAGACGTGCTAGAGTAAATTTTATTAAACGGTTTGGCCAATTTTGCCTAGCTTGCTTGAATACAATTGTATCATTTGCAATAAATGCAAACAGAATACCGATACTATTTGCGAGTCCAGTAGCAAGGAGTTCTTTATGGGTTAATTGATAAATACCTAGTCTGGATAGGATAGAAACAAGAGTAGTCGCTAGACCAAAAAAGAGATAGGTCAGGAGCTCATTCTCGAAGAGATTTTGAATGCGTTTTTTCATGTTTTTAGTATAGCATAAAGCGGGCTATTGTGCTATACTAGTAAGGTTGATTCAAGCAACCCTTGGTGCTTAGCTTCTTTCACCAAGCATATTACACGCGGATAACCGCCAAAGGAGAAAAGATGAAAAAATTAACTATTCGTGATGTAGCAGACATTGCAATCGTTGCTGCTATCTATGTCGTTTTAACTGTCACACCACCTCTGAATGCCATTAGCTATGGTGCGTATCAGTTCCGTATTTCAGAAATGATGAACTTTATGGCTTTTTACAATCCTAAGTACATCATCGGAGTTACCATCGGTTGTATGATTGCTAATTTCTTTAGCTTCGGACTGCTAGATGTCTTTGTTGGTGGTGGATCAACCTTGGTATTCCTCAGTCTAGGTGTTTGGCTTTTTGCAAAATACAGCAAAGATTACCTATTTAATGGATTAATTCGAAAAGATCATTTCTTTTTTTCAATCCTCTTTTCAATTTCTATGTTTACTATCGCTGCCGAGTTAAATATTGTAGCAGAATTACCATTTTTCCTTACTTGGTTTACAACAGGAATTGGTGAATTTGCCTCATTAATTATTGGAGCGATTATTATCGGTAAAATTGGTCGTCGAATTGATTTAAGCAAATAAAAGAAGACAAGCTAGGTAGCTCTTACCTGGCTTTTTCTTATGGAAAATTTCTAAGGAAACTTGACAAGATTTTCTAACTATAGTATACTTTTTAGGTAAGCTGATTTAGCTCAGTTGGCAGAGCGCATCCATGGTAAGGATGAGGTCGCCGGTTCAATCCCGGCAATTAGCATGAAATAGACAGAAAAATCCTTGATTTACAAGGGTTTTTGTTATATTTGCATCAAATGTTTCAAAGATATTTCTATTCATCTATGTAAATGAAACTAAAGAGTTTCGTCTGTTGACAAAAGTGATTCTCTTTAGTAGAATAGAAGACGCGATGAGTCGATAGGTAGTCTTCGGACTACTATTGAGCATAAGGAGGTCATAACGCAGGAGCGGACCTTGATGAGTTGTGTGAACCTGCTCATCACATGAAGATGCCTCTTAGTCCCTTGTCTAGCGACTGGGGATTTTTATTTTCCAAAAAATGATGAAAAAGCTTTGCAATTCATGGAAAAAGTAGTATAATACATCTATTATAGAAATTTTTAGAAAATTCCGAAAGAGGTTATTTATGGGATATACAGTTGCTGTAGTCGGCGCGACAGGTGCTGTCGGAGCTCAGATGATAAAAATGTTGGAAGAATCAACACTTCCAATCGATAAAATTCGTTTACTTGCTTCTGCACGTTCAGCAGGCAAGACTTTGAAATTTAAAAATCAAGATATTATGATTGAAGAAACGACTGAAACAGCTTTTGAAGGAGTTGATATTGCTCTCTTTTCAGCAGGTGGTTCTACATCAGCTAAATATGCACCATACGCAGTTAAAGCTGGAGCGGTAGTAGTAGATAATACATCTTACTTCCGTCAAAATCCAGATGTTCCTTTGGTTGTTCCAGAGGTCAATGCTCATGCACTTGATGCCCACAACGGTATCATTGCCTGCCCTAACTGTTCAACAATTCAAATGATGGTGGCTCTTGAGCCAGTTCGCCAAAAATGGGGTTTGGACCGTATCATTGTTTCAACTTACCAAGCAGTTTCAGGTGCTGGTATGGGAGCAATTCTTGAGACACAACGTGAACTTCGTGAAGTGTTGAATGACGGTGTGAATCCACGTGATTTGCATGCGGAAATCTTGCCGTCAGGCGGTGACAAGAAACACTATCCTATCGCCTTTAACGCTCTTCCACAAATCGATGTCTTCACTGACAATGATTACACTTACGAAGAGATGAAGATGACTAAGGAAACTAAGAAAATCATGGAAGATGATAGCATTGCCGTTTCAGCAACATGTGTGCGCATTCCAGTCTTGTCAGCTCACTCTGAGTCTGTTTACATCGAAACAAAAGAAGTGGCTCCAATCGAAGAAGTCAAAGCAGCTATCGCAGCCTTCCCTGGTGCTGTTCTTGAAGATGATGTAGCTCATCAAATCTATCCGCAAGCCATCAATGCTGTAGGCTCACGTGAGACCTTTGTTGGTCGTATTCGTAAAGACTTGGATGCTGAAAAAGGAATCCACATGTGGGTTGTTTCAGATAACCTTCTCAAAGGTGCTGCTTGGAACTCAGTTCAGATTGCGGAAACTCTTCACGAACGTGGTTTGGTTCGTCCAACAGCTGAATTGAAATTTGAATTAAAATAGTCATATCGTTTAGGAGTTCAGATGAACTCCTTCTTTGAAATAGAGAGGTGTTTTCATGTCTTATCAAGATTTAAAAGAGTGTAAAATCATCACGGCCTTCATTACCCCTTTTCACGAGGATGGTTCTATCAACTTTGATGCCATTCCAGCCTTGATTGAGCATTTATTGTCCCATCATACAGACGGCATTCTCCTAGCTGGTACGACTGCTGAGAGTCCAACTTTAACCCACGATGAGGAGTTGGAACTCTTTGCGGCTGTACAAAAGATTGTCAATGGACGTGTTCCTTTGATTGCGGGTGTTGGTACCAATGATACGCGTGACTCGATCGAGTTTGTCAAAGAAGTAGCAGAATTTGGTGGTTTTGCTGCTGGGCTTGCTATCGTACCATACTATAATAAGCCTTCTCAAGAAGGGATGTATCAGCACTTTAAAGCAATTGCGGACGCTTCTGACCTACCGATTATTATCTATAACATTCCAGGGCGTGTGGTTGTCGAATTGACTCCAGAAACCATGCTTCGTTTGGCTGACCATCCAAATATCATCGGTGTCAAAGAATGTACTAGCTTGGCCAATATGGCTTACTTGATTGAGCATAAGCCAGAAGAGTTCTTGGTCTATACAGGTGAAGATGGGGATGCTTTCCATGCCATGAACCTTGGTGCGGACGGGGTTATTTCTGTTGCCTCCCATACAAACGGAGATGAGATGCACGAGATGTTCACTGCCATTGCAGAAAGCGATATGAAAAAAGCGGCAGCTATTCAGCGTAAATTTATTCCTAAAGTCAATGCCCTCTTCTCTTATCCAAGTCCTGCTCCTGTTAAGGCAGTTCTGAACTACATGGGATTTGAAGCTGGACCAACTCGTCTACCTCTTGTTCCAGCACCAGAAGAAGATGCCAAACGCATTATCAAGGTTGTTGTAGATGGCGACTACGAAGCAACTAAGGCAACTGTAACAGGTGTCTTAAGACCAGATTACTAATAAATACAATAAAATCCATGACCGATTGAACGATCATGGATTTCTTATTTTCCTAAACAGAATTGGCTAAAGAGTTGGGTGATGAGTTCATCTGGAGCAGCATCTCCAGTAATTTCTCCGAGAATTTCCCAAGTACGGGTCAAGTCAACTTGAAGCAAGTCAACTGGCATACCTAGTTCCAGCCCTTCATTAACAGCCTGTAGGCTTTCAACGGCCTTCTCAATCAAGGAAATGTGACGGGCATTTGACAAGTAAGTAGCATCTTGTTCAACCAAACCAGCATTTTCAAAGAAGAGGTTGTTGATTCTCTCTTCAATCTTATCGATGTTTTGGTTTTTAAGAACTGAAATGCGGATGACGTCTTCAGGTAGTTCTTCTGTTTCAATCGATTCAGGCAGATCGGTTTTATTAAGGAGAATAATTCGGTTGGTATCCTGACTGATTTCTAAGAGTTTGCGATCTTGAGCGGTCAGTGGTTCACTGGCATTTAGCACTAGAAGAACCAAGTCAGCTTCCTTAAGAGCTTTTTTCGAACGCTCAACACCGATTTGTTCCACAATGTCATCTGTTTCACGAATACCGGCTGTATCAATCAATTTGAGTGGGACACCATTGATGTTGACATATTCTTCGATGACATCACGGGTGGTTCCAGCAATGTCTGTAACGATAGCCTTGTCCTCACGCAAGAGGTTGTTGAGCAGGCTAGATTTTCCAACGTTGGGACGGCCGATGATAGCAGTTGAAATTCCCTCACGAAGGATTTTACCACGACGAGCTGTTCTAAGGAGATTGGTTAGCAATTTCTCAAACTCCATAGTCTTCTCGCGGACAACAGCAGTAGTAGCTTCCTCAACATCATCATACTCAGGATAGTCGATATTGACCTCAACTTGGGCAAGTGTATTGAGGATTTCTTGGCGAGTATTGTTAATCAGGTCAGAAAGAGAACCGTCCAATTGTTTTACTGCAATATTCATAGCCTTGTCTGTCTTAGCACGGATGATGTCCATCACCGCCTCAGCCTGTGTCAAGTCTACACGTCCGTTTAGAAAGGCCCGTTTAGTAAATTCACCAGGTTCTGCCAACCGAGCTCCTTCACGAATAGCTAGCTGGAGAATTTCATTGGTCACCGCAATCCCACCGTGGGTGTTAATCTCGATAATATCCTCACGAGTGAAGGTCTTTGGAGATTTCATAGCCCCAATCATAACCTCGTCCATGATCTTACCGGTTTGAGGGTCAATGATGTGACCGTAGTTAAGGGTATGGCTAGCAACCTGACTCAAGTCTTTTCCTTTGAAAATCTTTTGCACAATGGCAAAACTGTCTGTTCCGCTCAAACGGACAATACCGATAGCCCCTTCACCTAGTGGAGTCGAGATGGCAGCGATGGTATCAAATTCACGTGTAATCATAATGTTTCCTTTAATTAATAGCTCTTTTCTTGGAATATTCCAAGTCTCTTTTCAAATTGTAACAAATTTAGACTATTTCTTCAATGGATGCTACTTGGAGATTGAAAAAGCCTAAGCATTTCTGCTTAAGCTAGCTTATTTGGTGCGCATTTCCCCTTGTGGGAAGTAAGTGCCTTCTGGCATGTCGTTGATGATGACATGGACAGCAGATTGAGGGGCTCCAGTGTTGCGGACAACCGCTTCCATTACTTCCTTAGCAAGAGCTTTCTTTTGCTCGAGCGTGCGTCCTTCAAATAAATCGATGCGTACAAATGGCATAATAGCTTCCTCCACTAGTTTTTGATTTCTTCTATTTTACCACATTTTGCCGTTTAAAGCTTAAGAAAATTATGATATACTAGAATGTAGCAAAAATTTAGAAATGGACGTGAAGCAAGAAACATGGCACAGTTGTATTATCGTTATGGGACAATGAACTCTGGTAAGACCATTGAGATTCTCAAGGTGGCCTATAACTATGAGGAGCAAGGAAAAGGTGTTGTCATTATGACCTCGGCTCTGGATACGCGTGACGGTGTTGGCTATGTGTCGAGTCGGATTGGTATGAAACGCCCTGCCCTTGCGATTGAGGAAACGACGGATATTTTCGGCTATATCCGAGACCTACCAGAAAAACCTTACTGTGTTTTGGTAGATGAAGCCCAGTTTCTCAAACGTCATCATGTTTACGACCTAGCTCGTGTTGTGGACGAGTTAGATATACCCGTCATGGCTTTTGGTTTGAAAAATGATTTTCGCAATGAACTGTTCGAAGGTTCCAAGTATCTCTTGCTCTTAGCAGACAAGATTGACGAAATCAAGACCATTTGTCAGTATTGCAAGAAAAAGGCGACCATGGTGTTGCGTACGCAGGATGGACTACCCGTTTACGATGGAGAACAGATCCAGATTGGTGGTAATGAAACCTATATCTCAGTTTGCCGTAAACATTATTTTGCCCCTGAAATCAATAAGGAGAATGAAGAAAAATGAACATCTATGATCAACTACAAGCTGTAGAAGACCGTTATGAAGAATTAGGAGAGTTGCTTAGTGACCCGGATGTGGTCTCTGACACCAAACGTTTTATGGAGCTTTCAAAAGAAGAAGCTTCAACTCGTGACACAGTAACAGCCTACCGTGAGTACAAACAAGTCCTTCAAAACATCGTTGACGCTGAAGAGATGATTAAGGAATCAGGCGGAGATGCGGACTTGGAAGAAATGGCCAAGCAAGAGCTCAAAGATGCCAAGGCTGAAAAAGAAGAATACGAAGAAAAACTCAAAATTTTGCTCCTTCCAAAGGATCCAAACGATGACAAGAACATCATCCTTGAAATTCGTGGAGCGGCTGGTGGTGACGAAGCGGCACTTTTCGCCGGGGACCTTCTAACTATGTACCAAAAGTATGCAGAAGCCCAAGGCTGGCGCTTTGAAGTTATGGAAGCCTCTATAAATGGTGTCGGCGGTTTTAAAGAAGTCGTTGCCATGGTTTCAGGTCAGTCTGTTTATTCTAAGCTTAAGTACGAATCTGGTGCTCACCGTGTGCAACGTGTCCCTGTGACAGAAAGCCAGGGCCGTGTTCATACTTCAACAGCAACAGTTCTTGTCATGCCTGAAGTGGAAGAGGTTGAATACGATATTGATCCAAAAGACCTTCGTGTTGACATCTACCACGCATCAGGTGCTGGTGGACAGAACGTCAATAAAGTTGCGACTGCCGTTCGTATCGTTCACTTGCCAACCAATATTAAGGTTGAGATGCAGGAAGAACGTACCCAGCAGAAGAACCGTGAGAAAGCCATGAAAATCATCCGTGCGCGTGTTGCTGACCACTTTGCACAAATTGCTCAGGATGAACAAGACGCTGAGCGCAAGTCAACAATCGGTACTGGTGACCGTTCAGAACGGATTCGTACTTATAACTTCCCACAAAACCGTGTCACAGACCACCGTATCGGCTTAACCCTCCAAAAACTAGATACGATTTTATCTGGTAAATTGGACGAAGTTGTGGATGCCTTGGTTCTTTATGACCAAACACAAAAATTAGAAGAATTAAACAAATAATGAAATTAGCTCAATTATTTTCAGATTTTGAAGAAGAATTGATAAGACAAGGAGAGGAAGCTGAAAGCCTCTCTTTTGTCTATCGTAGCCTGAAAAATCTTTCTTTTACTGACTTTGTTTTTGCTCTTCAGCAGGAAGTGACGGAAGAGGAAGAAGTATTTGTAAAAGGAATTTTCCAACAGTTAGTAGCTCATAAACCGGCACAGTATATCATCGGACATGCAGATTTCTTTGGTATGCAGTTAACAGTTGATGAGCGGGTTTTGATTCCTCGTCCAGAGACAGAGGAGTTGGTGGAGCTTATCTTGGCTGAAAATCCTGAGATGAATCTTTCAGTTCTGGATATTGGAACAGGTAGTGGAGCTATTGCTCTCGCCTTAGCAAAAAATAGACCAGATTGGTCAGTGACAGCAGCAGATATTTCTCAAGATGCTTTAGATGTAGCCAGCGAAAATGTTAAAAATCAAAATCTTCAAATATTTTTTAAAAAATCTGACTGTTTTACAGAAATTTCTGAAAAATATGATATAATTGTTTCCAATCCACCCTATATCTCTCGTGAAGATGCGTCAGAGGTCGGCTTGAATGTCTTGCATTCGGAGCCTCATCTAGCTCTCTTTGCAGACGAGGATGGCCTAGCTATTTACCGTAGAATTGCGGAAGATGCAAAAGACTATCTCAAAGATGGTGGTAAGATTTACCTTGAAATTGGATACAAGCAAGGTCAAAGTGTTCCTGAACTTTTTAGGAAGCATTTTCCTGAAAAACGAGTACGAACACTCAAGGACCAATTTGGTCAAGATAGGATGGTTGTGGTTGATGATGGACAGGATTAGACAAGAGTTGGAAAAGGGTGGAGCGGTCGTTTTACCTACGGAGACTGTTTACGGTCTTTTTGCTAAGGCCTTAGATGAAAAAGCAGTTGACCATGTTTACCAACTCAAACGTCGTCCCAGAGACAAGGCACTCAATCTCAATATTGCCTCTCTAGAGGACATCTTGCACTTTTCTAAGAATCAGTCAACTTATCTACAAAAACTTGTAGAGACCTTTTTACCAGGTCCCTTAACCATTATTCTCGAAGCTAATGACCGAGTTCCCTATTGGGTCAATTCTGGTCTTGCAACTGTTGGATTTCGGATGCCGAGTCATCCCATTACCCTTGATTTGATTCGAGAGACAGGTCCCTTGATTGGGCCGTCTGCCAATATTTCAGGTCAGGCAAGTGGAGTGACCTTTACTCAAATTCTAGAGGATTTTGACCAAGAGGTTCTGGGTTTGGAAGACGATTCTTTTCTAACTGGACAGGATTCAACTATTTTGGATTTGTCTGGAGACAAGGTGAAAATCTTACGCCAAGGGGCGATTAAGCGAGATGATATTCTTGCTCAGTTGCCAGAGATTTCTTTTGAGGAGGAATGAGATGCTAAGAGACTTAAGAGAAACTGATGTGAAAGCTATATGTGACATTAACCAAGAAGTTTTGGACTATTCTTTTAGTCAAGAGGAAACGGCTGGTCAATTAGCTAGACTATCTCAGGATTCCCATCATTTCCTTCTTGGCTATGAGGATGCAGCTAGTCATGTCTTACGTGGATATGTCCACGCTGAGGTCTATGAATCACTTTATTCTAAAGCAGGATTTAATATTTTAGCTTTAGCAGTTTCACCTCAAGCACAAGGGCAAGGTATTGGTAAAAGCTTATTACAAGGGTTGGAAGAAGAAGCAAAAAGACGTGGTTATGGGTTTATCCGCTTAAACTCTGCCGATCATCGTCTGGGTGCTCATGTATTTTATGAAAAAGTTGGTTATACTTGTGATAAAGTGCAGAAACGATTTATTCGCATCTTTTAGTTTATTTTCTTATTGTAAAACAAACTAAAGGACCAGTCACACTATAAAGGAGAAGACCTATGATTTTTGACAAAGACGATTTTAAAGCATATGATGCTGATCTCTGGAATGCTATTGCCAAAGAAGAAGAACGCCAACAAAATAACATTGAATTGATTGCTTCGGAAAACGTTGTTTCCAAGGCTGTTATGGCAGCTCAAGGGTCTATCTTGACGAATAAATATGCCGAAGGTTACCCAAGACGCCGTTATTATGGTGGAACTGATGTGGTAGACGTGGTAGAGACTCTAGCCATTGAACGCGCAAAAGAAATTTTCGGTGCTAAATTTGCCAATGTCCAACCACACTCAGGAAGTCAAGCCAACTGTGCGGCTTACATGGCTTTGATTGAACCAGGTGATACGGTTATGGGAATGGATTTGGCAGCAGGTGGTCACTTGACCCATGGGGCTCCTGTTAGCTTCTCTGGTCAAACCTACAACTTTGTTTCTTATAGTGTGGACCCTGAAACGGAACTCTTGGATTTTGATGCTATCTTGAAACAAGCCCAAGAAGTAAAACCAAAATTGATCGTAGCAGGTGCTTCAGCCTATTCTCAAATTATCGATTTCTCAAAATTCCGCGAAATTGCTGATGCTGTTGGAGCTAAGCTCATGGTGGACATGGCTCATATCGCTGGTTTGGTTGCTGCTGGTCTCCACCCAAGCCCAGTGCCATACGCTCATATCACTACAACAACGACCCACAAAACTCTTCGTGGCCCACGTGGTGGTTTGATTTTGACCAATGATGAAGACTTAGCTAAGAAAATTAATTCAGCTATTTTCCCAGGTATTCAGGGTGGTCCTTTGGAGCATGTTGTGGCAGCTAAGGCTGTTTCTTTCAAAGAAGTTTTGGATCCAGCCTTCAAGGAATATGCTGCCAATGTTATCAAGAACAGCAAGACTATGGCAGATGTCTTCTTGCAAGACCCTGATTTTCGTATCATTTCTGGAGGAACTGAAAACCACCTCTTCCTAGTGGATGTGACTAAAGTTGTAGAAAACGGCAAAGTTGCTCAAAACTTGCTGGATGAAGTCAATATTACCCTAAATAAAAACTCAATCCCTTACGAAAGCTTGTCACCATTCAAGACAAGTGGTATTCGTATCGGAGCAGCAGCCATTACTGCTCGTGGATTTGGTGAAGAAGAAAGTCGCAAAGTGGCTGAACTTATTATTAAAACCCTTAAGAATGCAGAAAATGAAGCTGTCTTAGAAGAAGTGAGAAGTGCGGTTAAAGAATTAACAGATGCCTTCCCATTATACGAGGACTAAAACTTTTATGGACATTTATATTAAGAAAGCTATTATTCATCAGTTCAGTCCGGATGACACCGACCTGTTCCTAGCGGATAAGTTTCTCAATATTACTCCAAAAATCGAAGAATACTTGCGTAAAAAAATTGAACGTGTGTATTCAGATGAAGCCAAGTCTGGGATTTTCGAGGAAGAAAATCCCTTCTTCAATCATATTACAGACGATTTGTTGGAGACATCAGTAACGCTGGCTAATCTCTGGAAAGAGGAGTTCAGCATTTCCGAAAATCTCAAGACCAATGACTTGATTTTTGTGCAATTTTCTAAAGAAGGTGTAGAACATTTCGCTTTCTTGAGAATTGCCCTGAGGGAGACCTTGACCCACCTTGGTGGAGAAGTTGATAATCCAATCAAGCTAACTCAGAATAACTTGCCTGGATTTGGAACGAGTGCCGACGAAGCCTTGGTGGTTAATCTTCAGAGTCGCAAGTACCACCTGATCGAGAAACGAATTAAGTACAATGGAACTTTTTTGAACTACTTTTCAGACAATCTTCTTGCTGTCGCTCCTAAGATTTCTCCTAAGAAATCTATCAAAGAACTGGAAAAGACAGCCCAGAGAATTGCCGAATCTTTTAATACAGATGATTTTCAATTTCAATCTAAAGTAAAATCAGCGATTTTCAACAACTTAGAAGAAAGCAATGAACTGTCGCCAGAGAAATTGGCCAACGACCTTTTTGACAATAATCTGACGGCTCGTTTGAGCTTTATTGATCAAGTCAAGGAAGCTGTACCAGAGCCTGTTCAATTTGATGAAATTGATGCCAGTCGCCAGCTTAAAAAATTTGAAAACCAAAAACTCTCCTTGTCAAATGGAATTGAGCTCATCGTTCCCAATAACGTCTATCAAGACGCCGAGTCTGTTGAGTTTATCCAAAACGACAATGGAACCTACTCTATCTTAATCAAAAATATCGAGGATATCCAAAGTAAATAATGTTTAAACGAATTCGAAGAGTGCTTGTACTAGCAGTCTTCCTTTTTGCTGGCTATAAAGCTTACCGCGTTCACCAGGATGTCAAGCAAGTCATGACCTATCAACCCATGGTGCGAGAAATCTTGAGTGAAAAAGACACCCCAGCAAACGAAGAGCTTGTGCTCGCTATGATTTATACTGAAACAAAAGGAAAAGAAGGCGATGTTATGCAGTCTAGTGAGTCTGCAAGTGGTTCCACCAACACCATCAATGATAATGCCTCTAGCATTCGGCAAGGCGTTCAAACTCTGACAGATAATCTCTATCTGGCTCAGAAGAAGGGGGTTGATGTCTGGACGGCTGTTCAAGCCTATAATTTTGGACCTGCCTATATCGATTTTATCGCCCAAAATGGCAAGGAAAACACCTTGGCTCTGGCCAAACAGTACTCTCGTGATACTGTTGCTCCCTTGCTTGGTAATACCACTGGAAAGACTTATAGTTATATTCACCCCATTTCCATTTTTCATGGGGCCGAACTCTATGTAAATGGAGGAAACTATTACTATTCTAGACAGGTGCAACTCAACCTTTACATCATCAAATGTTTCACTCTCTTTTCGACATCTGGCTAGTCCAGGTGTTTTTGTTATAAGTTTTCTTTAAGATAGATATATTACTCTAGAAAGGTAAAGGAGGAAAATCCCTATGAGAAAGAAACTCTTTCTAACCAGTGCTGCGGTCTTGTGGGCAGTAACAGCTATGAATAGCGCCCATGCAGCAACTGATGTTCAAAAAGTCATCGATGAAACCTATGTTCAACCTGAATATGTCCTAGGTTCATCATTGTCTGAAGATCAAAAAAATCAAACCCTTAAAAAACTAGGCTACAATGCCTCAACAGACACCAAAGAACTCAAGACCATGACACCTGATGTCTATTCTAAGATTATGAATGTGGCCAATGACTCTAGCTTACAATTGTATTCATCAGCCAAGATTCAAAAGCTAGGTGACAAATCGCCACTTGAGGTCAAGATTGAAACACCTGAAAACATCACCAAGGTAACTCAGGATATGTACCGAAATGCGGCCGTAACTTTGGGTGTGGAACACGCCAAAATCACTGTAGCAGCACCTATTCCAGTTACAGGTGAGAGTGCCTTAGCAGGGATTTATTATTCACTTGAAGCTAATGGAGCCAAGGTGCCGCAGGCCAACAAAGAGTTGGCTCAAGAAGAGTTGAAGGCTTTGTCTGATATCAATGCTGAAAACAAGGACAAAACTGGCTATGATGCTAATAAATTAAATGTTGCCCTAGCAGATATCAAGTCAGGACTCGCCAAAGCTAAAGAAAGTAAGGGAAATCTGACAGAGGAAGATGTCCGCAAAATCGTTGAAGATACATTGAAAAATTACAAACTTGATCAGGTTATAACAGGAAACCAAATCAATATCATCATCAATTTTGCTTTGAATCTCTCAAAGAGTGATATCCTCAGCAATGCAGACTTCACTAAAACCTTAAATGATCTTAAACAAAGCATTGTATCACAAGCTGGCGACAGTTTTAAAAATATCAACCTTAACTTTGATGCGGATAAGGCGCTAGAGGACGGCGGAAACTTCTTAAGCTCCCTCTGGCAAGCCATTGTCAACTTCTTCAAGAGTTTTGGTTCTTAAGAAATTTCATGGTATAATAGATGGTAACCGTAACGTTGCCGTCTTTTTTGTCGGCCAATAGAAAGAGAAGAGAATGTTAAAGAAAAATGATATTGTAGAAGTTGAAATTGTTGACTTGACCCATGAAGGTGCAGGAGTTGCCAAGGTGGATGGTTTGGTATTTTTTGTTGAGAATGCTTTACCAAGTGAAAAAATCCTCATGCGTGTCCTCAAGGTTAATAAAAAGATTGGTTTTGGGAAGGTTGAAGAATACCTTGTCCAATCACCACACCGTAATCAAGACCTAGATTTGGCTTACCTGCGTTCAGGAATCGCGGATTTAGGTCATCTTGCCTATCCAGAACAGCTCAAATTTAAAACCAAGCAAGTCAAAGACAGTCTATACAAGATTGCTGGAATTACTGATATAGAGGTTGCTGAAACTTTGGGTATGGAAAATCCAGTCAAGTATCGAAATAAGGCGCAAGTACCTGTCCGTAGAGTGAATGGTGTCTTAGAAACTGGATTTTTCCGTAAGAATTCCCACGACCTCATGCCTCTGGAAGATTTCTTTATTCAAGATCCTGTGATTGATGAGGTAGTAGTAGCCCTACGCGACTTGCTCCGCCGTTATGATTTGAAACCTTATGATGAAAAGGAACAATCAGGATTGATTCGAAACCTTGTGGTGCGTCGCGGACACTATTCAGGTCAAATTATGGTTATTTTGGTAACAACTCGTCCTAAAATTTTCCGAGTGGAGCAATTGATTGAACAACTAATCAAGCAATTCCAAGAGATTGTGTCTGTTATGCAAAATATCAACGACCAAAATACCAATGCGATTTTTGGCAAGGAATGGCGTACGCTTTATGGTCAAGACTATATTACCGACCAAATGTTGGGAAATGACTACCAAATCGCTGGCCCTGCCTTTTATCAAGTTAATACAGAAATGGCTGAAAAACTTTACCAAACAGCCATTGATTTTGCAGCATTAAAATCAGATGATGTGGTCATTGATGCCTATTCTGGTATCGGGACGATTGGCCTCTCTGTTGCCAAACATGTTAAGGAAGTTTATGGTGTTGAAGTGATTCCAGAAGCGGTTGAGAATAGCAAAAAGAATGCTCAGCTGAACAATATTTCAAACGCCCACTATGTCTGTGATACAGCCGAAAATGCTATGAAGAATTGGCTCAAGGAAGGAATTCAACCAACCGTTATCTTGGTTGATCCTCCACGCAAGGGCTTAACCGAAAGCTTTATCAAGGAAAGTAGCCAAACAGGAGCAGACCGTATTGCTTATATCTCATGTAATGTCGCAACCATGGCGCGTGATATCAAACTCTATCAAGAATTGGGCTATGAATTGAAGAAAGTACATCCGGTAGATTTGTTTCCGCAAACGCATCACGTTGAGTGTGTAGCTTTGCTTGTAAAAGCCTAGGAACCTTGTAACGAAAGGGGTTAAGAAAAGCCTTGTAGGTAAGGCTTTTTCTTATGTGCTGGGGAAGTATTAGAGTAACCTCTCATATTTTTTACTAGGTTTGATAACTTTTTTGAGATGAATTCTATTTCCATAAACACTGTGGGGATGTTTTTGTTACCAAAGATAATAAGTTAATGGGAATAACTAGGTATTAATCTAATATTTTTGTAAATGTTTTAACAATATTTTCTTATATCTGATTAAACAATTTGACAATTAACAGTCAAAGAGCTAATATAATCTATAGTTGATTTTTTACGAAGTATATTCTATGGAAATAATTAATTTTATTAGAGGATTAGGATAAAAGCTATGCCTAATTACATGGGTGTTAATATAGATAGAATTTGGAATTTGATTAAGAAAAATTTATGGATTCCCACCTATAAATTTGTGAATAGTTGAATTAATAAGCGAAAGAAGTGTTGACTGAATTCGAAAGATTGGTGAAGGTAGATGTTAAGAGTATTTGAGGCTTTTGCAGGATATGGCAGCCAAAGAATGGCATTGCGTAATATAGGTTTAGATTTTGAAGTAGTTGGTATTTCAGAAATTGAAGGGGATGTTATACTATCTTACGCAGCAATTCATAGCGACTTTTTAGAAAAAAGAAAAGAAATAGAGAAATATATCCCTGAAGATATTGAGGATATGATAACTTATCTTGAGAAAATCAATGTACCTCTGGATTATAAGACATTTGAAAATAAAGCAAGAAAATTAAAACTATCAAAATTGAAGGATCAGTATTTAGCAAATAAACTGATAAACAATTACGGAGATATACAGATAGTCAACCCCGATTTACTACCTGATTTTGATTTATTTACTTATTCTTTTCCATGTCAGGATATTTCAGTAGCAGGATATCAGCAAGGTTTAAATTTAGATTCAGGAACTAGATCATCATTACTTTGGGAGTGTTGTAAAATTATTGAGACCAAAAAGCCTAAATATTTAATGATGGAGAATGTTAAAAATTTAGTTGGTCGCAATCATAAAGCGAACTTTATGAAATTTCTAGATTACCTTGAGTCTCTAGGTTATAAGAACTCTTGGAAAGTTTTAAACGCCCGTGATTACGGCATACCCCAAAATCGTGAAAGAGTTTTTTGTATAAGTGAGTTACATGGCAAAGATAAATTTGAGTTTCCAGAGCCAATAAATCTTAGATACAAATTGTATGATATTTTAGAGAAAGAAGTTGATAATAGGTATTATCTTAAAAATGGACAGTTGATGGATGTTCCAATCGAACAAGAATATAGCTATTGTTTGGATTCGAACTACTGGAAGGGCGTTACATTAAACTCTTTTTTAGAAAAACACAGACGACAGCTAGTTACGGATAAAACTGATGAAAATGGAAAGTACATTCCAAGGAGGTTAACTCCGAAAGAAACTTGGAGATTAATGGGTGTTAATGATGAAGATATTGAAAAAGCTAGTCAATTAATAAGCCAGACCAGTCTCTACAAACAGTCAGGAAATAGTATTGTTGTGTCTGTGTTGGAAGCAATATTTTCAGAATGGTTTGTAGACAATAACTAGTAAGGAGAGTCTCGTATATGAATAGAGCAGAAAATATTTTGAGTATTAGGAAAAAACTAGATATCACTCGAAAAGAATTTGCGGATGCTCTGTGTCTTTCAAAGGAACAAGAAAAACTCTTAAAAAACTGGGAACTGGGAGAAATTCCAATTCCAGAAGATATTTATTGTAAAATAAACTCTTTTCCCACAAAGGCTATTTTTAAAAATAAACCATTAGAAGAATGTAGATTCAAACAGATTGATCTGTTTGCTGGTATTGGAGGAATACGTCAAGCTTTTCAAAAGCAAGGAGGACACAACGTTTATTCTTCTGAATGGGATAAGTTTGCACAAAAAACCTATAGAATCAACTATGGAGAAGTTCCTGATGGCGATATTACACAAGTTGATGAAAATGATATACCTGATCATGATATTCTTTTAGGTGGTTTTCCCTGTCAGCCGTTCTCACAAGCGGGGCTGCACAAAGGTTTTGAAGATACGAGAGGGACATTATTCTTTGATGTAGCAAGGATTATTAAAGCAAAAAGACCAAAGGCATTTATGCTAGAGAATGTTAAACAATTAAAGGGGCACGATAAAGGTAATACACTACGTGTAATATTATCAGTATTGGAAGAATTAAACTATTATGTTCCAGAACCTCAAGTTTTAAATGCCTACCATTTTGGAGTTCCTCAAAATAGGGAGCGAATTATCATTGTTGGATTTAATAGGGAATATCTTCCCGAGAATTATGAAGAGTTTAAATTTCCAACGGGACATGTTGACGATAGTATTCGTGTAGGTGATATATTAGAAATGAATGTAGATGACCGTTACACTATTTCCGATAAACTATGGCAAGGACATCAAATTAGGAAAAAAATGCATAGAAAAAAAGGTAATGGTTTCGGATTCTCTCTCTTCAATGAAAATAGTAAATATACAAGTACAATCAGTGCTCGTTACTATAAAGATGGAAGTGAAGCCTTAATAGAACAGAATGGGAAAAATCCACGAATGCTTACTCCAAGAGAATGTGCTAGGCTACAAGGATTTACAGACGATTTCATCATTCCAGTTTCAAATGCTCAATCATATAAGCAATTTGGAAATTCTGTTTGTATTCCTGTTATTGAGGCTGTTGCTAAAGCAATGTTAGAGTATCTTGGAAAGTATAATATTTTGTAGGTGATGATGTGAGAAAAATGTTATTAAGTTTTAAACCTAATGTATATAAGAAAATATATGAAGGTGTGAAAATATTTGAACATAGAAGAAACTTTCCAAACGAGCCAATTATGGCTTATATGTATGTTAGTAAACCTGTTCGGGCTATTACAGGAATAGTTTATTTAAGTAATCGTCATGAATTAATTGATTGGGAGCGAGAGTTTAGCTATGATTCTCAGGCACTACAAAGAATCGCTGATTATAGAAAATCATACAGATATGCAATGGAAATAGTAGAATTTCAAGAAACTAATAAAATTAGCTTGGATGACTTGAAAAGGGATTTACCTAACTTTGTAGTGCCACAAAGTTACATTTATTTAGACAATAATACGGAATTATTAAAGTATATTGATGAGAAAATAGTTGAACAAGGAAAAAATATTAAACATGATTTTTCAGTAATAACGTCAAATCAAATATGTGTTCATTAAAATATTAAGACGAGGTAATTAAATAGTCACCTCGTCTTTTTAAATATTATTCGTATTCTTCAATGATTAAGCTATCCCAAAAATCATTGTTTGCTCTCCATTGGGAATACGGTCTTGGATTTCCTTCATACATTCCACTATCAAAAAATACTGTACCTTTTATAACTAAGCGTAACCATTCATCATAATTTAATGGTTTTCCAAAACAAATTTTTGTATAAACACCTGATTTATCTGTCTTACAAGTAAACCATCCTTTATCATTAAACTTGTCTTCAAGTTTTGATTTTAAACATTTATCAGTTCTTTTTGTAGTAGGTGAATGTTCTCCATACCATCTAGCAATTTCAAGTTTTTCTATTTGAAGAGGTTTAGGAACAATAGTTGCTTTATTATTTCTTTGGTCATGAGAATAAGAGTAAAATGCCACGATATCTTTATTAGGCTGGACAGTAAGAATTTGGCCAAAATCATTGTAAGAATTTATTTTTGGACAAGGACTACCAGACCATGAATAACGACCGTCTTTCAATGCATTAGGTTTTCCAAATATTCTAAGAAAGCTGTCCTGTTTTTCATACTTTGTAGATCCAGTGAATAAAAACTCATAACGAGGGTCAGTGAAAACATAAACATTAGCAGACCAGTCTCCAAAAGTAGTTTTTGAAGTAGTTTGATTTTTCAGTTCATATCCCCATAAATCAGGTTCATTATCAGCATTTGCAGTAATTCCAAATTGCTGTTCTAGCCAATGACCTTTTCTTCCATCATGTCGTATATTTTTCCCAAAGACGTCAGGAATATGTCCTCGTACGTTTTGTCTAAATAAATTAATAATTTGTTCTTTAGGTTCCATAATTACTCCTTCTTAAATGTTGTCTATAAATTCTTTAACTGTAATAATTTCTTTGGAGACAATAGATTCAGGTAAAGTATTGTCGCTTTTCATCAAATAGCCGCTGAATTCATCTTTCAAATACCAATTCCTTTTATTCTTTGCATATAACTTTTTAGGAACATTGCTTTCCAATAAGCAAATAAAAGTAATATCATTTATCTGAGTTTCAGGTATGTTTTCGAAGTCATCAGGGGTGATAGTATTACTGATAAGTACATTATCTGATAGCTTCTTGGATAGACCTACACAAGTCTCTTTTAGTTTACAAAGACTGCATGCCAATGGATTTACACCACGTAATTCTTTATTTCCGATAGTTCCATATCTTTGACACCAAAGAATATCAAAGAAGTTTTTCATGTTTGTTTTGTTTGATTGGCTGGCTAACCAAATAACTCTTTCAAGTTTTCCAAGCATATCAAAATCATTGTAGAAATCTGAACGTGTTTCGATTCCTAATGGGAATAGATAGAAGGTTTTAATCCATGTATCTATTGGGATGATTTCATCATTTGCAAAACCTTGTTGAAGGAAACAAGCTATAACCTTTTCTGAATAACCTTTTAGTTTCTTGCCAGAATTATAGAAGTCTTTGAAGAAATCCTTACTCCAAGTACGATAATCCGTTTGCTCAATATTTAGAAAAGCGCTAATAAAAAAAGCAGCTCGCCACGCATGACGATTGAAAGCATCAACTAGAATCTCGGCAAAGTATTTGTCTTCTTCTGAAATTTCTCCTGTAGAATAATAATTGCCGGATACGTTTGTGATAAAATCATCCTTATTCTGTTTCCATGCTTCAGGCATTACATTAAATGTTATGCCATCAATGGTAACTGAATTAGTAAAATCCAAACGGAACAACTCTGTCATTGAATGGTGTAGTTTTTTAAATGTTGGAAAATCAGAATAGTCTTTCTTCCTAACATCATTGTATGTAGGAATTACATAGTACTCTAAATGACTCCATTGGTCCGGAAAAATTGCCTCTTCGCCAAAAGCACTCATAAAGTTATACAACATACGCATTTCACTTTGTCGACCTGTTTTAGGTGCCCATGCTGCAACGAAACGAGGAATTGAATAAATCTCCTCATAAAACCTTCCATAAGGTATTGAAGAGCCAAACGATTTTTCAATGTACTGCCATAAATCACTTAAAACATTAATGTAATCTTCATTGTCTTTACAGCAATTTATGACGGTTTCAAGTGTTATCTTATCACTAAGTCCAATACGGTTTTCTATTTCACTTGTAATAGTATTTATAATAGGTTGAGAAGGCTCATGATTTAGCAACACTAAAAATGTAGCATTACATTTATCATTTACTATTTCATAGCTAATGGAAACGGGGCAAGCGATGATACGTTCATCTTCAATAAAACAGTGAATGTACATAATTGGAAATTGAGGTAAATCAGGATAATATAATTCTATCTTAGGAATCCATTGAAGTGGTAATCCAAAAACTTTAATTGTAGTTTCATAACTTAACGTAAACAATGTAACCTCCTTAGTTAAACCAAGACCAAAAAATTTTTAACTCTGTAACCTTTAAAGTATGAAAATAAATACTGAAAAATTTAAGAGTTTTATCGTTATTTTTATAAATTAAAGAAGAATTTTTTTGTTATTTATCATTTACGCCTTCAAGAAAACCATATCTACCTTTGTTGTGGCTTTTTGTAAACTCAATATAATTAATATCATTATAATTAAGCTTTGGTAGATTTCTAGAGTTTTCAATGACGATTAGTTGTCCTTCGTAAGCTGAAGACTTAAAGTATTCAAATAAGGCAATTTGCATACTTTCTGGAGTATCATTTTTCTCCCCTTCATCTAAGCCCAGTAGAGGAGTATCAAAAATGTAAAAAAATGGTTTATATTGGGCCTGTTGAGAGAATATTTTTCTTAAAGCTAGGACTACAACAGTATTTAGATATGCAATAAAACCTTTACCATATCGGGCAATCTTCTTCTCATTCATTAGCATAATATCAAATTCTTTCCTATCAAAACGACTAAAGCTGGCTTTGTCAAAAGCACACTCAGCTAGGATTGATTGTATATTTTTAGTCATATACTGCCAGAACTGAGCTGGGTATTCGTCTTTGGGAAGATACTCGATTTTTTCACTCTTCTCATTTTCTAAATCATCAATATCTTGAGACCAATTTTCTACCAATTTATTTATAGTTTCAATATCACTTTTTGTTTTGATGTGTGATTTATACTGCTGAATCCTATAGGAAAGTTTTTTTTCGTCAGGTAGCAAGATATTATCAATTTCAGCTGAAACCATTTTCTTTTGCTGTTCAAGATTAGTTTTTGACTCTAACAGTACTGAAATATTTTGTTGTAAATTAGTATTCGTTTCGTTTAGAGTTTCAATTTTATTAATTAAAGTAGTCAGTTCCTCACTGAAAGATTCAAGATGATGTTCCAATGAATCTTGATTGATGTGATTATTACAGATGGGACACAAAGCCGAGTCTGCTACATTTGCTAATTCATTATGTGACTCTACAATAAACGATAATCTATTGAAGTCAGATTGATATTGACTCGAAAGTTCAGTGAAACGATTGAGTAATACAGATTTCTCAGATAGTTCAGAATCAATTTTTGCAATTTGCTGCAGTAGATTTTCATGTTTTGAATTTGTACTATTGAGAATATTTCGCAAGTTATGTAACTTTTCTGATAGTTGATCAATTTCAGTTTCAATATCTATGACTGATTTTTTGTCTAATTCTTTTGCTAGTCGATTGTGAAGCTCATCAAACTGGACTATCTTTGAGCTAATATAGTTTTTTACAGAGTCATGTCGAATTTTTCTTTCTTCAGCTGATTCTTGTTTCTTGATTTCAGAAAAATCTTTTCCATAAAGCAAGTAAAGAAGTGCTGAGAGGTAAGCTGTTTGTTGGTTTGGCATCTGGGGTAGTAAAATTGATGTAGGACGATTCATATCATTTTCATGAATTATACAAGAATTTATAAAGGTTCTAACCCCAAGTTTTTGTGTCTTAAAGTTTTTATTTTTAACCACTGTAACTGGAGGAGTAATTCCAAAAATTTGAAGCCAGACATTACTTATTGGCTCTTTGTTTTTACTCTTGTTTTTTGAGTAGTATTCCCCAGAAAGAATACTTGGAAGTGTAGATTCAACAATAATGGTATCTTCTTCGAGATTTCGACTTAAAATAACTAGACTATCGTTAACTGAAATTTCTAAAGTAATGGTATTGTAGTGTGTTGAAGTAGAAAAAGGGAGAGAAGAGCTACCAGTAAGATAGTCGATGCACTTAACAATGCAGGTTTTTCCGACATTGGAAGGTCCTGTGATAATGTTAAGTCCTTTATTAAAATTTATTTCAGATTTTTTATTTATTCCAGTTACAGTTAACTTTTTCAAGTAAGATGTTTCCATAATAATCATTCCTTATTTAGAATATGTTCATGAGTAAATGCGAGCAATTCTAAATCACTCATATTTTTTAAAGTATTGTAGATACTATTGGTAACAACCTTATAGGAACTAGCAAAATCAGAATTCAGTTTTTCGACCAAATCTTGACCTTTTTGAGTTATAGAAATTTTACCTATTTTCCCTTCATCTAATTTTATAAGACGTTTTGATACCAATAGTAGAATCGCTCTTTTTATTTTTTCATGCCTGACAGTCAATTGTACTGAAGAATAAATGCTATCGCCATACAGGTTGATTTCACTAAATTTGAAATCCTTAGCATATAAGCTTAAAAAATTAATTAACCAAAGTCTATCAAGAGATAGGCTTTTTTTATTTAGGCAATTAATTGTGATTAAACATTGCATAGCTACTTCTGAAGTAGTATCAAATATATTATTCATTATCATCTACCCAGTTAAATTTGCCATCGTTTACTAGTGAATGACAAAGACCTTTCTTTTCAGAGTTACCAATGAAGTTCTGGATTTGAGTAATCTCAGGTTTTGAAAATGAAACCGTTGTGATATGTTTTAGTGTTTCAGTAACTTTTTTGAATGAAGTTGTGTAATCTTCAAACAGAATATCACTAATTGAATCATAGGTTTCTTGCTTTAGTAGTGCAATTTGTTGTTCACTATCTTTAAAGCCGTCTCTAATAGCCCGTAATACATAATCAGCGTTGAAGAAATTCACTCTTTGATCATGTAAGTGATTTCTGTACTTTTGGGGGAGATTTTGGACATCGTAATAATCTGTTTTTGGATTACCATCATTTTCAGAGTATGCAATTAAAAGTTGCTTACTGTAAACATCTTCTAATTCAACTAGAGAATCAGGAATAGGTCCTTTTTCTGGTAACTGAAGATACTGTGAGCCGATGACTATTTTTCCATTTTCATAACGGACTTTTGTAATTTCAATTTCACCAACAGATGGCAGTTCTTTTTTAGAAGTTTGAATACCTACTTTTCCTTGCAAGAAATTAAGAAAAAGTTGAGCACAAATTTCAGAAATTTCCAGTTCAGAATCATATGTATAGAGCCCATATTGATGTAAGGCATCAGCTAGTCTATCAATGGTGTCTACTGTTAATTGATTTTCTATATGAGTTGTAAGAGTAGAGAGCTGAATAATTTTGATAAGCTTGTTAGCTTTATTCTTAGATATTGTATTGCCGGATGGTGAGAAATACCTATTAATTGTATCGGGCATCAAATTGGAGAGGGGATTATCATCAGGATTCTCGATTGAATTTTCAATTAGTGTATTGAGAAATTCACTTTTCGACATCTCTCCCCCTATGTTGACGTATAGCAAATTAAGGAATTCTGAAAATTGCACTCATTATCACCTTCTTTTTTCCGATAGTATCCGAAAGCTTCCGAAACCATACGAGATTAAACTTACAAATAAAGTATACTTTGTAATGTAAACCTCTCCCTAGATATAGATTTACTTACTAATAATTATATCAGAAAAATAAAATTTTGTAATTTTATAATGAGTGCGTTTACAAAATTACTATGCAACCGAAACCTTGCCCTTGATCACGGCCTCTGACTTCAAAGGTGGAAGTTGTGAATAGCAGTTCAGTCTGTGAAGTCAACTGACCTTGATTTAGCAAAGGAGATGCTGATGTGGTCAGAAACAAAATTTAATAGTTTTTTTGGCATGAGTTATTCCTTTGTGAACGAAGGAATAGGTGACAAGACATGCCGATTAATGAACAAAAACGCAATTCAAAATACACTCCAGATCGCTATAAAAGTGAAAAGTCATATAACGATGTACCTTGTGAACTTAATCAAGTTCTCGCTCCTTTCGTCATTAGAGATAAAGAGATGAGAAAGAGCAAAGATATTAACCCTAACAACTTAAAAACATTTAAGTTTTATGGGAAAGCTGTACTTGTAGGTTTTGTACCAGTTTTTATTGAGGACTTTGACAATGTCATAAAAATCTTCAATATGGATGTTAACGAGTATCTTAATCGTTATACGAAAAGTAATGACTTATCTTTAGATGAGATGTTGGATAAAATGTCTAATATCAAAGAAGTAGGTTTCGATCCTACTGGAGTAGACTCTCACGAAGAGATTATTATGATGTTAGAAACAATTCGTGAACTGATAGAAGAAGTAGAACGTCGAAATAAGAAATATGGTCAAATTCTAAGACTTATTTATGAGAATATGGATATCGCAAAACAAGATATTATTTCTACAATAGGAATGAAAAAGACTCAAGGTTATGAAGCTATTAAGAAAGCTCAAGCAATGGCCAAAGAAGTCTACAGAGAATTAAACCAATAATAAAAGAAGTCCGCTATCCTATCAAGGATGCGGATTTTCTTTAGTCTTTTTGATAGAAGTAGCATTCATATCCTTCAGCTCGTAGATTTATGTCTCTCATCCAGATTGGAGAAATGGACATTTGATTAGATATTTCGTTCAGTTTTTGCGTAGGCAAACACTCGATGATAAGCTCATCGTGAATATGGCCAACGATTTTCTTGTCTTTTAGTTGTTTTATCGAATGGGCTAGTATATCTCGACTAATTCCTTGGACGATGTTTTCTACAAACTTTGGACCATAACTTTCCAATCTTTCCCATCGTTTTGCAGAACCGGTTCCCTCATACGTTACTGATTCGCCTCCGAATTTATTCTCTCCAATTCTTGGTTTCACATAAGCTAATCTTCGTCCAGATGGGAGAGTAATAAATAATATTCCTTTTTTAACACTGAATAGAATTCCATGACTTTCCGTTTCGGTTTGTTCCTTGATAGCAGTCTTGATAGCCTTATCGATATCCCACCATAGAAGGACAATGTTAGGATTGGCTGTTCGCCATGAATCAACAAGAGGTTGTAGTTCTTCTTCAGCTAATCCCATTTCAATAGCTCCCATTGCTTTAAGAGCACCTACAGAACCACCATATCCCAGAGCCAGCTCTGCAATCTTTCCTTTTTGACGTAAGTGTGTATTAACTCCATGTTTCTCTACTGGGACATGGAACATTTTACTGGCACTGGCGCAGTAAATGTCCTCCCCTTTATAAAAAACTTTAGTTCTCCACGTCTCACCTGCTAGATGGGATAGAACACGGGCTTCAATAGCTGAAAAGTCACAAACGATAAATTTCTTATCTTTACTAGGAATAAAAGATGTTCGAATAAGCTGGGACAGTGTATCTTGAACATCATAGAGAAGTTCAACAGTATCACTATCTTCAGTTGTAAAAAGTAATCTTGCTTCATTTAAGTCTTTTAAGTGGTTTTGTGGTAGATTTTGAAGTTGCACTAATCGTCCAGCCCATCGCCCAGTACGGTTTGCTCCATAGAATTGGAACATCCCTCTTACACGTCCATCTTTACAAACACAATTCATCATTGCCTGATATTTGGATACACTTGATTTTGCAGCTTGCTGACGTAATTTTAGAACCCTTGCAGTTTTTTCATCAACTTTATGTAAAAGGTTATTTACAGTCTTTTTATCTAGTGAATCGGTTTCTATATTGTGCTCACGTAACCAACCAATCATCTGTAGAACGGAGTTGGGATTTTCAAGACCTGTTAAAGTTTTCAATTCTTCTTGGATTTTTGCTTTACTCTCTGTATCAATTTTGATAGCTGACTGGACAAAGTCAACATCAACTCCAATACCGCAGTCATTGATATTCTGATCAAGGTGGTAATCATCCCATACAAAGTCAGGAACTGGGAAGTTTTGCAACCTTTTTTTGATTGCTAGTTCAACTTCTACATCTCGTTTATTATACTCGATGAAATTTTTCCATTTCTCTGGCGCGTGATTTTCATAATTACGTGTTCGACCACCATTTACTTTTGTGGGTTTACAAGGAAGGCAGAAGTAGCGAATTAATTCACTCCCAACTTTTAGTTTTTGTTCACGAAGTTTAAGAACCGTACCTACACCTTCAAGTGACAAGGGCAATCCCAAGTAAGCAGACCAAATCATGCTACATCGCCAAGATTTTGGGGATAAAAAATTCTCATTAAGTAAGGTAGGGTAATGTTTCTTAATCCAATTAGACAGACAAATGCGTTCAAATGTTGCATTGAAAGCCCATTTAATGACTGTATCATCAATTAAGGCTTGTAGGATAAGATTTGGTAGTTTATCCTTAGTCAGATCATAAACAATTACAGGTGCATTATTGATAGATACTGCTATAAGAAGGATTTCAAAAGATTCATCTTCCGCATATCGATAGACTCCAGTTTTCCGTAGGTCTACATCACAATAAGTTTCTATGTCTACTGATAGTTCTTTAATTTGCATAATTCATCCTTTCATAAAAAGGTGGCAGAAAGAACTGCCACCATGTTTTAGTGTTTATTTCTGCGACTAAAGAATCGTTCTCTCTCATATCTGATGTCATTGCGAATACTAACATATAAAAGATGACTGAGTAAAGCGATTGTGAGACAAGATGCAACAGTCCATAGGAATTCAATTATTGTCATTTGCATTCACCATTTTTTGTTTTCTCTCTTTTTCTGATCGGATATCATCTCGAATTGTCATAAATGCAGCATATAGTCCAGTGAATAGCCAAACTGCCATTAAGATAGTCATAAAAATTGAAAAAATCATCTTTCATATCTCCTTTCTTAGTTTAAGAAATCATCATCGTCTGTAGCGAAGTCATCTTCAGCACTTGTACGACCTCCCAGCGGCTCACCATCTCGCAATTTTTGCAGGTTATTCAGACCGCAAGCAATTCCCTTATTTCCGTTTGAATTGAAAGCGTAGAAGGAGATGCTGGCACGTCCATAGATACCGGAGTATAACTCTGAAGTATCAATGATTTCTTGACGGTTAGCATCAACAATACCAGGTTTATGTGGAGAGTTCGCATTCAGGAAGTAGGCATTGCGATAGGCTTCATCATCAGGACGTTCCAGGTCGCCATCTCGTAGTGGTGTTTTCAATACTTCTAATGATGGAACAGATTTTCCGTTCCCTTTTAGTTTAGATTCACCTTCTTTATAGGCTTGTTCAATTGCTGCTTTAATTTTATCAATAGTTTGGACATCATTTTTTGAAATGATGAGTGACACGCTATACTTTGGTTTACCACCATTAATAGCTTTTGGTTCATTAGCGTTTAAATAACTGAAACGTGTATCTTTTCCTGTAATAACTTTAGTTGTCATAAGTTTAGTCCTCTATAAAATCTGTTTTTGCTAGGTTCATTTCTTGACGATTATCATCAATTGGAACGAGTGTAGGTTTTCCATTTGGTTTTATAATTAGATTACCAAGAAGCTCATTAAAGGCTTGTTTTCCAAGCAGTTTAGTCATCCCAGTAATGTTCAGTAGTTTCTTTTCGTAGGGGTCAAATCCTGCAGCAGTTACTGTTTGAATTACTTTATTTTCATCTGAGAATTTTCGAATAGAACGTCCTTCAACTAGCTTATAACCTGGGATTGTATGGCCATTTGTAGCTAGATTTAAAGCATGATTTCTAACATCGTTAGCCCATGTTATCAATAGTTCAATTTTTGGTAAAATCTCCGATATATCTTTATTACTAAGAGTAGCAGGATCAGCAAATTCCATCTTGGCAAGTTCTAGGTTATCTTCTGCACGTTTGCGGCAGATGCTTTTTATTTTGCAGAACTGGCAGTGTTTTCCTGATTTCATTTCTCCTTCACCTCTGAAAGCTAGTTCAGCTTTAGGAGAAAGTTCAGTTTCAGCCCAGTAAAGTAGTTTTTCTTTGTCCATTTCAAATGTTGAGACATTATTCTTTCGTGGTTGGAAAATAGTCATTGTCACTTTATCAAAACTGTATAAGTCTTCAAACATTTCCAAAGCACCTAAAGCATAGCACATCATTTGGGGGTTATGGTCAGCATCAACCAGTACACCGAGACCGTGTTTATAATCGATGATTTGTAGCAAACCATCAGCCACTATAATACAGTCTCCTGTACCAAAACCTTCTGGAACCCATTTTGAGAAATCTAGTCTCTGTTCAACAAGAACGGTTGGATCTCTAGAATATGTTTTTGCAATTTCTATCTGTTCAACTACATAGTTCCGATATTCTTCTGCGCAATGTTGCATTTCCTCGTTATAGAAAGTTAAGTTTGCAGTAGGATCACGCGCCTTACGTCCAAGTGCAGTTTCAACTAAATAGGCACACAACTCATGGGCATCTGTTCCTTCCAAAGCATACGTTGATACCTTATCTTCTAGTTTTTCGGTTAACCTTACTGATGGTGGACAATTTAGCCATCGATGAGAAGCAGAAGCGGATAATACAGCATGATTAGTCAATACCAATACCTCCAGCCTCTTCCATTAAAGCTGAGTAGTTTTTAGGGTCTAATTTTGAAAGTGAATCAGCACCATAAGCTTTTAACAAAGCTCGAATCTCATCTTTAAATCCTTCACTAGCTTTTGTAGCAAGCACACCACGTAATTCTTCAAGGGTAACATGTCTCGGTTCTTCCATGACTTTTTCGTGATTTGAAGTAGTGTTTTCCTCAGATAATAGTTCTTGAAACTCTTCTATAATTCTTAACTGGCACTTTGCTGATTCCTTCATCTCATTTAATAAGTCATTCAGTTGTTTCATTTTGCTCATATTGTTCGTCCTCTTTAATTTTTTTAGCTAGTTGTTTTGAGATAACACTGATGGCAGTTAGTGTATCTACTAATTGTTCATCGTGTTCAATCAATTGTTCTTTTGTCATTTCACATCCTCCTATCTTTATAGGTAAGAATCACTTTAGAATTTCCGGATTTCAAAAATATTTTTCTATTCGATTTCTAATTCTTACACCTTTATAGGTGAAATGAGATGATTGAATTCCGGTTTTTTCAAAAATTAATAAAAAATTTAATACAAAGAAAACTCTCCCTTTGACATATAAAGGAAGAGTATTTTTTTTTGAAATAAATTTCTACTGAACCGGAAAATAGCAGGCGAATCTTACCTATAAAGATAGAAAGAGAAATAGACTCTCAATTTATTAGCAGATTAAGGAGGAGTTACGGATGCAATTTTCGTTATGTCATTCTGGAAAGACAGGTATCCAAACAAGTACTGTATATCCCAATAAAGTCAGAATAACAGATGACAAATCATTATTGAATACAGTTCAATACGATCATGTAGGTGCAGAGTTTACCAATCATACTCGCTCAAACTCAAATTTTATAAAATCAGATGTTATTGTCATGGATATTGATAATGACAAGACTGATAACCCTAACGAGTGGGTTACAGAAGAGAACCTTAAAGAAATCTTTATTGATTATGACTTTGCTCTAGTTACTAGCCGAAATCATATGTTGTCTAAGGGTGCCATGATAGCACGTCCAAAATTTCATATTTATTTCCCAATTAAAGAAACAAACGATAGGGAAGCTTATGTAGCTATGAAAGAAGAACTTACGAATAGGTATCAATTTTTTGATGATAATGCAAAAGATGCAGCAAGGTTCTTCTTTGGCAATCCGAATGCAAAAGTCATATGGAATGATTCCTGGATGACTATCGACGAAGGTTTACTTCAAGAAGTAGAAGAAGATTTTGATGCTGACTTTTATAGATCACCTAAAAGACCTATCGCTGAGGGAAGTCGAAATTCAACCATGTCAGTTTTTGCGGCTAAAATTCTTAAAAGATTAGGAGTTACACAAGAAGCAAGAAGCGGTTTTGATGAACAGGCATCTAGATGTGAACCGCCACTAGAAAAATCTGAACTAGACACAATCTGGGGAAGTGCAGTTCGATTCTACAATAAGACAATTAAATCTTCAGATGATTATATTTCACCAGATAGTTTCAATAGGCCTTCTTTAAAACCGGATGATTTTTCTGATATCGGAGAAGCTGGAGTATTAGCTAGAGAGTATGGTGATGTTTTAGCTTATACAAATGCGACAGACTATTTAACTTTTAATGGTCAGTATTGGAAAGAAGATAAACAATTGGCCATAGGAAAGGTTCTTGAGTTTATGGACTTTCAACTAGCAGATACTCTTGAACAATACGAAAAGTCCGTTATAGAGTTAGTCAACTCTGGAATTGATGAATCAGTAGTTCGTGAAGGTGGCAAAGCTCTTGCTAAAGTGATTGAAACACCGATCCAACAAAAACTTTACTCGATTTATCTTTCATCAAAAACATACTATCAGTTTGTTATGAAGCGAAGAGATTATCGCTATATTACTGCGACTCATAATACTGCAAAACCAATGTTGGCCATTGATTTATCAGAACTTGATAAGGACGATATGTTACTCAATACTCCCAACGCTACCTACAACTTAAGAAATGGACTTAGGGATTACCATGAACATGACCCAAAAGACTATATCACTAAAATAACCACTGTTTCTCCAGGTGATGAAGGCTTGGGATTATGGAAAGAAACTTTAGCTACTTTTTTCTGTAATGACCAGGAGCTGATTGATTATGTACAGGAAATCATCGGTATGACAGCAATCGGAAAAGTCTATCAAGAACATATGATTATCGCTTATGGCGGAGGAGCAAATGGGAAATCAACCTTTTGGAATACAATTGCAAGGGTACTTGGAAGCTATTCCGGCAAATTATCTGCAGATGCTTTAACCATGAATAATAAACGAAATGTGAGTCCAGAACTGGCTGAGTTAAAAGGGAAACGACTTGTAATTGCTTCTGAAATGGCAGAAGGAATGAGATTGAATACTGCAGTTGTGAAGCAAATTACCTCAACCGACGAAATTCAAGCAGAAAAGAAGTATAAGGATCCATTTCATTTTGTTCCATCTCATACGCTGGTACTTTATACGAATCATTTACCAAAAGTTGGAGCGAACGATGATGGTACTTGGCGTCGTTTGGTTGTTATTCCATTTAATGCCAAAATTACTGGTCGTTCAGATATTAAGAATTTTGCGGATTATCTGTATGATAACGCTGGGCCAGCAATTTTATCGTGGATTATTGAAGGTGCGGAAAAAGCCATTAAAGCAAATTTTAAAACATCAGTTCCAAAAGCAGTAAAAAACTCTGTCAAATCCTACCGCGAAGCTAATGACTGGTTGGGACATTTCATCAATGAAAGTTGTGAAGTGGGAGAAACATTAAGTGAGAAATCAGGAGAACTGTACAGCAAGTATCGTGCATATTGCCTTCAAAATTTAGAATACACACGAAGTACAACTGATTTCTATGCTGCACTTAATCAAGCTGGTTATGAACGAAAACGGACTAATAAAGGGAATTTTATTATGGGGTTATCGTTAAAAGCTGATGACGATGATTTTCTAAACTAATGACTTACACAAGTGAGGGTATATCTCCACTAGATTTTAAATCAAGTATTTTTGGAGTGTAAGTCGTTGAAGTATTCAGTGAAAAATAATTTGTGAAGTATGGTCAAAAAGTTTATGGATTAAGTTCCACGACTTCCATTTCTTTGTTTAGTGTAAGTCAATGATGGTCTTTTCTAAAACTATCTCTATAGGAAATATAACTAAGAATAAGTATATAAGGAAAGTTTAGGAAATGACCTCATTAGACCTCCACCATTTAAATCTGATGAGAGGACAAGTATGAGAGAAAAAGTGATTGAACAAAAGTTAGCAAGCAAGGTTAAAAAGCGTGGTGGTATATGTCCAAAGTGGGTATCACCTTCCTTTTCAGGAGTACCTGACCGACTGGTATTCTTACCCAATGGCAAGTTTGGTTTGGTGGAAGTAAAAGCACCTAATCAACATCCTAGAGCTTTGCAGGTGTCACGGCATAAGCTATTTGAACGTTTAGGATTTCGAGTCTATGTTTTAGATAATAAGAAAGATATTGAGGGGATATTGGATGAAATTGAAACTGCATGACTATCAAGAAGTCACCAAAGACTTCATCATAAAAACTCCTTATGCAGCAGTCATTTTAGACATGGGGATGGGAAAAACAGCTACAACCTTATCAGCTATTAATGAACTGATGTTTGATCGCTATGAAATTCATAAAGTACTGGTGATTGCTCCACTTAGAGTCGCAAATACAGTATGGAGTGACGAAATAGAGCAGTGGCAAGAATTGTCTCATTTGAGATATTCAAAAATTGTTGGCAACCCCAAACAACGACAAGCAGCACTACATAAAGATGCGGATATCTATATCGTAAATCGTGAAAACATCCCTTGGTTAGTTGAACAGTGTCATCCTCATTTCAAGTGGGATATGATTATCATTGATGAATTAAGTTCATTCAAATCATGGCAATCAAAACGTTTTAAAGCTTTTATGGCCATGCGCCCTTACATGAAACGAGTGGTAGGTTTAACAGGCACACCGAGTTCCAACGGATTAATGGATTTGTTTGCGGAATTCAAGGTCATTGATGGCGGTGTTCGTTTGGGACGTTTTATCGGAGAATACCGAAGTCGTTATTTTAGAGAGGGACGTAGAAATGGAAACGTTGTCTATGAATATATTCCAATGGACTATGCAGAGTGTCAAATCTTTGACAAGATTGATGACATCACAATTTCTATGAAAGCAATGGATTATCTACAAATGCCAACATTAATCTCAACTAAAAAATTAGTCCATCTCACAAACGCAGAAGCAAAAAGATATAAAGAGTTTAAAAAGGAATCTGTTATTTCTGATTCTAACGAAATTGAAGTAACAGCAGCAAATGCTGCTAGTTTATCCAATAAACTGGTTCAAATGGCTAATGGTGCAGTATATTCTGATGATCATAAAATTATCAAGTTACATGATCAAAAACTTGATGCACTTGAAGATATTATTGAAGCCGCAAATGGAGAACCAGTTCTGGTCGCTTATTGGTTCAAGCATGATTTACTTCGTATTCAAGAACGATTGAACAAGCTTAGGGTTAAAAGTACAGTTCTTAAAAGTGAAACTGATATTCATGAATGGAATAAAGGGAACATCACTGTTGGTTTGCTACACCCAGCTAGCGCAGGACATGGTCTAAATTTACAAAAGGGAGGTCATCACTTAGTGTGGTTTGGGTTAACTTGGTCTCTTGAACTGTACCAACAAACCAATGCTCGACTTTGGCGACAAGGGCAACAATCAAACACAGTGATTATTCAGCATATTGTAACAGAAGGTACAATTGATGCTGATATTCTAAAAGCTTTAACTGCCAAAGATGCACAACAATCACGTTTGATTGAAGCAGTAAAAGCACAAGTAGGAGGTTGATATGGATAAAGTAGACTACTATTTCCAACACTATCAAGATGCAAAAAGAGATTTAATAATTGCAAAGAACTTGATTGAAAACTATAAACCCATTTCAGAAGATGCTTTTCTATACTCTCTTGCTACTAGACAGACAAATGAAGAACGTGTTAAAACGAGTAAAACGAATGTTAGGACAGAAAATATGGCTCTATCTTTTCATGATAAGTTCTTAGCAGAGGAAAGAGAATATCAGGAGTCATTGTTTGAAAAGTACTGTCATTTAAAAACCGATCTCGATTTCTTTGAACTTGCTGTTTCTTCTGTTGATGAAATTATGAGGGATGTAGTAGTTGATTTAGTCTTAGTTGGATTGACATGGGATGAGTTACTACCTAAGCATAATGTTTCTAGAATGACAGTTAGTCGATATAGACAAAAAGCTTTAAAACAAGTAAAAGAATATTACCGTTTCGCTGGGAAAACCTTGAGTATAAATGGCTAATGATACTAGGGTGTTACTAAGGTGGTACTACCCTGTTACTAAGTTGTTACTAAGATGGTACTGCTTTTTAAAAATGAGTGTGATATACTTAAGATGTCAAAAAAGATAGAAAATCGGCTAATTTCACTGGATAAAATTCTGGTTCTACGGTAATATACACCTAGAAAAATAAGAGGAGAATAACTATGTGGACCAGAGGTCAGATTCATTATCACGAACAAATAGTTGATTACATAGCAAAAGTCAGTGATCAACCTTCAGATGTAGGTATTGATTTAGGATGTGTATTCAAATTAGAGGTTGATGTTGCTGAAAATACTATCATTTCTTATGACAGAGGATGGGATATCTACCCAGAATCTGATGAACAAGAAGCTATTCTTGAAGTGATTTTGAAAACTTTAAAAGTTTAAAATATCTTTAAAATAATGCACAAATGACTGGATATATCCCGCTCTTAGAGGTAATATGGTTACAACAAAAAAGAAAGAGGATAAAACCATGAAGAAAGAGGATATTTTAACAAAAATCGCAAAAAATAGAATTGGCGCTGAAACGCTAGAAACGAGAAATAGCGATAGACTTGACTTTTATGACATCAGCGTTTGGGCATTGAAAGAAATGCTTGAACAAGCTTATGAAGCAGGTAGAAAAGCAAAATAAAAAAAACAGAGCCTTACCCAAATGGGGAGGCTTTTTGCGTGGAGGAAATAATGATTATTACGAGTGAACAAGTATCTAATGGCCATCCAGATAAAATTTGTGACCAGATTTCAGATGCAGTTCTAACAGTATGTTTAGAACAAGATAAGAATAGCAGGGTTGCAGTAGAAACTCTTATCAAAGATAATCATATAGTGGTTGCTGGTGAAATGAAAACAACAGCCTTGTTTGAATTAAAAACTGTTGTTCGAAATGTCGTTAAACCACTAGGAATGGAAAATATCATTGTGACAAATCTTATCGGATTACAAAGTGATGATATTTCTCAAGGTGTTGATACAGGTGGTGCTGGTGACCAAGGTATGATGTATGGCTATGCAACTGATGAAACTAACGAATACTTGCCGCTTCCCTACGTTTTAGCAACTCGTGTTCTTGAGAATCTTATGGAACTTCAGCATCCGCTCTTAGGGAAAGATGCTAAGGCACAGGTTTCTTATGATTATGACAATAAAAGAATTACAACATTCTTAGTATCAATTCAGCATAGCGATGAAATAACAATTGAGAATTTAAGATCTATTGTTAAAGAATCTATGATGAAAGTTGCTAAACAGTATAAACAAAACCTTGATTTTAATGTTTTAGTGAATCCTACTGGTCGTTTCGTTCTTGGTGGTTCTTATGCAGATGCTGGAGTTACTGGAAGAAAAATTATCGCTGATACTTATGGTGGATTTGCCCATCATGGTGGTGGTGCATTTTCAGGAAAGGATCCAAGTAAAGTGGATCGCTCAGGAGCTTATATGGCACGTAAGATTGCAAAAGACATCGTTCGTGAAGGATATGCTAAACGATGCGAAGTTCAATTAGCATACGCTATTGGGGTCGCAGAACCGGTTTCTATTCATGTAGAAACATTTGGAACAAGTAACTATACGAGCAAACAATTGGTAGGAATGATTAAAGAACGGTACGATTTAACACCGAAAGGGATTATCAAGGAGTTGGATCTTCTAAACGTAGACTACACTCAATCTACATGTTTTGGACATTTTACGAAACCAACTCTTCCTTGGGAGCAGTAAAATGCCACGTAGACCAAGAACTCCCTGCAAGCAGAATGGTTGTCCAAACCTTGTGACCTATGGAAACAGGTACTGCGATGACCACAAGACTAACCACGCACTTGATGCCAAGACAACCAAAGCTAAAGGTTACAATTCACGATGGAACAAAGCACGGATTCGTTACTTAAAGCTGAATCCCCTCTGTGTTTACTGTCAAAGAAATGGTCGACTGACCAAGGCGACAGTGGTTGACCATATCAGTCCCCACCGAGGTGACCAAGAACTCTTTTGGAATCAATCCAACTGGCAAGCTCTTTGTAAATCTTGTCATGATAGAAAGACCAAGACGACTGACAGATATGTAGAATATACCTATCGGTTTTGATAGAATTATTATATACTAGTAGAAAAGTATGAAATAAAATATAAGGAGTTTAATTTTCTATGAACTATATTAATTTTGTCAATAATAAAAAAGATGAAATTTCTCCGTATAGAATTTCAACGAGCAATAATAATGAGAAATATTTTGAAGCGCTTGAAAGATATTGCGGTAGTACATATTACAGTATCAATGAATATCTTCGAACTAAAAAAATAAAATATGGCGATAAGAATATCTTATGTCAAACGATAAATTCAATAAAATGTTTAGATGAAATAATTAATGAAGCCCCACAAGAGGAATATAAAGTTTTATACAGAGTCATCGATAAAGAGTTTTATAAAGAGCTAATGTCCTCTTCATCTTTTAAAGAGCGAGGATATTTAAGTACTTCAAAGATGGAACGTTGGGCCAAGGAAAAAGCAGAACTAGAGGATAAAGTTGTTATTAAACTATATGTAGAAAAAGATGTGAAGAGGATCGATATATCCCAAATAAATTATGGAACTTTTCCAAGAAGAACTGAATATGAAGTGCTTTTACAAAGAGGAACTATTTTAAAAAGAAGTTCCTCAGGTGATGACACTTTTATTGTGTCGTTACCAAATCAATGTTAATTCTTAAAAAAATTTTGGGGTAAGGGGGGATAAAATCTCTAAATCCTTGTCCGTAAAAGACCGACGCCCCCTCAAACGTACAATTTCGCAAAATTGATAAGGTGGGATATAAAAATCAATTCAAAATAGTAAAGAATCCAGTAAGAATATAGAATTAAGTGAGTGTTATTTTCGTAAATTTGTTTAAATTTAGGTACGAAAATAACCTTATTTTTTAGTATAAAAGTGAGGAACAGGTATGAATAACTTTCAACGAGAACAAATTTGGTTACTTAGAAAAAATGGCTTAGGATACGGTGAAGTTGCTAAAGTAATTGGTTTATCTAAAGACTCTGTTAAGAAGTATTGTAAAAGACATCCTGAGTTAAAGGGACAAGGAACATTACCGTATTTGATGGTTGAGAAACGAGTTCAAGATGGTACAAACTGTCCTCAATGTTTTCAACCTATGGTTCCTAATAAAACTGGACGGCCGAAGAAATTTTGCTCAGATAGTTGCAGAATAAATTGGTGGAAAAATCATCAAGAGGAACATGATAAGGAACAAACTGCATATGAAGAAATGACTTGCCAGTGTTGTGGTAAGTCATTTTTATCTTATGCCAATCCCAATAGAAAATATTGTAGCCATGCCTGCTACATACAGATAAGATTTTACAAAGGAGTCTAAAATGACGAACCAACCAACAATGGAAATAAAAGAACTTCCTCTGAAAGAATTAAAGCCTGCAGCTTATAATCCTCGAAAGAAACTGAAAAAAGGGGATAAAGAATATGAAAAAATTAAACAGTCGCTTCTAAAGTTTGGATATGTTGACCCTATTATTGTCAATGAAGATTTAACTGTAATTGGTGGTCATCAACGCTTGACAGTTCTTAAAGACCTTGACTATGAAACTGCTAAGTGTGTAATTGTAAAGCTTTCTAAAGAAGATGAGAAAGCATTGAACATTGCTCTCAATAAGATTACAGGTCAATGGGATGACGCTCTCTTAGCGGACTTACTTTTGGATTTACAGGAGTCTGATTTTAATCTAGACCTGACTGGTTTTGAACCGCCAGAGATTGATAATATCCTCTCTAATGTCCATGACAAGGAGTTGTCTGAAGATAAGTTTGATGTGGAAGAAGAATTGAAGAAACCAACGGTATCAAGACGTGGTGATATTTGGCAACTCGGAAAGCACCGAGTCATTTGTGGTGATTCTACCAAATCAGAAACCTACGACCAATTACTTGGTGATAAGAAAGCTAATTTAGTTGTAACAGATCCGCCTTATAACGTTGACGTTGAAGAGACGGCTGGGAAAATCCTAAATGATAATATGTCTGACGGAGACTTCTATCAATTTCTCCTTTCTATGTTTACTCAAGTAGAAAATCACATGGAAGATGATGCGTCTATCTATGTTTTTCATGCAGATACGGAAGGACTCAACTTCCGTAAAGCTTTTAAAGATGCTGGTTTCTATTTGAGTGGGTGTTGCATCTGGAAAAAGAACTCACTTGTATTAGGTCGTAGCCCATATCAATGGCAACATGAACCTTGTTTATATGGGTGGAAGAAAAAAGGAAAGCATCAATGGTTTAGTGATCGGAAGCAAACTACCATTTGGGAATATGACCGTCCTAAGTCTAGTAAAGACCACCCAACCATGAAACCAATTCAACTTATGGCTTACCCTATTCAAAACTCTTCTATGCGTGGAACAATAGTTTTAGATCCATTTTTAGGTTCTGGTTCTACTTTAATAGCTGCAGATCAGACTGGACGTGTTTGTTATGGAATCGAGCTTGATGAAAAGTTTGTGGATGTCATTGTTAAACGCTATATAGAAGTTACAGGCGATACTGAAGTAACCGTACAACGTAATCATGAGGTTTTAACTTATAACCAAGTGTTAAAGGAGTTGGAGGAACAAGTATGACACTAACATTTCTAGATTTCTTTTCCGGAGTTGGTGGCTTTCGACATGGGCTAGAATTAGCAGGAATGAAGTGTATAGGATTTTGTGAAAAAGATAAGTTTGCACGCAAGTCTTATGAAGCAATGTATGATACGAAAGGAGAATGGTTTCATGACGATATCACAACAATCGATCCAACACGATTACCAAAAGCAGATCTCTGGTGTGCGGGAAGCCCTTGTCAAAATGTGTCTATCGCAGGGAAACGAGCCGGCCTATACGGTGAGCGAAGTGGACTCTTTTTTACATTTGTTAAACTCATCAAAAGCCAAAAAGAAGAAGATAAACCCGAATGGGTTCTCCTTGAAAATGTTAAAGGACTTTTATCAAGTGGTGGGGGACGAGATTATCTCGACTATCTCTCTATCTTGGATGAATCAGGGTACGACCTTGAATGGCAAGTGTTTAACTCAAAAGATTACGGAGTACCACAAAATAGAGAACGCATCTATACTATCGGACATCTTAGAAGAAAAGGTCGACGAAAAGTACTACCTCTCAGCAGAGAAAGCAGTAGCCATCTTAAGCAACTTGTAGGCGGTATGCAAAGCTACCGTGTCTATGACCCCAGTGGTATTGCAACAACACTTGTTGGAGAGGGTGGTGGACTAGGAGCTAAGACAGGTCTATACCTGATTGACCAATCGCTAACTGGACCAAAGTTAACTGAAGAAGCAAGATGTATAACTGCTCGTTATACTGCTGGTGCAACAAAGCGTACAGCAATGAACTCTGGAGTGCTTGAGGTTCAACCAATTTTGACAAAAGGTATCAAGGTTAGGAATGGAACAAAGCAAGGTTATCAATTGGCGGAGGTTGGTGACTCGGTTGATCTTTCTTATCCAAGTTCATTAACGAGAAGGGCAAGAGTAGGGAGAGGAATAGCTCACAACCTTTCATGTAGCTGTCAGATGGGCGCAGTAGTTTGGAATGGTCGTGTTGTCAAAATTAGAAGGCTTACTCCAAAAGAGTGTTTTAGACTTCAAGGTTTCAGTGATGACTTATTTGAAAAGGCAAAAGCTGTAAATTCTGATGCACAACTCTATAAACAAGCAGGAAACGGAGTCACAGTGCCAGTTGTTTATGCTATTGGTTGTGCCATATTATCTTCAAAAATATCATCAAAAATAACTGGATAAAGATGAACTTTAGAGTTAATATGTACTAAACAAAAGAGAAGAGGTTGTATTATGGATGACTTAAAAGTGAAGACTTTGAAATCATTGTATCCCAATGGAACTCGAGTAAAATTACTCGAAATGGAGGATCCATTTGCGCCACCTATAGGTACTCTCGGTACGGTAATTGGTGTTGATGATATTGGTTCAATTTTAGTAAGTTGGGATAATGGACAAAGTTTAAATGTACTTTACGGAATTGATAAAATAATAAAATTGGGATAGTTATGTGGGAAATGATTACTAGAGGATTCAATGGTCGACACTATCATATTGAGTTTCTTAGGGAATTTAGTACCTATGACCGACATATTGATGGCGCTTGGATAGCAATCCTAAAAATTAAACGAAATAAAGAAATAGTTTTTCATTATGAATATGGCAAAATTACTGACCGAATGGATGATTTGGATAAAATTATCTATCAAGAAATAGTGGATACATACAATAAATTATAAATTGGAACTCGATCTGAGTTCTTTTTATTTTAGGAGGTGAATTAGTGGCAATTAGAGGACGTAAACCGAAACCTACAAATTTAAAAGTTCTAGAAGGTAATCCTGGTAAACGGCCTCTCCCAACGAATGAAGTAAAACCTCAAAAGAAGGCTCCACGTTGCCCCCAGTGGCTTGAAGAAGATGCTAAGAGGGAATGGAAGCGGATGGGAAAAATATTGGAACAAATGGGATTACTGACGGAAATGGATATGACCGCATTTGCAGGTTATTGTCAAGCATACGCACGTTGGAAAGAAGCAGAGGAGTTTTTATCAAAACATGGTTCTATCTTAAAGACACCAAATGGGTATTTACAGCAAGTTCCACAAGTTTCAATTAGTCAAACTAATTTAAAAATCATGCTGAAGTTTTGTGAACAATTTGGTCTAACCCCATCCGCTAGGAATCGTTTAGCTACTATGGATTCTGAGGTTGGTAAAGGTGACGAAATGGAAGATTTGTTGGGAGGTTTACTATGACTTTTCATTATGAACCAACTCCTTTTATGCTAGCTACATCACATTATGATAAAAGTAAGGCTGATAGAGCAGTGACTTTTATTCAAAACCTTTGTCATACTAAAGGAAAATGGGCAGGTCAGAAGTTTATACTTTTACCTTGGCAGGAACAGATAGTACGAGATTTATTTGGGATTGTTAAAGAAGATGGGAATCGTCAATTTCTAACTGCCTATATTGAAATTCCAAAAAAGAATGGGAAGAGTGAACTAGCAGCAGCAATTGCTCTTTATTTACTTTATGCAGATAATGAAGCTAGTGCAGAAGTTTATGGTGCTGCATGTGACCGAAATCAAGCCTCTATTGTATTCGATGTAGCAAAACAAATGGTACTAATGAGTCGACCTTTAGAGAAACGTTCAAAAATAATGGGTGCTACGAAACGAATTGTTAACTACTCTAATGCAGGTTTCTATCAAGTTTTATCCGCTGAGACTGGTACAAAACATGGTCTCAATGTTTCAGGACTCGTGTTTGACGAGATTCATGCCCAGCCCAATCGCCACCTCTATGATGTCTTAACTAAAGGTTCAGGTGATGCACGAGAACAACCCTTATTTTTTATCATTACTACTGCAGGAACAGATAAGAATTCAATTTGTTACGAGTTACATACAAAAGCACTTGAGATTTTAAAGGGCAGAAAGAAAGATACATCTTTTTATCCTGTCGTTTATGGTTTATCTGATGAAGAGGACTGGAATGACGAAAGTAACTGGTTAAAAGCAAATCCATCATTAGGTCATACCATTGGCTTAGACCGTGTCAGAGAAGCCTATAAACAAGCACTTGATAATCCTGCTGAAGAAAATGTATTCAAGCAACTACGACTAAATATGTGGACAAATTCTACGGTTGCTTGGATTCCTGAACATGTATACAACAAAGGCGATGCACCTATCAATTTTGAAAGTTTGAAAGGTCGTGAATGCTATGCAGGGCTAGACTTGTCAAGTACATCCGATATCACAGCCTTTGTTTTAGTTTTTCCACCTAGGAATGAATTAGAAAATTACATCATTCTACCCTATTTCTGGCTACCAAAAGATACTCTTGAACTTCGTTGTCGTAGAGATCATGTTTTGTATGACGTATGGGAACGGCAAGGCTATCTAAAGACGACAGAGGGTAATGTTGTTCATTATGGCTTTATAGAGAAGTTCATTGAGGAATTATCAAAGATATACAATATAAAAGAAATCGCCTATGATAGATGGAATGCAACGCAAATGGTGCAGAATCTAGAAGATATGGGGCTGACAATGATTCCTTTTGGTCAGGGGTACAAGGATATGAGTCCACCGTCAAAGGAATTATTCAAACTTATGATGGAAGGTCGTATACAACACGGAGGACAACCTGTTTTAAAATGGATGTCGCAAAACGTAGTTATGCGCCAAGACCCTGCAGGCAATATCAAACCAGATAAAGAGAAATCAATTGAAAAAATCGATGGAATTGTTGCTCTTATAATGGGGATTGATAGATGTATTAGACACCAAAATAATGATAGTAGTATTTATGATGAGCGAGGAATACTAAGCTTTTAGTTGAATTTTAAATCTAAAGATGATACAATGTATTTACAAAACATCTTTACAAAGAGGTATTAATTATGGCAAGTACTCAACCTGTTAATTTTAGAGCAGATTCGACTTTTTACCAACAAACGAAAGAAATCTTAGCTGATGAAAAGTTAACCCTGTCAGATATCTTTAATGCTGCACTTCGTAAAATTGCGACAGGTGCAGTTGATCCCAAAGAGTTCGTATTTAGTGATTCACAAGAGACTCAATATCAGGTTGCTTTTGAAGATTTAAAAAAGGAAATCTTGTTGGGCCATCAAGAAATTGAGCAAGGGAAACTAACGTCTTTAGCAGATGTAAGAAAGGAATTTGGACTTGAGTAATCATAAACGTTACCATGTTTCTCTTACGGATCAAGCTAAGAAAGACTTGAGAGAAATACATGATTATATTGTACTGAATTTTTACAGCCAGCAATCTGCCGATAGTAAATTAGACCTTATTTTAACGGCACTAGAAACTTTAGAAACATTTCCAGAAGCATGTCCTTTGGTGTCGAGTCGAGGTTATGGTGAATTAACAGATGACGGAAAACGTTATAGATATATGCCTATTGAAAATTACTTAGCTTTTTATTATATCGACAAATATGAGGTTTATGTCTCAAGAATTTTAAATTCCAAGCAGAATTGGGCTAAGTTATTCAATAAGTAAATTCAATTATAATTCGTAGAGCATCTCACAAATGAGGTGCTTTTATTGTACTCAAAAATGGAGGATTAGATGGGATTTTTAGATTTTATTGGAAAAAAAAGATCACGAGATAAACCGCATAATAGTTATGAGGGACAGGACTTTTCTTATCTTTTTGGACGAACTTCCAGTGGCGAAAATGTAGATGAATTTAAAGCGATGCAGACTACAGCTGTTTATGCTTGTGTGAGAATATTAGCTGAAGCTGTCGCCTCTCTACCCATTCACATTTATGAAAGAACATCTAATGGGAGGGAGAAAAAATTTGAACACCCTCTTTATTTCTTGCTTCACGATGAACCAAATCCAGAGATGTCTTCTTTTGTCTTTCGTGAAACTTTGATGACTCATCTTTTGATATGGGGAAATGCCTATATTCAAATCATAAGGGATAAGAGCGGTCAGGTTATCAGTTTGTATCCCTTATTACCAGATAAAATGTCAGTACACCGTGATGAAAATGGGAAACTTTACTACAAATATCAACGTCAGACCGAAGAAAATCCAAATTTCAAGGATAAAGGCAGTGTTATTTTAAAACAAGAAGATGTCCTTCACATTCCAGGTCTTGGTTTTGATGGATTGATTGGTTATTCTCCCATCGCATTAGCAAAGAACGCAATTGGAATGACCTTGGCTACAGAGAATTACGGAGCATCATTCTTTAAAAATGGTGCAAATCCTGGTGGTGTATTGGAACATCCAGGGATTTTGAAGGATCCAAAAAGAGTACGTGATTCTTGGAATGCGGTTTATAACGGTGTCACAAATGCACATAAAGTTGCAGTTCTAGAAGAAGGGATGAAGTACACTCAAATAGGTATTCCACCTGAAGAAGCGCAATTCTTACAGACTAGGAAGTTTCAAATCAATGAGATTGCACGTTTGTATAGGATACCACCACATATGATTGGTGATTTAGAAAAATCTTCATTTTCAAATATCGAGCAACAATCACTAGAGTTTGTTAAATACACATTAGACCCTTGGGTAGTTCGTTTAGAACAGGCCTTCAAGAGGTCTCTTTTTTTGCCTGAAGAAAAGAAGAAGTACTTTGTTAAGTTCAATGTAGATGGTTTATTACGTGGAGATTATCAAAGTCGTATGAGTGGGTATGCCATTGCAAGACAGAATGGCTGGCTATCTACAAATGATATTCGAGAACTTGAAGATTTAAATCTTTTAACAGATGAAGAAGGAGGAAACCTTTATTTGATTAACGGAAATATGACTAAATTAAAAGATGCTGGTGGTTTTATGACAAAACAGGCAATTGAACAACCTCAAGAAAAACCAAAGGAGGAAGAAGATGCGTAAATTTTGGAGTTTTTCAGACGAAGGGAATATTCGCACTCTTCGTATTGAAGGACAGATTGCTGATGAAACATGGTTTGGAGATGAAGTTACTCCACAACTCTTTAAAAATGATTTAAATGCAGGAAAAGGTGATATCACCCTCTGGATTAATAGTCCAGGGGGTGATGTTTTTGCCGCAGCACAAATCTATAACATGCTGATGGATTACGAGGGAAATGTACATGTCATTATTGATGGTCTTGCAGCAAGTGCTGCCAGTGTCATTGCCATGGCTGGAACAACAGTATCCATGAGTCCTGTTGCAATGATGATGATTCACAATCCATGGACGATTGCACAAGGTGAAGCAAAGGATATGGAAAAGATTATTGAAATGTTGGGGGAAATCAAAGAGTCCATTGTGAATGCCTATGAGTTAAGAACAGGATTATCTAGGGCAAAAATCTCACATTTAATGGATTCTGAATCATGGTTTAATGCGAGAAAAGCAGTTGAACTTGGCTTTGCGGACAAGATTTTATTCGGTAAAGATGAACCTAAAGAAGAGCTAGAACTTAGTAGTTATTCATTTAGTAGAGCCACTGCAGATCATAACCTTGTTGTTAAACTTCAAGCCAAAATTGATAGCTACAAACCTTTATCAACGACTCCCCTTAATCAGTTAAGAAAACGATTAGATTTATTGAAATAATGAAAGGAAAATTAACCTATGTCTAAATTACTTGAATTAAAAGAAAAACGAAATCAAGCTTGGGAGCAAGCAAAAACTTTCCTAGACTCAGTGCGAACTGATGATGGTTTAGTTTCAGAAGAGGATTCTAAACGCTATGATGAAATGGAAAGTAAAATCAATCGCTATAATCAAGAAATCGCTCGCATAGAACGACAAGAAAAGATTGATCTAGAACTTGCTCAACCAACTTCTCAGGCTTTGACAAGACAGCCTACCACTGTCTTAAAAGATAGTGAGGTAGAAGATGAGAAGAAGGGAACCAAGTCTGATGTCTATTCCAAAACATTTTGGACGAATGTCCGTAAGCGTAACTTCTTTGATGTTAAGGACGTCCTTCGTGTTGGAGAAGATACAGAGGGTGGCCATTTAGTACCTGATGAGTATGAGAAAAAACTAGTTCAAGGTCTTCAAGAAGAGAATTTCTTCCGGAGTCTAGCAACCGTCATTAAAACATCAAGTGGAGAGCGGAAGATTCCAGTTGTTACAGGGCATGGAACTGCGTCGTGGATGGATGAAAATGGACTTTATCCTGAAACTGATGAGACATTTGGTCAAGTAACACTTGATTCGCATAAGATTGGAACAGCTATTCGAATCTCAGAAGAATTGTTAAATGACTCAGTATTTGATTTAGAATCCTATATGACTAGTGAGTTTGCACGACGTATTGGTACAGAAGAAGAGAAATCATTCCTTATTGGAGATGGCTCAAAGAAACCAACAGGAATCTTTACGCAAGCAAATGTTACTGGTCCTACAACGACGACTAAAGACATTACGTTTGATGACATGATTGAATTGTATCATTCACTTCCTGCTCCTTATCGAAAAAATGCAGTGTGGATTCTTCATGATACAACTGTTAAAGCAATTCGTAAACTGAAAGACAATAACGGAAATTACATTTGGCAACCGTCTACACAAGCTGGACAACCAGATTTAATTCTTAACCGTCCATACTATACATCTACCTTTGCACCTCTACCTGAACAGGGGAATAAAGCTATTGCATTTGGTGATTTCTCTTATTACTGGATTGCAGATCGCCAAGGACGTACTTTTAAACGTCTTAATGAACTTTATGCTAATAATGGTCAAATTGGTTTTCTTGCATCTCAACGTGTTGATGGGAAATTAGTGTTACCAGAAGCGGTGAAAATTTTAACTGTGAAAGCAAAATAATCATGATAAGTCTAGAAGAAGCAAAACTTTACCTTAAGGTAGAAAACACAGATGAAGATGACTTGATTAAGCAATTGATTGATACAAGTAAAAAACTCTGTGAAGAAACATTAAGGCAGAATACTTACAGTGAGGTTCTAAGAATGGCAATCCTATATGGGGTTGCCTATCTTTATGAACACCGTGAAACAGCTAATTATAAAGAGTTAAAACAAATGTTATATCACTTACTATTAGCTGATAGGAAGGATATCTTTTGATGAAAATTGCTCCGTTACGTGACCGTCTTACATTTGAAGTGCGTAAAATTGTGGTTGATGAAATTGGAAATGAATCTTCAGTTTGGAACACCATTTTCCAAAGATGGTGTTCTAGTCGGCCATTGACCTTAACAGAAAATGAGGGGAGTGTGTCTAAACTCCTTTATAACAAAATTCAATTTACACTAAGGTACGACAAAGCGGTACTAAATCTAAGTTCATTAAAAACTAGGATAAAGTACAGAGACGCCTACTTTACGATAGATTCAATTGATGGTGATAGCGTTCCTAGGCAATTGATTTATATTGTAGCAACTAAGGAGAATGACTATGAACAGAATAGGAATGGATGAGTTGGAAAAAGTAATTGATCAAGAGTTGGGGGATTACATTAAAGAGACGACATCTACAATGCGAGAGGTAGTGGAAGAAGTAACAGACAGTGCTGTAGATACCTTAAAACTCTTATCTCCACGAAAAACTGGTAAGTATGCACGAGGTTGGAAAAGCAAGTCCACAAGTGACAGTCCTACAGGCTTAATAAAGACTATTCACAACCGAACACCAGGATTAACTCATCTCCTAGAAAATGGTCACGCTAAACAAAATGGTGGTCGAGTAGAAGGGCAAAAACATATTGAAATCGTTGAAAAAACTGCTGTTAAGTCACTTGAAGATAAGCTGAGACAAAGATTGTGAGGATTTAATGATATTAAAAGATTTCTATTACATTTTAACAAAAACAAAGTTGCCAGTAGCTTATCATCATTTTGAAGAAGGAAGAAGTCCAGTTCCGCCATTTATTGTATATCTTGTTAAGGAGTCTGAAAATGCTGGAGCTGATAATTGGAGCTATCATAAGACTCTTAATCTTCAAGTGGAACTCTATACCTTAAAGAAGGACTTAGAAATCGAAACCAAGATGGATGACTTATTTGATAGTCATTCAATTTTTTTTGACAAAGTAGAGACTTATATCTCAACTGAAAAACTCTATCAAATTACATATTACATTTCATTAAACGGAGGATAGTTATGACTGAAAAAAATAAAGTTACATTCGGACTACAAGATGTCCATTGGGCAGAAGTTACAACTGAAGCTTCAAATGGCGCATTGACTTATGGAACGGTTGAACGATTACGAGGTGCAGCAGAACTAACCTTGGAACCGACTGGTGACAAAGGTTCATACAAGGCAGATAATATCAACTTTTATACTTCGGAATCAAATGATGGTTATGAGGGAACATTGAAGCTCGCCTTATTAACTCAAGAATTTTTAACTCGTGTCTTAGGAGAAAAATTAGATCCAACAACTAAAACAATTTCTGAAATCGCAAATGCTGAAAAGAAGAATTTTGCTCTGATGTTTCGTTTTGAAGGAGATAAGAAAGAAACGCTTCATGTTTTGTATTACTGTTACGCATCACGTCCATCAATGGGATCAAAAACAAAGTCTGGTTCAGATATTAATGAGGTTGAGCTAAACTTTACGGCAAGTCCCCGTCCACTTGATAAGGTGGTTCGTCGCAAAACGACAGAAGAAACAAGTGATGAGATTCGTCAGAATTGGTTCAAGGAAGTCTTTGAACCTCGTGAATAAAGGAGTTACAGATGAGAGATAGTATTACAATTTCAGGAAAGACCTATGAATTGGCTACTAATGCCTATACACCGATTGCCTATAAAGAACAGTTTGGTAAAGATTATTTTCAAGACTTGTTTTCAATGGTGAGTACGCAGTCAATTCTTGATAAGATTGAGCACCTAAATGAGGAAGAAAAACTCGAAACTGGTGATATTGATCTATCCATCCTGACCAATTTTGATATGACTTTTTTTCACAGAATTTTTTGGGTGTTTGCTAAATCTGCTAATCCCAAAATTAAACCATTCAAAGAATTCTTTATGGAGATGGAGGAGTTTCCAGTTCAAGAAGTAGCAACTATCTTAATGAACATGCTTAACCAAGGAATGAATACAAGAAAAAAGCAGATCAAACAGAAACAGCAAGTGAAGAAATCTTTACGGTAGAAAGCTATCTATTTTGTTGTAAGGAAACTGGTTTATCCATAGATGACTTAAAACATATTTCAATTGGGATGGCTCTTGATTATCAAACTGACTATGTAAACTTGAGAATAAATGAATCAAGTCAATCTAGAAAAGCGAATCAAAGTGATTTTGATAATTTTTAATAGAAAGGAGAGGTGACCATGGCTGGAAATATAAAAGGCATCACAATAGAAATTGGTGGTGACACACAACCCTTACAAAATGCCTTAAAAGGGGTAAATAAACAAGCCGCTGAATCAACTAAAGAATTGAAACAAATTGATAAGGCGCTTAAGTTTGATACAGGAAATGTCACGCTCCTTACTCAAAAACAAGAAGTGCTTGCTAAACAAGTTGAAACTACTAAAGAAAAGTTAGCTACCTTAAGGCAGGCACAAGCACAAGTTGAATCACAATTTAAGTCAGGTAATATTGGGGCGGAACAATATCGAGCCTTTCAAAGGGAAGTAGAAACTACTCAGATAGTACTCAAAAGTTATGAAAGCAAACTAGAGGGTGTTAATCAAGCTTTATCAGAAAATGGAAATCGAGCAGGTACTACAAAAAGTCAATGGGATAGTCTGAAACAGGAACAAGCTCGTCTAGTTTCTGAGAGTGAAAAATTAACAAGTCAATTTAAATTACAAGAAAGTGAACTTTCTTCAAGTGCTAGTGAATCTGAAAAGCTAGCTTTAGCTCAAAGAAAAGTAAATGAAAGTTCCTCCTTACTAGAAAAACAGATTCAGAATTTAGAGAAACAACTAGAACTAACAAAATCCCAGTATGGCGAAAATTCGATTGAAGCCAATAAACTGGAACAGACTCTAAATGATACCAAGACGGCTTATAATCATCTTCAAAATGAGATGGAAGAGATGGGCGCTAGTTCAACAAGTGCAAAAGATAATCTATCAGAAATCAAACATCTCTTAAAAGCAGATATCCTAATGGAATTCAGTGATCGTTTAGCAGAATTATCACAAAAATTGATTGATTTTGGGAAACAGTCTCTTGAAGCTTTTAACGAAGTTGATGAAGGGATGGATATCATTGTTACCAAAACTGGTGCTTCTGGCCAAGCTTTAGAAGAAATGACAACTATCGCAAAGAACCTTGCTACAGAAATCCCTACAGACTTTAATACTGCTGGAAGTGCAGTTGGTGAGTTGAACACACAATTTGGTTTAACCGGTGATAGTTTAAAATCAGCTTCAAGTTATCTCATCCAATTCGCATCCATAAATGGGAGTGATGTCACCTCATCAGCTATTTCAGCTAAGAAAGCTATAGAAGCATATGGCTTACAGGCAACGGATTTGTCTAGTGTTCTTGATTCTGTCACCTTTACCAGTCAAGCTACTGGGGTGGGAGTGCAAGATTTGATGGATAAGGTTGTTTCTGGAGCACCACAAATTAAGGCATTAGGACTTTCATTTGATGAGGGTGTTGCTTTAATGGGGAAATTTGAAAAGGCTGGTGTGGATTCATCAGCCTCTTTATCATCCTTATCAAAAGCATCTGTGAAGTATGCGGCATCAGGAAAGACTTTGCAGCAAGGTTTATCTGAAACCATCGAAAAAATTAAAAATTCAACTAGCGAAACTGAAAAGTTAACTCTCGCTTCAGATATATTTGGAACTAAGGGTGCTCCACGAATGGTGGATGCCATTAATCGTGGTGCTTTATCTTTTGATGACTTAGCTGAAACAGCAAAGAAAGCATCAGGAACAGTCGGCTCAACTTATGAAGCGACACTAGATCCAATTGATAAGTTTACAACTGCTCAAAATGAAGCGAAGTTAGCATTAGCTGAAGTTGGGGATGCTATTGCTGTCACTTTTGCACCGATACTAGAGATTTTAGCTGATTTGTTACGTTCAGTTGCAGAGTGGTTCTCTAATTTATCAACGCCAGTAAAACAATTTATCATTATTGTAGGTAGCCTGATTACTGGATTAGGATTATTACTCCCTATATTTTTAGCACTTCAGGCAGCTGCCTTAGCAATGGGTGCCACAATTGGTGGCTTAATAGCAAGTGTAGCACCTGTTATTGCTATAGTATTAGGAATTGTAGCTGTTCTAGCTTTGTTAATTGTTGGTATAAAAGAACTTTGGGAACATAACGAGGGATTTAGAACAGCAGTAATGGATATTTGGAATGCTATATATTCTTTTATATCTACTATCATTCAAGAAATATCAGACTTTATTTTAAGCATTTGGGGGACTCTAACTTCATGGTGGACTGGCAATCAAGATTTAATTCTTGCAGCTGCAACCACAGTTTGGAATGCAATCTCAACAGTCATAACTACCGTTATGTCAATTCTAGAACCCTATATTCAGGCAGCATGGGAAAATATAAAACTGATTATCAGCACAGCTTGGGAAATCATCAAACAAGTAGTTGAAACGGCAATCAATCTTGTCTTAGGCATTATTAAAGCAATCATGCAGGTTATAACAGGAGATTGGTCTGGTGCATGGGAAACAATAAAGGCAGTTATTTCAACAGTATGGGAATCCATCAAGTCAATTGTAAGCTTAGTTCTAAGTACTATTAGTCAACTTATATCAAACACCTGGAATGGGATTAAGAACACAATTAGTAATCTCTTATCAGAAATTAGTAACGTTGTCAGTACAATTTGGAATAGTATCAGTTCAACTATTTCAGGTATTCTAAATGGAATCTCAAGTACAGTGTCCAATGTTTGGAATGGAGTAAAAAATACGATTTCAAATGCAATTAACACTGCCAAAAATGCAGTTTCAACTGCTATAACTGCTATCAAAAATCTCTTTAATTTCAGATTTCAGTGGCCACACATCCCTTTACCTCATTTTAGTGTGTCAGGATCTGCAAACCCTCTGGATTGGTTAAAGGGACAAATTCCTAGAATCGGAATTGAGTGGTATGCAAAAGGGGGAATTTTAACAAAACCAACTGCCTTCGGAACAATAGGGAATTCCCTAATGGTAGGAGGAGAAGCAGGAAACGAAGCGGTACTCCCTTTAAATGAATCTACTCTTGGGGCAATCGGAAGAGGTATTGCAAGAACGATGGATTTAAGAATGCCAGACATTAACATTTCGATTACTGGAAATATTATCCGAGAACAGGCAGATATTGAAAAAATAGCAAATGAAGTAGCAAGTCGAATTGCAGAAGAATTAGCACGTCAAAAACAATTGAGAGGAGCCACTATATGATTAAAAGAAACGAGTTAGTCATAGATGGAATTGGAACTTCTAGTTTTCCTTTTAAGGTGATTGTCCACGAATCGCCTTCTGTTATCCTAGCGGAGAGTAAGACGAGTTTATTAGAACATAAAGGAATGAGTGGGGCTCTTTCGCAAACAAATCGGCACCGAGATTTGATTGAAAAATCATATACGATTTACATTGTTAAGCCCTCAGAAGAACAACTCCATCAATTTATGGGTCTATTTATCAAGGAGCAGTTTTGGCTTGAGAGTGAACGGATGAAAACCACACGTCTTTGGTGTTACCGAGTAAAATGTACTGAGGTAAAACAAGAGAGAGATGGTGTGTATGCGACGAAAGCTACATTTATTTGTCATCCTACAAAGTTTTTTAAATCAATGGATAGACAAACTTTGACATCAAACGGTGTACTTAGAGTTCAAGGGACGTCTCTAGCGTTCCCCAAAATAACGATAATGGGGAATTCGGCAACTGAGACTCAGTTTACGATTGGAGATCAGGTTATTAAAATTGAAAAACTTACAGAACCTCTTGTGATGGTAAACGAACCAAATAGTCCAAGTTTTCTAACGGTTAGCAAAAAGTACATCAAATGGTCTGGTGATTTTATCACTATTGATCCAAGCGCTAAAAAAGAAGTAGGCGTTGTTCTTGGTAGAGGTATTACTTCTTTAAGCTTTGAAACAAATTGGGGGTGGGCCTAAATGTTATTTTTGTTGAACAAAGATATTAGAACTGCAAAGTGGAATGGATTACCTCTTCATGAAACTAGCTCTGCTATTGTAAAAGAAACCCTGAACGGTGATTTCACTTTATCAATTCGCTATCCAATTACCGATTCTGGTATCTATAAACAAATAAAAGAGGATATGCTTATCAAGGCTCCTGTGCCTGTCTTAGGATTCCAGTTATTTCGTATTAAAAAGCCAATTGAAAACGATGATAGTTTGGATATAACCGCCTACCATATTTCAGATGATATTATGCAACGGTCTATCGAACCAATTAGTGTTCTTAATCTTACTTGTGGTATAGCCTTATCCCAAATGGTTCAAAATACTAAGACCAATCTTGGTGATTTTTCATTTACGAGTGATGTTACAGATCGCCGTACTTTCAATACAAATGAAGTAAAGACACTCTATGCTGTCTTAATGGATGGTGCCCATTCTATCATAGGAACTTGGGAAGGGGAGTTAATTCGTGACAATTTGGCTCTGACAATCAAGAAGAATAGAGGTGAAAATAGGGGTGTTGTCATAACAACACATAAGAATCTAAAGTCTTACAAGAGAACCAAATCAACTCAATCAATCATTACTCGTATTCATGCAAAATCAACATTTAAACCAGATGGTAAAGATAAAGACCAGACAATTAAAATTACTGTCGATAGTCCTCTAATCACTTTCTATCCATATATCAATGAAAAAGAGTACGAAAATAATACTCTTAAAAGCATTGAGGAGTTAAGGAAGTGGGCTGAGGCTAAGTTTAAGAATGAAGGAATTGATAAGTTATCGGATGCTATTACGATTGAAGCCTATGAACTCGATGGGCAGGTTGTACATTTAGGGGATACCGTAAATATTAAGAGTTTGAAACATGGGATCGATATTCCCAAAAAGGCAGTTGCTTATGAATTTGATGCACTGATACAAGAATATATCTCGATTACTTTTGATGATAAACCAATGGTAGGTGCTTCAACTTCAAATAGTGCAATTTCAACTGTCGCAAATGAAATTTTAGACTCTGGTTTCACATTACAAGAAGTCGCAATTGAAAAAGCTTTGAGAAATGCGAACACAGCATTTGATGCTGAATTCACTAAACAAAAAGAATCAATTCTAGATGATATTGAAAAAGTCAAAGCTAGTGCAGAAGTTTACGCAGATGGTATTCGTCAAGAGATTGAAGGAAAGATTGCTGATGTTGATTCTAAAGTTCTATCTAATGAATCACTTAATGAAAATAGATACAACGAAGTGTTGGCTAAAGCAAATAGTAGTAGAGATTTAGCTAATCATGCCTTAGAGGTCAGTAAAGAAGTTAAAGAAACTACTAATACAGTACTAACAGATACCTTAAATTATAAAAAAGAAGCTATTGCTGAAGCAAACCGTTTAGTTGAACTCAGCAAGAATAGCTTATTGAATCAAATTACGACAGTAGAATCTTCAATTGATAAGCTTACGGGTGTTATTACTAACAAAGTTTCAAAGACAGACTTTGATGCTATCAAAAATACCGTAGAGCAACAACGAACGGAAATATCACAAGCCAAGGATAAAATAAATCTAAAAGCTGAAAAGACCTATGTAGAAAATATTAAACAAACAGCTAGTGAAGCACTCCAAAGAATATCAGAGAACGCATTAGCAATATCTAAAACTAAAGCTGATTTACAAGTTACTGCAGATGCTATAAATACTAAAGTATCACAAACAGATTTTAATCAAACGACAAATCGACTTGCTAGTACTGAAACAACAATTAAAATTCAAGCAGGTGAAATAGCCAAACGATTGACCAGTAGTCAGGTAGAATCCGTGATAAATTTAAAAGGATTTCAAACTAAATCAGATGTTGATAAAAATATTTTAGACAGAGGTTATGTAACGAACTCTAGCGTGCAAAACTTAGTTAGAGAAACATCTAATAGTTTCACTCGGACGATTAGTGAAACTAAAGCTTTAATACCAACTAGTGTTTCTCATCGAAACTTAGCATCTGGTTCCAGTGATAGTTGGACTTCATACAAAGAAATAAACTCGAAACTCAATTGGATTCAAACATTAGGAAAAATTCCTTATGGTGATTCGACTGGCATTTATTCAGGGACAAAAATCAATCTATTTGTTTATATTTCTGTCGATAATGTTGTATTAGATTCAACTGTTACTCCTAGAATTATCTTACAAGGTCCAGGCTATAAAAAATCAGATAATAGTGCTGTATGGAGTGTTCATTCTAATCCCTTTCATACCTCTTGGTCTACTACATTAAAAACGGGTACAAACTACCATCTTATTAAGATTTCTCGAATCGTAACAGATGAGATGTTCAATAACTTTAAAAACTTTGAATTACAATTTCGTATTGATGGAGCAAGTTCAGGTAAATTTCATTGGAGAGCTTTAATGATTACTACTGGAGATATCTTTCCAAATTATTGGACTAAACCTATCGAAGATTTAATAACTGTAACAGCCTTTAACGAGGTAAAAGATACTCTAGGTAGCCATACAAGAACTATTAGTGAACAAGGTAAATCAATTAGTCAGGTTTTACAAACATCTGAAGGACTGATTACAAGAGTCAGTGATTTAATTGATACCCAAAACTTAGTATACGATCCAACCAATTTTAGTAAATATAGAGAACGTGAACCGAATTCGAATTTAGTTATGACTGGAACTAATGAATACAAGCTGCTAAGAATTGCTCAAAGTGGTAGGACAACAAATGGTTGGCGTGGTTTCCAAATGCCTCTTCATAGTCAAAAATTTGTTGCTGGTGAGAAACTTTCTTATAGGGTCAATTTATGGATAGATGTACTACCTGATGGAAAAGTTGGTTTTGAAATCAAATCAGGTAACTCAATAGGAGGTTTCACCATCAGTCCGACTAGAAAGGGCGCAGCTCAAATTTTTACAGGAACTTTTACGATAAATAAAACCGTGACAAAAACAGATGATTTTGGGCTTCATATTTGGCTAGAAAAGAACGGCACTGTGGCAGTTGGCCAAATTTCAATTGTTCGAGGTAGTCAGCCACCTAATAACTTTGTAGATAGTACATCCTTTCAACAAATTGCAACAGAAAGTCTTGTTCAGCAACATCAAGGTTCCTATTCGATTCAAAATTTAACTAATGCTGGATCTTTAATTTCAGGGATTAATTTAGGTGCAAATGGAATCAATCGAATTATTGGCAAGGCAACTCATATCACTGGGGATACTTTAATTGATAGAGCAGTCATTAAATCAGGAATGATTGATAAATTAAAGACATCAAACTTTGAATCTGGGTCTGTAACTACTATGGTATTAGCATCGAATTCAGTAACTGCAGATAAAATTGTCGTGGATCAAGCGTTTTTTAATAAGTTAGTTGCAAATGAAGCATATTTACGACAGCTGTTTGCAAAGAATGCTTTTATCAATAGTGTACAAAGTGTTAGGATTGATGCTAGTCAAATAAAGTCAGGCTTACTAAGTGGTGATAGAATTCAGGGTGGCACAATAACTGGAACCACAATTTCTGGTGGATTATTAATTGGAGAAACAAAAATTAAGTTAGGTGCTTATGGTTCATTTGACGCTATCAACGGTGGATTACAGATTAATGTTCCTCGTCAGTTTAATTCTAAAGATGGTTTAGGTGTACAATTTATAGGTTCTTATGGCCGAGGGGACAATGTTCCTTACGGCTTATTTATTTACAAAGATTCAGATTTTACTACTGGAAACACTGCAAGTGATAGTGATGATTTTCTATTGACGGTCGAAGGATACATTAAGGCAAAAGGAATTGGCTGGTTAAAGTACGGCAAAAGCAGCATTAATGGCTCAACTACAGGAACTATTAGTTATTGGAATTCTAATAATGTATCTCTAGACTTTGGTGGATCAGGAAATGATATTTACTACTCATATAACGGAAATGCTTATAGCTTATGGCAAATTGTTAACCAACATTTTTCTGATAAAAACTTAAAAGAGAATATAGACTTATCTAACTATAAAGCACTTGATTTTATCAAAAGATTTCAATTTAAAGAATATGACTGGAAGAAAATAGGGAATCGTATTCAAAAGGCTCATACCAAAATTGGACTCATCGCTCAAGATGTTCAACAAATTGACTCATCACTAGTGTATGAAAATGGTGGTTTGCTGAACCTCGATAATACAAGATTAACGAATATCGCTTTAAAAGGGATTCAAGAGTTAATAATTGATATTCGAAAATTAAATAAACGATTGGAGATGTTAGAAGATGAACACAGATTTAATCCATCAATTAGCAATGGAGTCGTTGACTAAGAAACTAGCACAAACCGAAGGCCAAGCATCACAAAATGAGGCTCTTTATTTGGTTGTTGCAAGCGAATTGCAGTTAATGAAAGATGTATTAGAATACGACTCAGACTTAAAAGACTTATTTGAGGAAGTAAAAACTAAAAGAGAGAAAGGAGAAAGTTAATGGCATTAGAAATTACTAAAACAACACGTTTGGTTGGAAATTTGAAAATTGGGGATGAAGTAGTTAAGCAGTATACTGTTGATGTTGATGAACATGGTGTTTCTACAGTATCTGAGTTTCTCTATCATTCAGAGCTCTATGCAGAGCATCGTCTCGAAATGAGAAAGCAAGAAAAATTGTTCCGAGATAAACGATATGAATTAGAAGATGCTGTTTTAGCTGAAATTGAGTCAAATAAAAAAGAACAATAGGGAGTATTAAAAATGGATATTGAATTGTTTAATTTTTTAAGAAAGCTCATCGAAACAGAAGATGGGCTTATTTTGTATGCGTTAGCGTTAATTGTCATCATGGAAATTGTAGACTTTGCGTCAGGCACATTTGCTGCAATTGTAAATCCTGATGTTGAGTATAAGAGTAGAATTGGAATCAATGGATTAATTCGAAAAGTCTTAGGGATTTTTATGTTACTGTTATTGATTCCGATGTCTGTTTTGTTGCCTGAAAAAACTGGATTTATGTTTCTGTATTCGATTTATATCGGATACCTAGTTTTTACTTTCCAATCACTAATTGAGAACTATCAAAAAGTAAAAGGGAATATTCTACTTTTTAAACCAATTTTAAAAGCTTTTGAACATCTAACTGAAGGAAAGTCTAACGATGATAAGGAGGATAATCATGGAAGTTGATAAAAGTAGATTACGAACAAATCTTCCTCAAATCGGTGAGCAACCCTATCGACAAGTTCATGCTCACTCTACAGGTAATCCTAACTCAACAGCACAAAATGAAGCGGATTACCATTTGCGTCGTCCAGTTGAGTCAGGATTTTTCTCCCATGTGGTAGGGAATGGTCGTATCATGCAAACTTGGTTAGTAGACCGAGGTGCTTATGATGTTGGTGGTGGATGGAATGTTGAAGGTTACGCTCAAGTTGAACTAATAGAAAGTCATGAATCTAAAGAAGAATTCATGAGAGATTATCGACTTTATGTCAAGCTATTACGTGAGTTAGCTGACGAGGCTGGAATCCCTAAAACTCTAGATTCTAGTAGTCTTGCTGGGATTAAAACTCATCAATTTTGTACTTACAACCAACCAAATAATGGAAGTGATCATGTAGATCCCTATCCATACCTTGCAAAATGGGGCATTAGTAGAGAACAGTTTAAGAAAGATATTGAATCTGGTCTAACTGAAGGAAACTGGAAACGAAACGAAGTTGGTTGGTGGTGGGAAGAAGCAGATGGCTCTTATCCAAAATCTCAATGGAAAAATATCAAAGGAGAATGGTTCTACTTTGATAATAGAGGCTACTGTTTCATCAATAAATGGTTCAATGATGGCAAGGATTGGTTTTATTTAGATAAGCGTGGTGCCATGGTTATTGGTTGGATGCATATCAATCATCGTTGGTACTATTTTAAGTCGGATGGTAGAATGGCTAAAGGTTGGGTAAAATATCGTGAAACTTGGTATTACTTAGATGAAAAAGATGGAGATATGAAATCTAAGCAATTTATTAAATCAGGAAATGGCTGGTATTATCTCAAGGCCGATGGTTCGCTATCAGTAAAACCAGAATTTACGATTGAACCTGATGGTTTGATTACTACTAATTAAGAGTTTGCAAATGCTACTATTAAAATAAATCTTTAAAAAAATAAACCACCGAAGTTGGTGGCTCATGTGGTATAATATCTATTGTAGAAAAGTGAAGACGGTGGCTCCTTATACCGAAAGAGAGGTGATGCCTATGGGTAATTCATCAAAATCTGACGGAAAGGAGGAGCGTGTTTGAGCTCATTTGAAGTCGTTCAAACCATCTTTGGCTTTGGTACTTTTACCATTGCTTTGATTGGTTTGTGCTATAAAATCTTCAAGGACGATGACAAAAAGAAATAACCCGTCCCCACTTTTGACCGAGTTGTTGGACGAGTTATAGTCTGATAATAGAGAGTCACCGTCTTTTTAACGGTTCTACATGGAGCTGAGTTGGCGCTCAGCTCTTTTTCTACGTTTATTATAACATATTGCGATTAAATTTCAAATAAAAAATCTAAGCCTGGTGAAATACATCAGGCTTTTTCTTTTTGATTTTTTTCTTAAAACCGGAAAAAACTATCTTGAAATTACCTATTAAGGTAAGAGGGATATATAGACATTTTATTAAAGAACAGGGTTGCTGATTACTTGACTAATATAGTGTTTAGAGGGATATATAGTGTGTAAAAACTTCTTGTAGGAGGAAAAATGAATATAAGAAAAATTGAAGCAAAGAATAACAAAAGAAAAAAGAGAATTTGTGCATATGTTCGAGTTTCTACAACCAACGGAAGTCAACTTGATTCGCTAGAGAATCAAAAAGTCTATTTTGAAAAGTTGTATGCTGAACGTGATGATGTTGAGTTTTTGGGTGTTTTTTGTGACAAAGGGATTTCGGGTTCAAAGTATGATAGACCTGATTTTCAAACTATGTTAGGTGCTTGTAGAAAAGGACAAATTGATGTTATCCATACTAAGTCAATATCAAGGTTTGCAAGAGATCTCATCAATGTTCTTGAAATAAGTCGAGAATTAAAAACTCTTGGTATTGATATCTTTTTTGAAGAGCAGAATATCCACACTTTATCAAATGAAGGTGAGGTTGTCTTGACTGTGTTAACAAGTTTGGCTGAGGAAGAGTTACAAAGCATGAGCGGAAACCAACGATGGAGTTTTCGTAGAAAGTTCCAGAAAGGAGAATTACTCATTAATGCTAAACGGTTTTTAGGGTATGATTTAAACGAAAAAGGTGAACTTGTTATAAACAAAGCAGAAGCGCAAATAGTAAGAACCATCTTTTATAGTTATTTGGAAGGAATGGGTACACATAGGATTGCTAAAAAACTTAATGAGGGCAAGGTTTCAACTGTAACAGGAAAGAAATGGTATGACAGTACAATTCGTAATATCTTAAAAAACGAAAAATACAAAGGCTCTTTACTACTTCAAAAATACTTTCATGACGGTGTAAACGGTCCAAAGAAATTAAATCAAGGGCAGGTTGAACAATACTATATTGAAGATAATCATGAAGGAATTGTATCTAAGGAAATATGGGAAAAGGTTCAGGTAAAAATGAAAAGCCGTTCTCGGATCCAAGGTACAAATAAAACCTATAAATTTTCTAGAATGTTAAAATGCCAATATTGTGGTTCAACATTAAAAAGACAGGTATCTTATAAGAAAAAGATTGTTTGGTGTTGTTCCAAATATATCAAAGAAGGAAAAAATTCCTGTAAAGGTATGAGAGTCCCTGAAAGGGATATTGAAGATTGGAAACTAAGTTCACCAGTAATTGTGTTAGAAAGGATTGAAGATGGAGAAAAATATTACAGTTATACCGGCCAAAAAGGTACATCAAACAGTCATATCTCAAATTCAGAAAAAAATCAGAGTAGCCGCTTATTGTCGAGTGTCTACAGACCAAGACGAGCAGCTATCAAGTTATGAGAATCAGGTCAATTATTACCGTGAATACATCTTAAAACATGAAGATTATGAGTTAGTAGACATCTATGCAGATGAAGGCATTTCAGCAACTAATACAAAAAAACGTGATGCTTTTAACCGACTAATACAAGATTGTAGAGATGGTAAGGTGGATAGAATTTTAGTTAAATCTATTAGTAGATTTGCCAGAAATACATTGGACTGCATCAAATATGTAAGAGAACTGAAAGAACTAGGCATCGGAGTAACGTTTGAAAAAGAGAATATTGATAGCCTAGATTCAAAAGGTGAAGTACTACTTACCATTTTATCCTCACTCGCACAGGATGAATCGAGATCTATTTCAGAAAATTCAACTTGGGGAATTCGTAAGAAATTTGAGCGTGGTGTAGTTCAGGTAAACACTACAAACTTTATGGGATATGACAAAGATGAAAAAGGAAATCTCATTATAAACCATGAACAAGCTAATGTCGTAAGGTATATATTTGATAGATTTCTAGAAGGATACAGTCCAGAATTTATTTCCAAAGAGTTAAGAGAACAGGAAATACCAGGTTGCACAGGTAAAGCAAAGTGGTGCCCAAGTGCTATATGGAAAATGCTTCAAAATGAAAAATACAAGGGTGATGCTTTGCTTCAGAAAACCTATACCGTTGATTTCCTGACGAAGAAAAGAATTGATAATGATGGACAAGTTAATCAATACTATATCGAGAACAATCATGAACCAATCTTAGATAGAGAGAAGTGGGAGATTGTTCAGTTAGAAATAGCAAGAAGAAAGAAATTTAGAGAACAACATAAGCTCCAATTTTATATCATGCAGAAAGAAAACAATCCCTTTACAACAAAAGTATTTTGCGCCGAATGTGGTTCAGCATTTGGTAGGAAGAATTGGACTACAAGTCGTGGTAAACGGAAGGTATGGCAGTGTAATAATCGATATAGGATTAAAGGCAAGATTGGATGTTTAAACAATCATATCGATGAAGAAATGCTTGAGAAAGCCGTAGTAATGGCTGTAGAACAACTAAGTAAGAATGTTGACTTGTTGCACGGAAAGTGGAACAAAGTTTTAGAAGAAAATCGTCCGCTAGAAAAGCACTATAGTTTGAAGTTGGCAGAAATGATAAACAAGCCCTTGTGGGAATTTGATTCTCATGAGATGTGTCAAGTATTGGATAATATTATAATTGCAGAGGATGGGCAGATAACTGTCAGATTCTTAGAGGGAACTGAGGTAGATTTATAGAGTAGACAAAAGGTTATGATGATAGTGGGCAACTATTGTGGTTATAGCCTTTTTTTGCATTTTTGTGATAGAATATATAATATTAGAGATACTTGGATTGGCGATGAGTTTGATAGACTTATAAGAAGATAATATCAAAGCAAATGAAGAAATTCAAAACATCTGTGATTTATTTGCGAATGATCCGAATGTAATAGTTTTTCCTATTCATGGATGTTCTACTGATGTATTTAGAACAATTTTGGATAGATTTCCTGTACTGAATATTATCCATTTAGCGGACCATACATATACGAAACCTAATGGGGAGATATTACTTTCTTTTGTAGATTCAAACATGACTTTTATAAAATTTAGTAATTGGATTTCTAACCATAGATTTTATTATTCATTTCGTAACTGTTATTCAACTTTAGAGTTCGCATTGTATTCACGTTTACAAAATTCAAACTTTTCTATTTTTCATAGAGGGAAAGTTTAATCGAGCATAGCATATGAGTTTTCGGAACATTTCTATAAAGTGATTTAAAGTAGTGGAGATTTTAATCAGGCCTGGCAACTAGCTGTTGCAAATTGTACTGAGGCTCCCTTGAATTACATCAATTGTTAGTATATTTAGTTATATAGGGAGGTAGATATTGATATGGCTAGTAGCACTGAGAGGATTGGCATACATCAATGTGGAGTTATTGCAGAAAGAAATAGTTGGATGTTTAGAGAGCAGCCAGTTAATGATATAGGTATAGATGCTCATATGGAATTTGTTGTAGATGGCAAACCAAGACAACACCTTGCATTACAAATCAAGTCAGGACCAAGTTGGTTTAGGGAGAAAAAAGATAACTGCATTATTTTTAGGAACATAAATGAGAGACAATATAATTATTGGACGATGAATTCTCTTCCGTGTATAATTGTTCTGTTTAATCCTGATGATGGTATGTGTATTTGGCAAGAGTTAACTCCTAAAACAATTAAAAAAACTAAAGAGGGAGGAGGCAAAGGATATTATGTGAAAGTTCCTATAAATCAAGTTTTTTTGGATAAACAATCAAATAACCACCTTCTTTCCTATACGAATTTACCGCAACATATTCAAAATTATAACTTTCTGCTATCTCAGAAAAAATTTATGGAAATTATACAAACTGGAGGTGAAGTTAAACTACATTCAACAGAGTGGGTTAATAAGTCTAGTGGTAAAGGTGATACTAAGTTAATTGTTAATGATGGTCAAGAAACTAAAGAGTATGCCTATCCTTATTGGTTTCCGTTTACACCGTATACCGATGTTTTTCCTCGATTATTTCCATGGGCATATTTTTCTGTTGATGAAGAATTTCTTGAAGAAAGTGATTATGAATTATGGAAACAACTTCATTGTTGGTATGATAGTGAGATAGATGAATGGATAGAAGTAGGAGATACATTTGAGCAATTTCGCAAAAAATTACCCCCTATACGATCTATTGATCATTCTGGTGAAGTTGCAGAATATATGTTGATTCTCAGTTTGAATGAATTGGGAAAATCGTTCTTAGAGGTAGAGCAATTTATATCTGAAACTAGACCATACACCAAAGCAAGACCAGAATCAAAAGATGAATAAAGGAGCATAATCATGAAAAAGCTTAAACTTAATAGTGGTATGAAATCAGAAAAAACTATAGATGGATATAGACTAAATCCTACGGAGAAGTATGTTATCAATTTGGAAGATGAAATGGAATTTGCAATATCTACAATGCAAGCAATTTATATGTTTGGTTTTCCACCAGCATTTAAAAATTGGCATGCTTGGCTATTTGAGAATGGTTTTAGTACAGAAACACCAAATCCAACAAATGAATTTGTAGCAAAGTTTTATGGAAGAGAACCTCTTTGGAAAACTCCATATTCAATGGGAATAGTTGTAAAAGCAGAGGAAGATGATGATTTCTACATTGTTATGGAATGTAGTAGTAAAAATACAGGTTTCAAACACACACAAATTATCCTTACTATGGATGGCTGTCTTTGAGTGGAATCCTTCCATAATATAATTTCAAACTCTGACTATTCTGTATCGTGTTATAGTATAGAAATTTCTCTCACCACATGTTGAGGCGGTAAGTTTGCTAGTCAAGGAGTAAAACGACGAAGATTAGCATTTACTTCCGCCCATGCGATAGCTGTCCGTGATTGACAAGTGCTAGCACGCAGACAGAACGGAGATAGCGAACCGCTGAGTGTGTCGCTCTGCTCGTAAAAGCTTAGAAACCTTTGAACGAAAGGGATAATGAAAGCCTTGATTGCAAGGCTTTTTGCTTTATGGTGGGTAAGTATCAGAGTGAGAAAATTTTTGGAATGAGTAGAAGTGATAGCTAGAAATTATCAGTTTCTATTTCCATTTACCCTGTGGGTACGTGTTTGTTTCCATTGACAAGGAGTTTGTGGGAATAGAAATGTACCCACCTTGTTTGAATCAAGTGAAGTGTAGTTGAAGGAAATCTGTTGAAAGCAATACTTCATTTTACCGAATAAGTAATAATTTAGGCAACTTCAAATCGATTAAAAAAAACTATTTTAAAGGTTAAGAGTAGACAAAAATTGTCCACTCTTTTTTGCAAACTCAATTTATCAATAAATGAAATGAGGGAATGTAAAATGAAATATTTTGAGGTTGAGTTAGAAAATCCTGATGAATTTTTAAAACTACAAACAGAAGATTTTGTGAAAGCTAATCGCTTGCTACTAAGGAAGATAATCCAGAGCGTTACAGTCTATGAAGAAAACTTCGTCATATCCTTTAAATCTGGCATCGAATTGGAAGTATGAGTCTCATTCCATAACTTTTATATTGAACATATCATCTTGTTGTGTTATACTATAAATTGATATAAACAAAGATGTAGGAGGAACCGAAACTATGACAGCCTCAATGCGTTTAAGATAAGCTGGCAATAAAAAAAGCAGAATCTATACCCGATGATAGGCTTTTTTGTTGTGCTTATTTATACGATATTGAGCATTCATTAGTTACGGTGAGGATATTGGTTATTTAACTATACCTTTATTTAACTATGTCTTTAATATGAATGTTTCCAAATTGTATGTATGCAGACCAAAAGCCACATTGTGGGGTTTGGCCTGCATTTTTTATTGCCTAGAATGCTATTCAAAATAGAAATTCAAGCAAAATAATATGCAGGAGATAATATAAATGGAAAAATACAACAATTGGAAACGAAAATTTTATGCAATATGGGCAGGGCAAGCAGTATCATTAATCACTAGTGCCATCCTGCAAATGGCGATTATTTTTTACCTTACAGAAAAAACAGGATCTGCGATGGTCTTGTCTATGGCTTCATTAGTAGGTTTTTTACCCTATGCGATTTTGGGACCTGCCATTGGTGTGCTAGTGGATCGTCATGATAGGAAGAAGATAATGATTGGTGCCGATTTAATTATCGCAGCAGCTGGTGCAGTGCTTGCTATTGTTGCATTCTGTATGGAGCTACCTGTCTGGATGATTATGATAGTATTGTTTATCCGTAGCATTGGAACAGCTTTTCATACCCCAGCACTCAATGCGGTTACACCACTTTTAGTACCAGAAGAACAGCTAACGAAATGCGCAGGCTATAGTCAGTCTTTGCAGTCTATAAGCTATATTGTTAGTCCGGCAGTTGCAGCACTCTTATACTCCGTTTGGGATTTAAATGCTATTATTGCCATCGACGTATTGGGTGCTGTGATTGCATCTATTACGGTAGCAATTGTACGTATACCTAAGCTGGGTAATCAAGTGCAAAGTTTAGAACCAAATTTCATAAGGGAGATGAAAGAAGGAGTTGTGGTTCTGAGACAAAACAAAGGATTGTTTGCCTTATTACTCTTAGGAACACTATATACTTTTGTTTATATGCCAATCAATGCACTATTTCCTTTAATAAGCATGGAACACTTTAATGGAACGCCTGTGCATATTTCTATTACGGAAATTTCCTTTGCATTTGGGATGCTAGCAGGAGGCTTATTATTAGGAAGATTAGGGGGCTTCGAAAAGCATGTATTACTAATAACAAGTTCATTTTTTATAATGGGGACCAGTTTAGCCGTTTCGGGAATACTTCCTCCAAATGGATTTGTAATATTCGTAGTTTGCTGTGCAATAATGGGGCTTTCGGTGCCATTTTATAGCGGTGTGCAAACAGCTCTTTTTCAGGAGAAAATTAAGCCTGAATATTTAGGACGTGTATTTTCTTTGATCGGAAGTATCATGTCACTTGCTATGCCAATTGGGTTAATTCTTTCTGGATTCTTTGCTGATAAAATCGGTGTAAATCATTGGTTTTTACTATCAGGTATTTTAATTATTGGCATTGCTATAGTTTGCCAAATGATAACTGAGGTTAGAAAATTAGATTTAAAATAAACAATATTGGAGGAAATGTTATGGAATTAATATTAAAAGCAAAAGACATTCGTGTGGAATTCAAAGGACGCGATGTTTTAGATATAAATGAATTAGAAGTATATGATTATGACCGTATTGGTTTAGTAGGAGCAAATGGTGCTGGAAAAAGCACTTTACTCAGGGTACTTTTAGGAGAATTAACTCCCCCAGGATGTAAAATGAATCGTCTGGGTGAACTTGCCTATATTCCCCAGTTGGACGAAGTAACTCTGCAGGAGGAAAAAGATTTTGCACTTGTAGGCAAGCTAGGTGTTGAGCAATTAAATATACAGACTATGAGCGGTGGTGAAGAAACAAGGCTTAAAATAGCACAGGCCTTATCGGCACAGGTTCATGGTATTTTAGCGGATGAACCTACGAGCCATTTAGACCGTGAAGGAATTGATTTTCTAATAGGACAGCTAAAATATTTTACAGGTGCACTGTTAGTTATTAGCCATGACCGCTATTTTCTTGATGAAATAGTAGATAAAATATGGGAACTGAAAGATGGCAAAATCACTGAGTATTGGGGAAACTATTCTGATTATCTTCGTCAGAAAGAGGAAGAACGTAAGAGCCAAGCTGCAGAATACGAACAATTTATTGCGGAACGTGCCCGATTGGAAAGGGCTGCGGAGGAAAAGCGAAAACAGGCTCGTAAAATAGAACAGAAGGCAAAAGGTTCTTCAAAGAAAAAAAGTACTGAAGACGGAGGGCGTTTAGCTCATCAAAAATCAATAGGAAGTAAGGAAAAAAAGATGTATAATGCTGCTAAAACCCTAGAGCACAGGATTGCGGCCTTAGGAAAAGTAGAAGCTCCGGAAGGCATTCGCAGAATTCGTTTCAGGCAAAGTAAAGCATTGGAGCTCCATAATCCATACCCTATAGTCGGTGCAGAAATTAATAAAGTATTTGGGGATAAGGCTCTGTTTGAAAATGCATCTTTTCAAATTCCGTTAGGAGCAAAAGTGGCGTTAACTGGTGGTAATGGAATCGGAAAAACAACTTTAATCCAAATGATCTTAAACCATGAAGAAGGAATTTCTATTTCGCCTAAGGCAAAAATAGGTTACTTTGCACAGAATGGTTACAAGTACAACAGTAATCAGAATGTTATGGAGTTTATGCAGAAGGATTGTGACTACAATATATCAGAAATTCGTTCAGTGCTAGCATCTATGGGGTTCAAACAGAACGATATTGGAAAAAGTTTATCTGTTTTAAGCGGTGGAGAAATTATAAAATTGTTGCTTGCTAAAATGCTCATGGGTAGATATAACATCCTAATAATGGATGAACCCAGTAACTTCCTTGACATACCAAGTTTAGAGGCTTTGGAAATACTAATGAAGGAGTACACCGGAACTATCGTGTTTATCACCCACGATAAACGATTACTCGAAAATGTAGCAGATGTAGTTTATGAAATTAGAGATAAGAAAATAAATCTGAAACATTAAATTTAAGGTAGTCGCTGGTCAGTATAGTCTGTTCTGGTTGGCGACTCCATTGTTAAAGAGTATAAAGACTTTAGATTTTATGAATATTAAAAATAGGAACAGTCAATTGAACTGCTCCTATTTTTCTGCTAAATATATTGTAGTTTTCTTATATGTATAATGATAGATTAGCGGATTCTCATCTACGGTACTTACTTCAAATATGAAGAAGTGATCGCGGTTATCTCTGGACTTTTCCTTATTGAGGACAAAGTAATTCTTACGTGAAGTCGCCATTGTTTTTAGGATATCATCAGTTAGGAAGGTCAATGGAATATTCATGTTAGAGTAGCGGTAGAAGTCACGTTCAAAATCTTGGTAGCTCTCGCTATAATAGTCCATTTGTAGGTGATTACGCTGAAACTCAAGCTGATTCATAGAGCACCTCCTCGACAAGTTCAATACTAATAATGTCTTTTAATTTCAAATTGATGTGACCTGTTGTAGTTTTTATCAAAATGAAATCTTTGGTCAGACTTGGTATTGTTCCAGTGTAGGAAACACGCTTGTTTTTTTCAATCACTTGAATGCGTGTGCGTAGCTGCCCGGCGTATACTTGACTGAGGAGTAATAATTTCTTCTCTAGTGATAAGTCAGACATGTACGTTACTTTGTTTGTATCATCAGAGAGTGCTGATGCATGTTCAGATAGGAAAAAGCCCATCCATTTTTGCATCTTTGTATCCTGGTACTCTCTTGCTGATTGAAATGGTAAATATGAACGGTCAATCATATCAAATCCTTTCTATGCAGAGGCAAGGGTATTTTTATCAAATTGAATCGTAAAACCTTGAATTCCCCCACCTGTGTAACATTCTTTAAAGCGATTGATTACCTCAGTATAGATTATCACAGATGAGCTTGTTGGCTTAATGCTAAATGTAAATTCCAATGGTAATCGGTTTTCAGATTTAGCATGTACTAGTCGTATCGATATTTCAGTTGTTTTGAGTTTTCTCTGACGAAGTTTTGAAGTTGCTGTTTCAACGATTCCATGTAAAAATCTTTCAAGCATTTCAATATCATTACATCCTTTGCTACGGATTTCTGAAAATTGTACTGTATTTTTTTCTTGTTTCATTTTAATCCCTCCAATCCACCCGCGGAATGACCACCGATAAGTTTACTGCGTTCAATATTTCTGGAACCTTCAGTTAGGACGGTTCCTTTTTGTATGGCTAAAAAACCAAACTGTTCTCTGACAACATCAATAGCTGTCTGAAGTCTATTATCTTTTTCAATTTGTTCTACATCATCAAAGAGTGATAGTAGAGTATAGCTTTCATCTACGAAGCCACTATAAGATACACCAATTTGTCTCACTGCACCAGAGGTGTATTTTTTCGGAATAATACAAGTACATGACTCACCATTGTTTTGGGGAGATTTGCGGGTTCAATTTTATTCTGAGCATTTATAGATTTTTTCATCTCAGTCCTAGAATAGCCAATATGAATAGAAACGACAGTAGTCAATACTAGGGCTACTGTTCCGTTCCACAGTATCATTTAAAAATCATTTTCACACCCTTTCGTCTATTAGTATAGAAGAAAGCTCTCAGCACACGTTGAGGCGGTATCACTGCTTGTACGAGCTGAGGTATCAGCGAAGTAGAAGTAGATGTTCCGCCCATGGGATAGCTGTCGTAGAGTAAGGAGTTTACGACGAAACGATACGGTAACAGCGAACCGCTGAGTGTGTAGGTTTGTTAGAGAAACGTAGTTAATCCTCAAAAGGTTCCCCAAACCTTTTGAGTCCCGTAGACGCATAAAGAAAAGTGTATTATCTTGATATATAAGGTGTAGAAAATAGTTTAGAAGGATGAAAAAGGAGCCATAAGATGAATAATAGAGATTTTTGGAATTCGATAAATAAAACTAACGAGCATAGAAATTGTAACGGTGATGAACTTGTTTGCGATATGATGGTTAAGGAAGGACTTGGGCAAACAGTGGATGGATATTTTGAAGTTGCAAAATATCCAAAATATAATAAAATAATTGATACAACCAGGGCTGAGCCTTCACAAGCGTTTCATTTTTTTGAATACTATATTGATGATGAAAAATGTAATCGTTCAGATAAAAAACCAAGTTATAATCAATTAAAGTGTCCTCAATTGATAATGTACATTGCAGAAATGGCGGGATTAGACAGAAAAATTTTACTTGAGTGTCTAGAATATGTCAGAGAAATTGAAAAAGACAACAGTCTTATTGGTAGTGAAAAAAAGGCAAATTACTTGGGTGGAAATAGTTTAATGGAGTTCAAAAAGAAAATACATATCTGTGAAATACAAAGCATTATTTCGGCGGCGAATTCTTATGACGAAATTGTTCAACAAGTCTCTTTGATAGGAAAGTAGTTTAGGTTCAATGTTTATCCACTGTATAGTGCATAGTTGAAGAAAAATATAGTTTAGATATTTGAACACTATACTATTTCAAATATAGAGAAACAGAAACTTTCATAGTGTTAAATTTTAAAGATGAAATTCGCCCTACATACCGTTTCAACGAAACTTGTCAGGATACTGTCCCTCAGGCCATTATTGCCTTTCTTGAAAGTACAGATTTCGAAGATGCTATAAGAAACGCTATCTCACTTGGTGGCGACAGTGATACTCTCGCTGCAATCACTGGTAGCATAGCAGAGGCAGCTTACGGTATCCCTGATTTGATCAAGGAAAAGGCCTATTCTTACTTGGATGAACCCTTAAAGGATGTAGTTAGACGATGGGAAAATAGAATAAAAGCATATTAATCTCCAGTACGTCATATTTCTCTTTTCTGTATTTTCATTGTATAATGAGAGTACATTTAGTTGCATACGACGAAATGTAAACATTTCTATTTAAAATCAAGGAGAAATTAATGAAAAAGGCAATGTTAATTATCAATCCTACTTCTGGTGGCGAGAAGGCTTTGGATTACAAAGAAAAGCTGGAGAATAAAGCAAAAGAATACTTTGAGCAAGTGGAGACCAAAATTACTGAGAAAGCGCTGGATGCAACACATTTTGCTGAGGAAGCTTCTCGTGAGCAGTACGATGCAGTGGTTGTGTTTGGTGGAGATGGGACTGTCAATGAAGTTATTTCGGGTATTGCTGAGAGAGACTACATTCCTAAGTTAGGGATTATCCCTGGTGGAACAGGTAACCTCATTACGAAACTGTTGGAAATCAATCAAGACATAGATGGCGCTATTGATGAACTGGATTTCAACTTAACCAATAAGATTGATATCGGAAAAGCGAATGACAATTATTTTGGTTATATCTTTAGTATCGGTTCACTTCCTGAGGCGATTCACAATGTTGAAATCGAGGACAAGACAAAATTCGGTATTTTAGCCTATGCTGTAAATACTATGAAGTCTGTCATGACGGATCAGGTCTTTAACATTAAGGTCGAGACAGAAAATGGAAATTATGTTGGTGAAGCTAGCCATGTTTTGGTTCTCTTGACAAATTACTTCGCTGATAAGAAAATCTTTGAAGAAAACAAAGACGGCTATGCCAATATTTTGATTCTGAAAGATGCGTCTCTATTCTCCAAATTATCCGTTATTCCTGATTTACTAAAAGGAGATGTTGTCTCAAATGATAATATTGAGTATATCAGAGCGCGTAATATTAAGATCTCTTCAGATAGTGAGTTGGAGTCAGACGTTGATGGCGATAAATCGGATAACCTACCTGTAGAAATCAAAGTTTTAGCTCAGCGAGTTGAAGTATTTTCAAAACCGAAAGAGTAGAAGGTAAAAATTAGTTTATTATTCACAACGAAATTAAGTTCTATATCAACGATTGGAGGAGGAATGAATTCTCTATTTGATGAATTTCGAACAATCTGTTCTCATTTAAACCAAGTCGGAATCACTCCGACGCTCATGGGGTCTTTGGGGTTTGAATACCGTTCAAATGACGAATGGGGGCCGTCTGACATTGACATTCATGTGCCTGGTGACTCTAGAGGTTGGGAAGCTCCTGACCATCTCAGAATCTATGATTGGGACAAGATAATGAAAGTGATGAATCACTTAGGTTACGCCTTAATAGATATTCATGAGCATGAATTCCAAAAGGATGGTCTGAGTGTTGAATTCGGAAGTATTGATTCTTTACCAGATTTTGCAGGAGTTTCGGAATCGGATATAGAGCTGATTCATCTCGATGACATCACTTTTCGCGTTCCAAGTTTGGAACAGTTTTTAAGCGTTTACAAGGCTTCTTCCCAAGATTCTTATCGAAATGAGCACAATAACAATAAGGATTTTAAAAAAATAGAGTGGTTGCAAAGATATTTGTAAATCATCATTTGAAAAGTAGCAAGTTGTAAGACTGGCTACTTTTTTATTTATAGAACCAAACCACTAGAATCTACGGACAAGCCTTGAAAATAAAATACGAAAGTAGTATACTAGAATCACAATTATGAAAACGTTTGCGTAAAATTGGAATTAAAACTCTAGGAGACAAATTAATGGAATTAAGTGCTATTTACCATAGACCTGAGTCAGAGTATGCCTATCTTTACAAGGATAAGAAACTTCATATTCGGATTAGAACTAAGAAAGGGGATATTGAAAGCATCAACTTGCATTATGGTGATCCTTTTATTTTTATGGAGGAGTTCTATCAAGATACAAAGAAAATGGCCAAGATAACTTCTGATGCCTTATTTGACCATTGGCAGGTTGAAGTGTCCGTCGACTTTGCACGTATCCAGTATCTCTTTGAACTCAAGGATACAGAAGGCCAAAGCATTTTGTATGGCGATAAAGGGTGTGTGGAAAATTCTCTAGAAAATCTTCATGCCATTGGAAACGGATTTAAGTTGCCTTATCTTCATGAAATTGATGCATGCCAGGTTCCTGATTGGGTTTCAAATACGGTATGGTATCAGATATTTCCTGAGAGATTTGCTAATGGAAATACTCGATTAAACCCAGAAGGGACTTTAGACTGGGATTCATCTATCACACCTAATAGTGATGATTTCTTTGGTGGTGATTTACAGGGGATTGTTGACCATCTGGATTACTTGCAAGACTTGGGTATTACTGGACTTTATCTTTGTCCTATCTTTGAATCTACGAGCAATCATAAGTACAATACGACAGATTACTTAGAAATTGACCGTCATTTTGGAGACAAGGAGACCTTTCGGGAGCTGGTCGAACAATCTCATCAGCGTGGCATGAAAATCATGCTGGATGCTGTATTTAATCATATTGGTTCGCAATCTCCTCAATGGCAAGATGTTATCGAAAACGGTGAGGAGTCTGCTTACAAAGATTGGTTCCGTATTCAACGATTCCCAGTGACGACTGATAAGCTTGCTAATAAGAGAGACTTGCCCTATCATGCTTTTGGTTTTGAGGGCTATATGCCTAAGCTAAATACAGCCAATCCAGAGGTTAAGGAGTATCTTTTAAAGGTTGCGACTTATTGGATTGAAGAATTTGATATCGATGCTTGGCGTTTGGATGTGGCTAATGAGATTGACCATCAGTTTTGGAGGGATTTTCGTAAGGCAGTTTTAGCTAAAAAGCCTGATCTTTATATCCTAGGAGAAGTCTGGCATACATCTCAGCCTTGGCTAAATGGGGATGAGTTCCATGCAGTCATGAATTATCCTTTATCTGATAGTATCAAGGAGTATTTCTTACGAGGAATTAAGAAGACAGATCAGTTCATCGATGAAATCAATGTCCAATCTATGTATTACAAACAGCAGATTTCAGAGGTTATGTTTAATCTCTTGGATTCTCATGATACAGAACGTATTTTGTGGACGGCCAATGAGGATGTTCAACTGGTTAAATCAGCCCTAGCCTTTCTCTTTTTACAAAAAGGAACACCCTGCATCTATTATGGAACAGAGTTATCCTTGACTGGCGGTCCAGACCCAGATTGTCGACGTTGTATGCCTTGGGAACGTGTATCAAGTGACAGTGATATGCTGAATTTCATGAAGAAGCTAATCAAGATTCGCAAACACACATCATCAACCATTCAGCATGGTAAGTATAGCCTTCAAGAAATCAAAGCTGATGTAGTAGCTTTGGAATGGAAATACGATGGACAGGTCCTAAAAGCAATATTCAACCAATCAAAAGAAGAGTATCTTTTAGAGAAGGAAACCGTAGCACTAGCAAGCAATTGCCAAGAATCGGAGAATCAGCTTGTCATCTCTCAAAAAGGATTTGTGATTTTCTAAAAAGTAGTGGATGAAGATTAGGGTCTTAAGTTCAATTTATATAGTATAATAAGGCTAGTTACTAAACCTTTAAAAGGAGAAGAAGATGAAGAAATCAAGAAAATTAGCGACATTAGGAATCTGTTCTGTCTTATTTTTAGGCTTGGTAGCTTGTCAACAACAAAATACTACTTCTGAACGGACGAATCAAAGGCAAACCAGTTCAGCTAAAGTTCCATGGAAAGCTTCATACACCAACCTAAACAATCAGGTAAGTACAGAAGAGGTCAAATCTCTCTTATCAGCCCATTTGGATCCAAATAGTGTTGATGCATTTTTTAATCTTGTAAATGATTATAATACCATTGTCGGCTCGACAGGTTTATCAGGAGATTTCACTTCCTTTACTCACACCGAATACGATGTTGAAAAAATTAGCAACCTTTGGAATCAAAAGAAGGGCGATTTCGTTGGTACAAACTGTCGTATCAATAGTTATTGTCTTTTGAAAAATTCAGTCACCATTCCAAAACTTGAAAAAAATGACCAATTGCTTTTCATAGATAACGATGCGATTGATAAGGGAAAGGTCTTTGATTCACAAGATAAGGAAGAATTTGATATTCTATTTTCGAGAGTTCCAACTGAAGCAACGACGGATGTCAAGGTTCACGCTGAAAAGATGGAAACATTCTTCTCCCAGTTTCAATTTAACGATAAAGCTCGAATGTTATCTGTAGTCTTGCACGATAATCTGGATGGTGAGTATCTGTTTGTAGGCCACGTTGGAGTCTTAGTGCCTGCTGATGATGGTTTCTTATTTGTAGAGAAATTGACTTTTGAAGAGCCCTATCAAGCGATTAAATTTGCCAGCAAGGAAGATTGTTACAAGTATTTAGGCACCAAGTATGCGGACTATACAGGTGACGGATTGGCAAAGCCTTTCATCATGGATAATGATAAGTGGGTTAAGCTTTAATAGTGGTAAGATGTGACAGTAATCCTAGGACATTTATATTTTTAATGAGTTAATCATTAGTAGCCAGAAACCACTCTTTAAAGTTTTGCACATATTTCAAAACAGTCCATTTGTAGTTTTATTTGGATTGGTATATAATTTAACTTAGAGAAAATAGGAGGACTAATCGAATGGAATTAAAAGATTTTACAGAAAAAGAACAGGAAATGATTAAGAAGGGGCTTACGACATCTAAGATTAGTGACAAGGAAACTGCTGAGAAGATTCTTGCTCTAGTACCACAAGACTTGATTAAGCGAATTCCGTTTTTTGTAAGAAAACATGCTACGACACGTACGATTAAACGCATTTCAATTGAACACCCTGAACTCTACGCTGCAGCTCAAACAAGTGGTGAAATTCCTGAAAAAGAAAGAGAAGAATTGCGTCAGATTATCACGACTATCTTTGAACAAAAGATGAATAAGCATAGTATTCGTTAAATACAAAATCTGAGAACTAGAGCCTTCTAGTTCTTTTTATATCCGTTTTCACACTATTAAACTTATACAAATCTATATAAAATATTATTTTTCCGAACAAAAATAGATATTTTTTCAAAAAAGTACTTTACAGAGTGTTGGAAGTATGATATAGTAATAAAGCTTAGAAAATGAGATGATGTTTTCTAGCAAATATAAACCCGAGTAAAAAATGCCTACGGACAGGCAGGGTTGAATGCCGAAGCGTGGTTGAAAAACCACATTATTGATAGGGTTAAAAGCCTACTTTTATAAGTTGATGTTAGGACACTTGTCCTAATTCATAAATTTTTAGTGTGGTGAAAGCACACGTCATCTTGTGAAACGATCAATAAAGTACGTAATATTTGCTACTAGAGAGTTTGGAAACATCTGGAAAAGACATACTCAACAGAAACAAACATAAAAACGTCAGAAGATTGCAGAGCAGGTGAAAACCTGCTCTTTTTTCATGAGTCAACCTTTAGTCGTCTTCGTCTTCTTGAAGCGCTAAAAATACAGTAAAGGAGTATGTCTTGAAAGAGTTAGATCAAAACCAAGCCCCAATTTATGAGGCCATGGTGAAATTACGCAAGAAAAGGATTGTCCCCTTTGATGTGCCAGGTCACAAGCGTGGACGAGGAAATCCAGAACTTGTCGAACTGTTAGGAGAAAAATGTGTTGGCATTGATGTCAATTCGATGAAACCCTTGGATAATCTAGGTCATCCCATTTCGATTATTCGGGATGCAGAGGAGTTGGCAGCAGATGCTTTTGGAGCAGCCCATGCCTTTTTCATGATTGGGGGAACAACTTCATCGGTGCAGACTATGATTCTTTCCACCTGCAAGGCTGGAGATAAGATTATTCTGCCACGTAATGTCCACAAATCTGCTATTAATGCGTTGGTTCTATGTGGTGCCATTCCCATCTATATCGAGATGAGTGTGAACCCTAAAATTGGTATCGCTTTAGGTCTTGAAAATGATCGAGTAGCCAAAGCCATAAAGGACCATCCAGATGCCAAGGCCATTTTGATTAACAATCCTACTTACTACGGAATCTGTTCAGACCTAAGGGGATTGACAAAAATGGCTCATGAAGCTGGTATGATGGTTTTAGTGGATGAGGCCCACGGAGCACACTTACATTTTACTGATAAACTTCCAATTTCTGCTATGGATGCAGGTGCTGATATGGCTGCAGTTTCCATGCATAAGTCTGGTGGGAGTTTGACCCAAAGCTCTATTTTACTTATCGGGGAGCAGATGAATCCTGAATACGTTCGTCAGATTATCAATCTTACCCAGTCAACATCCGCCTCTTACTTGTTGATGGCTAGTTTAGATATTTCACGTCGCAACTTGGCCCTTCGTGGTAAAGAGTCGTTTGAGAAGGTCATTGAGCTATCCGAGTATGCTCGTCGTGAAATCAATGCCATAGGTGGCTACTATGCCTACTCAAAAGAGTTAATAGATGGTGTGTCGGTCTGTGATTTTGACGTGACCAAGCTGTCAGTTTACACTCAGGGTATTGGCTTAACAGGTATCGAGGTTTATGACCTCCTACGAGACGAATACGACATTCAGATTGAGTTTGGTGATATTGGCAATATCTTGGCCTATATTTCGATTGGTGATCGTATCCAAGACATCGAGCGCTTAGTCGGTGCTTTGGCTGATATCAAGAGACTTTATTCACGAGATGGGAAGGACTTGATAGCTGGAGAATATATTCAGCCCGAGTTAGTGCTGTCTCCACAAGAAGCCTTCTATTCAGAGAGAAAAAGTTTGTCTTTAGACGAATCTGTTGGACAGGTCTGTGGAGAATTTGTCATGTGCTATCCTCCAGGGATTCCTATCTTGGCTCCTGGTGAACGCATTACACGTGAAATTGTAGACTATATCCAATTTGCCAAGGAACGTGGTTGCTCCCTCCAAGGGACGGAAGATCCTGAGGTCAATCACATCAACGTCATTAAGAGAAAGGAGAACTAGATGGATTTATGGTTTTCTGAAGTTCATACTCCAGATGTGAAATTGTCCCTGAGAACAGCCAAGCAACTCTACGCTGGTAAAAGTGAATGGCAGGATATCGAAGTCTTGGATACACCAGCTTTTGGGAAAATACTGATTTTAAATGGGCATGTCTTGTTTTCAGATGCAGATGACTTTGTCTACAATGAAATGACCGTTCACGTTCCCATGGCTGTCCATCCCAATCCCAAGAAAGTTTTGGTAATAGGGGGTGGCGACGGCGGTGTTGCTCAAGTTTTGACACTGTATCCAGAATTGGAACAAATTGATATTGTGGAACCAGATGAGATGTTGGTAGAGGTTTGCCGAGAGTATTTCCCAGACTTTGCTGCGGGGCTAGATGACCCTCGTGTTACCATTTACTACCAAAATGGGCTACGCTTTTTGCGAAACTGTGAAGATGACTACGATATTATCATCAACGATGCGACAGATCCATTTGGCCATACAGAAGGTCTCTTTACCAAGGAATTTTACGGTAACAGTTATAGAGCCTTGAAAGAAGACGGTATCATGATTTACCAGCATGGGAGTCCTTTCTTTGACGAGGATGAGTCTGCTTGCCGAAGCATGCATCGCAAGGTCAATCAGGCCTTTCCAATTAGTCGGGTCTATCAGGCCCACATCCCAACCAGTCCAGCTGGCTATTGGTTGTTTGGATTTGCATCGAAAAAATACCACCCCGTCAAAGATTTTGACAAGGAGGGCTGGAAAAAACGCCAGCTTTTCACAGAATACTACACTGCAAACTTACACGTGGGAGCCTTTATGTTGCCCAAATATGTTGAGGATATTTTAGAAGAAGAGGAAGGAAAAAAATGGGTCGTTTATTAGTTATTGGATGTGGGGGCGTTGCCCAAGTTGCTATTTCAAAGATTTGCCAAGATAGCGAAACCTTTACAGAGATTATGATTGCTAGCCGTACCAAGTCAAAATGCGATGACTTGAAGGCTAAATTAGAAGGTAAAACAAGTACAAAGATTGAGACAGCTGCTCTTGATGCTGACAAGGTTGAAGAAGTAATTGCCCTGATTGAAAGCTACAAGCCAGAAGCTGTTTTGAACGTAGCTTTACCATATCAAGATTTAACCATTATGGACGCTTGTTTGGCAACTGGAGTCCACTATATCGATACAGCTAACTATGAGGCTGAGGATACGGAAGACCCTGAGTGGCGTGCTATCTACGAAAAGCGCTGCAAGGAACTTGGTTTTACAGCTTACTTTGACTACTCATGGCAATGGGCTTATCAAGAGAAATTCAAAGAAGCTGGCTTGACTGCTCTTCTTGGTTCTGGTTTTGACCCAGGTGTGACTAGTGTTTTCTCGGCTTATGCACTCAAACATTACTTTGATGAAATCCACTATATCGACATTTTAGACTGTAATGGTGGTGACCACGGTTATCCATTTGCGACCAACTTCAACCCAGAAATCAATCTACGTGAGGTTTCTGCGCCAGGTTCTTACTGGGAAGATGGAAAATGGGTCGAAGTCGAAGCCATGTCTATCAAGCGTGAGTATGATTTCCCTCAGGTCGGACAAAAAGACATGTATCTCCTTCACCATGAAGAAATTGAATCATTGGCCAAGAACATTCCAGGTGTCAAACGCATTCGTTTCTTTATGACTTTTGGTCAATCTTATCTAACGCATATGAAATGCTTGGAAAATGTTGGTCTCCTTCGTACGGATGCCATTAACTTCAACGGACAAGACATCGTTCCAATCCAATTCTTAAAAGCCTTGCTTCCAGATCCTGCCAGCCTTGGCCCACGCACTGTTGGTAAAACCAATATCGGCTGTATCTTTACTGGTGTAAAAGATGGTGTTGAGAAGACCATCTACATCTACAATGTCTGCGACCATCAGGAATGTTACGCAGAAGTTGGTTCACAAGCAATTTCTTACACGACAGGAGTTCCAGCCATGATTGGGACAAAATTGGTTATGAACGGTACTTGGAAACAACCAGGAGTTTACAACCTTGAAGAGTTGGATCCAGATCCATTTATGGAAGCTTTGAATGAATATGGTTTGCCATGGGTTGTGGTTGAAAATCCACAAATGGTGGACTAATGAAGCTAGAACAAGTACCAACACCAGCCTATGTTGTTGACTTAGCAAAGTTAGAAGGCAACTGCCGCATCCTACAATATGTTCAAGAAGAAGCTGGTTGCAAGGTTCTACTTGCCCAGAAGGCTTATTCCCTCTACAAAACCTATCCCTTGATTAGCCAGTATCTATCTGGCACAACTGCCAGTGGTCTCTATGAAGCTAAGCTCGCTAGAGAAGAGTTCCCGGGGGAAGTTCATGTCTTTGCACCAGCTTTCAAGGAAGCGGACTTGGAGGAATTACTTGAGATAACAGACCATATCGTCTTTAACTCAGAAAGACAGTTGCGTAAGCACGGTCCTCGTTGCCGAGATGCTGGTATCAGTGTAGGTTTACGTCTCAATCCTCAATGTTCAACACAGGGTGACCACGCGCTCTACGACCCTTGTGCACCTGGCTCTCGTTTTGGCGTTACACTAGATAAGATTCCGAGTGATTTACTAGATTTGGTGGATGGTCTTCATTTTCACACCCTTTGCGAGCAGGGAGCAGATGATTTAGAGACAACTTTGAAAGCTGTAGAAGCGCAGTTTGGTCCCTACTTACATCAAGTCAAATGGCTCAATATGGGGGGCGGACACCACATCACAAGAGAAGGTTACGATGTGGATTTGCTGATTTCAGAAATCAAGCGTATCCGAGAAACTTACAATCTTGAAATCTATATCGAGCCGGGTGAAGCCATTGCACTCAATGCAGGTTATCTAGCAACTGAAGTATTGGATATTGTCGAAAACGGTATGGAAATCTTGGTTTTAGACGCCTCTGCGACCTGCCATATGCCTGACGTACTTGAGATGCCCTATCGTCCACCTTTGAGAAATGCCTTTGAGGCACAGGAAAAGGCCCATACATATAGACTTTCTTCCAATACTTGTCTGACAGGAGATGTGATTGGTGATTATAGCTTTGAAAATCCAGTTCAAATCGGAGACAGACTTTATTTTGAAGATATGGCCATTTATTCCTTTGTCAAAAATAATACCTTTAATGGTATTGGATTGCCAAGTCTCTATCTTATGGACGAACAGGGAGACTGTAGCTTAGTCAAATCCTTTGGCTATAAAGATTTTAAAGGGAGATTATCATGATGGACAGTCCCAAAAAATTAGGCTATCGCATGCCAGCAGAATACGAGCCCCATCATGGTACCCTCATGATATGGCCGACTCGACCAGGATCATGGCCTTTTCAAGGAAAAGCTGCTAAAGCAGCATTTAGCCAGATTATAAAAACCATTGCAGAAGGGGAAAGAGTTTATCTTTTGGTAGAGCAAGACTACTTAGCTGAAGCCCAAGACTACCTTGGAGATAGCGTTGTTTATTTAGACATTTTCACCAATGATGCCTGGGCGCGTGATACTGGCCCAACCATTCTCCTTAATGATAAAAGGGAAAAGTTGGCAGTAGACTGGTCTTTCAATGCTTGGGGTGGTGCTGTTGATGGTCTTTATCAAGATTATGAAGATGATGACCAAGTAGCCAGTCGTTTTGCTGAGGCTTTGGAAATGCCTGTCTATAATGTTAAACCTTTTGTCCTGGAAGGCGGAGCGATACATAGCGATGGTCAAGGAACCATTCTCGTGACTGAAAGTTGCTTGCTTAGTTCTGGTCGCAATCCTCATCTTAGTAAGGATGAAATCGAAAATACCTTATTAGAGTGCCTTGGAGCTGAAAAAGTCATTTGGCTTCCTTATGGTATTTATCAGGACGAAACCAATGAACACGTTGATAATGTTGCTGCCTTTGTTGGTCCTGCTGAGCTTGTTTTGGCTTGGACGGACGACGAAACTGATCCTCAATATGCAATGTCAGTAGCTGATTTAGAGCTCTTAGAACAGGAAACAGATGCAAAAGGACGGAAGTTTATCATTCATAAATTGCCTATCCCTGCAGTTCGACAAGTTGTGACAGAAGAAGATTTGCCAGGCTACATCTATGAAGAAGGAGAAGAAGAGCGATACGCAGGTGAAAGGCTTGCTGCTTCCTATGTCAATTTCTATATCGCTAACAAGGCTGTCCTTGTTCCCCAGTTTCAAGATGTCAATGACCAAGTGGCCTTAGATATCCTCAGTAAGTGTTTTCCAGACCGTAAAATTGTCGGAATAGCAGCCAGAGATATTCTTTTAGGTGGTGGCAATATCCACTGTATCACCCAACAAATCCCAGAATAGGAGAAAAAGATGAGAAATGTAAGAGTTGCAGCCATTCAGTTGCAATGTGCCAAGGATGTGGCAACAAATATTCAAACAGCGGAGCGCTTAGTACGTCAGGCTGCAGAACAAGGCGCACAAATCATTCTCTTACCAGAGTTGTTTGAACGTCCTTATTTCTGTCAGGAACGTCAGTATGACTACTACCAGCATGCCCAGTCGGTGACAGACAATACAGCTATTCAGCATTTTAAAACCATTGCAAAGGAGCTAAAGGTCGTTTTACCAATCAGTTTCTATGAAAAAGATGGCAATGTCTTGTATAACTCTATTGCCGTTATTGATGCAGATGGGGAAGTGCTGGGCGTTTACCGAAAGACCCACATACCAGATGATCATTATTATCAAGAAAAGTTTTATTTCACGCCTGGTAACACTGGTTTCAAGGTCTGGGATACTCGCTATGCCAAGATTGGGATCGGTATCTGTTGGGATCAATGGTTCCCTGAAACAGCGCGCTGTCTTGCATTGAATGGTGCTGAATTGCTCTTTTATCCAACAGCCATCGGTTCAGAGCCGATTTTGGATACAGACAGTTGTGGCCATTGGCAACGTACCATGCAAGGACACGCAGCAGCAAATATTGTTCCAGTCATCGCAGCCAATCGTTATGGATTAGAGGAAGTCACTCCAAGTGAGGAAAATGGTGGACAGAGTTCCAGTCTTGACTTCTACGGTTCATCCTTTATGACGGATGAAACAGGAGCTATTCTAGAGCTAGCTGAAAGACAAGCTGAAGCTGTTCTGTTAGCTACTTATGACCTAGACAAGGGAGCGAGCGAACGCCTAAACTGGGGCTTGTTTCGAGATAGAAGACCCGAAATGTATCAACGAATTACGGATTAGTATGTGAGAAATGAGGGATTCATTCTGCTAGACTAACTTCTTATTAGCAACTATAATATACTCGGTCATCTAGCAAGTAGATTTTATATTTTAACCCTCTAAGGCTTTCTCGCGTTTTTATGCGAGGAGCTTTTCTGTTTAAGCTTTATCAATAAAACATGCTATAATAGTTGCAGAAAGGTTGGTATTTATGGCTAGGATATTGGTTATTGAAGACAATAGTGACATTCAAGAGATTTTGCGAACACTTCTCACTGAGGAGCATGAGGTGATTCAAGCCTTTTCTGGGACAGAAGGAATCATGCATTTTGACCAAGGGGGGATTGACCTCGTTTTGCTCGATATCATGCTTCCTGGGAAAAATGGGGATCAGGTTTTAAAAGCTATCAGGAAACAAAGTCAAACTCCAGTCATTATGCTAACAGCTTTGAGCGATAAGAAGTTAATCAGTCAATACCTCTTAGACGGTGCTAATGATTACATAGTCAAACCTTTTGATTTGGACGAAGTCTTTGCCAGAGTTACTGTTCAATTACGTCAAAGCGTAGAAAAACAGCCTATGGAAATAGAAAAAACTGAAAATCTGCCACAAAATTTGAAAAATATCCAGTTTGATGCAGAAAGTTTTGAAATCAAAAATAGCCAGGAAACGATTCGTCTTGCTAAGAAAGAATGCTTGATTCTCCAGACTCTCCTCAAACATCCTAAGAAAATTTTCACCAAGGAAGAACTTTATGAATTGGTCTGGGAGGAGAGCTATCTCCCTGGAGATAATACCCTCAATACGCATTTAAGTAATCTTCGTAAAAAATTAAACCAGCTTGACCCAAATCAAGAATATATTGAAACCATCTGGGGCGTTGGGGTAAGATTAAAAGGAGACAAGCAATGACCTACATGATAATTTTTGTTCTACTGGTACTCCTAATTATTTTATCGATTGCATTAATTCGCTACCATCTAGCACTTAAAAACTTGAGTCAACAGATTGAAGACAAGATTCTCACGGGTAGTATGAAAAGAGTCGGAGTCAACATTTTTTCCAAACATTTTTTACGTCTCTACCAGCAGATTGAGAATCTATTTCAGGAAGTGGAACAATCTCGGTTGGTTATGAAAAGGGAAAAGCAAACTCTGGATATGGCCATCAGCAATATCGCCCATGATATTCGGACACCTCTAACTATCGCTTCAGGCTACACCCAACAATTGATAAAATCTCCTGAAGATAAATCAGAAACCTTACAAAAAATAGCCCAGCATCTTGATTTAGTTTCTAAACGTTTGGAGGCTCTCCTAGAATATCGTCGTTTGATGGAAGGAGCTGTCAAACCGAAACTGGAAGAAGTGGACCTTTCCGCTTTTATTACCAAAAAGACTCTGGCTTATTATGATGTTTTTCAGGCGGCAAATATCACGCTTGATTTTAAGGTTGAAGCTGGTTTAACAACGAGGACCGATGAAGACTTACTGGATCGTATTTTACAAAATTTGCTTGGAAATGTCCTCAAACATGGCAAGGAAGAAGCGCGACTATCTTTGAGAAAGGAAAAGGAACAGCTTGTCTTAGAGATTGCAAACCTTGTCAAACAGCCCATCAAAAAAATAGAAAAGCTCAGCAACCGTTTTTATTCTGAAAATCTATCTGATACTGAAGAATCATCTGGTTTAGGCCTTTATATCACTGAGGAATTATGCCATCTTCTCGGTGCAGAGATGAAACTAAGAACAGATGGGCAGTGGTTGTCGGTTTTCATTTACTTTTAACGAAACAAACCTCCTCTGTAGGCTAGAGGAGGTCGTTTTATTATAGACTTTTCTTTTTGAAAACTGCCAGTCCACTTAGATTAAAGATTACAATCACAGCTAAGGTAACTATAAGTGTATAGAAAATGGATTCACTATTAGCAGTCATAGCATAGAAAAACTGCAATGATAAATATGGCAAAATTTTGATACTTGGGAAGATGAGCATTGGCATAGAGAGTAAGATAGAGCTGACCAAATATCCAATAAATACTGCAAGATAAGAATGACTAACATAGAGGATGAAGGAAACAATGGAAAGCCAAGCAAGGAGGCAAAGGAATTGAAGGGAAATGGTTATCAGTAGATTGCCAATAAAGCCATCAGGCATAGTTCCAAATCCATTTAAGATCGTTGCTGGAATAAAGGCAATCACAAGGCTGATGATGACTTGCAAAAGTGCAATACAAGTCAATACAAAAGCTTTGGCAAGGAAAAACTCGGTACGAGAAACACCCACTGTTAAATTATTTTTATAGAGTTTGCCGATTAAATCAACTCCAAGAACGAGGCAGGCTAGGACGATGCAGAGAAAAACGAGGTTTGAACCTTGACTAGATGCGTTGATAAGTGCTTGTACACCGTCCCAACCATGGGTTGGAATTTCTGGCTCTTCTGTCTGGATTGCCATCAGATGGCCAGTAGCTCCAATACTTGCGCCCATTAGCATGAGAGAAAAGAGAATGAACTCTGTAATCCAAAAACCTTTGGAACGGAAAAGACGGTAAAAGTCTGCTTGAATGGTATGTATCATGATTTTCCTCCTATTCGACTAATTGAGTAAAGTATTCTTCTAGGTTTTGACGTGCGTAGTAAATCTCGTCAATAGCGACATCTGCCAAGGTTAAGTCCTTAAGAATCTGTTTGACATCTTGTTCCTGACCAAAGATGTGGATTTCGTTTTCAGGATTGACAACCTTGAACTGGAGCTGGATTTGTTCTTTCAATACTTGGCAAGCTTTCTCTTTGTCAGCTGTCTTAAGCACAATATAATCCTCACTTAGTGTTTCAAATTCAGCTTTGCTGATTTCACGGATAATCTTGCCTTGATCTAAAATACCAAAGCGATTAGCTATGAGGTAGAGTTCTGACAAGATATGGCTAGAGATGAGAATGGTGATTCCTTTTTCTTGATTGAGGCGTTGAATCATCAGACGAAATTCTTTGATACCAATTGGGTCAAGTCCATTGATAGGTTCATCTAAGATCAGGAAGTCTGGTTTGGAGAGAAGGGCAATAGCGATGCCAAGTCTTTGCTTCATTCCCAGTGAGAAATCTCGAAAGACTTTTTTACCTGTATCTGACAAACCTACATAGTCCAGCGTTTCTCGAATGACTTGATCAGCATTTGGAATATGACGAATCATACAGTAATATTTCAGATTTTGATAGGCTGTTAGGTGATTATGAGCTACAGGTGATTCGATCACTGAACCAACTCGAGATAGAGCCTTGGTCCACTCATGTTCTGCTTGGCTGGAGAAGAGGGAAACAGTCCCTTTATCCGCAAAGAGTAGTTGCGTAATGATTTTTATTAAGGTAGTCTTCCCAGCTCCATTCTTTCCTATAAGTCCATAAATATCTCCCTCTCTTATGGTTAGATGAAGATCCTGAAGAATAGCTTGTTTGTCGAAGTTTTTGGACAATCCATGAATGTCAAGTACTGTTTTCATGATTCTCTCCTTTTGATTTATTTTGTTAACTTTAGTATAAAGCATAGAAATCAAAGAAAGCTCAAGGATTTCTAAAGAGTTTCTAAAGTTTTAGGAATTCTTAAATATCAAAACCCAGTTGACACGAACTGGGTTTCTTAATTATAAAATATATTTCTCAATGGCACGCGCAACACCGTCTTCTTCGTTGCTTGCTGTAACGGCATCCGCAAGGGATTTGACATAATCGCTGGCATTTCCCATTGCAATTCCAAGCCCTGCAAATTGGAGCATTTCAATATCGTTATTAGCATCGCCCATAGCCATGATTTCTGATGGCTTGATATTCAAAATATCTGCTAGTCGAGAAAGAGCAGTAGCCTTTGTCGTTCCAAGTGGCATGGCTTCATAAATAACAGGCTGCGAACGAACTCCACTGAATCGTTGGCAAAGTTCCTTGGCAAAACGCTCTTCAAAATCGTCTGTTTGTTCTTTGGTACCCAAAAACATACCTTGGAACATCCGATATTTGCCACTAGTGGCTTCCTCAAGGGAAATTTCAGTTAGGTCTGAAAAAACAAGTTTGGCATCATTTTGAACGATTTGATTAGGTTTACCACCGAGGACAAAATAATGTTCTTCATCAAAAAGAGTTAGCTGGACGTCGCTTTTTTCAGCTAGGTCATAAAGGTATTCAATGTCAGCTGGACTGAGTTCTTGCCAGTCAACTAGACTCCAGTCACTGGTCTGGTGGGTTGAGCAACCATTATTGACAATGACATACTCATTCTGGAGGTCAAGTCCCAGTTTTTTGTAGTAGGGGAGGACACCGAAAAGCGGGCGACCCGTACAGAGAACCAGTTTGACACCTTTTTTAATAGCTTGGTGAATGGCTGTGATGTGAGCTTGTGGGATTTCCTTGGCTTCATTGAGGAGGGTTCCGTCCATATCCAAGGCTAGTAGTTTAATCATAAGACTTCCTTCTTTATCTTTTGGTATTATTATAGCATATTTTGGAGAAGAAATTGATAGGAAGCTTGGGGCTAACTGATTTTACAGTTTAGGACGTTTTGATGGTAATTCATGATTTGAAGAGGATATCTTGAAAAGAAATGCTATACTAAACTTGTGATTCAACTAAGTGTTTTGTAAGCTTATCAAGAAAAACAGAGGGTTTTATATGAAAAAACGGGTTATTCAAATTTTACTAGCATTGTCCTTAATTTTTTACAAATCAACTTGGTTTTGGAGGCTTTTCGATCATCTCGCGAAGCCCTATCTACCAGCAAGTCGTGAGTTTTTTCAGATTCTGCTTTTGATGGAGAGTGGAGTTCTTTTATTAGCGGTCATCTATCTACTAGTTTTTGCTGGAAAGAAAACTTTTCATTTCAAGTGGCAGCTGAGGTACTTTATCTACCTTTTACTGGGCTACATCATTTTGTATATGTCGGACTTCCTCTTGTCTTATTTCATACCCTCGTCCTCAAATCAAATTTCTTTGAATGAAACGATAGAAATGATGGGGCGACAGGAGTTTCCCTATTTCTTGCTCATAGTTTGCTTCATCGGCCCTATTGCCGAGGAGTTGATTTATCGTGGCGTACTGATGACAACCTTTTTCAAAAACTCACCTTGGTACGGAGATGTCTTGCTTTCTGCTATTATTTTCGGTTGCATTCATATCAATTTCGCTTTAACACCTCTTGCTTTTTTCATTTATGCTAGTGGAGGTCTTATTTTGGCTATATTGTATCGCATGACAAAAACTCTCTACTATCCAATAGTGGTTCATATCCTCATCAATATCACTGCCTTCTGGAACTTATGGTTACTCCTATTTTCAGGAAGTTAGCTTACTAAAACAATGTCGGAACTTTCCGGCATTTTCTTTTCAACAGGTGAGCAAGAACTGATTATTTTCAGACTTGGCTGGCTAATCATGGTATAATAAAAGGTAATGAAAAATTCCAACGAGGCAGAGATGAAATTACTTTATACTGATATTCGGACTTCTTTGACTGAAATTCTAACCAGAGAGGCGGAAGAGCTAGTTGCTGCTGGCAAGCGGGTCTTCTACATCGCCCCCAACTCTCTTTCTTTTGAAAAGGAACGCGCCGTGCTGGAATGCTTGTCCCAGCAAGCTTCTTTTGCGATTACCGTCACGCGCTTTGCGCAAATGGCTCGTTACCTGATCTTGAATGACTTGCCTGCTAAAACCAGTCTAGATGACATTGGTCTTGGGATGGCCTTTTACAAATGCCTTGCCGAACTTGATCCTAAGGATTTACGTGTTTATGGAGCTATCAAGCAGGATCCTCAATTTATCCAGCAGTTGATTGAGCTTTACCACGAGATGACCAAAGCTCAGATGAGTTTTTTGGACTTGGAGAGTTTGACGGATGAGGACAAGAGGGCCGATTTACTCTTGATTTTTGAGAAGGTAACTGCTTATCTCAATCAAGGCCAGTTGGCTCAAGGAAGTCAGTTGTCCCATTTGATTGAGACTATTGAGAATGACAAAGTTAGTAGTGATTTTACTCAAATCGCCTTGGTTATTGATGGATTTACTCGTTTTTCTGCTGAGGAAGAGCGGATTGTGGACTTACTTCATGGCAAGGGTGTTGAGGTTGTCATTGGAGCCTATGCTAGTAAGAAAGCTTATACCAGCCCATTCGCTGAAGGCAATCTCTATCAAGCCAGTGTGGACTTTCTCCATCATCTAGCCTCTAAATACCAAACACCTGCTCAGAATTATTCTCAAACTCATGAGAAGATGGATAGTTTTGATAAGGCCTCTCGTTTGCTGGAGTCTTCTTATGACTTTTCAGAATTCACCTTGGATGTCGATGATAAGGACTGTGAAAACTTACAAATCTGGTCTTGCTTAACTCAAAAAGAAGAGTTGGAGTTGGTAGCGCGTAGTATTCGTCAGAAATTGCATGTTAATCCAGACCTGAGTTACAAGCATTTTCGTATTCTCTTGGGGGATGTAGCTTCTTACCAATTATCGCTGAAAACCATTTTTGACCAGTATCAGATTCCTTTCTATCTTGGTAGAAGCGAATCCATGGCCCACCACCCTTTGACACAGTTTGTCGAGTCTATTTTGGCTTTAAAACGTTATCGTTTCCGTCAGGAAGATTTGATTAACCTCCTCAGAACGGGTTTATATACCGACCTTAGCCAGGCTGATATTGATGCTTTTGAGCAATATATCCGCTATCTTGGTATCAATGGCTTGCCAGCCTTTCAGCAAACCTTTACCAAATCCCACCATGGAAAGTTTAATTTAGAGCGATTAAATGCTCTTCGTCTGCGTATTTTAACACCTCTTGAAACCCTGTTTGCCAGTCGAAAGCAGAAGTCTGAAAATCTCTTGCAAAAGTGGAATGTCTTTCTAAAAGAAGGTGCAGTGACCAAGCAACTGCAAGATTTGACAGCCACTATGGAAACTCTTGAACAGGAAAGACAAGCTGAAGTTTGGAAGGCATTCTGTCATGTTTTAGAACAATTTGCGACTGTTTTTGCTACTTCACAGGTTAGTCTAGAGGACTTTCTAGCCTTGCTCCATTCTGGAATGAGTTTGTCCCAATACCGTACCATTCCAGCAACAGTGAACACTGTTCTGGTGCAGAGTTACGATTTGATTGCCCCTCTGACAGCTGACTTTGTCTACGCCATTGGACTGACTCAGGACAATTTACCAAAAATTGCGCAAAATACTAGCCTTTTAACTGATGAAGAAAGACAAAATTTAAACCAAACGACCGAAGAAGGCGTTCAATTGCTGATTGCCAGCAGTGAAAACCTCAAGAAAAATCGCTATACTATGCTTTCCTTGGTTAATTCTGCTCGTAAAGAGTTAATCTTGTCAGCTCCAAGCCTTTTTAACGAAAGTGAAAGTAAGGAGTCAGCCTATCTTCAAGAGCTGGTCCATTTTGGATTTAGTCGGAAAGAGAAGAGGATGAATCACAAAGGGCTGTCTAAGGAAGATATGGGCTCATATCACAGTCTTTTGTCCAGTCTGGTTGCCTATCACCAGCAGGGCGAGACAAGTAATAGTGAGCAAGATTTGACATTTATTAAGGTTCTGGCGCGTGTCATGGGTAAAAAGTTAGACCAGCAAGGTTTGGAAAATCCAGCCCTTCCAACCAGTCCAAGCAGTAAGCAGTTGGCTAAGGACACCTTACAAGCGCTCTATCCTGCTGATCAGGAGTTTTACCTATCCACCTCTGGTTTGACAGAGTTTTACCGGAACCAATACAGTTATTTCCTCCGTTATGTTCTAGGCTTGCAGGAAGAATTGCGCCTGCGTCCGGATGCCCGTAGTCATGGGAATTTCTTGCACCGTATTTTTGAACGTGCCTTGCAGTTGCCTGACGAAGATTCCTTTGACCAACGTTTGGAACAGGCTATTCAAGAAACCAGTCAGGAACGGGAATTTGAAGCAATTTATCAAGAAAGTTTGGAAGCTCAGTTTACCAAGGAAGTTCTACTTGATGTCGCACGGACGACTGGCCACATTCTCCGTCACAATCCAGCTATTGAAACCATCAATGAAGAGGCAAATTTTGGTGGAAAAGAGCAAGCCTTTATTCAATTAGACAATGGACGCAGTGTCTTTGTACGAGGTAAGGTTGACCGCATTGACCGTTTGAAAGTTGATGGAGCGATAGGAGTGGTAGACTACAAATCCAGTCTGACTCAGTTCCAGTTTCCTCATTTCTTTAATGGGCTCAATTCCCAGTTACCAACCTATCTAGCTGCCTTAAAAAGAGAAGGGGAGCAGAACTTTTTCGGCGCCATGTACTTGGAAATGGCTGAGCCTGTCCAATCTCTCATGGCCGTTAAAAGTCTGGCTGGAGCAGTAGCAGAAGCCAGCAAATCTATGAAATACCAAGGCCTCTTTTTAGAAAAAGAAAGCAGTTATTTGGGTGAATTTTACAATAAAAACAAGGCCAATCAGCTGACGGAGGAGGAATTCCAGCTCCTACTGGACTACAATGCCCATCTTTACAAGAAAGCAGCTGAGAAGATTTTAGCAGGCCAGTTCGCCATTAATCCTTATAGCGAAAATGGCAGAAGTATTGCACCATATGTCCAGCAACACCAAGCCATTACAGGCTTTGAAGCCAATTACCACTTAGGCCAAGCTCGTTTCTTAGAGAAGTTGGACTTAGCTGACGGCAAGCGTCTGGTCGGAGAGAAACTCAAGCAAGCTTGGTTTGAAAAAATAAGAGAGGAGTTGAATCGATGAAGCTCATTCCCTTTTTAACTGAGGAAGAAATTCAAAAACTGCAAGAAGCAGAAGCAAATTCGAGCAAGGAACAGAAGAAAACTGCCGAGCAAATTGAAGCCATCTACACTTCTGTTCAGAATATTCTAGTCTCAGCATCGGCTGGTTCTGGAAAGACCTTTGTTATGGCAGAGCGTATTCTGGACCAATTGGCGCGTGGTGTGGAAATTTCTCAACTCTTTATCTCAACCTTTACGGTCAAGGCTGCGACAGAGCTTAAGGAACGTTTGGAAAAGAAAATCAGCCAACAAATCCAAGAAAGTAGCGATGTTGACCTCAAACAACACTTAGGTAAACAGTTGGCAGACCTACCCAACGCTGCCATCGGTACCATGGATTCCTTCACACAAAAATTCCTTGGCAAACATGGCTATCTGATTGATATTGCGCCTAATTTCCGTATTTTACAAAATCAAAGCGAGCAACTCCTTCTCAAAAACGAAGTCTTCCATGAGGTCTTTGAAGCACATTACCAAGGTAAACAAAAAGAGTCCTTTAGTCATCTGCTGAAAAACTTTGCAGGGCGTGGCAAGGATGAACGTGGTCTGCGCCAGCAGGTCTATAAAATTTATGACTTCCTCCAATCCACCAGTAATCCTCAGAAATGGCTGAAGGATTCTTTCCTCAAAGGCTTTGAAAAAGCAGATTTTACTAGCGAAAAAGACAAACTAACCGAGCAAATCCAGCAAGCCCTTTGGGACTTGGAAAGCTTTTTCTGTTACCATCTGGATAATGATGCTAAGGAGTTTTCAAAGGCTGCTTATCTAGAAAATGTTCAGTTGATTCTGGATGAAATTGGCTCCCTAAATCAAGAGTCAGATAGTCAAGCTTATCAAGCAGTGCTTGCGCGTGTTGTCGCAATTTCGAAAGAGAAAAATGGTCGGGCTCTGACTAATGCCAGTCGTAAGGCTGATTTGAAGCCCCTGGCGGATGCCTACAACGAAGAAAGAAAGGCCCAGTTTGCTAAACTAGGACAACTGTCAGACCAGATAACCATTCTCGACTATCAAGAACGTTATCATGGAGACACCTGGGAACTAGCTAAGACCTTCCAAACTTTCATGAGTGATTTTGTGGAGGCTTATCGTCAGCGTAAACGTCAGGAAAATGCCTTTGAATTTGCTGATATCAGCCATTATACCATTGAGATTTTAGAGAATTTCCCGCAAGTTCGTGAGGCTTATCAGGAACGCTTCCATGAAGTCATGGTCGATGAGTATCAAGATACTAACCACATTCAAGAACGGATGCTGGAATTGCTGTCTAATGGTCACAATCGCTTTATGGTAGGGGATATCAAGCAGTCTATCTACCGTTTCCGTCAGGCAGATCCGCAGATTTTTAATGAAAAATTCCAACGCTATGCGCAAAATCCAAAAGAGGGCAAACTCATTCTCCTCAAGGAAAATTTCCGTAGTAGTTCAGAAGTGCTGTCAGCAACCAATGATGTTTTTGCACGTCTCATGGACCAAGAGGTCGGCGAAATCAACTATGACATTATGCACCAGTTTGTCTTTGCTAATAGCAAACTAACTCCTAATCCAGACAACAAGGCGGAATTTCTCCTCTACGATAAGGACGACAGCGGGCAAGAGGAAGAAGAGAGCCAAGCAGAAACGAAATTAACTGGTGAAATGCGCTTAGTCATCAAAGAGATTCTGAACCTCCATCAGGAAAAAGGTGTTGCTTTTAAAGAAATTGCCCTTTTGACCTCTAGCCGCAGTCGAAATGACCAGATTCTCCTCGCCTTGTCTGAGTACGGGATCCCTGTCAAAACCGATGGTGAGCAAAATAATTATCTCCAATCCTTAGAAGTACAAGTCATGCTGGACACCCTTCGTGTCATTCACAATCCCCTACAAGATTATGCCTTGGTTGCTCTCATGAAGTCTCCTATGTTTGGATTTGATGAGGACGAGTTGGCACGTTTGTCCCTCCAGAAAGCAGAGGATAAGGTCCAAGAAAATCTCTATGAAAAACTGGTCAATGCTCAAATACAGGCAACAAGCCAGAAAAACTTAATTCATACTGATTTAGCTGAAAAACTAAACCAATTCATGGATATCTTGGCTTCTTGGCGTTTGTATGCCAAAACTCACTCCCTCTATGACTTGATTTGGAAGATTTATAATGACCGTTTTTACTATGATTATGTTGGAGCCTTACCAAATGGTCCTGCTAGACAAGCCAATCTCTATGCCCTAGCTCTGCGGGCTGACCAGTTTGAAAAGAGCAATTTCAAGGGCTTGTCTCGTTTTATTCGTATGATTGACCAAGTTTTAGAAGCCCAGCACGATCTTGCTAGCGTGGCAGTCGCACCGCCTAAGGATGCAGTAGAACTCATGACCATCCATAAGAGTAAAGGACTGGAGTTTCCGTACGTTTTTATCCTCAATATGGATCAGGATTTTAATAAACAAGACAGCATGTCAGAAGTCATTCTCAGCCGTAAAAATGGACTAGGTGTCAAATATATTGCCAAAATGGAGACAGGAGCAGTGGAAGCTCATTATCCTAAAACCATCAAACTCTCCATTCCTAGCCTTACTTATATCCAGAATGAGGAAGAACTGCAATTGGCTAGCTATTCAGAGCAGATGCGCCTCCTTTATGTTGCCATGACGAGGGCTGAGAAAAAGCTCTATCTTGTCGGCAAGGGTTCGCGTGAAAAGCTGGAAGCCAAGGAATTCCCAGCAGCTAAAAATGGTAAACTAAATAGCAATACCAGACTGCAAGCCAAGAATTTCCAAGATTGGATATGGGCTATCAACAAAGTGTTTGCCAAGGACAATCTCAACTTTAGCTATCGTTTTGTTGGCGAAGACCAGTTGACTAAAGAAACTATTGGTCAATTGGAAAACAAGAGCCTTCTACAAGATAGCTCTCAAGCAGATAACCGCCAGTCAGAAACCATCAAAGAAGCTCTGGAAATGCTGAAAGAAGTGGAAGTTTATAATACTCTTCACCGTGCAGCCATTGAACTACCAAGTGTTCAAACCCCAAGCCAAATCAAGAAATTCTACGAACCAGTTATGGATATGGAAGGTGTCGAGATTGCAGGTCAAGGCCAGTCAGTAGACAAGAAAATCAGCTTTGATTTGCCAGATTTTTCAACCAAAGAAAAGGTAACAGGAGCCGAGATTGGGAGTGCCACCCACGAACTCATGCAGAGAATTGCCCTCAGTCAGCGACCAACCCTTGCTAGCCTGGCAGAAACTCTCAAACACGTTCAAACCAGCCAAGCTGTCAAAGACAAGATCAATCTTGCTAAAATCCTTGCATTCTTTGACACAGCACTTGGTCAAGAAATTCTTACCAATACCGACCATCTCTATCGCGAGCAACCTTTCTCCATGCTCAAACGAGACCAAAAGAGTCAGGAAGACTTCGTTGTCCGTGGAATCTTGGACGGCTATCTGCTTTATGAGGATTGTATCGTTCTTTTCGATTACAAGACAGACCGCTATGATGAGCCAAGTCAACTCATAGACCGCTATCGTGGTCAATTAGCCCTTTATGGAGAGGCCTTATCACGAGCCTATTCGATTGAAAATATTGAAAAATACTTGATACTACTCGGTAAAGACGAGGTTCAAGTTGTAAAAGTATAATCTAGAAAGGAGACCTCATGACACTTCCAGTTAGAAAATCCCTACATGATGCGGTTTTACAGGCTTCAAAAGCGGATACTTGGGAACAAGCTACCAAGGAATGGAATGAAGTTTCCTTGATTTTTAATGGTATCGGCCGTAGCAATTGTGTTTGTGGGAATGCTATCAAATACGCCTACGAACTCTTTAACGGTGTTACAGGTCAACGCCTCTTTCCAATTGGCAGCGATTGTGTTCGTCATTTTCATCGATTGTCCCTTGACCAGCAACTAGAAGAGGAAGAAAAACTACTCAGAAAGGTTGAAAATCTGACCAGAAAAGCCCAGAAAAAGGAGAAAATCAAGGTCAAAAAAAGTGACTTTGACGAGCGTCTTCTAAAGTGGCTCTGGGAAAAAGGTGTTTTCAAACCCAATCGCGGTAATCAATTTGCGCCTGAGAGAGACTACCAGCTCTTCTTAGAAGTCTTTCAAGGAGGAAGTTGGATCAAGGCAGAGCCAAAGAAGAAGGCTCGGATGGAAGAAGTCCTTGAAAAATGTATCAAACCCTTTTTACTTGGAAAACAAGATGACCAACTCTACCTTGTCAAACTAGGCAAGGAGAAAATTGACTACGAACAAGAACTCCGTATCCAAGCAGAGAAAGAGCGCAAGAAGAGAGATAAAATCGCCAAGCAATATGCAGACAATCTGGTCCTAGCCATGGGGCCAGCAGAGCGGGCTTATCAGGATTACTTTGGCTTTACAGAAACCCTAACCCAAGAAGAACGCAAGTGGGAGAAAATACTTTTTGGTAAAAATCGAACAGAACGGGCTATCAAGGCCAAACAATACCAAAAAGAGTTGGAAAAAGACCAACGAATTGCGAGTCAGGATCCAATTGAAAGAAAGCAGAAGCAGACTTGGCTCCTCAATTCCTATTTCCGTGAGCTTCCTGAAGAAAAAGCTCGATTTGTTCGGCTCTTATTAGAATATCGGAAAAATAGAGAAGTTCCCTTTTCAACTGAATATCTGTCAGACCATCTGCTCGACTTTTTCTATAAAATGAAAGCCTTTGAGTTTGAAGTCGCACCAGAACAAGTTCGAGATTTTCTAAAAGAAAGTCTCCAGTCAGAACATCTATCCTCAGCACAGGAAAGCTGGATAGAAGGGATTTTGACAAATTGTATAGTCCCATTTTTATCTCGAATACTCATCTAAAACTAAATATATAAGTCTTAGAATTTTATATAAAGTTAATATATAAATTAAGTAAATTTGAAATCAGCCTTCCTTTATAAAGTAGCTATTACAAATAAAAGCTTGTGCAAAAAAGAATAATTTATGATAGAATAGAGGATAAGAAAGAAAACGTTTTTACAATTTTTTCAATCCGAAGGAGATATATTATGGCTACTATTCAATGGTTTCCTGGTCACATGTCTAAAGCTCGTCGACAGGTTCAGGAAAATTTAAAATTTGTTGATTTTGTGACGATTTTGGTGGATGCACGCTTACCTCTATCTAGTCAAAATCCTATGTTGACCAAAATTGTTGGTGACAAACCAAAACTCTTGATTTTAAATAAGGCGGATTTGGCTGATCCAGCAATGACCAAGGAATGGCGCCAGTATTTTGAATCACAAGGAATTCAGACGCTAGCTATCAACTCCAAAGAGCAAGTGACTGTAAAAGTTGTAACAGATGCGGCCAAAAAGCTCATGGCGGATAAGATTGCTCGTCAGAAAGAACGTGGTATCAAGATTGAAACCTTGCGTACCATGATTATCGGGATTCCAAACGCTGGTAAATCAACTCTCATGAACCGTTTGGCTGGTAAGAAAATTGCCGTTGTCGGCAATAAACCAGGTGTTACCAAGGGACAACAATGGCTCAAAACCAATAAAGACCTGGAAATTTTGGATACACCGGGGATTCTCTGGCCTAAGTTTGAGGATGAAACTGTTGCGCTTAAATTGGCCCTAACTGGAGCTATCAAAGACCAGCTGCTTCCTATGGATGAGGTAACTATTTTTGGCCTCAATTATTTCAAAGAACATTATCCAGAAAAGTTGGCCGAACGCTTCAAACAAATGAAAATTGAAGAAGAAGCGCCTGTTATTATTATGGATATGACCCGCGCCCTCGGTTTCCGAGACGACTACGACCGCTTTTACAGTCTCTTCGTGAAAGAAGTCCGTGATGGCAAACTTGGTAACTATACCTTAGATACATTGGAAGACCTCAATGGCGACGATTAAAGAAATCAAAGAACTCCTTGCTACAGTCAAGGAGTTAGAAAGTCCTATTTTTTTAGATTTTGAAAAGGATAATCGCTCTGGAGTTCAAAAGGAAATCAGCAAGCGTAAAAAAGCCCTTCAGGAAGAATTGGATGAGGATCTTCGTTTGGAATCCATGCTGTCCTATGAAAAAGAACTTTACAAGCAAGGATTGACCTTAATTGCAGGTGTTGATGAGGTTGGTCGTGGTCCTCTGGCTGGACCTGTAGTCGCTGCAGCTGTTATTTTACCTCAAAATTGTAAGATTAGAGGCCTCAACGACAGCAAGAAAATTCCTAAAAAGAAACATCTGGAGATTTTCCAAGCCGTTCAGGACCAAGCTTTGTCAATCGAGATTGGTATCATGGATAATCATATCATCGACCAAGTCAATATCTATGAAGCAACCAAACTGGCTATGAAGGAAGCTATCTCCCAGCTCAGTCCTCAACCTGAACACCTTTTGATAGATGCCATGAAACTGGATTTACCAATTTCACAAACATCCATCATCAAAGGAGATGCCAATTCCCTCTCGATTGCAGCGGCTTCTATAGTAGCCAAGGTGACACGTGATGAATTGATGAAGGAATACGACCAGCAGTTCCCTGGTTATGATTTTGCTACTAATGCAGGATATGGTACAGCTAAACACCTGGAAGGCCTCACAAAACTAGGAGTTACCCCAATTCATCGAACCAGCTTTGAACCTATTAAATCGCTGGTTTCAGGAGAAAAAGAAAGTTAAGTTAGAAGGAATGATTATGGAGGAACAGTCAGAAACACTCAGTTCCAAGAAAGAATTTGCCTTTGCCTCAAGCACTATATTATCCCAAGTTGGACGAGGAATCATTGTCGGTCTCGTTGTTGGAATTATCGTTGGATCTTTTCGGTTTTTAATCGAAAAAGGCTTCCACCTGATACAAGGACTTTATCAAGATCAAGCGCACCTAGTGCGCAATCTTTTTATCATTGGTCTATTTTATTTAATAGTTTGTTGGCTCAGTGCGAAATTAACTCGATCAGAAAAAGATATCAAAGGCTCAGGAATTCCTCAAGTCGAAGCCGAATTAAAGGGATTAATGACTCTCAACTGGTGGGGAGTTCTTTGGAAAAAATATATTCTAGGAATTCTTGCTATTGCTAGCGGTCTTATGCTGGGGCGCGAAGGGCCAAGTATTCAACTTGGAGCAGTCGGTGGTAAAGGAATTGCCAAATGGCTCAAATCCAGTCCAGTAGAGGAACGCTCCTTGATTGCTAGTGGAGCTGCAGCAGGTTTAGCTGCAGCCTTTAATGCACCGATTGCAGGACTTCTCTTTGTGGTAGAAGAAGTTTATCACCATTTTTCACGCTTTTTCTGGGTCTCAACTCTAGCAGCCAGTCTCGTAGCAAACTTTGTTTCTCTGCTCATATTTGGCCTAACACCCGTACTGGATATGCCAGACAACATCCCACTCATGACCCTAGACCAGTATTGGATTTACCTCCTTATGGGAGTTTTTCTTGGGCTATCTGGTTTTCTCTATGAGAAAGCTGTGCTCAATGTTGGTCGAGTTTATGATTGGCTTGGTCAAAAAATCCATTTGGATAGAGCTTATTACCCAATTCTGGCCTTCATTCTCATCATACCAGTGGGGATTTTCTTACCACAAATCCTTGGTGGTGGGAATCAGCTGGTTCTTTCCTTAACTGAGCAAGATTTTAGTTTCCAAGTTCTATTAGTTTACTTTTTGATTCGCTTTGTTTGGAGCATGATTAGTTATGGAAGTGGCCTTCCGGGTGGAATTTTCCTACCTATTTTGGCGCTTGGCTCCTTACTTGGTGCTCTAGTTGGTGTTATTTGTGTCAATCTTGGGCTTGTCAGTCAAGAGCAATTCCCTATATTTGTCATTCTAGGAATGAGTGGCTATTTTGGTGCAATATCCAAAGCTCCCTTAACTGCTATGATACTCGTAACTGAGATGGTAGGAGATATTCGCAACCTCATGCCACTTGGATTAGTAACCTTGGTCGCCTACATCATCATGGATCTACTAAAGGGTGCACCAGTATATGAGGCTATGTTGGAAAAAATGCTGCCAGAAGAAGCGACAGATGAAGGAGAAGTCACTCTCATTGAAATCCCTGTTTCAGATAAAATAGCAGGAAAACAAGTACACGAACTCAACTTGCCACATAACGTACTCATCACCACCCAAGTCCATAATGGCAAGAGCCAAACCGTTAACGGCTCAACCAGAATGTATCTCGGAGATATGATTCACCTAGTTATTCCAAAAAGTGAAATTGGGAAAGTCAAAGATTTGTTATTGTAGAAGTTTTTACATAATTTATGTTATGTGAAAACAAATTTCTTAATTAAATACACTAGAAAACCGATTCTCAGCAATGAGGTCGGTTTTTTCTTGTTAGAAATATTATAATATATTATAAAAAATGATTAAATTATTCTAGGTTATAGTATAATGAGAAAAGGAGGAAAGCTTAAATGAGTAATACTGGCATCAAAAAAAGTCATAAATGGCTTCTAATCGTTGTGTCACTCGCAATCATCACAGCAGGAGGTGTTTTTATGTTTAGCATGTTAGGGAGATCCCAAGAAGAGCGTCGGAATAGAGAGTATGAAGTTAGTTTAGTGAATGCTTTAAAGAATTCATATGAAGGGATTGAGGAGATTAAGATTTCCAATCCAGAATACACGAATCCTCCAGGCGACTGGTCTTGTAAGATTGATATCTTGTTCAAAGATGGAGAAAAAATCTTTTATGGAATTCCACATAACTTAGATGAGAAACAAAATTATAACGGTCGTATGACTTATGGACAACGAGATTTTCTTAACCTAAGAAAAGGAATAACAACTAATACAGTTACGGTTACATACTCCAACAAAGAAAGAGGGAAGCAGTAATGGTATTCAATTATACTGATAAACAACTTAATGAATTAAACCATGGGAAGAATGTATATAGCGTCAATGCTGAATATGCCGAGAGGAATAATAGACCTTTGGTTACCGAAACTCCTAATCAGAATCCTTCTTCATATGATTTCGAAGAGACCAATACTATAACCACCTCAGATGTTCAAGAATTCCGTGTCGTTGCCACTAAGTTTGACACTGAAACAGGTTTTGATGGTTTGGCGGTAGCTCCTATGGTCAACGGCAAACCAGATTATAAAAATGTAGCTGTGATTGCTGCTGGAACGGACCCTGATAGTCCGGTGAATAAACAAGGTCCTTTTACACGCGATGTCTATAGTGCCATAATTGCAAGGCAAACTTACTTATCTCCACAATATAAGATTGCTGACCAATTTGTAAAAGAGATTATGGACGATCCTAGATATGAAGTCAGCCAACTATCCGGTTATTCACAAGGATCCTACATGCTGAAGGTAGGAGCTAAATACCACATCCCTACAACCACCTTTAATGCTTGGTTTAAATACGGTGCACTCACACTGGAAGAAAAAGAATTTATCGAAAATAATCCTGCTATGTTTATAGATTACCGTAGAAAACATGATGATGTAGTACGTTGGAATGACTCTAATCACCCAGAAAGGTACACCAGTCCGATTGATATTACAAATTCTATGCCTAACACGATTCATTGGCTTGATGGGACAAGTCACAAAATTGGTGACTGGGAGTTTGATCCTGTAACGGGTCAAGTTGTTGATGGTAAAGGTGGGAAACCCTTAATTAGTGGTGTTTATCGAGCTTATGCCAACAGTCTCCGAGGCATGTCTCACTACAGGGACTTAAAGTCAAAATGGTCATCAGGTGGCATTAGTAGCTCTGAGGAAATATACTTAGATGCAGCTCAAGGTTCTATCTTATCATCATCTATGGCTACAACAGCAAGAACTGGAGCTGATGAAGTGAGCGCCTTAGCCAAAAAAGCCAATCAAGAATTACAAGAAATTTGGTCAAAAATCGACTTTACAAGCTACACAGCATTAGCTCCCTATGAGGTTGATGCCATTTTTGCTAGTCAAGGTATCACTCAAGCACAGTTTATCGATACGTTTCAGACAGAAACAACTCAAACAACCACTAAGATGAATGCTTCCGCCCAAGCATTTGAACAGTTAGATAAACAATTACAGGAAGTCATCGAAAAAACAGTGGCAACAGACACACAATTTGCTAAGGAGTTCAGACAATGGAAAGCAGAGATGTAAAAGAGATGTAAAATGGGAAGTTATTAGAAAAAAAGAGAGAGAACTGCTTGATTTAGAAGATCAATATTATCAAGAAAAGAAAAAACACGATAATAAAGTACTCGAACTTGACGAACGTAATTCCAATCTAGAAAAAATGATTTCTGATGAAGTTGATAACATGTATCAAATCTTGAGAAAGTTTTCATCGACAACTGATGATGTTAGAGACTATTTTACAGAATTAGAAGAATTGAAAGTTTATTCGGAACAAGTATACAGAGAACATAGAATTCAACTCGAAGATGAGAGGGAAAGATTCGACAAGGAATTTCGTAAAAAAAGAAATGAATTAGACGAAGAATATCAAAAACTAAGGAGAAATTATGCAAGCACCAATGAATGAGTACTATACTGATGAAGAATACCAATACGCTCTAAAACAAATGTATCGCATGATGGAAAGAAATCGTATCCTGGCTCAATGCCAATTGGCAAAGACCGCTAAAAATCAAATAAAAGAAAGTTTTGACCAAAAAACGAAAACAATTGCAAGAGATACTAAAGCAACAATAACAAGTATTAACAACCAAATGGACACTGCAATACAAGGAAAAGTCCGCAAAAGTCTTGAAACAAAAATACCTAATATGTTAGTCAAGTATGATGATGTATAAAGAAGAATTTTTCGTATGGTTATATAGTTTTCTTTGCATCTATGTCCTCTATAACATCTTTCCGAAAAACTATAATTTTCTTGAAAAATAAATAAGTCTATGCTATACTACTAGTAGACTTATTTATGGAGAAAATACATGAAACGTGAGATTTTACTGGAACGAATCGACAAACTAAAACAAATCATGCCCTGGTATGTTCTGGAATACTACCAATCTAAGCTTGCTGTTCCTTACAGTTTTACAACCTTGTACGAATACCTCAAGGAATACGATCGATTTTTCAGCTGGGTTTTGGAGTCTGGTATTTCAAACGCTGATAAAATGTCTGATATTCCTTTATCTGTCTTGGAAAATATGTCTAAGAAAGACATGGAATCCTTTATCCTTTACCTACGTGAACGTCCTTTGCTGAATGCTAATACAACAAAGCAAGGAGTTTCTCAGACAACTATCAATCGGACTTTGTCAGCACTTTCTAGTCTTTACAAGTATCTGACCGAGGAGGTTGAAAACGACCAGGGGGAACCTTATTTCTATCGTAATGTAATGAAAAAAGTTTCAACCAAGAAAAAGAAAGAAACACTTGCTGCCAGAGCTGAAAACATCAAGCAAAAACTCTTTTTAGGTGATGAAACAGAAGGTTTTCTAACTTATATTGACCAAGAGTATCCACAACAACTTTCAAATCGCGCTCTCTCATCATTCAACAAAAATAAAGAACGTGATTTGGCCATTATTGCCCTTCTATTGGCGTCTGGTGTCCGCTTATCTGAAGCTGTTAATCTAGATCTAAGAGATCTCAATCTAAAAATGATGGTTATTGATGTCACTCGAAAAGGTGGCAAACGTGACTCTGTCAATATCGCTGCCTTTGCCAAGCCTTATCTAGAAAATTATCTGGCCATTCGAAATCAACGCTATAAGACGGAAAAGACGGATACAGCCCTCTTTTTAACACTTTATAGAGGTGTTCCCAATCGTATCGATGCTTCCAGCGTGGAAAAGATGGTTGCTAAGTACTCTGAGGACTTCAAAGTGCGTGTAACTCCCCATAAACTGCGCCATACGCTAGCAACCAGGCTCTATGATGCCACTAAATCGCAAGTTTTGGTCAGTCATCAGCTAGGACATGCCAGTACACAAGTCACTGACCTCTATACCCATATCGTCAATGATGAACAAAAGAATGCTCTAGATAGTTTATGAAATACATAAAATACATAAAATAAATTATGTAATATATAATTTTAAAAAAGAAGCTGGTCCTACAACCAACTTCTTTTTGGTTTATCCAACTACCGCTTCAGCGATTTCTTCACGGCTAATACCAGCGAAGTAGCGTGTGATATCAATGGTTTCTAGCGCTTTGAGGACATCTTCGCGTTCGTATTTCACTCCACGAAGGACATCTTCTACTGCAGCAACATCTTCAATACCAAAGAAGTCACCATAAATCTTGATATCTTGGATTTTTGATTCAGTAACGTTAGCAAAGACTTCCACCTTACCACTGGTAAATTTTGTTCCACGACGGACGTTAAATTCAGGTGATTTACCGTAGTTCCAGTCCCAAGTACCAAACTTAGTATCCTTGATGCGATTGATTTCAGCCAATTCTTCCTCAGAAAAAACGTATTCTGTCATCTCTGGATACTCTTTTTTCATGTATTCCAAGAGTAAGTCACGGAATTCTTCGACTGTGATTTTTTCTGGTAATTCATTGACAATATTGGTGACACGGGCACGGACGGATTTCACACCTTTTGATTCAAATTTATCTTTTGAAACCTTAAGGGCATTTGCGAGGACTGACAAATCAACGTCAAAAAGCAAGCAACCGTGGTGCATGATACGGCTATTGATATAGGCTTGGGCATTGCCACAGAATTTCTTGCCATCAATTTCTAAGTCGTTACGACCTGTGAACTCAGCTTTAACCCCAAGTTGAGCCAAAGTATTGATAACTGGAGTTGAGAAGCTCTTAAAGTCAAAAGCCTTGTTTTCATCTTCTTTTGAGATAATCGTGTAGTTGAGATTATTTAAATCGTGGTAAACAGCTCCACCACCGCTGATACGGCGGACCACCTCAATACCATTTTCTCGAACATAATCACGGTTGATTTCTTCGATAGTGTTCTGGTGACGACCAACAATGATAGATGGCTTGTTAATCCAAAGTAGGAAGATTTGATCCTCATCCAAAAGGTGTTTAAAGGCATATTCTTCCAAGGCAATATTAAAGGCAGTGTCGTTTGAATGATTGATAATATATTTCATGATATCCCTTTATACGATAGAGACTGGAAAGTTATTTTCCAGTCTAATCTATCTTTCTTTTATTTTTTCTTAGGTGAATGGATGGCCATTCCTAGAACATCCGCAAATGCTTCGTACATGACTTCAGAGTAGGTTGGATGTCCATGGATAGTCTTCAGCATTTCTTCAACAGTGATCTCCATTTCAATAATGCTTGACGCTTCGTTGATTAATTCTGCAGCTGCAGGACCGATGATATGGACACCAAGGATTTCTCCGTATTTCTTATCTGCAATGACTTTTACGAAACCTTGAGCAGCATCCGATGCAATAGCACGACCGTTAGCAGCAAAGTTGAATTTACCGATGGCAACATCGTACTTCTCACGAGCTTGTTCTTCTGTCAAACCTACTGCTGCTACTTCAGGAAGAGTGTAGATAGCTGCAGGAGTCAAATTCAACTTGGCAACAGCATGACTTCCTTTAAGGGCATTTTCAGCAGCAACTTCACCCATACGGAAGGCTGCGTGCGCCAACATCTTAGTACCGTTGATGTCACCTGGTGCGTAGATACCTGGAATAGAAGTTTCCATGTATTCGTTGACCTTGATGCGACCACGATCCAATTCAAACTCAACATCGCCAATACCTTCAAGATCCGGCACACGACCGATTGAAAGAAGAGCTTTATTTGCGATGATATCGTCTTTTCCTTCAACTTTGATACGAAGTTGACCATTTTCCTCGATGATTTCTTGCAGTTTAGTACCAGTCAAGATGGTCATTCCTTTACGCTCAAGGATCAAGCGAAGGTTCTTAGATACTTCTGCATCCATAGCTGGCACGATACGGTCCATCATTTCGATAACAGTTACTTTTGAGCCAAATGTCATGAAGGCCTGACCGAGTTCTATACCGACAACACCACCACCGATGATAACAAGGCTTTCTGGTACTTCGTTCATTTCAAGGATGTCATCGCTGGTCATGACAAGTGGAGATTCCATACCAGGGACGTTGATCTTGCTGACTTTTGAACCACCAGCAAGGATGATTTTCTTGGTTTCAAGCAATTCAGAACCATTTACCAAGACGTTCTTGTCTTTAGTGATCGTACCAATTCCTTTATGAACAGTAACTCCGTAGCTACGAAGAAGACCAGCAACTCCACCCACCAAGGTATTAACAACCTTAGACTTGGTTTCAAGGAGTTTGTCCATATCTACAGTAAAGTTTGGATTTTCGATTACGATACCACGGTTTGCAGCATGACCAATGTTTTCGATAATTTCAGCGTTATGAAGGTAGGTCTTAGTTGGGATACAGCCACGGTTCAAGCAGGTTCCACCAAGTTCAGATTTCTCAACAAGGGCAACCTTACCGCCGAGTTGGGCAGCTTTGATGGCTGCAACATAACCAGCAGGACCTCCACCAATCACAACGATATCAAAAGCATCATCGCTCTTACCATCATCGTTTGAGGCACTTGCTGCAGATGCTGGGCTAGCTTCTGGCGCTGCGGCTCCAGCTGTTGGGATATTTTCCCCTTCTTCGCCAAGGTAACCGATAACTTCCGTTACAGGGACTGTTTCACCGTCCCCTTTAAGGATAGTAATCAAGTACCCATCTTCTTCGGCTTCCAATTCCATGCTGACTTTATCAGTCATGATTTCCAAAAGGATTTCTCCTTCTTTTACAAATTCTCCGACTTTTTTATTCCATTGGACGATTTGTCCTTCTGTCATATCCACGCCGGCTTTTGGCATAATTACTTCTAAGGCCATGTCTTCCTTCCTTTATCTATATCTTTAAAATGAATACTCTTGTTCTTAAATCAACATTGAGATTGGATTTTCAATCAATTCTTTCAAGTCCTTCATAAACTTAGCACCAGCCATACCATCTACGACACGGTGGTCGATGGTTAATCCTAGGCTCATGATAGGGCGAATCACAATTTCACCATTGACGACAACTGGCTTCTCGATTGTCGAACTGACACCAAGGATAGCTGAGTTTGGTTGGTTGATGATCGGACCAAAGGACTGAACGCCAAACATTCCCAAGTTACTGATAGTAAATGTTGAATTTTGCAGTTCACTTGGAGCCAATTTGCCATCCAAGGTACGGCCAATAACATCCTTGAAGGCTACAACCAACTCTGAAAGAGTCATCTTCTCAGCATTGTAAACAACAGGTGTCATCAATCCATTATCCATCCCAACTGCCATCGCAAGATTGACATAGTTGTGAGTGATAATGGTCTTGCCATCTTCTGTCAATGAAGCGTTGATATAAGGATGCTTCATCAAGGTTTTCACAACAGCAAGTGAAAGAAGATCTGTTACAGTAGTCTTCTTCCCAGTTGCTTCCATGATTGGCTCAAGAACCTTCTTACGAAGAGCCAACATTTCAGTCATATCAACTTCATAGTTGAGCGTGAAGGTTGGCGCAGTTAGGTAAGATTCAACCATGCGTTGGGCAATAACCTTACGCATTGGTGTCATTGGAATACGCTCGATTTCACCATATGGTGTTACATTATCAGGAACTTCTTCCACTTTTTCAATCTGAGCAGGAGACTTGATGGTATCGTTTTCAATATTTTCAGGAAGCAAGGCCAAAACATCCTTCTTCATAATCTTACCACGATGACCGGTTCCTTGAATTTCCTGCCAAGCAATGTTATGTTCGAGGGCAATTCGTTTTGCAAGTGGCGAAATGCGAACCACGTTTGTGTCTTTATAAGTTTCCACGTCTTCTTTGTGGACACGACCGTTTGCACCTGAGCCAGAAACGTCGTAGAGGTTGATCCCTAAATCATCCGCTAACTTTCTAGCTGCAGGAGTCGCTCTTAGCTTGTCATCAGCCATGACCTCTCCAATTCTATACTAAGATATTAAGGACGAAGAGCTCTGCACCTAAGAGATACAAAGATTCTCGTCAGCTTTATTTTGTTTACATAACTTATCTTATGTAATTTTATTCTTTGTTATATGTTTTACGGATGGCATCTTTGATGCTTTCAACTGTTGGAATCATTGCATTTTCTAGATTTTGTGCATAAGGCATTGGCACATCTTCTCCTGCACAACGACGGATTGGTGCATCTAGATAGTCAAATGCTTCTGATTCTGAAATAATAGCTGAAATTTCACCGATATAGCCACTTGTCTTGTGGGCATCGTTGACCAGAACAACTTTACCAGTCTTCTTCACTGAGTTAATGATAATATCCTTATCAAGCGGAACAAGTGTACGTGGGTCAACAATTTCAACTGAAATGCCTTCTTCTGCTAATTCTTCAGCAGCTTGAACCACACGGCGAAGCATTTTTCCATAAGTAACAACTGTTACATCCGTACCTTCACGTTTGATTTCCCCAACTCCAAGTGGAATCGTATAGTCTGGATCAACTGGTACTTCCCCTTTTTGGTTAAATTCTGACTTGTACTCAAGGATAATAACAGGGTTGTTATCACGGATAGAAGACTTAAGCAGTCCTTTCATGTCCGCAGGCGTACCTGGTGCTACAACCTTAAGTCCTGGGATATGAGTGAACCAAGACTCTAGAGATTGTGAATGCTGGGCTGCAGAACCAACTCCGTTACCAGCTGCACAACGAACAGTCATTGGAACCTGACCTTTCCCACCAAACATATAGCGTGTTTTAGCAGCTTGGTTGACGATATTGTCCATGGCAATAACCGAGAAGTCCATGAAGGTCATATCGACGATGGGACGAAGTCCTGTCATGGCTGCTCCGGCTGCTGCTCCAGAGATGGCAGCTTCAGAAATAGGACAGTCACGAACACGTTCTGGACCAAATTCTTCAAGCATTCCAACAGAAGTTCCGAAGTCTCCTCCGAAGACACCGACGTCTTCTCCCATCAAGAACACATTTTCATCGCGACGCATTTCCTCAGACATAGCAAGGATAATGGTGTCACGGAAGGACATTGTTTTTGTTTCCATTTTATCTCTTTCTCCTTAGTCTGCGTAAATATCTTCAAAGGCTGATTCAAGCGGTGGGAATGGACTTTCTTCTGCAAATTTAACAGAAGCTTCTACTGCTTCCTTGACTTGCGTTTGGATTTCTTCCAATTCTTCGGCACTTGCAATAGTGTTTTCAATGAGGTACTTGCGAAGGTTTTCGATTGGGTCTTTTTGTTTCCACAATTCCACTTCTTCGCGGGTACGATATTTACCAGGGTCAGATGATGAATGGCCAAGCCAGCGATAAGTTACACTTTCAATCAAGACAGGCCCATTGCCACCACGAACATGGTCTACAGCTTTCTCAAATTCTTCGTAGACATCGATGACGTTGTTTCCATCTTCGATGAACATTCCAGGAATTCCATAAGCGGCGCTACGTTGATGGATATGTTCTACATTAGTCATTTTCTTGATATCCGCAGAGATACCGTAACCGTTGTTAATGCAATAGAAAATGACTGGCAGCTTCCAGATAGAAGCCATGTTCACTGCTTCGTGGAAAACACCTTCATTGGTCGCACCATCTCCAAAGAAGCAGACAACGATTTTACCGGTATTTTGCATTTGCTGACTGAGGGCTGCCCCAACAGCAATCCCCATACCACCGCCTACGATACCATTGGCACCAAGGTTACCAGCATCAAGGTCGGCGATATGCATAGATCCACCTTTACCTTTACAGGTTCCAGTGTATTTTCCAAGGATTTCAGCCATCATTCCGTTGAGGTCAATTCCTTTGGCAATAGCTTGTCCGTGACCACGGTGGTTTGAGGTAATTAGATCATCTGGATTGAGAGCCAACATAGCACCCACGTTAGCCGCCTCTTCTCCAACAGAAAAGTGCGTCATTCCTGGCACTTTCCCTTTCTTTACTAATTGCGCAATTTTTAAGTCCATACGACGGATTTCTTCCATCTTACGGAACATCTCTAGCAAAAGATTTTTATCTAAAATTGACATCTTCTTGCCTTTCTAACTTTCTTCTTACCTTACTATTTTACCGTTTTTGACAAATACTGTCAAAGTTTTTCTAAAAGAAATTTCACAAAATAAAAAAGAAAACCCCATGAAAACAAGGGATTTCCTTATCAAGAATATTTTTTCACAAACTTTTTAGCGTTTAGATTTTTCTAAAGATTCAAATCTCTTCATAATCACAGTTAAACGCCAACGGTAGAGAACCCCACTCACAACCAAACTAATAATCAAGCCGATCCAATAAGAATAAGCTCCAAAATCTGTTAGGGAATCAAAGACCATAGCTACTGGGATTGCTACGCCCCAATAACCAACCAAACCAAGGTAAAAAGGAATAACTGTATCCTTATAACCCCGCAAAATTCCCTGAAGCGGTGCCGCAAAGGTATCTGCTAACTGGAAGAAAAGGCTGTAAGTCAAAAAGCGTGCTGTCAAATCGATAAATTCTGGGTCGTTACCATAAAGACTGGCCACATTTCCTCTAAAAATGTAAAGGAAGGTTAAGGTGAAGGCCGCAAAAATGAGGGCAGTCCATCTTCCTAGACCAATGTAGGTTTTTGCATCATCAAATCGCTTGGCTCCCACTTCATAAGACACGACAATGGCCATAGCCGATGAGATACTCATAGGAAAGGCGTACATGAGAGATGAAAAGTTCATAGCTGACTGGTGACTAGCAATAATCAAAGACGAGAACTTAGCCATAATCAAACCAACCACGGAAAAGATAGCTACTTCCGCAAAGACCGTTCCCCCAATAGGGAGACCTAAGCGAACCCCTTCCTTGATTTTATCCATATTAAGCGGAATGCGTTTCTCAAGATGCAAGGCTTTGAGCTTCTCCTGTTTAAATAAAACCAGAACAGAAATTCCCAACAAGACCCAGTAGGCCAAAGAAGTCCCTAAACCTGACCCAGCACCTCCCAACTCTGGAACACCAAAGGCACCGTAAATCAAAAGATAGTTAAATCCACTATTGAGAGGAAGTAACAAAAGCATAAGATACATGGACAGTTTAGTCAAGCCCAGCGAATCCAGCAAGGAGCGAATAACGCTAAAAAGCAATAAGGGGATAATCCCAATAGATAAAAACCAGAGATAGCGAACCGCTACTGCTGCCACTCGAGCTTCTAACCCAATATGATTCAAAACAGGTGGTGCCAGGAAAAGTACTAGTCCCAGCAAGACTACAGATAGACCCAGGGCCAGATAGATAAACTGGTAAAAATCTGACGCTACTTCTTCCTTTTTCCCTCGACCAAGATGGTGACCAATGATGGGCACCAAGGCCGATACAATCCCTGTTAGGAATGTAAAGAAGGGGTTCCAGATACTGGTTGCCATAGACACACCAGCCAAGTCCGTGGTACTGTATTGGCCTGTCATAGTCGTATCAACAAAGGAGGCAGAATAATTTGCAAATTGATAAATCAGGATAGGGAAAAATATCTTTAAAAATAAGATAAACTTGTCTTTAAAATGATGGGTTTGGTACATATAGGCTCTCTATTCTTTTGGTTTACAGAGCAGACTCCCACCTAGTTTTGATAGACGATTTGTCCCTTACAGATGGTATATTTAACCTGCCCTTTTAAGGTTTCACCGATGAATGGTGAATTAGCTGCTTTCGAAGCAAAATGGGAGTCCACAAGGCGGTCAGCCTTAGCATCAAAAATAGTGATGTCCGCTGGACCATTCTCAGCCAAGTAACCTGCTTCAAAGTTATAAAGCTTGGATGGGTTGTATGTCATTTTTTCAAGTAATTCCATCAATCTTAACTCACCAGCTTCCACTAAATAGGTCAATCCAAGGGACAGTGATGTTTCTAAACCAGTCATACCAGATGGCGCTTTGGTAATATCCTCAACATTTTTTTCATCCGCATGGTGAGGCGCATGGTCAGTCGCGATAACTGTGATGACGCCTGATTTAAGACCTTCGATAACAGCACGACGATCTGATTCCAAACGAAGCGGAGGATTCATCTTAGCATTGCTACCTTGTGTCAAAAGAAGTGCTTCTGTCTTAGAAAAATGCTGTGGCGCTACTTCTGCTGTGACTTGCGCACCTAGCCCCTGAGCAAACTCCACTACTTTAACACTTTCTTCCTTAGACAAATGCTGAATATGAACATGGGCCTTGGTTGCATAGGCAATCATGACATCACGCGCCATCATAGCATACTCAGCTACCCCAGTCGCACCGCAGATATGGAAATATTCTTTAGCAATATTTTCGTTAAAGCCAAGAACACCATTCAAACCTGGATCTTCCTCATGAAGACTAATAAAGGTATTAAGCTTTTTAGCTTCCTCCATGGCTTCCTTGACAACTTTACTGCTCTCAAGCGGAATACCGTCATCAGAAAAGCCAACCGCACCAGCTTCTAAAAGTGCCTGAAAGTCAGTCAAATCTTGCCCATTAAAATTCTTGGTAATGGTCGCAACCGTCTTAACATTAATCTTCTCTTTGGCAGCTGACTGGAGAACTTCTTGCAAAGTCTCAACGTCTGAAATGGTTGGACTAGTATTAGCCATCATGACAACCGTGGTAAAACCACCTGCAGCGGCTGCTAGGGCACCCGTATGGATATCTTCTTTATGAGTTTGTCCAGGTTCACGGAAATGAACATGAATATCGACCAAGCCAGGAGCAACTACAAGACCAGTAGCATCAATTATTTCGGCTCCTTCTTCCTTGACCTCAGGCGCAATTTTGATAATTTTCCCATCTTGGACCAAGACATCACACACTTGATCCAAACCAGACTTGGGATCCATTACACGACCATTTTTAATTAGTAGCATCTGCTTTCTCCTTTATTCATAGAAATCAACTTGGGTATCCAACAATTTATCCCCATCATAAACAAACTTGGCTGAAAAGAAGGGTTTATCCTCTAAAAGCCACTCAACAAAGGTGTGATCCCCTTCCCAAGTCGGCTTGCTCAGTACCTCATCATAGGGAACCCATTCTAGCGTCCCCTCATTGCAGTCAATCAAGTCCCCCTCAAACTCTGTTACTTTAAAAACATAGGTGTACCAGTCTAAATCTGGTGTAAATTCAGGAAAAGTGATAACACCTTTTAGAACTGGCTTGGCTTTAAGCCCTGTTTCTTCAAGGATTTCACGCGCAGCACATTCCTGAGGGGTCTCACCACGCTCTAGCTTACCACCCACACCAATCCATTTTCCTTTATGAACATCATTGGGTTTCTTATTACGGTGGAGCATGAGCAATTCTTTCCCGTTATCAATGTAGCAAATCGTCGCTAACTGAGGCATATTCTCTCCTTATCTAAGCCAATCGATTGGCTCTTGTCCTGTTTCTGTTAAGAATGCATTAGCCTTGGAAAAAGGCTTGGAACCCCAAAATCCTCTGTAAACAGATAAAGGACTGGGATGGGCTGATTCGATAATCAAGTGCTGAGGATTGGTAACCAGAGCCTTTTTTCTGCGTGCGTAGGCTCCCCAGAGTATAAAGACTACTGGTTTATCTAGATGATTGACCACCTGAATCACAGCATCTGTAAATGTCTCCCATATCTGACCAGCATGACCATTGGCCTGTCCAGAAGGAACCGTCAAACAAGTATTAAGAAGTAAGACTCCTTGCTCAGCCCAAGACGTTAAATCATGGGATTTCTTAACCCCGATATCATCTGACAATTCTTTCAAGATATTTTGCAAGGATGGCGGAGCTGGGATAGAGTCAGGTACAGAAAAACTCAAGCCCTGCGCTTGACCTGGCCCGTGATAGGGATCTTGCCCTAGAATCACCACCTTAACGTCTTCTAGGGGTGTGGTCAAGAGAGCCTGAAAAACCTTTTCCTTGGGTGGATAAATAGTCCCTTGAGAATAGACCTGCTCCATAAACTGATTGATTTTCCCGAAATAACCCTCAGGTAATTGTGCCTTAATCAAAGCATGCCAAGACGAGTGTTCCATAGCCGACTCCTTCGTTTTTACTGCCTCTATTATAGCAAAAAGTGGCTATCTAAACCACTTTTTACAGTTTATCTAAACAATCCAGCAAGTCTTTGTAAGAATGGATTTCGTAGGTTGGCTGGGCTTGTGTGTGATTTTCTAGGTGATGAGGGTTGTACCAGATAGTGTCAATCCCCGCATTATTGCCGCCTTGAATGTCGGCGGTTAGAGAATCTCCAATCATCAGCGTCTTTTCTTTGCTAAAGCCTGTAATCTGCTGCCCGATTTTTTCATAGAAAAGAGCATCCGGTTTTTGTGTTTGCAACTGTTCAGAGATAAAGACTTGGTTGAAATAGGGAGCAAGGCCTGATTCAGCCAAACGACCTGTCTGAATAGCAGTAATGCCATTTGTCGCAACATATAGCTCATAATCTCTCTCGATAAGGCTGTCTAAGAGTTCATGAGCGCCTGAAAGAGTTTGTCCCTGTTGGGCTAGGTAAAATTGGTAACGCTGGGCTATAAAACTACCATCTTTTTCCTGTCCAAAATGAGCAAATAAACGAGAAAAGCGCGTGTTAACCAGCTCTTGTTTACTGATTTTCTTTTGCTCCAAGTCCTTCCAGAGAGCCTTGTTCATAGGAACATAGTAGTCTTTATAATCCTGAATATCTGCAACTCCTTCTTCTTTTAGGAGTTGCGTTAGAGCCACATCCTCAGCAGCATCAAAATCAAGAAGAGTGTGGTCAAGGTCGAAAAGTAGAAATTTGTAGGACATTAAGTTTCCTTTATGAAAATTCATTAAGAACATTATAGCATAAATGAAAATATCTAAACATAAAACTCTTGAAGAAATTAGAAATCCTTCTTCGAGAGTTTTATCTATGGTTCTATTACAAATGGATAGGTTATTTAAAATTTATCACATTCTTAAGTAAGATTTTAATTATTAGAAAGTGGTTTAATAAACTAGATTTTCAATAAGAAATTTATATTAATTTTTCAATATCCTTAAATCTATACCAATTCTATTAAAAAATTTTTTCGCCAGTATTTGAATCTAAGAAATACTTCTTCTCACCTTCGTAAATAAGTATGAGTTCTGTTCCAATAGGCATGTTAAAAATTGATAATACCGCAGGTTCTATTTCAACAATTGTACTCCAGTCACATACTGACATATTTTCTGAATGTGATAGATACTCTTCAGTATCTATTTTGGAAAAAAAACGCCATCCATTATCTAGTTCATCAACGGAATCCTCTCGGAATATCCATTTTATATTCGCCTTATTTTTTAAAATATTATTAGACACTATTGAAGCACCTAATCCAATTCCTATTTTACTCATATTTATGACCTCTAATTGCTATTATACTATCAATTCCATCTATTCTGAAGTACTACTGTAAAATAAAAATGTTTTCCATTACTATCTGTATACTGGTTGATATAATCTTTTGCTACAGAAATTGACTGGAGTAAGTCGCTATCATTATTTTTATGAGCATAATACCAGCTATCATAAGTCAATTCAAGTCCTTCATCTTCTTCTACATAGACATCGCCACCAAGAATCATAAACTTTTTCGTCTCTATCCAGTCAACATATGCCAACATATCTTGATATGTATATGCATAACTTGCAACACCCAATTCTGCTAGCGACTGACATCTATTTTCAAAATTAAATTTACCTAGTTTCATATGATTGGACTCCTATTTTGCTATCAACGATAGTAAGTTGGCACTCTCTAATCAGTTCAATGTTTTTATAATATATTTGTAAAATAATAGTTCTCATTTATAATCTCCAAAGTTTGAATTGAACTATTTCATATGATGTCTCTTTTAAAATAATTTCTTTAATATTTATCTCTAAAACCTTATAAATTTTTCAATTCTACTAAAAATATGGATGCAATTTAATTTCCCTATCAGAGTTTTTCAAAAACATTTTAAGTAAATTATTTCTGAAATACTTAGAACTTTTCAATTTATTAACTTAATTAAATTCCAATAGTCTTAGATACTAAATAACAATCACTTTTCCAACTTGAAAATAAGGGGAAATTTCTCAGAAATTACATCTATCCCAAAATTAATACCAATTACTTGATAATGATGAAAGGTTTTGAAATATACTTGTTGTAATTTATCCCTTAACTGACTATGAGTAAGTTCAACAAGAACTCCTTTAACAATAGATTCCATATTGTTATTATCTAAAATCTCACTAGGATTTAAATCCCAACTTTCATCAATAGCTTTACAAAAGAATACATTCCTAAAATCAATATAAAAATGATTATCCTGATTCTTTAATCCATCTAGATAAATTTTTAGGTGAGTTCCTTTGTCTAATTTACAACGTAATTCATACCAATCGCTTTCAATCTTATTTCCGATATTCACCCAATTCACTATCTTCCACCTCTTCTATATTAACTTGAATCTCTTCCCCTTGACACAAAATTATGTCAAAAATCAAATTACTAGAAACAACTCGGTAATGTTCCAATTCATTTTTTTCTAATAATCCTCCTGAACTATGAATAATATATTCAATTAAAGAACTATTTTCTATTCGATAAATAGGATAGTCTTTATCTAATTTATTTAAATGAGAAGTTTGGCAAAATATTGAAAAGATTCTTCTGTCCATTATTTGATAACAATGGCTAAAAGGAAATTTAAAATTTAACGAATGCTTACTCCCTTTTAGAAAAATCGTAGCTAGTTCATAATCGGTATTTTCACTAAATTCTGCTTCGGACTCATATCTATCCTCAAAAAAATTTCCCCATTTTATATATTTCTCATTTTTTACATACTTTTCACTTCTTGATTTATCAGAAATAAAAGAGCGGGCAGCTGAATCTATTCGTTTTAATATATCAGACATGTTATACCTCTTACTAATATTATTAGTATCTAATTTTATAAGGAGATTTAAACTGAAACTCTAATGTTGGGATTCCCTCTTTACTAGTTGGTCTTACTACAACCCTTATCCCATCTTTGACATCATCTACTTTATCCACCACACGGGCAGCATCTGACGCTTTATCAGCTGCCTTTGTAGCTTTTGAAGCATCATTGACTGCGTCTACTGCATCGAGTGCTTTTTCAAGTTTTCCCTTGGTAATTCGTTTCCATAAAACAAGTGGGTTCAAACTATAAGATAGGCGTAGGAAGAAATAATTGATCCATTCGATTAGGGCTAAAAGTTGTATCAGTGTGGCTAGGAGAGCCACTTGAACACTCTGGGTATTCCAGACAATAAAAGGAAAGCCTGAAATAAGTAAAACAAGGTCTAGTATTCTGAAACCACCATATAGTTTGTGGACACTAGCGCTTCCGAACTTAGGTTTCGAGAGTCTTCTAATCAAAATCGCCCAATAGATTGAACCTTGAAGCAATATAAATGTCAGTAAAGACAAAGGATAGAGAATGGTTGCTAGACTATTCCAATCACCAAGCCGATTTTTCAAAAGGAAAAAACAAAACCAAATAGATAGGACGGCTGTGAACTCTCCCAAACAGAGGGACACCAACTCTCTTCTCACTTTCTCTTTTTGTATGTGCATCATCTCACCCACCTATCTATCATCCTATATCAGAAAAACTCCATTCGAACCAGTTTATAGTCAACATTTCTCAGAATAAAGGCATTCTAAGAATCGAACAGCCTGATTATTTTAATATCAATATAATTCTAAATTTAGAATTACTTTAAAACAAATGTTTGCGTACTATTCTAAGTCCATGATAGCCTTAAATTTTAATTTTTGAAAGATTCTAAAGCTAGAATTGCTCTAAACAAGGAAAACTAAGATATTCGAAACTTAGAAAAACACATACACACATCAACTACGACACTTACAATTCTTCTGATGTGCTTTGAGTTTTTTGCTAGCCCAATCATAGTGGCTTGACGTGCTACTGACAAAGTAGGAACCTAGACTTGTTCCTCCCGTCCACTTATAGACACCTTTGGTAAAGAGGTCGTCATTGCTAAAAACTTCTATCAATTCTAAAACCTCCCTATGTGATTGTTCTAGGAGTCTAGTCGCTTCTTCTAAGGAGATTTTCTGGTGCTTCTTCCAAAAAGCGACATTCATTTCTCCATAAGTTTTCCAATTATAAGATTCAGGGAGAAAAGGTCTTTCTTGACCTTCTTGATTAGAATGTACCCAAGTCAAAAGTAACTGCTGCCATTCATAAAGATGGATCAAGACATCCCGTAGATTTTTATCCCTTTTCCAGTGAGCTTCTTTTTTCTTTGGGTCTCTTGAAAAATCAAATGGAGTCTGTAGCTCATCTTCACTTAGTTGGGAGATGAAACGTTTGAGCTTTTCATAGTTTTCCTTAGAGGCCAGCACTAGCTCCTCTTTTGTTTTCGGTCTAGGCACAGAGTTCTCCCTTCATATCTCTAGTTATTATTAGAGATTTTTTATCCTTTAAATCTCTATAACTTATCCTTTAATTTCTCAACAAAGAGATAGGCTGCTGGACAGGTCAAAGTATTCTTAATCGTCAAATGGTTGATTTGATGGATCTTTTTCCTGTCTGTATGAGGAAATTCACGACAGGCCTTTGGACGAACGTCATAGATGGAACAGAGATTATCTCCTCCTAAAAAGGGACAAGGCATGGATTTAAAAACCTTATCACCATCTTCATCTACCTGCAGAAACTCCGCTTCAAAAGCAGGTAATTTCATCTTAAAGTACTTAGCAATACGAGTGATGTCTGCTTCCTTGAAGTCGGGTCCCAATGTCTTGCAACAGTTGGCACAGGCAGTGCAATCAATCTCCTCAAAAACTTCTTGGTGAATCTGCTGGGCTATCTTGTCTAGATTTTTAGGAGGTTTTTTCTTTAAATTGGCTAAAACTTTTCGATGCTCCTTCTGCTTTTGTAAGGCTAGCTGGTGGTAGTACTCAATATCAATTTCTTTAGACATGATTTCTTTCTAATTCACGTATTTTTGTCTATTATACCATAAATACTGCCCCTTTTGGCTCTATAATATTTGTAGTGGGTAAATCCCCTATAGATATTATGGAGCCTATTTTTGTGTAGAAAAAAAGTCCCATATGACCTATAATGAAAAGCGACGAAACAACTCATTAGAAAGAATCATATGGAACCATTACATTTTATCACAAAACTACTCGATATCAAAGACCCTAATGTCCAAATTATGGATGTTGTTAATAGAGATACCCACAAGGAAATCATCGCTAAACTGGATTATGAGGCCCCATCTTGTCCTGAATGTGGAAGTCAAATGAAGAAATATGACTTCCAAAAACCATCGAAAATTCCTTACCTTGAAACAACTGGTATGCCTACCAGAATCCTCCTTAAAAAGCGTCGTTTCAAGTGCTATCATTGCTCTAAAATGATGGTCTCACAGACCTCTCTCGTCGAGAAAAATCACCAAATTCCTCGTATTATCAACCAAAAAATTGCGCAAAAATTGATTGAAAAAACTTCTATGACCGATATCGCTCATCAACTGGCTATTTCAACTTCAACTGTCATTCGCAAGCTTAATGACTTCCGTTTTAAGCATGATTTTTCTCGTCTTCCAGAGATTATGTCTTGGGACGAGTATGCCTTTACCAAGGGAAAGATGAGTTTCATTGCACAAGATTTTGATAATCTTAACATCATCACTGTTCTTGAAGGCAGAACACAGGCTATCATACGAAATCACTTTCTGCGCTACGAGCGAGCTGTTCGTTGTCAGGTGAAAATCATTACGATGGATATGTTTAGTCCTTATTATGCCTTGGCTAAACAGCTTTTTCCATGTGCTAAAATCGTTCTAGATCGATTTCACATTGTACAACACTTAAGCCGTGCTATGAGTCGTGTTCGTGTCCAAATCATGAATCAATTTGAGCGAAAATCCCATGAATACAAAGCCATCAAGCGCTACTGGAAGCTCATACAGCAGGATAGTCGTAAACTCAGTGATAAACGTTTTTATCGCCCTACTTTTCGCATGCACTTAACAAATAAAGAAATTCTAGACAAGCTTTTGAGCTATTCAGAAGACTTGAGACACCACTACAATCTCTATCAGCTCTTACTTTTTCACTTTCAGAACAAGGAGCCAGACAAATTCTTCGGACTTATTGAGGACAATCTAAAGCAGGTTCATCCTCTTTTTCAGACTGTCTTTAAAACCTTCCTCAAGGATAAAGAAAAGATTGTCAACGCCCTTCAACTACCCTATTCCAACGCCAAATTGGAAGCGACCAATAATCTCATCAAACTTATCAAGCGAAATGCCTTTGGTTTTCGGAACTTTGAAAACTTCAAAAAACGGATTTTTATCGCTCTCAATATCAAAAAAGAAAGGACGAAATGTGTCCTTTCTCGATCTTAGCTTTTCTTCAACCCACTACAGTTGACAAAGAGCCCCCCTTTTTTGCCCCCTAAATACAAAAATAGCCCTTCGGATAAAATCCGAGGGGCTAGAAACGTTATTAAATCAACAGCCGAACTTTTGAATTTCAAGGTTCGGGATAAAATAGTTCACTGAACTATTTTATTTTTTAAGGTTGTAGAATGATTTCAATCCACGGTATTCTGCTACTTCACCAAGTTGGTCTTCGATGCGAAGCAATTGGTTGTATTTAGCGATACGGTCTGTACGTGAAAGTGAACCAGTCTTGATTTGTCCTGCGTTAGTTGCAACTGCGATGTCAGCGATTGTTGAATCTTCAGTTTCACCTGAACGGTGTGATACAACGGCAGTGTAACCAGCTTCTTTAGCCATTTCGATAGCTTCAAAAGTTTCAGTAAGAGTACCGATTTGGTTAACTTTGATAAGGATTGAGTTAGCAGCACCTTCTTGGATACCACGTGCAAGGTAGTCAGTGTTTGTTACGAAGAAGTCGTCACCAACAAGTTGTACTTTCTTACCAAGACGTTCAGTAAGAGCTTTCCAACCATCCCAGTCGTTTTCATCCATACCATCTTCGATAGTGATGATTGGGTATTTGTTAACCAATTCTTCAAGGTAGTCGATTTGTTCTGCAGATGTACGAACAGCAGCGCCTTCACCTTCAAATTTAGTGTAGTCGTATACTTTACGTTCTTTATCGTAGAATTCTGATGAAGCACAGTCAAATCCGATAAATACGTCTTTACCTGGAACATATCCAGCAGCTTCGATAGCAGCAAGGATAGTTTCAACTCCGTCTTCAGTTCCTTCGAAACGAGGAGCGAATCCACCTTCATCACCTACGGCTGTTTCAAGACCACGAGATTTAAGGATTTTCTTAAGAGCGTGGAAGATTTCAGCACCCCAACGAAGAGCTTCTTTGAATGATGGTGCACCAGCAGGTACGATCATGAATTCTTGGAAAGCGATTGGAGCGTCAGAGTGAGAACCACCGTTAATGATGTTCATCATTGGAGTTGGAAGAACTTTAGTGTTGAATCCACCAAGGTAGCTGTAAAGTGGGATTTCAAGGTAGTCAGCAGCAGCACGAGCTACAGCGATAGACACACCAAGGATTGCGTTAGCACCCAATTTACCTTTGTTAGGAGTACCGTCAAGTGCGATCATAGCACGGTCGATAGCTTGTTGGTCACGTACATCGTAGCCGATGATAGCTTCAGCAATGATGTTGTTTACGTTGTCAACAGCTTTTTGTGTACCAAGACCACCGTAACGAGATTTGTCACCGTCGCGAAGTTCAACTGCTTCGTGTTCACCAGTAGAAGCTCCTGATGGAACCATACCACGTCCGAAAGCACCTGATTCAGTGTAAACTTCTACTTCAAGTGTTGGGTTACCGCGTGAGTCTAGGACTTCGCGAGCGTAAACATCAGTAATAATTGACATTTTTTACTCTCCTTATGAGTTAAATTTTTTACACCTCTATAATACCTTAAAACCCCTCCTTTTTCAAGAAAAAACGTTATCTTTGTGCAAATTTTCCTTAACTTTATAAAGTAATCGCTTTCTTTTGTCTGTTTTATTCTAACTTTTATGATATACTGTTTTCATGACAGATTTATCAAAACAATTACTTGAAAAAGCTCATGGTGGACCAAAATTAAATCCAGATGAGCAAAGACGCTATCTTGGTACTTTTGAAGAAAGAGTTCTTGGCTATGCAGATATTGACACGGCAAATAGCCCTCAATTAGAAAAAGGATTTTTATCTATCTTAGAAAAACTTCAAGAAAAGGCTAAGCCTCTATTTGTAAAGATTTCACCAACTATCGAATTTGACAAACAAGTTTTCTACTTAAAAGAAGCAAAAGAAATTGATAGCCAAGCTACCATAGTATCTGAAGAGCACACTTCTTCTCCTTTCGGTTTGGTTATTCACACCAATACACCAGTTCAAGTAGAAGAAAAAGACCTTCGACTTGCTTTTCCAAAACTTTGGGAAGTTAAAAAGGAAGAACCCGTCAAAACATCCATCTGGAAGAAATGGTTTGGCTAAATCTTAGGCATCTTTAATAAATGTCCAATATTAGCAGCAGTATGCTCTAAATAGAGACTTGCTTTTTTCAGACTATCTTCTAGTGGTTCACTTTTCTCCAAAATAGAAAAGGCAGCTTGGATATTTTCAAATGGTAGGGAAGGTAAATCTTCAGCGAGACTACCGCAAATAGCAATAACAGGAACTCCGACAGGGGTTCTTTTTGCTACACCAATTGGTGCTTTACCTGCTAAACTTTGACAATCTAACCTTCCTTCTCCAACAATAACCAAGTCAGCATCTGCAACTTTCTTATCAAAGTCAATCAAATCTAAACAGGTGTCAATCCCAGAAACGATACTTGCTTGAGCAAAGGCACATAAACCACCAGCAATGCCTCCACCAGCTCCTGCTCCTTTAAGTTCTAATGTTGCAGGTGAGACTTTTTTATAAAAATTTTGTATCACCTGATCTACGGCCTCAAACATAGTAGGATCTAGGCCTTTTTGCTTGCCAAACGTGTAGGTCGCACCTTGAGGACCACATAAGGGACTCGCGACATCTGCTAAAATACGAATTTGAACATCTTCAAGAATTTCATAGCAATTTTCTGTTGAAACAGAAGAAAGGTTTAATAAGGATTGACCGCAAGCAGTCAAGGCATTCCCATCCCTATCATAAAATTGATAACCTAAACCAGCAGCAATCCCCAGTCCTCCATCATTACTGGCCGTACCACCAACGCCAATATAGATATCTTTAATTCCTTGATCAATGAGGTGGCAAATCAACTCTCCAATACCGCGAGTTTGGATTTGCAGTGGCTTTCGTTTCTCTAGCTGAATTTTTCCAAGGCCAACCAAATCAGCTACTTCAAATAAAGCTAATTCCCCTTTTTGAAAATAGCGTATGGCTTCTTTTTGTCCAAAAGGTCCTGTAACTTGGAACCATTTTTCTTCAAGATCGAGAGAATGTCGAATAGCATCTACAGTGCCTTCTCCACCATCACCAACAGGGCAGAGGAGACAGTCTACATCTGCTATCGATTGTTGGAAGCCTCTCTTAATAGCTTCAGCAACCTGCTCTGCAGTCAAACTTTCCTTAAACGAATCTGGTGCAATTACAATCTTCATATTTTTCCTCATTCTAAACAGTCAATCAAAGGAAGAACTTCTAAAAAATCCCTCTTGTCAACATGATGTGGTATTTCTTTTTTCAGCACTTCTTTAGCACAAAAAGCAATTCCCAGGCCTGCAGATTTCAACATCAATAGATCATTGGCCCCATCACCGATTGCAACTGTTCTTTCTTTAGGGAGTTTGAGTTCCTTTCTCCATTGTTCTAGAGTTGCTTGTTTGACCTCGGGACTGATAATTTGTCCAACTAATTCCCCTGTTAAAAAATCTTCTTTGACTTCAAGTTGGTTGGCAGAGAAATGGGTAATGCCAAGGGATTTAGCTAGTCTCTCAACTATTGGTGTAAATCCACCAGACACCAGACCAACTAGGATGCCATTCTTTTGGATAATGGAAATGAATTCCCGGGCATTTGGCGTTAAATGAATAGAGTTAAAAACTTTCGCAAAGACCGAAACAGGAAGACCTTTCAACAAGGAAACTCTTTTACGTAAACTGCTTTCAAAGTCTAACTCCCCTTGCATCGCCTGACTTGTAAGCTGCGAAATTTCCTCCTCACAACATGCCTCTCTTCCCAAAAGGTCAATCACTTCTTCTAGGATTAAGGTGCCGTCAACATCCATGATACACAAGCCTTTTATTTGAGACATAAGCTCTCCTCTCTAAACAGCCCAAAAATCGTATGAAGTCATCATACGATTTTATCTATTAGTTAACTAAACTATGGTACAAGTCAAGGTATGATTTGCAGGCAGTATCCCATGAGAAATCACACTCCATAGCTTGTTTTTGTAAGTTTCTCCAAACATCAGGATGGTTTCTATACAAGTCCAAAGCTGTTTGGAAAGTCCAATTCAACCAGTAAGGAGATAGATTGTCAAAGCTAAAGCCAGTGCCGCTTCCTTCGATTGGATTAAAGGCTTTAACGGTATCTCGCAAGCCACCAACTTCATGGACCAATGGCAAGGTTCCATAACGCATAGCCATCATCTGAGACAAGCCACATGGTTCAAAACGACTTGGCATGAGGAAGAGGTCACAAGCTGCGTAGATTTCTTGAGCTAGTTTGACATCAAAAGTGATATTTGCTGATAGCTTGTCTGGATAGATTTGAGCAAACCATGAGAAAGCACCCTCAAAAGCTGGGTCTCCAGTTCCCAAAAGAACAATCTGAACATCATTTTGCAAGATATGGTGAAGACTTTCGACCACCACATCAAAACCTTTTTGACGTGTCAAACGAGAAACAATTCCCACCAGTGGAACGTCAGCTCTAACTGGCAAGCCAACTCTCTCTTGTAATTTTGCCTTATTCTTGGCTTTTCCAGACAGATCTTCCTGATTAAAATGATAGTCTAAAAGGGCATCCGTCTGAGGATTATAAAGGTCAGCATCAATCCCATTCACGATACCAGAAACTTTACCAGACTCCATCCTAAGAATCTGATCCAAGTTACATCCAAACTGACTAGTCATAATTTCATGAGCATAACTAGGTGAAACAGTTGACACACGGTCTGCGTAAAGAATACCAGCCTTCATCCAGTTCAGACAGTTGTTCCAGCGAAGGGTACCATCAGCATAACGTTCAAAGCCAACTCCAAACAAATCACCCAACATTCCTTCTGAAAATTGTCCCTGGAATTCCAAATTATGAATGGTTAAAACTGTTTTAATGCCCTCATAGGCTTGAATCCAACGGTATTTTTCCTTTAACAAGAAAGGAATCATAGCTGTATGGTAGTCATGAACATGGAGAAGGTCAGGAATAAAGTCAATTCTTTCCATAGCCTCAATGGCAGCCAGTTGGAAGAAAGCAAAGCGTTCTCCGTCATCAAAATCACCGTAAACATGACCACGGAAGAAATAATATTGGTTGTCAATAAAGTAGAAGGTTACACCGTTTAAGACGGTTTTCTTAATTCCACAATACTGTCTGCGCCAACCAACACTCACCTCAAAATGAAGAAGATCTTCAATCTGATTTCCAAATTTAGCCTCTACCATATCATAGTAGGGGAGAATTACTGCAACTTCATGTCCTGCTTTTACCAGTGATTTTGGAAGAGCGCCAATGACGTCTCCCAAACCACCTGTTTTTGAAAAGGGTGCACCCTCCGCTGCTACAAATAAAATTTTCATGAATGAATATCCTCTGTTACTTTAGCACCTTTCTTAACGACGACTGGATGTTCTGCAGTTCCACGGATCACAACTCCATCCGCAACTTCAACACCCTTGTCCAAGATAGCATATTCTACCTGAGCACCTTCTCCAATAACAACACGAGGGAATAAGATGCTATCTTTAACCAAGCTATCCTTATGGACATGAATATTACGTGATAAAACAGAATTAGCCACTTGACCTTCAATGATACTACCAGAGGCAAACTGAGAAGTGCTTACCTTAGATGTATTAGCATAGTAGGTCGGTTCTTCATTCTTGACCTTTGTATAAATCTTTTGATTTGGTGAGAAGAGAGAGTAGAATTTTTGTGATTCAAGCATATCTTTGTTAGCTTTGTAATAAGACTCTACAGAATGAATATTTGCTAGATAACCTGTGTACTCGTAGGCAAAAGCCCCTTCTTTTGCAGCTAAATCCCGTAAAACATAACGCAATTTCTCTGGATGTTCTTTCTTAGCTTCTTCTTCTAAGCGTTCAATCAACCACGGTGTATCAACGACAAAGATATCTGTAGACATATTGTAAACTTCATCTGTTGATTTACTATCAAAGAGTTTGTGAGAACGAACATGGTCTGTTTCATCCACTTCCAAGATTGCATTTACTTCGGAAATATCTTTTTTAGGTAGTTTTTTATAAACTACAGTGATAGGCCCCTTATTTGCACTGTGTAGGTGGAATACTTGGTTCAGATCAATATTAATCAAAACATCACAGTTAAGTGAAACTGTTTGGTTTGAACCAGAACGTTTCAAATAAGTAAGAAGCTGATGATAGTATTCTTTTCCAACTGTACTACTTTCCACACGGGTATTGTAAATACCTAGATAATAGTGGCTAAGAAGGGTTGACAAGCCCCACTCACGCCCAGAACGGATATGGTCAAAGACGGAGCTGATATTGTCTTGTTGGAAAATACCGAAAATACTACGCACACCAGCATTAGCAAGACTTGAAAGCGGGAAGTCAATCAAGCGATATTTACCACCAAAAGGCAAACTAGCTACTGGACGATGGTCTGTCAGTGTTGACATATCATGAAAACCAACTGTGTTTCCTAAAATGGCAGAATATTTATCAATCTTCATCTGTTGCTACCCCCACTACTTCGTCATATCCTACAACTTGTACTTCTTCTGTTCCATCAATTTCGACACCATCAGAAATAACTGCACCTTCACCAATAATGGCACGTTTGATTTTAGCTCCCTGACCAACAATTGCTCCACTCATAATAACTGAATCAACAACTTCTGCCCCTTCGCGAACTTGCGCCCCTGTTGAAAGGATAGAATGTTTGACAGCTCCATCGACAAAACAGCCATCGACAACCAAAGAATCTTCCACATGAGCATTTGCACCAAGGAAGTTTGGTGGTGAAATCAAGTTTCTTGAGTAAATCTTCCATTGACGGTTACGGCTATCCAAGGCATTTTCTGGAGAAATGTACTCCATGTTGGCTTCCCAAAGCGACTCAATAGTACCAACATCTTTCCAGTAACCATTAAATTCATAGGCATAGACACTTTCACCTGACTCAAGGTAATTTGGAATGACATTTTTACCGAAGTCTGACATATCCACATTGCTCTTTTCAGCAGCGACTAACATATTGCGCAGACGTTGCCAATCAAAAATGTAAATCCCCATAGAGGCTTTGGTAGATTTAGGTTGGGCTGGTTTCTCTTCAAATTCTACAATACGATTGTTAGCATCGGTATTCATGATACCAAAACGGCTTGCTTCTTTAAGAGGGACGTCTAAAACCGCTACTGTCAAGCTGGCATTATTATCCTTGTGAGACTGGAGCATATCATCATAATCCATTTTGTAGATGTGGTCCCCAGATAGAATTAAGACATACTCAGGATTAACACTGTCGATATAGTCGATATTTTGGTAAATAGCGTGGCTAGTCCCCTCAAACCAACGATTTCCTTCACTTGCAGAATAAGGTTGAAGAATAGAGACACCAGAATTGATACCGTCTAGTCCCCAGCTTGAACCATTCCCGATATGATTGTTGAGAGCAAGTGGTTGATACTGGGTGATGACTCCAACATTGTTGATGCCTGAGTTGGCACAGTTTGAGAGAGCAAAGTCAATGATACGGTAGCGCCCACCAAATTGCACAGCTGGTTTTGCAATGCTTTGAGTGAGTTTACCGAGACGAGTTCCTTGCCCACCAGCAAGAATCAAAGCTAACATTTCATTCTTCATTTTCTACTCCTTTTTGGTTTTTACTTGTGACGGTTTTAGTAGGTTTCAAGCGACGTTTGATTTTCCAAACACTTGCTCCCATAGCCGGTAGGGTAAAGGTCAAGGTCTGCTCATAATCTTTCCATAGACCTTCTTGCGTTTGCACAGTTTGATTGTGTTCTTTCCAAACGCCTCCCCACTCTTCTAACTCAGTATTCCAGACTTCTTCGTAAATCCCTGCAACAGGAAGTCCGATTGTAAAATCTTTTCGTTCAACAGGTGCCATATTAAAGATACAGACTAACATATCATCCTTCTTACCCTTACGGATGAAGGAAAGAACACTCTGATCTCGATTATCCGCATCGATGATTTCAATACCATCATAGCTGGTATCGATTTCCCACAGACAGCGGTGGTCTTTGTAAAACTGGTTTAGCTGAGAAGTGAAATACTTCATCTTAGCATTCATTGGATCTTCTAGATTAGACCATTCCAACTGTTCTTCAGATTTCCATTCTAGGAATTGCCCATATTCACTACCCATGAAGAGCAATTTCTTACCAGGGTGACAAATTTGGTAAGTGTAGAGATTGCGCAAGCCTGCGAATTGATTGTAGCGATCTCCCCACATCTTGTGCATCATACTCTTCTTACCATGAACCACTTCATCGTGCGAGAATGGTAGGAGATAATTCTCCTTGAAGACATACATAAAGCTGAAAGTCACCAGGTTAAAGTCATATTTACGATAAATCGGATCTTCTTCATAGAAACGTAGGATATCATTCATCCAACCCATATTCCATTTGTAGTCGAAGCCAAGACCATCTGAATCCTTGGTGTCAGTAATCTGTGTTGCAGATGAGCTTTCTTCTGCAATCATCATCACATCTGGATGAACTAGTTTAATCACATTATTCAAGCGTTGAAGGAAATAATATCCTTCATAGTTGAGATTGCCACCATCTTTATTAGGTGTCCATGGAGCATCATCGTAGTCAAGATAGAGCATGTTGCTAACCGCATCCACGCGAATACCATCTAAATGATAAAAATCAATCCAAAACTTAATACTAGAAATCAAGAAAGACTGAACTTCATTCTTTCCAAGGTCAAAATTGAGTGCTCCCCAACCGTAGTTATGAGCCTTATTATGGTCTTGGTATTCAAAAGTCGGTGTTCCATCATAATAAGCTAAGGCATCGTCGTTAATAGTGAAGTGACCAGGTACCCAGTCTACAATAACGCCTATATTGTTTAAGTGACATTCCTCAACAAAATCTTGAAACTCTTCAGGGCGACCATAGGCATGCTCTAGAGCAAAGTAACCCATAAGCTGATAGCCCCAACTCAAACCTAGTGGGTGAGACATCAGGGGCATAAACTCAATGTGAGTATAGTTCATCTCAACCAAGTAAGGAATGAGTTCATCTTTCAATTGAGCAAAACTATAGGGGCTGCCATCAGGATTTCTCTTCCAAGAGCCAGCATGAGCCTCGTAAATATTAACAGGACGCTCTTCAAAGCTCAAGCGTTTTCTACGGGCTAGCCAGAGACCATCCTTCCATTTCTTTTCTGGAATATCTGTTAAAATAGCACCAGTCCCAGGTCGTGCCTCATACCGTACAGCCAAAGGGTCAATCTTCATCAGCTGATGACCATTTGCACGTGTGATATGGTACTTATAAATTTGGCCTTCTTGAGCAAGACTGGTAAAGACTTCCCATACTCCAAATTCATTCCGTTCCATCGGAATTTGATTTTCAACCCAATTGGTGAAATCCCCTACCAAGTGAACAGCCTGAGCATTAGGCGCCCACACACGAAAAGTATAGCCATACTCTCCATTTTTTTCTTCCCTATGAGCTCCCAGATAGTGCTGGAGGTGAAAATTTTCACCTGTCATAAAGGTTTTTAAAGCATTATTCTTATCCATACACCCTCCTAATTCTGTAAGCGTTTTCTATAGATTTATTATACTACCTTTTTAGGGAAGATTCAAGTAAATTACGAAATTTGCAAAAAAATCTTTTGAAAGTCTTCAACAAATTCACTGATGTATTCACTTGTAAATCAAGAAATTTTCAGAAACGCTTTGAAAACGAATTGTTTTTTAATAATACTATCACAAAGTTCGTTATTTAGCTAACAAAAATATAATTTTAAGTAAAAAAATAAATCAGGAAACGAATCTCCTGATTTTATTAACAGATAAAGCACCACAAATGAATTTAAATTGAAAATCTATTCTACAAAACTTTAAAGACGCTGGCACTGACGCCACCAACCATGTCTTTATCACTTAAATGGCTATTAGTCACCAATAGTTCTAGATTTCCAGCATTTTCAAACTGGAAGTCTTGCCCTTTAGCATTAAATACAACCAGTAAATGTTCTTCCCCTTGAATCTCATAGACAATCCAACCACTATGTTCGTTGGCTGAATGAACAAAAACATGATGGTAAATCTCATCATAAGTTGGGTAAGAAAAGGCACTGCTTTCTGTCTTCAATCGAATCATCTGACGGATAAACGCAATACTATCTTGACGCTCATTAATCAAGTCCCAGTTCACTTGGTTCACACTGTCTGGAGCATTATAGCTATTCATAGCACGTTCTCTATCATCATGGGTCAACTCACCATTTTCACCAGTCGCAACCAGTTTGGTACGACCAAATTCTTGACCGATTTCCATAAAGGCCATCCCTTGCATGAGTAGGTTCATAGCTGTGGCTGTCTCAACCTTGCGCATGATTTGCTCTGAACTTTGGTCTGGATGTAGGGTTGCCAACAAATCGTGAAGATTGTAATTGTCATGGGCTTCCACATAGTTAAGTACTTGGTTTGGATGTGTATAGGTACCTAATTCACGACTGCCTAGGATTGCTTTGGCAAGAATTGGCTCTGTCGCAGCACCGCTGACAAAACCTGATTTAATTGCACCGTAAACTTCTCCACCTTTGACAGCATCACGCTGATTGTCATTAAAGAAACCAATATTTGGCATCTGGTAGGCATTGTCTTTCTTAGCCTTATCATAAGGGGCAAGACCTGTTCCCATATCCCAACCTTCTCCATAAAGGATAATGTTAGGATCAATTTCGTCCAAACTTTGACGAATCATCTGCATGGTCTTAACATCATGAATCCCCATCAAATCAAAACGGAAGCCGTCAATATTGTATTCCTGCACCCAGTATAGAAGAGAATCAATCATATACTTGCGGAACATTTCGTGTTCACTGGCTGTTTCATTTCCAACACCTGTTCCATTCTGGAAGGTACCGTCTGGATTCATACGATAATAGTAATCAGGGACTGTTGTTTGGAAAGGTGCATCAACAACTGAGAAGGTATGGTTATAGACCACATCCATAATAACACCAATACCTGCATCGTGATAAGCTTGAACCATGGTCTTCAAATCACGAATAACCTGAGCTGGATCATCTGGATTAGTTGAAAGGCTTGTTTCTGGTGCGTTATAGTTTTGTGGGTCATAGCCCCAGTTGTAGGTTACATTCCCGTCCTCATCGTATTCTTTGTGACGATCTGCGATTGGTTGCAACTGAACATAATTGTAGCCCAGCTTCTTGATGTAATCAAAAGCAGTTGACTGGCCATACTGGTTAACCGTTCCAGTCTGAGCAGCACCTAAGAATGTTCCTCTAAGATGTTCATCCACACCTGAGGTCGGAGATTTGGTCAAATCACGAATGTGCATTTCACAAATAACTGCCTTACATGAATTTGCCAAGCGCCAAGTAGCATCAGAACCGTGCTTGACCTCGAAGTTTGCAACTTGCTTTTCTTCATGGCTAAGGATTGCTGAACGTTTGCCGTCAGGACTGGTCGCAATAGTGTAAGGATCACGTGTCAAGGTTTGGTGATGAGGGAATTGAACTTGATACTGATAAGCCTTACCAGCCAAATCTTCCTCAACCTCCAAACTCCAGACACCGATTGTATTGTCCTTATGATTATAGGAGTAGCTATTGCCTCTTTCCATCTCAAAAGTTTTCCAAACTGGTGCATCATTAGTAGCTGATTCATAAACAACTACCTGCACTTCTGTCGCTGTCGGAGCCCAGAGAGCAAAATGCGCTTGATTATCCTCTACACGGCACCCCAATTCCCCTTGGTAACCCCAATGATGGTCAAAACTGGCACTATTAATAGCCTTATCAAAGGCAAAAGGATTTTGATTCTTATAGAAAGGACTGGCAATAGCAGGATTTTCAGAGTAATAAATCCTATCATCCCCTTCCAAAATCCAGACCTCTGTTAAGAGGGGATAGTGATTAAAACGGATAGCATATTCTTTACTGCTTTGACCTGTATGAACCACAAAATTCAAGCTTTCTAGGGCGTGAGCACTTGGATGTTCAAAACTAAATAAGGCACCAAAATAATCTTCTTTGTAGGTCAGCAAATCAATCCGCTGGTCCTGACTTTTTACAAAAGAGCAAGTGTCGTATTCTCCATTCTTACGATGGTAATGAATGCGCATAGGGTAGTTATACATTTTTTATTTTTCCTTTTTACTTCTTAATTTGTCTCTATTTGACTAATAAATTCTTGACCGATTTTGTCCCGATTAACAAACTAGTTATACTGTCTAAACTCTGGTTTTAAACGATCATTACAGAGTTTCTAGCCAAGCTTCATCTCGAACCTCGATACCAAGTTCTTGTGCTTTTTGCAGTTTACTTCCAGCATCTGCTCCTGCAACAACAAGGTCGGTCTTTTTAGAAACACTGCCTGTTACTTTTGCACCCAGACTTTCGAGTTTACTTTTAGCTTCTGAGCGCTTGAGACGTTCCAATTTTCCAGTCAATACAACGGTCAAGCCTGACAAGGCCGCATCTGCCACTACAGTCTGACCTTTATAATCCAGATTGACCCCAGCTTCTTTCAATTCTCTGAGGAGAATTTCAGAGCCTTCTGTCGCAAAATAGGTCTGGAGACTCTTGGAAATCACACCACCCAAACTCTCAATACTAGCGACTTCCTCTGGATCTGCCTGAGCCAGATTTTCGATTGAATGGAAATGTTGAAGTAACAGCTGACTGGCCTTGCTTCCGACATGGCGAATTCCCAAACCAAATAATAGTTTCTCAGCTGAGTTTTCTTTAGATGCTTGGATGGCCTGATACAGTTTAGAAGCAGACTTTTCCTTAACCCCCTCTAAAAGGAGGAAATCTTCTTCTTGCAAACGGTAAATATCCGCTACATCCTTGACTAGATTGGCAGCAAAGAGTTTCTCAACAATAGATGGACCAAGGCCTGTAATATTCATAGCATCACGAGAAGCAAAGTGAATCAAGCCTTCCATGATTTGAGCAGGGCAACGCGGATTGATACAACGGAGAGCCACTTCATCTTCAAAGTGCAACAAGCCAGAGTTACAACTTGGACAGTTTGTAGGGATATATAGTTTCTCTTCAGAAATCCGTTTGGACTCTACTACACGTAAAACGGCAGGGATGATGTCCCCGGCCTTATAGACGATGACCGTGTCGTCTTTGCGGATATCTTTTTCAGCAATATAATCAACATTGTGTAGAGTCGCACGGCTAACAGTTGTCCCAGCTAGTTGTACTGGTGTTAGATTCGCAGTTGGAGTCACCACACCCGTACGACCAACTGTCCAATCAACTGATAAGAGTTGAGCTTCTTTTTCTTCAGCTGGGAACTTGTAGGCTACTGCCCACTTTGGAGCCTTGACGGTAAAACCGAGTTCTTCTTGGCTTGCTAGGTCATTAACCTTGATCACCACCCCATCGATATCATAGGGAAGACTGTCTCGTTCCTGTCCTACTTCTTGGATGAAATTCCAGATTTCATCTATGTTTTCAGCCAGAATTCGCTTAGGATTGACCACAAAACCTAGTTGTTCAAGGTGCTTCAACACTTTTTCTTGACTATCTCGAGTTGAAGGGCTGGCTTCCTGATAAAGAAACGTTGCAAGATTGCGCTTGGCAACTACTGCTGTATCCAACTGTCGCAGGGTTCCTGCCGCTGCATTACGAGGATTGGCAAATTCAGGCTCTCCATTTTCTTGACGAGCTTGGTTGACCTGGTCAAAAGAAGCGCGTGGCATATAACATTCCCCACGAACTGTGATATCTAGTTCTTCTGGCAAGGTCAAAGGAATGTCCTTAACACGCTTGAGGTTTTCCGTGATATTCTCCCCAACAGAACCGTCTCCACGTGTTGCACCAGCAACTAAAATCCCCTTTTCATAAGTCAGCGAGATAGACAAGCCATCGATTTTCAGCTCACAAATATAGGTCGGATGGGCCACTTCCTTACGAACACGCGCATCAAAAGCTTCAAGCTCCTCACGTGAAAAAGCATCCTGCAAACTATAAAGAGGATACTGATGACTGTATTTTTCAAAACCATCTAAAACCTTGCCACCAACACGATGAGTTGGACTATCTGCTAATACTTGATCTGGATAGGCAGCCTCCAACTCAACCAACTCACGGTAAAGGCGGTCATACTCACTATCTGAAACCGACGGATTATCGCTGGTATAGTACTCAGTCGCATAGCGATTGAGCAAGGCGACCAACTCATTCATTCTTTTATTCATAAAACCATTTTACCATAAATTAAGCCCTCCTCACAATGGAGAAGGGCAGAAAACTTAGAAATCTTACACCTGCTCTGATAATTCTTCCCACTCAAGCATAGCTTCTTCCTGACGGTGGCTGATTTTGTCCAGTTCAGCCTGCAATTCCATGAGTTTATCTGCATCGTTGGTTTCCAGCATTTGTTCAGAAATGTCTTGGCTTTGACTTTCTAACTCTTCGATTTCAGCTTCTAGACTTTCAATTTGTCTCATGAGTTTGCGAACTTCTTTTTGACTTTCTTTCTGGGCCTGGTAGTCATTAACTGGACTTGATTCTTTTACTTGATTGTTAGTTGAAGCTTCCTCTATCTGACTGACTTCCATTTCAGCCTTTTTATCGACATAGTAGTCGTAATCTCCAAGATAGAGAGTTGATCCATTCTCAGACAATTCCAAAACATGAGTTGCTACACGATTGATAAAGTAGCGGTCGTGGCTTACAAATAGAAGAGTTCCATCAAAGTCAATCAAGGCATTTTCCAACACTTCCTTGCTATCAATATCCAGGTGGTTGGTCGGCTCATCCAGAATCAAGAAGTTATTGTTTTCCATAGACAATTTAGCCAAAAGCAAACGAGCTTTTTCGCCACCTGACAGCATGCCGACTGATTTTTTGACATCATCTCCTGAGAAAAGGAAGGCACCTAGACGGTTGCGGATTTCAACTTCTGGTGTCAGTTTAAAATCATTCCAGAGTTCATCCAGTACAGTATTACTTGGTGTCAGCTTGCTTTGGGTTTGGTCATAGTAACCAACCTCAACATTAGCCCCAAAGCGCTTTTCCCCCTTGATAAAAGGAATCTGGTCCACGATTGATTTAATAAAAGTTGACTTTCCAATACCATTGGGACCAACGATGGCGACAGCATTCATCTTACGAAGGTCTAGGTTAATCGGTTGTGACAGGACTTCCCCATCATAGCCAATAGACGCATTTTCAACAGTCAGGACAACATTACCCGACGTTTTTTCAGACTGGAAGGTCATGTTGGCTGCTTTCTTGCCAGCTTCCGGCTTGTCTAAGCGGTCCATTTTTTCTAGTTGTTTACGACGGGATTGGGTACGTTTGGTCGTCGAAGCACGGACTAAATTACGATTGACAAAGTCTTCCAAAGCAGCGATCTCCTTCTGCTGCTTTTCATAGTTTTTTGCCTCAGTAGCTAGTTTTTGCTCCTTCAACTCTACAAAACGAGAGTAATTCCCCACATAGCGATCCAAGGAATGCTTGGTCAAATCTAGCGTAATTGTCGCAACCTTGTCCAAGAAATAACGGTCGTGGCTGACAATAATGAGAGCACCGCTATAGTTTACTAGGTAATTCTCTAACCAAGCAATAGTTTCAATATCCAAGTGGTTGGTTGGCTCGTCCAAGACCAAGAGATTGGGCTTTTCAAGAAGCATTTTAGCAAGAGCCAGACGAGTATTTTGACCACCTGAAAGTTCAGCTATTTTCATCTGCCACATAGACTCGTCAAACTTGAATCCATTTAAAATCGCTCGAATATCAGCTTCATAGGTAAAGCCACCTGCTTGGCGAAAATTTTCAGATAAGCGGTCGTAATCTGACATCAGTTTATCCAAATCCTCACCAGACTTTTCACCCATCTCCAACTCCATCAGACGTAGTTGTTTCTCAGTCCGACGCAAGTCATCAAAGACATGAAGCATCTCATCGTAGATGGTATTTTCAGATTCAAAACGGCTATCTTGGGCTAGGTAAGACAGAGAAATATCTTTTTTCTTATTGATTTCTCCGCTAGTTGGCTCCTCTTCTCCAACCAAAATCTTCAAAAGAGTAGACTTACCTGCACCATTTTTCCCAACAAGGGCAATCCGATCTCGTTCATCAACCTGCAGGTTGATATTATCAAAAAGAACCTCTCCTGCAAAAGAACGTTCAATCTTATTAGCTTGTAAAATAATCATACAAGTAGTATAGCATGTTTCCCTAAGGCATTCAAGACTTGATAAACCGGCATATGACACCACTTTTCTGAAAATTATGCTACCGTTTTACTAAAACGCTAAAAAGTGCTATAATGTGAACGGTTAAAACAATTTACAAAAAGGAGAATTTCAATGTCTTACCAAGAAAATTACCAGAAATGGGTTGATTTTGCGGAGCTTCCTGATTACCTTCGTCAAGATTTGGAAAATATGGACGAAAAAACAAAGGAAGATGCCTTCTATACAAACCTTGAATTTGGTACTGCAGGTATGCGTGGCCTGATTGGTGCTGGTACAAACCGCATCAACATCTACGTTGTTCGCCAAGCTACTGAAGGATTGGCTCGTTTGATTGAGTCAAAAGGCGGAAACGAAAAAGAACGCGGTGTAGCAATTGCCTACGATAGCCGTCACTTCTCACCTGAATTTGCCTTTGAATCTGCGGCAGTTCTTGCTAAACACGGCATCAAATCTTATGTATTTGAAAGCCTTCGTCCAACTCCAGAACTCTCATTTGCAGTTCGTCACCTCAACTGTTTCGCAGGTATCATGGTCACAGCTAGCCACAACCCAGCACCATTTAACGGTTACAAGGTTTACGGTGAAGACGGTGGACAAATGCCTCCACACGATGCAGACGCTTTGACAACATACATTCGTGCAATCGAAAATCCATTTGCAGTTGAAGTTGCTGATGTGGAAGCTGAAAAAGCTTCTGGCTTAATTGAAGTTATCGGCGAAGCTGTTGACGTAGAATACCTTAAAGAGGTTAAGGACGTAAACATCAACCCAGCCTTGATTGAAGAATTCGGTAAAGACATGAAAATTGTCTACACACCACTTCATGGTACTGGTGAAATGTTGGCTCGTCGCGCTCTTGCCCAAGCAGGATTTGACTCTGTTCAAGTCGTTGAAGCGCAAGCAACTGCCGATCCTGACTTCTCAACTGTAAAATCTCCAAACCCAGAAAGCCAAGCAGCCTTTGCCCTTGCTGAAGAACTTGGTCGTCAAGTTGGTGCAGATGTTCTTGTGGCAACTGACCCTGATGCTGACCGTGTTGGTGTTGAAGTTCTTCAAAAAGATGGTAGCTACCTTAACCTATCAGGTAACCAAATCGGTGCTATCATGGCTAAATACATCTTGGAAGCCCACAAAAACGCTGGAACTCTTCCAGAAAACGCAGCCCTATGTAAATCTATCGTATCAACTGACTTGGTAACGAAGATTGCTGAAAGCTACGGCGCAACCATGTTCAACGTTTTGACTGGTTTCAAATTCATCGCTGAAAAAATCCAAGAATTCGAAGAAAAACACAACCACACTTACATGATGGGATTTGAAGAAAGCTTCGGTTACTTGATTAAACCATTCGTACGTGATAAAGATGCTATCCAAGCCGTTCTAGTCGTTGCTGAACTTGCTGCCTACTACCGTTCACGTGGTTTGACCCTTGCTGACGGTATCGAAGAAATCTATAAAGAATACGGCTACTACGCAGAAAAAACTATCTCTGTTACCCTTTCAGGTGTCGATGGTGCTGAACAAATCAAAGCGATTATGGCTAAATTCCGTAACAATGCTCCAAAAGAATGGAACACAACAGCTATCACTGTCGTAGAAGACTTCAAGGCTCAAACTGCTACTGCTGCTGACGGAACTGTTACAAACTTAACAACTCCTCCAAGTGATGTATTGAAATACACACTTGCTGACGGTTCATGGATTGCTGTTCGCCCTTCAGGTACAGAACCAAAAATCAAGTTCTACATTGCAGTTGTAGGTGAAACCAACGAAGAATCACAAGCTAAGATTGCTAACATCGAAGCAGAAATCAATGCTTTTGTAAAATAAAATCCTATAAAAGATGAGACAAACAAATCTCATCTTTTTTTCGTATCAAATCTAAGCAATTTTAGAAACTTTATGGCATACTAGACTTATCAATGAAAGCGAGGTAATCTCATGGAACAATTTTTAGATAACATCAAAGACCTTGAAGTCACTACAGTAGCGCGTGCGCAAGAAGCTCTTGATAATAAAGAAACTGCAACCTTCTTTATCGGTCGCAAAACTTGCCCTTACTGCCGTAAATTTGCAGGTACTTTAGCAGGTGTCGTAGCTGAAACCAAAGCTCACATCTACTTCATCAACAGTGAAGAACCAAGCCAACTCAATGAGTTGCAAGAATTCCGCTCACGCTATGGAATTCCAACTGTACCAGGCTTCGTTCACATTGCAGATGGACAAATCAATGTCCGTTGCGACTCTTCAATGTCAGCACAAGAAATCAAAGAATTTGCAGGATTGTAAATGATATAAAAAAGAAGGCACATTCGCCTTCTTTTTATATATCTGTCAATGGTGTTGCAGTATCTGGTGAGGTATCATAAACCTTAAAGTCTACTCCTACACCTAAATCAGCTTGGGCTAGCTGATTGACCATGGTCATGTGAGCCAGTTCCTTGATATTATTTTCCTTAGATAAATGTCCAAGGTAGATTTTCTTAGTGCGGTTTCCCAAGGTACGAATCATAGCTTCAGCACCGTCCTCGTTAGAAAGGTGACCGAGATCCGATAGGATTCGTTGTTTGAGTCGCCAAGCGTAAGAACCTGCTCGCAAAATCTCCACATCATGATTGGACTCGATGAGATAGCCATCTGCATTTTCGACAATCCCTGCCATACGGTCACTAACATAACCTGTATCAGTCAGCATGACAAAACTCTTATCATCCTTCATAAAGCGATAGAACTGAGGTGCAACTGCATCATGGCTAACTCCAAAACTCTCAATATCAATATCTCCAAATGTTTTGGTTTTGCCCATTTCAAAGATATGCTTTTGCGAAGAATCCACCTTGCCGAGATACTTGCTATTTTCCATTGCTTGCCAGGTCTTTTCATTGGCATACAAATCCATACCATACTTGCGAGCTAAAACACCCACACCGTGGATATGGTCTGAATGCTCATGCGTAATCAAGATGGCATCCAGGTCCTCTGGTTTGCGGTTAATTTCAGCAAGTAGGCTGGTAATTTTCTTACCAGACAAGCCTGCATCCACTAAAAGTTTCTTTTTTGGGGTTTCCAGATAAAAGGAATTTCCACTGGAACCCGACGCTAAAATACTGTATTTAAAGCCTGTTTCACTCATTCTAGTCTTCTACTTCGTCCTCCCATACTTCTTCTTTCACTGCATCCTTATCATAAGGGAGCACGATGGTAAAGGTTGATCCCTTACCGTATTCACTTTTGGCCCAAATAAAGCCCTTATGTTGTTTGATAATTTCTTTAGCAATAGACAGTCCTAGACCTGTACCACCTTGAGCACGACTTCTAGCACGATCCACACGATAAAAACGGTCAAAAATACGTGGTAAATCCTGCTTAGGAATACCCAAACCTTGGTCTGAGATAGATAAAATCATCTGATCATCAGTTGTCTTCATGGTCACTGTGATTTTCCCACCATCTGGTGAATACTTAATGGCATTGTTAAGAATATTATCAATCACTTGTGTCATTTTGTCTGTATCAATTTCAATCCAGACAGACGTAATCGGATAATCTCTAACCAATTCGTATTTCTTCTCTTCATCTGATCCCCTCATCTTATCAAAACGGTTAAGAATAAAAGTAATAAAGGCAGTAAAGTTAATCAGTTCCACATCTAGGTGACTGGTCGCATTATCAATCCGTGAAAGATGGAGAAGATCTGTCACCATTCGCATCATACGGTTAGTTTCGTCTAGAGACACCTTGATAAAGTCTGGAGCGACAGGTTCTGACAAGGCACCCTCATCCAAGGCTTCAAGATAGGATTTTACGCTGGTCAGAGGCGTCCGTAGCTCATGACTAACGTTGGAAACAAAGAGTCTCCGTTCCCGTTCTTCCTTCTCCTGCTCCGTCGTATCATGCAAAACTGCAACCAAACCTGAGATAAAGCCAGACTCTCGACGAACCAAGGCAAAACGTACACGAAGGCTCAGATATTCACCATTGGCATCTTGAGAATCAATCATAAGCTCAGGAACTTGGGTGATCAAATCACGAAGTTCATACTCATCTTCAATCTCAAGCAATTCTAGAATACTTTTGTTGAGAACCTCTTCCTTCTGAACACCTAGCTGTTTCTTAGCCATGTCATTAATCATGGTAATCTTGCCACGACGATTGGTCGCAAGAACTCCGTCTGTCATGTAAGAGAGGATACTGTGCAATCGTTTACTCTCTTGTTCCAGATTTTCTTGAGTCAAGCGGATTACTTCTGATAAATCATTGAGATTATTGGTAATATTAGTGATTTCAGAACTTCCCTGCATATCCAATACCTGAGAATAATCTCCTGCAATCAGGTCCTTTACCTTTTGATTGATTTGCTTCAACCGAATATTATCTCGCCGATTTTCTAGCAAAAGCAAGGTAACAATCAAGATAAAACCCAATAAAATTAAAATGAAGATAAAATCACTAGTAAGAATATTTTTTCTAATAAATTCAATCATTATTTCTCATATAATAACCAACACCGCGACGTGTTAGGATATACTCTGGACGACTAGGTGTATCTTCAATCTTCTCACGCAAACGTCTGATAGTTACGTCAACAGTCCGAACATCTCCAAAATAATCATACCCCCAGACCGTTTCAAGCAAGTGTTCACGTGTAATCACTTGACCAATATGAGAAGCCAAGTGATACAAAAGCTCAAATTCACGGTGGGTTAAGTCTAGTTCTTCACCGTATTTTTTAGCCACATAAGCATCTGGCACAATCTCTAAGTCCCCAATTTGCAAGGTTTGGGCTTTCTTTTCATCAGATTCTTGATTATCTACAGAAACCAAGTCCGTACGACGTAGAAGAGCTTTGACACGCGCCTGCAACTCACGATTTGAGAAAGGTTTGGTCACATAGTCATCCGCCCCCAGCTCTAAACCGATAACCTTATCAAATTCGCTGTCTTTAGCTGAAAGCATGATAATAGGTACACTACTTGTCTTGCGAATAGTCTTAGCAACTTCTAAACCATCAATTTCCGGAAGCATCAAATCCAGAATAATAATATCTGGTTGCTCTGCTTCAAATTGTTCTAGCGCTTCACGGCCATTAAAAGCAGTTACAACCTCGTAACCTTCCTTGGTCATATTAAACTTGATAATGTCCGAGATTGGTTTTTCATCATCTACAATTAATATTTTTTTCATTTGTTCACCTTTTTCTCTACTATTATACCAAAAAAATAACAAGAAGACACAATAGCTAGTCTTTGCTACTGTCTAACTTGGCTTGTGCATAAGCCTGCCAGATTTTTTGTTGGGGTTTGGCAAGTGGGTAATTCTTAAACTCTTCTGGTGAAAGCCAGCGAACTTCCCTATCTGAAAAATCATGGAAATCACTCACCTGACCAGCTACAATTTGAACATGCCATTTACGATGGCTAAAGACATGCTTGACAGTCTCAAAATAAACATCAAGCCAATCAACATCTAGGTCATAGTCCTGCTGGAAACTCTCCTCTGGACTAGGGCCAAAATTCACACTTTCTTCTGCAACCTGATGAAAGAGGTCAAACTGCTCCTCTTGCGAAAAGTCATCTACTTCTATCAAGGGAAAATGCCAAAATCCCGCCAACAACTTTTCACTCTCATTTTTTTCAAGTAAAAATTGTCCCTGAGCATTTTTCACAACTAGTGCTTTTAGATAAATGGGAACTGGCTTTTTCTTTGGAGCCTTGATTGGATAACGGTCCATGCTTCCATTCTGATATGCTGCACTAAAGTCCTTCACTGGACTCTCTTCTGGTCTAGGATTTACAGGAGCCTCAATGTCTGAACCCAAGTCCATCAAAGCTTGATTAAAGTCACCCGGACGATTCGGATCAATCAAGATTTCCATCATTGCCTGAAAAATTTTGCGATTACTTGGAATGCCAATATCATGATTGACTTCAAACAGACGCGCCAAAACTCGCATGACATTACCGTCTACAGCAGGCTCAGGCAAGTTAAAAGCAATACTGGAAATCGCTCCTGCTGTATAAGGACCAATCCCTTTCAAACTGGAAATTCCTTCATAGGTATTTGGAAATTGACCACCAAAGTCAGCCATAATCTGCTGGGCTGCAGCCTGCATATTACGAACTCGAGAATAGTATCCCAGTCCCTCCCAAGCCTTCAACAAACGCTCTTCAGGCGCATTCGCCAAACTTTCGACTGTTGGAAACCAGTCCAAGAATCTTTCGTAGTAAGGGATAACTGTATCCACTCTGGTCTGCTGGAGCATAATTTCAGAAACCCAGATATGATAAGGATTTTTACTTCTACGCCACGGTAAATCTCTTTTGTTTTCATCATACCAGGCAAGAAGTTTCTCACGGAAAGAAATGATCTTCTCCTCCGGCCACATGACGATACCGTATTCTTTCAAATCTAACATATCTCTAGTATAACACAGAAGATTCTAACTGTCCTTTTCCTAGTATTAATACTCTTCGAAAATCAAATTCAAACCACGTCAACGTCGCCTTGCCGTACTCAAGTACAGCCTGCGGCTAGTTTCCTAGTTTGCTCTTTGATTTTCATTGAGTATAAAAAACCTCTTCCCAAGGGAAAGAGGACTAAATCTTATTGATGAACAGCTTGGGCTGCTGTGATAAGGGTCAACTTGTAAACATCATCAGCATTACATCCACGAGAAAGGTCGTTAACTGGCTTGTTCAAACCTTGCAAAACAGGTCCTACAGCTGCAAAGCCACCAAGACGTTCTGCCATCTTGTAACCGATATTTCCTGCCTCGATACCTGGGAAGATGAAGACATTTGCTTGACCAGCTACCGTACTTCCAGGAGCTTTCAGAGCTGCAGTTTCAGGAACAAAGGCTGCATCAAATTGCAATTCCCCATCTATTTCAAGGTCAGGACGCAAGTCGTGAGCAATTTTAGTTGCTTCTACAACCTTATCAACACTTTCACCAAAACCTGAACCCTTAGTAGAATAACTTAGCATAGCAATTTTAGGTTCGATGCCAAACATCTTAGCTGTGATTGCTGAGTTAATGGCAATTTCAGCCAAGGCTTCCGCGTCTGGATTGATGTTGATGGCACAGTCTCCGAATAGGTAACGTTCCGTACCACGAACCATGAGGAAGGCACCTGAAGTACGAGTAACATTTGGACGAGTTTTGATGATTTGAAGAGCTGGACGAACTGTTGAAGCAGTTGAGTGAATCGCTCCTGACACCATTCCATCAACCAAGCCCAGGTATACTAACATAACACCAAAATAGTTGACATCTTCAACCAAAACCTTGCGTGCATCTTCTTCAGACATTTTGCCTTTGCGACGCTCTACCAAAGCAGAAACCATTTCTTCAAATTTATCGTAGTGTTGAGGGTCGATGACTTCATAACCGTCCTCAATACCTTCAATTTCAAGATAAATTTTAATTTTTTCAGGATTTCCAAGCAAAACAGGAATCACTTCTGTTTCTTTTACCAGGCGTTTAGTCGCTTGAAGAATACGAGGTTCTTCCCCTTCAGGGAGAACGATACGAGCATTTTTACCAACCAAGTTGGCTTTGAGACTTTCAAAAACTTCCATGAGTTTTCTCCTTTAAGATAATAATTATACTCTGAAACTGTTTTTATAGAGTATTAGTTGATAACTGGGTAATAAGGTTGCTAAAATCATCCGGCAAGGGACTTTCTAACTGCAAGTCTTGCTCTAAAAATGGATGATAAAAAGATAGGTAATGGCAATGCAGGGCTTGGCGCTGAATTCCATCGTCTAGACTACCACCGTACAAATCATCTCCCAACAAAGGAAAACCAATATGAGAAAAATGGACTCGGATTTGGTGGGTTCGACCAGTGTGCAGGCGAATGTCTACCAAATGAATATTCCCATAAGATGCTACAATCTTGTAAGAAGTATGAGCATACTTTCCACCTTTAGCTACACGTCTGGTAATAATAGAGTCTTCATCACGCGCAATCGGAGCAATAATTTCCCCCTCTGACTCCAAGTGTCCATCACCTTTAACCAAAGCAAAGTAGCGTTTCTCGATAGATTTCTTCTGCAACTGCTTGTCTAATCGTGCATGGGCATAGCCGTGCTTGGCAAAGAGCATCAAGCCAGAAGTGTCCCTATCAAGTCTAGTTACAATGTGAACCTGCTGATTTTCATAGTTTTGCTTGACGTAGTAACCCTTGATAAAATTAGCGATGGTATTGGAGTGATTAACACTAGGAATAGAAGCCACCCCATAGGGTTTGTTTAAGACTAGAAAATGGTCATCCTCATAGAGAATATCCAGTGGGCGCTCGATAGCTTTGAGAGTTTCAAATCCTTCCTCAGCAGGAATATCGATGATAACTCGGTCTCCAATATCCAAAAGATACGTCGCATTTTGTGGTTGATCATTGACCAGAATAGCTCCACCTCGAAACTTAATCTTGGCCAGAAGCCCCTTAGAAACCTCATGCTTTTTTAAGAAGGTCTTGACCTTGACATGTTCATCTGCGATAAATTCAAACCTCATTCGTCCACCTCTCCGATGAAAGCATCCTTAACTCGGTTCCAGAAACTAGTATGGCTCGGTGATGCGACAAAGTGAATCTTATGATGGTCGATTTGATACTCAATTCGTTCAATATTGCGTAAGGAATAAACGCTATTGTCAACCGAAATAGTATGGTAATCGTTTCTCGTTGGGATAAGTTCAATCTTGTCCTTCTTAGGAACAATAATGGACGAACCCAGCGTTCGATAAACACGATTGTTAAGGCTAGCAATTTCCGTTAATTGCAAAGCTTCAATGGTTGGGTGTAGAACAGCTCCACCAAGCGACTTGTTATAGGCTGTGCTACCAGTCGGTGTCGAAACTGTTAGCCCATCTCCACGAAAACGTTCAAAGTGGACACCATTAATCACAACATCCGCCACCATAGTTCGATCAGACCTGCGGATACTGGCTTCATTTAGTGCTCTAAAAATCTTCACTTCACCATTTTCAAGAAAAACCTTCACATTTAGAACAGGGTAAGAGACTCTTGCTCCGGTATCTAGCTGCAAATTAGTCACTAGCTTGTCCAACTCAAAATCACGGTAGTCCGTATAGAATCCCAAATGTCCAGTGTGAACACCAACGAAGCGGACCTTGTCAAGCTGATTTTCGTACTTATGAAAGGCCGACAAGAGCATGCCATCCCCACCAATGGAGATGACAATGTCCGGATTGGTATCATTGAGTATAAACTGATTTCTCTTCAAACGATCTCGCAATTCATACAAAACCCTTTGACTCTGCGGTTTTCTATTAGCTATCAGGTCAATTCGTTTACCTGTATTCTTCATCTGTATCGTCACTGTTTCCTACACCGTCATTTAATTTTCTACTCAAAGGATCAAAAAGAGCCTGGGCTTCCTGGATATCATCTCGAATTTTACCCATTTCTTCATCCAACTGATGGGCAATTTTGGCAGTAATTTCCAGTCTCTTTTTAATTTCCTCTGGGAAATCCCCTTGGTACTTGTAGTTGAGAGAATGTTCTATCGTTGCCCAAAAATTCATAGCCAAGGTACGAATTTGAATTTCCGCTAAAATGGTCTTAGCTCCATTAATGGTATCAACCGAATATTCAACTACCACATGATAGGAACGATAGCCTGAGGATTTTCGATGAGTAATGTAATCACGCTCCTGTATGATCCGCATATCCTGACGTTTGCGCAAAATCTCCACTACTTCCTTGACGTCATCTACAAACTGGACCATCACACGCAAGCCGGCAATATCTTGCAGATCGTGTTCCAACGTCGCATAAGTAATGCCACGACGAGCCATTTTTTCCTTGATACTTTCAATCGGTTTGACTCGACCAGTCACAAACTCAATCGGAGAATGCTTATTTTGCTTACGATATTGCTTCCGAATACCACGTAGTTTAATCTTTAACTCACCAACAGCTTGAATGTAAGGATCTAGAAATTCTTCCCATTCTAAGGTCATATATTCTCCCTTTTTCACATATTATCCTTCAAAAATATCTTTGATTTTTTCTCCAGATTCATATACAATAAATACAATGCTTATTATACCATAAATCCGCTTTCAACGATAAAGAAAAGGTAAGAAAAATGAAACATTTAGAAATTGAATTGAAAACACTCTTGAAAAAAGATGAATACAATCGTCTAAAGGACCAGTTCACAGACGTCACTCCTGTTCTTCAAAAAAATTACTACATAGACACGCCTGATTTTGAACTGCGAGAAAAGAAAGTTGCTATGCGCATTCGAACCTTTGAAGACTGGGCAGAATTGACACTCAAAGTCCCTCAAAGTGTTGGAAACATGGAATACAATCAAAAATTGCAACTAAAAGATGCTGAAAACTATCTGAGCAAGAAAGAACTTCCTCAAGGGCTAGTGCTGGATGAATTGGCGAAACATGGTATTAAAACTAGTGAATGGCAGATTCTTGGTTGTCTAACGACACTTCGCTATGAAATGCAAACACCAATTGGCCTCATGGCACTAGATGAGAGTCAGTACCTTGATATTACAGATTACGAATTGGAGCTTGAAGTGGAAAATCACGAGCAAGGGAAGCAAGATTTCCAGCAATTTTTAGAGGAAAATCAGATTGCTTATCAAAAAGCTCACTCAAAATTGGTTCGATTTGTCAAAAGCATGAAAAATAGCTGAAATAATCTCTATTTTTTGGTAAAATAGAAAAGATAAAATACAAAATCCCAGTTCGTATAGGCTAGGCAGATATGACTAGGATTTAAAAAGTTTACAGAGGACGGTCTATAATGTCAGATAGAAAAAACATGAAACTTTTCGCACTCAACTCTAACCAAGAGATTGCACAGAAAATTGCTCAAGCTGTTGGTGTCCCACTTGGAAAACTATCATCACGTCAATTTTCAGACGGAGAAATTCAAGTAAATATCGAAGAAAGTGTCCGTGGTTATGATGTTTACATCATCCAATCAACAAGTTTCCCAGTTAACAACCACCTAATGGAATTGTTAATCATGGTTGATGCTTGTGTTCGTGCAAGTGCGCACAGTATCAACGTTGTCCTTCCATATTTTGGCTATGCACGTCAAGACCGCATCGCTTCACCTCGTGAGCCACTTACAGCGAAACTAGTTGCCAATATGCTAGTTAAGGCTGGTGTCGATCGTATCCTTACGCTTGATTTGCATGCCGTTCAGGTTCAAGGCTTCTTTGACATCCCTGTCGATAACCTTTTCACAGTTCCCCTATTTGCAAAACATTATTGCGATAAGGGCCTACTCGGTTCAGATGTTGTCGTGGTTAGCCCTAAAAATTCAGGTGTAAAGCGTGCTCGTAGCTTGGCTGAATATCTTGATGCTCCTATCGCCATTATCGATTACCCTCAGGACGATGCAACTCGTAACGAAGGTTATATTATTGGTGATGTTGAAGGTAAGAAAGCCATCTTGATTGATGATATTCTTAATACAGGACGCACCTTCTCTGAAGCTGCTAAAATCGTTGAACGTGAAGGTGCTACAGAAATTTATGCTGTTTCTAGCCACGGCCTCTTCGTCGAAGGAGCTGCTGAACTTCTTGACAATACTAATATTAAAGAAATTCTTGTGACTGATTCAGTAGCAACAAAAGAAAAAACTCCTAAAAACGTATGCTACATCACTGCTAGTGAGTTAATTGGTGATGCTATCGTCCGTATCCACGAAAGAAAACCAGTCAGCCCACTCTTTGCTTACAACAAAAAGAAATAAGGTGATTCTTTGATTTATTTGGACAATGCTGCAACGACTCCCATGTCAGCAGTTGCTATTTCAGCGATGACCAAGGTGATGCAAGAAACCCATGGCAATCCATCTAGTATTCATGGTCATGGTCGTCAAGCTGGCAAACTCTTGCGAGAAGCCCGTCAGGAACTAGCTCAGTTACTGGGGACAAAACCTCAACATATCTTTTTCACTTCTGGTGGGACAGAAGGCAACAATACTGCCATCATTGGCTACTGCCTTCGTCATCAAGAACAAGGAAAACATATCATCACAACTGCCATTGAGCACCATGCCGTCCTTGAAACAATTGATTACTTGGTTCAACACTTTGGGTTTGAAGTAACCATTATTCAGCCAGAAAATCAAGAAATCTTAGCCCAGCAAATTCAAAAAGCTTTACGTGATGATACGATTTTGGTTTCTACCATGTTTGCCAATAATGAAACTGGAAACCTACTTCCCATTGCTGAAATTGGCCAAATACTCAAGCAACACCCTGCTGCTTATCATGTTGATGCAGTTCAAGCAATCGGCAAAATCCCTATTCACCCAGAAGAATTGGGCATTGATTTTCTCACCGCTTCTGCCCATAAATTCCATGGCCCTAAGGGAATCGGCTTTCTCTACGCATCTAGCATGGACTTTGATTCCTATCTACATGGCGGAGACCAAGAACAGAAAAAACGTGCAGGGACTGAAAATCTAGCTGCCATAGTGGCTATGGTTGCAGCCCTAAAAGAAGACCTAGAAAAGCAAGAAGAACATTTTCAACATGTACAAAATTTAGACACTGCCTTTCTTGCAGAGCTAGAGGACATTCAATATTACTTGAATAGAGGAGAACATCATCTCCCTTATGTTCTCAATATTGGATTTCCTGGTCAGAAAAATGACCTCTTACTCCTTCGTCTAGATTTAGCTGGAATTTCAATCTCTACTGGCTCAGCCTGTACGGCAGGTATTGTCCAATCTAGCCATGTTCTTGAAGCTATGTACGGAGCAAATTCAGAACGCTTGAAGGAATCCGTTCGCATTAGTTTGTCTCCACAAAATACTGTTGAAGACCTACAAACCCTCGCAAAAACCTTAAAAGAAATTATCGGAGGTTAGCCATATGGCATTTGAAAAAACCATTCAGTTAAAAAATTGTCGTTACGACTACACTCTTAGCCCTTCTGTTAAAAAATTTACCCTTAAGGACAACACTTTTTTTGAGACTAAGGTTGGTAACTATGAATTGACTCGCCTTTTAGAAAAAGTTCCGAACAGCGGTGAGGGATTCCAACTCAAAATCATCATTAACAAGGAACTTACAGGTGCAAAAATCAATATCACTGACAAGTTTGGGCTACGTCTAGTTGATATTTTCAAATCAGAAGACCACCACATTCATCAGGAAAAATTCTATTTTCTCATGGATAGCTTGGTAGAACGTGGTGTCTTTACAAAATCAGAAAGATAGGTTCCATATGTTTGAACTGACCTATAAGGACAGCTATCATGTAGAGCGAACTCTCAAGTATGAGGATTACGAGGCTCTCATGCTGGCTCTGTCAGGATGTGTGACTCTGCCAGATACACTTTATGTGACTTCTTTGACCTTTAAGGGGCAGGAAGTTTACCAAGGACTGGTCGGAGACCTCTACCGTTTTCTATCACATGCAGATTTTTTACATCAAAACTAAGATTTTTCTTAGTTTTTTCTTGTTTTTGTTGATTTTTTCACAATGTTTCTATAAAATAGAAGAATAGAAAGGTTGTGATTTTGTGAAAGATAAACAGTCTGCTATTCCAAAAGCTACAGCGAAAAGACTCTCTCTCTACTATCGAATTTTTAAGAGATTTCATGCAGAAAAGATTGAACGTGCCAACTCTAAACAAATTGCAGAGGCTATCGGTATTGATTCAGCGACCGTACGTCGTGATTTTTCCTACTTTGGTGAACTAGGTCGTCGTGGTTTTGGCTATGATGTCAAAAAACTGATGACGTTTTTTGCCGATTTACTCAATGATAACTCGATCACCAATGTCATGCTGGTAGGTATTGGAAATATGGGCCGAGCCCTTCTCCACTACCGCTTCCATGAGCGCAACAAGATGAAGATTATCATGGCCTTTGACCTAGATGACCATCCTGAAGTCGGTACCCAAACTCCTGATGGGATTCCTATTTACGGAATTTCACAAATCAAGGATAAAATCAAGGATGCTGATGTGAAGACTGCTATCCTGACAGTTCCCAGCGTCAAGTCACAAGAGGTTGCCAATCTCTTGGTAGATGCTGGCGTGAAAGGAATTCTCAGTTTTTCACCAGTCCATCTGCATTTACCAAAAGACGTGGTCGTTCAGTATGTCGATTTGACAAGTGAACTCCAAACTCTCCTCTACTTCATGCGAAAAGAGGATTAGAAAGCGAAAATCATTTTATGAAAAAACCAGTTATTGGGATAACAGGAAACGAAAAAACTCATCCAGATGATGACATCATGATGAGCTACGCAGCAAAAGGCTTTGTTGAAGGCGTTAAAGACGCTGGAGGAATTCCCATCATCCTACCGATTGGTGATCAAGAAATGGCTAGCCACTATATCAGTTTGATTGACAAACTCATCTTGACAGGTGGGCAAAATGTCGATCCAAAATTCTATGGCGAACCGAAAACCATTGATAGCGATGACTACCATCTTCAAAGAGACATCTTCGAACTAGCCCTCATCAAGGAAGCTATTAAACAGAAAAAACCAATTTTCTCTGTCTGTCGTGGGACTCAACTCTTTAACGTTGCCATGGGTGGAACTTTGTACCAAGATATCGAAGACCATTGGCAGGATTGTTCTGCTGAGTACACAACTCAACGCTTGATGACAGAGCCTGATACAGTTCTTCGAGAAATCTATGGAGAAATTTCGCATATTAACTCCTTCCACCATCAGAGCATCAAGGATTTAGCCCCTAACTTAAAGATTGCGGCTCATGATCCTAAGGATGGCATTATTGAAGCTGTCATGAGTACGGATGATGTTGCCTTTCTCGGTGTGCAATGGCACCCAGAATTTCTATTTGAAAATCGTCCCAAAGATAAAAATCTCTTTGACTATGTTGTTAATGAACTTTAGATTAAATCCGTCTTTTCACGGTAACTAAAGTAACTAGAATGTGAGACAATCAAATGGTCCAAGAGGACAATTCCCATCAGGTCGCAGGCTTCTTTGACAAGTTTAGTGACATGATCATCATTACGGCTAGGCGCTACTGCTCCTGAAGGATGATTGTGAACCAAGATGAGAGAGGTGGCCATATGCTTGATAGCATAGTGAAGAATCTCTCGCGGCTCAGCAATACTACGAGTAGCTGAGCCGATAAAAATGGTCTGTTGATGGATGATTTGATTTTGAGTATTGAGATAGAGCGCCACCAGGTGCTCTTGTTTTTTGTCCCCCAATTCCTGCTGCATCTTCTTGGCTAACTTTTGGCTACTGAGAATACTTTCCATCTCAAGGGTCTCATGCTTGTGAATACGATGCCCCAGTTCAATCATAGCTTGCAATTCTATAGCCTTAACTCGCCCGATACCAGATAGGCTCTGCAATTCCTGCAGGGTCATTTTTTTCAAATCCGTTAGGCTTGAAAGATTGCTCAAGACTTTCTGGGCAATTTCAAAAACACTGGCCTGACGTGTTCCTGTTCTGAGTAGAATAGCTAGCAACTCTTGATTACTGAGCGCTTCTACTCCTTCCTTAGCTAGTCTTTCTCTTGGTAATAGTGAATCTTCTTGAAATGAAATACTATACATAAAAATCCTCCTCACTTTATTATTCGTGAGAAGGATGGAAAATTAGATTTTTTTCTCAATTGGAGCCACACTGGCTAAAAGTTTTTTCAAACCTACTTCTGGGAAATTGATTTTTAATTCCTGAGTAGCACCGCTACCTGAAACTTCCAGAACAGTTCCCTCTCCCCACTTCTTGTGGAGGGCAATGTCACCAATGGACCAATTTGCCTCGCTAGACGCTGATTTTGCTCCAGCTGTAAATTGACCAAATGGGAGACCACTTGACTGGATAGATTTTGGTGCAGCATTGCGTTTCCGTTCTTGAAGAGCTTGAGCCAAACTCATACCTTGACCAAAGGCAAGACCACCACTGCTATAAGATGCCTTAAAGCTTGTATTGGCTGGACGAGCCAATCCTTGATACTCAAGTAAGTCTGAACTGATTTCGTTAATAAAACGAGTTGGACGGTTGTAGTTGGTACGACCAAAAAGCAGGCGTGAGTTGGCATTGGTCAGATAGAGAATTTTCTCTGCACGCGTGATACCTACATAGGCTAGACGGCGTTCTTCTTCTAATTCATCTTGATCTTCAGCTGCACGGCTAAGCGGAAAGACATTTTCTTCCATCCCAATCAAAAAGACAACTGGAAACTCGAGACCTTTGGCGGCATGCAGGGTCATCAGGGTCACTTCTGATGTCTCCTGACTACCTGAATCTGTGTCTGCAATTAAGGCCAAATCATTTAAGAAACGACTCAGTTTATCCAGACCAGTTTCCTCTTCTGGCCCATCAGAGGTGTCATCAAAGTTTTTCGTCACAGAAAGGAACTCTTCAATATTTTCAACCCGAGCCTTGCTTTCTAAAGTCGCTTGAGCATTTAGAATATCGACGTAACCTGTTTTTTCTAGGACGGCCTCAACCAACTCTGTAATATTTAATTGATCTAGCTGCTCTCTTAAATCTAGAATCATATTGGCAAAATCCCAGATAGATTGGGCTGCCTTACCTTTGATCCCAGACAACATGATATTAGCTGAAGCATCTAGCATAGACATGTCTTGCATATTCGCAAAGTCACGGATTTTCTCAACCGTTCCTGGCCCAATTCCACGTTTAGGCTCGTTGATAATACGCTCAAAACTGATATTGTCACTCAAATTGGCAATAAGATTGAGGTAAGCGATAGTATCTCGGATTTCCTTACGGCTGTAGAACTTGGTTCCGCCAACCATGGTATAAGGAATATTTGACTTGAGCAAGGCTTCCTCAATAGTACGGGACTGCGCATTAGTACGATAGAGAACTGCAAAATCCTTGTGAAGGAAGTTTTGGTTGCGACCCAGTTCATCGATGGTTTTGGCTACAAATACAGCCTCATCTAGCTCATCATTGGCACGATAGTAAACGATTTGTTCCCCATCAGCGTTTTGAGTCCAGAGATTCTTAGGACGGCGATTTTTATTGTTTTGAATGACCTCGTTGGCCGCTTGGAGAATGGTTTTAGTTGAACGGTAATTCTCCTCCAACAAAACAACCTTGGCTTGGGGATAATCCTTTTCGAAGTCCAAGATATTCTGCATATCAGCACCACGCCAACCGTAGATAGACTGGTCAGCATCCCCAACCACACAGATATTTTTAAAACGTGAAGCCAAGAGTTTGACAAGTTGGTACTGAGCGTGGTTTGTATCTTGGTACTCATCAACATGGATGTATTGGAATTTTTGCTGGTAATAAGTCAAAACATCAGGATTTTGATCAAAGAGACGTAGGGTCAGCATAATCAAATCATCAAAGTCAACAGACTCAGACTGACGAAGCTCTTTTTGATAAGCCGTGTAACACTGGGCCACGATTTGCGTATACATATCGCCAGCTTGGGCAGCATAGGCAACATCATCAATCAAATCATTCTTAGCATTGGAAATGGTCCCCAAAATAGTTCGTTCATTCCATTTTTTAGGATCCAAGTTCAACTGTTTGAGAATGCGTTTCATGAGCGTTCGCTGCTCGCCAGGATCGACAATTGTAAAGTTACGATTGTAGCCAATATGGTCCGCATCGCGACGCAAAATACGAACACACATGGAGTGGAAAGTCGCAATCAGACAGTCCTGTGTGGCTGGATTGAGGCTATAAGCACGCTCCTTCATCTCACGCGCAGCCTTGTTGGTAAAGGTTATGGCCAAGATGTTCCACGGATTGACCAGCTTTTCATCGATCAGATAAGCGATGCGGTGGGTCAAAACTCGGGTCTTTCCAGAACCAGCCCCTGCCATGATTAACAAGGGACCTTCTGTCGTTTGCACCGCCTCAGCCTGACGGTCATTCATTCCATTTAATAATGCGTTCATCTTCTCTTCCTTACTCTTGAAGTCAATATTTCTATTATATCAGAATTCAGGGAAAATATCTTTACCTAGACTGCTTACGTGTAGAAGGCAACTTCTTATATCTAGATAAAAAATGAGCTTGGATAGTATTTCCAAACTCATTTAAAGTCAATTGCAATATACTAGAACAAGCCTAGGACTATTCCATCACTTTCAACATCCATGTTGAGAGCTGCTGGTCGTTTTGGAAGTCCTGGCATGGTCATGACATCACCAGTTAAGGCAACGATGAAGCCTGCACCTAATTTTGGTACCAATTCACGAATGGTAATTTCAAAGTTTTCAGGTGCTCCAAGTGCATTTGGATTGTCTGAGAAGCTATACTGGGTCTTAGCCATACAGATTGGCAATTTGTCCCAACCGTTTTGAACGATTTGGGCGATTTGAGTTTGAGCTTTCTTTTCAAAGTTTACTTTGCTACCACGGTAGATTTCAGTAACAATCTTTTCAATCTTTTCTTGGACTGAAAGGTCATTGTCATACAAACGTTTATAGTTAGCTGGGTTTTCAGCGATGGTTTTGACAACTGTTTCGGCAAGTGCTACTCCACCTTCTGCACCATCAGCCCAGACACTAGCCAATTCAACTGGTACATCGATTGAGTCACAAAGTTCTTTTAAGGCTGCAATTTCAGCCTCTGTATCAGATACAAATTCATTAATAGCTACGACTGCTGGAATACCGAACTTACGGATATTTTCAACGTGGCGTTTCAAGTTAGCAAAACCTGCACGAACTGCTTCTACGTTTTCTTCAGTAAGAGCGTCTTTAGCCACACCACCATTCATCTTAAGGGCACGAAGGGTTGCAACAATGACAACTGCATCTGGAGATGTTGGCAAGTTTGGTGTCTTGATATCAAGGAATTTTTCAGCACCAAGGTCCGCACCAAAACCAGCTTCAGTAACTGTGTAATCAGCCAAGTGAAGGGCTGTGCTTGTTGCCAAGACTGAATTACATCCGTGAGCAATATTGGCAAATGGACCACCGTGTACAAAGGCAGGTGTACCGTAAATTGTCTGAACCAGGTTCGGTTTAATAGCATCCTTCAAAATCAAAGCCAAGGCACCTTCAACCTGCAAATCACCTACAGAAACTGGTGTACGGTCGTAACGATAACCAATAACGATATTCGCCAAACGACGTTTCAAGTCCTCGATGTCCGTTGCCAAGCAAAGAATTGCCATGATCTCTGAAGCAACTGTAATGTCAAAGCCATCCTCACGTGGAATACCATTTAGAGGGCCACCAAGCCCAACTGTTACATGGCGAAGAGCACGGTCGTTCAAGTCCACAACACGTTTCCAAAGGATACGACGTTGGTCAATTCCCAACTCATTTCCTTGGTGTAAGTGGTTGTCAATCAAGGCAGAAAGAGCATTGTTGGCAGTTGTAATGGCATGCATATCCCCAGTAAAATGAAGGTTGATGTCTTCCATTGGCAGAACTTGAGCATAACCACCTCCAGCTGCACCACCCTTAATTCCCATTACTGGACCAAGAGATGGTTCGCGAATAGCAATCATGGTTTTCTTGCCAATCTTGTTCAAGGCATCCGCAAGACCAATGGTAATAGTTGATTTTCCTTCACCTGCAGGTGTTGGGTTGATGGCAGTAACCAAGATCAATTTCCCAACTGGATTGCTCTCAACTGCACGAATTTTATCAAAGCTGAGCTTAGCCTTGTACTTTCCATACAACTCCAAATCATCGTAAGAAATACCAAGTTTCTCTACAACATCAACGATTGGCTTCAACTCAATACTCTGTGCGATTTCAATATCTGTTTTCATTCAAAACTCCTCTAACCTCTTATATGATAATTCATTATAACACAAAACAAGATTTTTAACATCCCAAAACTCTCTAAACGTTCGTAAATATCCCTGTTTTTAAGGTTTTTAGAGTCCTTTCTTAAATTTTATATGGCTTTATAGTTTGAAACTATATTCTTTCCTTTTACCAAATTTTTATCACTTTCATTTTACTTACCGTTTATTTTTGTGTACAATAGTGCTATGAAAATTTTAGTTACATCGGGCGGTACCAGTGAAGCTATCGATAGCGTCCGCTCTATCACTAACCATTCTACAGGTCGCTTAGGGAAAATCATCACAGAAACCCTGCTTGCTGCAGGGCATGAAGTTTGTTTAATTATTACAAAACGAGCTTTGAAGCCAGAAGCCCATCCCAACCTAAATATTCGAGAAATTAACAATACCAAGGACCTTCTACTAGAAATGCAAGCACGCGTCAAGGATTATCAGGTCTTGATTCACTCAATGGCCGTATCCGACTACACTCCTGTTTATATGACGGGGCTGGAAGAAGTCCAATCTAGCTCCAATCTAGAAGAATTTTTAAGCAAGCAGAATCATCAGGCTAAGATTTCTTCAACTGACGAGGTTCAGGTTTTGTTCCTAAAAAAGACACCCAAAATCATCTCTCTAGTCAAGGAATGGAATCCTGCTATTCATCTGATTGGTTTCAAACTGCTGGTTGATGTTACCGAAGATCATCTGGTTGACATTGCTAGAAAAAGTCTTATCAAGAACCAAGCAGACTTGATTATCGCAAATGATCTGACTCAAATCTCAGCGAACCAGCATCGTGCAATCTTTGTTGAGAAAGATAATCTTCAAACGGTTAACACTAAAGAAGAAATTGCAAAACTCCTCCTTGAAAAAATTCAAAACTATCATTCTTAGAAAGGAAAGCTATGGCAAACATTCTCTTGGCTGTAACGGGCTCAATCGCCTCTTACAAGTCGGCAGATTTAGTCAGTTCTCTAAAAAAACAAGGCCATCAAGTTACTGTTTTAATGACTCAGGCTGCTACAGAGTTTATCCAACCTTTGACACTACAGGTACTCTCACAGAATCCTGTCCACTTGGATGTCATGAAGGACCCCTATCCTGATAAAGTCAATCATATCGAGCTTGGAAAAGAAACGGATTTATTCATCATAGTCCCTGCAACAGCTAACACTATTGCAAAACTAGCTCACGGCTTTGCCGACAACATGGTGACCAGTACAGCTCTAGCCTTGCCAAGTCATATTCCCAAACTCATCGCACCAGCTATGAATACAAAAATGTATGACCATCCAGCAACTCAGGCTAATCTGAAAACATTAGAAAGCTACGACTATCAGCTGATTGCTCCTAAGGAATCCCTACTAGCTTGTGGCGACCATGGACGAGGAGCTTTAGCTGACCTCACAATTATTTTAGAAAGAATAAAGGAAACTCTCGATGAAAAAACGCTCTAATATTGCACCTATTGCTATCTTTTTTGCAACCATGCTCGTGATTCATTTTCTGAGCTCACTTATCTTTAACCTTTTTCCATTCCCAATCAAACCGACCATTGTTCATATTCCTGTCATTATCGCCAGCATTATTTACGGTCCACGAGTTGGAGTTACACTTGGATTTTTGATGGGGTTACTTAGTTTGACGGTTAATACAATTACGATTCTACCGACAAGCTACCTCTTCTCACCATTCGTCCCAAACGGAAACATCTATTCAGCTATCATTGCCATCGTCCCACGTATTTTGATTGGTTTAACTCCTTATCTAGTCTATAAACTGATGAAAAACAAGACTGGTCTGATTCTAGCTGGTGCCCTTGGTTCACTTACCAACACAGTCTTTGTACTTGGTGGAATTTTCTACCTTTTTGGAAATGTTTTTGATGGTAATATCCAAAAACTCCTAGCAACTGTTATCTCTACAAATTCGATTGCTGAATTAGTCATTTCCGCAGTTCTAACCCTAGCCATTGTTCCAAGACTACAAACTTTGAAGAAATAAAAACATTCTCCGCTTTCAAACCTGAAGGTGGAGATTTTGCTCTATACAGTTTCTTTTTAGTGAAATCTTTACTAACTTTTAACTAAAAAACGACCTATAAACTCAAGTAAATCCTTGCTTTATTGTCTTGTTTATTGTACTATACTAGTGTATATACAGTTAAAAAGGAGATTCTTATGAATACACGGAAAAAGACACAATTTATGACAATGACTGCCCTTTTAACGGCTATTGCGATTTTGATTCCAATTGTTATGCCTTTTAAGATTGTCATTCCACCTGCTTCTTACACTTTGGGAAGCCACATCGCTATTTTTATCGCTATGTTCTTGTCGCCCTTGATGGCAGTTTTTGTCATCCTAGCCTCTAGTTTTGGATTTTTGATGGCTGGCTATCCTATAGTTATCGTATTTCGAGCTTTTTCCCATATCTTTTTTGGGACTTTGGGGGCTCTTTACCTACAAAAATTCCCCGAAACTCTTGATAAACCAAAATCTTCCTGGATTTTTAACTTTGTTTTAGCGCTTGTCCATGCCCTTGCTGAAGTATTAGCTTGTGTCGTTTTTTACGCAACTTCTGGTACCAATGTAGAAAATATGTTTTATGTTCTATTTGTGCTGGTTGGATTTGGCACAATTATCCATAGTATGGTAGACTATACATTAGCACTAGCTGTCTATAAAGTACTTCGAAAACGCCATTAAAAGGAAAAGCTATGACAAAAGATCGCAAACAAGCCCTGCTCCAACTCTTGAAAGAAGCTCCTAAAGCCCTCAACGGCCAAAGGTTGGCGGAACATTTTCATGTTACACGCCAGGTCATTGTACAGGACATTGCAATTTTAAGAGCCGATGGCGCTCCTATCCTATCCACCAATCGTGGCTACATCTATAAGCAAATTGAAACCAATCCTTATGTTCACAAACTTTTCAAAGTGAAACATGAAGTTGAAGAAATCGGTCAAGAACTCCTTGCTATCGTCGATAATGGAGGACGTGTCCAGAATACTTTGATTGACCATCCCGTTTATGGAGAAATTGAAACCTTGCTGAAACTGTCTTGCCGCAGAGATGTGCAACATTTTCTAGAACAAGTCGAACATTCTGACTTTAGACCTCTGTCTGAATTGACAGATGGCATCCATTATCACCTAGTTGAAGCCGAAACACAACAAGACCTCCACTATATCGAGGAGGCCTTGGATCAGCTCGGTTATTTGGTAAAGGATTAGAAAATTTTCTTTTCCCAATCGTCTTCTGTACGGCGAGGATAGAAAAATTCAGACTTGTCCGGAGCTTCCATCATTTCCATCAAGGGTAACATATCATAGGCCAGATCCAAATTTGGAATCTGGTCTTTTTGCACCCAAGAAACTTCTCCTTCATCTGAAGAGCGAAGGGTACCAAAGAACTCAGTCGCCTTATAACAAACGACAATATAGCGCCCACCTGTATCCAGTGGCCAATTTTTAATGCCGACAAGTTGAGGATTTTGGATAGTCAACCCTGTTTCTTCATAGATTTCACGAATGACAGACTCTGCGAAAGACTCGCCATTTTCTACATGACCTCCAGGAAAGGCATAACCAGACCAGCGATTGTTTTCAGGAGCGCGATACTGCATCACCACGCGTTGCGTTTCGAGGTCTTCAATCAGACAAATGTTTGTTAAAATCGTTAATTGGGAACGGGACATAAATTTACTCGCTTTCTAATTTTATTAAATTTTCAGACTTGGTACCAGTACCATTAGCTTCTACTTTGTAAAATTATTTAGAATAGAATACCATCCGTTTTTCATTTATGGGCTTTCCAAGTTCAAGCATCTTTTCTTGTCCATCAAAAGTAAAACCCATTTTTTGATAGAAAGCAATGGCTCGCTTATTATCTTTCAATACCCATAAGAAAATTTCAGAAAAATGATTAAGAGCAGTCAAAGCTGCTCTAACTAACTTTTGTGCGATACCTTTTCCATAATAGTCTTTTAAAACATATAAAGCAATAATTTCACCAGCTTGAATAGTCTCATCACGAAAGTTTCCATAACTGATAAAACCAACTACATTCACGCCATCTATCGCAATCAATGTATTTTCTGGATACTTTTGACTAAAGAATCGATACCTTTCTAATGTCATTGTCTCCTGAAATTCTGCAGGCAAAAGATCATCATAAGCCTCTCTCCACGTTTGCCAGTGAACAAGGGATTTACCTTCTATCTCTTCAGGAGTTTCCATTGATTTGATAATAACCGTCATTTATTTTCTTCTCCTTAATCCAACAGTCTGACTTCCTTTGCTACTTTTTGTAGAAATTTTTCTCTTGTTGAACTTGTATTCACTTCACGGCCTAACTCTCCTAAGATTGAAACCCTCTTTGTTTTTATGCCACAGTGATTCAATACAGCATTCTTTAATACTGATATCCCATAACTGTCTGGAATGTTAATCGGACCTGAAAATACTTTGTACCACCAAGTTGGTGCCATGGAGGTTGCATAGATACTAGCTGTTTTTCCTTTTAGTAACTTTTTAAACTGTTTACCTCTCAAGTAGTTTAAAATAAAACTTCCTCTATTATTTGCTGAGTATGCAATGCCTGGCGTAAAAACACGATCAATCCACCCCTTCAATAGACTAGGCATACTACTCCACCAAATTGGATAAACAAAAATGAAATGATCTGCCCACTGGATTAATTCCTGAGAGCGTAGAATAAACGGATTGTCCTCCATCCTTTGTCGATAACCATAACGTAAAACAGGATCAAACTCTTCTGCATTAAGATTAATCATTTCAAGTTCATGTCTCTTTGAGTCTATATTTTCTACAATCGTTTGAAAAATTGCTTGACAGTAGCTTTCTCTATCAGGATGTCCATTAATAACTAAAATATTCATAAAATTCCCCTAATCCAACGCCTTGACTTCCAGCATCATATCACGAATCTGAGCTGCGAGTTCAAAGTCAAGCACTTCGACGGCTTCTTGCATTTGTTTTTCTAGTTTCTTGACGAGTTCTTTGCGTTCCTTTTTGTTGAGACTATTGATATCGACTTCCTTGTCCTCTTCCTTGGCAACTGCCTTGGTCACGGCAATCAGGTCACGGATTTCTTTCTTGATTGTCTGTGGCACGATACCATGTTCTTCATTATAAGCCATCTGTATTTTGCGACGGCGAGCAGTTTCATCAATGGCACGTTGCATAGACTGAGTAACTGTGTCCGCATACATGATGACATGACCTTCGCTGTTACGGGCAGCACGACCAATGGTCTGGATGAGGCCACGTTCGTTACGAAGAAAACCTTCTTTGTCAGCATCGAGAATGGCAACCAAGCTTACTTCAGGAACGTCAATCCCTTCACGGAGGAGGTTGATTCCGACCAAGACATCAAAGACACCCAAACGCAGGTCACGGATAATCTCAGTCCGCTCCAAGGTCTTAATATCCGAGTGCATATACTTGACCTTGATGCCCATTTCCTTGAAGTAATCGGTCAAATCTTCTGCCATTTTCTTGGTCAAGGTGGTAATAAAGGTTCGTTCATTCTTTTCAACACGGGCATTGATTTCACCTAAGAGGTCATCAATCTGTCCCATAGTCGGACGGACTTCCACCTCAGGGTCCAAAAGACCTGTCGGACGAATAATTTGCTCAATTACTGTCTCGGTCTGTTCATTTTCATAGTCACCAGGTGTCGCTGAAACGTAAACAATCTGGTGCACATGGCTTTCAAACTCCTCACGACGGAGAGGACGATTATCCAGAGCTGACGGCAAACGGAAACCATAATTAACCAGCATTTCTTTACGCGAACGGTCTCCATTATACATGCCCTTGATTTGCCCCATTGTCATGTGACTTTCATCAATCATAATCAAGAAATCATCTGGGAAGAAGTCGAGAAGCGTATAAGGAGGCTCTCCTTCACTCCGTCCATCCATGTGGCGTGAATAGTTTTCAACCCCGTTGGTATAGCCCATCTCACGCAGCATTTCGATATCGTACTCTGTCCGTTGTTTCAAGCGCTGGGCTTCAAGCAATTTGCCTTCCTTTTCAAAGACAGCTAGTTGCTCTTCTAATTCTGCCTGAATCTTGGCAATGGCAACATCCATGTGGTCGTCATTGGTCACAAAGTGAGTCGCAGGGAAAATCGCCAAATGATCCACTTCTCCCAATACCTGGCCTGTCAAAGCCTCCACTTCGCGGATACGGTCAATCTCATCCCCGAAAAATTCTACCCGAAAAGCATGTTCATCTCTGGAAGCTGGGAAAATCTCCACCACATCCCCACGAACGCGAAATCTTCCCCGTTGGAAATCAATATCATTACGTTCAAACTGGATATCAACCAAGTCATTCAAGAGTTTATCACGAGAAATTTCAAGACCTGGACGGAGACTAACGACACTATCAGCGTATTCCTTGGGCGAACCCAAACCATAGATACAAGAGACTGAGGCCACGACAATAACATCATTGCGCTCCAAAAGGGCCGAAGTCGCTGAGTGACGAAGTTTGTCAATCTCGTCATTGACAGAGCTGTCCTTTTCAATATAGGTATCACTAGAAGGGACATAGGCTTCTGGCTGGTAATAGTCATAGTAGGATACGAAGTACTCAACAGCATTTTCAGGGAAAAATTCCTTAAATTCCCCATAGAGCTGTCCTGCTAGAGTTTTATTGTGGGCAATAACCAGAGTTGGTTTATTGACTTTGGAAATGACTTGACTCATGGTATAGGTCTTCCCTGTTCCAGTCGCCCCCATCAGAATCTGAGCTTTTTCTCCACCCTCGATATTATCAACCAACTTCTCGATAGCTTGAGGTTGGTCTCCTGAAGGTTGATATTTTGATACTAGTTTAAATTGATTATCTGTAATGCGATTGATCATAAGAATCCTCTCTCGATGTGCTATTCCTATTTTAGCATACTTATAGCATTTTCACGAAGAAAAGGACGGACCGAAGTCACATCCTTTCATTTTCTTTCTTTAATTGATAAGCGAGATAGACAATCAGGAGTACCAAAACCAGACTTGTCATGATAGAACCTTCTATACCAAAAGAACCACCTGATAGCCAGCCTTGATTGCCTTGTGGTAAAAAGGTCATCAGAGACGTTCCTGACGGCTGACCACTAACTAAAATCCCAAATAGATTTCCTTGAGCAAAATTCCAAGCGCCATGAATACCTGCTACACCCCAAACTGTATCTGTTTTGAGGAGGTAAAGTGACATGGCAACTCCGAATAAAAAGAGATTCACTAGAGATAGAGGTGTTAAACCAGAATTGCCCATATGAAGCAGGGTAAAGAATAGGCTAGATATAAGAACAGCAAGTTTTAGATTGGTTCTTGAGGCCAATTGAGGAAGGAGCCAAGCACGGGCCACTACTTCTTCTGTTGTCCCCTGTAAAATCCAAAATGGGATAGTAAAGACAACAAAGGTAAGCGAATAAGGATTCAAGTGAATGGACTCCAAACGATATTGCCCCAAGGCTACTAATCCTAACAAGGTCAGAAGAAAAAGTGCCAAGCCTAAGCCAAATCCTTTCAGAAGACTGCTGAGGAAATTTTCTCTATAAAATCCCAAGGTTCGAATAGGTCTTTTCTCAACTTTTCTAGTCCATCTGAACACAGTGTTGAGAACGAACCCAAAGGCCAGTAAATCTAAAATTAAATGAAAGTCACTTGTTTTATCCGTCAAGCTCTGATGCAAGGTCTGCAAGTAGCTTGCAAGATTTTGACCAGCCTCTCCAAAATTTCTAGCAAGTCCGATGAGAGCTAACAAACTAATACCATACAGAGTATAAGCCACAAACTCTCCTATGAAGACAAAAGCAAAGGCTAACAAGGGGCTTGTGTAGAGGTTTAACCGCATTTGAGAAGCTTGGAAGTCTTTAAAAATTCTTTTGTTCTTCATATCTCCGTCCTCTTTTCTTCTATTATATACTATTATTATAGCACTTTGTGGTAGCAGTTCAAGAAAGAAATAAAGGGTTTTTATGTTATATCTTCTAACATAAAAGTCCCTAAATTTGCATTTTTTAGTTTTTTCTGATATAATGGGAAAATATTCGGAAAAGGAGACTAAAAATGAAGAAAAAATTTCTAGCATTTTTGCTAATTTTATTCCCAATTTTCTCATTAGGTATTGCAAAAGCAGAGACGATTAAGATTGTGTCTGATACCGCCTATGCACCTTTTGAGTTTAAAGATTCAGATCAAACTTATAAAGGAATTGATGTTGACATTATCAACAAAGTCGCTGAGATTAAAGGATGGAACATTCAGATGTCTTATCCTGGTTTTGACGCAGCAGTAAATGCGGTTCAAGCTGGTCAAGCTGACGCTATCATGGCTGGAATGACAAAAACTGTAGAACGAGAAAAAGTTTTTACCATGTCTGATACTTACTATGATACAAAAGTTGTCATTGCCACTACTAAGGCACACAAGATTAGTCAGTATGACCAATTAAAAGGTAAAACTGTTGGTGTTAAAAATGGAACTGCCGCTCAACGTTTCCTTGAAACAATCAAGGACAAATACGGCTTTAGTATTAAAACATTTGACACTGGTGATTTGATGAACAACAGCTTGAGTGCTGGTGCCATTGATGCCATGATGGATGACAAACCTGTTATCGAGTATGCCATTAACCAAGGGCAAGACCTTCATATTGAAATGGATGGGGAAGCTGTAGGCAGCTTTGCTTTCGGTGTTAAAAAAGGAAGCAAATACGAGCACCTAGTTACTGAATTTAACCAAGCCTTGGCTGAAATGAAAAAAGATGGTAGTCTTGATAAAATCATCAAGAAATGGACTGCTTCATCTTCTTCAGCAGTACCAACTACAACGACTGCAGCAGGTCTAAAAGCAACTCCTGTTAAAGCTAAATACATCATTGCCAGCGATTCTTCTTTTGCACCTTTTGTGTTCCAAAACTCAAGCAACCAATTTACTGGTATTGATATGGACTTGATTAAGGCAATCGCTAAAGATCAAGGCTTTGAAATTGAAATCACCAACCCTGGTTTCGATGCTGCTATCAGTGCTGTTCAAGCTGGTCAAGCTGATGGTATCATTGCTGGTATGTCTGTCACAGATGCTCGTAAGGCAACTTTTGACTTCTCAGAATCCTACTACACTGCCAATACAATTCTTGGTGTCAAAGAATCAAGCACCATTGCTTCTTATGAGGATTTGAAAGGAAAGACAGTTGGTGTTAAAAACGGAACTGCCTCTCAAACCTTCCTAACAGAAAATCAAAGCAAATACGGTTACAAAATCAAAACCTTTGCTGATGGTTCTTCAATGTATGACAGTTTAAATACTGGAGCTATCGATGCCGTTATGGATGATGAACCTGTTCTCAAATATTCTATCAGTCAAGGACAAAAATTGAAAACTCCAATCGCTGGAACTCCAATCGGTGAAACAGCCTTTGCCGTTAAAAAAGGAGCAAATCCAGAATTGATTGAAATGTTCAATAACGGACTTGCAAACCTTAAAGCAAACGGAGAATTCCAAAAGATTCTTGATAAATACCTAGCTAGCGAATCTTCATCTACTTCAACAAGCACTGTTGATGAAACAACTATCTGGGGCTTGCTTCAAAACAACTATAAACAACTCCTTAGTGGGCTTGGTATCACTCTTGCTCTAGCTCTTATCTCATTTGCTATTGCCATTGTTATCGGGATTATCTTCGGTATGTTTAGCGTTAGCCCATACAAATCTCTTCGTGTGATTTCTGAGATTTTCGTTGACGTTATCCGTGGTATTCCATTGATGATTCTTGCAGCCTTCATCTTCTGGGGAATTCCAAACTTCATCGAGTCTATCACAGGCCAACAAAGCCCAATTAACGACTTCGTAGCTGGTACCATTGCCCTATCGCTCAATGCAGCTGCTTATATCGCTGAGATCGTTCGTGGTGGTATTCAGGCCGTTCCAGTTGGCCAAATGGAAGCCAGCCGAAGCTTGGGGATCTCTTATGGAAAAACCATGCGTAAGATTATCCTTCCACAAGCAACTAAATTGATGTTGCCAAACTTTGTTAACCAATTCGTTATCGCACTTAAAGATACAACCATCGTATCTGCTATCGGTTTGGTTGAACTCTTCCAAACTGGTAAGATTATCATCGCCCGTAACTACCAAAGTTTCAAGATGTATGCAATCCTTGCTATCTTCTATCTTGTAATTATCACACTTTTGACTAGACTAGCGAAACGCTTAGAAAAGAGGATTCGTTAATGGCAAAACTAAAAATTGATGTAAATGATTTACACAAGCACTATGGAAAAAATGAGGTTTTAAAAGGAATTACGACCAAGTTCTATGAAGGAGATGTTGTTTGTATCATCGGTCCTTCAGGTTCTGGTAAATCAACCTTCCTTCGTAGCCTCAATCTTCTAGAAGAAGTTACGAGTGGTCACATCACTGTGAACGGTTATGACTTAACTGAAAAAACAACCAACGTTGACCACGTCCGTGAAAATATCGGAATGGTGTTCCAACACTTCAACCTCTTCCCTCATATGTCTGTATTGGACAATATTACCTTTGCTCCAATTGAGCACAAGTTGATGACTAAGGAAGAAGCTGAGAAATTGGGAATGGAGTTGCTTGAAAAGGTTGGACTAGCAGATAAAGCTAATGCTAACCCAGATAGCCTATCAGGTGGTCAAAAACAACGTGTGGCCATCGCCCGTGGACTAGCAATGAATCCAGACATCATGCTCTTTGATGAACCAACTTCTGCCCTTGACCCTGAGATGGTCGGAGACGTACTAAACGTTATGAAGGAATTGGCTGAGCAAGGCATGACCATGATTATCGTAACCCATGAGATGGGATTTGCTCGTCAGGTTGCTAACCGCGTTATCTTTACTGCAGATGGTGAATTCCTTGAAGACGGAACACCTGATCAAATCTTTGATAACCCACAACACCCACGTCTGAAAGAGTTCTTGGACAAGGTCTTAAACGTCTAAACTCAAACTGTAAGGATTTCCTTGCAGTTTTTTTCTATCTCGTATTGGATTTTTTGATTTTTCGGAAAATTATGTTAGAATTAAATTTATGAAATGAGATTTCCTCATACCTAGCAAGACTAGGAATAAAAATAGAAATTAGGTAGCTAGATGTCATCTAAGGTTATTGTTACAATTTTTGGTGCGAGTGGAGACCTGGCTAAACGCAAGCTCTACCCTTCCCTTTTTAGACTATATAAATCCGGCAATCTTTCCGAGCACTTTGCAGTCATTGGAACTGCTCGTCGTCCTTGGAGCAAGGAATATTTTGAATCTGTTGTAGTCGAATCGATCCTTGATTTGGCAGATAGTACCGAACAGGCTCAAGAGTTCGCTAGCCACTTCTACTATCAAAGTCACGATGTCAATGATACAGAACACTACATTGCTTTGCGTCAATTGCAGGCTGAACTAAATGACAAGTATCAAGCTGAACACAACAAGCTCTTCTTCTTATCTATGGCTCCTCAATTCTTTGGAACCATTGCTAAGCACCTCAAGTCTGAAAACATTGTAGATGGTAAAGGTTTCGAGCGTTTAATCGTTGAGAAGCCATTTGGTACAGATTACGCAACTGCAAGCAAGTTGAATGACGAGCTCCTAGCAACATTTGACGAAGAACAAATTTTCCGTATTGACCATTATCTTGGTAAGGAAATGATTCAAAGCATCTTTGCAGTCCGCTTTGCAAACTTGATTTTTGAAAATGTTTGGAACAAGGACTTTATCGACAATGTTCAAATTACCTTTGCGGAGCGCTTGGGTGTAGAAGAACGTGGTGGCTACTATGACCAATCTGGTGCCCTCCGTGACATGGTACAAAACCATACACTACAACTTCTTTCTCTCCTTGCTATGGACAAGCCAGCAAGCTTCACAAAAGACGAGATTCGTGCCGAAAAGATTAAGGTCTTTAAAAACCTCTATCATCCAACGGATGAAGAGCTTAAAGAACACTTTATCCGTGGTCAATACCGTTCAGGTAAGATTGATGGCATGAAATATATCTCTTATCGTAGTGAGCCAAATGTGAATCCAGAATCTACAACTGAAACCTTTGCATCTGGTGCCTTCTTTGTAGACAGCGATCGCTTCCGTGGTGTTCCTTTCTTCTTCCGTACTGGTAAACGTCTGACTGAAAAAGGGACTCATGTCAACATCGTCTTTAAACAAATGGATTCTATCTTTGGAGAACCACTTGCTCCAAATATTTTGACCATCTATATCCAACCAACAGAAGGCTTCTCTCTTAGCCTAAATGGAAAGCAAGTAGGAGAAGAATTTAACTTGGCTCCTAACTCACTGGATTACCGTACAGATGCGACCGCAACTGGTGCTTCTCCAGAACCATATGAAAAATTGATTTATGATGTCCTAAATAACAACTCAACTAACTTTAGCCACTGGGATGAAGTTGGTGCGTCATGGAAATTGATTGACCGTATCGAAGAACTCTGGGCTGAAAATGGTGCCCCACTTCATGACTATAAAGCTGGAAGCATGGGACCTCAAGCCAGCTTTGACTTACTTGAAAAATTCGATGCCAAATGGACTTGGCAGCCAGATATCGCCTATCGTCAAGATGGCCGTTTAGAATAAAAAAAATTCCTGCAAGATAACCTTGCAGGATTTTCTTTATCATCAAATTAAGCCTTCCAAGAGACCTTTCATAAAGTTTTCTGAGTTAAACTCTCCAATATCATCGATTTTTTCACCAAAACCAATCAATTTTACAGGAATATTGAGTTCTTCACGGATAGCTAGAACAACACCACCTCGAGCAGTTCCATCAATCTTAGTCAAGACAATTCCAGTTAATGGCGTGATTTTTGAAAATTCTTTGGCCTGTACAAGAGCGTTTTGACCTGTTGATGCATCAAGAGCTAAGAAGGTTTCATGGGGTGCCTCTGGAACAACACGCTTGATGATGCGTCCAATCTTTTCCAACTCAGCCATGAGGTTGTCCTTGTTTTGTAGACGACCAGCAGTATCAATCATGAGAATATCGATACCTTCAGCTACAGCACGTTCCATACCATCAAAGACCACACTGGCTGGGTCAGCTTTTTCAGGTCCAGTCACAACTGGAACGTCAACACGACGGCCCCATTCAGCAAGCTGGGCTACTGCTCCTGCACGGAAGGTGTCTGCCGCAACCAGCATGACCTTTTTACCAGCTTGTTTATAGCGGTGAGCTAGTTTCCCAATAGAAGTTGTTTTCCCAACACCATTAACACCAACAAAGAGCATGACTGTCAAGCCATCTTGGAAGTGGATTCTTTCATCGTAGTTGCCATCCTTTTCATAAAGCTCAACCAATTTCTCAATAATGACACGACGTAGTGCGTCGGGTTTCTTAGCGTTTTCAAGCTTGGCTTCGTAACGTAACTCCTCTGTTAAGTTAGAAGCCACCTGGACACCAACGTCACTCATGATGAGCAGTTCTTCCAGTTCCTCGAAAAATTCTTCGTCAACAGAACGGAAATTAGCAAAGAAAGCATTCAAGCGAGCTCCGAAGCCTGTACGAGTTTTCTTAAGACTGCGGTCATATTTTTCCTGAACGGTTTCTTCTGCTTGAGGCCTTTCTGCTTCAAGAACTTCAATGCTATTTTCTTCTTCAGCTTCTATGAACTCAGGATTTTCTTCCTCTGAGACTTCTTCTGAGTTTGGAAATTCTTCGACTTCTTCTTGAGAAACTTCTACAGTTGACTCTGAATTCTGACTCTCTTCAACTGTCTCTTGATTGTCCACTTCTTCGAGCACAGCTTCTTCAGAACTGTCAACCTCTGCTTCTTCTTGAGGAACTTCCTCAGCTTCTGTAAGAGAAGACTCAACATCTTCAGACAAATCAAGATTTTCCAGAGCTTCTTTTACAACTTCTTCGATTTTAGGTTCTTCTTTTTTTCCGAATAGACGGTCAAACAATCCCATATCTTAGTCCTCCTTTAGCACATATTCTTCGATAGCCCAGGCGACAGCTTCCTCGTCATTGGTCATAGGCGTTACCACATTTGCGACTGCCTTGACTTCAGGAACAGCATTTTTCATGGCAACACCAAGCCCTGCCCATTCAATCATAGAAAGGTCATTAGCCTCGTCACCACATGCCATAACTTGGCTTTGTTCAATTCCAAGATGGCTGATTAGTTTTGCTAAACCTGTTGCTTTATGAACATTCTTTGGTGACCACTCTAGCAACATTTCACGTGATTTAAATATTTCATATTGGTCAAACAATTCTGGAGAAATCTTCTGAATAGCTGCATCCAAGGGTTCTTGAGCAAAGGCAGTCACGCACTTATTGTAAGTCATTTGACTAGACAAGTCTTCAAAGTCCAATGGAACAAAGGTCAATGCTGGATTGAATTTGGCATAAAGACTTTCTTGGTCCGATTGGATTTGATAAACAGTTCCTTCTGAGATGGCATCAAGAGGCAGTGATAATTTCTCTGTTTCCTCATACAAGCGTGCCACATCATCATATGAAAACACTGTTTTATCAAGGATCTCACCTGTATTTTTCTGAACTAATCCACCATTAAAAGTAATCGTATATTCATCTTCGTGGCCGTCAGTCCCTAGCTCATGGAGAAAGAAGTCCATGGCTTTTAAGGGACGACCAGTTGTCAATACAACCTTGATACCACGATCTCGCGCAGCTTTCAAGGTTGCCTTTGTTCGATCCGTCAGCCTTTTATCAGTAGTCAGCAAGGTACCGTCCAAGTCCAATGCAATCAATTTTATATCTGCCATTATAAGCCCTCCATATAAGCTATAACCGACTGGTCCTTATGGTGACCAATCACAGTCTCTGCTAATTCTAAAATTTCAGATCGTGCATTTTCAGGAGCCACAGGATGTCCCACAACCTGCATCATATGCAAGTCATTTAGATTATCTCCAAAAGCCATAACCTGATCCATTGTGATGCCAAGTTTTTTAGCCAATTCAACAATGGCCACTCCCTTATCGACATAGTCCAGAACAATATCAATAGATTCAAAGCCAGTTGTCATGGCCTTAACACCAGGAACATGTACATTAACCCAAGCTTCCCCAGCTTCTAGCGTTTCTTCTGTAAAGTTGGTTGTAAATTTGAAAATATCATCTGTGATATCTTCCAAACTCGCTACTTTTTGGATATTTTCATTATAGTGCTGGCTCACTTTCAAATAGGTCTCATCCACCGTATCTAGAACATAAGCTCCCTTTTTTCCCGTCAAGAGCAGTTTATTGATATCTACATAAGGTGAAGTTTTCAGCATTTCAAAAGTTGATAAATAAAACTCACGAGACATAGTCGCTTCATACAAGTCCTGACCTTGATATTCTACCAAACTGCCATTTTCCGCGATGAAAATAATGTCATCACGAACATCAGCAAACAATTTTTCTAAAGATAGAAATCCGCGCCCCGAAGCCACCGCAAAGTATATCCCTTTTTCCTTGTAGGAAACCAAGAGAGACTTGAGGCGGTCCATATCAAAGCGTCCATTCTCATCTAGGAAGGTTCCGTCCATATCCGTTGCTACTAGTTTAATCATAAAATCTTTCTTACTCCGATTAGTAAATCTACCTCCTATTATACCATAGATAAGTAGAAAAAGGATTAGTCTATCATCTTTGCTTCTCTTTTATCCCTCTCTACTAGCTAGTGCTGTTTCTAACTTTTAAAAAAGCTCGTAAAATTAAAATCGTGCAACTTTTTTCAGATACTTTTAAAGGATTGATTTCCCTATATTTTTCCTTTATACTGGATAAAAAGGAGAATAGTATGTCAGAAACAAATCACGAAATCGATTCAAATTTTGCAGGTCGTTTAAATATCCTGCGTGCGGGTGTTCTTGGTGCCAATGATGGAATTATTTCCATTGCTGGTGTGGTTATCGGGGTTGCTAGTGCTACGAGTAATATCTGGATTATCTTTTTATCAGGATTTGCAGCTATCTTAGCTGGTGCCTTTTCGATGGCTGGTGGAGAATATGTATCTGTTTCAACTCAAAAAGATACCGAGGAAGCAGCCGTTGCGCGTGAGCAAGTCTTGCTAGACCAAGATATGGAACTAGCCAAAAAGTCTCTCTATGCAGCCTATATCCAAAATGGAGAATGTGAAACCTCTGCTCAACTCTTGACCAACAAAGCCTTTTTAAATAATCCGCTCAAGGCTTTGGTAGAGGAAAAATATGGGATAGAGTATGAAGAGTTTACCAATCCATGGCATGCTGCTATCTCTAGCTTTATTTCTTTTTTCCTTGGTAGCTTACCACCCATGCTTTCAATTACCATTTTCCCAAGTGAATACCGTATCCCTGCTACCGTCCTTATCGTCGGTGTGGCCCTTCTTCTCACTGGTTACACTAGTGCCAGACTTGGAAAAGCACCAACCAAAACAGCTATGATTCGGAACCTCGCTATTGGTCTCTTAACTATGGGCGTTACCTTTCTGCTAGGACAACTTTTCAGCATTTAATACTCTTCGAAAATCTCTTCAAACTACGTCAGCTTCGCCTTGCCGTATATATGGTTACTGACTTCGTCAGTTCTATCTGCAACCTCAAAACAGTGTTTTGAGCTGACTTCGTCAGTTCTATCTGCAACCTCAAAACAGTGTTTTGAGCTGACTTCGTCAGTTCTATCTGCAACCTCAAAGCAGTGCTTTGAGCAACCTGTGGCTAGCTTCCTAGTTTGCTTTTTGATTTTCATTGAGTATAAAAGACAAGAAATACCTCGATTTTGAAGTCGAGGTATCTTTTTTTACATTTGCACAATCTTGCGATAACTTCTTGAGGTAATCATGAAAATCAGCACATAGGCGATGAGGAAGATAGCGCAGATAGACAAGGTTACAGTCAACATCATAGTCGTATCCAGTACACCAATCACTTTTAAAATCAGACTAAGCATATGGTAGGCAAAGGCTAGATGTAGGAAGGCAAAGAGCAAAGGAAGGAAGAAAACAGTTAAAACCTGTTTGTTAATGGTTTGCTTGATTTGCTTTTGATCTAAACCAACTTTCTGCAAGATAATAAAGCGTTCACGATCTTCATAACCTTCAGAAATTTGTTTGTAGTAGATAACCAGAACGGTTCCGACCATAAAGATAATGGATAGGAAAATACCGATAAAGAAGACACCACCAAAGAGGGCACTCATCTGAGCACTAGCATCTGATAAATTACTACCATAAACATAGCTACCTTCCGTGTTTAATTGAGCATTAAACTGATCAAGGTATTTATCATACTCGTCAGCGACCTTGAGTTGTTCTTCTTCGCTGGCATTTACATTCATGCCACCGTAAAACTGATTATAGATAGCCGAATCTGGGAATTGATCCAAAAAGGCTTGTAAATCAGGTACAACAAGGTAATTGTAATCAGCAGTCAAAATATTAAACTGATTTGGGACATGGTTGACAATAAAATCTTTATTAAATTCTTCTTTGACAGAAAATTGATGATCATTCAGAGTTAGAGTTTTCTGTTCTTTAACTCCCTCATTCTTTGCAAAGAGTCCGACCTCATTTCCTGATAGAGACAGTTTTTGACCAGTCATATTTTCATAATCTTTTTGGTCAAATACCATGAAAACTGTTGTGGGTTGGACACGATTTTGTCCTTTTTCAAAAAGGGTTAACTTGCTACCTTCTTGGTTTGCAACACCAAAGTAAGCGTAACGAAGAACTTCTTTCTCTTTAATCTTATAACCTTTGTCACTTGCAAACTGGCTCAAGAGTTTGTCCAAGTCTTCTTTTTCAACATTTTGCCCTGAAACCCCAAAATCATGAGGATTTAGAACTTTTTTAAAGCTTTCTGCGGAATTGAAAATGCTTGTCGCTGCTGACATGGTTACCAAAACCATTGTTGACAAGATAGCGATGGTGGCTAGTCCAACTGCATTTTTCTTCATACGGAAAATCAAGTTAGACACTGAGATAAGGTTATTTGGTTGGTAATAGTATTTCTTGTTTTTCTTTAAGATTTGAAGGAAAACGGTAATTCCTGCATTAAACAATAGATAAGTACCAAAGATAACCAGTAAAACAGCTATGAAGAAGGTTGTTAAGGCTGTAAGAGGATCTTTTACCGTAAGGGCAAGATAGTAGCCAATCCCTAAACTAATGGAACCAAGAATCGTTTGGAGAGGAAGGAAACGACCTTTTTTCTCACCGCTAGCTTTCTCACGCGAGAGCTGGAGGGCATTCATACGGGCGATTCGAAGGGCATTCAGGAACATGAGGCCTAGGAAAATCAAACCGAAGACAACAAGTACTGTAATGACAACTTTCATCTGGAAGGTAGCGACCAGTTCCACCTTCAATTTCATCAGTTTGAGCAAGAAAGCGAAAATTAACTTGTCAAACAAGGCTCCAATACCGATACCCGCTCCAACAGTTAGAATCCCAAATACCACTAACTCCTTAAAGGTCATACTGATTAGATGACGCTTCTCCAAGCCCAACATGCCATAAATTCCTAGTTCCTTAGAACGGTTTTTCATGACAAAACTATTGGCATAGAGGACGATAATGGCTGACGCAAGGGTGACGACAAACATACCAAATCCAAGTGTAGCCTGAATGGTTGTTCCTCCACGGATTTCAGCAATCTTGGGATTGAAGGTTAGAGAGTAAAAAAGATAGGTGACAGTGACTGCCAAGAGAACAGCCAGCGCAAAAGGATAGTAGAGTTTGCGGTTTTTAATCAAGTTCGATACCGCTAACTTATTGGTTAATCGAAACATACTAATTCACCTCGCTTGCCATGACAGTCAAGGTATCAGAAATTTCTTGGAACATCTGACGCTCTGTCTTCTCTCCACGGTAGATTTGGTTGTAGAGAATACCGTCCTTAATAAAAAGAACACGTTTAGCCCTGCTGGCCGCTGCCGTTGAGTGGGTTACCATGAGAATGGTTTGGCCGCGCTCATTGATTTCATCAAAGACATCAAGTAAGGCTGCAGATGACTTGGAGTCAAGGGCACCTGTTGGCTCATCGGCAAGGAGAATTTCAGGTTCTGTGATGATGGCACGGGCTACTGCTACACGCTGTTTCTGACCACCAGAAATCTCGTAAGGGTACTTCTCTTGTAATTGGTTGATGCCTAGATTCTCAGCTGTCACCACCAATTTCTTCATCATCTCCGTAATAGGTCTTCTTGACAAGACAAGCGGAAGCAAGATATTATCTTTTACAGAGAGAGTATCTAGCAAGTTAAAGTCTTGGAAGACAAAGCCCAGCTTTTCACGACGGAAGCTAGAAGCCTGTGAATTTTTAATGGTTGCTGTGTCAGTTCCATTTAAGTAAACCTGACCACGAGTTGGTTTATCCAGCATAGCTAGAATATTGAGAAGAGTTGATTTACCAGAACCAGACTCACCCATGATGGCAACGTAGTCACCTTTTTCCACGGTAAAGTGAATATCCTTGAGGGCCTCTACTTGGTTGCCCTGAAAACGAGTTTTATAAATTTTTTGAACGTGTTTTACATCTAAAAGTGTCATGAGAATCTCCTTTCTTAATATCCCATCAAATGAAATGTTGCTTGCATCATAGCGCATCCCAGCTGAACGCGCTCGATATCTTTGTGACTTGGTTTTCTAGTTTTCTTATGTAAGATTTGTTTCATGATGTTACTCCTTTGTTCTTTATGAGTCTAGTTTACATCAAAAAAAGACTGCTTGCCATAACCTAACCTTACAAAAGAGACTTTAATCTTACATTTTTGTAAGATTGGGGGGAAATGTAGATATTTTATTAAAAATATTTTACCATAAAAAGAAAGCAAGAAGAAAACCCTTGCGGATACAAGGGTTCAGATTCGTAAATTATCTGCAACGGTCAATAATACATTCATAAACAGTTTGAAGATTCATTCTTTCGTTTGATTATAAATCTATGTCACTAGAACGATTTTCATCTAAACAAAAATCATCTTTAATCAACAAAGTTAATTCTTTTAAATTCACAGCTTCACTTTGGTTAAGTCGGACAGCTTGATTCATTATTAAATCTTCATATAGATTTCGAACAAAGCGACCGTTAGAAAAATTGGTGAGATTACTTTCTAACTTTTCATTAAAATAATTTAATAATACTTCTTTCAGCTTGTCATCTATATGGTAGTCGTCTTTTCTTGCTAATGTTTCAAAAATATCTAACAATTCTGTAGAAGAATAATTTTCAAAATTAATAAAATAATTAAATCGAGATTTCAAACCAGGATTTGATTCAAAGAAATGGTTCATTGGTTCGGTATAACCAGCCACAATAACAATTAAATCATCTCGTGAATCTTCTAAAGCCTTTGTAAGTTCTGTTAAACATTCTCGCCCGTATGAATCAGTATTTTCATTTTCAGTAATACTATACGCCTCATCAATAAAGAGAACTCCACCTTTTGCCTTTTCTATGACATTTTTAACTTTCAGTGCAGTTTGTCCTTGGTAACCTGCAATTAAATCTGTTCTGGAGACTTCTAAAAAATGTCCTTTGGATAAAAGTCCCAATTGGTAGTACATTCTTCCAATAATTCTAGCAACAGTTGTTTTTCCTGTTCCTGGATTTCCCATAAAAGCCATGTGTAAAGTTCTTTTGGGAATATTTAAGCCAGACTCTTTCCTTTTTGACTGAACTTTTTGATAAATAATTAAACGACTAACTTCTTTTTTTACCCTCTCTAAACCTACTAACTGATTTAGTTCCGCCAAAAGGTCATTTAAAAATGATTTCTTTTGTTGACCTAACTCTTTTTCCAAAGTATCAAATAGGTAAGTATATCCAAGAAAGCTAGCTAGATTATCAGATAAATCTTTCAATAAAGGTGTAAGCTTGTTTCGTTTGTTAGCTTGTTGTAATAAAAAAATAGATTTATACAATTCTGCTACTGATTTTGTATCAGTATGATTTGCTATAATATTATTTACTTTATCAAGATAATTATTTTCTTTTCCAAAATAGAAGTCTAATTTCTTTGCACTACAAATTAATTTATCTCGAGAAGTTGACATATCTTACCTCAATAACATGAAAAGCAAGGCAATCACTAACATACCAATAGAAATTCCAGAAACAATAAAGACTGTTAGAAGGCGATTTGAAATAAATTGAATTTGTTGTTTACTTTCGTTCAATTCTCTCCTAAGTTGATCAATTTCACCAGTATTTGAAACCGGTTCTGAAGGAAGAGTACTTGCGAATTGTTCTAGATTTACAAGTCTATCATTAAATTTAGAAAGTATTACCTCATGTTTTTCGATAGAGTTTTTGCTATTTTCTTCGTTAAATTTCTCTTTAAATTGCTTAAGAGCTACTAGAGTTGCTTTTTGTTTCTCAATGGTTTTATCAATACGAGATTGTTCTTTCAGAATTTTCTTGTTGGTATGTTCAATGGCAACTACAGAAGAGAGGATTGCTTGAATATAATCTTTATCCAGAGCCTCTAAAGCTTTATAAACTTGACCAAATTCTTCAATAAGTTTTTGTTGATTATCATAAAATTTTGAAATGTAATTTTGAGTTTGTTCAACTAAAGTATTAAACTCTTTACCTGTAACCCCATGTTCAGCAAATTCAAAACCAAAGAAATCTTCATGAGTTCTAACTGTATCAAAATACAATTCATCTTGACTTTGTTCAGCAAACTCTTTCAGATGCTCTTTCGCTTCATCGAAATCATGGTTACTAATGTTTATCTCAATTGTTTCTTGTTCTTGCTCAAATACTTCTTGTTCCATATTTTTCTCCTTAATCTAATAATTCTTGTAATAAAGTATCAATCTCATCAAAGTCACTTTTATCGTCTCTTGTAGATTCTGCAAAAATATCTGACAGCTTTTCTTTCATCATTGAAGCAGCCATATCATGTCTTTCCTTAATAGTATTGATAACAGAATCTTTTTCAACTTGTAACTTTATACTCTTAACATCTAATAATTGATCTTGGATTACTAACATTTCATTATTTTGATCAATTTTCTTAGAATTTAGCTCGGAAATTTGTTTATTGACAATTTGCTGATCAATCATTTTTAGTACGAAAGCGCCAATAATTCCTGATAAAGTTGCTCCCATAAATGTTCCAATGACGCTACCGATTGTTCCCAAAAGTGGTATTGAAATAGCCAAAACTGGAAAACTTGCAGTGAGGGATGCTCCTAAAACTTCCCCAACTACAATTGCACCTGTAGCTGTTAAACCCGCAACAATAATTTTTCCAACCTCTAACATCATAATATCAAGGCTTTTATCTTTATTTTCAGGATTATTTATATAATCTATTGCTTCTTTCAAAGATTTCCAACCTTGGTGTATAAAGGTCCAGGCTTTAAGAACTGTATTAATTACAGGTCCAACTATTGCAGACGCAATCATTGTAACTACAGATTTACCGACATTTAATACATGATTTGCTAAGTTATTTACAAAAGATATGATAGCCTCTTTTATTTTATGAATAAAAGTCGATAAGTTTCTTTCTGTATCTTTTAGCCAAGAGATAAATTTAGAAATCAATTCTCGCAAAAATTCTGATAATAACTGTAAAAGCGCTGCTTTCAAAGCTTTTCCGGAAATTTTTAACGCCTCATCACGACGTGATTTTTTACCTGATTTTATAGCTCGCTTCTCAGCCTCATCTCTCACTCTGTCGTATTCCGTGCGTGCCTCTTTATCTTTCTCTCTTAACTGTTTCTCTTCTTTTGAACTAATATTATGGACTTCTCTAGCATATTGTCCCTTAGAGTTTGGATTATCGAATAATTCTGATGTAGATAAATCTCCTTTCGCTTGATTAACTTCACTCCTAATTTCGTTAAGATTAGCTTTACTATTTGCAAAAGCAATCTGCTCTTCTTTTGTCAAAAAAGCATTTGCTTTTGGATCACGTATAATCTCTCCAGCAGAAACTGTATGATCCATTTGGGTTCCTTTTTCTTTTGAACCTGTTGGCCTTCCGGTGTCAAATGGTTTTCTCGCTTCTTTGGTTAAAGTATTTACAATTTTACCTGAACGAGTTGAGTGTGTTTGAATATTCCCTAAGTTGTCTTTAACAAAATTATTTTGCCAAGTGTCGTATCTTTCTTGATAATTAACATCTCTATTATGGGTTGCAAATTTACCTTTTTCAAAATTTTCAGCAGTTTGTATATGTGCTTCTTTTCGTAAATCTAGGGTTTGTCCGTTGTTCTCTTTAATAAACTCATCACCAATTTGGGCAGCAAGTTGAAGTTGTACTTGCTCCCAGACTATATTCTCAATAGATTCTTGAAGGTATTCATTATTTTGTAATTTTTCCCTATCTAAATCAATTTTTTCTATATCTTTAATAAGATCTTTGAGATTATTTTCTAGAGAATTTTCTAAATTAAGCAATTCGTCGTATTCAATCTCAATATTTGATGATCGTAATGCGAGTAACTCATTCTCATTAGCCATAATACATTTCCTGTCAAATTATTTTTATACGCTTATTATACCATTTAGGCATAGATTCTGACAAGATGAAAAAAAGCCTTGTCTTTTATAAAACAAAGCTTATTTCATTATTTACCTCACCAAAACCAGCCTTCATTGTCGTCAATAGCTTGGGCTTCTTTGCGTTTACGTGGGCCTGTTCCGTACATTTCTGCTTCGATTTCTTCCTTGGTAGGCATGATAGAAGCTAGGATGATATAGATAATCACGCCAAGTCCAAAGTTTGCGACTGTAAAAATGGCAAATAAGAAACGAACAAGGGTAACATCAAAGTTCCACTTGTCTGACAGACCTGCCAAAACTCCTGAAATCATACGATTTCGTCTCATTTTATAAAATTTACTGTTCATGATATTTCCTCTTTCTGCTAGGTTAGACATAGTATAACACGGGTAGGCTCGGCTTTCATCAGTCCTCAGGCTGATTTATTAGTAGCAATTTACCTCGACAAAGTCCACAGCGATAGCGTTTGATATCAATCTTTCGCTTGCGATGATAACTTTGCTGGCAGGATTGGCAACGATAGAGCTTAATTGGTTTGGAGTTGCTATTTGGCAAGGTGGGCACAAAGCGTAATCCATCCACTGCTTTCAACAGTTCCTTAAAATCCCGATCCTTGTGTTGATAGCCCTTCCCTTGAAAATAGAGGTGATAATGACAGAGTTCATGGCGGACAATTTTCCTAAAAACATCCAGACCGAGTTCCTGATAAACCTTGGGATTAAAATCCAAATGCCCATCTTTGGGGAAAAATCGCCCACCTGTCGAACGTAGACGCCTATTCCACTGAACATGATGGATAAAAGGTTTGCCGAAGTCTTCTAGTGAAACCTGCTTAACGTAATCAGTCAGTTTCATTTGGAGCGAGGAGCGACAGATTGACTTTTTCACGTTCAGTATCGATTTTCTTAACCCAAACCGTTACCAAATCTCCGACTGACACTACTTGGCTAGGATGTTTGATAAATTTGCGACTCATATGGGAAATGTGAATCAAGCCGTCTTCGTGAATTCCAATGTCAACGAAGGCACCAAAGTCAACTACATTACGCACCACACCCTCTAGCTTCTGGCCTACCACTAGATCTTTGATATCTAGGACATCTTGGCGAAGCACAGGTGCATCAAAGGAATCACGGAAATCTCGACCTGGTTTGAGAAGGTCTGCAATGATATCTTTAAGAGTTTCTGGTCCAAGGTCTAGCTCTTGCGCCATTTCCTTGACTGAAAGCGACTTGAGTTTGCCTTGGGCTTCTTCGTTTAGGTCTTTAATATCTAAACGTTTGAAGAGTTCCTTAACGGCAACGTAATTTTCTGGGTGAACTCCTGTATTATCAAGGATGTTGCTACTTTCAGGGATACGAAGGAAACCAGCTGCCTGTTCAAAAGCCTTAGCACCCAGACGAGGAACTTTCTTGATTTGGGCGCGTGAAGTGATTTTTCCCTCTTCCTCACGGTATTTGACGATATTTTCAGAAATGGTTTTATTGAGTCCAGCTACGTGTGAAAGAAGAGCTGGGCTGGCCGTATTAATATTAACACCGACTTGGTTCACCACGGTATCCACGACAAAATCCAGACTTTCAGACAATTTCTTCTGGCTGACATCGTGCTGGTACTGACCGACACCAATTGACTTAGGATCGATTTTGACCAATTCCGCAAGGGGATCTTGCAAACGACGGGCGATAGAAATAGCAGAGCGTTTTTCAACAGTCAAGTCTGGGAACTCCTGACGAGCAAGTTCACTGGCAGAATAGACAGAAGCACCACTTTCATTGACGATGACATAACTAACCTCAGGAAAATCTTTAAGAACTTCTGCCACAAAGGCTTCACTTTCACGACTGGCCGTCCCATTTCCGATGGCAATGATTTCTACACCGTATTGACCAATCAAATCTGCCAAATCTTTCTTGGCTTCTTCGATTTGACGAGCTGATGCTGGTTTGACAGGATAAATGACCTGAGTTGTCAGCATTTTTCCTGTTGCATCCACGACAGCCAGCTTGGCACCTGTACGAAAGGCAGGGTCAAATCCAAGAACCACGCGCCCTTTCAGTGGAGCAACCAAGAGGAGATTGCGTAGGTTGTCCGAAAAGAGTTGGATAGCTCCTTCTTCTGCTTTTTCAGTTAATTCTGTCCGAATACGGCGCTCGATAGCAGGCAAGACTTTTTTCTTAACTGATTGCTGAACGACTTCATCTATATAGGCGTTTTTCACCTTGAAACGAGCTGCAAAGAAAGATAGAATGCGGTCTATTGCATGTTCAAAACCGACCTTCAAGACACCTAGCTTTTCTCCACGATTGAGAGCCAAGGTACGATAACCCTGCATATTTCCAACTGTCTCTGAAAAATCATAGTAAATTTGAAAAACCTGCTTTTCATCAAGACTTTCATCCTTGACTTGAGAAGTGAGTTTAGAGTGTCTCAGCACCTCTTGATAAGTTAGAGCGCGTAAATTGACATCTTCCGATAAGGCTTCAACCAAGATATCAACTGCACCAGCCAAGGCTTCCTTACCAGTCGCAAATCCTTCACAGACGAACTTTTCAGCTTCCTTCTCTAAGTCAATTACATTCTGCAAGATTAAGCGAGCAAGTGGAAAGAGCCCTGCTTCACGGGCAATAGTTGCCTTGGTTCGACGTTTTTCCTTATATGGAAGATAGAGTTCTTCTACGTCTGCTAGTTTTTCGGCAGCTAAGATAGCTTCTTCCAATTCCTTAGTCAGCTTGCCTTGCTCTTGAATCTTAGCCAAGACAGCTTCCTTACGGTCGTTTAGATTTGTCAGACTTTTATCCAAGTCAATAATGGCCTTAATCGCCACCTCATCCAGACTACCAGTCATGTCCTTGCGATAACGTGCGATAAAGGGAATAGTCGCCCCTTCAGCTGTCAAACTTAGAACAGTATCAATTTGCTTTAACGTCACTCCCAAATCTTGGGAGATTTTTTCATATTTTTTATCCATAAATCTATTATACCACAAGCTAAACGTTTCAAATTAGCTCTTACAGTATTTAAAAACAATATGTGGGGAATAGATTTATATGCTATAGCGCAATAACTTGTACTTAAAGAGCATTGCCACCTTTTTTTAACCAATCCATGACATCAAAAGTATTTAATGGATCTGGCATAATAGCTAGTTCTGAAAGATGTTCCTGACCTGGAATAACACATTGACTTTTTAAATTTTTATATGGACGATTGACTAAAATTAATTTATTAGAATAGGGAAGATTATCCATCTTACTTAAAATTTCTTCACTAGCTGAATCTTTATTATCAAATTTAAAATAGAGATTATCCCAATTTATACGTTTTTTTCTTTTTTCCCACTTAGTCCGTGCTTCTTCAATACTAGAATAATGTAAAAAGTGAATATCTATATCTCCTAAGTGCCCCAAAGGATAAACTTCATGAGTCCAGCTCGGTGAAATAAGTTCCTCTTCGAAAACAAGTTCTTGTTCCATATAGTAACGAAAATCCTTTGTAAGTTTATAATAATCATCAGGGAGAATAAATAAACCAACAAAAGGGGTTCTATATTGAAAACCAAGTTGTTTATAAATTAATCCGCCGACACAATTATTACTTATAATGGTAAAATCTAATCTTTCAAGATCAAGAAAAGGGAAAATTCCTTTCTCTGCAGCTATCAACTTATGATAAACAATTTCAGAATCTAAATGTTCACCGTCATTTTTTAACCAAGCACTAAAATTTGCTAATTCTTGAATATACTGTTTTTTCGCTATTTCTATATCATAGTCTTCTAAGACAGAGCAATCTTTGATTCTATTTTCATAATTTTCTAATATTATTTTGTAGGAGTCTTTTAGAGGTTTAGCATCTACAACAGGTTTATAGATATATGTCGGGAAATTAATATAGGTTGCAGTTTTAGAGTGAATATAAAGTCTCCAAATAAGGTTGTTTATATCAAATTGATTTATTTTTCGTAAAAGTTTACTATTGAATAATTTTCCGAACAATGAGCAATATTGTTTTCTAATTCGATGATCTGTATCATCCATCTTTTCTAAAACTTGATAGTTCGTTAAGTTTTTTGTCAACCAATTATCACCCCAAGGATAAAAGTAAAATACTCCATCAACCAAATCAGCAAAATTACCAAGAACAACATCAGAATCAGATAATTTTATCGCATGATACATCTTTTCAAATGTCCAATCAAATAGTGAATCATTTGAAGATAGAAACGTAATATAATCTCCTGTAATCATATCAGACAACTCAGCAAAAGAATTCTCATCTATAATCTTAATATTAAATGATAGATCCATCTGTTGGCTAATGGAAGCTATCTCCTCTGTAGATTGGTTTACAATAATAACTTCTATATCTTTTAATGTTTGTCTATCCACTATTGATAAAGACTCTAATAAACTATTTCTGTCTCCTTGGTGTAACAAAATAACACTAATTGAGTCAGTCAATTTGACTACCTCCTATAATTTTCTGATAATGATTTTCTTTTATTTAATTATAGCACAATTATAGTGTACATCATGTGATATCAAGCTGTATTATTTATTAGCTACTCAATTTGAAATTTTAACTTTTCCCTTTTCCTCAAAATAATAGTATAATAGGGGTAGAATTTAGAATCGAGGTACACCTATGGCTGTAAAATTTACAAAAACGGACGACTTAGATAAGATGTTTGAAGAGTTTGCCAAACTCCCTGATTTGAAACAAGTTACTTTCCCTGATGACAAAGAGAAAAAAGCCAAAGCAGAAAAGAAAAACTAGATGACTGCTTTCCAACAACTCCCATCTAGTGTGCTTCAGACTGGAGCCATTTTTCTCTCCATTATCATTGAAGCCCTCCCTTTCGTGCTGATAGGAAGTATTGTCTCAGGGCTGATTGAAGTCTATATCACACCTGACAAGGTTTATCATCTTCTCCCTCGAAATCGTTGGGGGAGAATCTTTTTTGGCACCTTCGTCGGGATACTTTTTCCCTCTTGTGAATGTGGAATCGTACCCATTATCAATCGTTTTCTAGAAAAGAAGGTTCCTAGTTACACGGCCGTTCCTTTTCTTGTGACTGCACCAGTCATCAATCCCATTGTTCTTTTTGCGACCTATTCTGCCTTTGGCAATTCCTTCCACATCGCCCTGTTACGAGCTCTGGGATCCATTGTAGTGGCTGTGATACTAGGAATTTTTTTAGGATTTTTCTGGCAAGAACCCATTCAAAAAGAAAATCGTCTGGCCTGTCATGAGCATGATTTTTCTCACTTGACTCCTGCAAAAAAAGTTTTTCAGGTCTTTGTGCAAGCTATTGATGAATTTTTTGATACGGGACGTTACTTGGTATTTGGCTGTCTCTTTGCCTCTGTTATACAGGTCTACGTTCCTACACGCATTCTGACCTCTATCAGTGCGACCCCTCTTTTTGCCATCCTGCTCTTGATGCTTTTGGCCTTTCTTCTTTCGCTCTGTAGTGAGGCGGATGCCTTTATCGGTGCTTCTCTTCTCTCGAGTTTCGGTTTGGCACCAGTTCTGGCCTTTCTTGTGATTGGCCCAATGCTGGACATTAAAAATATTCTCATGATGAAAAATTACTTGAAAGCACGATTTATCAGTCACTTCATAACGATTGTGACTCTTGTCGTCTTAGTGTATTCTCTCTTGATTGGAGTCATCCTATGATTCGATTTTTAGTTTTAGCTGGCTATTTTGAACTGACCATTTATCTCCATTTGTCGGGCAAATTAAACCAGTACATCAACATGCACTATTCCTATCTGGCCTATATTTCCATGGTGCTTTCCTTTATCTTGGCAATCGTTCAATTGTATATCTGGATGAAGCAAGTCAAAACCCACAGTCATCTGAATAACCGATTGGCGAAGGTGACAAGTATTGCTCTTCTGGCTATTCCAATTGTCGTTGGTTTAACCTTTCCAACTGTTAGCTTGGATTCTCAGACAGTGTCTGCTAAAGGCTATCATTTTCCGCTATCAGAAGGAACGGATCAAGCCATTCAGACTAGCGAAGGGACGACAAGCCAGTATTTGAAACCAGATACCAGTTCTTATTTCTCAAAAACAGCCTATGAAAAGGAAATGCGAACGGCAGCAGATAAATACTTGTCCCAAGATAGCATTCAGATCACTAATGAAAACTATATGGAAGTCATGGAGGCTATCTACGACTATCCAGATGAGTTTGAGGGTAAGACAGTTCAGTTCACGGGCTTTGTCTATAACGACCCCAGTCATGCTAATAGCCAATTTTTGTTCCGCTTTGGCATTATTCACTGTATCGCAGATTCCGGTGTTTATGGATTGCTGACTAAGGGAAATACCCGTCAGTATGAGAATAACACTTGGATAACAGCCAAAGGAAAACTGGTCAATCACTACCATAAAGAACTCAAACAAAACCTCCCAACTTTGGAAATCGAAAGTTTTACCAAAGTCGATAAACCAGAAAATCCCTATGTGTATCGCGTGTTTTAAAAAAGTAGCCTGGAAAGGGCTACTTTTTCTATTTAGAAATAAGAATCTAAAGTATGGATAATTTTATATAAAACTCCGATTTCCTACTCAGTATCCTTCCAATTCCGAGCAATTTCTTCATCTTTCTGGAGTTGATCTACCAGTTCTTCAACAGAGTCAAATTTGACCATTTCACGGACACGGTCTAGCCAGTAGACAATGACTGTCTCACCGTAAATGTCATCTGAAAAATCAAAAATATTGACTTCAAAACGTGGCTCTTCTCCATCGAAAGTAACATTTTTCCCGACACTCGCCATTCCACGATATCTTTTACGCTGCACTTCAATATCGACTACGTAAACACCATCTGCTGGCATATAGGTTCGATCTCTTAAAACTAAGTTTGCTGTTGGGTAACCGATAGTCCGTCCACGAGCATTGCCATGAACAACCATTCCACGTGACGGTAGAGGAGTGCCAAGTAAATGACCAGCTTCCCTGACATCTCCATCAAGAATAGCTTGACGAATACGAGTAGAACTAATTTTCCCCTTTTCATCCTCAACAGGTGGAACAATGATGATTTCTCCATCAAAATAGTCTTTCAAATCATCTGCAGTTTTCTTATCAGAACCAAATGTATAATCAAATCCCGCTACAATAATCGCTGGTTTTAATGCTCTAACATAGGTATCAAAGAACTCTTGACCCGTTAAACTAGCAAATTTACTACTAAAATCAAGTAAGAAAAGAGCCTCTACTCCATGCCATTTCATCTTATGTTCTCGTTCTTCATGGCTAACAATATGAAGCATTAATTCTGGCTTATAAGGCTGTAATGCGAGCTTAGGGGACTCTGTAAAGGTCATCACGACAACTGGAAGATAATCTTTCATCGAAGCCTTACTAGCTACTTCAAAAAGCTTCTGATGTCCCTTATGAATACCGTCAAAATAGCCTAATACAAGAACTGTTTTATCCGGTACTGCGATGTCTTTTTCATTTTTTATAGGTACTGTTGTAATCATGAAACTATTATATCATAGAGAAAGCCTTTTCGCTAAAAGGAAATCCCAAATGTCGTTTTTTGCCCCTGAACTGATCTTAAAAAATCATTCAAGATGTTATTTAAAAAATAGCATCCCCTAAGAGATGCTATCGTTTGGTAACTAGTCTACTGTTTCTTCTAAATCTTTTAACTTCACCGAAACAATTTTTGACACACCTGATTCTTGCATAGTCACTCCATAGATAGAATCAGCCGCTGCCATGGTTCCTTTACGGTGGGTTACGACGATGAACTGACTGTCCTTGTCAAAACGGTTGAGGTAATCCCCAAAACGCTTAACATTAGCTTCGTCCAGCGCAGCCTCTACCTCATCCAAGATAACAAATGGAATGGTCTTGACACGGATAATGGAGAAGAGCAGGGCAAGAGCTGATAAGGCTTTTTCACCACCACTCATGAGGTTAAGCGACTGGATTTTCTTACCTGGAGGTTGAACAGAAATCTCAACCCCAGCTGTCAGCAAGTCTCCCTCAGTCAAAATGAGGTCCGCCTGACCTCCGCCAAACATCTGCTTAAAGGTCACTTTGAAAGACTCACGAATGGCTTCAAAGGTTGATTTAAAGCGTTCCTTGACCTCATCATTCATCTCTGTGATAGTCTCAAGGAGCAGATTTTTCGCTTGCAAAATATCATCTCGCTGACTATTTAGGAAATCCAGACGATTGTGAACTTCTTCATACTGGTCAATAGCTTCCAAGTTGACCGGACCCAGTGAACGAATAGCCTTCTCTAAGTCCTTAACCTCTTGCTCTGCCAGATTGAGATTTTCAAGTTCATGAGCCTTTTCTAGTGCTTCAGTATAGCTAATCTGATACTGGTCTGTTAATTGACTTTGTAAATGGCGTAAGCGCTCGCTGACCTTTTCTTTTTTGGCTTCAGCACGTGTTTGCTTGCGAATCCATTCCTCATTCTGTTGGCGAGCCTGATCCAAATGACTAGCAATATCATCCAGTTGACCTTCAATATCATCCAACTCAAACTGCTTGCGAATCAAACCTTGTTGGAGGTTTGTTTTCTGAGTTTTGGCTTCTTCGGCCTGTTGACTGAGCAAATCCGTATCAACTTTTTCAATATTATCAACCTTTTCTTGAAGAAGGCGCTGGATTTCCTCTTGTTCGATATCTAAATTGTCCAATTCCTTGCCTAAACGCTCAATATCAGCCACTTCATAACGTTTTTGCCCTTGCAGTTCTGTCTTAAGCAAGCGTGCTTGCGCCACCTCTTCCTGCAAGTTTTGATAGCGTTCTTGGATGGCATTTTTGTTAGACTTAATCTCTTCAATCTCAGCTTCCAGATTTTGCTTGTCACTTGAAATAGTAGCAAGGCGCTCTTGGCATTTTTCCTTATCCGCTTGCCAATCTCCCTCAGAAAGACGATCTAATTCCTCTTCTTGAAGTTTCCAAAGAGTTTCCAGTTCGTCAACTTGCTGACTGGTTTGCTGATAAGCGATGGATAAGCCCTGCTCCTGAATACGAGCCTGCTCTCCTTGATATTTGATAGCTTCTAATGATTCGGTCAATCTAGCCATCTGGTCTTGTAAGGTCTTCAAAGCCACTTCTTCTGAACGAAGACTTGCTTCCTCTTCAGCAATTTCTTTTTGTAATTGCTCCAATTCTGGCTTGATAAAAATACTGTTATTTTGGCGATTGGCACCACCCGCATAAGAACCACCTGTGCGCAACTCTGTACCGTCCAATGTCACCATACGAACCTGATAACGAACCTGGCGAGCTGCTGCACGCGCATGTTCTACGGTATCAAAGATAGCCGTCGTAGCTAGCAAGTTCTTGAAAATGGTTTCCAGTCTAGTATCGAAAGTAACTAACTCATCTGCCATGCCCAAAAATCCCGGACTTGTAGCGATAGCATCTTGGTTCTGACTAGAAATCGTACGCGCCTTGATCGTTGTCAAAGGAAGGAAGGTTGCACGACCGGCTCTGTTTCGTTTGAGGAAATCAATCGCCTTGGTTGCCGCCTGTTCATCTTCTACGATGATATGCTGACTGCTGGCTCCTAGCGCAATCTCTAAAGCAGTTTGATAATGCACATCAAAGGTCAGGTGCTCACTGACTGCCCCAATAATCCCACCAAGGCGGTCTTTTTCTTGGAGAACACTCTTAACACCTGCATAAAAGTTACTATGATTTCTCAGGATATTTTCCAAACTTTGGGCTCTAGCCTGCTTGTTTTTGAGACTATCCAGACGGTCAAAGAGTTGACTTTGTTGAGCTTGATAGGAAGTTTTCTGTTCCTCTTGCTCCTTGGAACAGATTTGGTAATCTGACAATAATTTCTGAACTTGCTCCTTGGCAGTTTCAAGCTCTTCTTTTTGATGACTAGCCTTCTCTTTAGCTGTAGCTAACTGTTCTTTCAACTTTTCTAGTTGATCTGCTTGTTTTTGAGAAAGCTGACGACTATTTTCCAATTCATTCTCAATACGGGTCAGATGGTTTGAGACATCCGCTTCTTCTTGTAAAAGAGATACAAAGCGTTCACGTAAGAGCTCAATCATCTGATCTGGATCGTCTGAAAAAGCTAGCAATTCAGCTTCTAAACGATTGAGTTTTTGATTATTTTGGACTAGATTTTCTTCTAACAGAGCTAAAGAGCTTTCTTTATCAGATTTTTCTTTGCTGAGTGAATTTCTCTTATCCTCTAAGGCAGCCAAACGAACTTGTGCTTCCTGTTGATTCAGGGCTACTTGCTCGGACTCCAGTTTTGATAAGGCTAATTTTCTCTCTAAATCACTAATCAGACTGGTCAAGTCCATCAAACTTCCTTGATCTTTGGCCATTTCAGCCTGCAAATCTTGGCGTTGCTTTTTAAGAGTTTGATTTTCCTCTTCTAATTTTTCACGCTTTTGGTAATAACTAGTCAATAGTTCCTGAACCTGAGCCAACTCTTCTTCTGTCGAGTCTAGTTCAGCCTTATTTTCCTTGATTTGAGCAACCAAAACATCTAAATAAATGGCCTTACGTTGACCTTCCAAGTCTAGAAATTTACGGGCATTCTCAGCTTGCTTCTCAAGAGGCTTGATTTGATTATCCAACTCGTAGATAATGTCCTCTAAGCGGTCTAGATTATCTTGAGTTTGCTGCAGCTTGCTCTCAGTTTCTTTTCTGCGAGTCTTGTATTTTAAAACTCCTGCAGCTTCTTCGAAAATAGCACGACGTTCCTCAGGTTTGGAGTTGAAAATCTCCTCAACCTTCCCTTGGGAAATGATGGAGAAGGAATCTCGTCCCAAACCTGTATCCAAGAAAAGGTCATGAATATCACGTAGACGGACTTTCTTACCGTCAATCTTGTATTCGCTATCTCCACTACGATAGATATGACGTTCCACCCTGATTTCTTGACCAGCGTCCTTGATAAATCCGTCATGATTATCCAGAGTCACAACTACAGAAGCATAATTGAGTGGCTTGCGACTTTCTGTTCCAGCAAAGATGACATCTGGCATCTTGCCACCACGGAGACTCTTAACACTTGACTCCCCCAAGGCCCAACGCAGACTTTCTGTAATATTCGACTTTCCAGATCCATTGGGTCCAACAACTGCCGTCACACCTTGATCAAAGACAACCTTAGTCTTGTCAGCAAAAGACTTGAATCCCTGAATTTCGATTTCCTTTAAATACATGAATCCAGCCCTTTCTCAACGGCATTTTTGGCAGCTTCCTGCTCTGCTAATTTCTTAGAACGACCTTGACCTTGACCAATGCTCTTACCTTCAACTAGAACTTCTACATCAAAGACCTTATCGTGAGCAGGACCCGTTTCAGAAATCACCTGATAACGAATAGCCACATCCCCATTGACCTGAAGTAACTCTTGGAGATGGGTTTTGTAGTCTGTAATCATTTCAAATTCGCCTGCTTCAACCTTAGGAATCATGACTTGATAGATAAATTCCTTGACCTTGGCCACTTCCTTGTCCAAAAGAAGGGCACCAAGAAAAGCTTCAAAGGCATCACCAAGAATGGTGTCACGATTGCGACCACCAGATTTTTCTTCCCCTTTACCAAGTTTTATAAACTGGTCAAACTTGCAATCACGCGCAAAGCCAGCCAAACTTTCCTCACGGACAATCATGGCACGGAGTTTGGACAAGTCGCCTTCAGGCTTTTTAGGATATTTTTTATACAGATATTCTGAAATCAATAACTGTAGAACAGCGTCTCCTAAAAATTCCAAGCGTTCATTGTGTGAAATTTTTAAGAGGCGGTGCTCATTGGCATAACTCGTATGAGTAAAGGCAGTTTCCAGTAAATTTTTGTCTGCAAATTCGATTGCAAAACGGCTTTTTAGTACAGTTTGTAATTCTTTCATACCAACCTCTTTCTAACTGATAACAGTCCTTTTTATTATATCAAAAAAAGCCCCCTGAGTCACTTTAAAACGGGACTGGAGGGGATTTGGGCATTCATTGGAATGAGATTTTCAGTTTTAGGGGCAAATTTAGGGCCGGATAAAGAAAAAAGCCCTATTAAAGGCTTTTTTAGGATGTTTACATCCACCCTGAGGGAATCGAACCCCCATCTCAAGAACCGGAATCTTACGTGATATCCATTACACTAAGGGTGGAAACTTGTTTTATTATAACAAAAATTTGCTCTAATAACAAGTTTTTTTCTGGTCAGATAGCCCGTCTTAGTGGGAAGCATCCCCATTCCAGATGGAGTTTTTCACGATCACATAATCAACGTGTTTAAGGTCAGCAACCTGACGCCCGCCTGCATACGAAATAGCACTTTGAAGGTCTTGTTCCATCTCAGTTAAAGTGTCTTGCAAATGACCTTTGGCAGGAAGCAAGATACGTTTACCCTCCACATTTTTGTAAGCACCTTTTTGATATTGAGAAGCTGAACCATAGTATTCTTTGAACTGTTCACCATCAACTTCAATCGTTTTTCCTGGACTTTCGATGTGTCCTGCAAAGAGGGAACCAATCATAACCATGCTAGCTCCGAAACGGATAGACTTGGCAATATCGCCGTGAGTACGAATCCCTCCATCAGCGATAATCGGTTTACGGGCAGCCTTGGCACACCAGCGTAGAGCAGCCAACTGCCAACCACCTGTCCCAAAACCAGTCTTGACCTTGGTGATACAAACCTTACCAGGACCGATTCCAACTTTAGTAGCATCCGCACCTGCATTTTCTAATTCACGCACTGCTTCTGGTGTTCCCACATTTCCAGCAATGACAAAAGTATCTGGCAATTCTTTCTTGATGTGTTGAATCATAGAAATCACGCTATCTGCATGACCATGAGCAATGTCAATCGTGATGTATTCTGGAGCATCAGCCTTGAGCTGGCTAACAAAATCATACTCATAGTCTTTAACACCGACAGATATAGAAGCAATGAGACCTTGCTCGTGCATGCGTTTAATAAAAGGAATGCGTCCTTCCTCATCAAAACGGTGCATAATGTAGAAGTAGCCCCCTTTAGCTAGTTGCTCTGCTACATTTTCATCCAAAATCGTCTGCATATTTGCTGGTACAACAGGTAGTTTAAAGGTATGATTTCCTAGAGTGACACTTGTATCAGCTTCTGCACGGCTTTTAATGACACATTTATTTGGAATCAATTGAATATCTTCGTAATCAAAAATTGGAAATTCATTTAACATATCGATGTCTCGTTTCTTTTGTAATGACCTACCTATGCTCTCGCATCACTACGTCTTTTACGACGTTTCCTTGATTTATTATAAACTAAAGTACAGTTTCTGTCAAATAATTTCATAAATTAAAATATATTGTTCGGTTTTTATTGTATAAATAATAAAAGAAAGAGGAGAGATTATTTTCTCCCCACTTCGTTAGCAATATTCCTTTTAAATATTTCTTCGGAGTTTTCCAGCATTTCACAAAATTCACTATAAGATGAAGACTCCTGAGGAATTTGGATAGACCATTTCTTCAACAAAGCTCCATAACCTGCTAACTTTCCTATCTCATTATCAACAATCTTGTCCTTGCTCGGAAAAACAAGACCAGCCTTCTCAGCTTTCAAAATATAAGAATAGGAAATCAGCTGGAATAAGTCCTCACGGTTGATTCCTTTTTCAGTCAATTCCAGTTTTTTATACTTAGCATCTAATACTATTTTAAGCTCTTCTTGATAAAAATCTGGATATACTTTTCTTTCTTGACTAGAAAATACTGAAATTCCGTCCGTCTTATCTTTATTTCGTGGATGGATGAAATCTTCTGGCAACAAGGTATGAACATACTCTTCCCAAAGCCAGGCAACATCAAAAAGAATACCATGAATTTTTTGATCTTGATACCCTAAACCGTGCTTTTCTTGGTTTAGGATCATCAGACAAAGTTCTTGTAACTTTCTGTACTCGTGAAAATATGCATGACGTATCGGTTTAGATTGATTTACCCGAATAATCTTAGCACGATCAGCTAGTTTATAAGAGGGCGTTACACGCACGATTTCAGCTACGTTTTCACGACTAGTTGAGAGATTATCTAGTACCCCTTGACCAATACTTTTCTGGTTCTTAATGTATTCAATAGTATGACGGACCAACTGCATGAGGGGATTATCATAGGTGAACTCTCTCGTTGTGTAGGCAATATTTCCTGTGAAAGGAAGGTTTTTCTTGAGATGGTTTCTTACATCAATCACTCCCTTAACATTACTGTCATTATGAGAAAATCGATGGTATTCCTTATAAAGACCTTTTCGAATAGCAGCTTGTAGATACTTGGGGAAGAGATACATCAAAAGTTGATAAAGCCTCTCTTCACGAGACAAAGCAACATCTAAACTAGTGAGATTGATATGAAGAACCTTGTGTAAGAGATAATGCAAAAAATGGTCATTACTCTCATCAGAAAAACGAGAGGAAATCGTTAATCTTTCCTGACCACAACCCAGAAAACCAATCACATTTCCTGTCTTGATTTCCTGATTAACTGTTTCAAAGATTTTTTGGTCCTTTTCTAAGTCAGGAGAATTCTTCAAATCATTTGGAAAAATGAAAACACGTTCATCTTGGGATAGACTTTCCAAGGTTCTGTCTAAAAGAAGATTGCTTAGTTTAGGATATTCTTCAACAAATTCTTCTTTAACAATCTTGTGTTGATTATCAGTGATCCGCATCATCGTTTTCATCGCCTTCATTGTCATCAGCTACTGTCTGATCTTTTTGCTCATTCTTTGTCAGATCGAATGCTTTTTTCAATGTTTCTAGAGTTTCAGCTTCATCATAAGAACCACGTACATAATCTTCCAAAAGCGGTTTGAGATAATCAGACCAGAGTAATTCATAGTCAAAATTTATATACTGCAACTCACAGAAATAACTTGGTCCAATATGGTAATGACTGTTTAATTCTTGAACGTTTTCAATAGCAGCATTCAAGTTTCTTAGTCTAGTTTTAGCTTCTTCAGCACACTCACCTAGTTCTTTATCTAGAATATAAAGTTGACTTTCAGCCGTAACTTCAACAAATCGGAAACGACGACGCATAGCAAAATCAAAAGTATCAACAGATCTATCTATATCATTCATAGTTCCGATAATATAGACATTGTCAGGGATATAAAATTTCTCATCAGTTTCATGTAAATTAGCATATTGGGTAGATACACTTCCCTTTTCACCACGATAGCCTTTATCAATTGAGAAAAAGAGTTCTCCAAAAATCTTAGAAATCTCACCTCGGTTAATTTCATCAATGATGAAGACAAAATTATCTTGACCTCCGGTTTTCTTAGCGTCTCTAGCTTTCTGACAAAACTTCTTAAAAATGCCATCTTGGAGCTTAAACTCAATAGCTCCATCCCCATTTGATACCGGTCTCAACCCCTCTACAAAATCAGTATAGTCATAAGATGGGTGAAACTGTACAAAGCCTATTTGATCTTCATTGCCACCTGTTAATTCTAAGGCAATTTCTTTAGCAAGGTATGTTTTTCCCGTCCCTGGCGCACCACGAAGGATGAGATTTGGAGACTTTAATAGAGATTGAGTTAATTGATGACGAAAATTGTTTGATGAATCCATTGTACTATTTTCTTCCTTATTTTCCATAAAAAGCTTAGAATACTCAAAAAGCATAGTTCCTAATTTCGATGGCTCCAACTCAGGATAAGTTTTGGACACCAGTTCAATTATTTTATGATTTTGCAGATAAGGTCCACCTTGATTTGTCTGAGAAACAAAGTGGCTCCAAAATTCTTTCTGACTATTAATATTTACACCAAAGAAAGGATTCCCCTCAGAATAGATACAAAGTAATTTTGTCACCATAGCAGAACGACCAATAAATTCATTTGTTGATCTTTTCATATCAAAAATAGGATTTTCAAAGTTAAAACGAATACCTTCTTTGATAATTTCATACAAATCTGATTTTAATTTTGAAAATCGTTGATCCAACTCTGAAATCTCATTATTAGCTTGATCTTTATATTTGTTTGTTTTTTTATTCCAATAAATACCAAATTTTGAAGCTGAGCCACCAGAAATTCCAAGAAATAGATTTTTGTATTTTCCCTTCTCAAGAGCGTAGCACAAAGACTTATTTTGCTGTCCCTTTCCTATTACATATTCATCGATTGACATTGTTAAAATCCTATCTAAAGGCCATTCCTGGAGAAACTCTTCTTTTAATTTATCATTAAACTTTTCACCAGCAGCTGCCTTATTTAATAACTCTTCTTTATTTAGACTATACCATTTATAAAAATCTTCTAAACTAACTTTTCTTTTATTCATCAATCTAACTCCTTTTACTAATGATGTTTAAATATTAGCATTACTTATTAACATATATTTTATAAATAGAATACCATATTCTATAGAAAAAGCAAAGAATTTCTATAAAAAAGCCTAGTATTATGAGCTGTAATGTCTCTTAACACTAGACTTCTTTTTTATCTTAATAATACTCTCCCTGACGGTAGTCCCATGAGTTAAAGGTATCTGACAGGTGCATCATGATTTTATCAATGTCAAGCCCTTTACGAATCACAACTGGGGCTGGTGAAGTTGAACGTGCTCCTCCTTGTTCTGGAATAAGTTTACCATCTTTATCGACCATAGACACCATCACGCCTTGCTCGTAGCGAGTTTCAATCGTTTTGTCAGGTTGGATAGATGCCACATAGTCGTCTGCTTCAATGACAAGGTCCACTGCTCCTTCGATACGTTCTCCGATACCTTCAACCTTACCACGGTTTCCTTTTCCAGATGGGTTTGCAGATGAGGCATAAACCATTTTACCTTCTTCCCAAAGTTTGGCAGCTAATTGTTCTCCAGCTTTCCCGAATTTGATAACAAAACAGCTAGTACCACGCACGTCAGTCATGAGTTCTTCACGGCCATCCCCATAAGCTTTGAGTTTTTCAAAGGCTTCTGGTTTCCAAGGAAGGATACAACCGAGTAGAATGTCTTCGTCCCAATGTTTTTGGTAAAAGGCTTCAATTTCTGGGTTAAGTTGTGCTAAAGCGCGAAGCTCATCCATGCTACCACAAAGTACAACACCTGGCTTGTTACGGTTACGCTCTTTGGCTGCGAACTTGCGCTCAAGTCCTGCCTTGTCGCTAGTCATGATAATGTAACCAACTTTAGTAGGGCAAACGATACATCCGCCTTCACCTTTTAAAATGTCGTAGCCTTCTTGTGAAAGTGTTCCGTTCCATTGAATGTGTTTTGTCATAGTTCTATTTCCTTTTCTATTTTTTCTAATCCTGCCAGTAGGCTGGTCGTTGTTTTTCATATGCAGCAATCAAGTCTTCATACTGCAAAGTAATACCGATATCATCCAAACCATTTAAGAGCTTGTGTTTCCATTCGCTGTCGATTTCGAAAGTGAATTCTCCAACTGGTGAGATAATTTTTTGTTGTTCTAAGTCCACAGTTACCTGATCAGCTGGTTTCAAGTGGGCTAGTTTCTCTCTAACCTCTCTGGGCTGAACAATAGGTAACATGCCATTATTGAGTTCATTATTGTAATGAATGTCACCGAAAGATCCTGCAATCACAACCTTAAAACCATAGTCGGCTAGAGCCCAAGCCGCGTGTTCCCTCGAAGAACCTGCTCCAAAGTTATCTCCTGAGATGAGGATACTAGCTTTGCGGTATTCAGGTCGGTTAAAGACAAAGTCAGGATCCTCAGTATACTTGTCATCCAGATAACGCCAAGCATACATGAGGTACTTACCAAATCCTTTTTTATCAATTAACTTTAGAAACTGCTTGGGTAGGATTTGGTCGGTGTCGATGTTATCATTCATGAGAGGAACGGTCGTTCCTGTATAAACTGTAAATTTCTCCATATCCTCTCCTTACTGGGCCTCTGGCATTTGCCGAACATCTACGAAGCGCCCTGCGATAGCTGCCGCAGCTGCCATGGCTGGACTGCAGAGATGGGTTTTAGCACCAAAGCCTTGTCTGTCTTCAAAGTTACGGTTACTGGTCGAGGCGCAGTGGACACCATCAGGAACCTTGTCCGGATTCATCCCTAGGCACATTGAGCAACCTGGGTCTCTCCACTCAAAGCCAGCATCTAAAAAGACCTTATCCAAGCCCAACTTCTCAGCAGCTCGTTTGACAGGACGAGAGCCTGGAACCACGATAGCCGTTAAGTTAGGAGCTATTTTCTTCCCTTTGACAAATCGCGCAGCCAGCTGCAAGTCACTGAGACGAGCATTGGTACATGAGCCAATAAAGATATAGCCTAGTTCAATATCCGCTGGCTTTTGACCAGGCTCCAAATCCATGTAATTATAGGCACGCTCATCATTCATATCCTTAATTTCTGGGAATCTACTGTCAAAGTCAACACCCATAGCAGGATTGGTTCCCCAGGTTACCATAGGAGCCAAGTCTGAGACATCCATCCGGATAACTTTATCGTAAACAGCATCATCATCGCTGACAATTGTTTTCCAATCAGCCACAGCCTCCTCGAAATCTTCGGGAACACATTCCCGTCCCTTGAGATAGTCATAGGTAGTCTGATCTGGATTCATGATTCCCATCTTAGAACCAAACTCGATGGACATATTGCAGATGGTCATTCGCTCTTCCATGCTCAGTGCATCAATCGCTTGTCCCCGATATTCCACCACATAGCCAACACCACAGGCAACACCGTACTTGGCAATCAAGGCTAAAATGTAGTCCTTGGAATAAACTCCTTTTTTAGGAACTCCTGTGAATTCTACCAGCATTTTCTTAGGTTTAACTTGCCAGAGGGTCTGGGTAGCAAAGACATGCTCGACCTCACTGGTTCCAATCCCAAAGGCGATTGCTCCGAATGCTCCGTGGGTTGCTGTATGGCTATCCCCACAGACGATGAATTTCCCTGGTTGGGTTCGTCCTGTTTCTGGACCAACCATGTGAACGATCCCCTGCTTTTCAGAACCGTGGGCAGCATGTTCAATCCCAAACTCCTCAACATTTTCAGCAAGCTTATCAATTTGCGCTTTAGAAATCACATCTCGAATATCGTAGATATTGACTGTCGGGACATTGTGGTCAAAGGTTCCAAATGTCAAGTCTGGTCGTCTCAATCTGCGACCTGCGTCTCGTAATCCTTGAAAAGCTTGGGGACTGGTCACTTCGTGGATATAATGCTGGTCCACATACATGAGTTGGGGCTGCCCCTCTTCTCCTGTGATGACATGACGGTCCCATAATTTATCAAAAATCGATTTTCCTGCCATCCATTACCTCCAAATAAAATATAAGGCTACTAGTGTGGTTATCATCCCGAGAAACCAAACCGTCTTAAAGTACCATTTTCTAGTCTTGTGATGAAAGATGATTCCTGCTAACCAGGCACCAAAACCACCACAAGTAAAGGCTAAAATGAGTAAGATTTTCTCAGGGATGCGCCAAGCTCTTCTCCTTACCTTGGATTTGTCAACGCCATAAATCACGAAAACCATGACATTCCAAATCAAAAGGACTAGAGTAATTTTTTCGTCTAACTTCATATCCTTGCAATAATAGCTTCCGTCATTTCCTTGGTCGAAGCCTGTCCACCTATATCTCTTGTTAAAATGCCAGCCGCTAAACTTGCCTCAACAGCACGCTCGATACGTTCCGCATCCTCATAACGTCCAAAACTGTCTCTCAACATCATGGCAACTGATAAAATCATAGAAATAGGATTGGCAATTCCTTGACCTGCAATATCAGGAGCTGAACCGTGAATGGGCTCATAGAGACTTGGTCCATTTTCAGAATGACTGGCTGATGGCATGACTCCTAGTGTACCTGATAGAACGCTTGATTCATCAGATAAGATATCTCCGAAAAGATTCTCCGTCACGATAACATCGAACTTAGCAGGATTGGTAATCATAAGCATAGCAGCTGAGTCCACCAGCTGGTGTTCCAAGGTCACATCTGGGAAATCCTGTGCGACCTTCTCAGCTACTCTTCGCCAGAGTTTTGATGTTGCCAACACATTTTGCTTATCGATACTAGTAACGATTTTTCTGCGATTTCTTGCAATTTCAAAGGCCTTGCGAATAATCCGCTCTACTTCTTCATAGCTATAATCATTGATATCACGCGCTTTTTGCTCTCCAAGGATATGGTCCCCAAAGTAGATACCACCTGTCAACTCACGCACTACGACAAAGTCTACACCAGCAATTCGTTCTGGTTTGAGTGGTGACAAATGCTTGAGACTATCAAAGATTTTTACCGGGCGAATATTGGCGTAAAGATTGAGTTCCTTACGGAGAGCCAGCAAGCCTTGTTCAGGGCGAACCGCTGCTCCATCATACTGAGGACTACCGATAGCCGCTAAGAGGATAGCATCTGCTTCCCTACTTGCCTTGAGGGTTTCATCAGGTAAGGGATGCCCTGCAGCATCAATACCTGCACCTCCAAAGGGTCGTCTGTCAATCTCATAGTCAAAACCTGTTTTTTCAGCTAGAGCTTCCAGAACCTCTAAACCAGCTTCCATGATTTCTGGGCCGATTCCGTCCCCTGCTAGAGCTACTATTTTATTTGTCATAGCCTTCTCCTTTACATACTAGGAATATCGCGATAGGAAACGCTACGTCCCATCTCACCAGCATTCTCTTTTTGAACAAAGGTATTAGCATTGATGTAGGCAATAGCCGAAGCCTTCAACACATCGAAATCAAGACCTGCTGCATTAAAGATGGTTTCTGTATCTCTGTTTTCAACAGTGACCAAGACCCGAGCCTGGGCATCAATTCCATCTGTCACAGCGTCAATAGTATAGGACACCAAGCGGACAGATTGGTTAAAGAACTTATCGATAGCATTAAAGATCGCTTCAACAGAGCCTTGTCCGGTTGCATTAAATTCGACTTTCTCACCATCCATATTGGCTAGGCTAACGAGCGCTTCAATGTCATTGTCTGCATGAGTTTGAAGTTGTAAATCATCAAAGTGGAATCCTTCTGGATTTTCAACCATGGTTCCAGCTACCAGAGCTCGAATATCTGCATCTGTGATTTCTTGTTTCTTATCTGCCAGAGCCTTGAACTTAGCAAAGAGCGGTTTGATATCTTCTTCTGTATAATCTAGGGCCAATTCTCTTAGTTTCTCAACAAAGGCATGGCGGCCAGACAATTTACCAAGCGGAAGACTATTACTCTTAACTCCAACCAATTCAGGGGTGATAATTTCATAAGTAAGAGGATTTTTAAGGACTCCGTCTTGGTGAATACCAGACTCGTGAGAAAAGGCATTGCCACCAACCACAGCCTTGTTTTTAGGAACTGGAATACCAGAGAAGCGAGAAACCATTTCTGACGTATTGATAGTCTCATTTAGGACAATACTTGTTTCTGCTTGATAGTAATCTTGGCGAATATTGAGGGCAACTGCAATTTCTTCCAAAGCAGCATTTCCAGCTCGCTCCCCAATACCGTTGATAGTTCCTTCAACACGCCCCGCACCATTCTTAACAGCAGCAAGGCTATTTGCAACTGCCATTCCAAGGTCATCATGACAGTGAGGCGAATAGATAATCTGACGATCCGTCTTAACATTCTCAATCAAGTATTTGAAGATAGTTCCGTATTCCTCTGGTGTGGTAAATCCTACCGTATCAGGGATATTGATATAAGATGCACCTGCATCAACAGCTGTTTGAACAACTTGCAGGAGGAAATCCAACTCTGTTCTGGTTGCATCTTCAGGAGAGAACTCGACAACCTCAAACTTAGAACGTGCATAAGAAACATGCTCCTTGATAGCTTCTAAAATCTCTTCCTTGCTCTTATTGAGCTTATACTTGCGGTGAATCGGACTGGTAGCGATAAAGACATGAATTTGAGGATACTTGGCATCCTTAAGAGCCTCATAACAAGCATCAATATCAGATTTTACAGAACGAGCTAATCCTGTCACTGCTGTTTTCTTCAAGACCTTGGCAATCTCCTGAACTGCTGTAAATGAGTCAGGGCTAGCCGCTGGAAAACCAGCTTCAATTGCTGAAATGCCCCATTTCTCCAGCTGCCTTGCTATGGCAATCTTTTCCTTGATTGAAAAGTTAACACCTGGTGTCTGCTCTCCATCCCGAAGGCTAGTATCTAGAAATTCAACTGTTCTCATAAGATTTCCCCTTTTCCAAATGTGGTTTTAAAAAAACATCTCGCTTAGAAGTCCAAGCGAGATGTTGATTCACTCCCGCTTGGTAAGCCAAACAGGACTAATGCTTTTTGCACTAGCCCGAGTACCTCAACAACAAAGCAAATTGATTAAACTTAGCTGTTTTCATGTTTGACTTTCTCCTTCGTTTGATGTCTTGTTTAGTATTTTAGCATAGGCAAAAGTACTTGTCAAGAAAAAATCCAATATTTTCTGAAAATTTCTTCAGTAGAGAATATTTTGCTAATTGAAAATTCTTGAAATGTTTCATTTTTTAATAGTTAAATTCCAACTGATTTCTAGCAAATCTAGAACTTCATCATCAGATAAAGTCTCATCAAGAGCAAGACTAATCCAGTAGCGTTTGTTCATATGAAAGGCAGGATAAATACCTTTTTGTGAAAGCAAGTCAGCTACTTGGTCATGTTTGAGGTTGACTGCTTCCACTTGTCCTTCTCTGCCCTTTTCCAGCTTATTCCAAGAGATTTTCATCAAGACGGCATACCACTTTTTATTTCCTTCGTGTCTTAACACTGCTGTATCAGGCGATTTCTCCCACAAATATTCCAACTGATTTCCATACTTTTCCTGAACCTGAGTTACGATTCGCTTAGTCTGAGGACAGATAAAATCTTGTGCATCAAAACAAGTCTTCCGAATTTGGTAAAGAATCTCCAGACAAGCCTCACGGACACTTGCAACAAAACTTCCTTTAAAACTTTCCATATGGACTTGAGGATAGAGGTCACCAGTCTCCTGGTCAAAGACTTGAAAACTCACATTATCAGCAGTGATGGATACAGTCATGACAAAGTCACCTTGCAAAATCTGGCAACTATAGGTCCAGACTCCATCATTTTCTACAAAACCATAAGTACGAGCCTTTTCTTTATTAAATTGATAGGATTTAAAAATTTCAAACATAAGTGAAAACTGCTACTCTAAGCAGCAGTTCCTTTCTATTTTTTAAAAGACAACCTTAGTACCATGTAGTTGTGTCACGCTCAGCTGGTCAATAAAGGTTTGACGGTTGTCAAGGTCAATCCCCCCACCTGGTAGAATTTCAATCTTACCTTTAGCGTGCTCTAAAATTCTGTGATAGTGAGCAAAACGTTTTTCTAAGGAGTCACCAGACACACCAGCACGAGTTAGGATACGAGTGACTCCAGCTTGACTAAGCCAGTCAATAGCTTCCAGTTGATCATCATCACTTAATTCATCAAAGGCCATGTGGAAGACAATTTCCATTCCTTTAGATGCGGCAATCAGCTTCTCAAGATTAGCTTTATCCAACTTCTTATCAGCAGTTAAAGCTCCAAATACAACCCCTTGACTTCCAGTCTGAGCAGTTAAACGAATGTCTTCTAGCATAATAGCAATTTCTAGGTCATTGTAGACAAAGTCTCCACCACGTGGACGAATCATGGTCATGATGGTCGTATCGTAGTTAGGTGCCAATTCAACCGCTGCCTTGGTCACTCCATAGCTTGGTGTTGTTCCTCCCACTGCTAGATTATCACAGAGTTCAATTCGACGAGCTCCAGCCTGCATCGCTTTTTCAAGCAACGTCACATTTTCAGCACAAAATTCGTAAATCATTTGATTCTCCTTGAAGATTACTTTAAATTTATTATATCATATTGTTGTGAATATGTTTTCATTTTTATCAAGGGAAATAGTTACAAATTTTACTTATTCTTTATCTGGAATGACCTTGAAGAGATAATAAGTGATAAAGATGGTCAAAGCACCCAGACCGATTTTGACTGGTAAAAGAGGTGCAAAATAAATGGAAATTCCCATTAAGATGTAGATAGAGACAATAATCTTTTTTTTACGTTCACGCGCAATAGACTTAGTCTCGCGAAAATCAGCCACATATGCTTGATAGAGTTTGGTATGATAAAGCCAATCTTCGAAGCGCTTGGAACTTCTTGAGAAACAAGCAATAGACAACAAAAGAAAAGGCGTTGTCGGCAATAAGGGCAAAACAACCCCAATAATAGCCAAGGCCAGTGATAAAAAACCAATTATCAGATAAATAATACGCATAACTTCTCCTAGTTAAAATAATCTTCTTCTAGTTTCGCATACAATGATGAATTTTGTCAAGCTCCAACCAAAAAGAGCCTGAAATTCACTTTCAGGACTCTCCTCTTATTTAATCTTTTCTTCTTCGTAGTCACCCTTGCTACAAACAACCTGCTTGCCACCACCACGGACTTTTTTCTCCATAAGGAAGTTGCCACATTTTGGACAGTCACGACCAACAGGCTTGTCCCAAGAGGTAAATTCACATTCTGGATAGCGATTGCAACCATAGAAAAGGCGATTGCGTTTGGTTTTACGCTCAATGATTTGTCCCTGATGACAGCTTGGACACTCAACACCAATCTCTTTCACTATTGCTTGGGTATGACGGCAATCTGGGAAATTGCTACAAGCGTAGAACTTACCAAATCGACCAAGTTTAATAACCATTGGACTGCCACACACTTCACAATCAAATCCAGCTGGTTCATCCTTGATCTGGATTTTCTCCATTTCTTCTTCAGCCTTGGCAACCTCTTTAGAGAAAGGTTTGTAAAAGGCATCAATGACACGTTGCCACTGCTCTTTTCCGACTTCGACATCATCCAGCTTGCCTTCCATTTCAGCTGTGAAGGTCACGTTTACGATATCTGGGAAATATTCAACGATGAGCTTGTTAACAATTTCTCCCAACTCTGTCGGTTCAAAACGTTTGGCTGCAAGGCGAACATAATAACGTTTCTGAATGGTTTCAATGGTTGGTGCGTAGGTTGACGGACGGCCAACCCCATTTTCCTCCAAGGTCTTGATCAGTGTCGCTTCAGAATAGCGAGCAGGCGGTTGGGTGAAATGTTGCTCTGGTTTGCTATTGACCTGTTTGACCACATCTCCAACAGCCATATCTGGTAACATCTTATTCTTGTCAGAATCATTATAAATGGTAAGATAACCATCAAACTTAACCTGACTACCATTGGCAGCAAATTGAACCCCATTTTGAGACAATTTAACAGCCATAGTATCAAAGACAGCAGCTGTCATCTGGCTCGCCACAAAACGATTCCAGATAAGAGTATAAAGCTTGAGTTGATCCTTATCCAGATACTTAGCGATGCTTTCAGGTGTATTAAAGACACTAGACGGACGAATAGCCTCATGGGCATCCTGAGCTCCAGAAGCATTTTTGACCTTACTACCATGCTTAGAATACTTGCTACCAAAACGGTCCGTAATGAAACTTGCTGCTTCGTTCTGAGCTACAGGACTGATACGAGTCGAATCGGTACGCATATAGGTAATCAAACCTTGAACACCAGAGCCGATATTAATTCCTTCATAGAGCTGTTGGGCAACCATCATGGTTTTTCGAGTACGGAAATTGATTTTATTGGCAGCATCCATCTGCATAGATGAAGTGGTATAGGGTAATGGAGCATTGCGTTTGCGCTCTTTCTTATCTACCTGATCCACTGAAAAATCTTTGCTAGTCAGACGAGACAAGACTTCCTTGACCTCATCATTACTAGTCAGTTTCAGCTTTTTACCATCCACTCCATAGAAGGAAGCCTGAAATTGCTTGGTTCCCTTTTTAAAGACGCCATCAATTGTCCAGTATTCCTCTGGATGGAAGGCATTGATTTCATTTTCACGGTCAATGATTAACTTAAGCGCAATAGACTGTACGCGCCCTGCTGACAAACCCTTCTTGACCTTTTTCCACAAAATAGGCGAAATCGAATACCCTACCAAGCGGTCCAAAACACGACGAGCCTGTTGGGCATCGACCAAGTCCATATCAATCTTACGAGGTTCTTTAAAAGCATTTTTGACCGCATCCTTGGTGATTTCATTGAAGACCACACGGTTGGCATCATTTTCATCCAAGTTGAGAATATGAGCCAAATGCCAAGAAATCGCTTCTCCTTCACGGTCCGGGTCACTCGCCAGAAAGACTTTATTAGCTTTTTTAGCTTCTTTTTTCAAGTCATTGATAAGAGGACCTTTTCCTCGGATATTGATATATTGCGGTTCATAATTATTTTCAATATCGACGGACATACTGGATTTCTTCAAATCACGGATATGCCCAACACTGGCTAAAACCTTGTAATTTCTGCCTAGATATTTCTCAATCGTTTTCGCCTTAGCAGGAGACTCCACGATGACTAGATTTTTTTTAACTGTTGATTTTTTCTTTTTTGTTGCCGTAGCCACAGTATCACACCTTTTCAAAGTAATAAACTTTATAAAGTGTAAACCATTTTTTGAACCCTGTCAAGACTTAGCTACTATAATAGAAGAAAAGTTTGTCTAGTAAGCGGACTTTCTTCTTATACTCAATGAAAATCAAAGAGCAAACTAGGAAGCTAGCCGCAGGTTGCTCAAAACACTGTTTTGAGGTTGCAGATGGAAGCTGACGTGGTTTGAAGAGATTTTCGAAGAGTATTAAAATTCAAATTCCGCAAGAACATCCTTCCCACTTGTAACCAATTTTGCCCCTTCTTGAATCAAATGATGGCAACCGTCTGATAGTCCATCTAAAATACTTCCAGGAATAGCAAAAACATCGCGTCCTTCTTCCATTGCTCGCTCACAGGTAATGAGACTACCTGAGCGCATCTTGGCCTCTGCTACAATCACACCACGGCAAAGTCCAGCAATGATGCGATTACGGGCAGGAAAATGAAATTTCAGAGGTTGTTCGCCAGGTCCATATTCACTGAGAACCAGATGGTCATTGCCGATGTAGTTTTGCAAGCGTTTATTGGCTTTAGGATAAAACACATCCAGTCCTGTTCCAATCACTGCAATGGTTTTTCCGCCATTTTGAAGAGCTGCCATATGGGCTGCTGTGTCTATTCCCTTGGCTAATCCACTGACGATAACCAGTTCATTTTCCAATCCTTGAATGACTTTTTCAACTGACTTAGCTCCCTGTTTGCTACAAGCACGACTACCGACAACTGCTACCTTAGGGAATTTCAAGAGATCCAGATTTCCCTTGTAAAATAAAAGTACAGGCGCATCATAAATTTCACTCAAATCCCAAGGGTAACAGTCATCTAAAATAGAGAAAGATGGAAATTTTTGAAACTCCTTCTCCAAATGCGCATCGTCTATCTGAAAATAACGTTCCATAAAAACAGCTGGATTTCGGCAACCTGATATATCTGCAATATCACCCAACAAAAGCTCCTGATCGACATTTTCACCGTATTCTAGGACTTTCAAAATCTGTTGATTGGTCAAACCTGATTCTTTTAACTTATAGATTTCATAATTTGTGATTTTCATAAATATCTCCATTTCTTTTTCTACTCATCTATTTATTCGTAAAAAATCAAAAAAAACATCCGACTATTTTAGCCAGATGTTGGAATTTTTAATTTTCGTTTTTAAGAATTTCTTCTAATTTATGATAGTCTTGGACACTATCGATTTCATAGATGCTATTGCCTTCTAATTCTTCAACATAGACATCTAGCTCTTTGATATTATCCTTAACCATATTGTCCCAGTAGAGATCAACAAATTCACCACTTGCATAGGCCTTGTCAATAAAGCTAACAATTTTTTCTGCTGTTGGAGCATCCCAGAAGGATACACCACTAAGAATGCGACCTGCCTTGCTATCAACAATAATGTCTTGAACCTTGTAGTCATCTCCATAGACCAAGAACCATTCGTTGGTACAATCTTCACGATAGACACTAAAATAAGTCGAACGAGTCAAATCATTGCGGAACATATTTTTAAAGAGATAATTATCGGCATCAATAACATAACTGTTGGCCAATTCTTCTTTTACAAGATAGAGAGAATAAAAGTTATTGTAGTCAGCGTATTTATCATTGAAGACGAGGTGAACACCATATTTTTCTTTCAAGTAATCGAATTGTTCTTTAAGGTAACCAACAATGATGATGATGTCATTGATTCCTTTTTCTTTTAAAAACTCAATTTGGTATTCAATCAAGGGTTTTTGATTAACTTGAACCAAGGCTTTAGGGGTATTTTCAGTCATAGGACGCAAGCGAGTTCCCAAGCCCGCTGCTAAAATGATGGCTTTCACACGAATCTCCTTTATTCTTTAATAATAATATAAACTCCAGCAATGACGACAAGTGAAGTAATAATGGTCAGCATATCTAGCGGTGCACCCAAGAAAACAACTGCAAACAAGACTGTCCAAACTACATAACTCACGTTCAATCCTGTAGCCTTGGCTGGTTGCAAGCGATTGATAGCGATATAATAAGCCAAGTAAGAAATCATATCAAAGGCTGCAAAGACAATCATAAGAACTAACAATTGTCCATTGGCCACTTCTGCAAATGACTGATGAGAGAAGAGCACAATCACAAGATAGGACAAGAATGAAGTCACTTGACGAATTAAGAGGGCTTCGATTTCACTCAATTCACTTTCCATGGCAAAAGAGCTAAGAACACTCTCACTTCCCCATGCAATAGCACAAACCAAAGCACAGAGAATTCCAATATAGAAAGAATTAACCTGTTCAACCTTATAGGTCTGAGCAATTATCCCTCCAATAATCAAGACAATCCCAAACACAGTATTTTTCGAAATCTTATGCTTCAAAAAGAAGAAAGCCAATAAAACTGAAATAGCAGGATAGATAGCGGATACAGATGAAGCTAAAGAACTTCCGATATACTTAACTGCATAAAGATTGGCCTGCATACCGATAGGGCCTGCTAGCAAGGCTCCGATGATCACACTCACATTGCGAATATTTAAGAAAATTGAGAGACGAACTTTTCCTTCTTTTACCAAGAGAAAAGCTAGTAAGATAAAGATACTCAAGAAATCGTGAGCAGCGGCCACCACAAAGGGCGACAAATCTGTAAAGATAGAAAAGATATAAGCACTAATCGTTAGACCTAACCCCCAGAAAATACCTGAGAGTAGACCAAAAGAAACTCCATTTTTATTTTTCATCTGAACCTCCATAATATGACAAACCTTTAACAGCTCTTTGGAAACGATTCACACCATAGTCTCCAAAATCTGCGCCTTGCTCTTCCTTATAGACAGTCCATAGACTCCAAATAGTATCTTGTAAAATTTTATAAATGGTAATCTTTTCACGAGAGACAGATGTTTGCTCACTCTCATAGTGAGACAAGAAGGCTTCTTCCTCTTGACGAGTGAATTCAGACTCTAAAAAGAGAGCAGCCAAATCCCACATTGGATCGTTCATTGATGAATATTCCCAGTCAATCAGATAAAGTCGTCCTTGAGGTGATTCTATAAAGTTTTCAGGCACCAAATCAATATGACAAGATTTTCTGTCAACACCTAAGGCAGCCAGTCTTTTCTCTAAGGAGAAGACTTCTTCTCTAACTGCTTCATAGTTAGCATAAGGGATTTTTTCGTCAATCAAAGATTCGTATTTTTCGATTTCTTCAAAAGGAGCAAATTCTCCCCTTAATTCCTTACCAGAAGCATGAATGGTTTGTAAAATTGGAGCAATTTTATCGAACTTGGTCTTGATTGACGTTGAATCAAGTGTAATAGCAGATTCGATATACTCATTTACTTTGATACCAGCTTCAATATCAAAAAGATAATTTTTTACATCTAAATCTAAATCTTTTAGTAGTTCAAGATTGTACTTTTCATCTTGACGATTAATCAGTTTTTCTGTCCCTTTACCAAAGAATTTAACAATGTATTGCTTATTTGTTGTTTTGGCCAAATAGTTTTGATTGGTCATTCCCCCCAGTTGTTCAACACTGAGGACTTCCTCTTCTTGACTAAGTAAGGAAAAAATTTTTTCTTTAATGATTTTCTCCACAATTAACCTCCAGGACTTATACTTCCCACTTAAACACTGTTTTAAAGGCTGTGTTTAAATCGGTCGCAAAGACACGGTGAATATCTTTAATTTCTCTTACAGGTTCTTCTAGATAAAGGATATTTTTAAGACGATTGGCAAATTTCTTGACTTCCATCATTTGGATTGCATTTTCAAAATCGATGCGACCAGAACGAGAGGAGCCTACCAAGAGCAAGCCCTTTTCTAAGGCATCGCGTGTATTGAGATTGACTTTATATTCACTAACGCCCATCATGAGAATTGTTCCCTGAGGACGAATATAGCGAATCAAGTCATTAATAGCTGGTCCAGTACCATCACCACCACAACACTCAAAAGCATGGTCAAAGGCCAAATCTTCAGGAATATTATCAGTAATATAGCATTCTTTGGCAAAAGAGAAAAGTTCCAATTTTTCCCAATGACGACCAATAACCACAATCTCTGCTTCTGGCAAAGTATAGTTGATAATATTGGCAACCACAAATGCTAAACTTCCATCTCCGATAACGGCGATTCGGTCCCGCTTGCTATGAGCAAGGGTCAATAGACGATTCATAGCGTGCATGCCGACACTGACAAACTCTGTAATGGCTGCAACCGTATCTTCAATAGCATCATAAGCCACCACACGGTCTTTAGGAAGAGAAACAAACTCTCTCATAAAGCCATCAAATCCACTAGACAAGAAATGGGTCCCTGTCATGTAGTTCTCATAGAATTCTTCATCGCTCTGCATAGGAGGCTGATTGGGAATCATAACAACCTTTTGACCAACATCGTAGGTTCCTGTCGGGTCAGAAATAACGGTTCCACATGACTCGTGAATCATTGCCATTGGAAGTTTTTTATTCAAAATCTTTGGATCACGTTTTCCTTGATAGTAACGCTGATCCGCATGACAGACCGCCATATAATTAGGGCGGATGAGGATATGATTCTCTTGATCAATAGCCTCTTCCTGGTATTTGACATTGATAAACTTAGGCTTTGTTAGTTGGTAAATTTGATTAATCATTTTATTACTCTTCCTCAATCATGCTTTTTGCAATCTTCAGATCTGTTACTGTAGTAATTTTCAGATTTGAATATTCACCCTTAGCCAAGGCTACATTTTTTCCTTTGATCACAAAGATTTTACATGCATCTGTTAAGATTTCTTTCTCTTCGGCAGAGAGAGAACCGTAAAGGTCCATGAAGTCCTTACAACGGAATGTTTGAGGTGTTTGTCCTTGATAGAGGTGAGCACGATTTGGAATATCTGTAATAAATTGACCGTTAGTGCTTTCAACGATAGTATCAACCGCTTCTACCACTGTGTCCACTGCGTCATGATTTTGAGCAAGTTTGATATTGTCTTGAATCATGCGAAGCGTAATGAATGGACGAACAGAATCGTGGGTAACAACGATATCCTCTGGAGTAAGCGGACGATAAGCATCGATGGCTTCAATGATTTTCTCAATACTCGTATTACGGTCAGCACCACCTTTTGTAATGATGATACGATCCTTATGAAGGGGCAGATATTTATCTACAAGATCCTCTGCATGGGAAACCCAGTCTCCATGAACCCCAACTACAATTTTTTCAATGCTTGGTTCCAAGACAAATTTTTCAATTGTATGAACCAAGATAGGTCGATCACCTAGCTCTAAAAATTGTTTTGGCAAGTTACTGATTCCCATACGTGTGCCAGTTCCACCGGCAAGAATTCCTGCATAAATCATCTATTTTCTCCTTTGTCTTACTAAAAAACTTATTCTCTCTATTATACCACAATCTAGTCCTATCATAAAAGAAATACTAGTCATCCCGTTCTAGAATGGGAGGATTAAGGAGTTCTATTATTCAAAGAAACTAATCCATTTCTAGTAGTGACTAGGAATTCAATAGTCATTACTAATAAATGGCTGTGAAATTTTAGAGTTCTTCAGAATAATATAGTTTTCTTAAAGAAAACTTAAATTTATATTTTCTTAATACAAGAAAAAGCTAGGAAATGGTAAATTGTCTGACAGAGACACACTTCCTAACTTATTATTTTTAGTAAAACTCACAAGTCTTACTCTTCCTTATCTTGATTTTCTGCTCCTTTAACTGCTTTTTTAAATTCAGATAGCATTTTACCGATTGACTCGCCTAGTTCAGGCAATCGTTTTGGTCCAAAAATCAATAGAGCTCCTAAAACGATAATAATCAATCCTGGTGCTCCGATATCACGTAAGATTCCCATTTCTCTCTCCTTTCTGCTTGCGTTTCATAATGTGTTTGCTGATGGCAATACTTAATTCATAGAGTAATATCAAGGGGGCAGTCATTGCCAAATCGCTGACAAAGTCAGCTGGTGTCAAGATGACTGCGAGTACCAATAAGATAAAATAAGCATATCGGCGATAAGTAATCAATAACTCTGGTCCAATGAGTCCAATCGACGTCAAAAAGGCAATGATAACTGGCAATTCAAAAATCAGGGCCAAGGGCAAGGTCGTTTGAAAAACAAAGGACAGATAATTTTGGGCGGTTAACTGCGTCTCAAATAGTTCTTCTCCTAGCCCTAATAAAACCTGAAGTAAGGCTGGTGTTACAAAGTAAAAACCAAAAGCCAGTCCAACTAGAAAACAAAGGAAACTAGCTGGAATATAGGCAAAAATAGCTCTAGCTTCTTCCTTCTTTAAACCAGGTTTAATGAAAGACCAAATATGATACACCGTGTAAGGTAGGGTGATAGTAAAGGCCATCAGACTAGCTAAGCGTATGTAAATCCATAAAATATCATTTGGCCCTAAAACAATCAACTTTTGCTGAAAAGATTGGGTCACATACTGGTAAATCTGGTCTGCAAAAAGCAGAGAAACACAGAATACCAAAAAGAAACAAATGACTACTGCCAATAATCTCTTTCTAAATTCTACCAGATGTTCAACGATTGTCAATTCTTTTCTATCCATTTATTTTTCACCCTGTCTGAAAGTGACAATCAAGACAATAATGGCAAAGAGTAGCTGGCTGGCCAAACCTTCCCAACTTGGGTAAATTCCAAGTAAGTCGATAGTTGGAAAGCCTGTCAGCAAGTGATTTGGTGCCATATTGGTCAACTGAAGAGCATGGATACTAACTCCCAGCATCTTGAATGCCAAAGCATAAATCATCCAAGTAAGGATAAAGAAGACCTTATGAGGTAGGAAGAATTGACTGGCCTTATTCATCACGATTGCAATAATTACAAGAACCAGCAAGGCAAGTGAAATGCCCAAGACAAATTCAAAACTGGAAATTCTTGGTAAAATCCCAACATAAAAGAGAATGGTTTCTGCTCCCTCACGGAAAACAGCTAGGAAACTGAGAGCAAACATGGAAATAAAGGAGCCTGTCTTGGTCACTGTTTCCATTTGTGACTCCATAAAGGTATTCCATTTTTTAACTGAAGATTTGCTGTGAAGCCAAATTCCAATCACAATCATCATTGCTACCGCAAAAATTCCAACTGCTCCTTCGATGATTTCACGATTGGAGCCTGATGTCACTGCTGGAAAAGCAATTTGCAGGATGAAAGCAATGACCAGACTGGCCATAATTCCGGTGATAGCACCACCATAAACCCACTTGAGTCCCTTTCGCATCTTAGCTGCTTTCAAGGTCGTTACCAAGGCCATAACGATTAAGAGAGCCTCTACTCCTTCTCTTAGGAGAATGAGCATAGCATCAAAGGCATTGTAACGTGCACTGGTATCAATTTGCGATAAATCTGCAATCAGTTTTTCTAATTTTTCTTGGTATTCCTTTTCGCTTCCCTTGACCATAATCACAGGGCTTTCGCTTTCCACTCGAGTATAGAGGGAAGGATTGGTCGTGCTAACAGAGCCCTCAATCGTTGGCCAGATAGTGATGAATTCCTTCATACTAGCTGCTCCTGCTACTTGGTCACCAGCTTGGAATTGTTCCAAAGCCTTTGTCAAAAGGGCAATACCGTCTTTGAGAGTCAAATCAGAAGATGTTGCTACGACTTCTTTTCCAGTTACAAAATCATCAATAGACTTTTTTAAGTCCTCAAAGGAAGTCTGGATGGAGTTAAAATCAGTAGGCTCAGTTTCTATGCTACTACGCAAGAAGGATATGGCTGTTTCAACACGTCCATAATGGGCCGTACTATTGTCACGAACCACACTTTCATTAATGGTCCAAGTAGAATTCATTTTCTTAAAGGCTTCTCGAACCTTTTCCAAATCTTTGGAGGCAATAGCCTGTTCCAAGGCTTCAAAACGAGGACTTAGACGGTTCACCAATTTTTCTTTTTCCGCATCTAAGTCAACAGGATTTTGTTCTTTTTCAAAGGCTAACAGGGCTGCAGAAATTTCGGTGAGTTTGTCTTCAGTAATCTCGCCTGATTGAGCTAACTTTTCCTTAACGACTTTACCAGCCTCAGAATTGCTGTCTTCTACTCTTTCAAAGTCTATTGCTATCTCCGTAACGAGTTTCTTAGCCTCAGACTGATTCCCATTTTTCACTGCTTTAGACGCATCTGTGATTTTCACAAAGTAAGAACTCAGACTTTCTTGGGCACCTACTGGGGAAAGAATTAAAAGTGACAAAGTTAAAACCAAGAACCAGCTTTTAGCCTTCCAATAATTTCTGACCAATGTAGCCTCCTTTCTCCACACCACCAAAGCAAGCAAAGAGTCCACTACCGATGTGAGTGATGTATTCATTCATCTTATCTGTAGCACCTAGATTGGTTTGAACCTTAACAAAATTATCAGGATCCTTCTGGAAAGAAATGAAAAGCAAGCCCGTATCAAACTGACCAGTTTTTTCATCAATCCCATCTGAGTAAGAATAAGAACGACGCAAAAGTGGTTTCTCCACTTCCTTGGCCAAACGGACATGCGAATCATCAGGCAAAAGACTCAAATCCACTTCATCAAACTCATTTTTCTTACCAAAGGGGGCACCACTTTCCTTGTAACGACCAAAAGTATTTTCTTGTTCTTCAAGACTGGTGCGATCCCAGGTCTCTAAAAACATCTGAATCCGACGAACTGCCATATAAGAACCATTTTCCATCCAGTCCTTACTATCAGCCCAGATGACGCGGTCAAAATCTTTCTCTTTGCTTGGATTTGCTGTTCCATCCTTAAAACCAAAGAGGTTACGCGGTGTCTCCATTCGATCTCCGATAGCTGCAAATCCAGACTGACTCCAACGAAGGGTCACTGCATTTCTCCCCTTACGGATGAGATTGCGAATAGCGTGAAAGGCAACTTGCTCATCATCGGCACAAGCCTGAATCACAATATCTCCACCTGTATATTTTTCACGCAATTGCTCTTTAGGAAAAGGCGGTAAATCCCTGAACACTTGAGGACGCTTATTTTCCAAGTTCATCTTTTTCAAGAAACTGGCAGACACACCAAAAGTCAGCGTTAAACGATGAGGATTGAGCCCGACTGTTTCACCAGTATCGCTCGGAGGCAAGAGAGTATTTTTCCCATCTTTTTTGACCAATTCCCCCTCGACCAATTTGGCACTATAATCCGTCCAATCCTTAAACAACTGGATAATCTTATCCTTATCCGTCGTATGCAAGTCCAAGACCACAAAATAAATATTCTTTTGCATGGGCGTACTAATCCCAGCTTGATGCTTGCCATAAAAAGCAATTTTTTCATTTCCGTACGAGATTTTTTCCTGACTTCCTAGCTTAGGTGCGAAAAAAGCAGAAGCACCAGAGAGTCCTAGCGCTAAACCAGCCCCTCCAATGCCTGCTTTTTTTAGAAATTCTCGACGGTCCATTTTCTTATCAAAAAACTTTTCGTCTTTTTCAGTCATGACTCTTATTCTCCACTAAGAAATTTACCCATTTGCGATAGAGGTTCACCAAGTTTTGTCACAGCTTCTGACAATTCTTTGGTATCTTCTTTTGTCAAATCAGTATAGAGCTTGTAGTGTTCCTTGTCGATCATGTGTTTGTCCAACAAGCTATTAACAGATTTGAAATCTGCTTCCAATTCTTTAACTAGGTTAGCGTCTGATTTTTCAAGCAAAGGTTTAAAGAGTTGGAAAATCTTCTCAGCTCCCTCAATATTGGCACGGAAGTCATACAAGTCTGTATGAGAATAAACTTCCTCTTCACCTGTAATCTTGCTTGTCGCTACTTCATTGAGCAAGTCAACTGCCCCAGTCAACATAACCTTGTAGTCCACATCCACAGTTGCAATCTTGGCTTTCAATTCCTTGATATCATTGACCAACTGATCACCATAGCTTTCAGTTCCTTTAGTTGTATTGTCTTCCCAAAGGATACGCTCGATACGGTGGAAGCCTGACCAGCCTTCTTCTGTCTTGTTTTCGTCCATATAGTCTGCTAAACGGAAGTCAATCTTGACATCTGACTCACCAAAACTCTCGGCAATCGGTTCTGAACGCTCATAGGACATACGAATCAGTGGATAAACTTTCTTAGCCTCTTCTAATTTGCCTTCTTTCAACAATTTGACAAAGCCTTCCGTATCTGTCAACAGTTTATCGATTTGCTCTTGCACAAAAGTTTTATAGTCAGAAGTGGCCTTATCAAGCATTTTTTGCTTGTCTTCAGACAAGGGTGTCACCTTGGACGAATCACTTGTGTTGCTTGGCTTAGATTGATTATTAGCACAAGCTGTCAATAGCAAGGCTGAAGATAAAAGGACAAAACCTAGTTTTTTCATTGTTTACTCCTATTGGTTCAGGAAACCTGAATTAATTTTACGTTTCATTATACCATGTTTTCACTCATTTTTCAATAAATTTTCAGACAATTTAATATTGAGTAACTTATACTAATAATAGACTTTTATCCTCAAAATTGATAAAATAGGAAAGAAAATAAGATAAAAGGAAACTGAAATCACCATGATGAACATGCAAAACATGATGCGTCAAGCACAAAAACTTCAAAAACAGATGGAACAAAGCCAAGCTGAGCTTGCTGCTCTGCAATTTGTTGGCAAATCTGCTCAAGACCTTGTTCAAGCGACCTTAACTGGAGATAAGAAAGTTGTCAGCATTGACTTCAATCCAGCTGTCGTTGACCCTGAAGACCTTGAAACTCTTTCTGATATGACCGTTCAAGCCATCAACTCTGCTCTTGAACAAATCGATGAAACTACCAAGAAAAAACTAGGTGCTTTCGCTGGAAAATTACCATTCTAAGCATAAGAAAAAGGCTCTTTAATATCTGTAGGTAAGTCCCCCTACAGATAATATAGAGCCTATTTTGTTGTCTTGAAAATATCTGAAAATATCAAATCAATGCTTCTATTTAATATGAAAAAGCCTACTGGATTTTTTCGGCTCTATAATATTTGTAGTGGGTAAATCCCCTATAGATATTATGGAGCCTATTTTTGTGTAGAAAAAAAGTCCCATATGACCTATAATGAAAAGCGACGAAACAACTCATTAGAAAGAATCATATGGAACCATTACATTTTATCACAAAACTACTCGATATCAAAGACCCTAATGTCCAAATTATGGATGTTGTTAATAGAGATACCCACAAGGAAATCATCGCTAAACTGGATTATGAGGCCCCATCTTGTCCTGAATGTGGAAGTCAAATGAAGAAATATGACTTCCAAAAACCATCGAAAATTCCTTACCTTGAAACAACTGGTATGCCTACCAGAATCCTCCTTAAAAAGCGTCGTTTCAAGTGCTATCATTGCTCTAAAATGATGGTCTCACAGACCTCTCTCGTCGAGAAAAATCACCAAATTCCTCGTATTATCAACCAAAAAATTGCGCAAAAATTGATTGAAAAAACTTCTATGACCGATATCGCTCATCAACTGGCTATTTCAACTTCAACTGTCATTCGCAAGCTTAATGACTTCCGTTTTAAGCATGATTTTTCTCGTCTTCCAGAGATTATGTCTTGGGACGAGTATGCCTTTACCAAGGGAAAGATGAGTTTCATTGCACAAGATTTTGATAATCTTAACATCATCACTGTTCTTGAAGGCAGAACACAGGCTATCATACGAAATCACTTTCTGCGCTACGAGCGAGCTGTTCGTTGTCAGGTGAAAATCATTACGATGGATATGTTTAGTCCTTATTATGCCTTGGCTAAACAGCTTTTTCCATGTGCTAAAATCGTTCTAGATCGATTTCACATTGTACAACACTTAAGCCGTGCTATGAGTCGTGTTCGTGTCCAAATCATGAATCAATTTGAGCGAAAATCCCATGAATACAAAGCCATCAAGCGCTACTGGAAGCTCATACAGCAGGATAGTCGTAAACTCAGTGATAAACGTTTTTATCGCCCTACTTTTCGCATGCACTTAACAAATAAAGAAATTCTAGACAAGCTTTTGAGCTATTCAGAAGACTTGAGACACCACTACAATCTCTATCAGCTCTTACTTTTTCACTTTCAGAACAAGGAGCCAGACAAATTCTTCGGACTTATTGAGGACAATCTAAAGCAGGTTCATCCTCTTTTTCAGACTGTCTTTAAAACCTTCCTCAAGGATAAAGAAAAGATTGTCAACGCCCTTCAACTACCCTATTCCAACGCCAAATTGGAAGCGACCAATAATCTCATCAAACTTATCAAGCGAAATGCCTTTGGTTTTCGGAACTTTGAAAACTTCAAAAAACGGATTTTTATCGCTCTCAATATCAAAAAAGAAAGGACGAAATGTGTCCTTTCTCGATCTTAGCTTTTCTTCAACCCACTACAGTTGACAAAGAGCCATTTTTTCAAAATGAACATCCAGTAGCCTTTTCACTTTTTATTAATAAGTTCCTTCTTCTCCTTGGCTAGTCAAGATTACCGGACCATCCTTAGTAATGACAAATTGGTGTTCATATTGGCAAGATAGGCCACCGTCAATGGTCTTATGCGCCCAACCGGTCTTCATATCTGTATCAATTTCCCAGTCACCTGTATTGATCATTGGTTCAATAGTCAAGACCATTCCTTCACGGAGACGAAGCCCACGACCTGCAATACCATAGTTAGGAACCATTGGTTCTTCATGCATAGTTGGGCCAACACCATGACCAACCAAATCACGCACTACACCGTATCCACGACTTTCAGCGTATTCTTGAATAGCCGCACCGATATCACCGATACGATTTCCAACAACAGCCTGCTCAATCCCCTTGTACATAGCTTCTTTAGTTACATCCATCAAGTTTTTCACTTCTTCGGACGGTGTACCAACAGCATAAGCCCAACATGAGTCTGCTAAACCACCAGAATAGCTCTGAGTGTATTTTTTCATTTGTTCCACATTGTTGAAGTTTAATTTTGAGACATTCAGGTCAGATTTAGCAATTGGACCTCCCAAAACCATGTCAACCTTGAGCAAATCACCATCTTTCAAGATATAGTGACGAGGGAAAGCATGAGCCACTTCATCATTAAGAGAGCAACAGGTAGCATAAGGATAGTCCATCATTGCACCGTCAACTCCAATCTGAAGCGGAAGGAAATTTTCTTCCTTGCAACGACGTCGGACATACTCTTCAACTTCCCACATATCTACGCCAGGCTTAATCAAATCACGCAAGCCGATATGAATACTTGCTAGAAAGTCACCTGCCTTATCCATAGCTTCGATTTCACGAGCTGATTTTAATGTTATCATTTTTTCTCCTAGTTTCTAATTAATTTTAACGGTTATATTAGCTTTTGAAACAATCTGATGACCATGATAAATATCGTAGTCAATAATAGCTGATCGTCTAGTATGATGGATAATGCGTGCTTGAATGCGCAGTATATCATCAATCTGAACAGCCTGCAAAAAGTAGATTAGCATCTGCTCAATAATAAGATTACGACCACTATTCACAACTAAATCTTGGGTCATGTGGGTCAGAATTTCTGCCAATACACCATTAGCCAAAACTCCGTTTTTCTCAAGCATAAAGGGTTCCACTGTAATGACTACTTCATCATGGTGGTAAGAAAGTTTTTGACCAATCTGCTCAGAAAAAGTAGGTAGAGCAGAAACTTGGGAACGACTCATCTTCTCCATGACATCTCGTCTGGTTACAACCCCAAGCAATGTTTGATTATTTCGAACAACCGGTACCATTTCAAAATCTTCAGCAATCATCCGTTGACTCACATTAGCAATATTTGTTGATAATCCAACCAAAAATAGACTACGAGACATGACCTTGTCAATTGTGGTGCTTGGTGACTTGTCACCAGCGTCTCTCATGGTAACAACCCCAACAACAACCTGATGTTGATTGATAACAGGGAAACGGCTACTACGATTCTTACGTACCAAGTCCAAATAATCTTTAACTGTATCTGTCTCTCTCAGAAAACCATACTCATGACTCGGGCGATAAAGTTTCTCAACTGTCAGAATATCAGTCTTGATTTGGACATTTGACAGGGCTTTATTGATCATGGTCGCGACAGTGAAAGTGTCATGTTTGCTTCTTAAAACTGGAATTCCTTTTTGATTGGCCAGTTTAAGCACATCATCATGAACATGAAAACCACCTGTAACCAGAACTGCATTTTCATTTTCCAGCGCTAGTAATTGGATACGAGTACGATCTCCGACAATCAGGAGCCCACCATCGTGAAGGTAAGATAAGATATTTTGCTCAGTCATGGCACCAATTGAAAACTTACTAAATTCTCTCTCTAAACCTTCTTGCCCAGCCAAAACCTCAGAAGAAGTCACTTCTGCAATTTCAGCAAATGTTAATCTCTCTATAGCAACTTTCTGAGATTTGACTCGGATAGTACCACTTCTTGGGCGAGTCTCTACAATTCCACGATTTTCAGCTTCTTTAATGGCCCGATAGGCCGTTCCATCACTGACTCCCAGATGGTTTGAAATGCTACGAACACTGACCCTTTTACCTACTGGTAATTCCTCCAAATAGCTTAGAATTTCCTGATGTTTACTCATTGAATTCTCCTTTTACATACCGAAATTCAAGATAATCCCGCATTTTTCTTGTGTAGCGATCACTTCCCTTAAACTGACGGAACAAACGAAATCCAGCCTTAAGAGCAACTCGTTGACTGGCTTCATTTTCGAGATGGGTTATAATAGATAATTGTTTTAAACCAAATTCCTCAAAAGAAAGCTGACAAAGTTTTTTAACAACTTCTGTCATAAAACCTTGAGACCAAGCATCTTTTCTCAAAAAATAGCCAAGCTCAGCTTCTTTTTTGATTTCATCTAACTTCTCAAATTTAATAGAACCAATCATCTGTTGATTTTTCTGGTCACAAATTGCCCACACTCCCAAAGGGGACTTCATAAAGTAATTGGCCAGTGCATATTGACTTTCTTCCAGACTTGCCTGAGTTGGGAAAATAAATTGTAAATTTTCTGGATTTGAAGCTATCTCATGGAAATCCTGACTATCACTAAAAAAGAAAGGACGCAAATACAAGCGATCCGTTTCAAAAAAAGAAAACATTGCTAATTTGGTCCAAATATTCATAAACACCTCTACGGCTTAATCCTCAACAAGTTTAATATCCGCTCCTAGATTACGTAATTTTTCAATAATATCTGAATAACCACGTAAGATGAACTCAATATTTGTAATTTCAGTTTTACCTTCAGCCATCAGTCCAGCAATGACAAGTGCAGCACCAGCTCTAAGGTCAGTTGCTTTTACATTTGCACCACGCAAACCACGTCCACCGGTATATAAAATGTAGTTATTTGTAGTCGTAATATCTGCATCCATCTTTGCTAGTTCAAAAACATGGTTTACTCGTTTTTCATAAATGGTATCAATAATGGTACCACGTCCCTCTGCTGTTAACAAGAGAGGAGTAATTGGTTGTTGCAAGTCAGTAGCAAAACCAGGGTAAGGAGCTGTCTTAATATTGATTGCTTTCAAATTAGACTGTTCTTCGACAAAAATACTGTCTTCAGATACAGTCATTCGAACTCCCATTTCTTCCAACTTAGCGATGAATCCTTCTAAGTGTTCATAAAGAACATTATTAATCCGAATTCCCTTACCGACTGCAGCAGCTAAGGAAATATATGTTCCTGCTTCAATACGGTCTGGAATCACCTGATGACGGGTTCCGTGTAATCTGTCAACACCATCAATAATGATTATATTGGTTCCAGCACCACGGATATGGGCTCCCATATTATTCAAGAGGGTAGCTACATCAATAATTTCAGGTTCACGGGCTGCATTTTCAATAATAGTACGACCATTTGCTTTAACCGCAGCAATCATCGTATTAATCGTCGCACCCACACTAACCGTATCCATGTAGATACTTGCGCCGTGAAGTCCTGTATCTTTGGCAGATAACTTCATGTTATCTCCCTCGTAGCTAACAGTTGCTCCCATAGCTTCAAAAGCCTTAAGGTGTAAGTCAATAGGGCGAGGTCCCAAATCACATCCACCAGGTAAACCAACAGTAGCTTCACCAAAGCGACCTAAAAGACTTCCATAAAAATAATAAGATGCACGAAGACTATTGATTTTCCCATAAGGCATTGGAATATTTTGAACATCTCTTGGATCAATCTCTAACACATCGTCATAACGCTTAACGGTAGCGCCCATCAATTCCATAATTTCGACAAGACTAGCAACATCGGAAATATCTGGGACACAATCCAAAGTTACAACATCATCTGCCAAAATAATAGCTGGAATCAAAGCTACTACACTATTTTTTGCGCCACTAATGGTAATCTCACCTTGCAGAGGCAAGCCACCATTGATAACAATTTTTCTCATTTTAAATTTTTTATACTCTTTCAAAATTTCTAAAAAGGTCCTACATTAAAGTATATCATAAATTCACCCTTTTTTCCATCATTTTCAATTATATTAGCTGAATAGGATTTATTGGTAACTGAGTTTCTTACAAAGTTTTGCCCATTTTTTGCCCCCTGCTACAAAAAAACCTATCATACAGGCTAGAAAGCGTGATATGATAGGTTTTTTTCCATTTTAATTAACGTACTGTACGGATACGCATTGTGTTTGTACGTACAGCTTCTCCAACTGGTACACCAGCTACGATAACGATATCGTCACCAGATTGTACAAGACCTGCTTCAACTGCTTTACGTTCAGCGATTTCGAACATATCGTCAGTTGAAGATGGAGCATCTGTCAACATTGGGATAACACCCCAGTTCAACATCAATCCACGTTCTGTCAATTCGTCGAATGTCAAGGCCAAGATGTCAGCATTTGGACGGTATTTAGAAATCAAACGTGCAGTGTGACCTGTCTTAGTAAGAGTTACAACCAATTTGATATCCATTGAGTTAGTAGCATCTTTAACAGCTGAAGCCATTACTTCTGTCTTAGAGTTACGTTCAAATGAATCTGAGTTCAAACGACCGTATTCATTAAGAAGAGTTTGAGCGTTCTTGTCGATTGTAGCCATTGTAGTTACTGACTCAAGTGGGTATTTACCGTTTGCAGACTCACCTGAAAGCATTGTAGCATCAGTACCGTCGATAACAGCGTTGAATACGTCTGATACTTCTGAACGAGTTGCACGTGGTTTCTCAGTCATTGTTTCAAGCATGTTTGTTGCTGTGATAACAACTTTACCTGCAGCATTGACTTTCTTGATGATCATTTTTTGGTAAACTGGAACCATTTCGAATGGTACTTCGATACCCATGTCACCACGAGCGATCATGATACCATCAGCAGCTTCGATGATTTCATCCAAGTTGTCGATACCTTGTTGGTTTTCAATTTTAGCGAACAATTGAACGTGTCCGTTTCCAGTTTCTTTACAGATTGCACGAACTTCGTTCACATCTTTTGCAGTACGTACGAATGAAATCGCGATGAAGTTGATACCTTGTTCAAGACCAAAGCGGATATCGTCGTTATCGCGTTCAGCAAGAGCTGGGAAAGGAATTTTAGTGTTAGGGATATTAACACCTTTTTGTTTAGCAATTACGCCATCGTTTTCAACTTCAACTTCGAATTCACGAGTTGCGTCATCTTTAGCAACCACACGAAGACCAAGTTTACCATCGTCAACCAAAACTTGACGACCAACTTCAACATCATCATAGATATCAAGAGCGCCAGCAACGTTTAATGCAATCACATCACGAGTTGATTTGATTCCTTGTTTAGTCGCAACACGGATTTTTTCACCAGTTGTGTAAGAGTACTCTTTTGCATCTCCTTCAAACAATTCAGTACGGATTTCTGGTCCTTTTGTATCAAGAAGGAAACCAACTTTTTTACCTGCAAGTTTTTCTGCAAGTTTAACAGTTGCCATACGGTCACCTTGTTCTTGATGGTCACCGTGTGAGAAGTTGAAACGGAATGTGTTAGCACCAGCTTCAATCAATTTAGCAATGTTTTTAGCTGAAGCTTCAACATCAAGTTTTTCACCCCAGTATCCGTCATCACCGAATTTTTTACCACCACGGATTTCTACCGCAGGTCCCAAAGTTGCGACGATTTTTACACGTTTGTTCATGATTTTTGTGACTCCTTTATATATGACCTTTTTGGTCTTTTTAACAAAATTATAAATTATGACAAGCTCTTATTCAAGCTAGATAGCTCAAGGTCAGCCTTGTGTGGGTTGTTAACCACAATCTTACCATCTGCAGTAAGGCTAAACAATGCTCCTTCTTCTGCAGTTCCAAGAATTGGGTTTTCAACCATTTTCTCGTTACGGATACCAACCGCAACACCACCGATACCTTCTTTAAGAAGTTTAACAGCATGTGCACCCATACGTGATGCCAAAACACGGTCACGCGCAGTTGGAGAACCACCACGTTGAATATGTCCAAGTTCTGTCACACGAAGGTCGCTTGTATCTCCAGCTTCTTTTAGTTTTTGACCAAATTCAGCTGCAGACATCACACCTTCTGCCAAGACGATGATGTTGTGTTTTTTACCACACTCATAACCACATTTAATGCTTTCAACGATATCTTCAATCTTGAATCCTTCTTCAGGAATGATGATTTCATCAGCACCAGTTGCAATACCAGCCCAAAGAGCGATATCACCAGCGTTACGTCCCATAACTTCGATAACAAAAGTACGACGGTGACTTGATGACGTATCACGAATCTTATCGATAGCGTCCATAGCAGTCGTAACCGCTGTGTCAAAACCGATTGTAAAGTCAGTACCAACGATATCGTTATCGATTGTACCTGGAAGACCGATAGCTGGGAAGCCATGCTCAGTCAAACGCATAGCACCGTGGTAAGATCCGTCACCACCGATAACAACTACACCTTCAATCCCGTGTTTTTTCAATTGCTCAATCCCTTTAAGTTGCCCTTCAAGTTGAGCGAACTCTGGGTAGCGAGCTGAGTGAAGGAAAGTACCACCACGAGAAATGATGTCTCCTACTGAAGCCGCATCTAGGGGATGAATTTCACCAGCAACCATACCAGCATATCCATCATAGATACCAAATACTTCCATTCCTTCTGAAATTGCTTGACGAACAACTGCACGGATGGCAGCGTTCATACCAGGGGCGTCTCCACCACTAGTCAAAACAGCAATACGTTTCATATTGGTTATGCTCCTTTTTCTTTTAACATTCTTACTGATTATATCACATTTAATTGGAAAATTCTTCTATTTTCCGTAATTTTAGCGATAAATCGTTTTCATAACGATTCCAGCTAATTTCGCTTCTAATTCAGTTGATTTAGCTACAAAATGATGGGGAGAAACAATCGTTCTCTGTTCCTCTTCATACCTGATGATGACTGGGATTGGGCCTTTATATTGATCTAAAATTCTCGAAATTTCTTGATCTGAATCATGATTTTTCATCTGAATCCAAAAGCGCTCAGCAACTGCTTCTCTTATTTCTTGTGCAATCATTTGCAGACGACCGTCACGTGACTGGACTTTCCCTTTAATATAGTAGAAGGTTCCTTCTCTTACTTCCTGACCAACCTGTCGATATAAATCTGAAAAAAGTGTAACATCCAATTTTTTCTTACTGTCATCTACCTGTAAGAAGGCCATATTTTCACCCTTTTTGGTACGAATTACTTTTATCTTCTGAACCTCAACCAAGATAATAGCATAGCTATTTTCTGACAAATTACTAATAGGAGTAATCGGATAAATAGCCTTACTTGCAATAGCTTGTAGAGGATGTTTGCTGACGCCTACTCCTAGAAGCTCTTGTTCCATGTAGAATTTTTCTTGCTCCGTCCAGTCCTCCGAATCTTGCCAACTATAAATGCTCTCTCCAAATAAGCTTCCTAACACTTTCACAAATTCAAATAGATTAGCTAAATTATTGAATACTTTTTTACGATTTTTTTCAAATGAATCGAAAAGACCAATTTTTACCAAAGGTTCTAGCAGAGGAAGTTTCAGATAATTCTCAGGTAGTTTAGCTAAAAAATCTTCAATATTAGAATAAGGTCTATGTTCAATAATCCAAAGCGCCAAATCCTTGCTGAGCCCCTTAATCGATTTCAAACCTAGATAGATAGACTTGTTAGCAATTTTATCGTGATAAGGAATAGTATTAATGGACAATGGGGCTACTTCAAAACCTGCTTCTAAGGCATCTGTTACATAATCACTGTTGGCAGAATTCAACATGACCTGATAAAAAATGGCTGGATAATGTGTTTTGAAATAAGCCAACTGGAAGGCCAAGGCTGAGTAGGCATAGGCGTGAGATCGGTTAAAACCATAACCTGCAAACTTCTCCATAACATCAAAAACCTGCTCTGCTTTTTCCACAGTATGACCAGCTTCTATGGAGCCTTGAATAAAGGAAGCCCTCATCTCATGCATGGCAGAGGCATCCTTTTTACCCATAGCTCGACGCAAAATATCGGCCTTCCCAAGACTAAATCCAGCAAATCGCTGAGCAACCTGCATAACCTGCTCCTGATAGAGCATAATGCCATAAGTTGGAGCCAAAATATCCTCCAGAGCTGGATCGAGAACAGTCACTTCTTCCTGCCCATGTTTTCTTGCCACAAAATTATTGATATAATCACTAGCACCTGGTCTATTTAGGGAAGTAGTTGCTACGACATCTTCAAAACAGACTGGTTGCACACGTTTGAGCAAGCGAATAGCACCAGGTTGTTCAAATTGAAAGATACCTTTTGTATTGCCAGATGCAAAAAGAGATAGAGTTTCTTTGTCTTCCAAATCTATTTCTTCAATTTTAAGGTGAATACCTTTTGTTTCAGCAAGCAACTCTTGCATTTTCTGAACAAAGGTCAAATTTCTTAGTCCCAGAAAATCCATCTTCAAAAGTCCACTAGCTTCAACTCCATGAGCATCATACTGAGTCAGCGGAATTTCGTCACCATACTTTAGAGGGATGTAATTCGTCAAATCTTGGTCACTGATTACAACACCAGCCGCATGGACAGAGGTTTGTCTTGGATAGCCCTCAATCTTGCAAGCAATTTCAAAGGCTTTTTGATATTCTAGCTTACTATTGATTTGCTGACGAAACTGGAGATTCCCTTCATAGGCTGACTTAAGATTATCACGAAAACTGATTTTCTTGGTAATTGCAGATAATTCATACTCTGGCACACCAAAGCGCTTCAAGACATCTCGCAAAGCTTGCTTGGCCCCAAAGGTAGAAAAAGTAACGATTTGAGCCGCATGTTTACTGCCATATTTATTACCAACATACCTGATAAAATCTGGACGATAAATATCAGGAATATCAATATCAATATCAGGCATGGTATAGCGTTCACGATTGAGGAAACGTTCAAAAATCAGATCTTTCTCTACTGGGTCAATCCCTGTAATGTCTAAAGCATAGGAAACCAAGCTACCAACTGCGGAACCTCGTCCCATTCCCATATAATAGCCATTCGAACGTCCAAAACGCAACAAATCCCAGACAACCAAGAAATAATCATCAAAGCCCATATCATGAATAACAGCCAATTCTTGGTCTAGACGGTCTTGATATTCTTTACCAGCCAACCCCTTCTGAGCAAGCCCCAATTCAGCACGTTCTCTCAACTCTTCTACTGCTGGCCTAGCAGGATTAAAACGAGGCAATTTTAAACTAGTATCCAAGTCATAAGAAATACCTGAAATAAGCTTTTCTAAGTTTTCCAAGGCTTGAGGAAAACGTTCTTGGAATAGTTTCTCTAAAGAACCTGCTGATATAAAAACCTCTTGTCTCGAACGCAAAGGAACTTCTCTGAGCGGTAGATTTTCTTTAATCGCTGTTAATACTTGAAGAACTTCTCTATCCTTACTTTCAAATGTGTTGACCCGATACAATGGCAAAATAGGATGGTGAAATTCGCTTGCTAGTGTTTCCGGGTAAACCCCTATATAGTAATCACAGCCTAGATTTAACAACTCAAGCTCTTCAAAATAAGGCACAATTACCGCAATATCCTCTAGATACTGAGATAGAACTGACCAACTTTTCTCCCCCTGCATCTTGGCTGTTGAAAGCTTCATCAACTGCTGATAGCCTACACTAGATAGAGCAAGAAAGCGCAAATTCACATCCTTATCATCTACAAGCACATTCATTTCAAGCCCTAACAAAGGATGAATGCCGTATTTTTTTGTAACCTCTAGAAAATCGAAAGCCCCGTAAAGATTGTCAATATCCATCATAGCCAGATGAGTGTAGCCATAGTCTTTTGCTGCTCTCACATACTTGTCAATCGAAATGACACTCTCCATAAAACTATAGACTGTTTTTGTATCTAGTTGTGCGATCAATTTACACTTCTCCTCTATCGTTCTCACTATATTATACCATTTTCTTAAAATTTCTATTACTATTACTGATGCTTTAATATCTAATAGCTCAAATCATAGTTGACTAGACAATCCTTGCACGATTTTTAACAGTATCACTAATATTTTTGTATTTAGGCTTATCATTTTACATGTTTATTTCATAAATACTCATTTTTATTTATTATAATTTCTGTTAATTTTTATAGTTTCTTTTCTCTCTATTTTTTGATATAATAAATGTAATATATTTCATAAATAGGAGGTTTTATGCGTTTTAATCAATTCAGCTATTTAGCGCTACCTAGAGATACAATTATCTTTGAATTAAAAAAGTACGGGTTTGATTTACCAGTCAACATCACAAATAAAAAAATGCTTGAAGCGTTTCTCATTCGTTTCTTTTTTAATTTTAAAGATAGCACCTATCCTCTATCCAGTTTAGCAGTTGATAAAGAAACTGACTTACTGACATTTTTTCAATCAGATAAAGAGTTGACTGCAGATATTTTCTATACTGTAGCCTTTCAACTTTTAGGTTTTTCTTATTTGGTTGACTTTGAAGACAGTGATGTTTTTCGTAAAGAGTCTGGATTTCCTATTGTATATGGTGACTTGATTGAAAATCTCTATCAGTTACTCAATACTCGCACCAAAAAGGGGAACACTCTTATCGACCAACTTGTCAGTGATGGTCTTATTCCTGAGGATAATGACTATCACTACTTTAACGGCAAGAGTTTGGCTACCTTTTCTAGCCATGATGCCATTCGCGAAGTCGTTTACGTTGAGTCTCGTGTCGATACTGACCAAAAAGGTCTACCAGACCTAGTCAAGGTCAGCATTATTCGTCCTCGTTATGACGGCCAAATTCCTGCTATCATGACTGCCAGTCCCTATCATCAGGGAACAAATGATAAAGCCAGCGATAAAGCTCTTTACAAGATGGAGGGCAATCTCGAGGTTAAACCTGCTCACAAGATTGAGCTAGAGGAACCTCAACTAAATCTCGTCCAACCCCAAGGTCAAGCTGAGCTTGTGTCAGAAGCTGAGGAAAAGCTAACGCACATCAACGCTAGCTATACTCTCAACGACTACTTCCTTCCACGAGGTTTTGCTAATCTCTATGTCTCAGGTGTCGGTACCAAAGACTCTACTGGTTTCATGACTAATGGGGACTACCAGCAAATCGAGGCTTATAAAAATGTCATCGACTGGCTCAATGGCCGTTGCCGTGCCTTTACCGACCACACGTGCCAACGTCAAGTCAAGGCTGACTGGTCAAACGGAAAAGTAGCTACAACTGGACTTTCCTATCTAGGTACCATGTCCAATGGTCTTGCGACTACAGGTGTAGATGGTTTAGAGGTTATTATTGCCGAGGCTGGTATTTCTTCGTGGTACAACTACTACCGTGAAAACGGTCTAGTAACTAGCCCAGGTGGTTATCCAGGTGAGGACTTTGACTCCCTTGCTGAACTAACCTACTCTCGTAATCTCTTGGCTGGTGACTATATCCGTGGTAATGAGGCTCACCAAGCTGACTTAGAAAAAGTAAAAGAGCAGTTAGATCGCAAATCTGGTGACTACAATCAATTTTGGCATGATCGCAATTATCTGCTCAATGCCCATAAGGTAAAGGCAGAGGTTGTCTTTACTCATGGTTCACAGGATTGGAATGTCAAACCACTTCATGTTTACCAGATGTTTCACGCCCTTCCTGCTCATATAAACAAGCATCTCTTTTTCCATAATGGCGCCCATGTGTACATGAACAACTGGCAGTCCATTGACTTCCGTGAGTCCATGAACGCCTTATTGACAAAGAAATTACTGGGACAAGATACAGATTTCCAACTTCCTACTGTCATTTGGCAGGACAATACAGCCCCTCAGACTTGGCTATCACTTGATACCTTCGGTGGGCAAGAAAACTTTGAAACCTTCTCACTTGGTCAAGAAGAGAAAGTCATTCAAAACCAGTACCCAGATAAGGATTTTGAGCGCTATGGTAAGACCTACCAGACCTTCAATACAGAACTCTATCAAGGAAAAACCAATCAGATTACTATTGACCTTCCTGTAACCAAAGATCTTCACTTGAACGGTCGTGCCCAACTCAATCTTCGTATCAAATCCAGTATAAATAAGGGGCTCTTATCTGCCCAACTGCTAGAATTTGGACAGAAGAAATACCTGCAACCTTATCCAGCTGTTTTAAGTGCTAGAACCATTGACAACGGTCGCTACCATATGTTGGAAAATCTCAACGAATTGCCTTTTCGTGAAAATACACAACGAGTCGTGACAAAAGGCTACCTCAATTTACAAAATAGAAATGATTTACTGTTAGTAGAGGATATTAAGGCAGATGAATGGATGGATATCCAGTTTGAACTGCAACCGACTATTTACAAGTTAAAAGAAGGAGATACTCTTCGTTTAGTACTCTATACTACTGACTTTGAAATCACAATCCGTGATAACACCGCTTACCACCTGACTGTTGATCTTGAACAGTCTACTCTTATCCTACCTTGTCAAAAGGCATAATATATCAGACTTTCTATATGGAAGATTTCCACTTGAACAGTTGAAACAAACATACACTTGGTATCAAATGCAATCCCGATATAGGCTTATGATAGGTCTACACGGAAGCTTTGACAAAAGATACTAAAACCCTAACCAACATGTGTACTCATTAATAATACTCGCTACCACACCACATGTTGAAAAATCTTTGTGAATTAACATTAATCATAAATTCACAATAAGTCGTGACAAAAGGCTACCCTAATTGAATGATTTACTGTTAGTAGAGGACACCAATGTAGATAAACGGATAGATACCCAATTCATCTACACTCAACTAGTGACAAGTTAAAAGAGTGGGATTTTCTCCATTTAGTCCTATACTACTGACTTTGAAATCATCATACGTGACAATACCGCTTACCACCCGACTGACGATTTCGTTCCGTCCACGCTTTCTGTACCCAGTACAAGGAGTAACATTTTATGAATAAATCTGAACACCGACACCAACTCATACGAGCTCTTGTAACGAAAAACAAGATTCATACTCAAGCTGAGCTACAAGCTCTTCTTGCCGATAATGATATTCAAGTTACACAAGCTACACTTTCGAGAGATATTAAAAGTATGAACCTCTCAAAAGTACGTGAAGAAGACAACTCTTACTACGTGCTCAATACAGGCTCTATCTCAAAATGGGAGAAACGTCTCGAAATCTACATGGAAGATGCTCTTGTCTTGATGCGTCCCGTTCAACACCAAGTCCTCCTTAAAACCCTTCCTGGACTTGCGCAATCCTTTGGTTCTATCATTGATGCATTAAGTTTCTCTGACGCTATCGCTACTCTCTGTGGTGATGATGTCTGCCTTGTCATCTGCGAAGATGCAGAAGCTGCTCAAAGATGCTTTGAAGAACTGAAAAAATTCGCTCCACCATTTTTCTTTGAAGAATAAGAAAATTCCGTGTCTGATGTGGCACGGAATTTTGTTATATTCTTTACTGAGATGGATTTTCTTTTTTAGTTCGTGCTAATCTCAGGGCACGATTTGGATTGAGACGATTAAATAGTTCTTCCAATTTCTTTTCATTCCAAACATCTGCGGCAGAAACGAAATTACCATCCGCATCTCGGAAAGATATCGGTTTATCTCCCATATCAGTCTCCTAGTCTACAAATTCAAACTCAAATTTACCAATGCGGACCAAATCCCCATCTTTAGCACCACGCGCACGAAGGGCTTCATCAACCCCCATACCACGAAGCTGGCGAGCAAATTTCATGACTGATTCGTCACGATCAAAGTTGGTCATATTAAAGAGTTTCATGAGTTTTTCACCAGAAAGTACCCATGTTGCATCGTCATCACGACTAATTTCAAAGGCTTTTTCTTCCTCATCAAATCCATAGTAGGCTTCTTCTTCCATATCTGACTCGTCGTAGAGCAAGAATTCTGGTGTCTTGTCTAGCAATTCAGCTGTAGCATCCAAAAGCGTAGCCAAACCTTGCTTGGTCAATCCAGAAATTGGGAAAATAGCTGGTAACTCTTCAAATTCATCGTAGTTTTCAGCCAATTTTTTCTTGAATTCTACAAGATTTTCCTGACTCTCAGGCATATCCATCTTATTGGCTACGATAATCTGTGGACGCTCCATCAAACGGAGATTGTATGACTCTAGCTCTTTATTGATAGCAAGATAATCCTCATATGGATCACGCCCTTCACTAGCTGACATATCAATGATGTGAAGGATGACACGTGTACGCTCGATGTGACGGAGGAACTGAGTTCCCAGACCGACTCCCTGACTAGCTCCTTCAATCAAACCTGGTAGATCAGCTACTGCAAAGGATTCACCTGATTGGGTACGAACCATTCCTAGATTTGGCACAATTGTCGTAAAGTGGTAGGCACCAATTTTAGGCTTAGCTGAGGTGATAACACTTAAAAGTGTTGATTTCCCAACAGAGGGGAAGCCTACTAAACCAACATCTGCCAAGATTTTTAATTCCAATTGTAACTCACGTTCCTGACCTGGTTCTCCATTTTCAGAGATTTCCGGTGCAGGATTTTTTGGTGTTGCAAAGCGGATATTTCCACGTCCACCACGACCACCGTGGGCAACGATAAATTCTTGACCGTGTTCAATCAAATCTGTCAAGACCTTGCCTGTCTCAGCATCACGCACAGTCGTACCTTGTGGTACTCGAACTCTAAGGTCCTCAGCACCACGACCATGCATCCCTTTGGTCATTCCTTTCTCACCAGAATCAGCCTTGAAATGGCGATTATAGCGGAAATCCATGAGAGTACGTAGACCTTCGTCTACAACGAAGACTACATTACCTCCACGACCACCGTCACCACCCCAAGGACCGCCATTAGGGACATATTTTTCACAGCGAAAGGCAACCATACCATCGCCACCATTACCAGCCTTGACCTTGATCTTGGCTGTATCTAAAAACATACTCATTTTTTTCTTCTCACTTTAAAAAAGGGCTGGGAAATCCCAGTCACAAAATTTTCTTGAATCTATTTTATAGATTACTGAGGGCACCAATTGCAGTTGCAAAAATACCCAAAATACTTGCTACTAACATGATAAGTACGATAAGCAAGGTTAATTTCTCAAACATAGTTTTTTTACGTTTTCCATTATCTCCAAATGCCATTTTTATCTCCTTCGTTACATTCTATTTTCTATTATCTTAGCATGAATTCAGCTAGTTTTCAATAGTCACTTGCTACCGGCGCAATAATCCATAAAATGATATAAGCTACAATTCCTGCCCCATAACAAAATGCAAGAACACCCCATATTACACGAACAATAGTAGGATCCATATCAAAATAATTTGCGACCCCAGCACATACTCCAGCAATTTTTTGATCACTACCACTTCTCATCAATTGTTTTTTCATAGCTATTCCTCTTTCTATTCTTCATGGTCTCTCCAATAATCTCTGATGCTGATTAACTGTGTTTTTGAAGCCCTCAGCATTCGTCTAGAGCCTTTTACAGGCACAGCAACCACCTGTTGCGGTAAATACAAAACTGTCTTAAAGATACGCTGGCTGACCGTATCATCTTTTGCTAAATCTTTCTGGAAATTATTTGAAATAATAGCATCCAGATAAAATTCATGCACCCGTTTTCCAAAGTTCTCAGCTGAAATCTCGTATAATTTAGCTGATAAGGTATGCTCATTCATGTCTGGCGTTGCAATCAGGGCTTCTAAAATAGCCCCAGCCAAATCATGTTCACCGTAGTATAATGTTCCAAACATCTTATCATTGATCAGATTGTCCAGATAAGGATTTCCGTGAGCAATAACTGGCGTTCCACTGGCCAAGCTTTCCAAGTATGTCAAACCCTGCGTCTCACTCGTCGATGCTGAGATGAAGAAATCCGCTGCCTTATAGTAAAGAGCCGTCTCACTAGGAGCAATCATCCCTGTAAAGACAACAGAGTCTTGAATCTCTAGTTTCTGGGCTTGCTCTTTAAGGTCATTCAGATAAGGGCCATCCCCGGCAACTACCAGTTTAACCTTGTCTTCCTCTTTCAGAACTTCTGCAAAAGCTGCTAATACTGCTTGAATATTTTTTTCATAAGAAATTCTGGAAAGACTCAGCAACATCTGTTCGTCCTCTTGAATCCCTAATTTACTACGCAGTTCTTTTAGATTTTCTTGCTTGATTTCTGGACGCTCAAACTTGGCTAATTCAATCCCAGTTGGAATGACCCTTTTTTCAACCTTGACCTTATAGTCAGATAGCAAGTCTCGGACAATCTCACTCGGGCAAATAACCCCATCCACATCATGCAGGAAACCTCTTACTAAGTACTTGACCATACTAGGACGAATCAACATCCCCTTAGCAATATAATGCACGTAGTCTTCGTATTGGGTGTGATAGGTATGGATGACTGGAATCTTCAATTCACGCGCAATCCAAATTCCCAACAAGCCAAGAGAAAATTCTGTCTGAGTATGGATAATATCCAGTTGATATTGTTTAGCAATTTCAAGCGCCTTGCTGAATCCTCGATAGGCAAAGCGGCGATCCTTAAAAGCAAAGAAAGGAACACTTGGAATACGGATGATTTGCCAATCTTCGTAGCGATTGACATCCTTATCTGTCGTCGTAAAGATAAAAACAGCATGCCCCTGCTTTTCAAGTTCTGTTTTCAAGGTTCGAATACTGGTCGCAACACCAGAAACCTGAGGAAAATAGGTATCTGTAAATAAACCAATTCGCATAGATTACCTCACTTTTTACTTTCTCCCTAAAGCGGCTTGTTTCTCATAAAAATCCAACCAGATTTGTAAGAGATGCTCTTCAGAATACTCTCTAGAAATATTCTTAGCTTTTTCTTTCAAATCTTTTAAAGCATCAGGATTCGCTTGATATTCCAGAATAGCTTCTTTCATCTCTTCTCTATCTGCTGTCGCCCGATAATTGCCCTCCAAAATTACCTTATAAAGATCTAAATCACGCAACATAATCGGAGCTTCACAACTGGCAGCTTCTAGGATAGTCATAGGAAAGAGTTCATTGTAACTAGGAAGCAAGAAAAGATCCGCTAGGGCATACAATTCGCGCATCCGCTCTGGCGATACAATACCTGGAAAAATCAAATTTTTAGGGGGATTTTCCATGATTTTCTTGTAGCGTTCATAACCATCTGTCATACCACCAAAAGAGAAACCACCTGCCCAGATAAAGGTAATTTGCGGCAATTCCTCAGCCAGACGGATAAAATCGTCAATCCCTTTGCGTTTCTGAACTTGACCAGCACCTACTACGATAAACTGATTGTCACTAAGACCTAGCTCTGTACGCAGTCTCGCTACCTCTTCTTGTGGAAGGGGATGCCATTTTTCCTTGTTTACAAAGTTAGGAATATAAGTCACTTTTTCACGTGGAATACCAGCTGCCACCAAATCCTCGATAAACATAGGATTGACCACCACCAAGTGCTCCATCCGGTTGTAAAAAGAAAATACATAGCGTTTCACAATTCCCTTTAAGAAAAACGGAATTTTCAAACTCCCCTCAAGTGTATCAGGCAAGAAGTGCACATAGCCAATTTTCCTTCCTGATCGTTTCTTCTGGAATGTTGATAAATAATAGGGGAAATCAATTGTATGAAAGTGAGTCACATCTGCCTCTATTGGAAGATTTTCTGTAACAATCAATTGGTCCTTGGCATCACGGTGAAGAAGACGAACTAATTCACGGTAGGCACCTGAAACTCCTTGTCCTGCTACTTTCTCACTTGAACTCAACATATTGATGCGTAATTTCTTTTTTTCCATAACTACTATTATATCATTTTCTTTGAATAAAATCAGCAAAAGAAAGGAGAGACTAGAGGAAAAGAGGGGGAAATTTCCTCGCTTTTCCAATAATCTCTCACATGTTTTTATGTGTTTACTTAATGCCTAGGGCAATACGTGCATAGCGACTCATTTTTTCAACAGTCCAGGCTGGATACCAAACCAATTTGACCTCAGTATCTGTTACTTCTGGTACCTCTGTCATAGCATCATAAATCTGGTCCGTCAAAAGGTCTGCTAGGGGACAACCCATAGTTGTCAAAGTCATATCAATCTCTGTTTGACCTGTGTCACCGTCAAAACGAATTTCATAGATCAAACCAAGATTGACAATATCGATTCCCAACTCAGGGTCAATAACTTCTTCCAAGGCTGATAAAATTCGTGTTTTGATGTTTTCAATTTGCTCTTCTGTATAAGCCATATTCATCCTCACTCTTAGTCTTCAATAAAATCACGAAGCGGTTTGCTGCGACTTGGTTGGCGTAGTTTTCTCAAAGCTTTAGCTTCAATCTGACGGATACGCTCGCGAGTCACGTTAAAGACTTTACCCACATCTTCAAGGGTACGCATTTTACCATCATCTAGCCCAAAACGCAGACGCAAAACATTTTCTTCACGGTCTGTAAGAGTATCCAAGACCTCATCCAACTGCTCACGCAAAACGATACGAGTTGTATAGTCCACTGGATTTTCAATCACTTCATCTTCGATAAAGTCCCCAAGGTGGCTATCATCCTCTTCACCGATAGGAGTTTCAAGGGATACCGGTTCTTGGGCAATCTTCAAGATTTCACGAACCTTGTCAGGGGTCATATCCATACGTTCAGCGATTTGTTCTGGTGTTGGATCTTGTCCCAATTCTTGAAGGAGATTACGTTGTTCACGAACCAATTTGTTAATGGTTTCAACCATGTGAACTGGGATACGGATGGTACGAGCTTGATCAGCGATGGCACGAGTGATAGCCTGACGAATCCACCAAGTTGCGTAAGTTGAGAACTTAAATCCTTTAGAATAGTCAAACTTATCAACTGCCTTCATCAAGCCCATATTCCCTTCTTGAATCAAGTCAAGGAACTGCATACCACGGCCGACATAGCGTTTAGCAATAGAAACAACCAAACGAAGGTTGGCTTCCGCAAGACGTTGTTTGGCTTCGATATCACCAGCTTCAACAGCAAGCGCCAATTCTTTTTCCTCTTCATTGGTCAAGAGAGGTACGACCCCGATTTCTTTCAAGTACATACGGACAGGGTCATTAACCTTAGCCGAAGTTGAACCAATCAAGTCCTCATCACTGAGTTCTGGCTCTTCTTCAGTGCTAAGAACACGCGCACTTGGATTTCCTTCGTTATCTGTGATAGAAATCCCTGCATCCTGAATTCGTTGCAAGAGATCTTCAATCCCATCAGCATCCAAGGTAAAAGGAATCACCAGACTTGCATTAATTTCATCATCAGTTGCTGTCCCTTTTTGTTTATGATTACGGATAAATTCTGCTACTTGTACATCAAATGTTGTTACTTCTTTTTGTTTTGTTGCCATTATTACTCCATTCTTCTCTTTTGGGAAATTAAACGTTCCAATTCTTCTAGGGCTGTGTCTGTATCTCCTACATGGCTCGCTTCCTGCACCTTCTTTTTGATTCTCATATTGTCCTGATTCAAGAGAGCCTTGTTTCGAGTCATTTCTACTTCACTAAGTTCCTGAGGTGACATCTCAGCAGGCAAATCCTGAGCTAAGACTTGGTACCAAGCTCTTTCAACTTCATCTGTCTGTTCTGCTAAAACTTCCGGAGGAAGATTTCCATACTGGCCAAGCAAGTCATATAAGACCTGAAATTCAGGTGTGTCAAATGCAAAGTCTTCCCTTAAACGGTAATCGTTCAAAACAAGAGGAGATTCCATCATTCGATAAAGTAGATGAGCTTCTGCTCTCATAATAGCTGATAACTGCTTGGTGACAGGCATAGTGATTGACGTCGGTCTGGAAATACCTTCCATGCGATTCTGCCTTTGTGCCTGACGACTCTCATTAACAATCTGCTCAATCTGGGCATAATCAAAGGACGCCAGACTGTCAGCTAAAATATGTATATAGCTGTTTTGAGCAGTAATAGATTTTTCTTGAACAATCAAGGGAGCTATTTTTTCAATAAACTCAATCTGAGCCTGCAAATTTTCACTATTTTCAGGTTTGTACTGGTGAATGTAAAACTCAATCGGACTAATACGAGTTTTCGTTAATAGATAGGCCAAGTCTTCTGGACCATTTTTTTGTAGATACTCATCTGGATCCAAGTTATCAGGCATGCTGACAATTTGCACAGGTATATCACCAATTTCATCCAGTGCTTTCAATGTCGCAGCTTGCCCAGCCTTATCGCCATCGTATACCAGAACCAACTTCTTGGTTAACCTTTTCAGATGCTCAACATGCTCACGGCTCAAGGCTGTTCCCATGGACGCCACAGCGTTTTCGATTCCAGCCCGATAGGCTGCAATGACATCCATGAATCCTTCCATCAGGTAAATCTCACTGGTTTTGCCAGAAGATTTTTTTGCCCTATCCATATGATATAATTCGTAACTTTTGTTAAAAATTGCAGTCGATCGGCTATTTTTATACTTAGAAGTTTGTGAATCCGTTTTCTGCCAGATACGACCTGAGAAGGCAATGACCTTGCCCTGGTCATTTGTCAGGGGAAACATGATCCGATTGTGAAATGTATCTACAAATTGATTGGCATCCGAGAGATAAAACAATCCTGAATCTAGAAAATCCTCTTCACGATACTGACCAGACAAACGTTGATAAAGATAGTTGCGTTCTGGAGGTGCTAAACCAATCCGAAAATGTTTGAGCACTTCATCTGTCAAACCACGCTGATAAAGGTAATTTCTGGCCTCTTCTCCCATAGTCGTTGTCATGAGAATAGCATGGTAAAATTTGGCAGCATCTTCGTGCATATCATAAAGAGCTTGGTGAGGCGAAACTGGCTTATGTTCACTATAAAGCGGCTTTTCAACCTCAATCCCAACACGCTGACCTAAGATTTGGACAGCCTCCATAAAGGGAACCCCTTGGTACTCCTCGATGAACTTAAAGACGTCACCTGATCGACCACAACCAAAACAGTGGTAAAACTGTTTGTCCTCTACAACGTTGAAAGAAGGTGTTTTTTCACCATGAAAAGGACAGAGCCCTAGATAGTTCCGTCCTGCCTTTTGTAAAGAAATCACATCTCCTATGACTTCCACAATGTTGGCATTGTTTTTGATTTCTTCAATGACTTGTTTGTCAACCATACACAATACCTCCATGTTATCATAGTTTACTTTATATAGTATACTTTATTTCAGAAAAAAAGTAAACCATTTCACTCATTTTCCCTACTTTATTCAAAGAGTTGATAATAATCAGAGATTTTCATTTTTGCTTTTTCTTCTTGGTTCAAATCTTGGATAATTCGTCCTTCTTTCATGACAATCAAGCGATTGCCATATTTGAGAGCATCTTCCATATGGTGGGTAATCATAAGCGCTGTCAGCTGATCTTTCTTGACAAATTCATCTGTCAACTCCATGAGTGCGACACTGGTCTTTGGATCAAGGGCTGCAGTATGCTCGTCTAACAAGAGTAATTCTGGACGCTTCAAGGTTGCCATCAAGAGACTCAAAGCCTGTCTTTGTCCACCAGATAAGAACTCAATTGGTGTATTCAAGTGTTTCTCAAGACCGTTTCCCACTTTTTCAATAGTTGCCTGAAACTCATCCTTATAGCTAGCCAGACGTCTCGGAAACAGTCCACGCTTTTCACCACGAAACTTGGCAATCAAAAGATTTTCAGCGACCGTCATACGAGGAGCTGTCCCCATCTTGGGATCTTGGAAGACTCGAGACAGATACTTAGCTCGCTTTTCTGGCGAAAACTTGGTAACATCTTCACCCAAAATACGGATGGTTCCACTGGTTAATGACAAAGTTCCTGCAATAGTGTTAAAGAGGGTTGATTTCCCAGCTCCATTTCCACCTAAAATCGTGATGAAATCCTGTTCAAAAATTTCTAAGGAAACATCATTTAAAATAATCTTTTCTTCATCAAAGCCATTTTTAACGACTTTGGTTGCATTTTTTAATTCTACAATTGCTGTCATTTGCTTAATTTGGCTCCTTTCAAGATTGTTTGCTTAAATGTTGGAATCATGAGGCAGACTGCTAAAATCACGGCACTGTACAAACGAAGGTAACTTGTATTAAAGCCAAGCGCAATAACTGCCCACACTAAAAATTGATAGGCGATAGAACCTACAACGATGGTAATCAGACGTTCTGCCAAGCTCAAACTCTTGAAGATAACTTCTCCAATAATCAAACTTGCAAGCCCCACAACGATCACCCCGATTCCTCGAGATACATCGGCATAGCCTTCTTGCTGGGCAATAAGAGCCCCTGCAAGGGCAATCACACCATTTGATAAGACCAAGCCCATGAGCTCCATGCGTCCAGTATGAATCCCGAAACTTCTAGCCATATCAGGATTGTCACCTGTAGCAATATAGGCTTGTCCGAGTTTGGTATCCAAGAAAAAGAGCATGAGAGCAATAACAAGACTGACAAAGATGAGACCTGTCAAGAGTTGGTTCAAATCTGAATCAAAAGGCAAAACATCCTGGATTTGCTTGGTTCCAAGCAATCCTAAATTTGCACGTCCCATAATCAAGAGCATGATAGAGTGACAGGAAGTCATCACCAAAATCCCTGAGAGCAAGGTTGGGATCTTCCCTTTTGTATAAAGAAGTCCTGCTGCCATTCCAGCCAAACAACCTGCTCCTACAGCAACAAGAGTCGCTAAAAATGGGTTCACTCCTTTGGTTATCAAAGTGACAGCAACAGCTCCCCCAAGAGGGAAGGAACCTTCTGTTGTCATATCTGGAAAGTTCAAAATCCTAAATGTCATAAAGATCCCCAGACCTAAAATAGCCCAGACAAATCCTTGAGAAATAATAGATAATATCATCTGTTTCTTAACCTTTTCTATATGATTTCTATTGTAAAAAATTGGAGGAGATGTCCCCAACTCCTCCATTTTAGATTATTCAATCACTTGTCCTGCTTCTTTTAGAACAGATTCAGGAATCGTAATACCTAATTCTTGTGCCAATTTTTTGTTAATCACTGACTTACCAGTTGAAAAGACATTGACTGGAGTATCAGCTGGTTTTGCACCTTTCAAAACTTGCGCAATCATTTTACCTGTTGCCACACCAAGGTCATGTTGGTCAACTACAACGGATGCCAAACCACCAGCTTCTACCATGGCAGTCGCGCTTGGATAGATTGGCTTTTTAGCTGATTGATTGCTTGATACAACTGTTGAAAATGCAGATGCAATGGTGTTGTCGATTGGAACCCAGATAGCATCGACCTTACTAGTCATAACGTTAACTGTTGAAGCAATTTCATTTGTTGAAGGAACTGCAAATGTTTCCACTGTCAAACCTGCTTTTTCAGCATAAGCCTTAAATTCTTCTACCTGTGTTTTTGAATTATCTTCGCTACTTGAGTAAAGGGCTCCGATTGTTTTTACATTTGGTGTAAGAGCCTTAATGAGTTCAACTTGTTGTTGAGCTGGATTGTGGTCAGATACCCCTGTAATGTTTCCACCTGGTTTTTTCAAATCTTTAACCAGGTTAGCACCGATTGGGTCTGTAATAGCAGCCATGATAACCGGTAGGTCTTTTGTGGCACTAGCCAAACCTTGAGCAGCTGGTGTCGCAATACCAACCACAAGGTCATTCCCATTTGCAACCAATTGTTTACTCATTGTCGCAACCTTACTTTGGTCACCTTCTGAGTTCATAAAATCGATTTTAACTTGATCATCTTTATATCCTTCTTCTGCAAGTCCATCTTGGATCCCTTTATAAATCAAATCAAGAGATGGATGGCTCACAAACTGAAGAACACCAACTTTGGCAACTTTCTTCTCATTCTTAGCTTCTGGTTTATTCATTGAAGAATAAATCAAGCTTCCTGCTACTAAGACTGCTAAGGCAGCGATAATTCCAATTAAACGTTTATTTTTCATTCTATTTCTCCTTTTTATTCCTTTAAAATACTTCACTTATCGAAACAAGCGACGCCATCGTTTTCTTTCCATACTAACCTCCATCAAAAAGTCCTCACACAAAAACTTGTGTGAGGACGTCGATGCGCGGTACCACCTCAATTATAGGGAATTTCCCTATCGCTCTGTCTCGCAATAACGAGATGCACTGTAAGGTGTGCTCACCGAATTTTTATGATTTCAAATTCTAAATACTATTCAGCCCAATTTTCATCATCATCACTTATCTGTTTTCAGCTACCACAGACTCTCTAAAAAGTTTATTATGATTACTTTTCTGAATGGTTAAATTATATCATTTTTCAACTACTTGTCAAGACTCTTTTAGCATTTTTTTAACTATTCAAAAACTTCCCCTATGAAAAAGAGGAAGTTTGATTGGTATCAGCCTGAATTACGCAATCCTGTCGCAATTCCGTTGATGGTTGTATGGATTAATTTTTCTTGGTCGCTAGATAATTCTCCTCGGCGTTGACGTTTAATCAACTCCAACTGGATATAGTTGAGAATATTAAAGTAAGGCATACGATAATCCAAACTTGCTTTTAGATATGGATTTTCAGCCAAGAGTTCATCGTAACCTTCGATAGCCAAGATAACTTCCTTGGTAACTTGCCATTCATTTAGAATAGTCTCATAGATTGCTTTTACTTGATCATCTTCACACAGTTTGGCATATTCAAAAGCAATATTCATATTTGATTTTGACAAGACCATATCAACATTTGAAAGAAGTGATTGGAAGAAAGGCCAGTTTTGGTACATATCTCGTAAGATAGCGATATTCTCTGGATTTTTATCGATAAATTCTTTGAAGCTTGAACCAACCCCATACCAGCCAGGGAACATGACACGACTTTGCGACCATGAGAATACCCAAGGGATAGCTCGCAAACCACCGATTTCAGTAATAGTCTTACGAGCAGCTGGACGAGAACCAATGTTAAAGCTTGAAATAGCCTTAATCGGACTTGACTCGAAGAAATAATCATAAAAATGATCATTACCAAAGACCAAATCACGGTAGATATCGTAACTACGGTCCACTACTTGGTCCATAATAGCTTCATAACGATTTGAGGTATTGGTATCACTCTTCTTCTGAGTAATCATACGGTTAATGGCTGCAGATACTAACATTTCAAGGTTATAGTAAGCTGCGTCTTTATTACCGTATTTATTCCCAATTACTTCACCCTGCTCCGTCAAGCGGATACGATCTTTGATAGACTTAAGCGGTTGAGATGTGATGGCTTCATAGGTTGGTCCACCACCACGACCGACAGTACCACCGCGACCATGGAAGAAGGTAACCTTAACGCCAAATTCATCTCCGATAGCAGTCAATTGTTGTTGAGCCTTGTAGAGGGTCCAACATGATGATAGGTAACCACCATCTTTATTACTGTCAGAGTAGCCCAACATGATTTCTTGATAGTTATTGCGTGAAGCAATCCATTTCTTGGCCAGAGGAAGAGAAAGATATTCTCTCATGGTTTCTTCTGAGTGGTCCAAATCCTCAATTGTTTCAAAGAGAGGAACAATTTGGACCCGGGCTCTTTCTTTATCAACTAACCCTACTTCTTTTAGCAAGATAGCCAATTCCAACATGTCTGATACGCTGGTTGCATGTGAAATGATAGTCTGACGAATGACATCATCTCCCAACTTATCTTTCAACTTACGAGCAGCCTTAAAGATTGCTAATTCTTTTTCAAGTAACTCTGATTTTTCAACGTGAGTGGCAGAAAGAATACGTGGATCTTCTTCCAATTCTTTCAAAAGAAGCTGGCATTTTTCTTCTTCACTGAGTTCGCTATAATGAGAATGAATACCTGCTGATTTCAAGAGTTCGGCCACACAAGCTTCATGAACACTAGAATCTTGACGCATGTCAATAGATGCCAAATAAAAGCCAAAAATTTCAACTGCCTGAATCAGCTCAACAAAATCACCAGAAATCAGTGCTTCACCCTTGTTTTCCAAGAGGGAATCACGAATGGTAATTAAATCCTTATAAAAATCATTAGCTGTTTCATAGCGAGCTCCAACTTCCTTATCCTCAATCAAATAAGCTTTTGTCGCTTGGATTTTTGATTGAATATCAAACAAGGCACGACGGTATAGCTCTTTTTCACGATAAATAGAATTATCCTTAGACTGACGAGCCATTTCTCTGACTTGCTTGCTCACATTGACAATACTGGTTGAGAGAGAGAACTCACGATAAAGTTGGTAAATTTTTTCATCATAGTAGTTCATGATGACTTCACACTGAGTCATAGCAGATTGTTTCAAGGTGTCTGCTGTAACAAAAGGATTCCCATCACGGTCTCCACCAATCCACATACCCATGGTAATTGGTTTTGGATGTTTCAACTCCAAGCCATGTTTTTTAGCCAGACGTTTGTACTCATCAGTCAAATGAGGAACTGCCTTCAGGAATGAACTATTGTAGTATTCCATAACATTCGTGATTTCATTGGTTACTTTCAATTTCTTTTCACGAATCATGTCTGTTTGCATGATAATCTCAATGTAACGACGGAGATCATTATGCCATTTTTCCTTATTAATCAAGCCTAATTTCACATCACGGTACTTACGCAAAAGGGTATGGATATGGTTTGTCAAATCCAACATACTCTTACGTTGTACTTGTGTTGGATGGGCAGTCAAAACAGGGACAACATTCAAATGTTCTAGAATTTCAACCGCATTTTCTTTTTCTGCAACCATTTTGATCGTTGCTGATAATTTCCCAAGATAATCTTGATCGATGTTATTTTGATGGTTGATTTCATAGGCTAAATCCACGTCTTCTGAAATATTAATCAAAAGAGGCAAGATAGAGAAATAGCGTGAAATATAAGCCATTTCATCATTTGTCAGGCTAGTAACCAATTGGTTCAAGCCTTGATAATCTTCTTGAGTTGATAATTCTTTCAACTCCATGATTTTTGCAAAAGTCTCTGGGGCAAGCATATTTTTAGTGATATCTTCTAACAATTCTGTTAAAATTAATACTTCCTCTTGCACGACAGCTTTATTACTATAGTTTTCTAATTTTTGAAGAGACATAGGTCATCCTTTCCACTATCAACTCTACATATAGTTTGATGAGTGAGTTTCTAACTCCTCATATAATTGGGCACGTTTTTCACTTGCATCAATATTTAAGACAAAGGCGATGGCTACAGACAAGACTAGGAGACTGTTCCCCCCTTGTGATAAGAAGGGGAAGGTTACTCCCGTCGAAGGAATAATGCCAGAAATTCCACCGATATTGACAAATACCTGTACCAGCATCATCCCCCCAACCCCAATCGCCATCATGGAATTAAAGGGATTCTTAGCACGAATACCTACTAGGATAATTCGTAAAATCAGGAAAAAGACAAGGGCTAAAATCAAGCTGGCTCCCACAAATCCAAACTCTTCAATGACAATTGAAAATACAAAATCTGTATGGGCCTCTGGTAAATAACCACGTTTTTCAATTGAATTTCCTAATCCTAGACCAAACCAACCACCATTTACCATGGCAAAGTAGGAATTTGCAAGTTGGTGGCCTGCTCCTGCCAAATCAGCAAAGGGATTAAAGTAGGCACTGAAACGCTTGGCAACGTAACCAAATACTGGAACTTTTGAAAACTTATCAACCCCAATCATAGAGATAGTTGATAAGGATAGGGCTGAAACTCCAAACAATATACCGATAAAGGCTATAAACCAACGATGAGCAATCCCACTAACTGTATACATAATCAAGGCGACCAGAGCTAGGATGGTAGCATTCCCCAAATCTGGGAAAATAGCTAAACTTCCTATCATTACTAGTAGGACGAAGCGCCAATCATTAAAAGCACGAGGAATCCATTGATTTTGTGTTAAAACTTGAAAATCGTAAATACCAATTTCATCCTGTTGTTTTGAAAAACGTTGGGCTAAGTACCAGACGATGATAATCTTCAAATACTCAGCTGGCTGAATGGTCAAAGGTCCTACTGAAATCCAACCATAGGCTCCATTGACTGGCGTACCAATTAAGCGAGCCAGAGCCAAAAGAATCAGCTCAACAAACATAACAATAAATAGCAGTCGTTCTTTTCTTAAAAAATTCAGTTTCAGCTTATATATCAAGGCAATCAATATTAAACTAAGTATCCAAAACATTCCCTGACTTCGAACCAATTGGAGGGCACTTTTACCTTCTTCGATAAGAATGGCACTAGTTGTAGAATAAACTACAATCAAGCCCAAAATAGATAAAAGTAAGTAAGGAACTAGAATAGAATAGTTTAACAGGTGCCTCTTACTAATCTTCATAGTATCACCAATCTAATGAGAACAAAAGAAATTATTCCCAAATTCCGTTTATTTTCTAGTTTTGATTGCTATTATACCATTTTTTCCGAAAGAAAAAAACTCTTACCCTTAAGATAATAGATTTTCTCATAAGAAAAAGAGCGCTGGGCTCTTTTTTGTTTCAAAAAACCAATGACTTTTACATCATTGGTTTTCTGCTATATTCGTTTATCAGAAAGATTTACTTAATCTTCTTTCTTCTTGCGAGCTACAAGACCAAATCCACTCAAGACTCCAAGAAGTCCAAGCGCTGCAAGGCTAGCATTGTCTTCTGTACCAGTATTTGGAAGTTCGCGTTGACCATCCATATACTGTGGTGTAGCAGGTTCTGCTAGTTGTTCTGGTGTCGCTGGAGCTATTGGTCGTTCAGGTGTCTCTGGTGTCGCTGGAACTGGACTTGGTGCAGGACTAGGTTCTGGTTGTGGCTCTGGCTGAGGAGCTGGAGCTGGTTCCGGTTGTGGCTCTGGCTTAGACTCTTCAGGAATCTTCAACTCTGGAATTTCCACTTTAGGAGCTTCATTTGGTTTTGCAACCTCTTCAACTACTTCACGGTAGTAATAGTTTACGACCTTACCACCAACTGGAACAATTCCGTCTTTATCTTCAGGTACTTTTACTAGATCATAAGAAGTTGTTCTTGTGATTACATTTCCGTTTTCAATAACTTTTTCAACTTTACTTGGAATAACTTTCGCTTCAGTTGTATAATTTGAACCAATTTCTTTTTGACCTTGGTCATCACTTGGTGCTAGTTTTGTTTCAGTGTTTTCAATGTAGTAGTTTACAAGAACTGGCGCTTTCTTCATGACAGTTTCAGTTGTTACAACTGGACGGTAATAGTAATTTACTACTTTACCCTCAACTGGAACGGTACCTTCCTTGTCTTCAGGTACTTTCACAAGTTCGTACTTAGTTGTCTTAGTGATAGTTCTATCAGGAAGTTCTTCTTTTTCTACTTTTGGTTCAATTACCTTAGTTTCACTAGTATAGTTAGAGCCAATTTCTTTTTGACCTTGGTCATCACTTGGTGCTAGTTTTGTTTCAGTGTTTTCAATGTAGTAGTTTACAAGAACGGGTGCCTTCTTCATGACAGTTTCAGTTGTTACAACTGGACGATAATAGTAATTTACTACTTTACCCTCAACTGGAACGGTACTTTCCTTGTCTTCAGGTACTTTCACAAGTTCGTACTTAGTTGTCTTAGTGATAGTTCTATCAGGAAGTTCTTCTTTTTCTACTTTTGGTTCAATTACCTTAGTTTCACTAGTATAGTTAGAGCCAATTTCTTTTTGACCTTGGTCGTCACTTGGAGCTAATTTAGTTTCAGTGTTTTCAATGTAGTAGTTTACAAGAACTGGCGCTTTCTTCATGACAGTTTCAGTTGTTACAACTGGACGGTAATAGTAATTTACTACTTTACCCTCAACTGGAACGGTACCTTCCTTGTCTTCAGGTACTTTCACAAGTTCGTACTTAGTTGTCTTAGTGATAGTTCTATCAGGAAGTTCTTCTTTTTCTACTTTTGGTTCAATTACCTTAGTTTCACTAGTATAGTTAGAGCCAATTTCTTTTTGACCTTGGTCGTCACTTGGTGCTAATTTAGTTTCAGTGTTTTCAATGTAGTAGTTTACAAGAACGGGTGCCTTCTTCATGACAGTTTCAGTTGTTACAACTGGACGGTAATAGTAATTTACTACTTTACCCTCAACTGGAACGGTACCTTCTTTATCACTAGGCACACTTACCAACTCATATCTTGTAGTTTTTGTTACTACACGGTCTGGTAAGTCCTCAGTTTCAACTTTTGGTTCAATCACCTTAGTTTCTGACGTATACTTAGATCCAATATCCTTTTGACCTTGGTCGTCACTTGGTGCTAATTTAGTTTCAGTGTTTTCAATGTAGTAGTTTACAAGAACGGGTGCCTTCTTCATGACAGTTTCAGTTGTTACAACTGGACGGTAATAGTAATTTACTACTTTACCCTCAACTGGAACGGTACCTTCTTTATCACTAGGCACACTTACCAACTCATATCTTGTAGTTTTTGTTACTACACGGTCTGGTAAGTCCTCAGTTTCAACTTTTGGTTCAATCACCTTAGTTTCTGACGTATACTTAGATCCAATATCCTTTTGACCTTGATCATCGCTCGGTGCTAGTTTAGTCTCAGTGTTTTCAATGTAATAATTTACCAACACAGGCGCTTTCTTCGCTACTTCAGTAGTATTAACTACTGCTCGGTAGTAATAATTAACAGTTGTTCCACCCTCAGCAATTTTACCATTCGCATTATCTGGTGTAGCTACTAACTCATAAGTAGTTACTGTCGTAACTGTTTTCTCTGGTAAGTCTTGAACCTCTGTTTTTGGTTCAATCGTTTTAGCTTGAGTTGTGTAGTCAGACTTAACTGGTAAGTCTGCTTGGTTTTCACTAGGTGCTAGAGAAGTCGTTGTATTTTCTAGATAGTAGTTAACGTTCAGAGGGGCTTTCTTCTCACGGTAGTAATGTGTTACCACAGAATTACCATCAGCAACAACTTTATAAGCTCGAATAGGTGTAATTACCTCACGTTTGTTATAAGTTGTTTCATTATGAGAGCTTTCAGCTGTAGCTGAGAAACCATTGGCATCATCAGATAATCGTAAAAATCCATCTGAATCAGGTTGCACCTCATTCGAATTTTCATTATCACGATCAAAACTAACACCTTTATAAAATTTATAAACAGGCATAGTTTCTACTGTTGTCACCGTCACCGAACCATCATCGTTAACTTTAACTGAACCTTTTTTAACTAAATCAGATGTTTCTTCCTTGGTTACAGTATCTTGACCTTCAAGATAGTTAGACAATATATTTTCTTTAGTAACTAAATGAGTACGTTTTGTTGTTGTAATTGTTTCCAGTTCTAAACTAGCAGTATCTAAAATCTTATAATTTTTCTCAACTTTTACAGTAGTTTCAATATCACCTGAAATAGATTTTGTTTCCTTAACATTCGAAAATGTTAGATTTTCAAAATTACTGTGAATATTAGATGAGTTTGGACTAAGTAGCTTAGAAGCTTCTTCACTATTAGCTAAGAATTGGTCACCTTCGGTTGAACCATCTGAAACAAAGTAGTATTTACCTCGAATGTTACTTAAAGTTGAATCTTTTACATAAGCAACTTTCAATCCTTTGCTCTCTAAAGTAGTAGCTACCGAATCCAAATAAGCATCCACTTTAGACTTAGCAGCCCTTATTTTCTCTTTATCTGAATCACTAGTTGCCTCATTTTCTGCAAATTTTAAAATTTCATATAAAACGTAATACGATTCATGATTTTTTAAAACGTCCTTTATACTAGGATTAGTATTTACAGGTAAAACATTATAGTCAGGTAAATTAAAGAAAGGTTTCAAATCTTCCTTTATAAAAGCTTTACCAGACCCAGCTGAAAAATCAGCAATTTTATCCCCTGTTACAGTTCGTTCCACATCATCAGATGTACCAAAAATACCATCTTTACCAGCTTCTAAAATATTAGCTGTTTGATCTGCATTTATTTGCTCTAACACATAAGTAGGATTATCAAAATTTACAGAACTATCAGTATCGACAACATCTGGAATCACTTCATAAGTTGGTGAACTATAACGTTTTTTAGTTTTCACAAGACTAGGATTTGCCACTGCATAAGTATCTTTATCTAATACAAGAATAGAGTCGCCTTCTTGAAGAGTTACATTTGCTTTAGTGAAGTCTTTAGCGTTTGCAAGACCTGCTTTCCATTTAGAAACAGCATCTTCATCGCTGGATACCCCGTTAGTCTCTACGAACTTACCGTAGTGACCGTCAGAAGTTTCTTCGACAAGATAAACTTTACCTGTCGTTTTTGTATAATCAATTTCCCCTAGTTTGTTGTGCATACCCTCTGGAGATACACTTGCTTCGATATCGTTGAACTGAGTTTTGCTATACTTAGCTTTATCAGCACCCTCAACTTCAGAACGAGTACGCTCATAAACCTTACCGTTTAATTCAAGAGTATCTTGTTTACCTGTTTCCTCAGAAACAGAAATTCCACTCTTGTCAGCAGTTGATTCACGGTAATCTTTACCGTCTGTATCTGCGGCAAGACCTTTCTTATCATAAGGAGTTGTAATTGTTCCTTGACCTGTCGCTACTGTTTCAGTTTTCAAAAGTGATTTATCTTCTTCCAACTTATAATTCACAGTAGTCTCAGATGTCACTGTTACAGTATCAGTACCGTCAGCATCACCTTTATTTTCATTAGCTTTAGTAGGTTCAGCAACACCTTTATTCAAGACTGCATCGAATTTAGCAACTTTACTAGTATCAGTATCATCTGTGAATGTATTCGTATTTGTAGAAGTTGTCTTATCAACACTATCTACCAATGCAACCTCACTTCCACCTGCACCATTTACAACATCTGCCGAAACTGATTGTGTTGTTGTAACTAAACCAACACCTAGTGCAAGAAGTGTTGCACCGATTAATTTTGAATCAGTTCTACCATTCTTATACTTACGGAATGAGAAAATTTCACGTCTATCTTGTTTAAACATTTTTACCTCACAGTACTAAAATTAAATATCGATATAATTCTAACACAGCGTCTTTAGTATAGCAAGAATAAAACCTTGAAGATTTAAAGCATCCACCCTTTCGATAATCTAATAGTATAGATTTCAATTCTTTAGGTGTCCGAAATACCCTAGTATTTTCACATTTACTTGCATAAAATTTATGTGCTAAATCTACATCAGAAAGCAAACAAACTAAACCAAATGAAGATGCTTCAACAGCAGCATTTGCAAAACATTCGCTCATAGAACAAGAGATATAACCCTCATGATTCTCATAAGGAACATTTTCAACAAATCCTTTAAACTGAACATTATCAGGTAAATCATCTTCGGTATAATCTACAGGTAAATTTCCATAAATCGTCAATTTACTATCAGGTAACTCTCTGAAAACCTCAATCGCCCACTCACAACGTTTCAAAAAAGTCATGTTACCTACAATACACCAATCTGTTACAGAAGTGTACTCTTTTTCTATACCCTCTTTTACATAAATCGGGGGCAAGAACCGGACTAAATTAGATTCTAATCGCTCTTCCAAAACTGGGCTTGCAACTAAATTTTGACACCAGTTTTGTAAGACAAACTTCATTTGAGGGTCTAAAATATTGTAATGAGTATATGCAAACAAGGTACGACCTGTATTTTGGAAGAACTTCCTCAATTGAAGAGGGTATTCATTAACCATATCGATGATAAAGCGATCTTCGACTGTAGAATTGTTAGCTAGATAGAGACTGACTAACTGCCATTGGGTATAGGTTTCACCACTTCTTAGATTTTGATAAGAATGGTAATTTTCACTCACATCCCCTCTTAGTAATTCTCCTTTACTATCATAAAGAGTGAACAACTGTTCTTGATGAGAATATCGATACAATAGTTGAGAGGTATAACATTCGACACTTCCATCTTGATATCTAATAAGACCAACATACCCCTCATTTGTAGACTCAACCCTAACAACACCATTTAGCTCTTCTACAAATTCTTTTTCTACACTGGGTTTCTGTCTAGCTAGATCTGACTGATCATAAATGACATGGTGAAAATTTTCAAATCCAAGATTTTCAAGGGTTTCAACAAAATTTGGTACAAAATTCTCTAAATTTGTTAAAATAAGTTCTTGTTCTACCTCTAAACTTTTAAAGATTTCCTGACGTGCTAATTGACTTCTTTCAAAACCATAAGAGCTTACAGGAACTGCTTCTTTTATTGTAAATACTTTAACCATGGTTTATTTTAATACATCCTCCAATCTTAAACCACGACTTCTTGCTAGTCTCGCACGAAAAGTCATGCCACGTTTATAACGTTCTGATAAACGATAGTAGGTTGTTACTATATTCAAAACCAAAGCATTATCCTTTGTGACCATTCGAGACCACAAATGCCAATCTTCAAATCCATCACAACGAGAATCATATCCACCTGCATCTTTAAAAGCTGAACTCTTAAAGATAACAGTCGAATGATTAAAGCAATTTCGGTAAGCAAGTTCTAACCACAACTTTTCTCCCATTAGATGATTTGTTGGATTCCTCCTTATTTTATCGGGTATCTCATCCTCTTCTGCTATAACCCTAGCTCCTATAATGTCTAATTGTGGATTTTCTTCCAATTCATGTAGGAGAAGGTCTAGATGCCAGGGCATCCAAATATCATCTGCATCTTGTCTGGCTACATAATCCGTTTGAGACAGGCTTACACCACGATTTAAAGTTTCTGAAATCCCTTTATGACTTTCCCTAATATACTGTACTCGTTCGTCTTCTAGATAAGGCTTACATACTTCTTCTGTATTGTCTGTCGAACCATCATCCACAATTAGCAAGCGAAAGGCTCGATGGGTTTGATTTAAAACAGAATCAATCGTTTGACTAATGGTTTCAGCCCCATTATAGACAGGCATAACAATATCAATAGGTGTGTCTGATTGAGACACATTTTGATAGGGCACACCTCGTTTTGCAAAAACATTTGATTCATGAGTTGTTAAAAAAGTCCGATACCCATGAACTGATACACCCTCTATATTTTTGACCATCAAAAGCGAGGTTGAGTAAAAACCATGCACCTCAACGAACTCATACTCCTCCAGTAAAAAATAAATTTCTTCTTCAAAGCAAAATCTAGTTTCTTTCAATTTATCTTGATAAGGATTCAAAGGTACTCTAGGATAGGGATAGTAGTAGTCAATCTTCTGTTCATCTAAAATTTTAGCCGTCAATTTTTGGGTAATTTCCAAATCTTCCTGATAAAAGAGGGAGCCTAAAAACTGCCCAAGAAAAACGCGAATTTTCTTACCATTTTTAGCCCTATGAAAATGACTTGGCTCAAGATGAAGCTTTAAGAAAATCTGCTTCTCTTTTGGGAAAAGGATACAATCATCAAATACCGTATAATGTTTATTTGACAAAGACAGGACCTCTCTCAAGGTAAAGTTTGTATACGGAATATCCCTCTCATTTTCTTGTGTATACATACTGTAAGGGACAATAGAAGTACTTCCATCATCAAAGGTATACAGACTCATCGTGCTAGGTTTAAAGATACTAAGAGCTACAGGATTGTCTAAGCTTGCTAGATAGAGATTACGAATTGACCTGCCTTTCAGAACCTCCTGAATATCATTCAAAACTGTCTTTCCTTCTAAAACAATGACTTCCTTACAAAATTCTTTCATCCGTTCAGCATAAAAAGTCTGTCTTTCATCATTTGAAACCTTTAGATAGATCCCAATAAAGTCTTTTTTCGCATTCCTAACAACTTCCCTAGCAACTAAAACTTGAAAAGGGGAAGTACAAAATATAACATTCATTCCATTTCCATTCTAAATTCTATCTTTATTTTCTAATTGAATTGCAAATTCTAAATCTTCTATGCAATTAATATCAACATTCAATTTACCTTCTTGTAAAAGATAGCCTAATTTCCCACCGTAAAACGATTGTGTTTGTAGAAATCTTTCTACTCTAACTCCAAAAAGATTTCCATTTGGATAATATTGTAATTCTTGATGTTGACGGTTCGTTTCCGCTGCTTTTACATCCTTTCGTTTTAAAGCTGTAGAGCTAAAAGGCTGAACAATAAGAGATAAATTTATATCTAATTCTTTTACAGTAATAACTGAATCATATTCCTCTAAAAGTTCTAAAACCTTTTCTACATCTCTTTCAGCTCTGAAAGGACTTGTTGGTTGAAACAATATCACAAAATCATCATTTTTTAAATTGTATTCAGTAATTACATCCAATAGAACATCTACCATTGTAGCTGATGAAGTTGCAAGTTCTCTAAGTCTATTTCGATTACAAACATCATTTGAATCGTATTCTTCCTCACCATAATCTGTTGTTACAATAATCTGATCAAACAAAGCTGATTTTTTTACAAACTGAATTGTTCTATCAAGTAAGCTCAATTCAGAAATTTTTTGTAAATTTTTATTGGGAAATCCTACTGAACCTTTTCTTGCAGGAATGACCGCTACCTTCACATCTCATCTCCTTCATTCTCACTTTTTTGTACAATCATCTCTTGCCACCAATCTTCATGTTCTTGATACCAACGAAGAATATCTTCTTTTAATCCCTTATCAAAATCCACGTATAGAGGCGTAAAACCTAATTCAGTATATAACTTACTAGCGTTAATTCCACAACGAAGGTCATGTCCCGATCTATTTGCTGTATACTTAAAATCGTCCTGAGATTTTCCTAACTGCAACGAGATTTTTTGTAGAACTTCAACATTCGTTCGCTCATTATTTACCCCAATCAAGTAGGTCTCACCAATAACACCCTTATCAATAATGGTATCAATAGCTCGACAATGGTCTTTCACATGAATCCAATCACGAATATTAAGCCCTGCTCCATATAGAACTGGCTCCTGTCCAGTTAAAAGATTGGTGATTTTCCTTGGGATAAATTTTTCAGGATTTTGATAAGGTCCATAATTGTTTGAACAGTTGGAAATCGTGGCCCTGACTCCAAAAGAACGAACCCAAGCTTTTACCAATAAATCAGCAGAGGCTTTTGTAGCAGCATAAGGAGAACTTAGATTGTACTGCGTTTTTTCAGTGAATTTATACTTATTTTCCAATGGAAAGTCCCCATAAACCTCATCTGTTGAAATATGGTGGAAACGGATATCATACTTTCTAGCTAAGTCTAAAAAATTGTGCGTCCCGACGATATTACTTTTCACAAAAATAGACTTGCCATTAAAAGATTCCGCCGCAAAATGAACAATCAAATCAGCTCGTTCATCAATCTGTTTACTTAATTCCAACTCAAAAACAGAAGCAACAAATAATCTCATCAAACTTATCAAGCGCAATGCCTTTGGTTTTCGGAACTTTGAAAACTTCAAAAAACGGATTTTCATCGCTCTGAACATCAAAAAAGAAAGGACGAAATTTGTCCTTTCTCGAGCTTAGCTTTTCTTCAACCCACTACAGTTGACAAAGAGACATTCTATTTTATTCTTTTGAGGAACTGCTTGAGCTTGAATCTCCACCACCGATGTATTGAGTAAAGATATTTTGGAAAGCTTGATCTTTAACCTTGATGTTGGCTGCTTGCAATTCTTTTCCGACAATACTTTGAACAAATGATGCATCATTTTGTTTTTGAGTCAAGATAACAGTTTTCAATTTTTCTTTGTAGTCATCGATATTAGATGACTTTTCTGTTTTCTTAATGAGTTTTACAATGTAATATTGACTGCTGTATGCTTGAGTACCAGTAGCTGTAATGACATCAGAAATGCCGTTAACATCCAAGGCAAAAGCTGCTTTCTTAACTTGATCTGGTACTTCTGTTGAAGCTGAATCAAAAGTGATTTCACCACCATTCGCTTTGGTTTTCTCATCAGTTGAGTTATCTTTAGCTAATTGAGCGAAATCTGCGCCACTTGCCTTAGCTTTTTCGAGGACTTCTTTCGCTTTATCCTCATTATCAAGACGAATAATTTGAGCAGTTACGTCCGGAGTATAGCTCTCAAATGCTTTCTTATAGGCTTCATCAGTTAATTCAGCTTCTGCAGCCTTTTTAACTGCAAATTCAACTAATTTACTTGTACGAATTTGTGCTTTACGTGTTTCAAGAGTCATACCTGATTGTGATAAGACACGTTGGTAATTCTCACCATATTGTTTTTCTTCTCCAGAAATGATTTCATCGATTTCTTTGTCATCTACCTCTGAGCCATATTGCTTCTCAAATACTTTTTGAATAGTCAAGTTCAACAAGACTTGTTGGGCCGAAGGATTGATTTTTACTTGCTCATAAAATTGATGTTCTGTGATGACATCCCCTTTCATGCTGATAAGGTCTGCCCCTTCTGAACCTTTCGAACAAGCTGCTAAAGTTGCTACTGATAATAGTGTAATGGCACCTGCCAATAGTTTTTTCTTCATGTCTACTCCTTTGAGATAAGTGTTACCCTATCTATTTTACTATATTTTCTTAAATTTTTCTGAAAATTATTCGCTGTCAAGCAATTGAACATCTGCTACATTTTTACGAAGCATGAGAATGCCGTCCCCTAAAGGTACTAATGTTGCAGTGAGTCCTGGATTGTCTAAAGTTGCATCAAATAATTTTTGAAGGCCTCGATAAATAGTTCGCTGGCCACGACGAACCTCCATAATGTCCTTGGCAACATCACCACCTTGAAAAATATCATCCAAGACAACCACACCACCGACTTCCAAATGTTTGAGGATTTCTGGCAGAAAGACGATGTATTTAGACTTGGCTGAATCCATAAAGACGAAATCATAGGACTCTGTCAAGGTAGATAAGACATCTACCGCATCTCCTTCTAGGAGCGTAATTTGCTTGCGACTGTCAAACTGGGCGAAATTTTCCTTGGCAAATCCAATCATTTCTGGATTGCGGTCAATGGTTGTAATCTTAGCATTTGGCGCATGTTCAGCCATCAAGAGGGCTGAAAAACCGATAGCCGTCCCAATTTCCAGAATATTTTTAGGTCGCATGGTTTCCATGAGAAAACGGAAATAAGCAACCGTTTCATGAGGAATAATGGGAATATTTTCCTTGCGAGCAAAGTCTTCCAATTCTTTCAAAGATCCTGTGACTTGCTTTTGGCGCTGACGCATCAAGTCCACAATTTCTTCTTTGACAACAGGACGACGCATGTTATGGTTGGCATTTTTACTATACGATTCAACCATCTTATGCCAATCTCAATTTTTCAACAAGGGCTTCAAACTCATTCAAACGACGTTCAAAGACTGCAAAGGCATCGTTGAGATAGTCTTCCTTCTCCATATCAACACCAGCTTTTCTCATGACATTAAGTGGATAGTCAGATTTACCTGCCTTGAGATAGTCGATATAGCGGTCACGGTCTTCTTGACTACCATGGACAATCTTTTCAGCCAAGGCTGAGGCTGCTGCAAAGCCAGTTGAATATTGGTATACATAGTAGTTATAGTAGAAGTGTGGAATTCGAGCCCACTCGTATTGGATTTCAGGATTGTCTTCCTTACTCAAACCATAATACTCTTGGTTCAAGTCTGCGTAGAGTTTATTTAAGAAATCGCTTGTCAAGACTTCACCATTTTGATCCGCTTGGTGAATCGCGTGTTCAAACTCAGCAAATTGAGTTTGGCGGAAAACTGTTCCACGGAAACCGTCTAGGAAGTTATTGAGAATAGCAAAGCGCGTTGCGTCGTCTTCCACTTCTTCCAATAATTTCTCCGTCAAGATATTTTCATTGGTAGTTGAAGCGATCTCAGCCAAGAAGATAGAGTAATCTCCGTAAACATAAGGCTGAGTTTCACGAGTATAGCTTGAATGCATACTGTGACCAGTCTCATGGACAAGAGTAAAGAGATTGTCTAGATTGTCCTGCCAGTTGAGAAGCATAAAGGCATTTGTATCGTAAGAACCACCAGAGTAAGCCCCTGAACGCTTGCCTTGGTTTTCGTAAACATCAATCCAACGCTCACTGAAGGCACGTTTAACACGGCTCAAGTAATCCTCTCCCAATACTGCCAAAGCTTCTTCTGCTTTTTTCAAGGCTTCTTCATAAGTAAAACTGTATTCAACAGATGAAAGTGGTGTGTAGACATCGTACATCTTGAGGTCTGAAATCCCCAAAATCTTTGAACGAAGTTCAAGGTAACGATGCAAGAGTGGCAAATGCTTGCGAACTGCTGCTACCAAATTGTCATAAACACTTTCTGGAACAAAATTGGCTGCTAGGGCTGCATGACGAGCGCTCTTGTAGTTGCGAACTTTGGCACGATAGTTTTGCACCTTAACATTGGTTTGCAAGGTTTTGGCATAGGTATGTTGGAATTGTTCATAAGTCGCATAAAGGGCTTGATAAGCACCACGACGAACCTCACGATTTTTAGACTCCATCAAACGTGTGTAAGTCCCATGAGATAGCTGAACTTCCTTACCATCATCGTCGAGGACATAAGGGAACACAATATCCGCATTGTCCAAGATAGCGAAGGTTTCACTTGCCGAACCAAAGATTTCCCCAGCTCCAGCTAATAATTCTTCTTCACGTTGTGAAAGAACGTGTTCCTTGCCTTGCAAAAGCTTGTCAAAATAGTGTTGATAAACCTGTAATTTTGGTTGAGCTTCTAAAAAGTCAGCATACTGCTTTTCACTGATTTCCATAAATTCAGGTTCATAGAATGAAAAGGCTTGGTCTAGCTGGCTATAGAGAGTCATTGCTTTGGCGTAATACTCTTGATACTTAGCTTCACGTGTGTCCTGGTCATTTTTCATATGAGCATAAACGTAAAGCTTCTCCATTTGACGTTCCATTTCAAGAGAAAATTCAGTAATTTCGAGTAGGCTATCCGCACTATCCAGGAGATGGCCTTCATACTGGGCTACTGTCTCCAATTGTTCTGTTAAATCTTTTAAAGCTTCTTCCCAAGCCTGGTCAGTTGGGTAAATCGTTGATAGATCCCATGTATCTTTTTCATTTATTTCATGTCTTTGTAATACCATTAGATTCCTCCATCCTTTCTATTTTACCATATTTTTTAAGAAATATTGCTGATAAAAGGCTGGTGGATAGAGCTTTTGCCAATCATTTTGAGGATTTTCTTGATAATAGGTTTGAAAATACTGATAATAGCTGCTTAAGTCCTTCTCAATTTGGCAAAACTCACCTACTAATGGTCGAATTTGTGGATACCATTCTTTTAGCCCGTAAGTCAGGAGATTTTCTCCCTTTTTATAGGCTTCTGCTTGTTCTTTCATCCAAATAGGATTTTGATAAAACAGTTGTTGCCGGATATAACGACAGATGTCCTTATCCTGAGAAACACTAAAACTAGATATTTTTTGTTTCTTATAGGGAAGACGTAATATCTCCAGTAGACTATCTTGTCCATAGGGAAATTCCTTGATTTGATAATAGAGTCTGCCTCGGAGATCTTGGTGAATCAGGTATTTGAGTCTTAAAACTTGTTTTTCACTGTCTACTTCCCAAACATAAAAGCCCATATTTTGACTAAAATATAGAAAACCTTGCTGTAGACGAGTCAAGCGCTCCTTGAGACAAAGTTTTTCCCCCAGCAACCACAGTACTTGGTAACCCTGACTACGATAGCCCTCACTACGCTCTTTTAGAACTTTTTGAGGCAAGGGACTACACTGAACCTCTAAAGCTAGATTGCCATTTACAAATACATCCGCAATCTGTTTAAGCTCCGGAAGCGGGTATTCTAATTGCACCTCTGCCTCTTTTTTCAACCAGTGATAAAGGGATTCTTTATTTGCCAGGTGTTCTGGACTTTCATTTTCAGAGGAAAAATCACAGTCTTTTAAGGTTTTGTGGGCAAAATGGGTCCGGACACTTGGTCCTTGACGCAAACGGAGCTGACCTCCACAAGCTGGGCAGGTGTATTCTTTCTTCTCAAGCTTATCCTCTAACACATTTACCAGCTGTCCCCTAGCATCTCTCGCAACAAACATGATTTCCCTCCTTTTCTATATTATTCGTAAAAAAAGAAAAAAGATCAGGAAATTTCCTAATCTTAATCATTCTATAATTTTAGAGTTGCAAGCGACTTTCAAGAGCTTGTGTCAACACTTCAGAATAGTTCACTTTCTCACGATCTGCAAGTCTGACTAGCCACTCTGGAACCGTAACATTTTTTCGAATTGCTTTATTATTCTTTACGAAAGGCAAGGGATTGACCTGAATCAAAGTCACAAATCCATCGGGTGCTTTCAACTCAGCAATGTCACTAGGAGTAGGCAAAGCTAGTCCTTCATCAATATAAGAAGCTAAAACACTCTCAAGCATTTCCCGAGCATTTTTCATTGCAAGTTCAATCGTTGCTCCTTCAGTCCCGCCTCCAAACTCCGGAAATTCAATCCAGTATCCAGTACCTTCTTTATGAAAAATAGCAGGATAAGATTTTAGCATAATACACCTCCACAATTTCCAAATCAACTACAATCCCAAATCTTTTAATATTTTTCTCTCTAGACCTTTTCCTAAATCCTCATTACCGTGAACTGGAATAGTGACAAGATAGGGAACCCCTTCTTTCTTAAAATGATGATGACTTCCTCTCTTACGAACTTCAATCCATCCATTTGCAAGAGCTAATTTTACCATTTCCTTACCTGTGATTGGCATTTATGGTCACCTTTCTATCTAAAATTATACTCATAATGCGTATTTTTGTCAATTCTTCTTTCTTATCTATTCGTAAAAAAGAAAAAAGATCAGGAAAATTCCTAATCTTCATGTGTGTTTACTTGATTTTCTTAGCTAGCATGGTCGCAAAGCGTAGTTGAATACGATTGCCATTTTCGTCACGACGGTGCAAATGACCTGTATTTTCATTGTACTTAACCAATTCCCAGTCCTTGTAATAGTCTGCCAATTCCCCTTCTTTAAAGGTAAATGGGAAGTTCACTGAGCAAGGATAATCTTCGGTGTCCATGGCACAAACGATAAGATTGTAGCCACCTACCGTGGTGTGCTCCTGCATGTTTCGGATAATAGCTGGAATGCGGTCCGCTTGTAGAAACATGAGAACAACAGTTGATACGATAAAATCATATTCTTGTCCAATGCTGGCTGAATTGATATCATAAAGACCAACAGGCATGTCCAGGTCTTCTTGCTCCACAATGCTTTGTAAGATTTCAAGAGATAATTCATTTTGATCCACAGCTGTCACATCAAAACCATTCTGTGCAAGAAAGAGAGAGTTACGGCCCTGACCACAACCCAAATCCAAGGCTTTCCCTGGTTTTACTGTCTGCATTGCCTCTAGGACCTCTGAATGAACAGGATTGGTATTGTATTTTTTAGGGAAATAATCCTCAGGTTTACAATAAAATTCTAAATACCATTCTACATCGTCTGTTACAGCCTCCACTCGGTGCCAGGCTTGTGGTTGGGCCATGGGATTGTCGGCTCCTGCTTCAAAGAGGTGTTCAGCTATAACCTCACCATCCTCTGTCAATTCAATAAACTTGAGAGTTCCTTTTAAAACAGTAATCTTCCCCCAAGTCCCAACTTTTGTATTGTGCTTTTGCTGAACAGCCTCTGGCATAGTTTCTTTAGTCCACAAGGGCATACGTTTATAGGCAACTAGTTTTTCCATTTTCATTTCCTCTTTTTATCGCTGATTAACAGCTTTCATAACACGCGCAATATCGCGGTTTTGCTCACGTCGTTTGATAGACTCCCGTTTATCATAGTCATGCTTCCCTTTAGCTAAACCTAAAAGGAGTTTAGCGTAACCATCTTTGATATAGACTTTAAGGGGAACCAGGGTCATTCCTGTCCCTTTGGTCTCTTGTTCCAACTTTTGGATTTGTTTCTTATGGAGCAGGAGTTTACGACGACGTTCTGGTTCTTGATTCCAGATATTGCCCTCTTCGTAAGGAGCGATATGGACATTGCTTAACCAAACTTCTCCATTTTTCACTTGAGCAAAGCCGTCCTTAAGATTGATTCGAGCAGCTCGCACACTCTTGATTTCAGTCCCAGTCAGGACCATCCCTGCCTCTAGCGTGTCTACGATAGTATAGTCGTGGCGCGCCTTTTTATTTTGTGCGACGACCTTTCCCTCGCCCTTTGCCATGCTTGGCTCCTTTCTTAGCTACTTCCTTGTAAAAGGGTTTCTTTCCTTTTTTCTTCTTGTCTTTTTGTGAATGCTTGCGCTTATCATTTGAGCGACCTGATTTTCTCTTATCTTCCTTCTTATCTGAACGACGACTTGAACCACGCCCTCTGTCACTGCGACTAGACTGTTTCAAGCCTTTTTCAATCACATCAAACTCACTTGGGATGTAAGAGAAGTCAATTTCACCCGTCATCTTGTCGGCTCTTTCAACTCGGATACGGATTTGCTGACCTACACGGAAGGTTGTTCCTGATTTCTCCCCACGAAGAGTCAAATCCCGCTCATTGAAATGATAAAATTCAGGTAGATTAGTGATGTGAATCAAGCCTTCAACTGTATTCGGCAATTCTACAAAGAGACCAAATTTAACGATGCTGGATACAACCGCATCATACTCTTCACCCACGTATTCTTCCATATACTCAGCCTTTTTCATGGCTTCGACCTCACGTTCTGCCTCGATGGCACGACGCTCACGGTTGGAAGACTGGGTTGCAATCTCTGGAATCACTTGTTCAAAATGCTCTGCTATTTCCTTAGAACGGCCGTAATCCCGAATCATACGGTGAACAAGAAGGTCTGGATAACGACGAATCGGACTAGTAAAGTGAGTGTAATAGTCAGCCGCTAATCCATAATGGCCGTGATTGTGCTCCGAATAGCGGGCCTGTTGCATGGAACGGAGAAGCATCATGGACAATACATCTGCATAAGGTTCTCCCTCAACAGTACGCATGATGTCTTGAAGTGCCTCCTGGCTAATCTCACTAGCAGTCCCATAAATGCGCAATCCAAAACTTGAAGCATAATCAATAAACTTCTGAACTTTTTCAGCCTTAGGCTCCTCATGGATACGATAGATGAAAGGCAAATCCAGCTTGCTGAAATGCTCGGCAACTGTTTCGTTGGCTATCAACATGAAGGACTCAATCATGCGCTCGGCAACACCACGTTGACGAAGAACAATATCAACAGGCTTACCCTGTTTATCCACTAAAATCTTAGCTTCATTGGTATCGAAATTGAGGGCTCCACGTTTCACACGCATGTTTTCTAAAATTTCATGGAGCTTGGCCATGAGTTCGATACTTGGAACAATTTTCTGATACTCTTGTCTCTTCTCCTCGTCACCTGCTAGGATATCATTAACATCGTTATAGGTCATACGGAAGCTTGTCTTGATTACCGTTTGTGTAATGGTGTAATTGACCACACGACCATGTTTATCAATCTCCATAATGGCAGACTGGGTCAGGCGATCAACTTGAGGATTGAGAGAGCAGATACCATTTGACAGTCGTTCTGGAAGCATTGGGACCACACGGTCTGTCACATAGACAGAAGTTGCGCGATTAAGGGCTTCCTTATCAAGGGCAGACCCCTCGGTCACATAATAGGAAACATCTGCGATGTGAACACCGAGCTCCAAATTCCCATTTTTTAAAGCCTTGATATGCACCGCATCGTCCAAGTCTTTGGCGTCAGCACCGTCAATGGTAAAGGTAATCTCATCTCTTAGATCCAGACGGCCTTCCATATCCTTTTGAGACGGAACATCAGGCACACTTTCTGCTTCCTTGACAACAGCTTCTGGAAATTCTGAGACAATGTCCATAGACTCCAAAACCTCAAGAACATCAATTCCGACATCCGTTGAATGCCCCACCACATCGAGGACACTAGCGACAAAGAAATCATGTTTCTTGCTTGGGTATTTATCGATAAAGACCTTGAGAACTTCTGTTCCCTCCAGTTTAAGGGCTGGTTTTTTTACATAAATCGGTTGGCTGATTTTCTGATTTTTTGAACGGATGTAGCCAGCATACTTAGGTTTTTCCTGATCTAGAACGATTTGGCCAACAACAGTTGTCAAACTGTGTTCTAAGATATCAATAATTTTGGCTTCGGCTGCTGTTCCCTTATTGCGGTCAGCGACTTTCTTTATCACGACCTCAACGGTATCACCATCAATAGCATAGTTGACATCGTTTTTTCCTACAAAAAGGTCGTCCTCCTCGCCTTCCAGACTAACAAAGCCAAAGCCATTTTTATGGGCATGAAAAATCCCCTTGAGAGTAATCTCGTGTTTTTTCTTGACTTCCAAGGTCAGACTTCCATCTTCTTCAAAGCGAATCTGGTGCTTTCTTTCCATTAGGGACAAGGTTTTAATCAACTCACGAAAATCCTTGGAACCGTCTTTTCCCAAAGCCTGAGCCAAGTCATTGACAGTCACCTTTCCTTTATCTTGTAAATATTCTTTTATTCTATCTTTCATATTTTCTTTCTAGATTTTTGAATTTTATTGAATATTGTAAAACCTTCTCAAATATCTTTTAAAAATAAAAAGAGGCAAAGACCTAGTCTTGCCCATTATTTTCTTATCTACTTGATAATACCGTCAATGCTAAGGCAATGGCTAGCCAGAAAAAGACTAAAATCCCTGTCAAACGCTGCATTACAGCTTCAAAACCGCGTGCTTTACTACGTTCAAACAAATCACCTGAGCTGGCATCAAATACATTGCTGGATTGGTTTTTGGTTGGTTGCATGAAAATCGCAATCACAATCACAACAGATAATACTAATAAAATGGTTAATAATAGGTTATACATATCAAACTCCTTAAAATCCTTATTATTTTACCATAAAATCTACTTAGATTCAAGATGTAGGGTTACTTTTCTTTCCTTGGGACAATACTTTAAAACCTCAATCTTGTCTGGATGAGTTTTGGAGTTTTTACTAGTTAGGTAATTGATACTGCCACAAGAGGAGCATTTGAGATTAATTTTTACTCGCACTAGATTTCCTTTACTTTTAATAATGTTCGAAATTGAAGAAGGTTAAAGAGACAACTAAAGGCAACACAAAGGCTTGTCGCATAAAAGACTGCATGGTAGCCAAATTGACCTGCTACTGCAGAACCTGCCATGGGACCAACAACACCTCCCAGATAAAAGAATACCTGATTGAAGGCAAAGACCCTCGAAATGCCGACTTTGGGCGTCATCTTGCTGAGAAGGGCGTTAACTCCGGGAATCAAAGCACCGGTTCCCAATCCAAAGAGGAAACGATAAAGTCCTAATTGAAGGGGGCTAGAAGCATTAGCACAGAGGAGATAGATGATAACTGAATAAAACTGGGCTACAATCAAGAGACGATGATTGCCCACCTTGTCACCTAGCTTTCCCATGACTCCTGCACTCATCATACTGGAAAAGCCCATGCTGGACACAATCAAACCAGATGCAAAAAGAAGATTCTCTGTCTGCCCTAAGTCGCGTACATACAGAGCTAAGATAGGGCCGATTGATTGGGCTGAAAATTGGATGACAAAACTGGTCAGAAAGAGGTTGACCAAGAGATAGGGATATTTAACTGATGTAAATAATTCCTTTGTTGGGATGGCCTTTTCCTTGGCTACTGGTTGAAAATCTTCCTTGATAAAGCAAATAGTTAAAACAGCAGCTAAGAATAGAAAACTACCAACTAGTAAGAAAACAGTACGAATGCCAAATAATTCTGCAATAAATCCCCCGATAAAGGGACCCGTTAGAGTACCTGCAACTACGCCTGTAGACAAAGTACCTAAGGCAGTTCCTGATTTCTCCTTGGGAACCTGACTGGCTATCAAGGCCGTTGCATTGGGAACAAAACCCGCAAATACACCATTCAGTAAACGAAGAAAGATTAACCAATAAATATTTGGCACAAAGGCCAAGCCTCCCATAGTGATAGTCATGGCCAGACCAGCCCGAATCATCATGGGCTTTCGACCGTATTTGTCAGCAAAAATCCCCCAGATAGGAGAAAAGAGCGCCGCGGAAATGGCAGAGACAGAAATAGCTAAACCTGCATAAAAAGCAGCTTGATCACTCCCTACGCCCAGATTTTCCACAAAGATGGGCATAAAAGGCACAACCAAGGAAATACTGGCTCCTGTCAGAAAATTACCAAACCAGGCAATGCGCAGATTATCCTTCCAGTTAATCTCTGTCATCTTCACTACCTCCCTCAAGCAGGGAGAACACCTGAGTAAGAAGCTGGTCCTGATTTCCATTGTTGTTTAAAACCTGGCTGGCCAAATCTTTCTTTTTTTCTAAAGGCCACTGGGCTGCCAGACGAGACTTAGCTTCATCTTTGGACAACTGGTCCCTTTTCATTAAGCGTTTCACTTGGACATCTCGGTCCACATAGACCAACCAAGTCTCATCAAACCAAGCGCTGTAGGCCTGCTCAAAAAGTAGGGGAATATCCATGAAGAAAATCTCTTCTGTCTGAGCCAACTGGTCTCTCAACGTAGCTAGTTCCTCACGGATAATCTCTCCTTGGATTTGCTTAGACCATTCTCGTTCTTCAGGATTTGAAAAGATAAGACTAGCTAGGAGAGGGCGATTGAGTTCTCCATTTTCTAATACAATTTCTTGACCAAAGTGCTGGACTAGAGCTTCAAACAGACGACCACTAGGTTCCTGTAGTTGGTGGACGACTGCATCAGCATCCACCACTTGAAAGCCTTGCTTTCTTAGAAAATTTGTCACGGTTGACTTACCAGAGGCAATTCCTCCTGTAATTCCGATGATTTTTCCCATCAGTCCCTCCTTTGACACTGAGGGCAAAAGTGAGTTCCACGTCCGCCTAGTTGGATTTTCTCAATGATGGTGCCACAGCGTACACATTCTTGACCAGCCTTGTCATAGACCTGATGAAAATCCTGCATGGTTCCGTCTTCCCCAAAGGCATTGGTATAAGTCCGAATGGTGGAGCCACCTTTTTCAACAGCCTGGCCCAATACAGCAATGGTCTGGTCATGAATGGCTGTCGCTTCTACTGCTGTCAAAGTCTGAGAAGATCTTGCTGGATGAATCTGAGCTCGCCAGAGAACCTCATCTACATAAATATTACCAAGGCCAGCTACCAAGGTTTGATCTAATAAGTGAGATTTGATAGGCTTTTTGGACTTAGCGAGGGCATTTTTAAAGACCTGCAAATCAAAATCCTGCTCTCTTGGCTCAGGACCTAATTTTTTAGAAATAAAGTAAGCTTCCAAAAGGTCTGGTGCAAGCAGTTCCATAGTACCAAACTTGCGTACATCCTCATAAACAAGCGTGCCACCGTCTTCAAACTGAAAGAAAACATGAGCATGCTTGCGTTCAGGTGCTTGGTCTGGATAGTAAAAATACTTGCCCTCCATCCGCAGATGGGAAATCAAGACCTTGTCTGTCATGTAGAAAAGCAAATATTTGCCACGGCGTCCCATTGACTCAACAACTTGACCAGGCACTTCCTTTCGAAACTCGTCCAAATCTGTCTTAATCATCTTGGGATAGCGAATATCAATGCTAGAAATCTTTTTACCCAAAATCAATTTTTCTAAGCCACGTCGAACGGTTTCAACCTCAGGTAATTCAGGCATAAGTCCTCCTTCTGTAAAAACAAGAAGCAGGCATGAGCCCACCTCTACTTAGTATTCTTTTTCATTATAGCCAAAGTCAGCCAAATCTAGCTTTTTATCGCGCCAATTTTTCTTGACCTTGACCCAGGTTTCTAGGAAGACCTTATCTCCTAGCATGAGTTCAATATCACGACGGGCCATGCTACCGATTTTCTTAAGCATAGCGCCACCTTTACCGATGATAATCCCTTTTTGGCTATCTCGCTCGACCATGATGGTTGCACGGATGTGAACCTTGTCTGTCTCTTCATCTCGTTTCATAGAATCCACAACTACTGCAACAGAGTGCGGAATCTCTTCACGAGTTAAGTGCAAGACTTTCTCGCGAACCATTTCTGAAACCAAGAAACGTTCTGGATGGTCTGTGATTTGATCAGACGGGAAATACTGGTAACCTTCGTCCAGATTTTCACTCAAAATATCAACTAAACGTGAGACATTATTTCCCTGAAGAGCTGAGATTGGAACGATTTCCTTAAAGTCCATTTGATTACGAAAATCATCAATCTGAGACAAAAGCTGGTCTGGATGAACCTTATCAATCTTGTTCACCACCAAAATCACAGGAACCTTGGCAGCCTTAAGACGCTCGATAATCATGTCGTCTCCCTTACCACGCGCTTCATCAGCAGGCACCATGAAAAGAACAGTATCCACTTCGCGAAGGGTACTGTAGGCAGACTCAACCATGAAATCTCCGAGAGCCGTTTTAGGTTTGTGAATCCCTGGTGTATCAATAAAGACGATTTGCTCCTTATCAGTCGTGTAAATTCCCATGATTTTGTTGCGCGTTGTCTGCGCCTTGTCACTCATGATGGCAATCTTTTGCCCCATGACGTGGTTTAAAAAGGTTGACTTCCCAACATTGGGACGTCCTAAAATGGCTACAAAGCCTGATTTAAAAGTCATAATTTCCTCTTACTGTTTAAAATAATAAATCCCAGATTCGTGGGAGAAAAATCAATGCGCCTGTTAAGGCTGCAAAAAGAGAGACCACTAATACCGCGCCAGCCGCCATATCCTTGGCATTTTTAGCCAGCATGGAAAAGTGATAGTGACTGGCCAAATCCACCACATTTTCAATAGCAGAATTGATAATTTCAAAGGCTACTACTAAGAAAATGCTCAATAGGAGAAAGAGCCATTCGATTCGTGACACCTGAAAAACAAAACCTGCAAGGATGACTACAAGAGCCGTCACTGCATGTTTTCGCATATTGCGTTCTTCCTTGATAGCAGTAAAAATTCCTGTGATGGCAAATTCTAAACTGGATATCAGGTCACGATTTTTCCATTTTCGTTTATTGTCTTGTGAGTCCATAGGCTGTCAAAATTTCTTCTTGTAAACCGAACATCTCCGCTTCTTCTTCCGGAGTGTAGTGATCATAGCCGTTGATATGTAAAAAGCCGTGTACTGCCAAGAAGCCCATCTCACGCTCAAAGCTGTGGCCATATTCCTCGGCCTGCTCATGTGCCTTATCGATAGAGATGAAAAGTTCCCCAATATAGGCATCAAACTCAGACATCATCTCTGCCAATTCTGGATTTTCAAGTAAATCTTCTTCGTCAAAGGCAATTTCTAACTCTGGTTTATACTCGAGGCTGATGACATCTGTCGGACGGTCGGTGTCACGGTACTCTAGATTGAGTTCATGACTACGCTCGTTGGTCACAAAGGTGACTGCCATTTCCTTGTCTTCTTTTCCTAATTTTTGGGCTGCAAATTCCAAAATTTCTTGGGTTTGTTGCAACATTTCTTTTGAAACTTGATCAGTTTCATCTACCATTTCAATATACATGTACTTCTCGTTTCTCTTTACTTGGCTTTATTATACCACATTTCCATGATTTTATTCTACCTTTTTGATATAATACTATGGAATACAATCACAAGGAGAGAACGATGTCATTTGACGGATTTTTTTTACACCACATGGTTGAGGAATTGCGAAGAGAGTTAGTGAATGGTCGCATCCAGAAAATCAATCAGCCTTTTGAACAAGAATTAGTCTTGCAAATCCGCAGCAATCGCCAAAGTCATCGCCTGCTCCTTTCTGCCCATCCAGTTTTTGGACGCATTCAGCTGACCCAAACGACTTTTGAAAATCCAGCCCAACCTTCTACCTTTATCATGGTTTTGAGAAAGTATTTGCAGGGTGCCCTGATTGAGTCGATTGAGCAAGTGGAAAATGACCGTATTGTGGAAATGACAGTTTCCAATAAAAACGAAATTGGGGACCATATTCAGGCGACTCTCATTATCGAGATCATGGGCAAACACAGTAATATTCTACTGGTCGATAAAAGCAGTCATAAAATCCTCGAAGTCATCAAACACGTTGGCTTTTCACAAAATAGCTACCGCACCTTGCTTCCTGGATCAACCTATATCGCTCCGCCAAGTACGGTATCTCTCAATCCTTTTACGATCAAGGACGAGAAACTATTTGAAATCCTGCAAACACAGGAAACGACAGCTAAAAATCTTCAAAGCCTCTTTCAAGGTCTGGGACGCGATACGGCAAATGAATTGGAAAGCATACTGGTTAGTGAAAAACTTTCCACTTTCCGAAACTTTTTCAATCAAGAAACCAAACCATGCTTGACTGAGACTTCCTTCAGCCCAGTTCCTTTTGCAAATCAGGTGGGAGAGCCTTTTGCAAATCTTTCTGATTTGTTGGACACCTACTATAAGGATAAGGCTGAACGCGACCGCGTCAAACAGCAAGCCAGTGAACTCATTCGTCGTGTTGAAAATGAACTTCAAAAAAATCGCCATAAGCTGAAAAAACAAGAAAAAGAGTTACTGGCGACAGACAATGCGGAGGAATTTCGTCAAAAAGGGGAATTGCTAACAACCTTCCTCCATCAAGTGCCTAACGACCAAGACCAGGTTATCCTAGACAACTACTACACCAACCAACCTATCACCATTGCGCTTGATAAGGCCTTAACTCCCAACCAGAATGCCCAACGCTACTTTAAACGTTACCAAAAACTCAAAGAAGCTGTCAAATACTTGACTGATCTGATTGAGGAAACCAAGGCAACTATTCTCTATCTGGAAAGTGTGGAGACCGTCCTCAACCAAGCTGGACTGGAAGAAATCGCTGAAATCCGTGAAGAATTGATTCAAACTGGCTTTATCCGCAGAAGACAACGGGAGAAAATACAGAAACGCAAAAAACCAGAACAATATCTAGCAAGCGATGGCAAAACCATCATCTATGTCGGCCGAAACAACCTACAAAACGAGGAGCTAACCTTTAAAATGGCCCGCAAGGAGGAACTTTGGTTCCATGCCAAGGACATTCCTGGAAGCCACGTTGTCATCTCAGGCAACCTAGACCCATCTGATGAAGTCAAGACTGACGCAGCAGAGCTGGCCGCCTACTTCTCTCAAGGTCGCCTGTCAAATCTGGTGCAGGTAGATATGATTGAAGTCAAGAAACTCAACAAACCAACTGGCGGAAAACCAGGCTTTGTCACTTACACAGGACAAAAGACCCTCCGTGTCACACCAGACCCCGAAAAAATTGCATCCATGAAAAAATCCTGATTTTACTTAAAATCAGGATTTTCTTTTACATTTTATTCTGCAATCAAGGTTTCCAAACCAACCTTCATCATATCAGTAAAGGTATTTTGGCGTTCCTCTGCAGTCGTGTCTTCATCTGGATTGACCAAACTATCAGAGATAGTCATGATAGCAAGGGCGTCAACATGATGTTGGGCTGCCAAATAGTAGAGAGCTGCTGCTTCCATTTCCACAGCCTTGACTCCCCATTTACCAAGCTCGATGTTTTTTTCAAAGTAGTTTGAATAAAAGACATCAGATGACAAAACGTTCCCAACGTGGGTGGTCATACCGAGTTCTTTGGCGATATGGTAGGCCTTGTCCAGCAAATCAAAGCTAGCGATTTGTGGGAAATCATACTGTGGCCAGTCATTACGGATGATGTTAGAGTTGGTTGCCGCTGCCTGCGCCAAAACTAATTCACGGACGTGAACGTCTTCATTCAAAGAACCTGCTGTTCCCACACGGATCAATTTTTTCACACCGTAGTCAACAATCAACTCACGCGCATAAATCGAAATGGATGGCATCCCCATCCCAGTTCCCATGACAGATACACGGTGGCCTTTGTAAGTACCAGTGTAACCAAACATGTTACGCACTTCGTTAAAACAAACAGCATCTTCAAGGAAATTTTCCGCAATAAATTTAGCACGAAGAGGATCTCCAGGAAGAAGAATTTTATCAGCAATTTCACCCTGCTGAGCAGCAATATGGATAGACATAATTTATGATACAAAGAGCGACAAGAAAACGACTGAAAATTAGGAATCTGACGAGAAATCCTGATTTCTCAGTCAGATTATCTATTTTCCGAGTTTTCCGCTCGTGTTCAAATTAGAACACCTCACTCTACCTTTCTTTTTTTATATTCAGGATAGCGACAGAGAACAAAGTAAAAATAGGAAACTGATGTAGCATCGACGATGCTGGGAAGTTTATCTTTTTTACACAGTTCTCCGCCCGTATTCAGTTCAATGAATACAGTTAACCCATCCTTTCTTTTATTGTTATGAAAAGTTTTCCGCTCGTGTTCAAATCAGAACACACGCTCTACCTTTCTTTTTTTATTTTTATATTTCATAGCTAGGAAAAATCGTATTCAATCATGACTCCGATAAGCCTACTACATTTTTATTTAAAACAGTTATTGATAAACTGACAATAGTTTTTAATCTTTTAAGATAAATCCCTGACTAGAAGAAATGGGCATTTCCTACCTAATTACTTTATTCTTTGACTTCTGACACAATATGCTAGCCCAAGGAAAGCGGTCTAGCATTTTTGCAAATTCATAGGCTAAAACAGCTGTTACTAAGAAATACGGAATAGAATCTATACCTAGCCCAGTGAAACCTATAACTAATCCGGTTGCAGACCAGGGAGCCTTCAAAGTCACGGACAAAAAGCAAACAGATCCCAAAAGTAAAGTGGTTGGCTGGCTATCCACACCTAGAATTATTCCAAAGAGGGCAGCTCCAGCCATCCCCAAGGCAAAAGATGGCGTAAGAGTACCACCATAGGCCCCTGCCCAAAGGATAATAAGAACGACCACTGCTTTTAGGAAAAACATGAGAAGCACTGTTTGACCACTGCTACCATTTAAAATTTCCTGAGCCATCATGCGTCCATTACCAAGTAGATGTGGAAAGGAACTTGCAAGACCAACAAGAAAAAGAAAAGCTGAGGGCAATGTGAGAAGTATTCGTTTATCTTTTATTCTGTTTGAAGACGCTTCTTTACTTAAGCGACCAAAAAGCCAAGCCAGTGGGGTTAAGAAAAGAAGTAATAAGGGAATAATCCATATTTCCTTTAATGACCATGTGATAGCTGGAATCTGGTAGAGAGCCTGATCTGAAATAACCAAGCCTGCTGTATAGGTTGACACATAGGTAGTCAAACCGACTAAGACAAATCGTTTAATAGATAGAGCAATTCCTAGGGTTTCAAAAACAAAGAAGACACTTGTTAATGGAACCTGATAGACAGCTGCTAAACCAGCACCAGCACCACAAGCAAGGAGAAAGATTTGATCCTTCTTAGAGAGAGAACATATTTTTCCAATTGGTCCTGCAAATAGAGTTCCAATTTCTCGTGGTGCAGCTTCTTTGCCAATAGGGGCTCCCCCTCCAACTGCAATGATCTGCCAAATTGAATGAAATAGCTGTTTTAGAAAATGAAGCTTGTATTGTGAAGTCTCATCCTTCATCTGAGCTTTGATGGAAAAAATCTTCGACTCTTTTTGCAAGAAGTACCAGACTAAGGACGAGCTAAGACCCACGATTATTAAACTTAGTCCTATCCGTGAGGAGGAAACTCCATCTGTCAAAAATCCACTATGGTGCTCTGACTGACCAAAAGCTAGCTTCTCCATCATCTCTAAAAGATAATGGAGAAATATACCAGATAAACCCGAAACTATTCCTTGCAGAATTACTGCTATGAATAATCTAAAATTATAAGGAATTTTTCGAAAAATACTCCTCAATTCTATTAACATGATTACAATTCAGCAAGAATCGTTTTAAGCAAGCCTTTGAAGTCGCCTTTAACACGTTCAGTCACTTCTACAACTTCTTCGTGGTTGAGTTCTTCTTGGAAACCTGCAGCATGGTTAGTAATACATGAAATACCGAGAACTTTCAAGCCAGAGTGGGCTGCCACAATCACTTCAGGAACTGTAGACATACCAACTGCATCTGCTCCAAGTGTCTTATAGGCACGAATTTCTGCTGGGGTTTCATAAGTCGGACCTGTTACACCAATATAGACACCTTCATCAAGCTTGATACCAAGTTTCTTAGCCACTTCATGGGCAGTAGCACGATATTCTGGAGTGTAGGCTTTAGACATGTCTGGGAAACGTGGACCAAACTCATCCAAATTTTCACCCATCAATGGGTTCTGCCCCGTCATATTGATATGGTCTGAGATAGCCATCAAGGTACCAGGACCAAATCCAATACCTCCTGCAGCATTGGTTACAATAACACCTTCACATCCGAGAACTTTCATCACACGTACTGGGAAAGTCACGACTTCAAGAGGATTTCCTTCGTAGAAATGGAAACGTCCTTGAAGAGCCAAGACCTTGCGACCTGCAAGTTTTCCATATACCAATTTACCAGCGTGACCGACTACTGTCGAACGGCCCCAGTTCGGAATATCTGTATAGTCTACTACAACTGGATTTTCGATTTCTTCTGCCAGTTCTCCCAGACCTGATCCAAGGATTAGACCAAACTCAGGCGCTTGGATTCCCTTGTCTTTCAGGAAAGCAGCTGTTTCATTGATTTTATCTAAAAATGTCATTGTGTTCTCCTTTATTATTTTTTATCATTTGACCGATTTTGTCAAAAGTTTTAGCATTACGAATGGTGATTTGGCGGTAGAAAGGCATCTTGAGTAAGTATTTGTGATAGGCAGTTGCATAGTAGGATTCTTCAGAAAATTTCCCCCAGAAAATACCAAGTTTTCCGAAATGAAGAACTTCATCTTCCAGTTCTAAACTTTCAACTTTCTCAATGACTTTATCCACATCCAAGCTCTCCGTGTAGAAGAGCACATCTTTTCGAGCCAGGTCTTTGGTCCACCAATCTGGCAGATTCTCCAGCTCTGCTTCATAGTCTTCCTGACTCAGCAAGGAAAAGCTCTGAATAAATGGATAATGGATTTCAAAGAATGCCTCCAACTTTTCAACCAATCGGGCTTTGGGAGCTGTCGAAGTAAAGAAAATATTGCCACTGTTGATGTAGGTCTCAACCTTTTCCAGTCCCAACTCTGTCAGTTCTTGACGAAGTTGCGCCATGACAACCTTATTTTTCCCACCTACATTAATGCCCCGAACAAGTATAGCATATCGCGTCATCTTATACCAATTTATCTAAGAAACTTTCCCCAATCATGGCAGTTTCAACACCGAAGTTATCGGCAATAGTCGCTGAGATATCTGCAAAATGTCCTACTGGAATGACACCATTTCCTTTAAAGGCAGGGCTGTAGGCCAACAATGGAATATATTCACGAGTGTGGTCTGTTCCTGCATAGGTTGGGTCATTTCCATGGTCCGCAGTAATCAAGAGAAGGTCGTTCTCTCTCATGGCTGCGATAATTTCAGGCAAGCGTTCATCAAACTCATGCAAGCAATCACGATAACCATGAGCATTACGACGGTGGCCGTAAAGGGCATCAAAGTCCACCAAGTTTGTGAAAGAGAATCCTTTTTCAAACTCAGCAAGTCCCATAGTCTTCAATAGTGTATCAATTCCGTGGCTGTTTGACTTATTGTGTCCCATGTCATGGTTGATACCAGCACCGTTAAAGATATCATTGATTTTACCAACAGCATAAGTATCGATACCAGCTTCGTTCAACTTATCCAAAACAGTTGGTGCAAATGGAGATACAGCCAAGTCACGACGGTTTGCTGTACGAGTGAAGTTACCAGACTCACCCACATAAGGACGGGCAATGATACGTCCTAGAAGGGCAGGGCGCTCAAGGGTAATCGAACGAGCGTATTCACAGATACGGTACAATTCATCCAAAGGAATGATGTCTTCGTGAGCAGCAATTTGCAAAACAGGGTCAGCTGAAGTATAGATAATCAACTCTCCAGTTTCCATCTGACGAGGTCCAAAATCATCGATAACAGCCGTACCTGAGTAAGGTTTGTTGGCTTCACGAATGACCTTACGTCCCGAAAATTCTTCAATCTTTGTCAAGATTTCTTCTGGGAATCCGTTCCAAAAAGTATCGAAAGGCTCAGTAATATTGAGTCCCATGATTTCCCAGTGTCCAGTCATGGTATCCTTACCAAGAGATACTTCCTCTAATTTTGTTGCATATCCTGTTGGATTGCTTTCGGCTGCTACAGTCTTAAGAGGAGTTTCCCGAGGAATATTTCCTAAACCGATTTTAGCCATGTTTGGCACATTCAAACCAACTGTTTTTGAAATGTGTCCCAGTGTGTCCGAAGCTCCGTCTGGAACCCCTGCATTGACAAAGTTATTGGCATCTGGTGCAGCACCGATTCCTACAGAATCCAGTACTACCAAGTGAATACGATTAAATTTTGACATAGTGTATCTCCTTATTATTTTAGTTATCTTGTTTTTGTTGAAGTTAAAATCTGAACCCCGTCTCGTCCAGCAACGATGACCTTATCCACCATTTGGTTAAACAAGCCGTGCTCCACGACACCAACGATATGGTCCAATTCTTGGCCAAAGGCAATTGGATCCTCGATGACATCCAAGGCTAAGTCAATGATAAAGTTCTGCATATCCGTCACAAAACGTTGGCCGTCTTTTTCACGGAAACTTGGTTTGTAGCCAGCTCGCTCAAAACGACGGAAGACCTGTTCTGCACCATACTGAACTACTTCTACAGGCAGTTTAAAAGCGCCCAATTTCTCAACTAGTTTGCTTTCGTCTACCACCCAAATATATTCTTTTGAGGGCGTTGCGACAACCTTCTCCATCAGAAGGGCACCACCACCGCCTTTGATTCCATTAAACTGATTATCCACTTCATCCGCCCCGTCGACTGTCACATCGACAAAGTCTACTTGGTCAATAGACTTGAGTGGGATATTAAGCCCTTCAGCCTGTTTACTAGTCACACTAGAAGTCGTTACAGCTGTAATCTGCAAGCCTTCTTCCTTAATACGACGACCGATTTCTTCGACAAAATAATAGGCAGTAGAACCCGTTCCCAGTCCGACAACCATCCCATCCTTGACAAACTCAGCAGCCTTGATACCTGCCATTTTCTTCAGATTTTCCACTCAAACACCTCCATTAAAGAGCTACTTTTATTATAACATGTATCCCTTTTTATTTCATGGATACACTTGAAAAACCCGAACATTTTTATTTCGGGTTTTGATGTCCTATTTAACCATGTCAGGATCGTAGTCATAAAATCCTGTATCAAGGAAACGGTTTTTAGGGTGAAGTTTACGTACTTCTTCATCCAGCAAGAAGGCTTGGTCATGGCTAAAATTGCCCTCTTGAATCAAGCTACGCGCTTGGATAAAGAGTTTTGCAATTTCAACAAAGTTCTGACCAGGAGTGTAGAGCCCTTCTAGTTTCCAGTGAGTAAAGCCATGCTCTACCAATTCTGTCAATTTTGTCATCAAATCAAGGTCGTTATTGGCAAAGATATGAGTACCATGATTGTCTTCAAAAATGGAATAATGGCTCTCAGGGTCACTTGGCTCTGCCAAGAAAAGGTCACGCTTGCGAGTCTTTTCATCATCGATATGCGTGAAGTTATAGTAGTTTTGCAAGAGCGGACGCTTAGAATGGTGAATAACACTAGCTCCGTAAACCAAAACTTCAGCAGGAATTTCCAAAATCTCTGGCATTTTGAAGAGTTCAGCAGATGGAATTTCACGCGCCAAAACAGCCTCAGATGCGCCAGCCTTTTGTCCCCAGAAGTTAATCTGGCGACTGCTAGTTACCATGGTTGAAGCATCGTAGATGGTCTTAAAGGAATAACCATCGCGGTTGACTACGTAAAAGACACCTGCATCCCCAATCGTAATGTAGTCTGTCTTGATTTCTTCCAAAAAGTCTAAGAAAGGCTTGATACGATCCATCATATCTTGGTGCATGAGGGCGTTAACCGCAACGATCAATTCCTTACCAGTATCATGAACCAGATTAGCGATTTCACGCAATTGGTCATAACTAAAGGTCGTTGGCAGGCGAAGGCCAAAATCTTTCTCACCGACATAGATACGGTCTACGCCAGCTTCGAGAAGTTGTTTAACTTGTTCAATACTTTCAGCAGTTGCTGTAATGATAATCTTTTCCATAAGAAAAATTATACCACATTTCTGGAAAATCAGCCATTCTTTAAAAATGAAAAGGGACTTTATTCTTATTGTAACCTTTCTGTAATAATTCTCTGCTGAAAAAATGATAAAATAGGTATGTACTGTTAAGGAGAGAATAATGCCCGTAAGAAAATTACAATCCTATGAGGTAGACAATCAAGAAGAATTAAGCCAGCAGGTTCCTCGCTATCAAGATTATACACCTGAAGCGCAATCTGATGCCAATCTCAAGGAAATCCTATTTTTTGTTAATATCGCTGTTTTTTGTATCTGTATTGCTATCTTTAGTTTTATCTTTTTAGCATTAAAATTATCAACTGCTCTTGCCTTTGCCACAGCAATCGGATCCAGCTTACTTGTCTTAAAAGTTCAACGATCTATTATCAAGCGAAAACGTAGAAGATAAATCCAAAATATCGCCCCATCTGGAGCGATATTTTTATTTTTTCTTTTTAGATGGTGTGTGGATGGCAATCTTCACTTCAAAGATTGTTCCCTTTGGTTTATTATCTTTGACAGTAATGCTTCCTTTTAGGGCATCTACAATTTGCTTGGCTAGGGATAAACCTAAACCAAAACCACCTTTTTGACGGGTTCTAGCCTTGTCTACTCGATAAAAACGGTCAAAAATTTTCTTCTTATCTTCTGCTGAAATACCGACTCCATTGTCGGAAACTAGCAAATAAAGATTACGATCAGTCGCTGAAATCATAAAATCAATTTCACCATCCTCCTCAGTATATTTGATAGCATTATCAAATAGGATGGTCATCAGCTGTTTCAAAAGAAGTTGATCTGTTACAATCGTTCGATGGATGCGATTTTCAAAACGAAAGACACGGTCATTTTCTGAAGCAATCATTTCATAGTTTGTGAAAGTCGTATTGAAAAAACTGGTTGGAACTTCTGCAAGTTCCGGCTTAATCCCATCATCTCTACGAGCTAAGTTCAGCAAGTTTGTCGTCAAAAAACGCATATTTCGGACTTCTTCCAAACTCGAGGCAATGCTTTCGCTCACATCCATAATGGTAGCTTCTGGCTTACGGAAAAGGGTCTCTAAGCGATTTTGCAAAACTGCAAGTGGAGTTCGTAACTCATGACTGGCATTTTCCACAAAAGACTGTTGCTTCTGCATACTTTCAAGTAAAGGACGAACACTGACCCTAGCCAGATAGAGACTGGCAAGCAAAGATAGAATCCAGAAACTTGCCATCACGATCACAATCAATTTCTCATGCTTTTGACTTGCTTGCTCCAACTGACTGGTATTAATCAAGACAGCTGCATACTTGATATTGGTTGAAACCGAACTGATATTCGTTTCCATCAAGATCATGCGATAGATTTCTTCCTGTCCATAGCTATTAAATACCTGAATCTGATAGATATGACCTAATTCTTTCTTTTCTAACTTAATCTTATCCAATCCCAAAAATCGATTTCCAGAAAGGAGCTGGGTAAAATTCTTATCAAAAAGAATGACTTCTGTGTTTGAACTGACATTGGGTTTTATCTCAGTCTTACTAGTATCTGTAGCGGCATTCTCTAAATCTTTAATCTCTTCTGTTGCCCTATTTACCGCAAGCTGAATAACCGCCTGAGGATTTTCACTCAGTCCGTGGAGCTTATCATCCACCGAAGTATAGAGACTTGAATGCATAACCTGCAAAATAATTAGAGTCATGGTGGAAAAAATCAGAGTGAAGACACCAAAGTTACGGATAAAATAACTAAAGTCATCCGCATACCATGTTTTTTTTAGTTTACTGAACATCTTTTAAAATATACCCAACACTACGCAAGGTTTGCAAATTCTCTGCAAAAGTGGTTCCTTTTAATTTCTTACGGACTTTTGAAACATAGACTTCGACAACCGAAATCGTTGTATCACTATCAAATCCCCATAGACGATCAAAAATCTGAGTCTTAGGCAAAATAACATTTTGATTTTGAAGGAAATAAACTAATAAATCAAACTCTTTACCTAGCAATTCGACAGGAGTATCTTCGACTTTAACGGTATTGGTTGACAAATTAACCACAATATTTCCATAAGTCAAGGTGTTTTCATTAAATTTACCTGAACGTTTGAGAAGCGCTTGAATCCGCATTTTGAGTTCTTCTAGGTAGAAAGGTTTAGTCAGATAATCATCTGCTCCCAGTTCAAATCCATGTCCCTTGTCATCCAAACTTTCCTTGGCAGTCATGATCAGAACTGGAGTCGTAATTCCCTTTTCACGCAATTCTTTCAAGACTTGGAAGCCATTTTTTTCAGGTAACATCAAATCGAGCAAAATCAAATCATAGACGCCACTTTCAGCTTCGTAGAGACCTTCTTCCCCATCAAATACCTGCATGACATCCGCAAAATCGTCTAAAAAGTCAAATACTGAATTTGACAGGCCTAGGTCATCCTCAACCAATAAGATTTTTATCATGAGAAACTCCTCCTTAATAAAACCATTATACCAAATTTGCCTTAAAAAAAACTCAACTCTCTGCATTTTACATGAGATAGCTGAGTTTTCTTTTTATTTAGGCTTATTTATGCATTTCCGTATTGAAGAACGACTACTTCCACTGCAGCTTTTTCACGGTTAATCAAGTCAACACGCGCTGCAATTTCCTTGATTCCCATACCGATATTACGGCTAAGAGCAAGGTCAGAAAGTTGCGGTTCAAAGAATTCCTTGTACTCTGCCAAGCGTTGCTGAGTCTTAAATACGTGAGCAGGAAGGATAACAAAGCTATCAAAGCTCATATCTCCACCAAGAGCTGCCTTAATCCAAGCCCAATTTTCACGAGCCCAAGACCATGCTGTTTCCTGAGTTGCCTGATGGCTTAAGAACTGGAAGTACCAAGCAGACAAGTCCTGTGGTTTAACCACAAATTTGTCCTTCCAAGAAGTAATCAAGTTTTGGATATTATCCGCATCTGTACTGTATGCAAGAGCTGCTGCCAACTGACGTTTAAAGACAGCATCTGTTGCGTGAGTATAAGTATCAAGATAAAGTGCTAACAAGTCTTTAGCCTCATGATGTTTCATCTCATTGATCAGAACTTGTGAGCGAATAGCTGCTGGAAGTCCTGCAAGATTCTCCTTGTGAGTCGCGAAGATTTGGCTAGCGACTTGACTAGCTTCTGCATCGTTTGAGCGAATCATCATAGAAACAGCCAACTGACGAACCAATTCATCCTCATCTGATTCGCCATCTTTAGCTTCAAAACCAAGACGGTCATAGTTGTGACGAGCCAATTTAGCAACTAATGCTTTGAAGGCCGTTTCAGCCTCTGTTCCTTCATCGATAAAGCGCTCAAGAGCAGAAATCACTTGAGAAACAGCTGAAACCACAAGGTAAGACTCTTCCTTGGCAAGTTTATCAAGGACTGGAAGCAAGTCAGCATAAGAAATATGCCCTGCTTCAGCAAGCAAGCGACGTTCTTGGACGATTTGCAGTTTGCTTGTGTTATCAAGCTCAACTAGGTCAGCAAGAACTGCATCTAACAAATCTCCTTGATAGTCTGTAATGTAGTGGGCTGTATTTTCAGTGTTGAGACGAAGAGCTCCTTCATTTTCAGCAAGAAGGGCTGCATAGCCAGGAATTTCAATACTTTCAGTTTCAAGTGTATCAGGCAATCCTTTCCAGTTGCTGTTAAGTGGTACCACCCAGAGACGGTTCTTGTCTTCGTGCTCGCCGATGAAGAATTGTTTTTGTGAAATCTTCAAAACATCATTTTCAACTTTGACAGTAAGTACTGGGTAACCAGGTTGTTCCAACCAAGAATCCATGAAGGCTGCAACATCACGTCCAGATGCTTGACCAAGAGCATCCCAAAGGTCACGACCAATTGTATTGCTGTATTGATGTTTTTCAAAGTAGGCATGCAAACCTTTGGCAAAATCGGCATCACCTAGCCAACGACGAAGCATGTGCATGAGGCGGCTTCCTTTGGCATAGACGATAGCTCCGTCAAAGAGCGTATTGATTTCATCTGGATGTTTCACTTCGACGTGAACAGATTGAACACCATCAGTAGCATCACGTTTCAAGGCAGACGGAACACCACCTGTTTGGAAATCTTCAAAGATATTCCAGCTTGGTTCAATAGCATCCACACAGACGTACTCCATCATGTTAGCAAAGCTTTCATTGAGCCAAAGGTCATCCCACCATTTCATAGTTACGAGGTTACCAAACCATTGGTGAGCCAATTCATGGGCCACAACAAGGGCAACTTGTTGACGGCTGGCAAAGGTAGAGTTCTCATCCACAACCAAGTAAACTTCACGGTAGGTCACAAGACCCCAGTTTTCCATAGCTCCAGCTGAGAAGTCAGGAAGGGCAATGTGGAGAGATTGAGGGATTGGGTATTTAACTCCATAGTAATCTTCGTAAAACTCGATAGAGCGAACAGCGATATCCAGTGAGAAATCAAGGTTTGATAGTGGGTGAGCTTTGGTTGAATAAACACCTACGAGGGTACCGTTTTTAGTTTTAGCCGTCACACCTTGCAAATCACCCGCAGCAAAGGCTAACAAGTAAGAGGACATACGAGGTGTTGTCTCAAACTTCCAGATACCTGTTTCCTTACGGTTTTCAACATCGATTTCTGGCATGTTAGACAAGGCCAATTCACCTTCTTCTTGGTCAAAACGTAGAGAAAGGTCAAAAGTTGCTTTGGCTTCTGGCTCATCCACACATGGGAAGGCTTCGCGCGCAAAATGGCTCTCAAATTGAGTAGACAATACTTCCTTCTTCACTCCATCAACTGTGTAGTAAGATGGGTAAATCCCTGTCATGTTGTCTGTAATTTTTCCTGAGAAAGCGATAACCACTTCAACTTGACCAGCCTCAGCTAATTCAATATGAAGAGCTTCATTGTCATGGTCAACTGTAAATGGTCGAGCTCCCCCTGCAACTTCTACAGTGGCGATTTCCAAGTCTTTTTGATGAAGGGAAATGCTGTCACTCTGTGCTTGCCCAGTGATGGTCACTTTCCCTGAAAACGTCTTGGTCTCACGACTCAAATCTAAAAATAAATCATAATGTTCAGGAACAAATTGCTTAATAAAATGTTCAACTGCTTGCATAGTTTTCTCCTATTCTAAGTTTAAGAGCTAGAGCTCTTCTTCAAACAAACTTATTATATCATGTTTTGCCTGAGAAAAAAGGATTGGACGGTGATTTCCAAAACTTTCTTCCGTCTAACAGTCTACAGTGGGTAGACCTTGCGAAATTCTTCTAAAACAACCTTACTGTCAGGTGTAAAAGTCAGTCCTGCCTCGCGCAGCCACTCAGTGAAGAAGTCCTCATGAACCTGCCGCCAATAAGCTAAGGATTTATCTCCCTCTCCTTCCTTGTAGGCATGGTCAGCAGAAACTTGATTGAAGGGCTGGACAGAAACCTTTGTAATTTCAACAATACAGACATCCTGATTTTGACTATCTAAAATGACTTCAAAGGTCCCATCTTGCGGAAGAAATTCGCCTTCTAGTGCGTAGAGATCATAAGCTGATGCTGTTGCAGTTTTTTCGCCTCTTAAAACCAAATCTGCCAAGAGATCGGCATCTACTCCAAAAGCCCAGGCATCTATCTCATCTCCAATTGAGGGATTGATTTGCTTGTAGGCATTCCACATTTTTTGCGGTGTCATGGGCGCTCCTTTTTATTAACTTTATTCTCCCTACTTCAAAGACCAGCCACCATCTATTGTCAATATTTGTCCTTGCATGGCACTCGCTTTCCCACTTGCTAAGAAAAGGCTAATCTCTGCTATTTCTTCTGGCTCAATCCAGCGCTTGATTGGTGTTTCACTCGCCACCCAGTCTGCTAAGCCACCTGGCTCAAAGTCCGCAGCGGTCATAGCTGTCTTTACTGCTCCTGGAGCGATACCAAAGATCTGAATCCCAGTTTCAGCATAGTCTAGAGCCAACTGCTTGGTAAAGCCAGCCAAAGCATGCTTAGATGAAGTATAGGCGTGTCCTCCACCGCCTGCTAGACTAGAAGCGATAGAGCACATATTGATGATGATTCCCTTTTTATTTTCCAACATTTGTGTCAAATAATACCGAGTCAACTCAACAGGAGTCACATAGTTAATTTCAAAAATTTCTTGAATTTCTTGCGCTGTTTGTTCCAACAGTGGTTTGTAATCATCCAAAACTCCAGCAGTATTACACAAAACATCCACACAAGGACACCAGTCAAAAATAGGTTCCAAGTCCAAGGTCAAATCTCTCTGTAAAAAGTGGAAATCACCCTCTAAGAGTGGATTTTCACCTTGGTCCACTCCATAAACTTGATAGTCATTCTCTAAAAAAAGTTGAGCTTGAGCCAAGCCAATTCCTGAACTCACTCCTGTAATGAGTACACGTCTAGTCATGGACTTCTACCCAATCCGTCGCCAAAACATCACAAGGTGTCGGGCTCCACATGGAAAAACCTTCTCCTTCTCCAGACACGTTGATTAGAAAGTAGGGCGTCACTTCAAGTGCAACCCCGTTTTGTTCAATGGTGTCAAAAAGCTGCACATAGTTTTCAGCCCCTCCCCAACCAGTTCGTACATATTTTTTCTTAGCCTTTAATCCAGGCAGGATCTCTTCAAATGTCATGGTTTTCTCCTTTTATATCGATAAATCTTCACTTCATTATAACAAAAAAACCGCTTTAAAACGGTTTTTTGACTGTGATTTATTTACATCTGCTTCTACCTAGGGCAAATCATTCCCTGCAGCAAGATAAATTTCATACCATTCTTTTCTTGTTAAGCTAAAGTTTGTCGCTTGGCTAGCTTCTATCAAATGCTTTGGATTTGTTGTACCTACGACTGCCTGCATTTTTGCTGGATAACGCAATATCCAAGAAATGGCAATAGTTGAAGAGGTTACTCCATATTTAGTAGCTAAACGATCAAGTACTTGATTTAAAGCTTGGAATTTCTCATTTCCAACAAAATTCCCTTTAAAATACCCAAATTGTAAGACAGACCATGCTTGAATGACCACATCGTGTAATTTGCAATATTCAAAAATGCTGCCATCTCGCATAGCTGCTTGACTATCTTCCATATTAACATGAAAACCTGATTCGAATCCTGGAGTAAAAGCCGCACTCAATTGTAGCTGATTAACAGCTAACGGCTGCTTGACATCTTTTTTAAGTAACTCCATCATCATAGGATTTTGATTAGAAACTCCAAAATTTCGAACCTTACCTTGTTTATAAAGGAGATCAAAGGCTTCTGCTACTTGGTCAGATTCCATCAAAGCATCTGGTCGATGAAGGAGCAAGCTATCTAGATGATCAATCTTCAATCTTTGCAAAATTCCGTCAACTGATTTTATAATATAGTCCTTAGAAAAATCAAAATAGGTAAATTCTTCAATGCGAATGCCACATTTGGACTGAATCCACATCTTTTCTCTTAAATCTGGACGATTTTTTAGGACAAGACCTAACAGTTCTTCACAACGACCACGACCATAAATATCAGCCAAGTCAAAGGCATTGATTCCAACAGAAAGTGCTGTTTCTACAAGCTCTTCAACTTCTTTTACAGACTTATCTTTTATTCTCATCATTCCGAGAACAATTTCTGATAATTCTTTGTCATCTTGACCAAGAGTTATGTATCTCATCAAATTTTTGCTCCTTTAATTTCTAACATTCTTCCCTTCATTATAACAAAAAACCGCTTTGCAACGGCTTTTTGACTATATTTCACTCCATTTTATCTTCTTAAATCCACGGAACATGAGAAAGATACCAATAAAGAGGACAGCTAAAGGAATAGCTTTTGTAAGAAAAACATTTGAAATTCCCATCCACTCATAGTAACGAAGCAGAGAACCTACCACAAGATGGGCAATAATCATACTGTTAAAGGGACGAAAAAACTCTTCTTTCCAATTCCAAATACTGATGACCAGCGAAATCGTAAAGACAGATAAACTATCCCAGGGAGCCGGAAGATTTAAGACTCCTTCTTGTATGAAACTTGCCATTTCTACATATCCTAGAACAACTAGAAGAACTATAATCCCAACGACAATATAAGTGCCAATTTTCATTTTAGGAGAATCTTGGACTAAGCCCCAACGTAAGATTGTGGCCACAAGAGCAAATCCAATCAGAAAAAGAAGAAGTTGCCCTAAAAAAGTAAGCAAATTGACTGTTAAGAGAGGACCTTTAGAAAAATCACTTAATAGTTGATAATAACGTAATACCGCTAGGACAAGAATTGGCGTCAAAAGGGACTCCTTGATAGAACTGCGAGGTGCTTCCTTGAGCATCTCTTTCATTATTTTTTTAGGATTCTTACCTAGATAATCCTCTGCACTCATGCCATCTCGTTCTGCTTCTGAGAAATCTAGCATCATCAAATAGATCTGCTCTCTGAGGTAGTCCTCATCATAGAGAAATCCAGCAAGATTAAAACTATCCCACAGTTCCTCAAAATACTGCTGATTGTCCTCAGAAAACTGATGCAACAAAGCGCTTGTTTCTTCATAATATTTCATTTTCGTCATGGTTTACCCTCCATTCTTAATTCCTTCTACTTTTTGACTCAAATCGTCCCATTGTTGCCAAAAGACCGAAACACGCTCTTCTCCTTCTTTCGTTAACGAAAAATACTTCCGATCTGGACCATCTGGCGACGGGCGCATATCGCCTCTTATCCATTGATTTTTTTCTAACTTTTGCAACAAAGGATAAATAGTTCCTGGAACGATAGTGTCAAATCCAGCCTCTCGCAATGTTTGAACCAGCTCATAGCCATATCGCTCTTTTTGACCTATCATATCCAAGACACAACCTTCAAGAACACCTTTTAATAGTTGAGTTTCCTTCATCCCTTCCTCCTTCTATCTATTTTGTAATACCTACTAGTAGCTTCATCTATAATATACCACTTTCACACTAGTTTGTAAAGCATAATAGTTAAATAAAAAAACGACAACCACTTTTCAGCAGTTATCGTTGCTTATCTTTTAATCTTTTCCACCAAGTCGACTGTTAATATTCATCATGATACTAGCTATTTTTTCACCCCAGTACGGATCTGATGCATAGCGTACATTCATTCCTGTCGCTTTATTTCCAAGATGATCTCTTCCACGGTCAATATAGTTCTCACGAATCCACTTGGCCGCACCAAGAATTCCTTTGTCTACATCATCAAATTTCTTAGCTGAATCATAGGGACTGGTATCGTAAGCAGCTATACCGAAGAAGTTATTTTTATCATTAGCAATTTGGCTACGTCCCCAAGCACTTTCTAGCGCACTGTGAGCCATTAAATAGAGAGCATTGACACCGTAACGTTTTTCAGCTTCCTTAAAAATTGCTCCTTTATCGGCAAGACGACTGTTTCGGATATTCATAATCGAATAAACTCTATTTAATTCATCCGCACTATAGTTGGTTGGTTCAGTTAAATTCTTGAAAAGGAAACGATTTTTGATAGTAAACCCATCGAAATGTTCTCCATCCTTTGAATAATACTTCTTACCAATTTTCATAGCTGAAGTATGTGGAGCTACCCGTATACTAGTGTATGGAGAAAGTTCATGGTATAGGAATCTTCCATCTGTAGTATAGTGAGGAATAAACTCACTTCCTTCATCAACTAAAGCCAAATCACTTTGATTCATATAACCGGACAAGCCTGATATTGAAACAGCTAGACGATTACCCTTGCTTTTAGAGGCATCATAGGTCACAATACTTCCCTGATTGACATAGCTCAAAATATCTCCTGATTCGCTATAAATATAGGCTGTGATTGGTTTAACCTTAAAATATTTTGGACTTTGAATCCACTTTCCATTACTCTGGAAGAAATACTCTTTATTTTTAATATTAAAACTACCAGTAACATAGCTTCCATCTTCTTTCAGGTAGTACCATGCATTGTAGTTAGGATCAAAAATCCATTCATTCTTGGCCATATAACCACCAGATTTGAGGTAATAAGCACCAATCCATTCACGTGAAGCATAAGCACCACCTGATTTTAGGTAAAACCAGCTATTATAAGATTTATCAAAAATCCATTCTTTTTCAGCCATTGCTCCACTATTTTTTAGATAGTAAGCATCTTTCCACTGATTACTAGCCATCACACCATCACTGTTAAAATAGTACCATGTGCCCTTGATCTTTTCCCATTTATTACGAAGGATCTTTCCTGAATCTGTAGCATAATACCATTTATCAGTAATCTTCACCCAAGCATTATGAGCCATTGCTCCACTATTTTTTAGATAGTAATCATCTTTCCACTGATTACTAGCCATCACACCATCACTGTTAAAATAGTACCATGTGCCCTTAATCTTTTCCCATTTATTACGAAGGATTTTTCCTGAATCTGTAGCATAATACCATTTATCAGTAATCTTCACCCAAGCATTATGAGCCATTGCTCCACTACTATTAAGAAGATAATCGTTCACTAGAACATTGCTAGCCATAACTCCATCTTGCTTGAAGTAATACCAAACATTGCTAATTTTTTCCCATCTATTACGAACAATCTTTCCTGAATCTGTAGCATAGTACCATTTATCCGCAATTTTTACCCAGGAATTTTCTACCATTGCTCCACTAGTTTGAAAAGCATAGTCATTAACAATAGTATTGCTAGCCATGATTCCATTTTGATCAAAGAAATACCAGACACTCGCAATCTTTTTCCAGTTTTTGATTGGTTGATTATTCTCATAAAAAAGCCATTTCCCATGTTCTTTCTGCCAACCATTCTTATGAGCTTCTTCAACTTTTTCTTTATTTGGAATAGCCTCTTTTTTAGAATTATTTTCTTTTACAACAACTGGTTCTTTCTTTTTTTCCGTCTTTTCAGCTTCATTCTTTGTATTTTCAACAACTTTTTTCTCTTCTGAAGCTGGAGTCTGATTTTTATCTTTAGACTGATTTTTGTCCACAGATTGACTCTTATTCGTCGTTTGACTTTGGTCCGTTGTTTTACTATCTTCAGCAAAGACTGATGTTGTGGGCACAATTGCCAATGCAAGCACTGCCGTGCTTACAAGTAGTGTTCTCTTCATTTTACTCCCCTAAGTAGTTATTCGTCTACATCATTCGTAATTAACTTTATTCTAACATAGTTAAAAGAAGAAAATATTACAAAATGATGAAAATTCTATTTCTTATTGACAATAAGGATGGTCTAGCTTATCTAAGGCTGGCTTTTACTTCCTTGCGTAGATTTTCTAGACTGCTAATGCCGTATTTGTCCATGGCTTTTGGCAGATTTTCGATGATATCAGGACAGGCATATGGATTGGTAAAGTTAGCTGTTCCAACTCCAATGGCAGATGCTCCAGCCAGATACATTTCTAGTGCAGCTTCTGCCGAATCCACTCCCCCCATTCCAATGATAGGCAGGTCTGTTATTTGGGCTACTTGGCGGATGAGTTTGAGGGCTACTGGAAAAACTGCTGGACCAGACATCCCACCTGTTCCATTGGCCAAGATTGGTTTTCTGGTTTTGAGGTCAAAGCGCATTCCAACCAGAGTATTAATCATAGTCAAGCCACTTGCTCCCGCATCTTCTGCAGCTTTTGCGACAGTAACGATATCGGTCACACTAGGAGTTAATTTGACATAAACTGGTACATCAGAGGCTTCCACAGCTGCTTTCACCACATCATAAGCCAAATCTGGATCTTGACCTATCAAAAGTCCGTGATTACAGTGATCTACATTGGGGCAAGAAATATTGAGCTCGATAGCCTTTACATTGGCTGCCTTGGAAATCCCATGAGAAACAGCCGCATACTCTTGTTTTGAAAAACCAGCCACATTGGCGATAATAGGAAGATTTGGATACTCTCTTTCCAGCCAAGGTAGCTTTTCAGCCAAAACAACCTCCAAACCCGGATTTTGCAAGCCAATTGCATTGAGCATACCAGCAGGTGTTTCTGCCACCCTTGGAGTTGGATTGCCAAAGCGTGGTTCAAGGGTTGTCGCCTTAATCATAATAGAACCTAAAAGGTCTAAATCATAGTACTTGGCATACTCTTGTCCAAAACCAAAACAGCCTGATGCTGGAATAATCGGATTTTTCAAATCCAAACCAGGTAGAGAAACTTGTAAACGATTTATAGTCATGATTTTCTCCTTATAATACAACTGTTCCTGTGCGGAAAACAGGGCCATCTTCACAGACGCGTTGGCTGACCGTCTCGCTTTCTGGCACTTTTAGGACGCAGGCATAACAAGCCCCCATCCCACAAGCCATACGAGATTCCAGAGATAGATAGGCCCTTGGATGGTTATAGAAGGTTTGATTGATATACTTCATCATTCCAGGCGCCCCACATGAGTAAACAGCATCAAATTGATTGTCTAAATCCTTGATAACAACGGAAACATTTCCCTTGATACCATAAGAACCATCATCTGTCGTTACGAAGACTTGACCATATTGAGCTAATTCCGTCTCTAAAATAACAGCATCCTTGTTCGCAAAACCAAGGACTGTCACTACTTTTACTCCACGCGCATGCAATTCCTTGGCCACCTCAAGTAAAGGAGGTACACCAATCCCCCCTCCAACTAAGAGAATCTGGCTCTGCTCATCCAGGTCAGACAAGTCAAATCCATTCCCCTGAGGTCCCATCACATCAAGAGTATCTCCCTGACTTAAGGTTGAAAAAATAGCTGTCCCAGCTCCTTCAATCCGGTAAATGAGATGACACTGCTTCTTTACCTTATCAATAGACGAAATTGAAATAGGACGACGCAAGAGATGGGCGTCATCAGGCACACGCAGATGAAGAAATTGGCCTGCTCGCATGGCTTCAACCATTTCTCCTTCTAGAACTAATTCAAAGATTGCTGGCGCGATTTCCTCCTGTGCTACCACCTTCATGGTTTCCAAACGAATGGCACCCAAACGTTTCTTACATGTGGGATTCATGACTTTTCCTCCTTAAATTTTAAGGGGACCAGACAAAGAAAAGACCTTGCTAGTGCAAGGCCTCAGTTAAAATCGTACAACAGAAGAGAGCACACTCAAAAAGTCTCCTCTAGAAAATTGCACTATTCTTTTATCTGACACCTTGTGAGTCTCTCTGGACTCCCCTTAAAGGTTAAATTTTTATTAGTATACTCTTTCAGCTAAAAAAAGTCAAGTAGAAAACGAACATTCCACTTGACTTCACGAGATTATTTTTCACGAATGACTTCAACCTTGTAGCCATCAGGATCTTTGACAAAGTAATAGTTTGGTGCAGTTCCTGGTAGACCATTTGGCTCAGTCACTTCATAACCTTTGGCACTATGCTCTTGATGAAGCGCCTCAAGATCAGGTGTACTTAGGGCGATATGGGCAAATCCATCTCCAACCACATAAGGACCATGATCGTAGTTATAAGTCAACTCCAACTCATAGTCATCACCCTCAAGACCTAGATAGACAATCGTGAAGGCATGGTCTGGAAAATCTCTGCGACGCAATTCTTTAAATCCAAAAGCATCTTGATAAAATGCAATTGATTTTTCAAGATTTTCTACTCGCAAGCAAGTATGTAGCATTTTTGAAGCCATATTTTTCTCCTTTATTTTTAAAAAGACTGGGACAATCCTGTTCCAGTCTTATCTGTTATTATTTACCAAGTTTTGCTTTAGCTGCATCTGCAAGAGCTGTGAAAGCTGCTGCATCGTTAACAGCCAAGTCAGCAAGCATTTTACGGTTAACTTCGATCTCAGCCAATTTCAAACCATGCATCAATTGTGAGTATGAAAGTCCGTTCATACGAGCTGCCGCGTTGATACGAGTGATCCACAATTTGCGGAAGTCACGTTTTTTCTGACGACGGTCACGGTATGCATAGTAGTAAGAGTTCATTACTTGTTCTTTTGCAGTACGGAACAAGATGTGTTTAGCTCCATAGTAACCTTTTGCTAATTTAAGAATACGTTTACGACGTTTGCGTGATACAACGCCACCTTTAACACGTGCCATGTTTTATTTCCTCCAAATATTTCCTAGAATTGTTTACTTACAGTCAAGCTATTATTTCAAGCGAGTAAGCATTGCTTTGATACGTTTGTAATCTCCTGAATGCACCATAGATGCTTTACGAAGATGACGACGTTGTTTCTTAGTTTTTCCGTGGAAACGGTGAGAAGTGTAAGCACGGAAACGTTTAAGTCCACCAGAACCTGTACGTTTGAAACGTTTAGCTGATGCGCGGTGTGTTTTTTGTTTTGGCATGATTTTTTCTCCTTTATTTAACTTTCTGACAATTATTTTTTGTCAGTCGCTGGCGCCAATTGCATGAACATTTGACGTCCATCCATTTTAGCACGTTGTTCGATGATGGCAATATCTTGAGTTGCTTCAGCAAACTCGGCTAAAACTTTTGCACCAATCTCTTTATGGGTAATCATACGACCCTTAAAGCGAATAGATACCTTAACTTTATTTCCTTTTTCAAGGAATTTGCGTGCATTGCGAAGTTTTGTATCAAAGTCACCCTTGTCAATAGTTGGACTTAGACGAACTTCTTTCACAGTAACAACACTTTGTTTTTTACGTTGTTCTTTTTGCTTCTTCTGGTACTCAAATTTGAACTTACCGTAGTCCATAATTTTTGCAACAGGCGGTTTGGCTTGGGGTTGAATCAATACTAGGTCAACATTAGCGTTATCAGCCAAAGCTTGCGCTTCACTGAGTGGCTTGATGCCTAGCTGTTCTCCTTCAAGACCAATCAAGCGAACTTCACGTACACGAATCTCATCATTGATGAATAAGTCTTGCTTTGCTATGGTTTTCACCTCTTTTGTTTTATTAGAGAAAAACAATAGCGGACTCGTAAATATACAAGCCCGCACGTTATGATAGCGTTTCTTAGAAACTTTTCATCCGTAGGGCCAGGCAACTTAATGTCACAAGGCGAGAAGCTCTCACTTCTGCTTTTCTCAACTTTTATATGATACCAAGTTTTCTAGCTCTTGTCAAGATAAAAAGTTATTTTTTTGAAAAGTTTCTGCTCATTAACCAACCGTTTCTATTTTCCAACTTTTCCACCCTTTAAAGCGTATAGCTCCTCGCTGGTCAGTTCGGTAAACTTTGCTATTGATACCTTCCAGTCGGGTCAAGGTTTCCTGATTGGGGAGTTTCGTTCGATTGTTCTTTCCAACTGAAATGAGAGTCATCTCTGGTTTGAGCTGTTCTAGAAAGGCTGAACTTGATGAGTTTTTAGAACCATGTTGGCCAGCTTTCAAAACATCTACTTTCAGGTCTGGATAGTGCTTCATCAACTCCTTCTCTCCTTTTTCCTCCAAATTTCCTGTGAAGAGAAAGTGCTTATCCAAGAGTTTTCCATACAGAACTAGGGAGTCTTCATGACCTGCATCTCCAATTTTCCTTGGGGATAGAACTTCTAACTGGCTTCCAAAAATTGGCAAGTTCTCTCCTACTGTCACACTACGCACCTTAGTTTGAGTCGCTTGTAGTTCTACCACAAATTCCTTCTGTTTCAGACTGCCTTTTGATACTAAGATCTCCCCTACATGGAATGCCTTGGTCACCTCTAACAAATCTCCAACATGCTCCTTGTCCGTGTTAGTCAAAATTAGCTGGTCAATCTTAGCTACTCCTCGACTTTTGAGATAGGGAATCAAGGTTCGCTGGGCATTGCTGGTCGTCGTCCTTTCTTGCCATTTTTCGATTTTCTTATCAGATTTTGCCTTGCCACCTACATCTATGAGAATGATTTTCCCAGTTACATCCCGTAGGAAAATACTCTCCCCTTGCCCCACATCCAGCATGGTGATTTCATTTTCAAGTGGATGCTTGGTTAAGCAAAAGAGACTAACAATAAGTAAGCTGAATCCAGCTGCTCTTTTGGTATTTTTCCTCAAATCATAGACCAAAGCCAAAGAAATTAATAGTAGTATCAACAGCCATGCATTGGGTTGTCCAAAAACCAGAGGCCTACTTGCCACCTGCGATACCAAGCGAATAATCCCCTCCAACCACTCAAAGATAAAATTCAGCTGAATGACTGGATAGAGAAAGGAAAGAGCAAATAGTACAGACAAGAGCGGTAAGAAAACCAAGTCAAATAGAAAGGAAAAGACAAAGGTCAAAAGGATGGACCAAGGCTGAAATTCTGCGAAATAAAAGGACAAAATAGGCAATATTCCTAAGGAAATGACTAGACTTTCTCTAGTCACAGCCTTGAGACCCACGCCTTCTTTACTGGTCATGGTCAAGATAAACGCATAAGCGCAGGACAAGACTCCTCCTGCAGTCAGGAAAAAGTTGGGCATGACGATAAAGAGGACAAGGACCGTCAAGGCAAAATTATCCAAGCCCTTAACACCATGTTGTGCCAGTAACTTTTGCAAAAGACTGCGAATAACTGATGCTGAAAATCCTGTCATCCCTGCATAAATAATAGAAAAGGGATAAGTCAGCCATTTCAACTTTTCTTGGGTCAAGCCCGATCGCAAGAGAAGTTTCTTAAATCCATTCATGAAAAATCCTACCTGCATACCAGACAAGGCAAAAAGGTGGATAATTCCTAAACTAGAATAAAGCTCATTCATCTCCTCAAAATCTGTGTCCAGATGCCCTAATAGAAGCCCCGTCATGTAATTGCGCATAGGGTCTGGAAAGTACGTCTTAATCCAAACTACAGCCTTACGGCGTAAACTGGACAGATTTTCTCCTATATCCCAACTGCCAACCTTTTGAAGTGACTGGATTTTTTTGATATTGAGAGTTTGATAAATTCCCTGAGTCTTCAGATAGGCTTGATAGTCAAATCCACCAAAATTTCTCTGCCCTTCTGGCTCCGAAAGCTTCCCTTCTAGTTCTATATTATAAAGGTCTGTTAAGGCTTGAAAGGCTTCTTTTTCATTCTCGGACTGGAGTTTATAATAGACTTGAAAAATGCGTCCATCAGACTTACCACGAAAGGATAGACTATCACCATTGACCTTAACAGTGTCTGGTAAAATCCGTACCCTTTCAACAGAATCCTCTAGGTTTTGACCAGCTTGACTCTGTTGCCAATTTTGAAACAGAAACCAGAAGGCAAAGATTCCGCAAATCACTAGAACTTTGCCTGCTGGTTTCCAAGGAAATTGGAAAAAAAGACAGACTAGCAGAAAAACGAAGCCCAACAAAGCAAGATAGGATGCTGAGAAAATAGCGTAATAAAGCCAAAGTAACAGAAAACTCAGGTAAATTAGGGGAATGGGGAAATTCTTAATCCACTGTAACATAATCTTTTAGCTTTTCTATGGTCTTGGCACCAATGCCAGAGACTTTCTTGAGTTCATCAACCGACTTGAATTTCCCATTTGCCTCACGATGGTCGATAATATCCTGAGCTCGTTTGCCACCCAGTCCTTTGACCTGCTTGAGTTCTTCCAGACTTGCCTTGTTGAGATTGACCTTCTTTTCTTTGCTTGTTGAAGAAGTCGTCCCAGAACCTGCCTGTTGACTAGATGATTCTTCTCCCTTAGTGGGAACGTAAACCAGAGCCTCATCACTAACTTTCTGAGCTAGATTGAGCGACTTGCTGTCTGCTTGCTCTGTCAAGCCACCTGCCTTCTGAACGGCATCATTGACCCGACTACCTATAGGCAAATCATAAATCCCTGGTGATTTGACAGCACCTTTGACATCTACTGTGATTAGATCTTGTTCAACCGGTTCTTCCTTCACTTCCTTTTCGGTCGATGAATCCTTGGACACAGCTGCGACTTCAGCCTGTAAACTCGTTTCTTTGACAGGTGTGTGTGGAGCTGGCTTTAGCAGGAAAAATCCTCCTACAAGCAAGCCCAGACCAGTACAGATGACAATGATTTTATACTCTTTGATTTTTTCGATAATTGCTTCCATATTTTCTCCTCTCTTAGATTATTCGTAAGAGGAAGAAAAAACAGTCGAAAATTTCTTTTCAACTGCTTATTTATTTGCAAAATAGTCTTCCTTGGTCAAGACATAATGAACTCTTGTAACAATTCGGCCTTCTTCATGCTGGTCCATACAAGCATATGGTTCTGCATGGGAAAAACGCATGCCTGATTTCTCCATGACCTTGCCAGATGCGGGATTATCCTTATCGTAAAGGGCGGTCAACTTATTCATCCCTATCTTCTCAAAAGCTAGCTCAATTACGGAACGATTGGCTTCTGTCGTCAATCCTTGATTCCAATACTTTTTATTGATAATGTAGCCAATAGCTGCCTTCTTAATAACAGGATCAATCTTGTGCAAGTCAATGGTTCCAATAAACTGACCATTGCTTTTTAGTTCTATTCCCCAGCGTCCCAAGGGATTGGCCAAGTAGAACTGAGCAATGTTATTCTTGGTTTCTTCCAAGCTTTGATTAGTTGGAAAAGTGTAGCGCGTATTTTCTCTATCCGAGGCATACTCAAACATAGCTTCTGCATCATCCAAAGTTACAGGTCTAAGCAATAAACGCTCAGTCTCGACTATGGGATAATGAGCTAGTTTTAAAAAGATTGATTCCATACTTCTCCTCCATTTAAAAATATTTTCTACCAGTCTAGCATAAAAAGAAGTTACAACAAGAAGCGCGAACAAAGAATACCAGATAACTGATTCTAGAGCAGAGAGTTTTCTGGTATTTGGAAGCATTTCTAAATGTTTCTTAAAATCAATAATTACATAATTCAGAGTCCTACTGACAATGAAGATTTATCATTTTTTCTTTCCTTTTTTGAATCTAGTATTTACTTTTTTTATGACATAAAGAATAAAACTTCCCAAAATATCTAGTCCTATTGAGATTATAAATATTCTAATAAGCCAAAGCAGCCAACGTGTTTGATTAATAAATACATTGATGTAGGCATTTCCCCCATCAATGTAAATAATAAGAAGAAGTAAAAATATTTCAAGAGGAATGCGAATTTTAGTTTTCTTCAGACTAAATTCTTTAAATAAATTTCTAAAACTGACCTCTCCGTCCGGTTCTGTTTCCCAATATTCCTTGCTTTGAGTTTTAAGATATAAAAGATAGGCTACTTCAATAAGCAATTGGGGGAAAGCATAACAGTAAAGGAGTGTACTTGTAATACCTAAAACTATAGCAAACTTCCCTAAAAAAGCACTAGTTAACAACACTAACATAAAAATAATGAGAATAGATTCTTGACTGTAGGCACTGGATTTGGCAAAGTAATTTCTCACCGTTCGACTTGCAGAAAAACCGTTTTTCAGTTGTCGCTTCAACCAAAAATATTGATAAATAAAGCCACAAACTGTAGAAATCACTAAAAACAAAATGACTGATATTGACGATTCATTAAACTCTTGAAAGCCATTATTATTAACTGTAAGCAAAATATAACACGTTAGCATTAACGATAAGAAAATTCCTATATACGATAATAGTAATAAAATAGTTGATAAGATTTGTTTACGATAAATAAAACTCATCCCTAGTGGAATCACAGTTGCCACTATAAGATAGACCGAATATAATAAAATAAAATTAAAAAATATGTTCGATGACTTTTGCAGACCAAAATCAATTAGGTATAGCTCTACTCCAAAGATGACTGCTCCTGTAAATGAAATCAACATCATACTTGCAGATGCGCGAGTGTTTGCTAAGCTTTTAAAATATGCTTTATTTAATTCTTCAACTTCTTTCACTGTTTTTTCTTTCCTTTTTTTAATCCAGTTTCTAATCTTTTCATCATAGATAGAATAAAGCTCCCCAAAATATCCAGCCCTATCAAAATTATAAATATTCTCCCAAGCCAAATAAGCCAAAGGGGGGTGTATGAACTAGGACTAAAATAGCCTATATTATACATAATACCTAGGAATATTGAACAAAACAAAATCTCAAGGGAAATTCTAATTTTTGCTTTCTTTAAACTGAAACCCTTAAATAAATATCGAAAAGTCTCTTTTTTCGTAGGCACATCTTCCCAATACTCCTTGTTTTGAGTTTTTAGATATAAAAGATAGGCGACTTCGGTATGGAAACTGTAAAAATAATGAGAAAAGAATTATTATTGTGGGCACTAGATTTCGCAAAATAATTACCCATTGTTCTATTGGTAGAAAAACCTTTTTTTAACTCTCTTTTTAGCCAAAAATAGTGATAAACAAAACTAACAACTGTACAGATTAACAAAAAAGGAATAGTGTATAATGAACGTTCGTTGTATTCTTGCAAATTAGTTCCTGAATAAACAAGAATAATATAAGATATAAGTATCAAAGATAAAAAAATACCTATATAAGATAAAAGTAATAATATGGTTGATAAAATCTGTCTACGATAAATAAATGTCATTCCTAGTGGAATAAAGGTTGCCACGACAAGATAAATAACATAAATCAAGACAAAATCAAAAAAGTAATTTTCCAAAGGATTTATTCCGTAGCCTTTAACAAAATAAAAATATTGGAAAAGCAGAAACAATGCCAAAACGAAGGCTCCTGTAAATGAAATCAACATCATGCTTACAGATGCGCGAGTGTTCGCTAAGTTTTTAAAATATACTTTATTTAAATCTTCAACTTCTTTCACTGTTTTTTCTTTCCTTTTTTGAATCTAGTATTTACTTTTTTTATAACATAAAGAATAAAACTTCCCAAAATATCCAGTTCTATTGCATAGATGAACAATTTGACACTCCAGACCAGCCAAATAGGTCGCTTAATGCTCTCATCTGAATAACCACTATAATTAATAATCCCTAATAATATTGCAAAAGCTACAATCTCAAGTGGGATACGAATTTTTGCTTTCTTTAAACTGAACCCCTTAAATAAATCTCGAAAAGTCACTTTTTTCGTAGGCACATCTTCCCAATACTCCTTGCTCTGAATTTTTAGATATAAAAGGTAGGCAACTTCTGTAATCAATTGAGAAAATGCATAGCTGAAAAGAAGAGCTCCAAGAATTCCAAAAATAAGTATCAACTTACCTGAAAGAAGACCGCCTATCATAGAAACTATAAAAATAATAAGAAGAGAGTTCTTACTATAAGCACTGGATTTTGCAAAATAATTACCCATTGTTCTATTGATAGAAAAACCTTTTTTTAATTCTCTTTTTAGCCAAAAATACTGATAAATAAAACTACAAATTGTACAAATAACTAAAAATGGAATAAAAATTGGAGAATATAGAGAGAATCCTATAGTAAATTCCTTCGTTGAAATAGAAGTAACTATAATCAAAAGCATCATCAACTGCAGAGAAAAGTATATGACCATATAGACTAGTAGCAGAAAAATTGTTGACAAAATTTGCTTCTTATATACAAAGAGACCAACTAATGGAATGAAAAATGCAATAATAAGGTAGAAACAAGAAATCAAGAGTAAATCAAAGAACCAATTCATAAATGGATTTATTATAGCGATTGTATCAAAATAGTAATAAAAAACGAAAATTTCTAGTGCTAATATAAATACTCCTGTAAACGAAATAAACATCATACTTGCTGATGCGCGAGTATTCGCTAAGATTTTAAAATAAGCTTTATTTAATTCTTCAACTTCTTTCACTGTTTTTTCTTTCACATTAACCTCCTAAATTGACCTAACTCTAAGCCCGTTTCATTAAAACTCGTAGCTTAATCAGCTTATTCTAATTTTTCGATAAATAAAAAAATCTATAGAACTCGATCTTCCAATTAAATATCTTTGTTTTCTAATTCTTTATATAACTGTCTCAATATCATGCTGCGTTTAATCAATTTGGTATTTAAAATAGTGTATACGATAAAATATGATGATAAAGTTAATACAAGACTAATATAATTACCCGAACTTATAAAAATTGCAGCAGTCACTATGTCTATAAGCAAAAAACAGATTATCGTTATATATAGTATTAAAACATTCCTTTTTTCTTGCTTTAAAAAGTTTTGATAATTTCTTAAATCAATTTGAAATTCTTCTAACTCAATGACACGATTTAAAACATAATAAAGTAATAAGCTACTACCAATACTAATGATAATATAAGCAAGGACCAAAGACAGCAACCGAAAATCTGTTGGTACTTTACCATTTTTACTTATACTTCTTAAAACAATATATAAAACAAGAGCAATTGAACTGTAACCAGTAATGGCAGTTGCTCCAATAGTTTTATCCTTTGTTGAATATAACAGTTGATGATTTTCATTGTTATAGTAGACAGATTTTTCCTGATATATACCTAGGGCAATGAAATTTTTAGTGTTACTTTTCATAATTAAATTTCTCATTTATAAGTTTTATACAGTTCATTTATGATTTTTCCTCTTTGGAAGATTTTATTATAAAATAACATAAAATATATAGTCATAAATAAAACTAAAACAACTCCCCACGGAAGATTACCATATGTGATAAAGAGGTATGCAAAGAATATTATAATTAGTGGTAATATGATAAGAGATAAATAGGTCAAAAAGATATTCTTTCGCTCTCTTAACACGAAGTCCCTCATTGCTTTTTCCTCTAATTGAAGTTTTTCAACTTGCCTCTCACGATGGTACGTAACATAACAAACAACAAAGGCTGTTATAAAGGAAATCAGGATGCCTATCATTAAAAATTGATATCTTCCCAGAATGGTTAAATAGTATTTGGAATTAACTTTTCCAATTATGACATAAATAATCATGACCATGCTACTTCCAGCAGTTTCCAAAAAAGAAGTCTTTTTTCTTACTATATATAAACTAGAATCTTCATTAGCAAAATAAACTGGATTTTTATCAATTGTTCCTATCGGAACCATATTTTTTAAATATTTTTTCATGAATCCTTTTCCTTAGTGGAATATTTTTTGTCTAACATATGAACCACTTTAAATCTCTGTATTGGTTTCGTGTTTAATAACAATAGGGGGAACATAAAAAATAAAATGGCTAAAAACAAAAACAAAAAATTAGAAGTCAATAAATAAACTATAGAAAAAAGCACTGGAAGAAGTAATGCCAATAATATAATTAGATGGCTCTTAACTATATTTTTCTTCTCTTTTTTAAGAAAAGTTATCATATCAATGTTTGAAAGCACAAAAGGACTAATAACTAATTCTTCATTCAAAGCTGGTCTATAGAGAAGTTTGGAGATAATGATCATTAGAAAAAAACCAAAAGTCAAGGGCCAAAAACCACTAAACACCTGAACTTTTGTTATTTCTCTTACAATCACATAAAGGATAAGTGCTACTCCTGTTGAGAAAGCGATAGGAGACACTTTAAACTTTGTTTTAGAATGACCTAAGAACATCTTGTCTGTTTTCTTATCAAAAAAAACTGTTTCCCCTTCAAAATTACCAATGCCTACAAATTCAACGTCCTTTAACTTTATAATTTTATTTTCGTCCAAGAGAGTCTCCTTTTTTCTTATCTGATGTACACTCAAACATTGCTTCCGTATCATCCAAGGATAGAAATCTAAGCAATAAACGCTATGTCTCCACTATTGAATGCTGGCTAGTTTTAAAAAGATTGATTCCATACGTTTCTACCATTCAAAAGTATTTTCTATCAGTCTAGCATAAAAAAGAAGTTACAACAAGTTTTTCTTGAATTTTAAAGCGGTTTCATATAGAATAAAATCATCACCTTATTTTATAGAAAATTGTGATAAATCATTTATAACCCGTCAATAGAAAGGGAGTTTTTCTCTATGTTAATCGGAATTCCAAAAGAAATTAAGAATAATGAAAACCGTGTTGCCCTCACACCTGCTGGTGTCCACAGCTTAGTCGGTCGTGGTCATCGCGTCCTTATCGAAACAAATGCTGGTCTCGGTTCTGGCTTTACTGATGCTGACTATCAAAAGCAAGGAGCTGAGATTGTCGCTACTGCTGGTGAAGCTTGGGCTGCAGAGTTAGTCGTGAAAGTAAAAGAACCATTAACTTCTGAATATGAGTACTTGCGTGAAGACCTGCTTCTCTTCACCTACTTGCACATGGCCGCAGCGCCTGAATTAGCAGATGCTATGCTAGTAGCGAAAACAACGGGGATTGCCTATGAAACTGTTCGTGATTCCCAAGGTCAGTTACCACTCCTCGTTCCTATGAGTGAGGTTGCAGGCCGTATGGCAGTCCAAATCGGTGCTCATTTCCTAACTAAGCAAGCAGGAGGTTCTGGTGTCTTACTTGGTGGTGTACCGGGTGTTCCAAAAGGAAAAGTAACCATCATCGGTGGCGGTGTCGTTGGTACACATGCTGCCCGCATCGCCTTGGGACTCGGTGCTCAAGTGACTATTTTAGATATCAGTGCTAAACGTCTCTCGGTTCTAGAAGAAGTCTTTGGAAACCAAATTCAAACTCTTATGTCTAATTCATTCAACATCGAAGCAAGTGTGAGAGATGCTGATGTGGTGATTGGTGCAGTTCTCATCCCTGGTGCCAAAGCACCGAAATTGGTGACAGATGAGATGGTCAAACAAATGCGTCCAGGATCTGTCATCGTTGACGTTGCTGTTGACCAAGGTGGTGTTATCGAAACAGCTGACCGTGTGACAACGCACGATGAACCAGTCTATGAAAAACATGGTGTTCTCCACTATGCCGTTGCCAACATCCCCGGTGCGGTAGCCCGTACTTCTACCATTGCCCTAACCAATGTCACTCTTCCTTATATCGAAGCTTTGGCTGGCAAAGGATTCGCACAAGCAATCTCTGAAGATGAAGGCTTGCGCCAAGGTGTGACCACTTATCAAGGTTACTTAACCAGTCTTCCAGTAGCCCAAGGTCTCGATAAAAAACATACTCCAATTGATGAACTAGTATAAAAAATCTAATTATCAGATAAAAGAAAGAGCAATTCCTCCTGAACTGCTCTTTTTTGCTATTCTGTTTCTTCTTGGACTTCTTCACGCTCTTCATTTTTAATTGGTGATGGTTCATAGGCTCGGATAATCTGAGCGACAACTGGATGGCGAACCACATCCTTAGCTGAAAAATGAACAATGTCAATTTGATGAATGTTCTTGAGTTTTTCTTGGGCATCAATCAAACCTGACTTGACATTACGTGGCAAGTCAATCTGACTGATATCTCCATTGACAATCATCTTAGAATTAAAACCTAAACGAGTCAGGAACATCTTCATCTGCATGATGGTCGTATTTTGGGCTTCATCGAGAATGACAAAGGCATCATCCAAGGTCCGTCCACGCATATAGGCAAGGGGCGCAATCTCGATAATTTCACGCTCCATGAGTCGAGTTGTTTGATCTTTCCCGAGAATCTGATACAAGGCATCATAAACAGGTCGTAGGTAAGGATCTACCTTCTCCTTAAGATCACCCGGAAGAAAACCTAGACTCTCTCCTGCTTCCACTGCTGGACGAGTTAGGATAATTCGCTTGACCTGCCCACGTTTAAGAGCAGTCACTGCCAAGGTCACTGCAAGGAAGGTCTTCCCTGTCCCTGCAGGTCCGATTCCAAAGGTCACATCATGCTGTTTGACACTATCCACATAAAGCTTTTGACCTAGAGTTTTGACACGGATAGGCTTCCCTGTATTGTCCTTGATGATTTCTTCTTCGTAAAGGGCGACAAACTTGTCGATTTCATCGTTTTTGACCATGCTAATCGCCGTCACCACATCTGGCGTACCAACGGTCATCCCACGGTTCACCAAGACCATCAAAGCCTGAATAACCTGACGGGCTTCCTCACAGGCAGCCTCTTCTCCCAAAACCTGGACAATCTCCGTACGGGCATGAATCACCACATCAAGCTCTTCTTCCATCAAACGAAGATGGCGTTCATTGGAACCAAAAAGATGAAACAGGTCATCTGGATGACTCAGTTGAATGTCAATTGAATGTTCCTTCAAATAAAGAACCTCTCTAATCCTTTTATTTCTTTTTATTATAGCAAAGGGATGGAGAAATTACTAGCCCAAACCCAATGACTAAATGCTAGTGTTCTAAGTATTCTTGCCAGATAGCGTCAAAGTCTCCTAGGTTAAAAGAGAAACTGGCATGTTCCTCCAAAAAGCGACTCACCTCATCGAAATCATCTGTATGTTTTGGAAAGGCCGACTCTTCAAAAGCGAGGTCTGCTAAGATGGCTTTGGGACTGTTACTTTTAGGATTACGCTCAGTCATGAGCCAAGTGTAAAATGATTTTCTCAATTCTTTCTCCTATCAAGACTTTTTTTGATGAAACTTTTCTGATTTTTAAAAATTACTGGACTTAGCCTCTGACACATAGTGGTTTATAAAATCCGTTTTCGCATCTGTATAGGCGTCTCGATTGTGTTCAAATTGTTTCCACAAACTGAGTTTTAATTCCTGATACGCTTGGGCGATATCTGGATGCTGGCAGAGATAATCTCTAAAATAAATCTCGTTATGATCTCCCGTCATTCGCAAATGTAAATGAAAAACTTTCTCAGCAAATCCCTGCTCTGTATATCCTTTATTTAGCGAAATCCTGTTAGGACTCTCCGACATCACTATCCACCCATTCTTCACCAATAAATCCCTAACTCTTGCTAAATCCTCTATTCTACCTACTTCTAACAGAATATCAACGATATTTTTGGCCCAAATATTAGGGATAGCAGTGCTACCGATATGTTCTATTCTTTTAATAACATTTGCACCCAATATTTTTTTAAGACTTGTTTTCTCCAATTCATACCAGTCTTTCCACTCTGACTTGTGCTCTACTAGAAAAATAGGAAAAAGTTGCTAGAGTTCCTCTAAACTCATTTCTTCAAGTTTCTTTTTCATGTCTATAAGGCCTAAATCAACTCTGTACCAAACTGGTCTTGCTTGATTTTACCAGTCTTCATCAAGCCACCGAGTGCTTTCTTGAACTGACCTTTAGAAATGCCAAAGGTTGCCTTGATATCGTCTGGAGATGACTTATCATTTAAGGTCATGAAACCGCCATTGCTTTCCAAGTAAGTCAAAATCATCTGAGCATCATTTTCCAACATTTCAAAGGAACGTGGTTTGAGGGAGAGGTTCAACGTGCGGTCCACTTCACGGAAACCAATAACGCGCGCATCTAAAACTTGTCCTAAACGTGGCTCCGCATAGCGCTCGCTAGGATGGATAAAGCCAAGCATGTTATTTTCTGGCAGATAGACAAAGGTACCTGACAGCTTGAGGCGGTAAACAATGGCTGGCCAGTTTTGGTTCTGCATGTTGTTGTAGGCAGGACGAGCCAGACGTTGGAAGTCTTCTTGATAAGCCAAGAATCCCCAGATACGGTCTTTCTTGTCCACCTCAAGACGGATGTAGAGTTGGTCGCCCTTCTTAGGCCAGAGTTCCTTGAGCTCAGGGAGAATATCGAGTGACACAACGATTTCCTTGTCAGGAAGGCCTGTATCCACAAAGACACCCAAGTCTTTACGAACTTCCGTTACAGTTCCCCAACCAAATTGGTCCTGAGTGGCATTCACTTCTAGAGTGGTCAGGCGGAGTTTTTGCTTCATATCCGTGTAGGCAAAACCTTTGACCGTATCCCCTACTGTATGTTGGCCTTCTTCCTTAGCAAGAGCATAGGTTTGACCATCCTTTTGCACAAAGTAAAAACGGTCATTTTCATCGATAATCAGTCCAACGATAAAACTTGCAAGATTTGTATTCATATTTCCTTCTTTCGAATAAAACTCAGCCAGCAATGCCAACTGAGTTTTTCTGTTTATTTTTAGACTTCCAAAAGTTCTTTCTCTTTGTTGGCAGTCATGTCGTCGATGTGTTTAACAGCATCGTCTGTTACTTTTTGAATGTCTTTTTCAAGAGTCTTCAATTCGTCTTCAGTGATTTCTTTTGCTTTTTCTTGTTTCTTAGCTTCGTCCATAGCATCGCGACGGATATTGCGGACAGCCACCTTAGCATTCTCACCGACCTTCTTCACTTCTTTAGCAAGGTCACGACGAGTTTCTTCTGTAAGAGCTGGGATAACCAAGCGAATCACAGAACCGTCATTCGCTGGTGTGATACCAAGATCAGAAGCGTTCAAAGCACGTTCGATGTCTTTCAATGAAGACTTGTCAAATGGTGTTACCAACAAAACACGCGCTTCTGGAATGGTAATTGAAGCGATTTGGTTAAGAGGAGTTTCGACTCCATAGTATTCTACATGTACACGTTCAAGCAAGCTTGCATTGGCACGGCCAGCACGGATACCACCAAATTCACGAGCAAGTGATTGGTGAGACTGGGTCATTCTCTCTTTAGCTTTTTCAATAATTGCGTTAGCCATAATCTTTCTTATTCCTTTTCTTCGATATTATTTGAAACTGTTGTTCCGATATTTTCACCAAATACGACACGTTTGATGTTGCCTGGTTGGTTCATGTTAAAGACAACCAAGTCAATATCGTTGTCCATTGAGAGGGTTGAAGCTGTTGAGTCCATGATACGGAGACCTTTATTGATAACGTCACGGTGGGTCAATTCTTCAAATTTAACAGCTGTCTTGTCCTTCTTAGGATCGGCATTGTAAACACCGTCGACACCATTTTTAGCCATAAGGATGGCATCTGCTTCGATTTCAGCTGCACGAAGGGCCGCTGTTGTATCGGTTGAGAAGTAAGGTGAACCAATTCCGGCACCAAAGATAACGATACGGCCTTTTTCAAGGTGACGAAGGGCACGGCCACGGACATAAGGCTCTGCCACTTGTTGCATAGCAATAGCTGTTTGCACACGTGTATCAACCCCAACTTGTTGCAATGAATCTGCCATCACAAGAGCATTCATAACAGTCCCAAGCATTCCTGTGTAATCTGCCTGAACGCGGTCCATTCCTGCTTCTGCAGCAGGTTCGCCACGCCAGAGATTTCCTCCACCAATAACAAGGGCAATTTCGATACCTAAGCTATGAACTTCTTGAATCTCTTTTGCGATTGTTTGAACTGTTTGGATATCAATCCCTACGCCTCGTTCACCGGCAAGGGCTTCACCTGATAACTTGATTAAAATACGTTTATACTTGGGATTCGCCATTTTCACTCTCCTTCTTTTATCCTACCTATTTTATCACAATTTCTAAGATTTTTATAGTATCATGAGCAATTCTTTCAAAAAAATTAGACAGTTAAAAATTCTTCTAGGTCGCTAAGAGCGCGCTCTGCAATTTTTTCATAACGAGCCTTCTTATCACGAATACGCTCGCCTTCCAACTCCTTGATAATCCCAAAGTTGACATTCATTGGTTGGAAATGTTTGCTGTCAGCATGGGTGATATAATGAGCCAGACTTCCAATCGCTGTGGTCTCTGGGAAAACAGCCTCGCTTTCTCCCTTGAAGAGACGAGCGGCGTTAATTCCCGCAACCAAGCCTGAAGCAGCTGACTCAACATAGCCTTCCACACCTGTCATCTGACCAGCAAAGAAGAGGTTTGGCTGTTTCTTGGAACGATAGGTCTGCTCAAGAAGATTTGGTGAATCCATGTAAGAATTGCGGTGCATGACACCATAACGTACAAACTCCGCATTTTCAAGACCTGGAATCATTTGGAAGACACGCTTTTGTTCTCCCCATTTGAGGTGGGTCTGGAAACCAACAATATTGTAAAGGCTACCAGCCGCATTGTCCTGACGAAGCTGAACCACCGCATAAGGTGTTTTGAATTCTCCATCACGAGGTCCTATGTAGTCATCTGGATACTCCAAACCGACTGGTTTCATAGGACCATAAAGCATGGTTTTAATACCACGTTTAGCCATGACTTCGATAGGCATACAGCCTTCAAAGTACTTTTCTTTTTCAAAAGAATTGAGCGGTGCTTCTTCCGCATTAACCAAGGCTTCATGGAAATCCACAAACTCCTGCTTGGTCATGGGAGCGTTGAGATAGGCCGCTTCTCCCTTATCATAACGAGACTTGAGATAGACCTTGCTCATATCGATAGTGTTGACATCGATAATAGGCGCTGCTGCATCGTAGAAATAGAAACCATCGCCGTCATTGAGAGCATGAATCTTTTCAGCTAGAGCATCGCTAGTCAAGGGACCAGTCGCCACAACTGTAATAACATCTGTCGGCAATTCTGTAATTTCATCACGAACCACTTCAATCAAAGGGTGGTTGGCAACTTTCTCAGTCACCATATGGGAGAATCCATCACGGTCCACCGCAAGGGCACCACCTGCAGGAACACGTGTAGCTTCAGCAGATTCCAAAATAACAGAACCCAAGCGACGCATTTCTTCCTTGAGAAGACCAACTGCATTTGTCAGAGCATCTCCACGAAGAGAATTGGAACAAACTAACTCTGCAAAATTGTCTGTTTTGTGCTGGGGTGTTGACTTGACACCACGCATTTCATAAAGTTTAACTGGAATACCACGCTCTGCAATTTGGTAGGCAGCTTCAGAACCTGCCAAACCAGCACCGATAACATTGATATAAGATTGAGACACGACACTAATACCTCTTTGGGAGTGTGAAGACAAGGTTCACATTGAAAAAGCCAATCAAACTTAAGAGTTTTCGAATTTCTTGGCTCAGGCTGGAAAAGTCCACAGAACTTACTTCGCTTTCGAATTTCCTGGCTCAGGCTGAAAAAGTCCCCCAGACTTTTTCACTCCCACAAATCTTTCTAATTTTTTCTTCTACTAGTATAACAAAAAAAGGGAAGAAGGCAAACTTCCCTGTTTAGTCATTTTCTTGATTTTCTTCCCAGTCGTGGTAGGCAGCGTAGAGCTGACTTTTATTCCACTGGTAAATCTTAGCAATTTCCTTAATAGCTTGGTTTTTCTTCATGCCTTGCTGGATGCGGACTTGAATTTCTAAGAACAAGTCCTCCTCGTCTTTTTCCTCCACATCCTGACTGGCACCTTCAACGATGAGAAGGCATTCTCCCTTGAGTGGCGTTGCAGCGATACTTTCCAGCAATTCAGAAATGGTACCTCTTTGGTATTCTTCATAGATTTTAGTCAATTCCCTGACCAAAACGACCGAGCGGTCACCATAGACTTCTAGCATATTTTCTAACGTATCTGCCACACGATGAGGCGATTCATAGAAAATTTGAGTTTCAGGATAGTCTTTTTTCGAGTCAAAAAATTGCTTTTGCTGGCCTGATTTTCTCGGTAAAAAGCCGTAAAAGATATGTGGCTGTGGCGCTAAACCACTGGCAATCAAGGCAGAAATTCCTGCAGAGGCACCTGGAACTGTGACAACGGCAATATCTTCCTCAATAGCTGCCTTGACTAAATCATGACCAGGGTCTGAGATACTAGGCAAACCCGCATCGGATACCTGAGCAATACTTTGCCCTGCTTTCAGGAAACCAATCAAATCAGGAATCTTTTCCTTGGCATTGTGCTCATGAAAACTAACCTGCTTGGTAGAAATGTCAAAATGCTTGAGCAATAGACCTGTATTGCGCGTGTCCTCAGCAGCAATCCAGTCCACTTCTTTCAAGGTCTGAATAGCTCGAAAGGTCATATCATCTAGATTGCCAATCGGCGTTGCCACTAGGTACAGCTTGCCGTAGGGAGACTGCCCCTTAAAACTTTTTTGAATCTGCATGCCTACTCCCTGTATAACAACTCGTCACAGAACATACACTCCTCGTCCTGCTCTCGACGTTGTCCATAAAAATCATTACATACGTGAAAACCATCTTTATAAATTCGACGGACACTTTCACGAACATGCTTAGCCTTGACAGGAGCGTCTGCTTCCACCTCACCCAAGCGTTCGCGCAACTTACTATTTTCCAAGCGAAGAGCTGTATTTTCCTCTACCAGGCTCTTGAGATTTTTCTTGATGGCTTCCACATCGGCCAAGGTTACCAATAACTGTTGGGAAAAATCATCCAGCGCGTCAAATAATTCTTTTTTGTCCATAAAACAGCCCTTTCCTTTCATTATCGTTCATTTTTGAGTTTATATTTCTTTCAAGACCAGATATTCCATGGCATTTTGAAAGCTGACATTAGCCTGCCACATTTTTCTAGCTTCTAGCAAATCTTGTAAAATCACTCTTACTCTTGCTTGTAGAATATCTTGTCCACAGAGAACTTCAAGAATCCGTAAAACCTGATCTTGTTTTTCCTTGTCATCTGCCAAGTTGGCTAATTTAGCAACCTGCAGATAACTTTCTTTTTTCTTAGCCACTAACCAAGTCAGCAGGCGTTCACTTTCATCAACCAAGGTCCAAAAGCCTGCCTGATTGGCTAACTTTTCTGCTTCAGCTCGCGATTGACTAAACTGGGCTAAAAGAGTTGCTTTTTTCTTAACCAGTCCCATTTGTTCTAAGAGCAAGATGAGCTTCTCTTCCTGCTTTTTAAAGTGGAAAATCTGGGTCCGACTTCGGATTGTTGGTAAGATCTTTTCCTCATCGCTGGTCAAGAAGAAAATGTAAACCTCACTCTGGGGTTCTTCGATGACCTTGAGCAGAGAATTGGTTGCATTAGGATGCATTTTCTCAGCTTGCTCGATAATAAAGACCTGCTGCTGGCTTTCAATCCCTGCTTGAGAAAACTGCCCCACCAATTCTCGAATCCGTTCTGTCTTGATGACCTGATTGACTGGCTTAATCAAAGTAACATCGGGAAACTCTCCCTTTTCAATCAGCTTACAATTTCGGCATTTCTCACATGGTAAAACACCTACTTTATCTGTACAAAAGAGGCTCTTAGCTAAAAATTGCGCCATTTCCAAGTTTCCAAAGAAACCTGAAAAGAGGTAAGCATGATTGAGCTGGTCTTGCTCCAAGATACGGACAAAGCGGTAAAACTGTTCTGGCTGCCAGGCCTTTAGTTGATCTTGTTTCATTTAGCTAATCCCATTCTATCAAACAAGATAGCCTTGGTAGTTTCCACAACTTGCTCCAAAGGAAAACTAGCATCAATCTTAACAATACGACTTCCTTCTTTGTCCAGAAGATAAAGATAGCCTTTACGGACTTTTTTGTGCAAGTCCAACCCTTCCAAGTCCAAACGATTGACCTCGCGATTGCTATTAGCAGCAATGCGAGCCAGTCCTTCTTCCACCTCGATGTCAAAATAGAGTGTCAAATCGGGTTTAAGGCCATCTGTCGCAAACTGGTTGAGCCAGTCAATGGCGTCAATATCCAAACCACGACCAAATCCCTGATAGGCAAGAGAACTATCAATAAAACGGTCCATAATGACCAACTTACCAGCTTCAAGTGCTGGAAGAACTTTTTCCACCAAGTGCTGTCTGCGACTGGCGATATAGAGCAAAAGCTCTGTTTTAGCATCCATCTGAGTATGACTTGGATCTAAAATTACTTCCCGAATCTTCTCCCCAATCAAGACTCCGCCAGGTTCACGGGTCGTCAGCACCTCTATCCCTTTTTCCTCTAAAATTGGGAGCAGAGCCTCTAAAACACTGGTCTTTCCTGCTCCCTCTGGTCCCTCAAGAGAGACTAAAAATCCTTTTGACATGTATAACTCATTTCTTTTTTTACTACTTCTATTCTATCAAAAAAATGGGGGTTTGTGACAATCTTTTTGTCTTCTCATTTCATACTCAATGAAAATCAAAGAGCAAACTAGAAAGCTAGCCGCAGGCTGTACTTAAGTACGGCAAGGTGAAGCTGACGCAGTTTGAAGAGATTTTCGAAGAGTATCAACCACCATAAAAGAGGCAGACACATCCACCTCTTATTTACCTAATTCTTGTGTTCGTTTGTAGGCTTGACCAACTGCATCCATGACTGTTCCTCGAAAAGCATGCGCTTCTAGGCTTGCTACACCAGCGATAGTCGAACCACCTGGGCTACAGACTTGGTCTTTCAATACTCCAGGATGTTGCTGACTTTCAAGGACCAATTGCCCAGCTCCTACCACAGTTTGAGCAGCCATTTTCAATGCCGTTTCTCTTGGCAATCCCGTCTGAACGCCCGCATCTGCCAAGGCCTCAATAAAGAGATAGACAAAGGCTGGTCCACAGCCTGCAAGACCTGTCGCTGCATCTATTAAGCTTTCCCCAAGTTCAACCAAGAGACCAGCCTTGGCTAAAAGCTGACAAAAGAGATCACTGTCCGCAGTACTGCAATTAGAAGACAAGGCATAGCTAATCACTCCTTGACCGATAGAAGCAGGGGTATTTGGCATCATACGAATAATTCGGTGCTGACTTGGAAGAAGACTAGCCAGTTTTTCCAAGGTCAAGCCAGCTGCCATGGAAATCAAAAGAAGACTTTCTCTTTTTTCAAGGATGGTCTGGTATTGAGAAAGTAAGTCTGAGAACTGAGCTGGCTTAACACCTAGAAAAATCACATCTGCTTCTGCAAAGATTTCTTCATTGCTAGAAGCCTGACCACCAAAGTCGGCAATGAAAGCATCCACCTTGGCTTGACTACGATTGGCAAGGAGAATCTGAGCACCCGTCTTGGCCTGCAAAACAGCCTTGGCCAAACTAGCTCCCATATTCCCCAAACCGATAAATCCAATCTTCATCTCTTACTCCCTTATCTGTCCGTCACCAGTAACCACATACTTGTAGCTAGTCAACTCCTTCAAGCCCATTGGACCACGCGCGTGCAATTTCTGAGTAGAAATCCCCATTTCACAACCAAGACCAAATTGACCACCATCTGTGAAACGAGTTGAGGCATTGACATAGACAGCTGCAGAGTCCACTTGATCTGTAAAGTATGCTGCAGTTTCAGCATTTTCCGTCACAATGGCATCCGAATGATGGGTACTGTGGGTTTCAATATGGGCAACCGCTTCTTCTAAACTGCTCACAACCTTAACAGCTAGGACATAGTCTAAAAACTCGGTGTCAAAGTCTTGTGCTTCAGCTGCTTGACCTGAAACAAACTGACTGGCTTTGCTATCTAGGCGGAATTGAATTGGTTCCAACCCAGCTTCTTTTCGATTCTCAACCAGCACTTGCTCTAAGCGAGGAAGGAAGCTTGTTGCCTTGTCTTCATGAACAAGTAGAACCTCCATGGCATTGCAGACAGAAGGCCGACTAGTTTTGGCATTGTTGATGATAGACAGAGCCTTGTCTTCATCTGCATCCTTATCCACATAGACATGGACAATTCCAGTTCCTGTCTCAATAACAGGTACAATAGCATTTTCAACCACTGCATTGATCAAACCAGCTCCCCCACGAGGAATAAGAAGGTCTAGATAACCCTTGGCCTTCATCATGGCATAGCTACTTTCACGGCTAGTATCTTCCACTAGTTGAATCACATCTGGATGAATGGTCGTGGTCTCCAAACCCTTCTTCAGGGCTGTGATAATGGCATGGGATGTTTGATAGGCATCCTTACCACTACGAAGAACAACCGCACTCCCACTCTTGAGAGCCAAAGCAGCCGCGTCAGACGTCACATTTGGACGGCTTTCATAGATAATACCGATAACACCCATAGCCACCCGTTTCTTGGTGATAACCAAACCATTTTCAAGTTGATTGGTTTCTAAAACTTCACCGATTGGATCTGGTAAGGCAACCACTTCACGAATCCCAGTTGCCATCGCTTCTATACGACTTGCATCCAAATAAAGACGATCCAGCATCACATCTGAGATTTTACCCTTGGCCGCTTCCATATCGAGGGCATTGGCTGCTAAAATCTCCTCAGTAGCTGCTAATAAGTGATCAGCCATGGCTAGCAATGCTTGGTTTTTCACCTCTTCACTAGCTGTGTTGATCGATTTTTTAACCGCCTGTACCTGTTCAAATTGTTCTTGTGTACTTACCATAGTTTACCTCTAAAATTCTGTAAAGAGTAGTTGGATTTCAGGAGTAATGGAAATCCAGTCATCACGGTGAATCAAGACACCCTTGGCTTTTTGAGAACGCAACATATCCTCCAAAGCAGATGCACCAAATTGCACACGCCCTTTTCCAAGTGATTTTCCACTTTCCTTGTCAAATACTGTCACGATATCACCGTAAGAAAAGGCTCCTTCTGCTTCAACGATACCAGATAAGAGAAGACTCTTTCCATGTTGAGAGAGAGCTTCTGCAGCCCCTTTATCAACCCAAATAGAACCTTGACTCTGAGCATAAAAGGCCAGCCATTGTTTCTGGGTACGAAGTCCCTTCTCTTGCGCAACAAAGTAGGAACCATCCTTGGTCTCCTTAGCCGCCTCAATCATTGCATCTGACTTCAAGGATGAGCAGATATAAACAGGAACTCCTGATTCTGTCGCAATAGTCGCTGCTTTGATTTTGGTTAACATGCCCCCAGTTCCGTTTGAAGAACCTGCTCCACCGGCCATATCAATAATCTCACGATTGATGGTCTCGATTCGCTCCAAGCGTTTGGCTCTTGGGTCTGAATTAGGATTTCCAGTATATAGACCGTCTACGTCTGTCAAGAGGACCAAAAGGTCTGCTTGGACCATGGCTGCTACCTGAGCACTTAGAGTATCATTGTCCCCAACCTTGAGCTCATCAATCACGACACTGTCATTCTCATTGATGATAGGAATCGCGCCACGGTTGAGTAAAACCGACAAAGCCTGATGGGCATTTTTATAACGACGCTTATCAACAAAGTCATCCTGGGTCAGCAAGATTTGTGCAGAAACGATTTGGCGCAATAGAAGATTGGTCGTGTATTCTTCCAACAAAAGCCCTTGCCCTACCGCTGCTGAAGCCTGTTTATCAGCAATCTTAGTCGGACGCTTTTTAAATCCTAAGGCCCCAAAACCTGCCGCAATGGCACCTGACGACACCAAAATCAATTCATGACCAGCCTCGTGTAACATAGCCAACTGCTGGGTAATAGCCTTTACCTTGCTACGTGATAAGCTTCCATCCTCATTTGTCAGAGAAGAAGTACCCACCTTAAAGACAATCCGTTTGTATTTCATAGTCTCACTCCGATTCTTCATATTTATCCATTATAACATGAATGACAGGAAATAGAAAAGAGTTGATAGGAAAAAGGTCGAGACAAGTCATCTCAACCTTTTATCACGTCTAATTCTTTCTCAATTTCTCCAATGTTTCCTTAAAAATTTCTGGGATATCTGCAGTAAATTCCAAGGTCTCACCTGTTCTCGGATGGGTAAAGCCTAGGGTTTTAGCATGAAGAAATTGTCCATGCCCTTTCAGGGTCTTACGTGGACCATAGACTTCATCACCAGCGACTGGATGGCCGATATAAGCCATGTGAACACGGATTTGATGGGTACGCCCTGTCTCCAGTTGCAACTCTACTAAGCTATAATCACCAAAGCGCTCCAAGACGTGAAAACGCGTCACTGCAGGTTTCCCTTTAGCAGTCACAGCCTGTTTCTTACGGTCTTTTTCACTCCGGCCAATCGGTGCTTCAATTACACCCCGATCATTGGGCAAATTTCCATGAACAATCGCCCAATATTTGCGGAGAGACTTTTTATCCTTGAGTTCTTGGGCAAGTGCTAGATGTGCCTCATCGTTTTTAGCAATCATGAGAAGGCCTGACGTATCCTTATCAATACGGTGAACAATTCCTGGACGTAGAACCCCATTGATACCCGACAAGTCCTTGATATGGTACATGAGGGCATTTACCAGAGTTCCACTAGTATGACCAGCACTCGGATGCACAACCATCCCCTGAGGCTTGTTAACGACGGCTACATCCTCATCTTGGTAGATGATTTCTAGCGGAAGATTCTCAGCCACATACTCTAAGACCTCAGGTTCTGGTACATGGTAAGTGACGACATCGCCCTCTTGAACTGTGTATTTAGCTTTCTTGACTTGACCATTGACCAAGACCTGGCCTGATTTGATTTGTTCATTCGCGAGACTGCGTGATAATTCTGTCAAATCCGACAAAGCCTTATCTAAACGCAGGCCACCAGTTTCAATTTTAATTTCCATTTATTTCCTCTTTTAACATTGCAATCAATAAAATAATCACTCCAACAGTCAGATAGCTATCTGCCACATTGAAAATTGCAAAATTGATAAAGTCCACATGAAACATATCCACAACAAAGCCCTGACTGATCCTGTCAATAAAGTTTCCAAGACCACCTGCAATAATCAAGGTCAAACCCAAGACCATCCAGAGTGAGTCCTCCATGTGTTTATGTAAATACCAAATGGCACCAACCACGACAACCAGAGTAATGACAGCGAATAACAACTGCTGATCTTGTAAGATAGAAAAGGCTGCCCCTCGATTTTGCAGGTAGGTCAAGCTAACGAAATTGGGAATCCAAGAGCGCACTTCACCCAGTGGAATCTGCTGGACGATATAGGACTTGACTAACTGATCAAGCCCAATCAAAAGCAATACAATGACTGCCACTATTCCTCTTTTTTTCATGATTTCCTCTTCTGATTAAAATATTCTTGCATGACTTCTACAAAGAGAGTCCCAGCTTGACTAAGCTCCACCTCTTCACGTTTAACATAGACCATGCGATTATCTAGGTTATCCTTGAGACGAATAACTGTAATACCATTAACACTGTCACTATCTAAAAATCCAGAACCAGTCGCATAGGCATCCGTCCGCTCCAAAATACCATTCAAGGTAGCACGGTCTGTCACATTGAACATCTGTGAGCTCGCACTGGTATCAACAAAGTTCTCTGAATAATAAAGGTACTCGTCTTTCTCTTGAGTGAAACGAACCGTTGGTAGATCCGCTAAATCCTCCATGACCAATTCCTCTTTCTGGGCTAAAGGATGCCCCTCACGAAGATAAATATGGGTATGGAAGGGAATCAATTCAATGACCTCAAGGCCTAACTTTTCAACCCGTTGCATGATCCCTTTTTTATTTTGATTGTTAAGGTAGATAATCCCAATCTCACTGTGACCTTGCGCTACTTCATCTAAGATTTGAACAGTAGTAGATTCAAAAATACGGAAGTTCTTATAGTCAGGATAGCGCTCTGAGAAAGCCGTAATGGTTGGTGGCAAGAAGTCATAGTGCTGACTAGCAATGGAAAATTCATCTTTTTCTTCCTCAGGGTTGGCATACTGATTTTGAAAAATATCAAATCCTTTAACCAATTCTTGCGCTTTTTCATAGAATTCCATACCACGACGGGTCAAGAAAGTCCCTGAGCTGGTCCGACGGAAAATCTTAAACCCCAACTCTTTTTCCAAATCACGAACAGAAATAGACAGACTCGGCTGACTAACATACATCTTTTCAGCAGCTTCACGGAAAGTACCACTATTCGCAATAGCCACAACATAGCGTAATTGTTGAATGTTCATCTTCTACCCCCAACTTCTTTATCTTTTCATTATACCATATTTTAGAAGTTTTCCATCGAAGAAAAATAATGTTACTCATAAAATGCATCTACACTAAGAATGAAAAAATCATGGGTACCAAAACGAAAAAATAGACTCTCCGAAAACTCGGAAAGCCTTATTTAATGCTACTTCTAGCTTCCTCGCCTTTAGATTTCAAGGCTCGGGATAAAAAGGTTCACTGGACCTTTTTATTTAGCGATTGGGTAAACAGAAACTTGTTTTTTATCGCGTCCTTTACGTTCAAAGCGTACTACGCCTTCAACTTTAGCGAACAAAGTATCGTCTCCACCACGTCCAACGTTTACACCTGGATAGATGTGTGTACCACGTTGACGGTAAAGGATTGATCCACCTGTTACAGTTTGTCCGTCAGCTGCTTTAGCTCCAAGACGTTTTGCTTGTGAATCACGTCCGTTTGATGTAGAACCTCCACCTTTTTTGTGGGCGAAAAGTTGCAAGTTGTTAAGAGTCATTTTTAACATAATGTTTTCCTCCGTGTTAGTTTTCTGTGATAACTCTGGTTTGGACGAACTCAGAAGAGTTCTCCGATAAGTTTGCCATACCTAAGAAAAATGATTCAAAGAATAACTGGGTCATTTCTCTCTGGTGTGAAGGAAGATCTTTTGGAATTTCAACCATCAGATAGCCACCTTCATCTTCGTTTAATTCTAGGATTGGTTCATAGCCTGCAAATTTCTCAATAGAATTGATAAAGTTAATGGCAAGCGTAGAAACCGATGCACACACGACATCTAAGCCGTATTCGCCACTCTCGGCGTGTCCAGTAATTTCCGCACTCCTCAGCTCGCCATCTTCGGCTCTCTCAAAGACTGCCTGTATCATGTGTTCTCCTTAAAATTAAGCGTTGATTGCGTTGATGACAACTTTTGTATATGGTTGACGGTGACCTTGTTTACGGTGGCTACCTTTTTTAGGTTTGTACTTGTAAGTAACAACTTTCTTTTGTTTTCCTTGTTTTTCAACAGTTCCAACTACAGTAGCTCCAGCAACAAGTGGAGTTCCGACAACAGTGTTTTCACCACCAACAAGAACAACTTCGTTAAAAGTAACTTCTTGACCAGCTTCAACGTTCAATTTTTCAACGTAAACTGCTTGACCAACTTCAACTTTAACTTGTTTTCCGCCAGTTTTGATAATTGCGTATGTGCTCATTATGCACCTCCTATGATTTTTATGGGTTTCCCCGAATTTTTTGTGAAGACTCGCCTAGCATCGTGGGACGAACCACTTAAACTTGAATAATCAAGCAACGATGTTCGTGCGGTTGCACAGGATCGTGCATAGTCAACTCTTCAAGTATAGCATATCTCCTATTTTCTTACAAGTAATAACACCTAAAATGAAGCTTTTTCTTTTACTTTTTTCTGCCAAGATGCAAAAAGCATGCTGAGGTAAAAAATACTCATCATAATAGGAACACCAAGAATGGTCTTTTCATGATAGAAAATCGTCAAATAGGCTGAAAAGACCACACCAAGGACAAAACTACTAAGCAGGCTAACAAATATGAAACCTTCACGCAAAAAAGGAGTGTGCTTAGTTCTAAAATAATCTCCAAAAGCCAGCATGGTCCGTTTGATGTTCCCTGTCATAAAAGCGTTATTGTAGGCAATACCCGACACTTCTCCAAAAGCAGTTGTCACCAACCCCATACAGAAGGCCAAGGGTGGCACTAGATAGATATTATCTACAGTCTGCGGCACAAAACCGATAACTATTGATAAGATTCCCAAAGGAATCAGTGACAAAATTGGTTTTTTCACAATTCGCAATTTTTCCTTATAAACTGTTAGTAAAAAGACCCCCATCATAAAAGCTAGCAAGGTCATTACTTTAGCACTCGCATCTGACACATTATGTTGAATAAGTCCCACTGAAAGAAATACGACATTCCCAGTTTGTCCAGCTACAAGAGTATTCCCTCGCACAATAAACGTATAGGCATCTACATATCCTGCACAAAACGTCAAAAAAAGCGCTAGCCTCTTAGACTGACGTGATATTTTTCTTATAGGTAATAACCTCATTTTCCCTCCCATTTCATTTACTCATCTCATTATTGTACCACTTTCTTTGGAAAAGACCTAGTAGCTTATTTGAAATTTTTTACCCTATGTTGGATAGTCCTGTCTATCTATGTTATAATGAAAGAAGGATTTGAAATCGGAAAAGGAGTAACTATGCTTAAATTAGGTGTCATCGGAACAGGGGCTATCAGCCACCACTTCATAGAAGCAGCCCATTCCAGTGGAGAATACAAGCTGGTCGCAGTCTATTCTAGAAAACTAGAAACTGCAGCAACCTTTGCTTCTCGCTACCAGAATATCCAACTCTTTGATAAAGTAGAGGACTTCTTCAAGAACTCCTTTGATGTGGTCTATATTGCTAGCCCAAACTCCTTGCATTTTGCTCAGGCAAAAGCTACATTGTCTGCAGGTAAACATGTCATTCTTGAAAAGCCAGCCGTCACTCAGCCACAAGAATGGCTAGATTTGAGACATACCGCTGAGAAAAATCACTGTTTTATATTCGAAGCGGCACGGAACTACCATGAAAAAGCTTTCACTATCATCAAAAACTTTTTAGCAGACAAACAAATTTTGGGAGCAGATTTCAACTATGCCAAGTATTCTTCCAAAATGCCTAACTTGTTGGCTGGACAGACACCAAATGTCTTTTCAGATCGTTTTGCTGGTGGAGCGCTTATGGATTTGGGGATTTATCCTCTCTACGCTGCCGTTCGTCTCTTTGGAAAAGCTCAGGATGCAACCTATCAAGGGCAACAGCTTGACAATAGCGTTGACCTAAATGGAGACGGAATTCTCTTCTATCCTGACTTCCAAGTTCATATCAAGGCCGGGAAAAACATCACTTCCAATCTCGCTTGCGAGATTTATACGACAGATGGAACCCTGACGCTCAACACCATCGAACATGTCAGCTCGGCTATTTTTACCGACCATCAAGGCAATCAAGTCCAACTCCCTATCCAACAGGCTCCTCATACGATGACTGAGGAAGTCGCTGCAATTGCACACATGATCCAGCAACCAGATCTGAATCTCTACCAAACTTGGCTGGAAGATGCAAGTTCTGTTCATGAGCTACTATATACCATGCGCCAGACTGCTGGCATTAGATTTGAGGCAGAAAAATGAAAACCAAACTACCGACTGAATGGCAAGAACTGAGTGACCAACTCGGTTTCCAAGAATTCACTCCCATTCAAACCCAACTATTTGAGTCCCTTCTTGCTGGAGAAAACCTCCTAGGAGTGAGCCCTACAGGAACTGGTAAGACCCTAGCTTACCTTCTACCAAGTCTTCTCAGACTACAAAAGAAAAAAGCCCAACAACTCTTGATTCTAGCACCAAATACTGAGCTTGCTGGACAAATTTTTGAAGTGTGTAAAACATGGGCTGAAGCTATCGGCTTAACTGCCCAACTCTTCTTATCAGGTTCGAGTCAGAAACGCCAGATTGAACGCCTAAAAAAAGGACCAGAAATTCTGATTGGAACTCCTGGCCGTATCTTTGAACTAATTAAATTGAAAAAAATCAAGATGATGAATGTGGAAACCATCATCCTGGATGAATTCGACCAATTGCTAGATGATTCTCAGATACACTTTGTCGAGAAAATTACTCACTACGCACCTCGTGACCACCAACTTGTCTATATGAGTGCGACAACCAAGTTTGACCAAAAGAAGATTGCGCCTAACACACGTACCATTGATCTTTCTGACCAAAAATTGGACAACATCCAGCACTTCTACATGCAGGTAGATCAACGTCACCGAGTGGATATACTACGAAAACTGGCTCATGTAGAGGATTTCCGTGGTCTAGTCTTCTTTAACAGCCTATCAGACCTTGGAAGTGCAGAAGAAAAACTACAATATCGGGATATCCTGGCTGTTTCCCTCGCTAGTGATGTCAATGTCAAATTTAGAAAAGTCATCTTAGAAAAGTTTAAAGACAAGCAACTAACCCTGCTTCTTGCAACTGACCTTTTGGCTCGTGGAATTGATATCGATAGCCTAGAATGCGTCGTAAACTTTGATGTTCCTAGAGATATTGAAACCTACACTCACCGTGCTGGGCGTACTGGCCGTATGGGCAAAGACGGCTATGTTATCACTCTCGTAACCCATCCAGAAGAGCTTAAAAAACTCAAAAAGTTTGCAAGTGTACGAGAAATTGTTTTGAAAAATCAAGAACTCTATATTAAATAAGGTTGGCCTTCGCCAACCTCTGATTTAAAATAAGATCCATAGAATACGAGTTTCTAAGGACCTTATCTCAAGACTGAGCTTGGGACAATAGCCCCTTATCTCCAAAAAAGCAACGGATTTGCCGTTGCTTTTTTATGGTTGAGAACTATTTTGTCTCAGGCTCTTTTTTATTACTAAAAATTAAAGAATTCCATAGCCTGTTTGAACAGTAAATCCGTATACTCTGGGTCCTCTTGGGCAATGGTAACCTGATCTTGAATCATTTCCAAATTATCCGTTATCATGCCATCAGCTCCCAAATGAACAGATTTATCAAAGGACTCTGAACTATTGATGGTCCACACGTACAATTTCTGATCGGTATTCCAAAGCTTGTTGACAAAATTTTCATCTAAAGTTGAATACTCCATGGTATAACCTGTAGCCTTGGTTCTTGGAAAGATACTATTGTAAGGTAGGATGAAATAGACTGGAATTTGTGAATCGTAGGCTAAAACCTGGTCAATCACATGGTAGTCTAAGGATTGCATTTGGTGACCATTCTGCTTAAGAACAGTTCCATATTTTTCCATAAAGCGTTTCATCATATCTGGACTATCTTTTCGACTGGTTTTAATTTCAATAAGGAGTTTTTGATGCAATTCATTGGCTTTATTGAGATAGTCATCAAAACTAGACACCTTGCTATGATAACCATTTTCTGAAATATTGAGTTTGGTTAATTCTTCCAAAGTGAGATCCTGAGGATTGGCATTAACTCCTGTCAGATTCTTGATATTGGCATCATGCATCATGACAAACTGACCATCTTTTGTTTCCTGAACATCTGTCTCAACGAAATCTGGAGATAACTGAGCGGTTTTTTCTAGTGATTGGACTGTATTTTGCACACCATTCTTATTAGATACTCCCCTGTGAGAAATGATTAATGGTTTATTGGCGACTGGAGCTTCTAAATAAACATAACCCTCAAGAGCGAAAAAGATACAAGCACAGCCCATCACTCCCCATCTCATCCAGTGGTCTTTCTTTCTCCTCGGTGTGATTTCTAGTTCTTCTCCTGTTAAGAAGGAAACAAACTTAATGAGAAAGTAAGTCAAGGCCATATAGTGGAAATTCTTAATCAAGACAAAGTTAATAATTCCCATCACAAGAGATTCCTTATGGGTCAAACCATCCATCAGTGCCTGACTTGCTAAGATAGGAATCAACAGAAGAATGAAAAATAGATACGTTTTGACGATAATCCAAAGCAAGTTCCAAATATAAAACCAGGAGTGATTTTTTGTCTTCTCTAGACTGTATCTGACTGCTTCTTTGACTGTTTTTTTCTCAAATAAAAGCTGAGGGAGGGCAAACATGAAACGCACTGAAATGTAAAATAGAAGTAAAGCCAGAATAGTAACCACTATACCTACTAGCCAATACTTGTCTTCCACATAATCAACGATAAAGTCTGGAATGACAATTTTATTGAGGTAGTAAATCTTTAAAATCTTTCGAATCAATGGAAAGAGCATCATGACATAAAAGAAGATAAAGGCTATCTTGGAAAGCGTGACTTGCTTCAAAAACAAGAAACTTTGATGAAAGACCTTGCGACTGTACTCTAGCAAGGTCCTCTTTTCATGGCATAATAAATGCCGAGCACCGATAAAGAGAAGTCCTATCTGGTAATAGGCGACCAATAAATTAACAATTACCAGAACAAATAAAGCAAAACTAATAAAGGGTGAACCCGTTATAATGGCAAAAATATTATTGTAGGAAAGAAAGAGATAGCCTGTCTGACGGAGTAAAAGTCCAGCAATCCAAGAATTTGATGGTAACCAGACAAACTCAATCATCATGAAAGTCAAGAAAAATAGAAAGAGTATTTTATCTAGATTAAAGTATATCTGCTTAAAACCTAGATTTTTAGGTTTTTCAGGTTTCATAGGCACTCCTAGTCAAATAATTGTGACAAATCCAAGCCTCCAAAAGGATTGTTTGATAGGCTACTTTCTGTCTCTAACAATTCTCTAGCCTGGTCTGACTCTAGGAAGGACTCGTAAACACGCGCCGTCATCCGTGCATCCTCTAGACTATTATGAGACTGACCTTGAAATCCAAGAAATGAGGCAACAGTTTGCAATTTGAGATTGGCAATACCGTGTAAATCCGAACTCCGACGTTCAAAAGCTTCATCATACAAGTCCACCTTATACTGCTGACTGTAGTCTAAACCATGATCCGCTAAAATAGGTAGATCACTTTTAGCAGCATTGTAGCCAACCATGGGTAAAGAACCCACAAACTCTTGGAAATCTTTTATAACTTTCTCCACTGGAGGAGCATCTTTTAAGGTTTCAGCTGTAATTCCAGTCAAACCATTGATAAAACTCTTTAGAGGCACACTAGTATGGACATAGGAATCATAGGCATCGATTTCCTGACCATCTCTAAAACGCACTGCCGATACTTGAATCAAGTGTGTTTGTCCTTCATGCTGATTAAATTCTAAGTCAAAAGCAATGTAATCTTCTAATCGTTCCATTTTCTACCTCTCCTATACTGTTATTTTATACTCTTCGAAAATCAAATTCAAACCACGTCAACGTCGCCTTGCCGTACTCAAGTACAGCCTGCGGCTAGTTTCCTAGTTTGCTCTTTGATTTTCATTGAGTATTACTTGAGCAACTATACTATTTAGAAATAAAAGAAGCCATCAGGTTAGCATTTAACCTAAACAGCTCCTTGATTATCCTCCAAATAAACGAGCAAAAAAGCCTTTCTTAGTGGATTGGACTTCTTCTTTTGCTTGGTCCAGCTCTAGCTTAAGATTTTCTTGATCCTTCATGGCTTGAAGGGTCAATTGTTGCTGCTGATCGAGTTGTTTGTCTTTCTCAGCAATCTGACGGTCTTTGATGCGCATCTGCTCGTCTTTTTCTGATAACTGACGATCCTTGGCTTTTAATTGTTCATAGAGACGAAGAATTTCTGCATTCTTCTCATCAACCAGAATCTCCATCAGTTCACGCTGCTTGACATCTTCACTGACAGGCTCATCTTCAAAAATCGTTTTTTTATAGATTTCTTCTAGCTTAATCAAGCCACTTCTGGTAACGACTGTTACCCCTTTGTCATTTTTATCTGTGTCTTCTTCTGGTAATTCTTTGACACGGTTATTGATTGCTTGGCGAGACAATCCTAAGACCTCTGCAATCTCACTGACGGTCATTTCAATACTCATAATATCCTCTGAAACGTTTTCTAGCTTTTCTTTACTTAAATCTTATCATAAGCTAGAAAAACTGTCAAATTTCCGCTTAATCTAAAGCCTTCAAAAAGGCTAACAAGACTTGGGCAGAGCGACGTCCAGCTTCGATAATAAACTCATCAAAAGAGATGTTTGCTTCATGATTTGCATTGTCACTCATAGCTCGGATGACTAAGACTGGAAGATTAAGAGCATGCGCTGCCTGAGCAATAGCTGCCCCCTCCATCTCAACAGCCAAAACATCTGGGAAATGAGACTTAATCGCTTCTATCTTATCATTTCCTGCAACAAAACTATCTCCTGTAGCAATCAATCCAAGATGCCATTTTTGGTCCAATTGAGATAAACTCTCTTGGATTTTGGCAACAAAGGTTTTATCCGATTCGAAATAAAGTGGTTGTTGCGCCATTTGTCCATAAGCATAGCCAAAAGCTGTAACATCCACATCATGATAGGCTAATTTGTCAGCAATCACGACATCTCCAACAGCAATACCTTCTGCTACTGCCCCAGCTGATCCCGTATTAATTAGAACATCCACTTGGAAATGATCAGCCAAAACCGCCACACTCATAGCAGACATGACCTTACCAATTCCACTTTCTACAAGAACGACTTCATGAGAGGCAATGGTTCCTGTGTGATAGGTATTGTCTAAAACAACTTGCTTCTGGGCATTTTCTAGATGCTGGACCAGATACGCTAGTTCTTCTGGCATAGCCGCAATAATTCCTATTTTCATTTCAATTCCTTTTCTATTACAAAAGTTTCATTGCTAAGACAAGCAAAATCAAGAGAAAGATGACAGCAAATAAGATTTTATTCAACTTAGAATTGAAGACATTTCTCTTGGTATTTTCAATGCGACGGCTTTTATGAATAGACGGTTCGACCTGAATCTTCAAGGTTTCCTGGCTAAAACCATGATCCTTAGGATTGGCATAACCAAAACGGGAAGAAGAGGTTGGTAAAATCTTAGTCTCCTCATCATCTAGCAAAGGGGGACCCGAAATTTTTTCGCCTCTATTAGCTCTTTCAATCATTTCATCCGTTAATAAAGGTTTACCCATACTGACCTCCTCTATTTTTTGTGCAATTCCCAATACTGAACAGCCATAATTGTCTTGGCATCACAGATATGACCTGATTGGATCAATTCCTTGGCTTCCTCTAAGCTTACTTCAAGAACTTCCAAGGTTTCATCCTCATCCTGCGGACGCGGATTTTCCACCTTTATCAAATCGCTTGCTAGGTATAGTTTTAATTTTTCATTACAAAAGCCAATTGCTGAGTAAAAATCGTACAAGAGTTCTAACTTTCCTGTATAGGTTGTTTCTTCCTCTAATTCACGAAGGGCTGCTGCGACAGGATCTGCATTTTCTCCTACTTCCAACTTTCCGGCTGGAATTTCGTAAGAGACAGCCTCGATAGCTTTGCGATACTGCTTGACCAAGATGAGTTTTTGTTTATCCGTTACGGCTAAAACACAGACAGCCCCATTGTGGAAAATCAAATCCCGTTGGGCAGTTCCTTTACCTTCTGGTAATTCAACCTGATCTTGGACTAGTTTAAATATTGGTCCTTGATAGATTTCTTTTCGGCTAAGCGTTTTTTCTTCAAATTCCATGATAGGCTCCTACTGATTCTTAGGATGATGAGGAAGGCGTGTTGCATATTCGTCTTTGTTGACCTGACGACCACGACCAATAGCAATAGCATCCGCTGGCACGTCTTTAGTAATCGTTGAACCAGCACCAACGAGGGAATTGTCACCTAACTCAACTGGCGCAATAATGGTTGAATTTGAACCAACAAAGACATTGTTACCAATGACTGTTTTGTATTTGTTTTTGCCGTCATAGTTGACTGTAATGGTTCCAGCACCAAAATTAACCTTGCTACCCACTTCACAATTTCCGATATAAGTCAAATGACCAGCCTTAGTATTCTCACCGATTGAAGAGCCTTTCACCTCAACAAAGTTCCCAATGTGGACTTGGGTAGCTAGGCTTGAACCTGGACGAATGTGGGCATAAGGACCGACTGTCACACCGTCTGCAACACTACTTTCCTCAATCATAGAGTTGGTAATAACAGCTCCTGCTCCGATAGTGCTATCCACTATATACGTTCCATTTGTCAAAACAGTCTCAGCACCAATTTTCGTTTGCCCTTTCAAGGTAACATTGGCTTCGATTTGAACTTCAGGAGCAATCTCAACATCAATATCGATATAAGTTGCTTCTGGGTTGACAAAGCTGACCCCATTGACCATGTGTTTATGATTGATGCGACGACGCATAACCGACTCAGCAGTCGCAAGAGCCACACGGTCGTTTACTCCAAGACTTTCATCAAAATCTTTCAAAGTATAAGCGCCAACTTTTTCACCAGCTTCACGGAAAATGCCAATGACATCTGTAATATAGTATTCACCTTGAGCGTTATTGGTATTGATATTTTTCAAAGCCTCAAACAAACGCTCGTTATCAAAAACATATGTTCCAGTATTGATTTCCTTGATTTGTTTCTCAAAATCTGTAGCATCCTTCTGCTCCACAATGCGAAGAACTTCAGCATTGTCATTACGTACAATTCGTCCATAGCCAAAAGGATTATCTGTTTCAGCAGTCAAGATAGTAGCCACATTTTTATGATTGATGTGGAAATCAATCAAGTTTTTCAAGCTTTCACCTGTGATTAAAGGAGTATCTCCTGCGATGACCAAGGTGTGACCTGACAAACCTTCCAAAATTGGCTCTGTCATCATAACCGCATGACCAGTCCCTAACTGTTCAGATTGAGTCACAAATTCTGTCTGTCCAGCCAAGACCTCTTCAACCAATTCTGCCTTGTGTCCAACAACTGTTACTGTCTTTTCAGGTTGGATAGCTCCCACACTTCGGAAAACATGTTCCAACATGGAAATACCTGCAACCTTGTGCAAAACTTTTGGCAAATCCGACTTCATACGAGTTCCTTTACCCGCTGCTAAAATAATGGCATAATTTGACATAATCTTCTCTTTTCTCTAGAAATTCCCTTTTATTATACCATATTTCAAATCATTCCGCGCTCTTGAATGAAAAAATGCTCTAAAGTCCTCTATTAACCCATTTTTTGAGTATTTTTTTTTGATTTTTTTTCATTTATAAGGTAAAATTATAAGATATGAGAAAGAAAATTAATCCGCTTATTTTGTTTGGTTTTTTTGGGATTATGATTTTAATTTTAATCCTAAATCGCCCTCGTTTTGAGGACCATCCTGTAAAAACAAAGTCAAATATCGCGCAAGTAGAATCGCAAGCGCTACATAATATAGATAAACCGGTGATTGATGTTTCTGGTTGGCAACGACCTGAGGAAATTAATTACGATACTCTCTCCCAAAACATTTCAGGAGCTATTGTTCGCGTCCATAGTGGCGCTCAGTCTTCAAAAGAGAATGATGCTTCCTTTGTTAATGGGGTAGACAAGGCCTTTAAAACCCATATTACCGAGTTTCAAAAACGAAATGTCCCAGTTGGGGTCTATGCCTATGTAGCTGGAAAAAGTATCCAAGAAATGGAAAAGGCTGCTGAAAGTTTTTATAATTCCGCATCGCCATACAGCCCTAGCTACTATTGGCTAGATGTGGAAGAAAAAACCATGTCCAATATGAACGAAGGTGTTGAAGCCTTTCGTGCAAAACTAGAATCACTAGGTGCTAAAAATATCGGAATCTACGTTGGGGTCTATTTCATGGAAGAACACAGTATTGATACTGACAAGTTTACGTCTGTGTGGATTCCTTCCTATGGTTCTGACTCAGGATTTTACGAGGCAACTCCTAAGACTGATATAGATTATGACATTCACCAGTACACTTCTAAAGGAAAAATTGCTGGCTTTGACCACGATTTGGATATCAACGTCATCTCTTCTTTAAAAAATAAAGAAGAAACCTTTAGAAAACTCTTTTTAAAACCTTAAAAGCATTTGTTTCTCATTTGCTTTTTCTTTTTGTTTTAGATTGTGATACAATATAGTAAGGATTTTTTGAAATAGAAATAGTTGGAGGAAAAATATGCTCTCATGGTTAGCACGCGTTATTAAAGGGATTGTCATTGCTCTGGGATTTATTCTACCGGGAATTTCCGGAGGGGTTTTAGCAGCAATCTTAGGTATTTATGAACGAATGATTGGCTTTCTAGCTCATCCCTTTAAAGACTTTAAAGAAAATGTTTTGTACTTTATTCCAGTTGCCATCGGTATGCTTCTGGGAATCGGCTTATTTTCCTACCCGATTGAATACCTGCTTGAAAATTATCAGGTCTTTGTCTTATGGAGCTTTGCGGGTGCCATCATTGGTACAGTTCCTAGCCTTCTCAAAGAATCAACTCGAGAATCTGACCGAGACAAGATTGATTTAGCTTGGTTCTGGACAACCTTTATCATTTCTGGATTAGGACTCTATGCCTTAAATTTTGTCGTTGGAACCTTGAGCGCCAACTTTCTTAATTTCGTCCTAGCAGGTGCACTGCTGGCTCTTGGCGTATTAGTTCCTGGCCTCAGTCCATCAAATCTACTTTTGATTTTGGGTCTCTATGCTCCTATGTTGACTGGTTTTAAAACCTTTGACCTCTTGGGAACCTTCTTCCCGATTGGAATCGGGGCAGGTGCAACTCTCATTATTTTTTCAAAATTGATGGATTATGCCTTAAACAACTACCACTCACGCGTCTATCATTTCATCATCGGTATCGTCCTATCAAGTACCCTTTTGATCTTGATTCCAAATGCAGGAAACGCTGAAAGTATCCAATACACTGGTATTTCTCTTGTTGGGTATGTCATCATCGCCTTCTTCTTTGCACTGGGAATCTGGCTTGGTATTTGGATGAGCCAATTGGAGGATAAATATAAATAATGGCAAAAAAAGTTAAAGTCAAAAAAACATTGGTGGAACAAATCCTGTCTAAAGCAGGTATCCCACATCAGGGGATTCAAATCAATGCCCTGGAAGGAGAACTTCCTCAAGATTATGAACGAGATCAGATTTTCAAAACCTTGGCTCTTTTGGGGGATAAAACAGGACCGATTATCGGAATTGTCCCTATCACTCAACACTTGTCGGAAAAGAAACTAGCCAAAATTTCTGGCAATAAAAAAGTGAGCATGATTCCACAAAAGGACTTGGAAAAAACAACTGGTTACATTCATGGAGCAAATAATCCTGTCGGAATTCGTCAGAAACACAATTATCCCATTTTTATCGATAAGATTGCTCTAGACTTGGATCAAATGATTGTCTCTGCAGGCGAAGTTGGTCACAGCATTATCGTCGCACCGCAAGACTTGGCTAGCTTTGTAAAAGCTGACTTTGTAGATATCTTGGAGGGCAACTAAGAATGAAACTCTACTTTGTCCGCCACGGCCGTACCCTCTGGAACCAAGAAGGACGCTTTCAAGGCGCTAGTGGAGATTCTCCCCTTCTTCCTGAATCCATTGACATCCTCAAAAAACTAGGCCATTATCTCAAGGATATTCCTTTTGATCAGATTTATTCAAGTGATTTACCTCGAGCGGTCAAATCTGCTGAAATTATCCAAAGTCAACTCAAGACGCCCTGTCCTTTAGAAAGTGTTCCTAATCTCCGTGAATGGCAACTGGGGAAATTAGAAGGTTTGAAAATCGCAACCTTGGAAGCTATTTACCCACAACAAATCAAAGCTTTCCGATCTAATCTTGCTCAATTTGACACTCAAATGTTTGGAGCCGAATCCCTCTATAGCACAACACAACGAACTATCCAATTTATCAAATCATTAAAAGATAGTCCAGCTGAGCGTATTCTAATTGTTGGTCACGGTGCCAATCTTACTGCCAGTCTTCGTACTCTTCTAGGTTATAAAGAACCACTTCTTCGTAAAGATGGCGGTCTAGCAAATGCCAGCCTGACCATTCTAGAAACCCATGATTTTGAAACATTTACTCTCGATACTTGGAATGATACTTCCTATCAATAACAGAACTTGATTTTAGCGTCAAGTTCTTTTTAGTTTTGAAAGATTATCCGTGAATTTCTTGCTTATTTATGATAAAATGGGAGTATCGCAAAAATGACTCATCGTATTCAATTTTGAGTAAAACTAGGAGGATCCCATGTCAACAGAACATATGGAAGAACTAAATGACCAGCAGATCGTTCGCCGTGAAAAAATGGCTGCACTCCGTGAACAAGGAATCGATCCTTTCGGAAAACGCTTTGAACGCACTGCAAATTCACAAGAATTAAAAGATAAATATGCCGACCTCGATAAAGAACAATTACATGATAAAAACGAAACAGCTACTATCGCAGGACGCTTGGTAACTAAACGTGGTAAAGGTAAAGTAGGATTTGCCCACCTTCAAGACCGTGAAGGTCAAATCCAGATCTACGTTCGTAAGGATGCTGTCGGTGAAGAAAACTACGAAATCTTCAAAAAAGCAGACCTTGGTGACTTCCTTGGTGTCGAAGGTGAAGTGATGCGTACGGATATGGGAGAACTCTCTATCAAGGCGACTCACATTACACACTTGTCTAAGGCACTTCGCCCACTTCCTGAGAAATTCCACGGTTTGACAGACGTTGAAACAATTTACCGTAAACGTTACCTTGACTTGATTTCTAACCGTGAAAGCTTTGAGCGCTTTGTCACTCGTTCAAAAATCATTTCTGAAATCCGTCGTTATCTTGACCAAAAAGGTTTCCTTGAAGTGGAAACACCTGTTCTTCATAATGAAGCCGGTGGTGCTTCTGCCCGTCCATTTATCACCCACCATAATGCCCAAAACATTGACATGGTGCTTCGTATCGCGACTGAGCTTCACTTGAAACGCCTTATCGTGGGTGGTATGGAACGTGTCTATGAAATCGGCCGTATCTTCCGTAACGAAGGAATGGATGCTACTCATAACCCGGAGTTTACTTCTATCGAAGTTTACCAAGCTTATGCAGACTTCCAAGACATCATGGACTTAACTGAAGGCATTATCCAACACGCTGCTAAATCAGTTAAAGGTGATGGCCCAGTTAACTACCAAGGTACTGAAATCAAAATCAATGAACCATTTAAACGTGTTCACATGGTGGATGCTATCAAAGAAATTACTGGTATCGATTTCTGGCAAAACATGACTTTGGAAGAAGCCAAAGCTATTGCTGCTGAGAAGAAAGTTCCTGTTGAGAAACACTACACTGAAGTTGGCCACATCATCAATGCCTTCTTTGAAGAGTTTGTTGAAGAAACCTTGATCCAACCGACCTTTGTCTATGGACATCCAGTAGCTGTATCTCCACTAGCTAAGAAGAATCCTGAAGACGAACGCTTTACTGACCGTTTCGAACTCTTCATCATGACCAAAGAGTACGGAAATGCCTTTACTGAATTGAATGATCCAATCGACCAACTTAGCCGTTTTGAAGCCCAAGCTAAAGCTAAAGAACTTGGTGACGATGAGGCAACAGGTATCGACTACGATTACATTGAAGCTCTTGAATATGGTATGCCACCAACAGGTGGTTTGGGAATCGGTATCGACCGTCTCTGCATGCTCCTAACTGATACAACCACTATCCGTGATGTATTGCTCTTCCCAACAATGAAATAAACTCTTATCCTCTGGTACTTGCCAGAGGATTTTTTGATGCAAAAAGAGACTGAGGAAAAACTCAATCTCTACTTTTCACTTCTTTTGTTGCCACATCTTCTCCAAACCATTTTTGGCTGATTTCTTGGAGCTTTCCTTCTTGGTATAGTTCGATAAAGGCCTGATTTAATGCTGTTAATAATCTTTTATCAGCTGGTCTAACTCCGACCGCAAAGGATTCACTCTTAAATCCAGCTGAAAAGACATTATAGTCATTTAATATTCCTTCAGACTGAAGATAATAATTGGCATACACTCGGTCAATTAACAAGGCATCAATACGGTCATTTTTCAAATCAATCAAGGCCTCATTAAAACTCTGGTATTGATTGGCCTTCTGGTCTTTGACACGACTTTTCAATAAATCTGGCTGGGCCTCAAAGTCAAGATAACCAGAGGACCCAGCTTGGACTCCCAAGGCCTTATCCTTCATATCCTCTACTGAATGAATCTGCTGGTTTTTCTTAGCAACCAGAACCTGCTGATTTTCCATATAAGAAATACTAAAAGCAACCTTCTCTCGGCGCTCATCAGTCGCAGAATAGCCATTCCAAATGGCATCTATGGTTCCATTTTGCAGTTCCGTCTCCTTCATATCCCAGTCGATTGGCTGGAATTGCACCTTGACACCTAATTTTTCAGAAACTGCTTGCGCCAAATCAATATCAAAGCCTGTATATTGGCCATTCTTTTCTTCAAATCCCATAGGTACAAAGGTATTGTCAAAACCAATAGTAATGGTCCCCTGCTCTTGATATTTATCCCAGTTATCCTGCTTTGGATCACTAGCCTTCTGAGTACAAGCCGTTAAAAAGAGAGTCAGGAGCGAAACCAATACTAAAGCAATTTTCTTATTAGTCATTGGCACCTCCTACTTAGGTTCAACCTTGAGAATTTGATCTGCGATATTTTCAGCGAACTGTAAATCGTGGGTAACCACAATCTGCGTCATGCCAAGTTCCCTATTTTGCAAGATTAGTTTTTCCACTTCCAAGCGCAATTCTGGATCTAGAGCCGAAGTTGGTTCATCGTAGCCAATGATTTCTGGATCAATCATCATAGCACGCGCCAAGGCCACCCTTTGCTTTTGCCCACCAGATAGTGAGAAAGGATAGGCGTCTGCATGACCAGCCAGTCCTAATTGTTCCAAAAGCCCTCGCGCCTTCTTCTCAGCCTCATCCTGCTTCATTCCCATGGTTTTCACAGGCGATAAGGTCAAATTGTCTAGAACTGATAAATGAGGGAACAGTTGAAAATCTTGGAATACAAATCCCAGTAGATTGCGCTTCTCCAGTTCATCCAATTCTAAAGGTTTTCCATTATAAAAAATTTCCCCTGAATCAATGGTTTCAAGGCCCGCAAGCATGCGTAAGAGAGTCGTCTTACCTCCACCCGAAGGCCCAACGATAGCTAGGATTTGCTTTTCAGGAATCTTTAGACTGAAATTGGACAAAATTTGCTTTTCACCAAACCCTTTATTGATATTTCGTAATTCTAACATTCCAGCCTCCTATCTATAGTAACTGTACTTCTTCTCAACTTTTTTGGAAATGATTGTCACAATCCCAATCAAAATCAAGTAAATGGCTCCTGCCAAGAACATGGGAACAAGACTGGCATCACGGTTGGCAGCTGTTCGACTAGCCAAGATAAGGTCTGAAATGCCTAGAGCATAGACCAGGGAAGTATCCTTAACCAAACTCATAACCTCATTAAATGCACTAGGAAGAACAATCTTAGTCACCTGAGGCAAGATAATATAGCGGACTGTGTCAAAAGAACCAAACTTCAAAACCTTAGCAGCCTCATATTGGCCTTTAGGAATGGTATCAATCCCTCCACGGAAGATTTCAGCAAAGTAAGCCGCATAATTCAAAACAAAGGCAATAATGGCCGCAGGAAGACGATCCAAACGGATCCCAATGCTTGGGAGCACATAATAGATAAAGATCAATTGCAAGAGCAAGGGTGTGCCTCGCATGATCCAGATATAAATGTTAATCAGATGATGGAGGGGCTTCCAATGGACTTGCAAGGCAAAGGCAATCAAAACGCCCAAGGGAATAGAAAAAATCAAGACCAGTGCAAAAACCTGCAAAGTCATGCTTGCACCGCTCAATAAACTCGGTAATATCTCAAACAAATAAGACATACTGCACCTCCTAAAAATAATTGTTCCCATTATAGCATAAATAAACAAGATATCCAAGAATTTTTGTAAAAAAATTCTCTTTAAAAAATAAAAACTATATCTATCAAAAAAGAAAGGACGAAATGTGTCCTTTCTCGATCTTAGCTTTCCTTTAACTAAAGATCCATAACATCATCCATAGCAAGACTCATGAACCCCCAGATAAACAAACCAAGGACTAAATAAGCATAGAGTGGCAGGGAAGCAAAGATAAAAGGTGATAGTAAAATCATACCCAAGGTATCTCCAAAATTTGTACAAATACAATACAATCCAAAAGAAAGATAAAGGATAAAAATAATAAACCAAAAGTAAAATCTCTTGCGTGCTTTTTCTTTTCGAAACATTTCTTCCACCTCCCATTCTATAGTTCTATTATATTACTAAGACTTTTATTTGTAAAAGTACTATCAAAAAGAAAGGACTTTTTAATTTCTTTATATCGTTGCAAATTACGATAAGCTAATTCTACGCAAACCAATAAAGATAATCCTCCAACTGATATCAAAAATAACGGAAAGAATGGTGCATAAATTACCAACATAATAAAAGTTACAAAGATTTCTTCCATTTTCTTCTATATCATAATTAAAAATATAAACAATCGTGTAGGTATAGAGTGCTAAGGCAGAAATAGCCACACCTAACCAAATATGTGCCTAAATCAATCCTTTTCTAGTCATCTTTCTCCCCAGCTCACTATAGACTTTACCAATCGTTTCTGATCGTCCTTATTGTGGCTTTGTTGATACAAAGTCGAGTTTATTTAAAATTCTCTCATCAACTCTCACTGGTATAACAAATTGCTTATCCATATAGTCCCCATATTTTTAACATTACTATACTCTCTTATAGCTACATTGACAAGTTAAGGTTCAAAACCAGCTAAATCGATTACTTCTTATTTATCACTTTTTCAATTGTTGCCAGGACTCCATTAGTCCCTTCCATGAAATCACGAATACTCACACCAGAAGCCCCTCTTTAACTTGCCTGATAAAACTATAAAAACGTTTGAAAATTTGCTCAAGTGCCATCACTTCCTTTTTGGCTCTACATCACCTACTAAGTGAGCAAAAAATTCTGTAAAGATAGACATAATTTTTGCCAAATCTGTTTATTTCAGTAAATCATTAATAGTTACATCATCTCAGAGATTAGCAATAAATTCCAACTGCTTTTCAATTTTTTTACTTCTACAATTTCGTTTTCTACTGTATCCATTAAAATTAAGGAATCACGATAATATAAAGATAAAAGGATATCTGGCTCTCTCTTCTTATCCTATATCTGTCTTATTCAGTCGACATTTAAATTTCTTCAACTTTTCAGCATTATATCCATATACAATAGTAGCATAATGACCATTTGTTGCAGTATCTAATCTATATATTAAAGTAAATTTCACTTTTTTAGAAGAGTGGTGGACTTTTTACCAAAAAAAATCTAAGGGAGCTATATCAGCTCTCTTAATAGTAGCATGAATGATTTTAAATAGGCATTTTAGATTTATATCGATATAAAATACATTCAAAGCTTTCTAATCAAACTTGATCTTTCAAAGTCAAAATCAGAATGATTTAAGTTAATCTTAAACCTGCCTCTTGATTACACAGTGAACCTTGAGTATATCGAATATAATTCTGCATGACGAGCAAAACTGCCAAAAATCGTAAAAACTATTGAAGATTTAAATCTGAAAACAAATACACAACTTGAAGAATCCATTGATAGGCACCTCACCTACCACATCTTTAGGCATACTCTCATAAGCAGAATAGCGTAACTCTAAAAGCAATTATGGCAAGAGTAGGACGTTCTGATTCTAGGACAATAAACAAAATCTACACACGTTACAAAGAAGATGGATGGCAATATCCTCAATTTGCTAGATAATTTATAGTTTTGCCCCAAAAATGCCCCAAAACAAAAATAAAAGCCTACTGCTCAAGCTAGAAAGCTTGATACAATAGGCTTTTTATAGATTGATTATTTAACAGCGTCTTTAAGAGCTTTACCAGCTTTGAATGCTGGAACTTTAGAAGCTGCAATTTTGATTTCTTTACCAGTTTGTGGGTTGCGACCTTTACGTGCAGCACGCTCACGAACTTCAAAGTTACCAAAACCGATCAATTGAACTTTTTCACCAGCTGCAAGGTACTCAGTTACTGCTGCGAATACAGCTTCAACTGCTGCTGCTGAGTCTTTCTTAGTCAATTCTGTAGCTTCTGCTACTTTAGCGATCAAATCTTGTTTGTTTGCCATGTTAATGATTCCTCCAATTTAATTTCTAATTAACAAATATAATCATATCCTAAAATCCCTTTTAGGTCAAGTTAAAAACGCTATTTCTTCCCATTTTATTTATTTTTTTAGGAGTGGTAACGTACTAAAACAGCCCAAGCATTCTCACCCGTGTGAGTTTGAATAATAGAGCCCGTTTCCAAAACTGAAATAGGCTTTTCAACATAAGCTTGTAAGCTTTCTTTCATCTCTTTTGCCCAATCAGCACTACCAGAATATGAAATCCCAATCTCTGCTACAGAACGTTCAGTTAGCGAACTTGTCAGCTCATCCAACCATTTTTTAAAAGTTTTAGCTCCACGACCTTTAACGATTGGCTGCAATTCATGGTCTTTCATCTGCATGACAACACGTATATTGAGAAGTGAGCTCAACAATCCAGTTACACGGCCAATTCGTCCACCTTTTACTAAATTTTCCAAAGTTGAAACGCCAATATAGAGTTCTGTGTGGTTTTTAACCTCTTCTACATGAGATAAGATTTCCTCCAACTCTTTGCCTTCTTGTGCTAACTTCGCAGCCTCAACAACTTGGAATTTCAAGGCTTGATCAGTGAATGAACTATCAATAACTGTCACATCGGCAGTAGATAAGCTAGCACCTTGACGTGCCGCTTCTACAGTACCAGAAAGAGCATGAGACATATGAATAGCAAGAATCTGGCTACCATCCTTGCATAGGTCTTCAAAAACTTCAGCAAAGACACCTACAGGGGGCTGGCTTGTTTTTGGAAGATTCTTACTTGCTTGCATCAACTGAAGAAATTTACCTTCTTCTTTCAGATCCGCATCAGAATAAACAACATTATCAATCATTACAGATAGTGGAACAATTGTAATATCTAATTGTTTTACTAGTTCTGGTTCAATAGTAACAGATGAATCGGTTACAATCTTAATTTTTGTCATAGTATCAATCTTTCTATTTTAGGATTCAGATTGGTTTTCTTACTTTTAATTATATCAAAAAAAGATTAAAAATCCTAATGGAGTCAATCAAATTTTCCTTAAAAATTTGATATAATCTACTTATAAGAAAAGAGGTTCCTATGATTAAAAAAATTTATCCCATTTTAACCATTTTACTAGGTGCTGCTATTTATGCTTTTGGTCTGACTTATTTTGTAGTTCCCCATCATCTCTTTGAAGGAGGGGCGACAGGTATTACCCTTATCACCTTTTATCTTTTTAAAATCCCTGTTTCTCTTATGAACTTGCTTATTAATATTCCCCTTTTCATCCTAGCTTGGAAGATTTTTGGAGCAAAGTCCCTCTATTCTAGTTTACTAGGAACCTTAGCCTTGTCAGCCTGGTTGGCATTTTTTGAACGTATTCCCCTTCATATTGATCTTCAAGGTGATTTACTAATCACTGCCCTTATAGCTGGGATTCTATTGGGAATTGGTCTTGGAATTATCTTTAATGCTGGAGGTACAACTGGTGGTACTGATATTCTAGCTCGTATTCTCAATAAATACACTCATATATCCATGGGTAAACTGCTCTTTATCTTAGATTTTTGTATTCTCATGCTCATTCTCCTCATCTTCAAGGACTTGAGATTGGTTTCCTACACGCTCTTATTTGATTTTATCGTTTCTCGTGTTATTGATTTTATTGGAGAAGGTGGCTACGCTGGAAAAGGCTTTATAATTATTACTCAGTATCCTGACAAATTAGCTAAAAAGATTAATGATGAACTCGGACGTGGGGTAACCTTTCTTTCTGGTCAAGGCTACTATAGTAAGAAAGATTTAAAAATCATCTATTGTATTGTTGGTCGTAATGAAATTGTGAAAATGAAGGAAATGATTCATCAAGTTGATCCTCAAGCCTTTATAACTATTACGGAAGCTCACGAAATCCTTGGAGAAGGATTTACCTATATAAAAGAATAAGGAAAAAGCTGGGAAATTCCAGCTTTTTCTTTATTCAGAAAGTGTAGAATGACGATAGCCATAAGTAAAGTAAATCACAAGTCCAACTACAAGAGCAATGCCAAACGCAATCCATGTTTCTACACTATATTGAAGCATAAAGGAAAGACAGATTAGAATCGAGAGAATCGGTAACAAGGGAACTAGGGGAGTTTTGAATTCTCCTTCTTTAGGCATTCCCTTATCCTTTCTAAGTTTTATAATTCCATAAGCCAGTAAGATAAGATAAGCCAGCGTACAAATATTTAGAAAGGCTGCAATACTAGCCAGTGGAAACACTCCTGCTGCAATTGCAGAAGCAACTCCTGTTAAGATGGTCGCATTTTTAGGAACACGACTTGTTTTGCTTAATTGCTTAAAACTTCGAGGTAAAAGACCATCACGTGCTAAACTGTAAATCATACGCGATAAGGCATAAGTCATAGAAATACACACTGTTATTAGGGTTAAAATGGCCACTAATGACACATAATTAGCTGCCCAACCAATTCCTATACTTCGCAATGAAAATGCTACAGCATCATCCACATTGAGTTGGCTGTAGTGAACAATCCCTGTCAATACTAATGTAACCAGAGCATAGAGAATCGTTACGATTGTCAAAGACAAAACAATACCTCGTGGGACATTCTTTTGTGGATTTTGAATTTCATCAACAGCCATAGAAATTGATTCAAATCCTAGGAAACCAAAGAACATCAAAGATGCTCCTGCCATTATTCCAGTACTTCCACCATAAATTTGACCAAAACCAAAGGGAGCAAAGTTGGACCAATTTTCTGGTTTAATATACCAGATACCAACTAGAATAAACAAAGCGAGAGCAGAGAATTTCAAGACGACTAGAAGCGAATTAAAACGCAATGCTGCCTTGGAATTTAATAAAACTAAACCGGTTACCAGTGTCAGTACCAAAATAGGTAAAAGGTCTATATAGGTACCCTGCTCAGGGTTAAAGGTCCCATTCAAGGCTTGAGGCATTGAAATACTATAGTTACTGAGCAAGCCTTTAAAATAAGCTGCCCAGCCAGAGGCCACACCAGAAACTGCTGTCATGAACTCCATGATGGTCAACCAACCAGCAATCCAAGCTGGTAATTCACCCAAAATTGCATACAAATAACTATAAGCACCACCAGTTGCAGGAACACGAGAGGCAAACTCTGCGAAAAATAGGGCGGATAAAGAAACACACAGGGCAGAAATCACTATAGATACAACCAGTGACGGACCAGCAAGCGTTGCTGCTGCGGTTCCTGTAATGGTAAAAATCCCAGTTCCTACCATCGCACCGATTCCTAATAAAATCAAATCCCATACTTTTAAATGACGGTGCATTTCAGTACGTCCCAAACTAACATCTTTAGTTCTAAAAATATTCATACTTCATCTCCATTAAATATGATTGTTTTATTTTATCATATAAAAGGAATTTTGTGAATATTTATAAGATAATTTTTCAAAAAAATCCGAACAGAAATAATTCCTGTTCAGATTCTACATATTCTTACCCGACTGACCCTTCCATTTCATAGCTGATCAAGCGGTTCAGCTCAACTGCATATTCCATTGGAAGCTCTTTTGTAAATGGTTCTACAAATCCCATAACAATCATCTCAGTTGCCTCAGATTCTGACAATCCACGGCTCATGAGGTAATAGAGTTGTTCTTCAGAAATCTTAGATACCTTAGCTTCGTGCTCCAAAGCAACTTGAGAGTTGTGAATTTCATTAAACGGAATGGTATCTGATGCTGACAAGTCATCCATGATAATGGTATCACATTCGATGTGAGAGACAGATTTCTTAGAGTTTTTATTAAAGGTTACTTGTCCACGATAGTCAACCTTTCCTCCACCTTTAGCGATGGATTTAGACACGATAGACGAGCTTGTATGTGGAGCGTTGTGAATCATCTTAGCTCCAGTATCCTGGTGTTGCCCAGCATTGGCAAAAGCGATAGAGAGCATGGTACCACGCGCCCCTTCTCCATCAAGGTAAACTGATGGGTATTTCATGGTAGTCTTTGCACCCAAGTTTCCATCAATCCACTCAACAGTGGCATCCTTTTGAGCCTTCGCACGTTTTGTCACTAAGTTATAAACGTTATCAGACCAGTTCTGGATGGTTGTATAACGCATATAAGCTCCATCCAAGGCAAAGATTTCTACGATGGCAGCGTGCAAGCTGTTGCTTGAATAAGTAGGCGCTGTACATCCTTCTACGTAGTGGACACTTGCTCCCTCATCAACGATAATCAAAGTACGTTCAAATTGCCCTGTATTTTCATTGTTTATGCGGAAGTAAGTTTGAAGTGGGATATCTACCTTGACCCCTTTTGGTACGTAGATAAAGGTTCCACCAGACCATACTGCTGAGTTAAGGGCTGCCAATTTGTTATCTGTTGGCGGTACCAACTTAGCAAAGTATTGTTTAAACAAGTCTGGGTATTCCTTGAGAGCAGAATCTGTATCTGTAAAGATAATCCCCAATTTTTGGAACTCTTCCTTCATGTTGTGGTAAACCACTTCTGACTCGTACTGGGCAGAGGCACCAGCTAGATAAGCACGCTCAGCTTCAGGAATCCCGATACGTTCAAAGGTTTCTTTAATCTTTTCAGGAACTTCGTCCCATGAACGGGCTGGTTTATCAGATGGTTTTTGATAATAAATCAGGTCATCAAAATCAATCTCTGACAAATCTGCTCCCCAAGTTTGCATGGGCATTTTTTTGAAGGTTTCATAAGACTTCAAACGGAATTCTAGCATCCACTCAGGTTCTCCCTTAGCAGCTGATAGTTCACGAATGACATCTTCATTCAATCCTTTTCCTGTCGATAGGACAGGCTCTACATCATCATGGAAACCAAATTTATATTCACCAAGGTCAATTGGTTTTAGTTCTACTCTTTCTTCAGCCATAATATCCTTTCTTTCATTCTTTATTTCTACTGATTCATAAGACAAAAGAAACTTGCCTTACTTGTTTTCTTGATTTTCAATTGTTTTCTTCAAAGCGTTCCAAGCTAGGGTTGCACACTTGATTCGTTGAGGGAATTTTGCAACGCCTGATAAGAAAGCTGCATCGCCTAGTTGGTCTTGTCGTTCATCTTTTTGCCCTTGAACCATTTCAGAAAAAATAGTCGCAAGTTCTAAGATTTCTTGTTTGGTTTTTCCTAAAACTGTGTCCGTCATCATGCTTGCAGAGGCAGTTGAGATGGTACAACCTGAGTTTAGAAAAGCGATATCTTCCAAACGATTCTCTGCATCAAACTTGACAGAGAGATTGATAACATCCCCACAAGTCGGATTGTTGAGACTGATTTGCTCAGCATCTTCTAACTTCCCTTGGTGATGTGGATTTTTCGAATGGTCCGCTACCACTGCCATATAAAGGCTATCTAGTTTAGAAAGTGCCATTGAAAAACTCCTTTGTCTTTAGTAAGGCATCGACTAGCTTGTCGCAATCTGCCTTGGTATTGTAGATATAAAAACTTGCACGAGCTGTCGCTGGGACATCCAAATACTGGAGCAAGGGTTGCGCACAGTGGTGACCTGCACGAACAGCCACTCCTTCATAATCCAAAGCAGTCGCAAGGTCGTGCGGATGAAGATCACCTAGGTTAAAGGCAATGACACCTGAACGTTGAGCCAAGTCCTGCGAACCATAAATGGTCAGTCCTTCAATCGCCTGCAGTTTTGGATAGACGTATGCAATCAGTTCCTGTTCATGGGCTTCAATGGCATCCATACCAATCTTTTCTAGATAATCCACTGCTGCTGCCAGTCCGATTGCACCAGCCATATTAGGAGTTCCTGCCTCGAATTTCCAAGGCAATTCCTTCCAACTAGCAGATTGTTCATAAACGAAATCAATCATTTCGCCGCCAAATTCTACTGGTGACATTTGCTCTAGGTACTTTTCTTTACCATAAAGGACACCAATACCAGTTGGACCAGCCATCTTGTGACCTGAAAAGGCAAAGAAGTCCACATCCAAGTCCTGAACATCAATCTTCATATGAGGCGTAGATTGAGCACCATCCACCACCATGATGGCACCAACTTGGTGGGCCAATTGAGTAATTTCTTTGATTGGATTGACCACACCCAGGACATTTGAGGCGTGAGCAAGGGAGACAAACTTAACTTTATCAGTCAATTTAGCCCGCAAATCATCCATATCCAGAGCTCCGTCCTTGAGATAGACATAAACAAGCTCCGCTCCAGTCTTGCGGCAGGCTTCCTGCCAAGGAATGATATTAGAATGGTGTTCCATGACGGAAATCAAGACCTGGTCTCCCTCAGTCAAGACTTCCTCAGCATAACGCGCTACCCAGTTAAGACTAGTTGTCGTTCCTCTTGTAAAGAGAACTTCCTTTGTAGACCCTGCATTGATAAACTTACGAATGGTTTCACGAGCCGCCTCATAAGAAGCTGTCGCCCTTTCAGCCAAGGTATGAACGCCACGATGAACATTGGCATTATCCTGTTCATAGTAGCGGTTAATCGTCTCCAGAACTGCTAGTGGTTTTTGTGTCGTCGCAGCATTGTCCAAATAAACCAATGGTTCATCATTAACAATCTGGTCTAAAATTGGAAAATCCTTGCGAATCGCTTCTACATCTAACATAGGCTACCCCTTAGCGTTTTGACAATTTTTCTTCGATGGTTGCAATCATTTCATCACGAACTTCCTTGACTGGAATCTCAACGATAACAGAGCCAAGGAAACCACGGACAACCAAACGTTCTGCAGTTGCCTTATCCAAGCCACGGCTCATGAGGTAATACATGTCTTCTGGATCTACCTGACCGATAGAAGCCGCGTGTCCTGCAGTTACGTCATTTTCATCAATCAAAAGAATTGGATTAGCATCTGAACGCGCTTGGTCTGAAAGCATAAGAACACGGCTCTCTTGTTGGGCATCTGCTCCCTTGGCACCCTTGATGATGTGGCCGATACCATTGAAGGTTAAGGTTGCTTTTTCAAGAATAACCCCATGTTGTAGGATATTTCCGATTGAGTTGCAACCATAGTTAGTCACTCGAGTATCAATCCCTTGTACCTGACGACCACTTGAAAGAGCTACAACCTTGAGATCTGCATGACTACCATTTCCAATCAAGTCGCTATCAAAGTCCGCAACGACGTTCCCTTCGTTCATAACACCAATCGCCCAGTCAATGCTTGCATCGTTTCCTAATTTACCTCGACGGCTAATGTAGGCAGTGACGTTTTCTCCTAAACGGTCGATCGCAGCAAACTTCACTTGAGCACCAGAACGAGCAATGACTTCTACTGTGATATTGGCAGTTGCTTTGGCACTTCCTTGGCCACGTGACTCTAAACGTTCCAGATAACTAATCTTAGAATTTTTACCAGCGATAATCATAATATGCTTGTTAAACGGCACATCACTATCGCTGTCTTGATAGAAAATTCCTTCGATTGGTTCTTTAATCTCAACATTATCAGGAATGTAGAGAACAGCACCACTGTTGAAATAAGCTGTATGGTAGGCTGCCAACTTGTCATCGTCATACTTAACAGATGACATGAAGAATTCTTCGATCAGCTCTGGAATTTCTTCTAAAGCTGAATGGAAATCTGTGAAGACAACACCCTGTTCAGCTAACTCAACTGGAGTTTGCTCAAAAACAGTCTGAGTTCCTACTTGAACCAACTTCAAGTGATTATCTAGAGCTGTGAAATCTGGAACATTTGCTGATGGCTCACTTTCTGTAATCGTTCCATCACCCAGATTCCAACGGTGGAATTTGACACGCTCAATAACTGGTAACTCTAAACTCTCAATCTTATCAAAAGCTTTTTGACGGAGGTCAGCCAACCAGCTTGGTTCAGCGTGCATTTCTGAAAAAAGTTTAATATTTTCTTTAGTCATTTACTTCTCCTAAAAGATACGAGGGAATTACAATTCTTCCTTGTAGTCGTAGCCAAGTTCTTCAGCTAGTTTTGCGTATCCTTCACGTTCCAAACGCGCAGCCAATTCGGGACCACCAGAAAGGACAACACGACCTTCCATCATGACGTGTACCACATCTGGTGTGATGTAGTTCAAAAGACGTTGGTAGTGAGTGATAATCATAGCACCAAATCCTTCACCACGCATGGCATTCACACCTTTAGAAACAACTTTAAGAGCGTCAATATCAAGACCAGAATCAATCTCATCCAAAAGAGCAAAAGTTGGTTCCAACATCAAGAGTTGAAGAATTTCATTACGTTTTTTCTCACCACCAGAGAAACCTTCGTTGAGGTAACGCTCAGCCATTTCTTCTTTCATGTTGAGCAATTCCATCTTCTCATCCAATTTAGTGATAAACTCACGAACTGAGATCTTCTCATCGTCTTCTTTACCAGCATTCATAGCTGCACGAAGAAATTCAGCATTGGTAATTCCTGGAATTTCTGATGGGTATTGCATAGCAAGGAAAAGTCCCATACGCGCACGCTCGTCCACTTCCAACTCAAGGATGTTTACGCCATCAAACAAGACTTCACCTTTGGTAACTTCATAGTTTGGATTTCCCATGATAGCGGCAGAAAGAGTCGATTTACCTGTACCATTTGGTCCCATGATAGCGGCGATTTCTCCTGTTTTCAGGGTCAAGTTAACCCCTTTTAAAATTTCTTTTCCTTCAATCTCAACGTGCAGATCTTTGATCTCTAAAACTGACATGATAGTTCCTTTCTTTTTCAATGCCTTTACAGTTCTTACTGGAAACATACTTGATTTCCCTAGAAAATACGGTAATAGGTCAATAAATATACTTTTATAGTATAACAAAAAAAAGCCTAAAAGGCTTTGATTTTGTCTAGAAGCTGAGGACTAGTCTTTTCCTTTTAAATGTTGGTCAATGACATCTACAATCTTGCCCATCAAGTAACTAACTCGAAAATTTCTAAAGAGCAAAATAGCCCAAAAAGCTGCCATAATATAGCGACCAGTCATCCAGGCTTCATTGAAAAAATAGGTCTCAGCAGCTGTAAACAGCGCGATAATAATAAATTGTTGTCTATTCATAAACTTATTGTATCATGAAATCTTTCTTTAGTCTTCCTCTACCTTCACTTTATCAGCCAAAAATTCAAATCCTTCTGGGATCAGACTTTCTTCAGCTTCTTTTTCAGTTTGGGAAGATTTGGCTTTGGCTGAAAAGGCTGCGCGAACTTCTTTCCATTCCTCCATGGAAATGGCTAAAATCTCAGGTGAAAAACCTGCTGCCTGACTGAGGATGTTACCAAACATGGTGTTGAGATTGTCTCGTTTCATGGTTTGACCAGCATTGAAGTTAGATTCAAAAGCAAGAATAGCATGGTGTTCATTGGCTGCAACCGGTTGAGAACCAACTAGCAGAGCCTTATCAGGACCTCCAAGACTTTCAATCACCTCTCCCCAGGCATTCTGCAAGCGAATCAGATTTTGACGTGCTAAATCAGGATTTTCGACAGCCTCTTGTAAGATAGATTGAACCTTATTGCGATCCACACGATAGATTGTCTTGCCTGCTGTTGGACGGGTAGGTGCTGGACTAGTTGGTTTTGGTACAGTGCCCACATTTGCGAGTTCTTGTTTGAGACGGGCAATTTCCTGTCTCAGTGCAGAAATTTCACTTTCAACCGCACCTGAAAGAGACAGTTCAGGATTAACCTCCGCTAAACGAATGGTCATCATCTCAGCATAAATCTTAGGCTGCAAACTAGACTTAATATCTGCTAAACTGACTGTCGCCAAGCGAATCATTTCAAACAGATTTTCTTGAGGAAGTGCCAAATTTTCTACAAAGACTGGACTATGATGAGTGTTTTCTCCACCTGTTTGGACAATTAACAAGTCTCTTAAATAGTGCAAAAGGTCGGTCACAAAACGAGTCATGCTCTTACCATTTTCAAAGAGAAGATTCAAGCATGCTAGGGCCTTTGGAACATCCTGTCGAGACAAAGCGGCCACATAATCATCCAAGGCTGATATACTAATGGTGCCAGTAATTTCTTCAGAGATGGCAGTCGTCAGCTCGTTTCCCTGTGTCAAACTCAGGGCTTGATCCAAAATAGACAAGGCATCTCGCATTCCACCTTCAGCCCGTCTGGCAATGATTTCCACAGCCTCTGGTTCAGAACTGATATTTTCTTTTTCTAAAATATAGTGAATATGTTCCTTAATATCCTGTGTCTTAATCGATTTAAATTCAAAACGTTGCACACGGGATAGAATTGTAGCAGGAATCTTGTGCAATTCAGTAGTAGCCAAAATAAAGACCACATTCTGTGTTGGCTCTTCCAGTGTCTTTAGGAGGGCATTAAAAGCTCCTGTAGACAGCATGTGAACCTCATCTATGATATAAACCTTATAACGAGCAAGACTAGGAGCGTAGGTAGATTTATCACGAATTTCGCGAATTTCATCTACCCCATTATTAGAAGCCGCATCCATTTCAATAACATCTTCTAAACTACCATCTGTCACTGCTTGGCAAATATAGCAGTTATTACAAGGTTCCCCACCCACTTGATTTGGACAGTTCATAGCTTTAGCAAAAATCTTAGCCACACTGGTTTTTCCCGTTCCACGAGGACCAGAAAAAAGATAAGCGTGACTTATTTTCTCTTGCTCCACTGCTTGTTTAAGAGTCTTAGCCACAACTTCCTGTCCAACCAACTGGGAGAAGTTTTGACTTCTATATTTTCTATAAAGTGCTTGATACATTAGGCTTTCTCCCCAAACATTGTAAAGTTCCATTCTGTCTTTTCAAGCAAAATAGCGACAAATTGTTCCAAATAATCTCGATCCATAGCATCATAATCATCAATCTCTGAAGAATCAAGATCCAGAACTCCAAGTAATTGACCATTCTTAACCATAGGAACAACAATTTCACTTTTAGCTCGACTATCACAAGAAATATAGTTAGGATAGTTCGTTACATCACCAACTAGAACAGTTTCCTGAAAGTGAGCTGCCTCCCCACAAACACCTTTTCCTAGTGCAATACGGATGCAGGAAACACCTCCTTGGAAGGGGCCTAAAACCAATTCCTTTCCATCAAACAGATAAAAGCCTGCAAATACAGTATTAGGAAAGCGTGATTTTAGAAGAGCGCTGGCGTTGGAAAGATTAGCCAAAACATTGGTTTCACCTTCCAATAAAAAAGTGAGTTCCTCATTTAACATTTGATAACGTGATTGTTTTTCTGATTCTAACATAGAACTATTATATCAAAAAAGGTTTACAGACAAAAGAAAAATCCCTTGTTTAGGAAACAAAGGATTTTGTGAATTTTCAATTTGATTAAAGTTCGATATCACCGAACAAGTCAGCCATTGAGAATCCTGTTTGTGTTTCTGGAAGTTCGAAATCACGTTTTTCTTGACGTTTTGGACGACGTGGACGAGCAGCACGTTTTTCTTCTTTTTGTCCTTCTTCTTGAGCTGGACGCTCTTCAAGAGCTTTGATAGAGAGTGACACGCGCTCTGCATCTGCGTTAACTTCAAGAACTTTAACTTGAACTTCTTGACCAACTTTAAGAGCTTCTTTTGGATTTTCAATACGCTTGTGTGAAATTTGTGATACGTGAACAAGTCCATCGATACCTGGCAATACTTCAACAAATGCACCGAAGTCAGTCAAACGTTTAACTGTTCCTTCTACTACATCACCTTTAGCCAATTTTTGCTCAACACCATCCCATGGTCCAGGTGTTGTTGCTTTAAGTGAAAGTGATACGCGTCCTTCTTCTTCGTTAAGATCAAGGATTTTCACTTCAATTTCTTCACCAACAGTTACAACTGATTTTGGTGATACGTTACGTTCATGTGACAATTCAGTCAAGTGAACCAATCCGTCAACACCACCAAGGTCGATGAAAGCACCGAAACTTGTGATACGTGCAACTTTACCAGTTACTACATCACCAACAGCCAATTTACCGAATACTTCAGCGCGAGCTGCTGCTGTAGCTGCTTCAACAACTTCACGACGTGAAAGGATGAAGCGGTTTTCTTTAGCGTCAACTTCTTTGATTTTAGCATCAAATTCTTGACCTACAAAACGCTCAGTGTTACGTACGAAACGAGTATCCAACATTGAAGCTGGGATAAATCCACGAACCCCTTCAAATTCTACTGAAAGTCCACCTTTAACGGCACGAGTTCCTTTAACAGTAACAACTTCTTCTTCGCGACCAACAAGTTTGTCCCATGCTTTGCGAGCTTCAAGGCGTTTTTTAGATACAAGGTATGTAACTGTATCAGTATCTTTACCAACTACTTGACGAAGTACAAGAACATCCAATACTTCTCCTACTTTCACAAAGTCATTGATATCTGCATCGCGATCGTTTGTCAATTCGCGAAGAGTCAAGACACCTTCAACACCAGTCCCAGAGATTGCAACGTTAGCTTGAGTCGCATCAACTGTCAATACTTCAGCACTAACAACATCACCAGGCTCAACTTGGCTAACGCTATTTAGCAAATCTTCAAATTCGTTCATCTAAAAAATCCTCCAACAATCAAGTTTTTCTTAAACTTGACATACTTATAATTTTTTTCCTAAGCACCCGCAAGGACATGTTCATATCGTTCACGTCTTTCAATTATAAAAATAAAATACCCTAAGATATTTTGCTTTTTATCTTGAACATTACCTAAGAACTGGGGTAGCTGGATTCGAACCAACGCATGAGGGAGTCAAAGTCCCTTGCCTTACCGCTTGGCTATACCCCATTGATGAAATGGAGAGAGAGGGATTCGAACCCCCGAACCCGAAGGAGCGGATTTACAGTCCGCCGCGTTTAGCCTCTTCGCTATCTCTCCTACAATCAACATGGACTATTATATCATGAAAATTTCAAAAAAACAAGACTTATTTTGCTAAATTATAATTTTCAATCAAAATTTCCACAGCTTTTTCCAATTTTTTATAAAAACTATCGACATTTCCATTCTTTATGATGGCAAATTGTCCATCTAATTCTGCAATTTCTCCGATAACTTTTTTACCAATGGTCAACGTATAACCTTCAAAACTGTCTTTTCCTACATTAACCTTGGCATCTGCTACTTGAATTTCAATTTTTTTATCTTTCTTACTCATTTCATACCTCTCTTCACTTTTTCTATTTTACAAGAAAATCCTAAAACTAGCAAGAAAAAACTCTATACCAGGCTTGTCTGATATAAAGTTTTCTGCTTTATTTAATATGTTTTTCTAGTTCTTTTTGGTACTTACCATTTGATTCCAATTTTTCTTTTTGCCATTTTTTCAGTGCTTCTTCATATTCTTTTGTTGTAACAATATCTTTTTGCAATTTCATTCCTTTAAAGATATATGGGTCACCCTTAATACCAACTTGTGAGTATGGTTTTGAGAATGGCACGACATTACTTACAACTGGAGAACCACCAGATGAGGCTGTTGGCATCAATAATGAACTATCTGTCAACCAAGCTTGAGCCTTGGCATATTTTTCATAGCGCTCTTCAAGATTCGTAGTTTCTGAATCCGCATCATCCAATAATTTCTTATACTGGTCCAAACCAAGTTTAGCTACAACTTCTTTGTCTTTCCCTTTAGTAATGCCAAGGTGTTTCATAGCAGAACCTGATTTAGGATCCATGATATTCAAGTAAGATGCTGGATCTTGATAACTTGGAGCCCATCCTGTACTGTTCAAATCATAGTCTTTTTGCGAAGGAACACGAGCTTGTGAAGTGATTGTTTCCTTTTCATTATCTGTCATTTGAAGAACGTCGATGACAACATTTTCAGCACCAAGAGTTGATTCGATTGACTGTTTGAAAGAGTTGCTTTGTTGAACGGCGATGGTATCTGTTTGTTCAACTGGGACATCCAAGTGAATTGGGAATGTTACCCCTTTAGATTCCAAGTCTTTCTTAGCTTTTTCGAATGCAGCTTTAGCCTTGTCAGGGTTGTAGATAGAATCCTTACCGTCAACTAGCTCAACACCTTTCCACTGGTCACCATAGTTCACCAACTCTGCTTGAGCGATTTGACCAAAGTTTTTACCACCTGCTTGTACAAAGTTGTCAGGAACGAGGCTGTTACGAATAATCTTGTCCGCACCGTCTTCACCATTTAGCTGGGCAGCATAAGAATGGCGGTTGAAGGCAAAGTTGATAGCCTGACGGAAGTCCTTATTAAGCATAGCTTCTTTAGTAGAAGTCTTTTGCTCTTCACTTGTTTTCGCAGTTTTATTATATGACTGACGATTTACGTTAAAGGTGAAGTAATAACTACTTGAATCCTGTGGGCTATAAGTGATTTTATCTCCGTATTGTTCCAAAGTAGAAGCAAAGTTTGAGCTACTTGGGAAGAGACGGGCTGTCGTATAGGCACCTGAAGAGAAGCTACGAATCAACGATTCCTGATCAGAACCATCGTAGTAGGTCAATTTGATCTTCTCGATTTTTACCTTTTCTTTATCCCAGTAGTTTGGATTTTTCTCATATTCAATCAACGATTTAGAAGTCAAGGTCTTCAAGAAATAAGGACCATTGTAGAGAATTCCTGCTGGAGTAACTGCTCCATAATCTTTACCTGATGCCTTCAAAAATTCTTCATTTACAGGCAACATCGTTGCTGTGGTGACTTTAGAGTTCCAGAAGCTTTCTGGTTTGTTTAGGGTATATTCAACTGTGTAATCGTCCAAGGCCTTGACACCAACTGTAGAGAAATCATTGGTCTCACCAGTCATGTAGGCATCCAAGCCCTTGATTGAATTTTGGATGAGAGAGACACCGTCTGACTTACCGTCAGCTACGTGTTTTAGTCCTGTCACAAAGTCATGAGCTGTTACTTCTGCGTATTCTTCACCTTCTGATGTGTACCATTTAACTCCTTTACGAAGTTTATAGGTATAAGTCAAACCATCTTTTGAGACAGACCAATCTTCAGCCAAGGAAGGAATAACATTTCCGTATTGGTCATTTTCCATCAATCCATCAACCACGTTCCCGATGACATCTGTTGTAGATGTACGAGTCGCTATACTATAGTCCAAAGATGCTGGATCTACTGCATAGACATATGAAAATGTTGTCGGTGCATCTGCTTCTTTATCAGCTTTTCCACAAGCCGCTAATAGAGCTGTTGTGCTCAGGACCACTCCTGCTGTTAAGAGCCACTTTTTAGATTTCATAAAAAATCTCCTTTAGTTAATTTTAATCTACTTTTACAATCCAACCTTCTGGCGCTTCAATATCGCCAAACTGAATTCCTGTCAATTCATCATAGAGTTTACGAGTCACAGGACCTACTTCTGTTTCACTATAGAATACATGGAAATCATCACCGTGCTGAATTCCACCAATTGGAGAAATCACCGCTGCTGTACCACAGGCCCCTGCCTCTACAAAACGGTCAAGGTTATCAATCGGGACATCCCCCTCAACAGGAGTTAAGCCCAAGCGATGTTCTGCCAAATAAAGCAAAGAATACTTGGTAATAGATGGCAAGATAGATGGACTCAATGGTGTTACAAATTCATTATCAGCTGTAATTCCAAAGAAGTTAGCTGAACCGACTTCTTCAATCTTTGTATGAGTTGATGGGTCTAGATAGATAACATCTGAGAAATGACGTGACTTGGCCAATTTCCCTGGTAAGAGACTGGCAGCATAGTTTCCACCAACCTTAGCCGCACCTGTACCATTTGGAGCGGCACGGTCGTATTCATCCTGAATCAAGAAATTGGTTGGGACCAAGCCGCCTTTAAAGTAATTACCAACTGGCATGGCAAAGATAGTGAAAATGTACTCTTCTGCTGGTTTTACTCCGATAATATCTCCGACACCAATCAAAAGAGGACGAAGATAAAGGGTTCCACCTGTTCCGTATGGAGGTACATATTCTTCATTCGCACGAACAACTGCCTTACAAGCTTCTACAAACATTTCTGTCGGAACTTGTGGCATCAAGAGACGATCACAAGTGCGTTGCAGGCGTTTAGCATTTTCGTCAGGACGGAAAAGTTGAATACTGCCATCCTTAGTACGATAAGCTTTTAAACCTTCGAATGCTTGTTGTCCATAGTGAAGACTTGGAGAAGACTCTGAAATATGCAAGGTTGCATCTTCTGTAAGTTCTCCTTGATTCCATTGTCCATTTTTAAAATGAGCAATATAGCGATAAGGTAATTTCATATAGGAAAAACCGAGATTTTCCCAATCAATCGTTACTGTCATATTCCACTCCTTATTCTAAAAACCTATTTCTTTTATTCTACACTATTTTTCTAAAATAGCAAGTATATTTTGTAATTTTCAGAAAATTTCTTCAATAAAAAGAACCAGCTCTTAGAACTGATTCTTCATTTCACTTATTTAGCTTCAGTAAATACTTCTTTAAGATAAGCGTCAAAAACTTCTTCATCCGAAATCGTGTCAGAGATGAAGCTACCATTACTTGTGCGTTCTGACAGATTCAAGTCTTGTAGTCGACTTTCATAGATTGTTCCTTTGTTCGATTGGACAAGCAGCGTTTGGTCGTTCTCTTCCACTTCTGTACTGAAGAGATCACCAACAAATCCTTGCTCTGCAACTGATCCTGCTAAGAAGACACGATGCGGTTTGTTTTTCAACTCACGCAAGACTTGTAGTCCTCGTTTGGCACGGCTAGTTGCTGGAATTTCGTCAATAGAAACACGTTTCAAACTTCCACGCTGAGTCAAGAGGTAGAAGGATGAAGTGTTACAGATAAAGGCCGATTGGAGGGTATCATCTTCTTTCAGGTTCATAGCCTTGACACCTGCAGCCTTAGCACCGACAACTGGTACCTCTTCGATATTGAAACGAAGGGCATAACCATTTTGGCTGATCAAGAGAACATCATCTAGTTTGATTGGAGCTACTGCTACAATCTGGTCTGTATCATCTTTGAGCTTAGCATACTTGACAGACTTAGACTTGTAGGTCCGCCATGGGGTGAATTCTTTTCGCTCTACACGCTTGATTTGACCGAGACGAGTCGCAGCAAAGTAGGTTGTCGCATCATCAAACTGATCCACTACTTCCACATAAAGGATTTCTTCGTTAGTTTCAAAGTTTGTAATGGTTTGGCTCAGATGCTCACCGATATCCTTCCAACGAATGTCTGCCAATTCATGGATTGGTCGATAAATGACATTTCCAAGCGTCGTGAACATCAAGAGATGCTGGGTTGTCTTGGCAGATTGAACAAAAATCAAACGGTCGTCATCACGTTTGCCAATTTCTTCCAGCGTTGAAGCCGCAAAGGAACGTGGGCTGGTACGCTTGATATAACCTGCCTTGGTCACGCTGACGTAGGTATCTTCCTCGGCGATAAGACTGGCTGTATCAATCTCGATGACTTTTGCTGTGTCTTCTAGAGAACTCAAACGCGGAGTCGCAAACTTCTTCTTAACCTCACGAAGTTCTTTCTTCATGAGATTGTACATAGTCCGCTCATCCCCGATAATAGCCGCCAGCATGGCAATCTTTTCACGAAGTTCTGCTTCTTCTTCCTGTAAGACAACCACATCGGTATTGGTCAAACGATACAATTGCAAGGTAACGATGGCCTCAGCCTGCTCCTCTGTAAAATCATAGCTAACTTTGAGATTTTCCTTGGCATCCGCCTTATTCTCAGAAGCACGGATAAGCGCAATGACTTCGTCCAAGATTGAAATCACACGAATCAAACCTTCGACGATATGGAGACGTTTTTCAGCCTTTTCCTTATCAAAGCGTGAACGCGCCAAAATCACTTCACGACGGTGGGCAATATAGCTAGACAAGATTGGGACAATACCGACCTGACGAGGTGTGAAATTGTCAATCGCCACCATGTTAAAGTTGTAGTTGATTTGCAGGTCAGTATATTTAAAGAGATAGTTGAGAACGAGCTCTGTATTAGCGTCTTTCTTAAGTTCAATAGCGATACGAAGACCGTCACGGTCAGACTCATCGCGAACCTCAGCAATACCTGCCACCTTACTATTGACACGAACATCATCAATCTTCTTGACTAGATTGGCCTTGTTGATTTCATAAGGAATCTCAGTAATAACAATTTGTTCCTTACCACCTTTTAGCTTTTCAATCTCAGTCTTGGAACGAACAACAACGCGCCCTTTCCCAGTTTCATAGGCTTTCTTGATTTCATCACGGCCTTGGATAATAGCTCCTGTAGGGAAGTCTGGTCCAGGTAGGAATTCCATGAGTTTATCAACTTTTGCAGTTGGGTGGTCAATCATATAAACCGCTGCATCAATGACCTCAGCCAAATTATGCGGTGGAATATCTGTGGCATAACCAGCCGAAATCCCAGTCGAACCATTGACTAAAAGGTTTGGAAAGGCTGCTGGCAAAACTGTCGGCTCTTTTTCAGTATCATCAAAGTTCCAAGCAAAAGGAACGGTCTTTTTCTCGATATCTTGAAGAAGGTAACCTGCAATCTCAGACAAACGTGCCTCAGTATAACGCATAGCTGCAGGCGGATCACCGTCCATAGAACCGTTATTACCGTGCATTTCAACTAGAATCTCACGATTTTTCCAGTCCTGAGACATACGAACCATGGCATCATAGATAGAACTGTCACCGTGTGGGTGGAAATTCCCCATGATGTTACCGACAGACTTGGCCGACTTACGGTAGCTCTTGTCAAAGGTATTGCCATCCTTATTCATAGAATAAAGAATACGACGCTGAACCGGCTTCAATCCATCACGAATATCTGGCAAAGCCCGGTCTTGAATAATGTATTTTGAGTAGCGACCAAAGCGCTCTCCCATAATGTCCTCCAGGGACATGTTTTGAATGTTACTCATATAGGATACAGAGCCCGTAAAATACCAAGTGAAAATAGAAAACTCTTGAAGTAAGAAAGCTCACAAGAGAATTTATCTTTTTCACCTAGCATTTAGGGCGTGTTCAACTCCTTTCAAAGAATGTAGAGTAGGTTTTTACAGAAAAGGTTTTCAGTTAAGATATAAAGGGACGATTTGGCTTGCCAAAAATGTCTGTAGAAAAATAGAAAATCGATGTAGGGATCGATGAAGTCAAGACGATTTGACTTTTTTCCGAATAAAATTAGTCCCGTGTTCAGTTACTACAAATAACCAAACGACCCTTTCTGTAGTTTAATCTTTTAAATTAAGGTCTTTAGTTAGTTAGCGATTAAGAAGTCTCTCCTCAGAATACTCAATCATCTTCTCAGTTACTTCCATATCATAGTCAAATTCCATCTTGTGAGCAAGGAATTGAGCCTCTTGGTGGAAAAGTTCCATGGTAGCAAACAAAGACTGAGTGATTTTATTTATGCTTGAAAAATCAAGCAGATTTGAGAATTCTTTCTCTTTCTCAGCAGGTAAATAGTTAAAGAGATACTTGTAGTTTTTGCCGATATCGACTTTCCCCCTATCACTTGCAACCTGCCAAGCTAAGACTTTTAACAACTCTTGCTGACAAATACCATAGAGATGGTCGGTCGCGTAGATGACCTGATTACGACAAATCCCTTTGACAACGTAGCTCGACACCCACCAGAACTCATTGCAGACTTTTTCAAACTCTATCGCACTAGCTGGGCTTGTCCAGTAACGCTGGGGAGTTGGAGAATGAGGTACAAACAATCCCTTAGGGTCTTCTAGAACAATGAAATTCGCTTCGCTTTCTACCCACTCCTTGATATGCACTTTAGAACATAGAGTCAAGTCAATACGATTTCCATCTTCAAAGAGCATGAGAAATAGACATCGATGTCCCAACCTAACTTCTTGCTCAAGAATACGCTTGCCAAACTGGTCCAACCAAGATAAATCTGTAATCAGCTCGTCCAGATTCTCTACAACATAGACTACGTCATAGTCTTGAAATTCATCTTTTGAGGCTTTTGTATCAGTCCGTGAACCAGACATGGCGACAGCCGTGACTTGTAAGGTTTCAGCAGTCTTTAAAACTACATCGAGCATTTCTGTTTCAGTTCTCATGTTTATACCCATTCATTAAAAACTAACTTAAAATACTGTCGCTTCTTCCAGCGTAAACTTGACATTATCTTCAATCCACTTACGTCGTGGTTCGACCTTGTCTCCCATAAGGACATTGACGCGGCGTTCTGCGCGTGCTAGATCTTCGATTGTAACACGGATAAGAGTGCGGGTTTCTGGATTCATGGTTGTTTCCCAGAGTTGGTCCGCGTTCATCTCACCAAGACCTTTATAGCGTTGGAGGGTGGCGCCTTTACCGAACTGCTTGCGGAGTTCTTCTAGCTCTCCGTCCGTCCAAGCATAGGCCACTTCTTCTTTCTTGCCTTTACCTTTGGACATCTTGTAAAGAGGCGGAAGGGCGATGTAGACATGTCCTGCCTCAACTAGGGGACGCATGTAACGGTAGAAAAACGTTAAGAGCAAGGTCTGGATATGGGCACCGTCGGTATCCGCATCGGTCATGATAATGATTTTATCATAGTTGGCATCTTCAATAGAGAAGTCTGCCCCAACACCCGCACCGATGGTATAAATCATGGTGTTGATTTCTTCATTTTTGAGGATATCCGCCATCTTGGCCTTGGCTGTATTGATAACCTTACCACGAAGGGGCAAGATTGCCTGGAACTTGCGGTCACGGCCTTGTTTGGCAGAACCACCGGCAGAGTCCCCCTCGACTAGATAGAGTTCATTCTTAGCAGGATTCTTGGACTGGGCTGGGGTCAATTTCCCAGATAATAAACCCTTGTCTTTTTTATTTTTCTTCCCATTTCGGCTCTCATCACGCGCCTTACGTGCTGCTTCACGAGCATCACGGGCCTTGATAGCCTTGCGGATGAGGTTAGAAGCCAATTCACCATTTTCCATAAGGAAAAAGGTCAACTTATCCGCCACAATGCTATCCACAACGGGACGAGCAAGAGGGCTTCCTAGCTTGTCCTTGGTCTGACCTTCAAACTGCAAATGTTCTTCAGGAACAAGGATAGAAAGAACAGCCGCTAGTCCTTCACGATAGTCTGACCCTTCAAGGTTTTTATCTTTTTCCTTGAGAAGCCCCGTCTTACGTGCGTAGTCATTCATGACCTTGGTAATAGCGGACTTAAGTCCTGTCTCGTGCGTTCCACCGTCCTTGGTGCGAACGTTATTGACAAAGGATAGAATGTTATCTGAAAATCCGTCATTATACTGGAGGGCCACTTCCACTTGGAAACCATTGTCTTCACCTTCAAAGTAAAGGACTGGCGTTAAGGTTTCCTTGTCTTCATTCAGATAAGAAACAAAGTCCTGCACTCCGTTTTCATAGTGAAACTCAACAGACTCACCTGTGCGTTTATCCGTTAGAGACAAGGTCACATTTTTTAAAAGAAAGGCTGACTCATTGAGGCGTTCTGAAATGGTATTGTACTTGAAGTCTGTCGTAGAAAAGATAGTCGCATCCGGCATGAAGGTGACTTTGGTACCTGTTTTAGACTTAGGTGCTATACCGATTTTCTTCAGAGTCGTGACAGGTTTTCCACCATTTTCAAAACGTTGCTTGTAAACTGCACCGTCACGGGTAATTTCAACCTCCAGCCAACTAGAAAGGGCATTAACAACGGAAGAACCCACCCCGTGGAGACCACCAGATGTCTTGTAGCCACCCTGACCAAATTTTCCTCCGGCATGAAGGATGGTAAAGATAACCTCTACAGTTGGAATTCCCATAGCGTGCATACCAGTCGGCATCCCACGACCATGGTCTTGAACCGTTAAACTGCCGTCTTTATTAATGGTCACATCAATACGGTCACCAAATCCAGACAAGGCCTCATCGACAGCATTATCGACGATTTCCCAGACGAGGTGGTGGAGACCAGCACCATCGGTCGATCCGATATACATCCCCGGACGTTTTCGAACCGCATCCAACCCTTCTAGCACCTGAATGGCGTCATCATTATAATTATTAATATTGATTTCCTTTTTTGACACAAGGAACCTCCTATTCGTTCATCTTTACTATTCTACAAGTTTTCCAAGGATTTTGCAAAATTTTTCTTTCTCCGGTGTGACAATTTCAGAAGAGATTCTCTGCCTTTCTTCTCCATTTCATGATATAATAGGAGTATGATTACAATAGTTTTATTAATCCTAGCCTATCTGCTGGGTTCGATTCCGTCTGGTCTCTGGATTGGACAAATTTTCTTTCAGACAAATCTGCGTGAACATGGTTCTGGAAATACTGGAACAACCAATACCTTTCGCATTTTAGGTAAGAAAGCTGGTATGGCGACCTTTGTCATTGACTTTTTCAAAGGAACCCTAGCAACACTTCTTCCAATTATGTTTCATCTGCAAGGCGTTTCGCCTCTCATCTTTGGACTTTTGGCTGTTATTGGCCATACCTTCCCTATCTTTGCAGGATTTAAGGGAGGCAAGGCTGTCGCAACCAGTGCTGGAGTAGTTTTCGGATTTGCACCTGTCTTCTGTCTCTACCTTGCAGTTGTTTTCTTTGGAACCCTCTATCTTGGTAGTATGATTTCGCTATCTAGTGTCACAGCATCTATCGCGGCTGTCATCGGAGTTCTACTCTTTCCACTTTTTGGTTTTATCCTGAGCAACTATGACCCTCTATTCATCGCTATTATCCTAGCACTTGCTAGTTTGATTATCATTCGTCATAAGGACAATATCGCTCGTATCAAAAATAAAACTGAAAATCTTGTCCCTTGGGGATTGAACCTAACCAACCAATATCCTAAAAAATAAAACGTCAGTTCTGTACTGACGTTTTTTGTATGCTTATTTTGATTTGATATAGTTGATCCCATCTGCTTTTGGTGCAACTGCTTTTCCAAAGAAGGCTGCCAAGACAAGAATTGTCAAGACATAAGGTGCGATTTGAAGATAAACCGCAGGCACACCTTGTAAAAATGGTAACTGCGAACCGATAACAGCCAAACTTTGTGAAAGTCCAAAGAAGAGACTAGATAACATGGCTCCGATTGGATTCCATTTCCCGAAGATCATCGCAGCAAGAGCGATAAATCCAGGTCCAACAATAGTTGTCACTGAGAAGTTAACTGAGATGGATTGAGCATAAATCGCTCCGCCAATTCCACCTAGGAAACCTGAAATGATAACCCCTAAATATCTCATCTTGTAGACATTGATTCCCAAGGTATCCGCTGCTTGAGGATGTTCACCGACAGAGCGAAGACGAAGACCAAAACGAGTCTTAAAGAGGATAAACCAAGCAAAGAATGAGAAGGCAATCGCGATATAACCTAGCAGACTTGTTGACTTGAAGAAGATATCACCAATCACTGGGATATTTGCCAAGAATGGGAAATCAAAGCGTCCAAAAGTCTGACTTAGGTTGTCGGTTTGTCCTTTGTTATAAAGTACTTTCACCAAGAAAACAGCCAAGGCTGGGGCCATCAAGTTCAATACCGTACCGCTGACAACATGGTCTGCACGGAAATGAACCGTCGCTGCTGCGTGGATGATAGAGAAGAGTCCTCCAACCAATCCTGCTACAAGCAAGGATAGCCATGGAGTTGCTGCTCCAAATTGTTCTGCAAATTCAAGGTTAAAGACAACTCCAGAAAAGGCACCCATAACCATAATTCCTTCAAGACCGACGTTTACCACACCACCACGTTCAGAGAAAACACCACCAATACTTGTAAAGATGAGAGGTGCTGAGTAAATCAGCATAGAAGACACCAAGAGGGTGAGCAAGGTTGTAATAGACATCTTTACTTACCTCCTTTAACTTGTTTTTTCGGTTTGACAAAGCGTTCGATAAGGTAATGAACACTGACAAAGAAGATAATAGACGCTGTTACAATGCTGACAAGCTCAGACGGTACCTGCGCCGCATTCATACCAGGAGCTCCAACTTGGAGAACACCAAATAAGAAGGCTGCAAATAGAATACCAATTGGTGAGTTGGCCGCAAGCAGACTAACCGCCATTCCGTTAAATCCGACAGCTAATGACGCCCCCTGAACATAAACGTTCTGGAAGGTTCCCAGACCTTCAACAGCTCCACCAAGACCTGCCAAGGCACCTGAGATAATCATTGAGAGGATAATCGTTCTTTTTGCAGAAATACCAGCATATTCTGAAGCATGTGAATTAAGACCAACCGCACGGATTTCAAAACCAAGAGTCGTTTTCTTGAGCATGAACCAAATAACTGCAACGGCAATGATGGCAAAGAAAATACCAATATTCATCCGCGAATTACCAGTCAACTCAGCTAACCAAGGTGTCTGGTAGGTTGCATTAGCCCCAACACGAATGGTCGAATCTGTACTTTGCATGAAGTCTTTAGGGAAAGCATGGATAAAGGCATTCCCTACATACAAGACAATGTAGTTCATCATGATGGTTACGATAACCTCTGACGTCCCTAGATAGGCTCTAAGAATACCTGGAATCGCTCCGACAATCCCACCAGCAATCAGGGCAATCACGATAGTTGCTAAAATCATCAAAGGACGTGGCATATCTGGATGAGACAAGGCAAACCAACCACTGAGAATCCAACCTGCCAAAGCCTGACCAGGAAGCCCGACGTTAAAGAAACCTGCGCGACTGGCAACGGCAAAACCCAGACCAATCAAGACCAAAGGCCCCATAGCACGGAAGATTTCTCCAATCCCACGCAGACTACCAAAGGCTGTATAGAACAATTCTTCGTAGCCCCAAATAGCATCATAACCGAAGATCCACATGACAATGGCTCCGAGTAAAATTCCTAGGAATACAGAAATCAAGGGAACCGAAATTTGTTGTAATTTTTTAGACATCACTCTTCTCCTTTCCCAAGTTTCCACCAGCCATCAAGACACCAAGCTCTTGTTTATTGGTTGTTTCTGGTGATACAATACCTTGAATCTTACCATCATGGATAACAGCAATACGGTCTGAGACGTTTAAAATCTCATCCAATTCAAAGCTGACAACAAGGACAGCTTTACCATTATCACGCTCTTCAATCAAGCGTTTGTGGATATATTCAATAGCACCGACATCCAAACCACGAGTTGGCTGGCTGACGATAAGGAGATCAGGATCACGATCAATTTCACGAGCAATAATTGCTTTTTGTTGATTTCCTCCTGAAAGTGCAGCTGCAGGAACAAATTCACTGGCAGCACGAACATCAAACTCTTCCATTAGCTTTTTAGCATAAGAGGTAATATTTGAATAGTTCAAAATTCCATTTTTACTATGTGGTTCTTTATAGTAGGTTTGAAGGGCAATATTTTCAGAAATCATCATTTCCAAAATCAAGCCATCACGGTGACGGTCTTCTGGAACGTGCCCAACACTCAATTCTGTAATCTGACGTGGGGGCAATCCTACAATTGAATCTCCTTTTAGCTCAATGCTACCAGATTCAACCTTGCGAAGACCTGTAATGGCTTGAATCAGTTCAGACTGACCATTTCCATCAATCCCTGCAATACCAACAATCTCTCCAGCACGAACATCCAAGGAAAGATTTTTCACAGCTGGGACACCGCGATTTTCATTGACCACCAAATCTTTGATTGACAAGACCACTTCTTTTGGTTGAGAGGCTTGCTTCTCTGTTTTAAAGGAAACAGAACGACCTACCATCATTTCTGCCAAATCAGCATTGGTAGCCCCTGCAATTTCGACAGTTTCAATTGATTTCCCACGACGGATAACTGTAACGCGGTCAGAAACTGCGCGAATCTCGTCTAACTTGTGGGTGATCAAGATAATTGATTTTCCTTCTTTGACAAGATTTTTCAAAATAGCCATCAACTCATCAATTTCTGATGGAGTCAAGACAGCCGTTGGTTCGTCAAAGATAAGGATATCAGCCCCCCGATAAAGGGTTTTTAAAATTTCTACACGTTGTTGGGCTCCAACTGAGATATCTGCTATCTTGGCAGAAGGGTCAACAGCTAAGCCATAACGTTCAGAAAGAGCCTTGATTTCTTTGCTAGCTCCAGCGATATCTAGCACACCATTTTTAGTCAATTCACTACCTAAAATGATGTTTTCAGCCACTGTGAAGGCTTCTACCAACATAAAGTGCTGGTGAACCATTCCGATTCCCAAGCTAGCCGCTTTAGATGGTGAATCGAGATTGACAACTTGACCGTTGACCACAATTTCACCACTAGTTGGTTCAAGAAGCCCTGCTAACATGTTCATGAGCGTGGACTTACCAGCCCCATTTTCTCCTAAAAGTGCATGAATTTCACCTTTTCGTAGGTGCAGGTTGATTTTGTCGTTGGCAACAAATTCACCAAACACCTTGGTAATATCACGCATCTCAATGACATTTTCGTGTGCCATGTGCTCTTCCTTTCAGAGTCTTATTTTATTTCAATAAAACTTGCTAGTTTGCCTAGTAGCAAGCTTTACTGAGACAAAATGACTTTGTCTCAACTCTTAAAAAAGCGGCCGAGGGCCGCTTCCTAAGAAATGACTTCCATCCATTATTTTTCAGGAACTTTTACGCTTCCATCAAGGATTTTAGCTTTAGCATCTTCAACAGCTTTTTTACCTTCTTCTGAAAGGTTTGTTACTGCCAAGTCAACCCCTTTATCTTTCAATGAGTAAACGATCACTTGACCGCCAGGGAATTCACCTTTTTCTGCTTTGTTAGCAATATCTTTTACAGTTGTACCAACTTGTTTCAAAGTAGATACAAGAACGAAGTTTGATTCTTTACCATCTTTAGAAGTGTACTTACCTTCTGCTACTTGGTCACGGTCAACACCGATAACCCAAACTTTTTCATTTTCAGGACGGCTTTCGTTGAGTGATTTTGCTTCTGCAAAGACACCAGCACCTGTTCCACCTGCTGCTTGATAAACAACGTCTGCACCAGCTGCGTATTGTGCTGCTGCAATTGTTTTACCTTTAGCAGCATCACCAAATGAACCTGCGTAGTCAACTTGTACTTTGATAGATGGATCTACTGACTCAACACCAGCTTTAAATCCAGCTGCAAAACGTGAGATAACTTCAGACTCAATACCACCTACAAAACCAACTTGTTTTGTTTTAGTTGTTTTAGCTGCTGCAACACCCGCAAGGTAAGCAGCTTCGTTATCAGCAAACGTTACGCTAGCAACATTCTTTTGATCTTTAATCACATCATCAATCAAGACATAGTTCAAATCAGAGTGGTCTTTTGCTGCTTCTTCAACCGCATTGTGAAGGGCAAAACCAACACCGAAGATTAGGTTGTAGCTTCCAGCCGCTTGTTGCAAGTTGTTAGCGTAGTCAGCTTCACTTGTTGATTGGAAGTAAGTGAAACCTTTATCTTTTGAAAGATTGTGTTCTTTACCCCAGTCTTGCAAACCTTCCCAAGCTGATTGGTTGAATGATTTGTCATCAACACCACCAGTATCAGTGACGATTGCTGCTTTTGTCTTCACATCAGAAGATGAAGCTGCGTTACGAGAAGAGCGGTTACCACATGCAGCAAGTCCAACTGCTGCCACTGCAACTAGACCAAGGCCTAGCCATTGTTTCTTGTTCATTACTGAACCTCCTAAATAAGATGTGCAACGATGTTGCAAGTATGGATTGGTTGGCCACAAGGACCGTGCCACTCAGAGAGCGACTCAGACTAGTTTAAGTCTGTAAAAGAGTATGGAAGTAACTCCCCGACCGTCATCTCGACCGTCGATTTATCTTTTGCGACTAAGGTCACTTTTAGATCTTGTTCAAAAAATTCAGCCATCACTTGGCGACAAGCACCACATGGCGAGATTGGTTTTTCAGTTTGTCCATAAACAATCAATTCGGAAAACTCTCTTTGGCCTTCGGAAACTGCTTTAAAAATCGCTGTACGCTCTCCGCAGTTGGTCAAAGGATAGCTAGCATTCTCAATATTGACACCTGTATAAGTGCTACCATCTTTTGTCACTAAAACAGCTCCGACTGGAAAATGAGAATAGGGCACATAGGCTTTCTTGCTGGTTTCAATTGCTAGTTCAATCAACTCAGTAGTCGCCATCAGCCAATTCTCCTTTTAAAATGGCTACCCCAGCTGACGTTCCAATACGGGTCGCCCCTGCTTCTACAAATGCAAGAGCATCTGCATAAGAACGAGCTCCGCCGGCAGCCTTGACACCCATTTCTGGTCCAACTGTTTCACGCATTAATCTAACATCTGCTACCGTAGCACCACCAGTTGAAAAGCCAGTTGAAGTTTTTACGAAGTCAGCTCCCGCTTTTTGAGCTAATTGGCAAGCCACAACTTTTTCTTGGTCTGTAAGAAGACAAGCTTCAATAATGACTTTCACTAACTTGTCACCACTTGCTTCTACAACAGCACGGATGTCCGATTCAACCAAATCAAGATTACCTGTTTTGAGAGCTCCAACATTGATCACCATATCAATCTCGTCTGCACCATTTTGGATAGCTTCTTTTGTTTCAAATGCTTTCACAGCTGAAATTGTTGCTCCCAAAGGGAAACCTACTACTGTGCAGATCTTGACATCTGTGCCTTCAAGCCCTTTTTTAGCATGTTCAACCCAGGTCGGATTAACGCAAACACTGGCAAAATCATACTCTCTAGCTTCAGACAGCAAACAATCAATTTGATTTTCTGTCGCATCTTGTTTCAAAAGTGTATGATCGATATATTTATTTAATTTCATATTCGGATTCTCCTGCAGTTTATGAGATTATTTCTATGATTTCTCGTAAACTTTGCACACTATCATTTATTTTAACATATTTTTGAAAATCTGTAACTAGCTGAGGAGAAATTTTTCCATTTGTGTATACTTTTGCAACAATTTCTCCCTTTTGAACGGAATCTCCAACTTTCTTTTCAAAAACAATTCCTGTCTCATAGTCCAAGGCATCAGACTTGACTGCACGGCCTGCCCCCAGTCTCATAGCATAAAGCCCAAATTCCATAGCTGGAAGAGCTGAAATGACACCCGTTTCCTGGGCAGGGATTTCCACCACATGGGTAACATTGACAGGACGATAGAGGTCTTCCAAGTCTCCACCTTGGGCTTGGACCATTTCCTCAAACTTAGCCAGCGCTTGACCATTCTCAAGATGTTGGTGAACTTCTTCAACTGTCTTGTTTACATTTGCTAAACCAAGCATAATTTGAGCCAATTCGCATATAAAATGGGTAATATCCTGACGACCTTGACCTTGTAAAGTCTCCAGTGCTTCAAGAATTTCGAGGCGATTTCCAATTGCTCGTCCCAAGGGCTGACTCATATCCGTAATGACTGCTACCGTCTTTCGACCAACTGCCTTACCAAGTTCCACCATGGTTTGAGCCAATTCACGCGCCTCATCAACCGTCTTCATGAAGGCACCCTCACCGACAGTCACGTCTAGCAGAATAGCATCCGCCCCTGCCGCAATTTTCTTGCTCATCACCGAACTAGCAATCAAAGGAATCGTGTCAACAGTTGCGGTCACATCACGTAGGGCGTAGAGAAGCTTATCCGCTTTGACCAGCTGGTCTGATTGCCCAATGACAGATACACCAATGTCCTGTACTTGACGAATAAAATCCTCTTGACTACGTTCTACTTGATAGCCCTTAATGGACTCCAATTTATCAATTGTTCCACCCGTATGGCCAAGACCACGACCACTCATTTTGGCTACAGGCACACCAAAGCTAGCAACAAGAGGAGCCAAAATCAAGGTTACCTTATCACCAACACCACCCGTAGAATGCTTGTCAACCTTAACCCCATCAATAGCTGATAAATCAAACTCTTGACCTGTCTTAACCATATTCATAGTCAAATCTGAGATTTCTCGTGTCGTCATTCCTTTGAAATAGACAGCCATAGCAAAGGCAGACATCTGATAATCAGGAACAGTTCCTGATACATAGCCTTCAACTAGCCATTCAATTTCACTCGAAGTCAGTTCTTGACCATCTCGTTTCTTTTGGATTAAATCAACTGCTCTCATTCGTTCACACTTCTAAGGATATAGTATCCCTTATCTTTTTTGACAATCTCACAATTACCAAACACATCTTCCATCTTGGACTTGGCACTTGGAGCCCCTTGTTTCTTCTGAATAACGATTGTTAAATCCCCACCAGTTTCCAAAAAATCTTTACTTTTCTCAATGATTTCATGAACCACTTGCTTGCCTGCACGGATAGGAGGATTGGAAATGACATGGTCAAAATGTCCTTCAACTTGTTCATAGATGTTGGACTGGAAAATCGTCGCTTCTATTTTATTTCGTTCAGCATTTTGTCGCGCCAAATCCAAGGCACGATTATTGATATCGACCATGGTCGACTGAACTCCATAAGCCTTAGCTAAAGACAAGCCCAAAGGTCCGTAACCACAGCCTACATCAAGAACAGTTTCTCCTTGGTTGACCTCAAGACACTTGAGCAAGAGTTGACTCCCAAAGTCAATCATTTTCTTGCTAAAAACACCCGCATCCGTCAAAAAGGTCATTTTTTCTCCCAACAAGTCCACTCTCAACTCATGAATGTCGTGAGCAGCGTCAGGATTCTCTGCATAATACATTTTACTCATGAAACTATTTTACCATAATTTGACTTAAATTGTAAATCGTTTACAAATTGATCATAAAACGAAAAAGACTGAAGAAAGCTAGTAAACAAGACTTTTTCTTCAATCTCTTTTAACTTTTATAACCGAATAACAAAGCACGTAGGACTAGATATCTCATAGTCTATAGTCTGGCACATTTTTATTTCTTTACCTTCAAATGCTTCATTACCAACAAGATTCCCAACAAGATGTTTAGATAAAAGCCCAACTGATACGTTTTTGTCAGAATTTCCAAACTTGTCCAAAGTCGGATTAAATCTTCTAGTGACATGCGGAAGAAATAACCCTCTGTAGCAATCCATAGAACTAAAAAGACATAACTTCCAGCAGCAAACCATTTCGTCCACCGTTTTTTTAGGAAGAAAGCAATCAAGAGCGAACAGATAAAGACAGCTGTTACAATGGCATGTTCCATCAAAAAAGTAAAACCGTAATAGGTTTCCACAAAACGTCTACCATTATCCGCATTCGCTCCTTTTAAAAAAGGTAGTGCAAAACTTAAAATAAAACAGAGTTCCAGTATATAACTTTTTAAGATTTTCATAGTACACCTCCTATAAATTGTGAATCCCAAAGCCCCCTTTATTGGCTTATAAGTCAGGAGAAAGTAGCTCCTACCTCATCAAGAAATTGGTCAACCCTATCTACTTCTATTATACGATATTGGTTTACTATCATCAAGAAACCGCTTTATTTTTTTAGCTTTTTATGGTATGATAAACAAAATATCTAGGGGAAAACAAATGACCAACGAATTTTTACATTTTGAAAAAATCAGCCGCCAGACTTGGCAATCGTTACATCGAAAGACAACACCTCCTTTGACAGAAGAGGAATTAGAATCCATCAAGAGTTTTAATGACCAGATTAGCTTGCAGGATGTTACCGATGTCTATCTCCCCCTAGCCCATCTCATCCAGATTTACAAGCGTACCAAGGATGATTTGGCCTTTTCAAAAGGGATTTTCCTTCAACGTGAAAGCAAATCCCAGCCTTTTATCATTGGGGTTTCTGGGAGTGTTGCCGTTGGAAAATCCACAACCAGTCGCCTACTTCAAATCTTACTGTCCCGTACGCTTACAGATGCTAGGGTTGAGTTGGTAACAACCGATGGCTTTCTCTATCCCAACCAGACCTTGATTGAGCAAGGGATTCTAAATCGTAAGGGATTTCCTGAAAGCTATGATATGGAAGCTCTTCTCAACTTCCTGGATCACATCAAAAATGGACAAGATGTAGATATTCCTGTCTATTCTCATGAAGTCTACGACATCGTACCTGAGGAAAAGCAGAGCGTCAAAGCTGCTGATTTTGTCATTGTTGAGGGAATAAATGTCTTTCAAAATCCACAAAATGAGCGTCTCTACATTACTGACTTCTTTGACTTTTCCATCTATGTTGATGCTGCAGTCGATGACATCGAGAGTTGGTATCTAGACCGTTTCTTGAAAATGCTGAGCCTAGCCCAAAACGACCCTGATAGCTACTATTATCGTTTTACACAAATGCCGATTGGGGAAGTGGAATCCTTTGCCCATCAGGTCTGGACCAGTATCAATCTCACAAATTTACAAAATTATATTGAACCAACTAGAAATCGTGCAGAAGTGATTCTTCATAAAACAAAGAACCATGAAATCGATGAAATTTACTTAAAAAAATAATTTTCCCTTGTCAAAACGTAAGTTTTCAGATATAATGGTATAGTTAGTAAATATGGAGGTAAGAACATTGGCAAACATTAAATCAGCTATCAAACGCGCTGAATTGAACGTTAAACAAAACGAAAAGAACTCAGCTCAAAAATCAGCTATGCGTACTGCTATCAAAGCTTTCGAAGCAAACCCATCTGAAGAACTTTTCCGTGCTGCTAGCTCAGCTATCGATAAAGCAGAAACTAAAGGTTTGATTCACAAAAACAAAGCAAGCCGCGATAAAGCTCGTCTTTCAGCTAAACTTGCTAAATAAGAAACAGTCCATAGAGGCTGTTTTTTTGTCCCCAAATAGGAAAAGGTAGAAAATGAAAATCGCAATTATCGGATATTCTGGTGCTGGTAAGTCAACTCTAGCTGAAAAGCTGTCTCACTGCTACTCCATCCCAAAACTTCACATGGACACACTCCAATTTCAACCCGGTTGGCAAGACAGTGATCGTGAATGGATGTTGACCGAGATGGAAAATTTTCTCACAAAGCATGAAGCTTGGGTCATTGATGGGAATTATTCTTGGTGTTTCTATGAGGAAAGAATGCAGGATGCTGACCAAATCATCTTTCTCAATTTTTCTCGCTGGAATTGTCTGCTACGAGCCTTTAAACGATACCTCACATACCGAGGCAAGGTCAGAGAAAGTATGGCAGCTGGTTGTCAAGAACAATTTAATTGGGAGTTTATCAGATGGATTCTTTGGGACGGACGGAGCAAATCCGCTAAGGAACGCTACAAGTGGATTCAAAAAAACTATCCATATAAAGTGGTCATCCTTAGGTCTCAAAAAGGGATAGACCACTTCTTATAAAATCTCGCACATAACAAGAAAAACTAACGTGGGTAACGTTAGCACTATATGAAAGACAAATCTCCTTTTTGGTGTTTAGCTTTTCCAAAAATATTTTCTTCATTATTTACCAATTTATTCCATCCAAAACTCTGAATTTTATAAAACAAAAAGGGATATGCACTGTCCCTTTTATCAATTTTTAGATCTTGAATATAAAAGGATAATATAGGACAAGTGCCCCATACTTGTAGATTGTACTAACGATAACTCATAAATCAATCAATTCACACCTGGTTCTCTGGACAGAGATAATAATGGTAGCTTGAATCATAATCAAAATTGCTAGGCCTCAAATCCTCTCAACTCATTTGAAACGAGTGTAAGGGGAGACGGGAATTATACTTCACTTTAATAAATAATGGGCAATGGAATGAGTGTTATAACCTTAATCTGAAAAAATAAAGGTTTCAGTTACTAAAAATGTGCAAGAAAAACCTGATTTCATACACTCTATCACCTTCGTTACTATAGGCTAGGACCCAGTCATACTTATCCCCAAGTAATTTCCAATTGATAGCTGGCAAAGGGCTGTCCCTCTTGATTTTGTAGTTGATAATCTAGTTCAATCTTTTGCCTATCAACTTGATAATGGCTCGTTTGGATGATAAACTCCTGCATGCCCATAGGTGTGGGAATATAGGCTAAACTATCACTATCCTTTAAAAAGCGCATAATGGTCTTCGGAGTGGAAAAACGGCTCATCACCAGTTCTTGATCATGAAATTTAATAACTACTTTTTCCTTTTCCTCATTATAAAAAAGCAGGTAGCTATAATCTCCTTTTTCATGCACTTCTACATCATAAAGCTGGTCAATCACTTCCAACTGCTCATCAAACTGAATCGTATTTCGCATCCGAATCTTCACATCAGGTCCTCTTTCTTCTCTCTTGTCCTACTATTTTACCAAAAACTCTGGCTTTTTGCTATAATGGTCATATGAACGAAAAAGTATTCCGTGACCCAGTTCACAACTACATCCATGTCAACAATCATATCATCTATGACTTGATTAATACAAAAGAATTTCAACGTTTGCGTCGTATTAAGCAACTGGGAACTTCCAGTTATACCTTCCACGGTGGAGAACATAGTCGATTCTCTCACTGTCTAGGAGTCCATGAAATTGCACGACGTATCACGGAGATTTTTGAAGAAAAATATCCTGAAGAATGGAATCCTGCCGAGTCTCTCTTGACCATGACCGCTGCTCTCCTACATGACCTTGGACATGGTGCCTACTCCCATACTTTTGAACATCTCTTTGATACAGATCATGAGGCCATTACTCAGGAAATCATCCAAAATCCTGAGACAGAGATTCACCAAGTTCTGCTACAAGTGGCACCTGATTTCCCAGAAAAGGTGGCCAGTGTCATTGACCATACCTATCCTAATAAGCAGGTCGTGCAACTCATTTCTAGCCAGATTGATGCGGACCGTATGGACTATCTCTTGCGCGACTCCTATTTTACAGGAGCATCTTATGGGGAATTTGACCTGACTCGCATCCTCCGAGTCATTCGCCCTGTCGAAAATGGTATCGCCTTTCAGCGTAATGGCATGCATGCCATCGAAGACTACGTCCTCAGTCGTTACCAGATGTACATGCAGGTCTATTTCCACCCAGCAACACGCGCCATGGAAGTTCTCCTACAGAATCTCCTCAAGCGCGCCAAGGAACTTTATCCTGAGGACAAGGACTTCTTTGCACGAACATCTCCACATCTCCTGCCTTTCTTTGAAAAAAATGTGACCTTGTCTGACTATCTGGCTCTAGATGATGGTGTGATGAATACTTACTTCCAGCTCTGGATGACCAGTCCTGACAAAATACTTGCAGACCTGTCGCAACGCTTTGTCAATCGCAAGGTCTTTAAATCTATTACCTTTTCACAAGAAGATCAAGACCAACTCGCTAGCATGAGAAAATTGGTTGAGGACATCGGCTTTGATCCAGACTACTACACTGCCATTCATAAGAACTTTGACCTCCCTTATGATATCTATCGTCCCGAATCTGAAAATCCACGGACACAGATTGAGATTTTACAAAAAAATGGAGAACTGGCTGAACTCTCTAGCCTGTCTCCTATCGTCCAATCCCTTGCTGGTAGTCGTCACGGAGATAATCGTTTCTATTTCCCGAAAGAAATGTTAGACCAAAACAGTATCTTTGCTAGCATTACCCAGCAATTTTTACACTTGATTGATAACGATCATTTTACCCCAAATAAAAACTAGAAGAGGAAATTTATGAGTATTAAACTAATTGCCGTCGATATTGACGGAACCCTAGTCAACAGCCAAAAGGAAATCACTCCTGAAGTCTTTTCTGCCATCCAAAATGCCAAAGAAGCTGGTGTCAAAGTCGTCATTGCAACTGGCCGCCCTATCGCAGGTGTTGCCAAACTTCTGGACGACTTGCAGTTGAGAGACGAGGGTGACTATGTCGTGACCTTCAATGGTGCCCTTGTCCAAGAAACTGCTACAGGTCATGAGATTATCAGTGAATCCTTGACTTATGAGGATTATCTGGATATGGAATTCCTCAGCCGCAAGCTCGGTGTCCACATGCATGCCATTACCAAGGACGGTATCTACACTGCCAATCGCAATATCGGAAAATACACAGTGCACGAATCAACCCTCGTCAGCATGCCTATCTTTTACCGCACACCTGAAGAAATGGCTGGCAAGGAAATCGTCAAGTGTATGTTTATCGATGAACCAGAAATTCTCGATGCTGCAATTGAAAAGATACCAGCGGAATTTTACGAACGCTACTCCATCAACAAATCTGCTCCTTTCTACCTCGAACTTCTTAAAAAGGGTGTAGACAAGGGTTCAGCCATCACTCACCTAGCTGAAAAACTCGGATTGACCAAAGATGAAACCATGGCAATCGGAGACGAAGAAAATGACCGTGCCATGCTGGAAGTCGTTGGTAACCCTGTAGTCATGGAAAACGGAAATCCAGAAATCAAAAAAATCGCCAAATACATCACAAAAACAAATGACGAATCTGGCGTCGCCCATGCTATTCGAACTTGGGTACTGTAACATGATTATCATATAGAAAAAGTACCCCAGAAGTTAGAGATAAAAGCCTAACTCCTGGGGTATTTTTTAGAATCTCTATTACTCTTCTTCAGCAAACATCAGCTTATTCAGTTCTTCTCTTTCAGCCACAATCTCTTCAAAGGTAGAAATAATATTATTTAATAATTCTAAGTTGATAATACCAGTCGTATCCCTCATCGTAACTATAGTCCCAATGGCACTCAACTCATGGATGAGGGCTCTAACCTTTTTCAATTCGTCCAAATCTAACATGTCTACTTTTATTACCGTATCATGATCATTTATTCTGGATTTGATTAAAGAGAAAGGCAAGGATGAATAGTTTCTTAACAACTTATAGGTCTCTGACTTATCACCTGTAGAATCCATACAAATAGCTTACATCATTTTTACTCCTTTATACTTGAAAACATCAGTATCCCATGTCTACAAGGAAGAGATATAAGCTTGAATCTCCTCTATCATACATCGATTTGTCGTTCTTGCTCTTATGGCTTGAAGTCATAAAGAAAAAGCAAGCACAATGGCTTGCTTGATAGTTAAGGAATTAAAAATTGATCTTCATAATCTTTTGGGAGCTCATAAGATATTTCTCCATTACTATTACCAAATCGACTTTGATTAAAAATTGGAAATAGCTTGGAGTCGTACACAGTTTTTATAACAAAACGTTCTCTTTCAAAACTAATAGTTGCAGCTACTGAGGGATCATCAAAAACCGTTTGTTTACCTTGGGAATGCAAGCGAACGTCTATAGTAGCTACTTCTTCAGGATATTTTTCAAATCGAACATCAAAACGAATGTCGATACCTTCCGAAGGCATGTACATTTGATTGTTACTTACACTGATACTTTGAATCTTTCCTAATTTCTGTTCCAATTCTGGGTCGTTTCTATACAGGTCTGTTTGGATAGCTAGTTTGAAATTTTCCTCATGTTCTTGTAGCCATCTGTTAAGATTACGAATCATATTTTCTTTTTCAACTTTCCTGGAGGCATCCTTGCTCTTGCGATCAAGTTTATTCATAGTTTCAGTCAATTTATCTTGCTCTCGCTTCCAATCCCACGAGGGGTCACTTGATACCTCTACTACTGATAAGTACCATCTCCTCATAGTTTCAGGAGATTTATAAGGATTGGGTTTTATAAATGTAAAAGGACCTATACCAGCATCAGGAAAGTATAATTCTACTTTCATTGACTGCTTGCGATTATTATTAGCATAGGCTGTAAAGGAAATATGATAATTTCCACCTACATCTCCACCATTATCAAAGCCTCCCCTCGCAGAACCTGGTAAAAGCGTCACTGACTTTATATATTGCCCTTGACTGTCTATGTCTGCAATAATTTCTCTCTTGATAGAATCTTTATGATCATGAATAAACTTACCAGTGTTCCCAATCGGTATCCTAATTAACAAATATGACAAACCAATAATAATAAAGGGAACGGAAATCGCAAGGAATATCCACTTGTTCGATTTTAACATAAATACCTCCTGATGCTCATTAAAAATCAGTTATAAAACAGCTTTTATAGTGCTTTACCTTTCAACTCGACGGTTACTTTTCTCGATTGAATTCATAAATCTACTTTCCTTTCACTAAATAAATTGCAGTACTGATTTGAACCAATTTTTCTTTAGATTCTATACTTAGGAGTATATCGTATCTATCATAGTACGCATATCCAAGACTAACTGAAAGTTTTGTGTCAGATGGAAGGTTATACTTTTCCACTATTTTTTTGTATAACTCTGATTGATTTTCTGGTTGGTAAATAATATCACTCAATTTAGTTTCTGCGCTCTTAAATGTTCTTTCCACATCTAAGGAAGCGAAATAATCTCTTGAAACCATTAAGTTTAGAATTTCTTCATCATATAAAGGAGTTATCTCCGCCCCATAATTTAACTTCCCATTAGAATATGTGACCGAAACAGTTTCTTTATCCTCGCCAAGTGTTATTGTATAATCACCCTTAATATCAGCTTGATTAATATCTAAGTCCACTTCGTACTTTTTGACTTCAGCTTGATTTTTTATATAAACATCACTAGTGTATGACCTTAGTCCAGTAAACTCCTTCTTGTCTTGCTCTAAAAATTTAAACATAGGCTCAAACGTTTTTTCAAATTCGTACTGTTCCTTTGTTCTGTTTTTTGGAATGGTTTCACCACCCAAACTACATCCAGTCAACGATGCTGCTGTCATAAGTATAACTCCTCCTATCAGTAACCATAAAATTATTTTTATTTTTTTCATCTTTCTTTACTCCGCGATTATAATGTTCAATATTGATTCGTGATTGCGCCTTTAATCAAGCGTTTAGCGCATCAATGCCTTAATCTTAATGTATGTACTCTCACAAACAAAATAATGAACTTGACCTTCTAACATAGTCTCTCTCAGAGGTTTCTTTGTAACAGGTACAACGTTTTGCTTGCAATAAAATATTTATTCCCAGTCTACTATGAATCTCGCAAACCATTTAACAATATTTTTTTAATTTTACTTATCTTAAATTCCTGATGAAAATGTATAACACAAGCAAAAGCAACTAGATATATCATCAAACACAAAAAATCGGTTTCTCTAATATAAGTAACTAAAAAATAAATCCCTAAAATAATAAAAAGAATCTTAATAATAAAAATTGAAATCACCTTTACTAATAGTGTTCTGAGATCTTTTTCCTTCAAAACAACTGATTTCCAACCAGTTCTCGGATCTTTTTTTCTCACCTTCGATATCATCAACATTCCGCAAACTATCAGAATTCCAATCATTGCAATACCGATATTAATAGGATACGATAATGTCCCAAATGCTGAATTTAAAGCACTTGCAATTCCTTTTAAAAGAAAGACTGCAAGTGGAGCAGCAACCATTATCCAATTGGAAGTATATTTTTGATCTTGATATTGAAATACTGCATTTTCTTCATCAAAATAAATCCATTTTGAATCCAAATAACCAATATATATTTTCATAATTAAAATTTCTCCGTTAATTTATTAATTAAAAACACTACCTAACCCCGAGAAAAATCCATTAACCGCCCTTTAAAAAATTTTTATTTATATATTCTTCAAAATGGAACCTTTTTGTAAAAAATCCGTTCGTATAAAATAGATAAGAAAAACAAACTACATAGTTCATCACTAGTAACAAGAATATACTAGGTCGTGAAAGATATAGAAACATTGAAAAAGAAAACATAACAATAAATAATAAGGTAAATAACACTATGGTTTTGTTATGTTTTTTTACTTGTTTCTTAAATCCGTTAAATTCCGCTCTTGTAAATTCAACCTTTTCAAATTCTGTATTCAAATATAGACGTCTATTATAAACAATCGCAGCAATAATCGAAAGGATAAAGGAAACAAGCACAAGAGATAAATACTTAGGACCTCGTTAGATTCAATACTTTTAAATAGAGCAAATCCTAGCACATGGTAACCAATGATAGAAGACAAAAATATTTTAGATTTAGATGCCTTATGAGTAACCGACTTTTTCAAGTCGCCTGTAGATAAAACAATATAATAGGTATCTTCTTTATAATCTCCTAAACAAAGTAGAGATTTGTAATCATGCATAATTCTTCTCCTTATTATTAAAATACATTACCTAAACCAAAAAAGAAACCATTGACAGCATCTCCCGCACTGTCCCATATTTTCTCAGCTGTATCACTGACAGAATCTACAAATTTTTTCACATTTTTCTTGGTGCCCTCATCAGTTTTTCCTATCCAGTTTCCTCGTCTTCAAAAATTACACCACGTCCAACAATCACTAATTCCCGTGTTCCTTATTGAAGATAGACAGTGCTACCTAACGGTAATAATTCTTTTTTATTATTCATTTTTTAATAACTCCTTGTGTTTTTTTAAATATTTTTTTCCATACCACTCTTCTACAGTTTTCCCTTCCCATTCGCGGTATTCTTCGGGATATTTCCATTTATAGTAAGCTTGAAGGAAATAAGGAAACATGAGGTAAATTTCAAAAGCAACAACTAAAATATTAAGAATCAGTATTGAAGCCAAAATACCGAGTCCTCCAATCAAATTATTACTATTCTCCATCGAACTTGAGAAAAAAATACGAATGACTAGCCAAATTGCTACAACCAAACCACCATACTTGGCAATTATGCTAAACATCTTGCCGAAGAATCTATCACTAAAACTTTTCTTTAGAGTTGTCCCATATAACAACATTCCTAATGACTCACACTCAGAAAGAATCATTGAAATAATTATTAATAATATTAATCCTACAAAAGTGAACATTCCCCAAAATCCAGCTACTGCATAAATTAAGTTTAGAGAAAAAAGATTGAGTTCAACAACTAGCCAGATAATAAAGGTAACCATAAAATGAAATTGGCCCCTATAAATCAAAATAAACTGCTGATTGTATCGCTTCCCTAGTATAATCAATAAAATCCATATTGCAAGTGCTATCCAAAATACCCAGTACGGAAGAAAATTAATGTCGGGTAAAGGGACTGTTAAATCTCTAGGATCAGAATGGTAAAATAAATAATTATTTAAAGCTACAATCAACCAATTGGGACCAATTATAAATAGGAAAGTCAGAATTACCAGCCAAACATATGATTTTTTTGTTCCTCTAAATTGCTCTTTTTTTAAAGCATCTTGGTAATTGTCCCGAGCAAATTTCCCTGAGACGCTATCGTCTAATAAATTTAGGCTCTCTTCAAAACTTGCTTTAAAAATTGATTTCTTCATATTCTTCACCCAAATCCTATTTTAATAACTCCTTGTGTTTTTTTAAATATTTTTTTCCGTACCATTCTTCTACTGTTTTCCCTTCCCACTCGCGGTATTCTTCGGGATATTTCCATTTGTAGAATGCTTGTAAATAACTAGGAAATTCGATGTAAGTTAGCATAGTAATCACAGTAATATTTAGGATAATCCATGTTATCAAAAGACCTAATCCTTCCAATGAAGTTGAAAATTTTATGGAAAAACTTTTTATAATAAAGTTTATAATTACTCCAATTCCCAAAAAACTCATTCCATAAATCGCTATCTTATTGGCAATTTTGTTGCGAAGAGAAGAGCCACTTCCATTACCATACATCAGTTTTTTAAGACTTTCAATTTCAAGGCTAAACATAAAACAGGCTAATATAGTAATAAAAACAAAAATAGCAGCAACCATCCAAATAGATAAAGTTGGTAATGACATATCAATCGCTAACAGATTAAATTCAAGGCTAAGCCAAATTAGAAATGTGATGACATGAAAATGATTACGATAAGGCAGTATAAAAGCTTTTCTAAAAACTTTACCAATCAATATGATAAATACCCAAATTAAGAAACAGACTAGATATACCTCAGCTGTTAGTAATGGATGTTGATAGATAGGCAATCTTAAATCTTTAGGATCAGAGTCGTGCAAGGACAGCGAGAAAACAAGAATCATAAAGTTTATAATGACAGGACCGATAAGAGTGAAAACAATATTCTGAATATGAAGAACTAGTTTAGACTTTCCTTCCCTATAATATGTTTCTAACTTAGAGAAAACATTTCCTTTTTGATACTGTAAAAAACCATCATCTTCTAGATTAAGACTTTCTTCAAAACTTGCGCTAAAAATAGATCTTTTCTTCATGATTTTCACCCAAATCCTATTTTAATAACTCCTTGTGTTTTTTTAAATATTTTTTTCCATACCACTCTTCCACTGATTTTCCTTCCCACTCACGATACTCTTCAGGATATTTCCATTTATAGTAGCCTTCTAAAAAGAAAGGAAACTCCAAAAATACAATTATGGCTATTAAACCAATATTTAACAAAATCCAACATATAAAGAGGCCAAAACCAGTTATAGAAGATGAAAAATTAATAGAAAAAGCTTTGAAAATATAATTAACAATCACAGCCAAGCCCAATATACCGGCTCCATAAATAGCAATACCTTTGGCAATTTTATCTTGTAAGGTAAGTAACTTAACTTCTCCATACATTCGTTTTTTCAAACTTCTAAGCTCCGTTCTTAACATTACATAAGCCAAGAATACTAGAAGTCCAAAAAATACCAAGATCCCCCATGTTGTTAATATAGGTAACGTAATTGTTATAGCTAGCAAATTAAATTCAAACATAAACCATATCGTAAAAGTTATAATATGAAAGCGATAACGATAAGGGAGGATAAACGTCCGTTTAAATAATTTACCCATTAATACCAATAACAACCAAATTAATAAACAAATTAAATACACTTCAACTGTTAGTAAAGGATGCTGAGAAATAGGCAATCTCAAATCCTTAGGATCAGAATCATGTAAGGACATCGCAACAACAAGGATCATGAAATTTAAACCTATCGGAAACAACAGACTAAGAATAAAAGTTTTAATACCAAACCAAAAGGAAGGTCTCCCTTTCTTAAAGGCTTTCCCAAGTTTATTATAATAATCTTGTTTCTGATACTGTAAAAAACCATCATCTAATAAATTTAAACTCTCCTCAAAACTTGCTTTAAAAATTGATTTCTTCATACTTTTCACCCAAATCCTATTTTAATAACTCCTTGTGTTTTTTTAAATATTTTTTCCCATACCATTCCTCTACAGTCTTACCTTCCCACTCGCGGTATTCTTCAGGGTATTTCCATTTATAGTAAGCATAAAGGAAATAAGGAAATTCCATAAAAATAAGCATTGCAATTAAACCAATGTTTAACAAAATCCAACATATGAAGAGACCTAAAAGAGTTACGGAATGTGAAAAATTAATAGAGAAAGCTTTGAAAATATAATTAACAATCACAGCCAAGCCCAATATACCTGCTCCATAAATAGCAATACCTTTGGCAATTTTATCGAGTAAGGTAGGTGCCTTAATTTCTCCATACATTCGATTTTTCAAACCTTTAAGTTCTATCCTAAACATCCAATAAATTAAGGCTAAAAGAAGACAAACAAGAATAAAAATTTCCAATATTGTTAGAAATGGTGATGCTAAACCAATAGCAGCAAGGTCGAACTCTATAACAAACCAAATCAAAAACGTTATGACATGAAAATGAGTCCTATATGGAAGAATAAAAAATGGTTTGAAAAATTTACCAATTAGAACTAATAGAAGCCATATAAATAACCCGATTATATAAACATGAGCCGTTAAAAAATTATGATTTGAAATGGGAAAGACTAAATCTTTTGGGTCACTAGTATAAAGCATTGTTGAAAAAACTAATAATAAAAAGTTGAAGCCAATCGGGAAAATAAGTGTCAATATACCATATAAGACAGCGTTTTTTAAATAATCAAATACATTCCTTGGAGGTTTGGACACTTTTTTATCTTGTTCCTTCAATTGATACTGTAAAAAACCATCATCTAATAAATTCAAACTCTCTTCAAAACTAGCTTTAAAAATTGATTTCTTCATACTTTTCACCCAAATCCTATTTTAATAACTCCTTGTGTTTTTTTTAATATTTTTTCCCATACCACTCTTCTAAAGTTTTCCCTTCCCACTCACGATACTCTTCAGGATATTTCCATTTATAGTAGGCTTGAAGGAAATAAGGTAAACCTATGAAAGCCACTACAGCAACCAGTATAACATTACAAAAAATCCATAATAGCAAGAAACCAAATGCCTTTATTGAGATTGACATATCTACTGTAAAGATTCCTAAAATACGCTTTATGATAATACCTGCTCCTAAAATCCCCATACCATAGAGAGAGATCATTTTTGCAATCTTATTACGGAAAGTATTTCCCGAAACCTCACTATACATGAGTCGTCTTAATCCTCTTAACTCAATATTCCATATCGCATAAGTGACAATCATAATGATTCCATAGATGCCAATCATTTCCCAAGTTGCCAGATTTGCTAATAGAATATCAAACACGATTAGATCAATTTCCAATAAGAACCAAATCATAAATGTAAAAGTATGAAACTGATAGCGGTATGGTAAAAGATAGACTCTTTTAATAAACTTTCCGAGTATGACTAAGAATAGCCAAATTAGAAGTAATATCAAAAAAACATTTACCGTTAATGACTCGTGCTTGGCTATTGTAAGAGTTAAAGTGTCACTTTCATGGAACGCCATAGATACAATAAGCAATAGAAAGTTAAAATCAATAGGAAAAATAAGGGCTAAAATAAAACTTTTGATACAGAACCAAAGAGAGGCTCTCCCTTTTTTAAAATAGTTAGCCGTCTTATCATGTTGCTCTTGCTGTAACTTTCGAAGTCCATCATCTTCTAGATTCAAACTCTCTTCAAAACTTGCTTTAAAAATTGATTTCTTCATAATTTTCACCCAAATCCTATTTTAATAACTCCTTGTGTTTTTTTAAATATTTTTTTCCTTACCAGAAATCTAGATCCTAATACTCAATCCAACCCCATGATAAGGAGAGAAATCCCAATCAAATTAGTATTTATACTTTCTCCTATTATACCACACCTCTATTTTCATCTGAAACGGTTTCCATTTTAGAACAAGAAAAAAACACTGATTATTCAGTGCTTTTTCGATTGAATTACTGCCCCCTGCTGGAATCGAACCAGCAACTACTCCTTAGGAGGGAGTTGTTATATCCATTGAACTAAGGGAGCTAGATAAAAACTCTGCTGAAAAAGCAGAGTTTTTAGTCGAATTAACGACGGATTTCTTTGATACGAGCTGCTTTACCTTGAAGAGCACGCAAGTAGTACAATTTCGCACGACGTACTTTACCGTAACGAACAACTTCAATTTTTTCAACACGTGGAGTGTGGATTGGGAAGATACGCTCAACACCTACACCGTTAGAGATTTTACGAACTGTGTAGTTTTCTGAGATGCCAGCACCTTTACGTGCGATAACAACACCTTCAAAAATCTGGATACGTTCACGGTTACCTTCGACAACTTTCGCGTGTACACGAACAGTGTCACCAGGACGGAATGATGGGATATCTGTACGAAGTTGACCTTCAGTCAAGCTTTGGATTAATGGATTCATTTTATTCTCCTATCTTTGTCAATCTTGAGGAATCTTCCTCAGCGGATAAACTGTATTTTTGTGCGTCCATTACACACAAGATACAGTTTACCAAATTTCCACAAAAAAGTAAAGAAATTTATAGCAGAATTCCTAAAAAAATCGCAACCAAACCACCTAGATAGGTCAAAGTCAGGTAAGAATAAAAGACCTTCTTATCACTCAACAGTCTTTGGAGTTCATCATTCAAGGTCGAAAAAGTCGTCAAACCTCCACAAAATCCTGTTGCTAGAATAGCATAGACTTCCTTGGACTCCACATAATTGTAGAGCAAGCCAATCAAAAAACAACCTAGAAGATTGGCTATGAGCGTTCCGAGTGGCAATTTAGAAGCTTGATTATATTGGGAAAAGAAATAGCGTACTAGGGCTCCGCAGCCACAAGCAATTGCAAGATAAATGATTACCATTTCTTCCTCCCCAAATAGTAAGCCAAGAACAGACCTCCACCGATACTCAAAAGCAAATACAGGACCAAACTAAGATAACGCCCTGTATCAAGCAGTTTCACAGCATCAAGCATGAGGCTAGAAAAGGTTGTCAAACCTCCACAAAAACCCGTCCCCAGTGCTAGAACCAAGCCCTTACTAGTCCCCTTATAGACCAGATAGCCCTTGACAAGATAAACCAAGCAGAAAATTCCCAGATAGTTGACAAAGAGAGTGCCCCAAGGAAAATCTGGACTGGCTGGTAACCAAGTGGAAACTAGATAGCGGACAAGTCCGCCCGCCATGGCAGCTAGAAAAATCCCTAGCGGATAAAATTGTTCTTTTTTCATTTGATGTTTTGATCCTGATAATCACGCGAACGTTTGAGTATGTCAGAAAAAGTCGCGACAATAGTTTCCTGATAGCGCTTGTCTTCTACACGATTTCTGACCTTTTCAAAAATAACTGCTTCTCTCTTGGTATCTAAAATCGGTTTCCCTGAATCCTTCTTATAAGCGACAACCCCTTCAACTAAATGCATTCGTTCTTCTAACAGTTTGACAATTTGATCGTCAATTTGATCAATTTCTTGACGAATACTATCTAAATCCATACAGTCTCCTCCTTTATTTGAATTATTGTATCAAAAAGCCACCAAATAGGCTAGTAAAATCCCAAGTCACGATAAGAAAAATGCACTGATTGATTGCATCAGCGCACGTTTCTGCTTATCCTACTTTTGCAGCCAATTCTTCTGCAAATTGTTCCAAGCGTTCAATGTCTTCTTCCTCAGCAGAAAGATCAACTTTAACACACTCTGAACCTTTTTCTGCCCCTGTTGAAACAAAAACACGGTCAAAGTCATCAACAGCCTTACAGAATTCATCGTAGAAGGTGTCACCTGAACCGACCACTCCGTAGATTTTGCCATTCAAGTTGAGATCTGCTAGGTCTTCGTAGAAGTCCATCATCTCATCTGGCAATTCTCCATCACCATAAGTATAGGTCGCAACGATAGCGATGTCTGCTTCCAAGAAGTCTGAAGCGTCAACAGTTGTACATTCATCAACATCGACATCCAAGCCCAAGTCACGTAATTTGTCTGCTACAATATCTGCAATTTCTTCGGTATTACCGGTCATACTGGCAAATACAATTTTTGCTAATGCCATATCGTCCTCCTCAATTTATCTTTCTCCATTATATCACATCTTTTTCATTTTAAAAATAAAAATTCTTGTGCTACAATGAAATGAGAAAGAATTGAGGTTATTTATGGAAATTTGCCATCAAATTTTAGAAAAAATCAAAGAATACGACACGATTATCATCCATCGTCATATGAAACCAGACCCTGATGCCTTGGGAAGTCAAGTGGGATTGAAAGCTCTTCTCAAACATCATTTCCCAGAAAAAACTATTAAAGCCGTAGGTTTTAATGAACCAACTTTGACCTGGATGGCGGAGATGGATCTTGTTGAAGATAGTGTCTACCAAGGGGCACTTGTCATCGTCTGTGATACGGCTAATACTGCTCGTATCGATGATAAGCGCTATAGTCAAGGTGATTTTCTCATTAAGATTGACCACCATCCAAATGATGATGTATATGGTGACCTATCTTGGGTGGATACTAGTTCAAGTAGCGCTAGCGAGATGATTACCCTATTTGCTGAAACAACCCAACTGACCTTGTCAAATCGAGCTGCTGAGTTGCTCTTTGCAGGAATCGTTGGTGATACAGGTCGTTTCCTCTACCCTTCTACCACTGCACGGACTCTTCGCCTGGCTGCCTTTCTGAGAGAACATAACTTTGACTTTGCGTCTCTCACTCGCAAAATGGACACTATGAGCTACAAAATTGCTAAACTACAGGGCTACATCTACGACCATCTGGAAGTGGATGAAAATGGTGCAGCGCGCGTTATCCTGAGTCAAGAAGTCTTGAAACAATTCAATGTTACCGATGCTGAAACTGCCGCTATTGTTGGAGCACCTGGTCGTATTGACAGCGTCAGTCTCTGGGGAATTTTTGTAGAACAGGCTGATGGCCACTACCGTGTTCGCTTACGCAGTAAAATCCATCCTATCAATGAAATTGCCAAAGAACATGATGGAGGAGGCCACCCTCTAGCAAGCGGTGCTAATTCCTATAGCCTAGAGGAAAACGAAATCATATACCAAAAGTTAAAAAACTTGCTTAAAAACTGATAAAATACTTGCCAAACATTTCATAATCTGATAGACTAGTATGGTAACAATCTATGGCTCGCAAAGAGACCATGGCAGAAAGGAAATATTGCAAAATGAAAAAAGATATCCATCCAGAATATCGCCCAGTTGTCTTCATGGACACAACTACTGGTTACCAATTCCTTAGCGGTTCAACAAAACGCTCTAACGAAACAGTTGAGTTCGAAGGCGAAACTTACCCATTGATCCGTGTGGAAATTTCATCAGACTCACACCCATTCTACACTGGACGTCAAAAGTTCACTCAAGCAGATGGACGCGTGGATCGTTTCAACAAAAAATACGGTCTCAAATAATCAACCGCATTTATTGCTTAAAAACGTTGATACAAAGCCTTTTCCAAGAAATTGGATTTGGCTTTTTATTTTTAGTACCGTTTTTGGTACCGTCTTGGAAAACTAACCTTTTTCACTATCCAGGTAATCTACAAATTTTGTGATAGCTTTCTTCTCCCCTACTACTGTAGAATGGCTATAAGTATCCAAGGTCAACTGACTACTTGCATGCCCTAACCTTTTGGCTGCGTTAACAGGATCTACACACGTTTCAATCATCAAGATAGCATGAGTATGTCTGAAGCCATGAGGAGCAATATTCTTCAAGTCATTTTTCCTGATAATGGGCTATTGATAGTGCGGCAGCTGACAACCAACTGTCCTGTTAGGTACTGCATAGCGAGGGTTTCAATCATCATTTTTTCAATTTTTGTCCAGAGAAAATCTCTTGTGAATAGGCAATTAGAAGGCATGGAAGTGGCTATCTTCCAAGGTATTTACCACTTTTTCAATAGTAAAGACGAGATGTTCTTGTGGCAAGAAAGAACGGATTTCTAGTGGTAAAGTTGTTTGATTTGTGTTATAGTGAATATGCATGGGATAGCCTTTCTAAATGGTTTATTGGGCAATTCTATTTTACCAAGACTATCGCAACCATGCAAAAAAGCAACGGCAAATCCGTTGCTTTTTTGAAGATAAGAGACTATTGTCCCAGTCTCTTTTTCTTGATTAAAATCTATATCTAGTATATAATCAATCTATAACGTATAGATTGGAGATATGTCATGGCTATAACATTATCAAAACAATACAATTTTAAACTGAATGAAGCTACTATGGAACAAGCTCGAAATATTATCAAGGAAAAGGGAATGACAATGACAGATGCTATTTCTTTATTTGTGGAGCAAATAGTCCTGGAGCAAGATTTGCCTATTAAGACGGCCGAAGATCTACATAGAGAACAGTTGATTGAGGAATTACAAGCCCAATCTGAACGTGCCTTGAGAGAATACGAGGCAGGAGAAGGTACTTCCCTAAACAATATGAGGGTACGCTATGGCTTATAAAGTGATTGCTTCAAAAGAGGTCGAGGAAGCTATCGACAATATACACGACTATATAGCTACGGTACTTCTATCACCTCAATCTGCCAAAAATACTGTGGCTAAAATTTTAGACAGCTTAAAAAGTTTAGAAATTTTTCCTGAAGCAGGTTTTGACGCTGATGAGAAAATCGGAATAAAAATTAACAGCAAGTATCCAACACGAGGAAAAATTATTGACCAATATGTTTTGCTTTACTTCATCGATCAAAAACGAAACAATGTTTTTTTATCTCACTTATTCCACACTAAAAGTGACTATGTCACTTTGCTACAAAAAGACAATAAAAAAAGCTCAACTGATTGAGACAACTTTCTTTATTTTATAAGCTCCGAAACCTTAATTTTTGGTACCTTTTTGGTACCGTCTTGGTTTAACAATACGCTATATATATAATATTTTACAGCTACTTTCCCTTTAGAAACGTTGATTTAATAAGGATTTAAACATTACAAAGTATACCTTTGTAAAATTGGAATAAATCAATCAAGGAGAAGTCAAATATCACAAACACCTAAGTTAATAAAAATTATTGTTGACATTCTCTCTTATTTATCCTAAACTATGGATAAGGATAGGATGTTTGTCGGGTGACTGGTAACAGTTTGCTCAAAGGTACTTGTTTTAGGTACAGGTTAGGTACTGCCTTCAGCTTTATGCTGTAAAGAACCCGCTCCACCACTGGTCCTATTCGTTTTACTCTTGGATTATATTCAAGAGTTTTTTCTTGTCAAAAAAAAATCTCAAACACCTGAGACATCTTTCTTTATTTTATAAGCTCCGAAACCTTAATTTTTGGTACCTTTTTGGTACCGTCTTGGTTTAACAATACGCTATATATATAATATTTTACAGCTACTTTCCCTTTAGAAACGTTGATTTAATAAGGATTTAAACATTACAGAGTATACCTTTGTAAAATACGGTCTCAAATAATGATAAAAAAGAACAGTTTCAACTGTTCTTTTTTTCTTCTTTTTATAAACCAATCACTACTACTTTCTATTTGGCAACCGTCACGCTGACACTATAATTGATTTCAAACGGGGTTAAAAAATATCGAAAAGAAGCTTGATATTGAGAATAGTCAAGATGATTGAAACTACGTAGCCTAGGATTGTGTTCCACTTGGCATTGGTAAATTCTCCCATCACTGACTTCTTAGAAGTCAGATAAATTAAGGGAAAAATTGAGAATGGAAGAGCGATTGAAAGAAAGACCTGTGAATAGACCAATAACTGATCTAAGGTCTTTTCTTGATGCCCAAACAAGACAGCAACTATCATCACAGGGAGCAAGGCAAAAATCCGTGTTCCGACACGAATAACCCACTGTGGTAATTTCATATGCAAGAAACCTTCCATAACGATCTGTCCAGTCAAAGTACCTGTAATAGTAGAATTTTGGCCACTTGCTAAGAGAGCTAAAGCAAACAAAGTTGACAGAGTTGAGCTGGCTATCGCTCCTGCTATTGTCGAATCCTGTAAAGCATTGTACATTTGAGAGAAAGCTGAAATTTCAGATGCATGGCCCAAAAAGAGGGAGGCACCTAAAATAAGAAGCAAGGAATTGACAACAAAGGCTAGAGACAACTGAAGATTTGAGTCCCAGGTCATAAAACGGACAGCTTTTCGTATATCTTTCTTATCCTTATGGTTGATTTTTCTTGTTTGAGATAGGGATGAATGGAGATAGAGATTATGGGGCATGACTGTTGCTCCCACAATCCCTAAAGCCAAAGTCAGTTGACTCTCATGTCCTGGCAAGGAACTTTCAAATAAAGTCGAAGTCGGTAAATAGCCACCAAAAATCCCCTGCATACTTGGATTAGATAAAGCAACCAGATAAGAAAAAATACCTAATATGGTTAAGATAAGAGTTGTAACGATAGCTTCAATCTTCTTGAACCCAAATTTCATCAACAAGAGCAAAAGAAATACATCTAAAACGGTTAGGAGGATAGCGACCATAATCGGTATTTTAAACAAAAGATTTAAAGCAATCGCTGAACCTAAAACCTCAGCCAAGTCTGTCGCCATTAAAGCTAATTCTAAAATCACCCACAGACTATAGCGAAGCCACTTGGGAGCATGATGAGCTGTTGCCTGTGCTAGGTCCATCCTAGTCACGATACCGAGCCTTCCAGCCATCTGTTGTAGTTGCATGGCAATGATGGAGGAAATCAAAATAACAAATAAGAGACTATACTTGTAGGAAGCACCACCAACCACACTGGTAATCCAGTTTCCAGGATCCATATAACCAACTGCTACAAGAGCTCCAGGCCCTAAAAATGCTTTTAGATTTTGCCAAAAACGATTGTTATTCGGAGTTTCAATAGATTGATTAATCTCAGAAAGAGAGACCTTTTTGTAAGAAGACATCGGAATATTCACTTTCTAATCTTGTCTTTGCCTATTTTATTAATGGAGTTTTGAAAATATAATGAAAATAATTTCCTATTTCCAATTTATTCTTATTATATCACATTTTGAAATGATTCTTAAGGAAAGCATGATAGTTAAAACAAGCAAGAACAGTATTGAAAAAAACCAGCGTTTTCTGACGCTGGCTTTTTAACTGTGAAAAATTTTCTCAACTAGATTGCTTCTGTAACAAAACTACGGCTTTCCAATACTTTGAGCATGGCGTTAGCTGTATCTAGGGCTGTGAAGAGGGGCACTCCGTGTTCAATGGCTGAACGACGGATTTGCTCTCCATCTTCGTCTGCAGTTCGTTTGGTTCCTACTGTGTTAATGATAGCTTGGATTCTTCCTTTACGAACAAAGCTTGGAATATCCTTATCGTCATCACCAATCTTACCAACAGGTTGGGCTTGCAATCCTTGACGGGCAAAGAAGGCTGCTGTCCCTTCTGTCGCGAGGATTCCATAGCCAATATTTTGGAAACGACGAGCCAAGTCCAAGGCTTCTTCTTTGGCATCATCAGCGATGGTAAATACAACGTTACCAAAAGTTGGCAAGTGTAAGTAAGAAGCTTCAAAGGCCTTATAGAGAGCTTTTTCCAAAGTCGTATCAGAACCCATAACTTCCCCTGTTGACTTCATTTCAGGACCAAGTAAGCTGTCTACCTTAGCTAGTTTGGTAAAGGAGAAGACAGGTGCCTTGATATGAACTCGGGTGCTTTCAGGGTAAAGTCCATCTTGGTAGCCAAGTTCTTCAAGTTTTTGACCAAGAATGAGCTTGGTTGCTACTTGAGCCATAGGGATATTGGTCACTTTAGAAAGAAATGGAACCGTACGGCTGGCACGTGGATTGACCTCAATAACATAGACTTTTTCATCCTTGATGACAAACTGGATGTTCATCATTCCAAGGCAGTTAAGACCGATTGCTAGGCGTTTAGTATAGTCTGCGATTGTTTCTTGTACCTTTTGCGACAAGGTTTGTGGAGGATATACGGCCATTGAGTCACCTGAGTGGACACCGGCACGTTCGATATGCTCCATGATACCAGGGATGAGAACATTTTCCCCGTCTGAGATGGCATCAACTTCGCACTCCTGACCAACGATATAAGAGTCTACAAGGACTGGATGGTCAGGACTAGCCTTAACCGCTGTGCGCATGTAAGAACGAAGGTCTGCTTCGTTTTCAACGATTTCCATAGCACGTCCACCAAGTACATAAGATGGACGGACAAGAACTGGGAAGCCAATCTTACGAGCTGCAAGAACTGCTTCTTCTTCATTGGTAGCCGTTTGTCCTGGTGGCTGTGGAATATCCAAATCTTTAAGAGCTTGCTCAAAGAGGTCACGGTCCTCAGCTCGGTCTAGATCAGCAACCTGTGTCCCAAGGATGGTCACACCTGCTTTCGCCAATGGCTCCGCAAGGTTGATGGCTGTTTGACCACCGAACTGAACGATAACACCCTTTGGTTGCTCCAAGTCGATGACATTCATGACATCTTCGAATGTTAATGGCTCAAAGTAAAGCTTATCTGACACAGAGAAGTCTGTTGAAACGGTCTCTGGGTTTGAATTCATGATGATGGCTTCATAGCCAGCCGCTTGAATAGCCTTAACCGAGTGAACAGTTGCGTAGTCAAACTCAACACCTTGACCGATACGGATTGGACCAGAACCTAGGACTAGTACAGATTCCTTATCAGACTTGATAGACTCATTTTCCCAACCATAGGTTGAATAGAAATATGGTGTTTCAGAGTCAAACTCCGCCGCACAAGTATCCACCATCTTGTAGACTGGGACAATCTTGTTTTCCAAACGAAGTTGACGAACTTGGTCAGCTGTCGTTTCCCAGAGTTCAGCAATCTTACGGTCTGAGAAGCCATTAAGTTTAGCTGTTTTCAAAACTTCAAGATCTTGTGGATGGGCACCCAACTCCTGCTCAATTTCAAAGATATGTAGGAGTTTATCGAGATAAAAGATATCGATTTTTGTAAGCTCTGCAATTTCTTCTGGTGTGTAGCCACGACGAATGGCTTCTGATACATAGAAGAGACGATCATCTTGGGCTTTGACTACTTTTTCAATCAAGGCATCATCAGAAACTGCTGCAAGTTCAGGCATTTCATTGTGGTGAACGCCAATTTCAAGTGAACGGCAAGCCTTAAGAAGAGATTCTTCAATGTTACGACCGATTGCCATGACTTCTCCAGTGGCCTTCATCTGAGTACCAAGACGGCGCTCACCCTTTTCAAACTTGTCAAATGGGAAACGTGGAATCTTGGCAACAACGTAGTCAAGGGCAGGCTCAAACATTGCATAGGTTGAACCTGTAACTGGGTTGATAACCTCATCCAAGGTCAAACCGACGGCAATCTTAGCAGCCAATTTGGCAATTGGGTAACCTGTCGCCTTAGAAGCAAGGGCTGAAGAACGCGACACACGAGGGTTTACTTCGATGACATAGTACTTGAAGCTGTAGGGATCAAGGGCCAACTGAACGTTACATCCACCTTCAATCTTAAGGGCACGAATGATGCTCAAACTCGCGTCACGTAGCATTTGGTTTTCATAGTCTGACATGGTTTGCGCAGGGGCAAATACAATGGAATCCCCTGTATGAATCCCAACTGGGTCAAAGTTTTCCATGTTACAAACAACCAAAGCATTGTCAGCTGAGTCACGCATAACTTCGTATTCGATTTCCTTGAAACCTGCAATCGAACGTTCAATCAAACATTGGGTCACAGGTGACAATTTCAATCCATTTTCAGCGATTTCACGCAATTCTTCCTCATTAGCACACATTCCACCACCAGTACCACCAAGTGTAAAGGCTGGACGAACGATGACTGGGTAGCCAATTGTTGCTGCAAAGGCAACAGCTTCTTCAACAGTGTTTACAATTTCAGATTCTGGAATGGGTTGTTCCAATTCTTCCATCAATTGTTTAAAGAGGTCACGATCCTCCGCTTGGTCAATAGCAGATAATTTAGTTCCCAGAAGTTCAACACCAAGCTCATCAAGGATACCATTTTTAGATAATTCCATGGCCATGTTGAGACCTGTCTGACCACCGAGTGTTGGTAGCAAGGCATCTGGACGTTCCTTGCGAAGAATTCGTGTCACAAACTCAAGTGTAATCGGTTCAATATAAACCTTATCAGCAATTTCCTTGTCCGTCATGATAGTTGCAGGATTTGAGTTAACCAAAACAACCTCATAACCTTCCTCTTTCAAAGACAAGCAAGCCTGGGTCCCAGCGTAGTCAAACTCAGCAGCTTGACCAATAATAATCGGACCAGAACCAATCACCATAATTTTTTGAATATCAGTACGTTTAGGCATTTATAAGATATTAAGGGCGTCAAGCGGACAAAGCTAAAATAGGAGTTATGACGAAGAACTATCAGTTCTAGGAATAACTATCTTTTTAGCACCGTCCGTAGCCCGTATTCAATTTAGCAAATACGGACCACCCTTCTCCTTTCTATTCGTCGCCTCACAGAGCGACATTAAATAAGATACAAAGGACGAATAGAAAGCGATTGAATTTTAGGAAACCAAGGAAGGATTGACAATCCAAGTTGGTTTCTCTAAATTCCGAGCTTTCCGTCCGTGTTCAGTTACATAAATTCTCCGACGAGGTTTTACTCGTTCTTAGTTTGATCGTTTAAAAGCTTCCATCATCTCGATAAACTCGTCAAATAGGTAACTTGCATCGTGTGGACCAGGGGCTGCATCTGGGTGGTATTGAACAGAGAAAGCCGGTTGGTATCTGTGACGTACACCTTCAACTGACTTGTCATTGATTTCTTCATGGGTAATGATCAAGTGCTCTGGCAAATCCTCACGGCTAACTGCATAACCATGGTTTTGACTTGTAAAATCCACACGTCCTGTAGCAATTTCGCGTACCGCATGGTTAAAGCCACGGTGACCAAATTTCATCTTGTAAGTCTTAGCACCGTTTGCCATGGCAAAGAGTTGGTGCCCCATACAAATACCAAAGATTGGAATTTTTCCTTGCACACCACGAATCATGTCGAGTGCTTGTGGAACATCTTCTGGGTTACCTGGACCGTTTGACAACATAACTCCGTCAGGATTGAGATGGAGAATTTCTTCCGCCGTTGTTGAATAAGGAACGACCGTCACATTACAGTTTCGCTTAGAAAGTTCACGTAGGATTGAGTGCTTGAGACCAAAGTCCACTAGCACCACGCTCAAACCAACTCCTGGAGCTGGATATGAAGTTTTAGTAGAAACCTGTTTGATATTGTCAGTCGGCAAAACTGTTGCTTGAAGCTGGTCCGTCACATGGTCCATACTGTCTCCAACATGAGTTAATGTTGCTCGCATAGTGCCATGCTTACGGATAATCTTGGTAAGAGCACGCGTATCAATTCCTGAAATACCTGGAATTTTCTTGGCTTTCAAAAATTCATCCAGCGTCATTTGATTGCGCCAGTTGCTTGCTCTACGCGCCTCTTCGAAAACAACGACTCCCTTACAAGTTGGAATAATGGATTCGTAGTCATCACGGTTAATGCCATAATTTCCTACCAAAGGATAAGTAAAGGTCAAGATTTGTCCATTATAAGACTGGTCTGTAATGGATTCTTGGTAGCCAGTCATCCCTGTATTAAAGACGATTTCGCCTGTTACATCAATATCTGCTCCGAAGGCCTTGCCTTCAAAAACTGTGCCATCTTCTAGTACTAGAAGTCTTTTTGTCATATTTTCACCTCTCGTGGACGCTCACTGGCGTCTTTTAACGTCTTGTGTTTTAGTTGGCGTTTCTACTCGCCAGTACGGATTCTAAGATTGCCATTCGAACAAAGACACCATTAGTCATTTGTTGGACAATCCGTGATTTTGGTGCTTCAACCAAGTGATCTGCGATTTCTACATCACGATTGACTGGAGCTGGGTGCATGAGGATTGCTGTTTCTTTCAAGCGATCATAACGTTCTTGAGTCAAGCCATGTTGGGCATGGTAGTCTTCTTTTGAAAAGACAGTTCCACTATCATGGCGTTCATGTTGCACACGGAGAAACATCATGACATCCACCTGATCAATGATTTCATCAATGGTTACAAACTGTCCATAGTCTGCAAACTCTTGACTTCTCCATTCCTCAGGTCCTGCAAAGAAAAGTTCAGCTCCCAAGCGTTTCAAAATCTGCATATTGGATTTGGCAACGCGAGAGTGATCCAAGTCACCTGCAATCGCAACCTTAAGACCCTCAAAGAGACCAAATTCCTCATAAATAGTCATCAAATCAAGCAAGCTCTGGCTAGGGTGTTGACCCGAACCATCTCCACCATTGATAATAGAAGTCGTAATCGTCGAACTTGCAATCAACTGTCTATAATAGTCAACCTCTGGATGGCGAATCACACAGACATCCACTCCTAAAGCAGACAGAGTCAAGATGGTATCATAAAGTGTCTCACCCTTATTGACCGAGCTGGTTTTGACATCAAAGTCAAGTCGCTCCAACCCCAATTTAATCTCTGCTACTTCAAAGGATTTATGAGTTCGTGTAGAATCCTCAAAGAAAAGATTGGAAACAATTGGGTGGTCTTCATAAGGAAGCTGGGCACCGTTTTTAAACTCAATTCCTCGCTTGATCAATTTGATGACTTGATCAACAGTAAGGTCTTCCATGGAAACCACATGGTTCAATGCTTGTTGATTTTCTGACATGGCTACTCCTTTAGCTTTCTAAGCTTCTTCAGTAATCAGAACTCTGTCTTGGCCGTCAAGTTCTGCCATCTCAACGATGATTTCTTCCGAACGACTGGTCGGGATATTTTTCCCAACATAATCTGGACGGATAGGCAATTCTCTATGTCCACGATCGACTAGAACTGCTAAACTCACGCGCGCTGGACGACCATGACCTACAATATTATCAATAGCAGCACGGATGGTACGACCTGTATAGAGCACATCATCCACCAAGATAACTTCGCGGTCTGTCACATCGACAGAAACCAAAGAAGTATCTTCTCCACTTTTAACATCATCACGGAAAGGTTTAGTATCCAATTCCACAACAGGAACTGAAAGATTTTCTAGTTGCTCCAAACGTTCTTGGATTCGGTGGGCGATAAATACACCACGAGTTTTAATACCAGCCAAGACGATTTTATTCAAATCTTTGTTGCGTTCGATAATCTCATAAGTAATACGCGTAATCGCTCTTTTGACAGTTAATTCGTCTACAACTTCTTTTGCCTTCATGACAAACCTCCAAAAAGAAAAGTCTCCTTAAACAAGGAGACTTGAAATGTATAGCCAAGCGAGCCCTACTGCAAACAGTATAGACTTCACCCTACTACTTAATCGTTCTCCTTGCCTGCCTCACGGGACAGGTTTAAAGGAATATTTAGTTATCAAATACTATAGCACAAAGCATGCTTAAAATCAAGCAAAAACTTTTGAAACCCCATCTTATAAATTGCTTATAAATTGCTAAAGTCATATAACTGTGGGTATTGGTCACACTCTGGATTTTTAGGATGACAAATAGCTCTTCCAAAATAAATCATGGCCTGATGGGCAGCTAACCACTGCTCCGGTGGCAAGATATCCATGACCCGCTTTTCCACCTCAAGTGGTGTCGCTGATTTTTTGACGATATCGTGGTGTTTGCAAATACGCTCCACATGAGTATCTACTGCAAAGGCTGGAATTCCAAAGCCCACACTCATGACAACATTGGCTGTCTTGCGACCAACACCTGCCAAACTCTCCAATTCCTCACGTGTCTGAGGGACTTGACCATCAAAATCATCTAGTAACTGTTGGGCACATTTTTTAAGGAATTTAGCCTTATTTCGATACAGCCCCAGGCGAGAAATATGAGAAGCAATTTCACTTTCACTTGCAAGAGCCATGGCTTGTGGCGTTGGAAATGCAGAAAATAAGCCTGGTGTGGCCTTGTTGACAGCTACATCTGTTGTTTGCGCTGAAAGCATAACTGCGGCTAAGAGTTCAAAATGATTGGTAAAATCAAGACTGGGTTTGGCATCTGGAAAAAGAGCAATGATTTCTTCTAGCACTTTTCGTGCTCGTTTTTTTGACAAGACCATTATTCGTCTCCATCAAATAGTCCTTGTAGGCCAGCAAAAGGACTGTTTTCTTCTTTCTTAACTGCTTGTTGAGCTTGGTATTCTTCCTCAGTCATGATTTGCCAATCATTTCCTGAAACAAATCCTTGACCAGCCTCTTCTTCAGCAGTCAAGACCTTAATAGGAATGTTTAGTAGGATATTATCTGACACGCTCTCAGCAAGATCAAGTTCTCCATTTTCGATAGGCAAGACCAAATCATCGTCTAAAACTTCCTGATCTAGTTGGTTAGTTGCGCCTTCCATGAAAACTTCCGTTACTGGATAAGATTCAACTAACTCAACTGGTTCCATACTGCGACTTGAAGCAAGAACGATGGTATAAGATAGTTGATAATCTAAGAAATACATACGGTCTTCGTACTGTACTTTCCCAACTGCAAGGATATCTTTTACATCTAAAATTTCTTGATTACGTGCACGCAGATCGGCTGCTAGGTCTAACGTTTGTTCAAAATGCAAGCCTTCAGACTGCTTACGAATTTCTTGAATATTTAATTTCATACTTCCTCCATAAAGATTTACTCTCTTGATTATACCATGAAAAGGCTACAAATCAGCACATCAAACTTTGTAATTAAAATCCTTACTTTTTAACATATTTACTATGACATTTTTGTTTTTTAGTGCTATACTATAGGCAATAATACATCAGAGCAAGGAGGATGCTCACATGGAAGACAAAGAACTCATTACTAATGCAACCCAACTCCTATCCGAGTTAAATAAAAGTTTCCAAAGCTGCAAACAGGGTAGGGCAGATGATATTCGACTGCAAGAGCTGCTAAATAATACTCTGCAAGAGCTCAAAAAAACGGAAAAGTTGAACAACAGTATCTTAATCGATCTTGAGAAATTTTACCAATGTACCAGTCTTCTGATAGGCCTCGGTAGTCTAAAACTGAACGACCAAGCACGTACCGCTTGGCGCAACTATGATAAGTTCCATTACGAGCATGTCAAACACGTGCTAACTCTCTATGGACCTGTTTTCGGATTTTAGAGATTAGATTTGTTAGTTTTCTGTTGACAAAACTTCCTAAAAGGTATAGGATAAAGGTACTAATACTCGGAGGTAAGGGAGACATGAACAACTAAGTCTATCAAATAAAGAACCTTTATTTAGTAGATCTTGTTTTTGTCTCTTTTGTGTGCTCTTTTATGCTCTTTCTTCTGGCATTTTATACTCAATGAAAATCAAAAAGCAAACTAGGAAGCTAGCCGCAGGTTGCTCAAAACACTGTTTTGAGGTTGTAGATAAGACTGACGAAGTCAGTCACATATATACGGTAAGGCGACGCTGACGTGGTTTGAAGAGATTTTCGAAGAGTATTAATAGAGTTTTTTTGACATAGACTTTGGGCTCTACTAGGTAAAATAGAGCTTTTTGTTATGCACTATGAACATTCTAGAAAGGGCAATTATATGATAAAAATCAATCACCTGACCATCACACAAAACAAAGATTTACGAGACCTTGTCTCTGACTTAAACATGACCATACAAAACGGAGAAAAGATAGCTATTATTGGCGAAGAAGGAAATGGCAAATCAACCTTGCTTAAAACTTTAATGGGGAAAACTTTACCTGATTTCACTATCAGGGGAGACATTCAATCTGATTATCAATCAATAGCCTACATTCCTCAAAAAATTCCCGAGGAGCTGAGAAAGAAAACTCTACACGACTACTTCTTTTTAGATCCTGCTGATTTAGACTACAGTATCCTTTATCGTTTGGCTGAGGAGTTGCATTTTGATAGTGATCGCTTTGCTAGTGACCAAGAGATTGGCAGTCTATCAGGGGGTGAAGCTTTGAAAATTCAGCTCATCCATGAGTTAGCCAAACCCTTTGAGATTTTATTTTTAGATGAACCTTCAAATGACCTGGACCTTGAGACGGTTGATTGGCTAAAAGGTCAGATTCGAAAGATTAGGCAAACCGTTATTTTCATTTCCCATGATGAGGACTTTCTTTCTGAAACGGCAGACACTATTGTCCACTTGCGACTGGTAAAGCACCGTAAAGAAGCGGAAACACTAGTAGAGCATTTAGACTATGATTGCTATAGTGAGCAGAGAAAGGCTAATTTTACCAAACAAAGCCAGCAAGCTGCTAACGACCAAAGAGCCTACAATAAAACCATGGAAAAACATCGACGAGTCAAGCAAAATGTAGAAACTGCGCTTCGAGCTACTAAAGACAGTACTGCAGGTCGCCTATTGGCTAAAAAGATGAAAAATGTTCTCTCTCAAGAAAAACGTATTGAAAAGACAGCTCAGTCCATGACCCAAAAACCACTTGAAGAGGAAGAAATTAGACTTTTTTTCTCAGATATACAGCCATTACCGGTTTCTAAAGTTTTAATCCAACTGGAAAAAGAAAATTTGTCCATTGGCGACCGAGTTTTGGTTCAAGAACTACGACTAACTGTCCGTGGACAAGAAAAAATCGGTATTATCGGCCCAAATGGTATTGGAAAATCGACTCTGCTAGCCAAGTTTCAACAACTGCTTAGCTCCAAAAGAGAAATTTCACTTGGTGTTATGCCACAAGATTACCACAAAAAACTGCAATTGGATTTATCACCACTAGCCTACCTCAGCAAAACTGGAGAAAAAGAGGAGCTACAGAAAATCCAATCTCACTTAGCCAGTCTCAATTTCAGTTATCCAGAAATGCAGCATCAAATTCGCTTCTTATCTGGCGGGCAACAGGGGAAACTTCTGCTTTTGGATTTAGTCTTGCGCAAACCAAACTTTCTCCTGCTGGATGAACCTACACGAAACTTTTCTCCCACTTCTCAACCCGAAATTAGAAAACTCTTTGCCACCTATTCTAGTGGTCTCATCACCGTTTCGCATGATCGTCGTTTCTTAAAAGAAGTTTGCTCGATCATCTATCGCATGACAGATCATGGTTTAGAGGTAGTTGATTTAGAAGATTTATAAATTTTCAACATAGCAGATAGGTGGGGCAAAAACACAATTTTAGGAGAAAACGAAGTAAATCTTCCCATAATAAAACGCATAATATCAAGTTTTTGCACACCTGATATTATGCGTTTTTAAGATTTTAAAGACTTTTTCCCAGCCTTCATTTTACATATGTTTTAAACGTTCAATCCGTTCTGAGATAGGTGGGTGGGTATAAAAGAGTTTTTGGAACCCTCCCCCTTTCTTGGGATCATTGATATAAAGTGCACTGCTGGCATCATCTACAGGACGACTCATCGGTTTACTATTATCCAACTTACGTAGAGCATTGATCATTCCTTGAGGATTGCGAGTCAACTCGACGCTGGAAGCATCAGCTAGGAATTCCCTCTGACGAGAAATGGCTAGTTGCACCAAGGTTGCGGCGAGAGGTGCCAGCACAATAGCTAGTAGGGAAACCACTAGCATAATGATTTCAAGACCATTTCCATCTCTATCATCGTCACTTCGTCTGCGACCTGCTCCACCCCACCACATCATACGACCTGCCATACTAGAAAGCATGGTGATAGCACTGGCAAGGGCAACAGCAATTGTCGAAATGCGGATATCATAATTACGAATATGACTAACTTCATGCCCCATAACAGCTTCTAGTTCTTCACGATTCATGATAGCGAGGAGACCTGACGTCGCAGCAACCGCCGCATTTTGAGGATTAGAACCTGTCGCAAAGGCATTTAAAGAAGAATCCTCAATGATGAAAACACGGGGCATAGGAATCTGAGCCACCATAGCCATATCTTCCACTACATGGTAGAGGTCTGGTGCCGTTTGCTCATCAACTTCACGCGCGCCATTCATGGACATGACAATCTCTGTGGATTGAAAAATCATGGACAAGGCATAGATAAATCCGATAATCAGTGCAATAACCAAACCGCCAAGCCCAGATCGCATGAAGAGGTAACCAACTGCATAGCCAACCAGAGCTAAGAGTAGGAAAAATACCAGCAACAAAATCCAGGTTCTTCGTTTATTGCTTGCAATTTGATCAAACAACATCTTAGTCACCTAAACCGCTAAAATCAACTTTAGGAACTGCCTTTTCCTCTTCTGGTGTTTGAAGGAAATCTGCTGCTTTAAATCCAAACATTCCAGCGATAATATTGCTTGGGAAAGTTTCTAATTTTACATTGTAGTTGCTGACAACACTGTTGTAGAGTTGACGAGAGTAAGAAATTTTATTTTCTGTGTTTGTCAACTCCTCTTGCAATTTAACAAAGTTTGCACTAGCTTTCAAATCTGGATAGCTTTCTGCAACTGCAAAAATACCTGAAACCTGACGAGTAAGGGCATCACTAGCTTTCATAGCTTCTGCTGGTGAAGTCGCTGCCGCCACTTGGTTACGTAGTTCTGCCACCTTTTCAAGGGTAGAACCTTCATATTTTGCATAACCTTTTACAGTTTCAATCAAGTTTGGCAAGAGGTCATTTCGACGTTTCAACTGAACATCAATCTGGCTCCAAGCCTCCTTGGTTTGCATACGATTCTTAACCAAACCGTTATAGCTAACAATCACAAAAATAACAATAAGAGCTAAAACTCCAAGAATAATCCAAGTCATTATATAAGTCCTTTCTGCTTTTAGATTAGTACCAGTATATCAAATTTTTAATGATTGTGGTAAAATAAGATGATACTAAAGAAGGAAAAAACTATGAAACCAGAAACATTTTACAACTTGCTTGCCGAGCAAAATCTTTCACTTTCGGACCAGCAAAAAAAACAATTTGAACGCTATTTTGAACTCTTGGTCGAGTGGAATGAGAAGATTAATTTGACGGCTATTACAGATAAGGAAGAAGTCTATCTGAAACACTTTTACGATTCGATTGCACCCATTCTGCAAGGCTTAATTTCAAATGAAACTATCAAACTTCTTGATATTGGAGCCGGGGCAGGATTTCCTAGTCTACCTATGAAAATCCTCTATCCTCAGCTAAATGTAACTATCATTGATTCTCTCAACAAGCGCATCAACTTCCTCAAACTTTTGGCTCAGGAACTGGATTTAGACGATGTTCATTTCTACCATGGACGTGCCGAAGATTTTGCCCAAGACAAAAACTTCCGTGCTCAGTATGATTTTGTAACGGCTCGTGCGGTTGCCCGTATGCAAGTCCTATCTGAATTAACTATTCCCTACCTTAAAGTTGGCGGAAAACTATTGGCACTCAAGGCTAGCAATGCACCAGAGGAGTTACTAGAAGCCAAAAATGCCCTCAACCTCCTTTTTAGTAAAGTCGAAGACAATCTCAGCTACGCCCTACCAAATGGAGATCCGCGTTACATCACAGTGGTAGAAAAGAAAAAAGAAACGCCAAATAAATATCCACGTAAGGCTGGCATGCCCAATAAACGCCCGCTTTAATCTTTTTAAAATAAACAAAGTATAAATTTCTAATTATCTTTTTATATTTTCTTAAATGCTCGTAAAGCCTTATTCTATGTGCTTTCGAGTATTTTTACTGTAGGAAGATACTTCACGTTTCTTTGCATATTTCCTCATGTCTTAGCTGTCAGAAGTGGTAAATAAGTAGTAAATTCATTTGTACTACTAAGCAACAAGACGCTCCTGTTGCTTCTCTTTATTCAAGCGTTTCATTTCTGCCATTGCAGAATCGAATGTTGCATGTGCGTAATAGTTCAGCGTCATGGCTATATTAGCATGTCCCATAATGTACTGTAATGCCTTTGGATTCATTCCTGCATTTGCATAGTTGGTACAGAATGTATGTCGCAAACTATGTGGAGTGATGTGTGGCAATTTATCCTCGTTATACTTATTGTATTTCTTAACAAGACCTTTCATCATGCCGTTGTAATCACTTGCCACTTTTGGATAGTTCTTTCTATTAAGAAAGAGGAAATCACTATATCCATCAATCTCAACACGCTTATCATTCTTTCGATTCGCTAACACTCGCTTAAATGCTTGATAGGCTTCTTCAACCATAGGAACTTGACGTTCGCCACTTTTGGTCTTTGGTGTTTCAATGTAGTACCCAATTTCAGTATCTCTCAATAGCTGATGGTCTATATTGACAAGACGATTCTCAAAATCTAAATCTGGAAGTGTCAAACCACCAAACTCTGAAATACGAAGACCTGTTTTTAAGAGTATCAGAATTTCATCATAATTTTTGCTGTAGGTTTTATCAGCTTTTGCAAAGGCTAACAGTTTTTCTTCCTGTTCTTCTGTTAGTACGGTCTTAGGGACAGTATCATCATCAAGAACTGCTTTCAGTTGAAAGTCAAATGGATTCTTCCGAACACAATCATCTTGTATAGCAATATAGAATGAAGCCTTTAAAGAACGTTTGTAGTTATTGATGGTTTGATAAGCATAACCATTTTCACTCATTCTAATAGCCCATTCTTTAGCGTCTGATGGCTTAATACTGTCAATACTTCTTACACCTAACTTGTCTTTCTTCAAAATATCCATAAGATATTTGCGTCCAGTTTCAGTGTTTTTTCTAACCTTTGGTCTTTGAGCGTTCTGTTTTGCGTAAAGCTGGCAGAGTGTCATTTTCTTTCCTACAACATCAATACCATCATGAATGTCTTTCTGTAACTCTGCGATTTTCTCTCTAAGTGAGATACAATCACGCTTTCCTGCTGGTACTCGGTCTGTAGCCACAAGTTTCCACGAGTAAACAAATTGCGGTTCTCCAAATGAATCTATATATTTGTATAAGTATCTTCCGTCTTTTCGTTGGCTCTCTCCAGTCTTTAAGATTCGACCTTTATTGTCACGTCTTTTTTCTGACATGGCATTTGCTCCTTTCCTTTATGGAAAGAGCCTTGATACGACTTAATACTATTTTATCATATACAAGACCCTTTGGCGACGCTAGATTGCGTCCAATGTATCTATAATTTTTTCAAATTGTTTTCGTTTAATCTGAATACGATTGCCATTCATAATCAGCCAATTTGCATTTTTATTTTCCTCTGCCAAGCGTCGTAGCTTGTTTTCGCCAATACGAAAATATTTTGACGCTTCTTCAATGGTTAGGGTATAACGTTCCCAAATAGGAATGTCAGTCTGCTTCATAAAATCCTCCTTTCCAAATCACTTATTTGGATTTCATAAAAGTTGTTTTACCAGCAATCGAACAGCTTTAGCAAAGCTCACGGGAGTTCCACCCCTGCATGGTTCTCATGTAGCCATACTCATTGCCTGCGACGGTTTTATCACGCTCGGACTATTGACTGTATGGGAGTATCATTATCACGATAAGAATGTCGTTGCAGGCAATCCTGCTAAAGATTGCTTCTCGGATCACTAACATGAATCGCTCGCTATCTTTATAAGATAGGTCATGGCGGTTAGTTCCGTTGGCTCTTTTCTTATCGAAACGTATTCGATTACTTTTATTCAGTTTTCAAAGAACAATGGCTCGTTAGCCTATCAAAACACATTGAAAGCTCAATATGCTTTGGTGGAATAACAAACCTCCCTGTTCGGGAAGCGTGGAATGGTTTAGCACGCTTCCACGAAAGGAGAGAGGATATTACTTAATTTCAAATGACAAAATCTTTGTAATCAGTCTGGTTTCCATTCTTCCACGTAAGACTTCATCAACGACCATACTTTGATTGCCATATTCATCTTTCATAAGTCGTAGGGAACGCTTCGTTATGTACCCTCTGTAATGATGTAGAATCTGGTTAATCGCTTCGGTATCGCCATCTGTTGCCTTTACAATGAGAGGAAAGGGAATCATAGGATATTGTGTTTTCATTCTTCAAATTCCTCCATAAACTTTTTAATTAAGGCTAGTCCACTGGTTCTATGCCGATAGACAGTAGAACGGTTCAATTTCAACAGGTCTGCAATTTCTGAATCGCTCATGTCCATAAAGTAAAACAGCAGTAGAATTTCACGTTTCTTGTCTGGCAACTCACGTAATGCTTCACTCAACAAATCATTTTCAACGCCTACTGATAACCCATTGAGTGTAAAAATCTGAAAGTCAGTTGAATAGTTATCTGTTGTCGCAAACTGGCTAACAAGATAATCGCCAACATCCGAAAAGGACACCTCACGCTTTGCAATCCTTGAAAGATAAAGCATATAATTCTTTCGCTCGTCTTCCATAGCACGTTTACAGATATAGTCAAACTGATTTTCTATTGTGGTCTGAAAAGAAGATGGTTTCATGTTTCTCACCCCCTTTCTGTCTAGGAAAGGAAGTGAGCCTTGCTCGTTTATCTCCTTTCACTCTTAGTCCCAATGTGAAAGGGGGATTTGTTGCATTACTGATAAATAAACTTTGTAAAAAAGTTCTGAATAGCCAAAAAAGCATATAAACAGATTTATTTCTCTGTTTACATGCTTCTGTTATTCTATCTATATGATTTATAAAACCACATTGGTGGACGTACTTATCTATTGCAGATAGACGACTTTTTTTGACAAGAACCCAATGTAAGGAAATTTATTGTATATGATGTACTTCATGGCGACGTTGACCTCCAACAAACCGCCATTTGGAAGTAATATACAATATTTTAACAGCGTAAATAGCACTACCATATAACGGTTTTTTTTATTGGCGTTTAGTAGTGCTTTTTATTAAATATAAACCTATAAACCATATAACACGTTTTTCTATACCTGTTTTTAATTCAGTAGGAACAATAAAATGTATAGAGGTGGTCTACTATGCGTAAAAAAGAAGATAAATATGATTTTAGAGCCTTTGGTTTAGCCATTAAAGAAGCTCGATTGAAACGAGGTTTAACTCGTGAACAAGTGGGAGCATTGATTGAAATTGACCCACGGTACTTAACTAATATTGAAAATAAAGGGCAACACCCCAGCATACAAGTTCTTTATGACCTTGTATCGTTACTTCATGTTTCCGTTGATGAATTTTTCTTACCTGCTAATAACTTGGTAAAAAGCACCCGACGATTACAGATAGAGAAATACATGGATAGCTTTACAGACAAAGAACTATCCTTAATGGAATCTTTAGCCAGCGGTATCAACGAAGCAAGAAACATCGAAGACTAATTAAAAGAATCCATACATAACGGAAAGAGCCGATAAAATGAGATTGTATTAATCTCATTTTATCGGCTCTGCGTCTTTGCGTCTGGCTCTGTAATCACAGTTACTTTGAACTGCTTTATTTCAATTAAATTTTCTTGTCTGCATTTCGGACAATAGAGGGGGAATTTTTTTAATTCAGTATCTTCCCTTATCTTTAATCGTGTTTTATTTCCACATACAGGACACAATATCCACTTGTAGTTTATAATAACTATCTCCTCCTTTACACTTTAATTCAAATCTTTATTAAAAAATATTTCATCTTATTTAACAAGAAACCATATTTATATAACAACATAAAATACACTAAGTTATTTTATTGAACATATATCGTACTTTATCTATCCGACTATTTGGACGACGGGGCTGGCAAACAGGTTCACCGGTAGTAACATGGTACCCTTTTAACTCTGTTAAACAAACACTACGTCCATTTGTAAAGAAAGTTAAATCACTACGATATTCTTGAATACACCGAGCAGGGATTTCTCCACTAAGAATGACCTCATTATTTTTCAATTGAGTGTCTACGATGTTCGCACAATATTTAGGAGCATCGTTGTATGCTCGTGAAAGATATTCCTGTGGCGCATAAATTTTAAAACTAAGATATGGCTCTAACAATTCTGTTCCAGCTTTTTTTAAGACTTGTTCCAATACAATAGGAGCAAGCATCCGAAAATCTGCTGGGGTACTAACAGGGCTATAGTATAAGCCATACTTAAAACAGATTTTACAGTCCGTCACATTCCAACCATACAATCCTTGTTCACAGCCATAGCGTATCCCCTCCATAACTGCATTTTGAAACGATTGATTTAAGTATCCAAGAGAAACCGAGCTCTCATACTGTACTCCGCTCCCTAATGGAAGCGGTGCTACAGATAGACCAATGGAAGCCCAGAAAGGATTCGGTGGAACTTCGATGTGAATGGTATACTCTGCTTTTTTTAACGGTCTTTCCATATAAATGACTGTAGGCTCTTTTATTTCTATCTCCACATGATACTTTTCTTGCAGCAGAGCACAAGTCACTTCCATTTGTACTTTCCCTAAGAAAGAAAGTATGATTTCATGTGTCGCAGAATCCACATAATATCGCAGAAGCGGGTCACTGTCGGAGATTTCTAAAAGTGCATCAAGTAACATTTCCCTTTGTTGAGGTTTGCTCGGTTCAACAGTCGTTTGCAGCAGAGGGAGGGGATTTTCAATTCTCTCTCTCTGTGGCAATAGCTTTGTATCTCCAAGAACACTATTTAACTTCAAAAACTCATTCTGCAAAATAACAATTTCCCCGGAATAAGCCTTATCGATTTTACATAATTCACCATTTATTGAAGTATACATTTCTGTAATTTTTATTTTTTCCTTTTCCGATATTCTAACCGAATCTCGCAAATGCAGTACGCCACTATAAAGACGTATATATGCAAGACGCTGTCTTTTTTCCGAATACTCAATTTTGAAAACTTTTCCGCAAAGTTCAGACTGACCTCGATGTGTTGATGAATAAAATTTATTCGTAATCACTTCTATAAGGTTATCAATCCCTATATTGTTTTTTGCACTTCCGTGATAAACAGGGAACAGGGAACAATTATGAAATCTTATGCTTTCCTCTTGTTCGAGTTCTAATGCTTCCAATAATTTCCCAGACGTATATTTCTCCAAAAGGTAATCATTTCCTTCTATTACCATATCCCATTGTTCAGATTCGGTAAAGTTCATTACACGCATATTAGGATGCAGTTCTACCTTCTGTTTGATTACAATTTCCGCAGAAAGTTTCTCTTTAATATCCTGATAAACCGTTGATAAATCAATTCCATTTTGGTCAATCTTATTGATAAAAAAGATTGTGGGAATACCTATTTTCCTAAGTGCATGAAACAATATACGAGTTTGTGCTTGTACGCCATCTTTTGCAGAAATCAGTAGAATTGCCCCATCTAATACTGATAATGAACGATATACTTCTGCTAAGAAATCCATATGTCCTGGCGTGTCTATGATGTTCACCTTCGTATTTTCCCACTGAAAAGAGGTTATTCCTGTCTGAATTGTAATTCCTCTCTGACGTTCTAAAAGCGTATTATCCGTCCTCGTTGTACCTTTGTCCACGCTTCCTAATTCTGTAATCGCTCCACTGTTATATAATAAGCTTTCTGTTAAGGTAGTTTTTCCCGCATCAACATGAGCTAAAACTCCAATATTAATAATTTTCATGTGATTTTCCTCCATTCAAAAGCCCAAAAGGGCATAAAAATCCCAGTGATAAATACTCTTATCACTGGGATTTTTATGCATAACCATAGGCATACAAAGCATACAGATATTCTCCGGATACTTTAGAATCACATGATAAAGGTATTCTTAAACTGGGTACAAAAAACTAAGCCCTCCTAAAAAAGGACATCCAATTATTTGTTCCCACTATCAAATTGACAGTTTATTTAAGAATACCTTGCCGCATATTTATTAACTCCTTTTAAATAGATACTTAAATAATAGCACGTAAGAGCATATTTGTCAAGGAATCTCCAATTTTTTATCAAAGAGAGTACGTGATTACAAAATAGCTGTAATAATGTACCAATATTTGTTATTCTATAATCTTCCAATTACTCCCGTTCTTTTCAAGTACCAAATCAAATTGAGATACCTGCGTTGCTTTGGTCTGCTGGTCGATATACTCCACTGTCAGCGATACCGTGACTTGATTATCCTTACGATTGTGAATAGGATTTACCAGTTCTTGAAAGATGTACTCTTTTCCGATTGGTTTTAATATCCCGTCATTCACATAGTAGGAAAGTTCACTGGCTGTCGCTGTAGGATAGAGCTTGAAGAACGTCGTTAAAAACTCATTGATTTCATTGGTTGTAATGGAATCAACCGTCCCCTCACTTTCAATGGCTTTTGGTTTATAACTTGATTTCTTAGGTATGTTGGTAATGGTCGGATTCTTAACCAGTACCATATTTCCAGAACCATCTACATAGACACTCACTATATAAGCAGAGTGGACGGTCTTTGTATTTTCTCCCTCTGTAATGAGCTGGTCTACACTGTAGGTTACATTAAACTCATTGTCGCCAGTTGGCTCTACCGTCCATATCTGAAATCCTCTTACAGAAGACGATACAGGAATATCTTTGCGTACTGTATCAACATTGAGAGCTTGAAGTTCATCTGTCAGATAGCCTTTTAGACTTTCCATTCGATTATCAATGGACTTATCGGATTGCTCCCATGAATAGTAGACTTTCGCAAAGTTCTCTACAAAATTTTCTACATGATGAGTATCAACGTACTCCTTTTCTATGATAGTTGTTTCGTGAATAGTATGAGTATCTATAGCTGTAAAGTGCTTGAATATCGCAAAGCTGAAACTAAGCCCTAAAAGTACCCACAAGGCAATCACAACCTTTTTATGAGGATTGACCTTATAGTAGACACGAGGTTTCTTTTCCTTTGGTATCTGTTTTTCTTTATTCTGATTTTTTCTAAATTTCATCATTAAATCTTCCTTTCTCATTGTTTGATTCGTCCTGCTCCCACTAAATGCTGTTGCCAGTAGGGGCTTGTTAAGTCGGCATAACCGATTGGGTCGCCTGCATGAAACATACGGTTATTGCCAAGGTATATCCCAACATGAGTAATATAAGAGCCAGCGTTATAGGTAGAATGAAAGAAAACCAAATCGCCAGCTTGTGCTTCCGATAGTGGGATATGCTGGGTCACATCATATTGCTGTTGTGCGGTTCGTGGTAAGTTAATTCCAGCTTTTCCATACGTCCATTGTGTCAGTCCGCTACAATCAAAAGAAGTAGTCGGGGAAGCTCCACCGTAAACGTATCGCCAGCCCTCATATTTCAGTGCTTCGTCCATGATGGCTTGTACCGTATCATCATCAAACTCTGTTGTGACAAGATACTGCGTTACCAGTTGCACATAAAACATATTGCCATAGTTGTATCGCCAGCCCCCATTGATAGGTATGGCTATGGGATTGGGGTAAGACACTTTTTCGCCACCTGAATACTCTTTTGAGAAACTTTGAGCCAGTTCAAAGGTATATTTATTTCCACGATTAGCCACATACCCTAAGAAACCACCACCATAATTGTAGGACTGGATAACCGATTCTAAATCTACACTGAGCCTTTCGCTACTGGCTAATAATTCACTGAAATACTTCACACCTTGCTTAATGGATTCTTCTGTACTCAATGAATTAGGTGGAAGACCGAGGGATTCCGAGGACTGCATAACATCTTCCGCAGTACCGCCCGATTCCACCTGTATAATCGCAAGAAGTATGTTGACATATTCTTCAACGCCATATTCTTTGGCATATTTTTCTACCATAGGCTTATGAGCCAGCACTTCTGCGGAAACATTCACACCTCCATAATGAATATTGGAAATTCCGCTGTCCTGTTCATCTGAAAATAAAATGGCAACAAACAGAAGCAGTGAGAAGACCATCAAGAATAATCCAGAACCACCAATCACTAAAGTTTTCAACTTCATGGTTTCTTACCGACTTTCTTAATGGTGGCGGTTTTGATTGGTGGTCTACTTCTTGTATTTTGTAGTGGTACTCTTTGAACAGTAGACGGACGTTCTTTTGTGATTGGACGTTGTGAAGTTCTATCTGCTGTAGTGGTTGAAGTTGCTGGCTTTTGAACGGTTTTTTCTTGAACGGTATTGCCTTGGCGTTCCACTTTTGGACTTGAAAAATCGGACTTAACTGCTGGACGCTCTTGTTTGGCTTGTTGAGATTCCTTATATGAAGTCTGAATATTAGACTGTTTTGAGGTCTGTTCATCATGATATTGTTCTTGTCTTGTAGTCGGTCTTTCATGAACAGAAGAAGCAGGCTGTTTTTTCTGTTTGACCTGTTCCATTTCAGAGCGACGCTTCGCAATGGTTTTTCGCCTTTGTTCCTGCTGTTCCTTGCGTCCACTGGCTCTGTCCGCTTTGGTTTGAGAAATACTACTGGTTAAATCACGGACATTCTCTTTTACTTTGGATTTTCCTTGATATACTGCATATCTTGCATTGGTCGGCAAATCTTTAACCTGTTCTTTCAAACCACTAGCAGTGTCTACCATTCTGTCTTTGGTATCAGCTACTGTACCGATGGTTTGACCGATACGTTTTCCAAGTGTTGATTTTTCCTTTCCGTCTGGTCGGGAGTGATCTGCTTGTGTCCTTGCAGAACTCCCCGAACCCGACTGTCCTTTTTTACCTGTAACAATGGCAGACCCAGCCCCTAGAGTAGTCATGGAACGTCCAAGTTTCCGCTGTAGACGGTGCATGTGAGCGTGCATAAGCATACGAGGTTTTCTCATCACACGACTTCCCACACTTTGAGAATCGTTACTCTGTAGAGAAAACATACTCATTAAATCGCCCAGCTTGAAGTAGATTCCTGCAAAGGTCACAATCTGTAGAAAAGCAATCAAAAAGAACGGATAACCAGCCGATAAGGTATAGAGCATGGTTGAAATACTAAATGCTGTCGTAATAATCAATGTGATTCCAGCTCGTGTCAAAATGGTATTAAAGAGCTTTGTTATGGCTCGTTTTGACATACCATCAAATGATGGAATCATGCTTAAAATAAAGCTCACAGGCAGAAACATAGCATAGATGATAAAAAGTACCTGCGAGAAAATCATGATTCCTGTTAATAGGAATACAAATATGGAAATCCCAATATTGAAGACAAATAGGAAGAAGACTGTACCTAAACGGTTAATGGTCTTTGTAATGGTTAGATTGGTATTGCTTCTGTCTTCAATTTCTTCCGCAACAATTTTTTCTCTGTCTTCGCCATTGTTGGAATCTGGGCTGGTGGAGAGCAGGCTTTCCACACGGTCAATACCGATACTTTCAATGTCTGAACTGTTGTATTGAAGCAGTAGCCACGGTTGCTGAACCTGTATGGAAAACAGGCTATCTCTGATTAAGTCCACGCTGTCCTTGCCTTGACTATCGGAATGGGGCATGACAATCTTCGTGCCAAGTGATAAACTGGCATTACTGATGTCTGATGAAAAGTCATTGATTTTTTTAATGTAGTCGGGAGCGTAGGCAATAAAGGAAGCCGATAGGATAAACACCAGCACAAAATTCATAATGGCATGAATTGCCTTTGTGGTTTCTCTCTTTATCAGTCCCGTATAGGCAACATAAACCCCAAGAACCAAAATCAAGAGTAAGAGGAATCCAACATAGAAACCCTCTGTTGAAAATCCGTTTGCACTCACACCAGCTAAGGTCTGCATATTCTTACCAATGGAATCTGCTGTAGCGGAAATGAAGTCTAAGGAATAGGCTTCCTGTACTAAGTAACCTGTCGCATTGGAAACATACAAACTGATTGTCCAAATAAAATTGGTAATGGCATATAGTCCATACATGACCTGTTTTCCAATCCCGTCCGACCAGTTCCACGGAAGCCAGCCCCAGCTATTATCCACATAAAAATCCAGTTGATAGTTTTCAAGTGGGTATCGGCTGTATTCATTTGCCACATTGACCGTATCATCTACCAAGCCCGCAGCTTGAACCACCGTTCCCAGCATGGCTAAAAGAAAAATGGCAATCACAAGTGTGAAAGCCACTGTCATTGCCACTTTACCTAGACGTTTCAGCGTCCAGTTTGATTTTATTCTGTTTACTATTGATGGTTTCACATTTACACCTCTTTTCGCACAGGTGGTCTGGTATCAAAGGCATGGAGCAGTTCTTCAAATACAGGGTGGAACTGTATCACACCGACACGACCATATAAATCACTGATAAGGCATTGCCCGTTTTCCAAATCACGCAATCGCTTCTGATTGTTTTCGTCCTCTGGGTCTACACCAAAAAAGGCTAAGGTCTTTTTAATCTCGTTAAGGTCAGTGGAACGAAATGCAAATTTTAAGCCGAGGTTATTTTTCAGTTTTTCATCTAAAAGGTCATCTGTATTTTGGGTCACGAAATATACCCCAGCGTTCATAGCACGACCAGCCCGAACCAGCTTCATAGATAGTGTTTTTCCTTGTGCTACCTGTAAAAAGCTCCATGCTTCGTCTAAATCTACAATCTTGAAAATGCTTCGGTCTGTATGGATAAAGTCTAAAGCAAAGGTACTAATGACAATCAGCATAGCAACGGATAAAAGCTCCATAGTGGTATATTCCTCAAAGGAAGTTTCCTTGTCGGGAAGTACCAAGTCCGCAACCTGTATAATGTTCAGTTGTTTTTCTAAGCTGATAGACTGCTCCACATAACCATTACTGAATAATAAATGTGCAAAGTCATAGTCTGTAAAACTTTCGATATGGTCGGCTATACTGGTACTTAGTGGCGTATTCTCAACCCGTAATTCCTCAATCACTTTCATCAACCCTCGTACTTCACTATTGGTTACTGCACGAATGGCTTTTCTAAGGATTGGGAAGCGTTCCCCATCACGAGAGGAAATCCCCGTAAGGAATGTCAGAATATCAATAGCCAGTGATTCAGAATCTTTGGGATTTTTCATAATCACATAAGGGTCAAGTAAGCCTTTGTTTTTCTCATCAGAAGTCAGAGTGACGATATTGATTTCATGGGAAATCTCTGGCAAGGTTTCTTTCCATCTGCCACGTTCTGCTTTTGGGTCTACAATCACTGCTTGTGCCCCATAAAGCACCGCATAATAGACGATAAGGTTATTCGCAAAGGATTTACCACCACCCAGCGAACCAACAAAAGCCGACGCTAACGCATTGGTTACTGAACCCTTAACCCCTTGACTGGCAAGAGCAGGTTTCAGATAGACATTGCGTCCAGTATCTAAGCTGTAGCCAACATAAATCCCCTCATTTTCCCCCAGCATTTGAGTAGCACCAAAACCTAAACCAGCGAGGAAATCAGAGGTCACGTATTGAATATAATCATTCATATAACGCTTGCTGGCAGGTAAAAATTCTTCATGTAAGCCGAGCATATCCCCAAATGGTCGTACCAGTTTTACGCTTAAATCGTCATAAAAATCTTTCACTTCATTACAACGACGTTTGAGTTCGTCAAGATCATTTGCTGATACCCTTACCACATAAGACAGCTTGTACATAGATTCCTTGCTTTGGTCTAAATTGGTTTCCAGCTCATTCACACTTTCCAGAGCTTCCGCCACATTGGAGCTGGTTTCATTATCACTTTGCCAAGCGTGGTTATCCAAGTCTTTCAGTTCTTTCTTTTTATTGCGGACAGTAGATAGGGCTTTACGATTCGCTACAATTTCCACATTCATTGACGTATCAATCGGGAATGTAAATTGCTGTTGCTGGTAGTAGAAGATTTCAGAGGACGGGAAGTCCAGTTCTCCGACAATGCTGTTAATGGTAAAGTAAGCTACATAGACGGTTTCATCTTCCTGCTGGATTTTCAAATATCGCTGTTTTTCTTCCACCAAACAGCGAGTAGGCTTAATCAAGTCATAGTATTTAATCAGCGTTTCATTATCCAGCTTTTTCTTTGATAGATGGTACTCATACTCTTCATAGGCAGTGCCTGTCTGTCCGTAAAGGTGTTCAATCAGATAGCCGAAGTCGTCCTTATCTAACCTGCGGATTTTGAAACGACGAGAGATTTTATTTTCTAAGAGCTTTTCCATCTTCTGAAAACGCAGGATTTCATCATTACTCATACTAACAAAATCGCCCATCAGCTTATGGTTCACATCATAGACAAAATCAGACAAAGCATTTTTTGCTTCAACGGTAAGACTTTTCATAGAAAACTCCTGATCGTTGAGAAGCAACTTAAAGCCGATAAAGAAACGGTAGTTCACTTGATTTTCGCCAATCATGGATATTAAAGCGTCTGTCTGTTGGTCGATTTTGTCATAGGCAACCGCTTTGAGCTTGCCAGTGACTTCATTTTTGGAACGCTCTTGTGCAGAACGTATGCTGGATTCTGTACTGATTTGTAAAGCATGAATTTTGCCATCACGATTTTGTGCGATAAGCTGTCTGAAAGAATCATGCACTTGTATTTTCTGTTCTGGACTTAGAAATGAGTAATTGTAAGGAACAAGCTCATAGTAAGCATAACATTCCCCGTCTTTATTCCAGACGAGATTGTTTTCAATGTATTTAATTGGATATGCCATAAAATTCACTCCTAACTGCTGTAATGGCTTCTTGTGGCTGGTTTCTGCCAAGCGTTACTTTTTTTCCTGCATAGGTCAGCTTTGGTCGCAGTGCATAAGCAATGACAGACTTCAAAAATCCATAAGGCTTTTTACCATCAAAAGTTTTTGTAGACATAAACCATGTGAAAGCCACAGGAATCCCAAAGTATTTGAGAAATGCTCCCTCTATCATGGAAAGAGGGGGCAAGTTGCCAAGTATCATCACTGCAAAGAGTGACACGACAAACCATGTCATTTGCGTAAAGGTTATGGGAAACGGAAGTCTAAAATCATTGATAGAATACAGTACCTTTTCCACAGACCAGATACTGGTATAGCTTCGTATTTTCTTCATGTAATCAATCCTTTCATAAAAAATAGGGGTAGCTGATTGAGCCACCCCGTAAAATAGAAAATCTGCCAGTAGTAATGTACCGACAGATTTAATAGACGATTTCAAAAATCCCATGATTGGTTGAGATAAACGTTCCTGAAAGGTCTAAATCCCGACCATAGGCTTGATAATCAATATAGTTTTGAAGACTAGCTGGTACTTCGCCTAAAGCACCCGTTTCTTCAATGTAGTAGCGTGCCACGTCATACATATCATCACAATCGGAATGAATGATAATATCCTCTTGATGTTCGCTTAGTTCTTCAATGCTTGAAAAATGAGTGAGCAGAGCAGATAGCTCCGATTGTAATTCTTCGGGTAATTCCGATACCATTTCCCATAGTCGATTGAGTTCGCCAATGGAAGTGTATTCGTCAACCGTAAAGGGTAACTCGTAGTCATGAATGGCGTATTCCTCATATTCATCATTCAAGCCGATTTTCTCTTTGACTTCCTCAAAGTCAATGGGAAAGGTAAACCACGCACCGACCAATTCGCCCTCATTGTATTTGCCTAAATTCGCAATATAGACTTGCATATCGTCCATATATTCACGTCCTTTCTTTGTAGAGATTCAAAAATCCCTACCGCACTTCGTTTGGTGTACCATTCCTTTGCGGAACATAAGAAAACCACTTATATTCCACAAAAGAACGGTTTTATTTAAGCACCAATAATGCGATTGAATAGCTCTAGTAAAATGTCTTTTACTCCAGCAGCGTTGAAGACTAAGCCAACCGCAATAATCGCAATAATTAAAAAGCCAATCAGTTTGCTAAACTCACGCTTGAAGCCAAGATACAAGCCAATCACAACGATTGCTAAAAGCACCAGTGATTGAGCGTTTGATAGAAACCAGTTATAAAGGTTTTGTCCAAAATTCATAAAAATGTTCTCCTCTCTATATTCAATGAATTTGTATTTGAGTTATTTTTTTGTTGTTATCACGTCCTGTTCTTTTACTGACTGTTGCTTCAAAATCTGCTTGTGTCGGTCTGTCAGTTTCGCATGGTCGAGAATGTCTTTTACAACCTGCGTCTGGTTGATTTCATCAAGTTTAATCGCAACCTTTAAGGTCGGGGCAACTTGATGAGATAGCCAGTTCAGCGTCCTTTGGAAGGAGTAAGGCTCTGGTTTTGTGGTTAGTTTTAATCGTTCACGATTGTTCCCAATAAACCAAGCCCATTCTTCATTCAGTTTCCAATCAGAACGAGGTTTGGAATCGTCTTTATCTACAAAACGGATATACCGATTGATAATTTTAAAGGCGGTATGCTCTGGATTGTCATAGACGAGTAAATCACGGACTGCATAATAGGCACGCTCATTTTTCAATCGAATCTCAAAACGGTTTTTTACTTCTGCGTCTTCAATGGGAATATCATTTTTCTTGTACTGCTCGTAGTCCTTTTCATAGATACAGAAATAAACTTCACTTTGTAATGAACCGATATAGAGGGTGTTTCCCATACATTCCTTTTCCTCTTTGCGTACCAGTTCGCCACTGCGATAGCTTTTAAAACTGCGGAAGACGGAGATACATTCTTCCTGTTGGCACTTTTCAGTGAGTACAGGGATATTCAAAATCCCTGTCTTATCGTTAATGGCAAGGTCAAGGCGTTTCATCACACCGCCAGCCACCAAAACGTCCATAAAGAACTCATACCAGCTTCTTTGTTGTGCCAGAAGATAGCTTTCAAATTGTCTGCACCCACGACCTTTCAATTCCACCAGAACTCCTTTGTCCAGTTCATGGGAGCAAAGGACGAATATGTCGCCTAAAGCATAATGCTCTGAATAAGAATAGAAACCATAGTCCTCATGAAGAAAATAGGACAGTTTCAGTTGTAAGATGTTTTCGACCACCTGCTGTACGTCTGTTGTCGGAAAGCGAATCCTTACATAATCAAACAGCATTTCAAGGGGAGCGTCGGGATTGAAGCGTTCCAGAGCTTCCCAAAGGGACTGCTGTAAATCCTCTGATGGCTTGACTTTTCCTGTTTCAATATCGCTTAGATACTGCCTTGTAATACCAGTCGCAACAGCTAAACGGTTTTGAGATAGTCCATAAGCCAAGCGTTTTTCTTTTAAATGCTGTAACCAAGTTTGTTCATTCAGTAAAAATCCCTCCAATCAAAAAGGCGTATGTCAACTTTTAAAGCCCATTTGACATACGCTGAAATTTTGTAAATCCCTTGTAACCAAAGGATTTTCTAATGTTTTTTTGACTGTTTCCTGTCGATTTGTACCCCCCTGTTAGATACGGGGGGTTAAGTGCTGGCGTGGCTATTGCCACACCAGCCAGCAAGATCAGTCCACACCTGCGACTTCCGCTTCGCACGTCGCCTGCGTGGACTGTCTGCTGTTGGATAACTTTTTAATTTCCTCCAAGAAATCATATCCTTTTGGTACAAGGGGAGTATAAAACTCTGATATGACACTTGTTCCTACATCAACATAGCCACGACCTTTGATTCGCTTTAAGAAGAAATCCTTTTGTACGTCACTGCCAAACATCATGCCATAGCCCATTTCAGACATACGACCTAAAGCCACTCTGAAATTAAACTGATCACGGATTCCGTCGCCTAAATATTTTGCGTCTGGACGTTGACAAGCCAGTATTAGAAAGAAGCCAGCTTGACGACCTAACATGACAATCTGTTTCAGCTTATTCATAACTGCGGTATTTTCTTTTGTTCCCAGCATTTCCATGAAAGCGACGTATTCATCAAAGATTAAGAAGTGTGCCGGGAGACCTAAGTAAGCATAATTTTTGCCAGTCTTATAGTTCTTCATCTGCTTCATTTCCTCACTACGTTTCATCATTTCTTCATAGAATGTTTCAATGCAAGAAAGCAAGTCTTCTTTTCTATAGTAGACATTTGCCATCACAGAACCTAAGTCCGCAAGGTCAGCATTTTTCGGGTCAAGAATATACAGTTTTGAATCTGTATGAAGCAAGGCTTCAATCAGTGTCAGTATAAAGTAAGTTTTACCGCCACCTGTACCACCAGCAATCAACATATGAGGGAGCTTATCATATTCCCACCATACGTTTTTCATTAAGCGAAGTTTACCATCTTTAGCTTCTACTTCATCAATAGAAATACGACTGGCTATGGTGTCATAGAGCAAAGTATATTCCACATAGGAATCCTTTAACTCTTTATCCGTCAGCTCACAGTACAAGCCACTCTCTAATTTCTTTTCCAAGTGTAAGAGTTGGTCTTGATATTTTCCCAGCGTGATTTCCACCCGTATCTGTATCAAGCCATTTTTAAGTCGATAATACATTTTAGGGAAGTAGGTTATCTTTTCCTTTGTACGACCAGCACTATCTTTAAAGAAACCCTCTGTTTTGACCTGTTCAGATTCATACCACTTGTTTTCAAGTATCATCTTTGCCAGTTTTTGACGGTGGTAAAGTTGTTTAACCGTATCATAGCGAACCCGTTTGAATACAAACGCTACCAGCAAGCAGATAAGAATTGCGACACTGAAACTGATAATTAAATAGGGAATGTCAATCTTATCTGCTTGTGATAGGTTAAAATCCTGCCAGTTGATCTGCTGGATTGTCTTCACATGAAACAGTCCGACAACCAGCAGGAAAACAGGCAGGAGTGACGCTATCGTAAAATGAAAGACTAAATCTTTACCAGATGGGCGAATCCTTTTACCACGCTGTTTCATGCGAAAAAGTCTCCTTTCTACCTAGCGACTATTTGTCTTGTGTCGGTTCTTTCTTTGCTTGTGGTTGAGCTTTGAATGAACTAGAATCCTTTGTCAGCACAATATCGTCTGCCTTGATATACCAGTCAACATCTGCTCCTTGATAGGTGGCAGTAGCAACGGTGTCCGCAATGGGATTGATAAGTTCCACCCGTGCGTTATAATCAAACTCTTTCAAAGGCACGCTGGCAGGAATACTTACTTGAATCATGCGTCCTTGTCCTTTGGATTTTAAGTCATAGGTACGTTCCTTGATTTCATCTGAAACCGACCCGTCTTCATTTTGGATTCTCACTTCACGACGTAGAGCAGAGAATTTCAATTCTCCAAAAGTCGTGTCTTTATCTAATACAATGCCATTTGCTAATCTCATCATTTTTCCTCTCTTTCTTTATTCTTTTATCATGTCGTCAGCATGTAAAAGGTAATTTGTAAAACCACGAGTGCCGATTTTGTAGCCCTCTGCGGTAATACGTGGATTGACTAACTTCACACGTTCCTCAAAGCCGAAATGTTTTTCGCCAGCTTCAGCAGGAAGCACCACCACAATATCATCTGCTCTTTGAACATCAGAATAGAGATTATAGCTTCTTGATAAGACAGTTAGCCGTCCGTTGATTCTTCGCTGAACGACTTTATCCTCGCCAGCAAATTCTAAATTGCCGAATGTTTTTTCCATGTTGGGAATCACAAATTTAAGTTCCATATTTTTACCTATCCTTTCTTTTTTATTGGCTGAATGAATGTTTGATGGTCTTAAAGAGTGGGGAACGACCTTTTGATTCTTGATTTTTTGTTTTCATAAGTTCACTTCCTTTCAAAATCGGGTAAAAAAATAGACACCTCATTTTTTGAAGTGTCTACCTATTAAATATTCAAATTTTATTGGAAGTATCTTTATATCTTCACTTTTCAAGGATAAATCGTCGTATCAAAGCTCATTCATAAGTAGTAAATTAGTAGTAAATTGAGTGGTTTTGACCTTGATAAAGTGTGATAAGTCCAGTTTTTATGCGGATAACTAGATTTTTATGCTATTTTTAGTAAAAAAATATTTACAAAGTTTGTAATTTTTGCTATACTATCACAAGCAAAGGTTTTTAATGTCATCCCGTGAGGTGACGAAGACACAGAAATATTTGAAACTCTTTAAAGTCTAGATTTTAAAGAAGTCTTACTCTGAGGGCCTATTGCTGTAAAATAATGGGCTCTTTTTTGATGCCCAAAAGTGAGGTTTATATGAAACAAGAATCAACTGTTGATTTGTTACTAGACGTTGACCAACGTCCTTCGGCTGGAAAAGGAATTCTCCTTAGCTTCCAACACGTTTTCGCTATGTTTGGTGCGACCATCTTGGTACCATTGATTTTGGGAATGCCTGTATCTGTTGCCCTTTTTGCTTCAGGTGTTGGGACACTCATCTACATGATTTCAACTGGTTTTAAAGTTCCCGTTTATCTAGGTTCTTCATTTGCCTTTATCACAGCTATGTCACTTGCTATGAAAGAAATGGGTGGCGATGTATCTGCTGCCCAAACAGGGGTTATCTTGACTGGTTTGGTATATGTCCTTGTTGCTACCAGCATCCGATTTGTAGGAACAAAATGGATTGATAAACTCTTGCCACCAATCATTATCGGTCCTATGATCATCGTTATCGGTCTTGGACTTGCAGGTTCAGCTGTTACCAATGCAGGTCTTGTAGCAGACGGAAATTGGAAAAATGCTCTTGTAGCCGTTGTTACGTTCTTGATTGCTGCCTTTATCAATACAAAAGGAAAAGGCTTCCTACGAATCATTCCTTTCCTCTTTGCCATTATCGGTGGTTACCTCTTCGCACTAACTCTTGGCTTGGTTGACTTTACGCCTGTCCTAGAAGCTAACTGGTTTGAAATTCCTGGTTTCTACTTGCCATTTAGCACAGGTGGTGCCTTTAAAGAATACAATCTTTACTTTGGTCCAGAAACCATCGCTATCTTGCCAATCGCTATCGTAACAATTTCTGAACATATCGGAGACCATACTGTTTTGGGGCAAATCTGTGGCCGTCAATTCTTGAAAGAACCAGGTCTTCACCGTACTCTTCTTGGTGACGGTATCGCAACTTCAGTTTCTGCCTTCCTTGGTGGACCAGCCAATACAACTTATGGAGAAAATACAGGGGTTATCGGTATGACTCGTATCGCTTCTGTCTCAGTTATCCGTAACGCTGCCTTTATCGCGATTGCCCTCAGCTTCCTTGGTAAATTTACTGCCTTGATTTCAACCATTCCAAATGCTGTACTTGGTGGTATGTCAATCCTTCTCTACGGAGTTATCGCAAGTAATGGTTTGAAAGTCTTGATCAAAGAACGTGTAGACTTCAGTCAAATGCGTAACCTAATCATCGCAAGTGCTATGTTGGTACTTGGACTTGGAGGAGCTATCCTTAAACTTGGTCCAGTTACCCTTTCAGGTACTGCCCTATCAGCCATGACAGGAATCATCTTGAACTTGATCTTGCCATACGAAAATAAAGACTAAACGTCTTGACACAAAAAGTCCGCTCAGACAACTGAGTGGACTTTTCTAATTCTTAAGTCCCCCAAGCAACCAATAGATAGATCAGGCTAGAACCAAACATATCTGCTAAAGCATGCATGAGAAAGAATGGAAGGAGATTTTTAATTTTATATTTGTATAAAAAATAATAGAATAAGCCATAAACTACACCGATTACCAAAGCCCATACTAATCCTTGATAGGTGTGGAAGGAAATACGAATACTAGTAGAATAAAGCAAAACCAACCACTTGTGTTTTTCCTTCACTGAAGTTAACAAACCTAGAAAGAAAAACTCTTCATAAAATCCATTAAGCAAGGCATAGGCAATCGCTATCGGGCTGAGAGCTAAGAACTTCCTTATTATTTGCGTGAAATCTATATAGGCAAAAAGGTCTGGATTAAAGTAATTATATTTACCAGTGAGAGTTGTAACCAAGTCTCCAAACAGTCCCACTAAAGCAAATATAAATGGAACCCAAAAGATAATGGACCAATTCCAGCGAATAGGAAGCTGTTTAAAATCATAATTTCGAATCAAAAGATAGAGTAAGGTCACAGTCAGTAATATAGCTTGCAGGGTAAAATTACTAAAATAAGCCGCACCTTCGCTTGCAGCCTGTCTAACTGCCCCTACTGTACTTGATGCACCCGTTGGAAACGTATTTGCTAAAAATAGCTCGGTTGAACGAATTATAAACTGACCAAACATTATGATCGTAATAATCACAATGTCAAACCATCTCAAGTATTTTAGAGGTTTAGATGGATGTATTTTTTTAAAAATATTCATATTTTCTCCAGGTATTCTATACTCATATAAATATTTTAAGAAAAAAGGCTTAAACTTTTATAAAATTTCATTAATTCATTTAGATTTAAAGACTTTTACTAGTAAAAATAAACCCTCTTTGAGAGTGGTTATCATCTACTTTCATTTTTTGTTTATTTCTCTAACAATAAATCTTTCAAAGAAATCAGAGTTACAGCAAACAATATCATTGCCATGCCAAGAAAATCAATGGGATAGAATTGTTCATTCATAATTAGGAAGGCAAAGAAAACCGCAGAGATTGGCTCAATTGAAGCCAACAAACTTGACTTAACCGGTCCTATCAGACTGGTTCCCTTTAAGAAGGCTGTATAGGCAAAGACAGTCCCGATAAGAATAATGCCCGCAAAAGCGAGGAGAAAATCAAGACTAGTTGGGATAGCAGTCTGTAGAACTCCTGTAAAAGGAAGGGCGACCGAACCTGCTATGACCATTCCCACACCAATGACCAAGCTGCTCCCCCACTTCTTAATCAAGGCTATGGGCAAAATGATATAAAGTGCATAAGTTAGTGCAGAAAATAGCCCCCAGAAAAGGCCTGCAGGTGTCATGGATAACTGGTCCAACTGCCCATGAGTTGCAATCAGGAAGATCCCTCCAATGGCTAATATGATGGAAATAATCTCTCCCAGTGTCGGCGCCACCTTATCCTTGATACAGCTATAAATTAAAATTCCGACAGGACAAACATACTGAAGCACTGTCGCGGTACCTGCATTGGTCTCCTGAATAGCAGTTAGATAGGCAAATTGATTGAGGAAGAGACCAATTAGAGCAAAAATAAGAAGAGACAGCAAACTCTTTCTATCCTTTAAAAAGGCCAGCATTTTATCCTTTGCAGTAGCATAAGCCAAGACCATGAGAATCCCACCGGCGATTAAAAGTCGTAAGTTAGTTAAAACCAGAGACGAAATTCCATGTGCCATCAGATATTGGCCACTCGTTCCTGACAAGCCCCAAGCAATCCCAGCCACAACTGTTAATATAGTCCCTTTTAAACTGTTTGACATGTCTCTCCTTACTCTTCTTTACGAATCAAGTCCATCACTTGATTGCGGTCTACAATCCATTGAGCCCTCTCATCCTTTTCATAGGTACGATTCGATAGAAAAATAGCCGCTTCTTGATTCTGCCGATTCCACATGATGAAGGTACCTGTATAGCCCGTATGGTCTAGCCAATCTCCTTCCAAATTCCATGCCAAAGAACGTTCCTTGTCATCTAAAGGAGAAAAATTTTGACTCAAATCTCTTGCAAAACCATCTGCTAAATAATGTTCTAAAAAGATTTGTAAATCCTTTACAGTCGAAAACAAACCAGCACTACCTGCATGTCTTCCCAAGAGGAGAGCCTTGGGATCATGTACCAGACCTGCCTCGACACCTCTAACTGTTGGAACAGCAAGCTCAACAGGCCCAAACTGGGTATCCGCCATTCCCCAAAGATTCCAGACTTGCTCCTGTAAAATCACATCCAAGTCTTGATTAAAGATTCTTTCCAAGATAAAACCTAACAGCAAAAAATGGACATCCGAATAAAGAAAGGCAGGCTGGCTTCGTCTGTTGAGATGAAACATAGCTTCCTTTAATTCAGGTGCTGTTAAAAGATCACGATTGGGAATAAACGGATCAAGGTCTGTAGCGTGAGTCAAGAGCTGGCGAATAGTGATGTCTGGATAATCACTCTCTGGTAAAAAATCTGTTACCGGTCTGTCAATATCTAATTGACCTTTTTCCCACAAGAAGGTAAAAACGGTACCAACCCCAACAACCTTGCTGACACTAGCTAGATCATAAACTAGTCCTGCCTCAGTCTGCAAGCCATGCTCTGGGTCACTATGACCTAAATAGAACTCCATCCATTGATTGTCCTTAAAATACGCAAAAGAGGCCCCGGGATAGATCCCTGCCTCGATTTGTTCTTCTATTTTTTTAATAATCTTGGTCCACTTCATACTTCTTCAAACCACAATTCAACATTATTTCTATCTTTACCAAGGAAGAATTTTTCAGACTTAGGAATAAAATATTCGGTAGACTCAAACTTCTTGCGAAGACTTGCTATATCTAGTTCATTGACCAAGAACTTGAGCATAGATAAGTCCCAAGTAACCGTATTGTCCACAGTCAAATCCTGCCCCTGAGCTGGGATAAAATCAAGTGATGTCCCAACTTCAGATGATTCCAAGTAACTTTTGATATCAGTTGGGAGATGTAATTCCATAGAAATCTCAAATTTACTTAAAGAAATTGATTCCAAATCTGTTTGAAATTCAGGTTTTTCTCCTACTTCTACTAGACTTTCTCTATCATTTTCTGCATGAATCAAAACCAAATCATCTTCTGGAGAGTAAATTTCAAAAGCGTAGCCATTTTGACCTTTATATAATCGATGAATCGAATCTGTTTTAGATAAGAGTCCTTCAATTTCCAAGGGATTTTCCACCTTGACAACCAATCTAGCCAGCTTTTTTCTTCCCTCTACCTTACGAGTACGCATACTGGGAGCTTCTTCTAAAACCAGCTTTTCAAGACCTGTTTGGTCGCCTAGTGACAGAAAGGCCGATTCTTCTAATAAGGCCTTCATACCAAGGGTTTCAATATAAAATGTTTCATTTAATTTTCTATTATTTACTTTTAAAGTAGGAATAATCCGTACAATCTGATTTACATTCATAAATTCCTCCAACTCTTTTATTTTAAAGGATTTTAGAATTTTTTACAAGAAATTATGCTCAGATTTACCTTTTTTTCGTAAAATTTCATCTAAAAAACCGAGGATTTCCTCGGTTTCAATTTCTTATAGGTAAAGGAATTTGAAGATAGCTACTGCCGCAATTGCTGCTGCGATCGGTGCTACTACTGGTACCCAAGAATACCACCATTTTGAATCACCTTTGTGCTCACCAAGAACTGATTTTGGAAGGAAAGCATGAAGGAGACGTGGTCCCAAGTCACGGGCTGGGTTCAAGGCAGGCCCTGTAGGTCCACCAAGTGATGTTACCAAAGCCATAACAAGGAATCCAAGTGCCAAGTGAGCAATTCCAAGACCAGAAGTCATAAATGGTGCTACTTGTTCTTTAGCTTGGTCAAGTGCTGCTGTTACTTGTTCTTGAGGAATGGTTTGACCTTGAGTAGTTGCTTGTGCAACTTGAGCATTGATAGCAGCTTGTGCTTTTGATACTAGTTCGGCACCAAAGAAGTTTTTAGTCATACCAAGGGCTGCAAAGAAAAGAACAAATGAACCGACAAACTCGTTTACAAAACCATTAACAGTTGCTGCAAAATGTGATTCTTTTGTACCATTATCCAAACTTGAAATGGTTGAGAAAGTACCCAAGATGTTGTTTGGATTTTCAGTTTTCAAGTAGTATGGGCGGTGTGTTGCCACAACCAAGGCTTGACCAAAGATAGCACCCAAAACTTGTGCGATGATATAAGGTGCAACTTGTGCCCAAGGGAAGAGACCGCTGATCGCAAGTCCAAGAGTGAAGGCTGGGTTAATGTGGTTACCAGATACGTTACCAAACATCAAGGCTGGGATCATAACCCCCATACCATAACCAACAGCGATAACTATCCAGCCACTTTGGTGACCTTTCGTACCTTTAAGTTCAACGTTGGCAACTGCACCATTTCCAAGAATGATCAAAATAGCAGTGGCCAAAAATTCAGTGGCATATTTAATTGCCCATGTGAAATCCATTTGATAGATTCTCCTTAAAATTTTTTAGACAATCCTTATTCTATCAATTTTTATATCTTTTAGCAACAGGTTTTCTAAAAGATTAACTGGGAAAACGCTTTAATTCAGGGAATTTAAAAAGACTTAACAAATAAAGCTTGTTAAGTCTTCATATCCTATTATTGACGTTGTCCGAAATCTGCAATCATCTGCTCCATTTCTTGTCGACTCGGAGTTGTCAGCATATAAAGGTAATCCCCTTGAAGTTCCGCGAAGGCCTCTGGCATGATTTTTTTAACCTTGAACTGCTGGATGTATTTGGCAAGCAAGTCCTCCTCAGAATAGACATAGTGAGCATTTGCACGACGGGATGTAGCTAAACAAAACTGAGGTTCAAAGTCTGACGCTGGGAACTCTTCTCCTGCTACAATAGCAGCATAGCCACGATAGAGGTCCAAGGAATGGGCAAAGTTATAAACATCAATGGTAAAACCACCTGCAGGACGGTTATTGTACTCAATGGCAATATAATCATCCCCTTCACGGAAGAACTCGATATGGAAGAACCGTTCTTTCATACCAAATTCCTTGACAATTGCCTCACCATATTTACGTAATTTAGGATCCATATCCTTGAGAACGTAATAAGAATTGTCCATCTTGTAAATCATGAGATCCAGCGGTGTATAAGCGTAATCAAAAGTTGTTGAAAAGACAATCTTACCATCCTTATCCACTAGACCATCAAAGGTGCAAATTTCGCTGGAAGTGACAAATTTTTCAAAGAAATAAACGGTCGAATGGTCCCATTCTTGCTTGAAGTGATTGATATCGTCTTCTGTTTCAAGCTTAAAGGTCGCGGCTGCTCCCACTCCATTATCAGGTTTGGCAATCATTGGAAGGCCGATTTCATTCACAGCTTGATCCACATCTGCTTCCGTCTTGATAACAGCTCCAGGGACCACAGGGACACCTGCTTTTTTGAAAAGCTTCTTCATTTCAGACTTAAATTTCGTCTTTTTGAGATCCTCTGGTTTGGCACCAAAGACATTGAATTGTTCTCTGAGTGTTGCATCCAGCTCAAGCCAGTATTCATTGTGGGATTCAATACGGTCAATTGGGCCATGTTTATAGAAAAGGAAAGCAACTGCTCTCTTGACTTCATCTATATTTTCAAGATTGTCCACACGGAAATATTCGGTTAGGCTATTGCGTAAAGGTTCATCCAATTGCTCGTAAGGTTCTTGGCCAATTCCCAAGACAGTAATGCCTTTATTGGCTAGTTCTATGGTAAACTGTTGAAAGTTTTGTGGATAATAGGGAGAAATAACAAGGTAATTCATAGATAACTCCTTTTATAAATAGAGATTTCCAAGGAAATAAGGCATTTGTTTGCGCCACCATTCCCAGTCGTGGGCCACATCGTGTCCCCATTCAGCAAACCAGGCTGGAATTTGTTTCTGGTCAAAGGCTTCTTTAAGCTTGTAAAAGGATGGTAAACCCTCTTGCTCCCAGGCACCAAGACCCGTACACAGCACAATCTCTGCCTGACGGTAACGATCGATAAACCAGCCGTCGTTCTGGTTCCAGATATAATCTACTGGCGAGTTTTGGTAAATAGCATCGTCATTGTAGTAGTCGCCGACAAAGAAACGTGCATCGTAAACACCACTAAGAGCAATCACCTTGGTAAAGACATCTGGATGTTGGAGGAAAAAATTGACAGCATGGTAGGCGCCCATCGAGCAACCTGTCGTCATCATACCATCAAACCAACCTGTCTTATGCTTGATAAAAGGAATGGCCTCTTCAATCACATAGCGTTCATAGGCACGGTGCATTTCCGCTTGGTCATGACCATTTTTCCAAGTGGCCAACCAGCTCTCACTGTCAACACTGGATAGGGTAAAGAACTGGACACGGCCTTCCTCGATAAAGGAAGCACAGGCATCAATCATGCCAAAATCATAGTATTCGTTGTGACTACCACCTGATGAAGCAAAGACCACAACTGGAATCCCAGCATGTCCATAACGATTAAGGCACATTTCACGGTTAAGATTGCCACTCCAGTGGCTAAGGTTTTCAATATGCATTGGCTTTCTCCTTTTCTAACTTACCATTTTTCTGCAAAAAATCTCAAACAGTCTGGTAAATTCTCCGACCAAGGGATTTCACTATGGATGGCACCAGACTGAACTTTCAAGACAAGATTATCTAAGTGTACCCCACCTGCTATCAAATCATGGTAATAGCGAAGCGACGAGTCAATATAGGCTTGCTTGATATTACCAGCCATCAGGGTCTTGTCTGTATCATCTGCTTCTTCTGTTCCAACATAGATGAAGATACGCTGGTCAGGCGATAGTTTCTTGCGCTCGATGTAGCGATTAAAGGATTCTTGATGGAGCCAGTTAGCAGATGAAAAGACCCCTAGACAGCCAATTTGGTCTTGGTATTCCAAACCGATAAACTGGGTAATATTGCCACCTAGTGAGGAGCCAATCATAGCCGTATGCTGGCGGTCAGCTTTGGTACGGTAGGTCACATCGATAAAAGGTTTGACAACCTCCATGACAAACTCAGAATATTCCACACCCTTACCGCCAAACTGCTGTCCTGGGATAGGAGATTCTTGGAACTTCCAAGCCGCATACTCATTCATCCGCCCCATACCATCATTGTCAATGGCAACGACAATCATGCGACTGATATCAGGATTACGCTTAATAGTTGGGATAATCTTCCATGAATGGCCAATGAAAGACTCCTTGCTATAAAAAACATTTTGCCCGTCATGAAAGTAAACAACAGGATAGGAACGATCCGTGTCTTTCTCATAATCTTTAGGCAGAAGAACACGTACACGACGTTCCTTACCTGTATAAGGAACCTTGAGTTTGTGTTCTTTCATTTTTAAATAAAAGTAGGATTGATTCATTGTCAGAAAACTCTCTATATTCAAAATTTTATTTCATTATATCACATTTATAGAAAAAAAGTTAGTTTTGCTTCCGTTTTTGGAATTAAAAACTAACTTTTTCATTTATTTTTATAAATTCTTCTGGATTTTCTGATTAGAGAAGATTATCAATCAAGTCATCCACTTCATCTTTTTCAGCCTGCGGCGTAATCTCAGTAATCATGATTCCAGCCACAGCTCGCTCTACTAAACCTTCAACATCCATGCGAGCTTCATACTGCTCCGCATTCTTAATCTTAGGATTTGTTTTCGGACGATCTGGCGCAAAAATGGTACAGCAGTCTTCAAACGGTTGGATTGAAATGTCAAAGGTATCGATTTCCTGGGCGATGTCAATGATTTCCAACTTGTCCATGGTTACAACTGGGCGGATGATGGGAGTGTTGGTAACGGCATTGATAGCCTGCATACTTTCAAGGGTTTGGCTGGCTACTTGACCTAGACTCTCCCCATTGATGATAACTAAACCATTTCGTACCTCACGAATACGATCTGTAATCCGCATCATAAAGCGACGAGTTAGAGTCATTAAGTAAGCTTCGGGCGCTTTGGCCTTGATTTCCTCTTGAATCTCTGTAAAAGGAACTTCGATAAACTGGATATTGCCACCAAACTTGGTCAATTTACGGGTCAAATCTTGGGCTTTCTTGAGAGCGCCTGGACTAGTATAAGGTGGGCTGGCAAAGTGAACGGCCTCTATATCTACCCCTCGTTTAAGCGCTAGATAACCTGCTACAGGTGAGTCAATCCCTCCTGACAACATGAGCATGCCTTTACCTGAAGTTCCAACTGGCAAACCACCAGCCCCACGAATGGTTTCATAAGAAAGATAGGCTGCTTCTTCACGGATCTCCACCTGAAGATTGATGTCAGGACTTTTCATTTGAGCTTGCACATTTGGAATAGCTTCAAAAACAGCACCTCCAAGGGTTTGGTTGAGTTCACGACTATCCAACTCAAAGTTGTGGTCGCTACGTTTACTAGAGATTTTAAAGGTCATGCCTTCCTTGTAGATATCTTTCATAATCTCTTGGACAGTAGACTTCAGAACTTCTACAGATTTTTCAACCTTATAAACAGGGGAAAAGTTTTGAATTCCAAAAACTTGTTTGAGCGATTCTGCTACTGCTGTGTAATCTGCTCCATTGAGGTAAGCATGGGCACGGTCGCGATCTGCCGTTACCTTAACTTGGGGATAGATGGACAAAACGTCTGAAATATTATTGCGAAGTTTATTGATGAAACGCATACGGTTTTTACCCTTGGTTGACAGCTCACCGTAGCGAATCATAATTTCTGAATACTGCATGAATGCTCCTATCTTACTTTTCTAGTTTGATTGTAAATCAATTTTAACTTGGTCAAGAACTGCTCGACCTGACTCATATCATTTTCAAGGTCTAGGCTAAGACGCACAGCTGACTGAGCCTTATCTTTATCTACTCCCATGGCAATCAGGGTTCCGGCTGGTTTCCCTGCCTTGGACGAACAAGCAGAGGTTGTTGAGATGAAAATATCATAGTCTTCAAAGGCGTGAACGATGACTTCACCACGAACACCTTTGATTCCAAAAGTCAGAATATGAGGGGCAAAGTCTTCCTCATCTGAAAAGACAAAAATATCTGGATAGTTCAGAAGAGCTTGGCGAATAACTGCCTTCATCTGGCCAGTCTTGCTAGTAAAGAAATCTAGCTTCTCCAT